>JBLXBZ010000030.1:0-5142 GCA_048265185.1 Stappiaceae bacterium | reverse complement strand
GGGGCTTGGGGCCACCCAGAGGCCGCCACCTGTGAGTGCAGGTTTCGGCGGTCTTGCATCAGGTAATACCGCAAAAAAGATGACAGGAAAAAGTCTTTTTCAAACTGATGACGTTTTTTTATCGGAACGACGAATAGCGCTTGGCGCAGCCCGAAACCAGGATTAGTCTCGCTAATCAACCTGTGCGTTTTCGCCGCACCTGTTCACCTCAGCCGTCACATGTACCAGTTCTGGAAACTCAGCCAGCTGAGCCTTGTAGCGAGCGGCCGAATACGGCGGATCGGTGACAACACTGACGATGCAGCTGTATTGCGCACGCCCGACTCGCCACAGATGCAGATCGGTCACGTCGGTATCCGGCAGTTGCTCCAACCGTTCCCGCACCCGCCGCACCAGTGGATCGTCCATTTCTCGATCCAGCAGCGCCTTTGTCGTTTCACGCAACAAGCCTTTGGCCCAGATCAGGATCACGATCGCACCGATGATGCCCATCAGCGGATCTAGCCAACCCCAACCGAAGTATTTGCCGCCCAGCAAGGCCACAATCGCAGCGACTGAGGTCAGGCCATCAGTCAACACATGGATGAAAGCGGCATGACGGTTCAAGTCCTTTCCTGGCGCGCTTGAATGATCGTGATCGTGATCGTGATCGTGATCGTGATCGTGGCCATGATGGTGGGGCTGGTCGCGTAGCAGCCAGGCGGAAAGCATATTCACCAACAAACCGATCACCGCGATCCATAGCGCCTCGTCAAAACCGATCCGGGCCGGTGACCAGAAGCGCATCAGCGACTCGCCAATCATCAGCAGGGCCACCATTACCAGCAATACAGCGCTGGCAAAGCCCGCCAACACTTCGATCTTCCAGGTTCCGAAGGCAAAACGCCGGTCGTACGCATAGCGTCGGGCGAGTAAGTAGGCGATCGCCGACATGCCGATCGCCACCATGTGCGATGCCATATGCCAGCCGTCTGCCAGCAAAGCCATCGAGTTGAACCAATAGCCAGCGACGATTTCGGCGACCATGGCCAAGCCCGTCAGCAGCACAACAGCCCAGGTCTGTTTTTCTGCGCCCTTCTCAAGAGGACGGTATTCGTGCGAGGGCTGCCAGTGCGAGTGGTTGCAGTCGGTCATGTGTCCTCCTTCGTCAGATCACAGAAGAGCGTGCCCCCTCGCCCCGAGTCAAGGTCAACAACTAATCGAGGCCATAGCTGGAGCGACAACGGCTATACCGCCTAGAATCCGCGGACATTAAAGGAGACCGTTGCATGCTGATGGTGATTTCCCCAGCCAAGACTCTGGACTACGACACCCCACCGACGACCCAACGCTTCACCCAGCCCGAACACCTGGACCACGCGCAGGCGCTGATCAGCCAGTTGCGCGACATGTCGCCCCAGCAAATTGGCGAACTGATGCACCTCTCCGACAAGCTCGCAGCGCTGAACGTGGCGCGCTATGGCAGTTGGGACGCGGCCTTCACACCGGGCAATGCCAAGCAGGCGCTCCTCGCGTTCAAGGGCGATGTCTACCCCGGCCTGAACGCCACCGACTTCACTGAAGAGGATCTCGATTTCGCTCAGCGCCACCTCCGCATGTTGTCCGGGCTCTACGGCGTCCTGCGACCGTTGGATCTGATGCAGCCCTATCGTCTGGAGATGAGCACGAAGCTGGCTAACCCACGCGGCAAGGATCTATACGCCTTCTGGGGCGAAGGGATAAGCGAATGGCTCAACGAAGCACTGGCCGCACAGGGTGACGACGTCTTGCTCAACCTGGCCTCCAACGAGTACTTCGGCGCTGTGAAACGCAAGGCGCTGAACGCGCGGGTGATCGATGTCGACTTCAAGGATATGAAGAGCGGCCAATACAAGATCATCAGCTTCTACGCTAAGAAAGCCCGAGGTTTGATGAGCCGCTATGTGATCAAGGAACGCATCAAAAAACCCGAACAGCTGACAAGCTTTGACTACGACGGCTATCGCTATTGCCCTGACAGTTCATCGACTGATCACCTGGTATTTCTGCGAGACGCTCAAGCCTGACTCCATCCGCCTGGCCGTACCCCCTTCGCTTTCCTGGCGGGGGAGCCCAGCCATCGCGCCTCCAGACGCGGTCTACCCTGCACACCAGAGCTGAACCCGCCCGCCAATCACAGCGTACAGCGCCAGCAGCCTGGCGCATCTTCTTCCCCCGTCAAAAACTCCCCGATCGACGGCACGCCAGCGGGGAACTATCCGAAGGCACCTGCAATCATAAGCGCGTACCGGCATTTCCAGGCGGAAAGGGACGTCGCACATGAACGTGCAGTGGAATTCAAAACAAGGTTTTCAGCGTGTCAGCCAAGGCAGACCCGTGAGGTCGCCGGGCGTGTTCAAGAGAGAACAGACCGGCCGGATCAGCGCAGTGTCGGTACTTATCAACGACTACCAGGCACATCAGCCTCAGGCAGATAGAGCGCAGCTGAACGGCATGCCCACCTGCCTGCTCAAGATTGTTCAGACGCTCGCAGGCGTCGACCCCGGAACCGCTATCAGCTCCGCAATATCAAGTGCGGCGCCCATCGACTACCAGGCAGCACCTCCCACATTCAGGCTCGGAGCACGCAGTTCGCCCCGAAAACAGTGGTCCTGTAGGACAACTGAACTTGACGGCACGCGGCACCTGAAGGCCCGACCAAGAAGCGTATGGCGAGCACAGACCTCTGGCCGCCCACATGGACAAGAAGAACTTCCCCTTCTCAACGATTCAGGAGAAACAACATCATTCCGGTCATCCTCTCAGGCGGCAGCGGTTCTCGACTCTGGCCTCTTTCGCGGAAGGCATTCCCCAAACAGTTCCTCGCCCTTACGGCGGAGCAGACACTGTTTCAACAGACGATCGAGCGCCTGGCCTTCGAAGGCATGCAAGCGCCCCTGCTGGTCTGTAACAAGGAACACCGGTTCATCGTCAAAGAGCAATTGGCCGCACGCAAGCTTCAGACTCAGGGCCTCATGCTTGAACCGTTCGGCCGCAACACTGCTCCGGCAATTGCCATTGCGGCGATGAAGTTGCTTGCCGATGACCGCGACGAGTTGCTTCTGGTGCTGCCGGCCGATCACGTCATCGAAGACCATAAAGCCTTCCAGCGCTCCCTCGCCCTGGCGACCAATGCAGCCGAAAATGGTGGCATGGTCCTGTTCGGTATTCCTGCCACCAGCCCGGAAACCGGCTACGGCTACATCAAATGCGATCACAAGGCACGTAACGGGCTGCCAGAAGGCGTCAACCGCGTCACACAGTTCGTTGAAAAGCCCGATGAAGTGCGCGCTCAGGAATACGTCGATTCCGGTGACTACTACTGGAACAGTGGCATGTTCCTGTTCCGTGCCAGCGTTTTCCTGGACGAGTTGAAGAAGCACGATCCGGATATCTATGACACCTGCTGGGTTGCACTGGAGCGCAGCATCAAGAACGGCGAAGAGCTGCTTATCGATCCAGCCACCTTTGCCTGCTGCCCGGACAACTCCATTGACTATGCGGTAATGGAAAAAACCGAACTGGCATGCGTCGTGCCCATGTCTGCGGGCTGGAGCGATGTTGGCTCCTGGTCATCGCTTTGGGATGTGCTGGAAAAAGACGAAAACGGTAACGTGACCAGAGGCGACGTGATCGTCGAAGACAGCCGCAACTGTCTGGTTCACGGTAACGGCAAGCTGGTAACCGTAGTCGGCCTGGATAACATCGTTGTGGTCGAGACCAAAGACGCGACCATGATCGCTCACAAGGACAAGGTCCAGGACGTCAAGAAGCTGGTGAACAAGCTCGACGCCATGAACCGCTCCGAAACACAGAACCACTGCGCCGTCTATCGCCCCTGGGGCTGGTACGATTCGGTCGATATGGGTGGCCGCTTCCAGGTCAAGCGGATCTGCGTCAACCCGGGTGCGCAGCTGTCGTTGCAGATGCACCATCATCGCGCCGAGCATTGGATCGTCGTCTCCGGCACCGCTCAGGTGACCTGCAACGACAAGACGTTCCTGCTAACCGAGAACCAGTCCACCTATATCCCGGTGACGTCCATTCACCGCCTGGCCAACCCTGGCAAAATCCCGCTGGAAATTATCGAAGTCCAGTCGGGCAGCTATCTGGGCGAGGATGACATCGAGCGTCTGGACGACGTATATGGCCGTGCGCCGAATGATGTGGCCAGCCAGTCGGCTCGCTAACTAGATGTGGCAAAAAAACCGCGCCCAATGAGGCGCGGTTTTTTTGTAAGCTCCTGCCGTGGATACACATTGCTAAACCAGCTGGCTCCTCGAGTTACTACCCCGACCGCAAAACGTGTTCTGACAGCTCAAACCTCTAGCCCGCCTTTAGCGATAACTTGCGCGGGCATGCTTCATGATATGACTCAATATTGCATTACTACCGGATAGTTTTACGGGCACGCTTGTTTAGCCTAGCCCGCTTGCAGTAATGTTTCCCCTACCTCACACACACTCAACCCGAGCCGGGCCTCATTCGAGCCTATAGCTCGCACCCCTTAGCGCGCCGCGCTGCAAATAGACCTATAACAAAGAGGCAAAACAAGACGTGACAAAAGAAGAACTACGCGCCGAACTGGAGAAGCAAGCCAACCGTTTCCAGGCTGTGTATGGCGGGGAAATAACGACCTATGCCGCGCAGCCCGATCCCGAGCGGAAGCCATGGCGTAAAAAGCCGACCGTCCACGATCAGGTATTCAAGGCGGAGTTGCAGAAAATCGAAAAAGAGTTGTCAGAGCAAGCCGCTGAAGCCAAGTAACCCGCAGCGTTGTAAAAATATGCACCGCAAGCCCTGCCGTCAGCAACAGCTTAGCCATCGCAACTAATCGCTTCTGATCACCGCTTACCGCCCAACAAAGAGCCCAGAAGCCCCCGTGCCAACTGCCGGCCCAGCTGCGTCGCAGCCTGGCGCATTGCGCTCTTGAATACCCGCCCGGCAGCGTCACCTAGCGCATCGGTGACCTCGTTTCTTGACGTAGCGGCCTTCACTGGCGTTTGGTTGTCCGAAGCCTGCTTCGCCCGTTCGAGCAATATCTCATAAGCAGATTCGCGATCGACCGGCCTGTCGTAACGGCCTCGAAGGGGTGAACTGGCAATCAGGTCGTGTCGCTCGCGC
>JBLXBZ010000029.1:0-5780 GCA_048265185.1 Stappiaceae bacterium | reverse complement strand
TCCGCCCGTCCGGCATATGCTCGACCGTGACGCAGTGCCCGCCCTCGCGCGGATAGACAAAGATGCGCCCGATCGGGCTGCCGGTGCTGTAGACCTGCATATAATGGGGATCGGCAGGTAGATCGGGGCCGGAAATGCTGCCCGCGCTCACGGTGATATCCACAAAGGGATCATCGAGGCGTCCCAGCCCGGCGGCAGCGATCACAGGGGTCGGATTCGCGGCCCAGACGATAAGATCCGGCCGCAATGTCTCGCCGCGCAGCTTGAGCGTGGCCGCATCATTATCAAACCGCGGCACCACCGGCTGGCCTGTGCGAATAACGATACCTGCCTCGGTCAGAATGCTCTCGAACACGTCAAAGAAAGCGTTATAGCCACCAATTGGCAGACTGCCGACCGGCCTCCCCTCGCCTCGGACACTGCGCGGCAGGCCCAGTAATTTGTCCGCAATGGGCGACTTGGCTTTGAGAGCTTCGATCTCTTTATCGTCACTACGCAGATAGAGACGGCCAAGCTGGACATTGTAGGCATTTCCTGCATCAATTGCTTCCGGATCGATCCCAAGATGGCTCAGCCATCCAAGCACGGCCTCAGCGATGGACGGTGGATAGCAGCGTGTCCGGTCCGCCAGGCTAACGCACGCGCGGTAAGTCTCAAGATCGGCCAGACCATCCACCGGAGCGTCGAAAACCGGCGCCTCGAAATCCTTATGCGAGACGGGACCAAAACCGAGATCGGTATAGGAGGCGTAATAATGCGCGAACCTGTAGAGATTGCCTTGTAGTGCCTCGGGCAAAGCCTTGTGCCAGGCCTGCTCCGTGCGCAGATACTGGCAGCCGTTGAAATACCAGCCCCCCTCGCACTCAATATCTCGCAAGATACCGCCAAGCCCCAGCCTGGCTTCATAGAGCGTCACCTGGAAGCCAAGCCGGGTCAGTTCGAGAGCAGTTACACACCCGGTAATACCGCCACCGACCACGATGGCAGCCGGGGTACCAGAGCCATATTCAGAAAATGACGAAAGACAAGTGTCCATCCTCAAGTGAGCAAAGGCATAGTAAGGGAGCAGATCGCACAAACAGGGCCTTGAAAGCTCTCAACCCTGCTCAAAAAGACAGGACTCGTGGTGCGGCATTCTTCAATCACGGCCAACCCTGACCCGGAATTTGAAAACGTCGCAATTTTACAGAAACACGGCGAAAATAGTAAAAAAATATTCACGTATGAATTTTATGTATTTGAATTTAAATCGGCTCAGGAAACTCCATGATCACGCCGGGACATACACATCCTGCGTGCCGGGCAAACCGCGCAGACTGAAATCGCCAAGTTTGCGCACCGGGACCGGCAGGCAGTCGGCGAAGGTCTTCGACATCAGGATCGGCTCGTGCAGGGTGCGGCACTTGGCACCGAGCCGGGCGGCAAGGTTGACGTCCTTGCCGATCACCGTGAAGTCCAGCCGCTCTCCGGAGCCGACATTGCCGAAAGCGACCTTGCCATGATGCAGGGCAATGCCCGCCTTGACCTCGACATCGGCGCCCCATTGCGCGGTGTCGAGCGCATCGAGGCAGGCCTGCCCTTCAATGGCGGCCTCAAGCGCGCCGCCCCGGCAAAGCTGGCATTCGCCAATGCCGGAGCCGTCCTGGAAGATCGCGAGGATTCCGTCGCCGGTGAATTTCAGTACCTCGCCGCCATGTGCGAGGATCGGCGGGATGATGCAGTCGTAATAGGCATCCAGCAGCTCAACCGTCTGCTTGTCGCCCAGCCGGTCGGACAGCAGCGTGAAATCGCGCATATCGGCGACCAGGATCGCCGCTTCCATCTTGTTGACCACGCCGCGCCGGACCTCACCGGCGAGAATACGGCCACCGGGCTCACGCCCGACATACATGGCGAGCACGTCGTCCATGCTGCGATAGACGGACATCAGCTCCAGCACGATCTTGGCCGTCGGCATGATCTGCTGCAGCAGGGCGATATCACGCTCGGAAAAGCCTTGCGGCTCCCGGCTGGCAAAGGTCAGGGCGTTCTGCATGCCATTGGCGAAGATGATCGGCACACAGATATAGTCCGAGTAACCCAGCGCCTTCAGGTCGGCCAGGATCGGAAATTCCGCCGCGCTTTCATCGTCGATGGCGCGATGCAGCCAGCTTCCGGTTTCATGCACCAGACGGAGCGGGCTTGCCTGGTAGATGAGCGCATTGCCCGGTGCGTGATGCCATGGCTCGACCTCGACGCCCTGCCCCATCCGCCACTCGCAAAGCACGCCTTCCTTGATTGCGTGCAGCACCATCAGGATCGCCGTACCGCGCTCCACCGGCACGCCGGCCAATGCCAGACGGCGGCAAAATTCGTCCCACAGCCGGCCCAGATCACGTCCCTCGCGGGAGACCTGCAGCAACCAGTCCGAAATTTCGCGCGCGGTCAGCATATCCTCGGCGCTGAGGATTGACGGCAGCGCCGCCGGGCGGTCAGTGAGTGTTTTCATGCGGGGGTAAATGGGACGAAAGGGAGGTCCCGGCAAGGCACTTTTGCGTTAGCCGATATCAGCGAGGCTCAAAAGTGTCCCGGCCGGGATCGCCCGCATGGCGCGACGGCCGATGACCATATCCGCACGCGACGGTGCGATCCCGTCCCCCGGCCGCAGATATGTCAGGTCGGCGGCCCTGATTTCTGCCCCTTCGGCGATATCCGAGCGGGCGGCAATACTGCGCCGGGCAACCAGTGCCACCTTGCGTTCCGCCTCCGTCGGCTGCTTGCGGCCAGTGCCGATAGCAGCCTCGGTGATCCGGATATTATCGACCATCCGCTTCAGCTCGGACGGATCGAGCGATGCCTTGTGATCCGGCCCCGGGAGGCTCTTATCAAGTGTAAAGTGCTTCTCGATAATCGTTGCGCCTCGCGCCACGGCAGCGATGGTCACGGTATCGCCAAGCGTATGATCGGACCAGCCGACGGGATACCCGAAAGCCGCCCGGAGCGTATCCATGGCCGCCAGATTCGCATCCGACGGATCGGCCGGGTAATCGCTGACGCAATGCAGCAGACTGATATCGCCGGCGCCACTCTCAGCCAGCCAGCCGAGTGCCTGCTCGATCTCCCCGAGATTGGCCATACCGGACGACATGATCACCGGCAGCCCGGCCCCGCCGATCGCCCGCACCAGTTCGGGGTTGGTGATCTCACCCGAGGGAATTTTCAGGCGGCGCACCTTCAGGGACAACAGATGATCGAGGCTGACAGGGTCAAATGCCGTCGACATGAATTCTATGCCGAGCGAGGCGGAATATGCGGCCAACTCGCTAAAGGCTTCCAGCGGCAGCTCAAGGTCCGCCAGCATGTCCTTCTGGGAACCCGAGGCTCCGGTGTTGGTTTTCTGGTAGTCGGCCATGGGTGCCGTTGCCGCGACAATGGACTCCAGCGAGAAGGTCTGAAACTTGACGGCATCCGCGCCAGCTGCGGCTGCGGTTTCCACCAGACGGCGCGCCATGGCGAGGTCGCCATTGTGATTGACCCCGGCTTCGGCAATGACGAAGACCCGGCCCGCTTCCGAACTATTCTGCATATATCCTCACAGCACCGTCGCGCCCGGTGCGCGCTTGCGGATCAAGACTGCGGGGACACCGCCCCATAATTCGTCGGCGCCAGCGTCGGAGGCCAGGAAGGACCCGCCGCCAATAACGGCATTCGGTCCAATCGTACGACCGTGGGACACAGCGGCACCAATGCCGATATAGGCACCAGCCCCGATCCGGCAATCACCGCCCACCGTCGCACTCGGAGCGAGCGCCGCATAATCGCCGAGAGTGCAATCATGCTCCAGGATCGCACCCGTATTCAGAACACAAAAGGTACCGATTTCCGCGCCGGGATTCACGATTACCCCAGGCATCAAGACGCTCCCCTCACCGATCAAGACGCCTTCGGCCACTTCGGCGGACGGAGCCACGATGGCTGGAAAGCTGGAGCAACCGGCCTGTTTGTAGCGGGCCGCGGTCTCCCTGCGGCGCACACCTTCACCGAGAGCGATGATGACGGCTTCCCCACAGCGAGCGTCGAGAAACGTGTCTTCGTCCCGTACCGGCCTTCCCAGGAAAGACGCGCCCTCAGCCGGGTCCCGGTCAATGAAGGAGACGATGTCGAGCTGGTCTCCCGCTTCGACCATCATGGCGATGACCTTGGCGTGACCTCCGCAGCCGACAATATGGACCGGAGCTCGTGGCACAATGCGTTCCTTACGTGCGAACTTGTCCGTTCGCTCTACGCGGCAGTTCACGCATCGTCAAGAATACTACGCAGCCCTTCCCGGTAGGTGGGGTATGCCAGCTCGACACCAAGCTCGGACTTGATTCGCGCGGTATCGAGCCTTTTGCACTCGGAATAAAACGACCGCGCCATCGGAGACAGCTCCGCGCAGTCAAACGGAATCGGCTCCGGCGGCTCCATGTCGAGAAGTTCCGCGGCGTAGCGGATGACATCTCCGCTGGGACAGGCTTCATCATCCGCAACATTGTAGATACGGCCGTGATGCGGCCGCTGCATCGACGCCATCAATATGGTCCCGATATCGTCGACATGGATACGGTTGAAGACCTGACCAGGCTTGTCGATGATCCGGGCTTTCCCACCGCGCAACTGATCGATGGCGCTCCGGCCGGGACCATAGATCCCCGAGAGCCGGAATACCTGAACAGAGACGTCAGTATCCTCGAAAGCGGAAACCCATGCACGTTCCGCCGCAAGGCGCCGGGCACCGCGCGCAGAGCCCGGATTTGGGTCGTCATCCTCATGCACGAAAGCGCCGCCCCTATCGCCGTACACGGCAGGCGTGGAGAGGTATCCGACCCACTTCAGATTTGGCAGAGCGCGGAGACTTGATAAATGGAGCCGCAATGCGGGATCGCCGTCTTCGTCCGGCGGAATAGACGCAATGATATGGGTTACCCCCGCGAATACCTCAGCAACATCGTCGATAGGCTCTTTTCCCGAAAAAACATGCCTATCAATCGTATCGCCGCCGCCCCGGCCATCACTCTTATGCCTGCTGCGGGAAGTCCCCACGACCTGCCAGCCTCTGCCTGTTAGGCGCGCCGCCAGCCGGGCGCATGTAAAGCCGAGACCAAAACAAAAGAGTTTGCCCGTGCCCAGACTGGGGAATGGCGCCAAATGCTCATTCATATAAATCACACCCTTTGTGCCGTTGACGAGCATGGCACGTTTAACCAAATTCTAGCGTGTATCTTGCCCGAATCGAAGCATCCGGAGAGGCAAAAAGCTTGCTTCAACACCAAGCAGCCGTGCTAGGAATTCTGCGCAGTGCGGCAATCCACCAATTTAAGGTTCCCATGTACAAGTATCCAGCTCATGTCGACATTGATTTCTCGAGCTTTGCGCCAGATAACTCCGATCCATCAACGCGTTACGGGCTTCCTAAGGATATCAAGTTCTGCACCAAGTGCGTGATCTCGAATCAGCGCCCGAATTCTTCGGTCGAGTTCAAACACACAAAGCAGAGCCGCAAGGAAACCATATCCCTTGACGAAGATGGAGTTTGCGACGCCTGCCGGGTTGCCGAGGAAAAACACACGACAATCGACTGGACCAGCCGCGAAGAGGAACTGATTGCGCTTTGCGACAAACATCGCAGCACAGATGGCAGCTACGACTGCCTCCTTCCCGGGTCGGGCGGCAAGGACAGCTTTTATGCGGCGCATATCCTTAAAACCAAATACGGAATGCATCCGCTGACCGTGACGTGGGCCCCACATATCCATACGGAC
>JBLXBZ010000028.1:0-5859 GCA_048265185.1 Stappiaceae bacterium | reverse complement strand
ATGGCGGTCAGGGCAACGACCTGATCTCCGGCGGGGCCGGGAATGACCTGCTGTACGGCAACCATGGCAACGACACGCTGGCCGGCGGAGACGGAGCGGATACCTTTGTTTTCACGTTCGGCGGCGGGAACGACCAAGTGAACGACTATCAGGCCGGCACCGACAGCCTGCAATTCCAGGACGGGCTGACCTACACGGCAGCGGAGAGTGACGGGAACACCGTGCTGACGCTTTCCGATGGCGGCTCGCTCACCCTGATCGGGGTCTCGAAAGCCCAGCTCGGCATCGCGGCGATTGCCGGCTGGGAGCTGAGCTAGCCCCCTTCAGCGCCCGGTGGCGGACACAGAGACTGGAAGTCCGGGTTACGGACTGCTCCACAGCCTCAAATCACGAACGACCTGAGAAAGAACCGGCTCCCAGTCTCCGTCCGTTTCCTGGCGATACACGCGCGTCTTCGGGTACCAGAGGGAATCGCTCCGGTTCAGCCCCCAGCGCCAGTCGGGTCTCGTCGGCACCATCACCCAGCACGGCACGGCCAGGGCACCGGCGAAATGCACGGTGTTGTTCGGCGGACTGATCACGAGATCCATTACCGACGTCAGAGCAGCGAGGCCATCAAGATCCTGCATGGGATCGACGCCATGACTGTTGTCGAGCTGTATTCCCGCCACTTCGAACGCGGCCATGTCATCGTCCAGCACGCTGTACTGCAGAGACACCAGAGCAGAGCCGGGAACCTCCGCGATGCCCGCCCAGAGCGCCGGAGGGATTGAGCGCCGCGCCCCGGTTGGCGCGCTGGAACGCCAGGTAATCCCGACCAGATGCTTTCCCGGATGCCGGGCCTGCAACGCCGCACGCAAAGCCTTCGCCCGAACCGGGGCGACCACGACCCAGGGATCCGGAGCCGCCTGACCGCCGCAGAACAGCCGCAGGCGGGGCGGCAGATCGCCGATCGCCAGGTGGAAACCGGCGCCGTGATGGCTTTCAACCGCGCCGCTCGGGCCATCCACATCCGGCACCATCACGTCCGGGAAGCTGCGCCTGATAAGAGGCCGCAGGCGCGGTTCTGCCAGCACCGTCGCCCGCGCTCCCATCCGGCGAACATGCTTCAGGAGCGTCAGGAACTGCACCTCGTCGCCAATGCCCTGCTCTCCCCACAGCAGCAGATGCTTTCCTTCAATCGCCTCGTCCTGCCATTCCGGGATAGCAAAGCGCCGAAGGATTTCACGCCCCTCGGGCGTTTCCAGTCTGCGCGTGTGAACCCGCCAGCCTTCCTCGAACCTTTCCTGTCCCAGCAAAGCGAAGGCCGTGTTGTTGCGCGCATGAGCGTAGCTGTCCGAAATAAAGAATGCCCGGTGGCCATGCTTGACCACCGCCTGGGGATCGCTTCGATGGCCCGCGTCGGAGGACAGTCTGAACCAGACTTCCGGATGTTCCGGTTTGGCGACAGCGCTGCGCCGGAGCCAGGGATCCACACCTTTTCGATCAGGGTCGCGGGTCCCGGCTACAGCCATATGATTATAAAAATCATGCGCCAGAGGATCGAGGGATATCACCCGCTTCACCCAGTCCCGGGTGCGCAATATTCCGGCCATATCCATGCATGCCGGTTGATTGGCCGGCTCCATCATCAGGCTCCGTTTGCACGGCTCCAGCGCATCGGCTTCCCGGTCAAGTTTCGCAAGCGCGCGCGCATGGTTCCTCCATGCTTCCGCAAGACCCGGCGCTGCTGCTGTCGCCGCGCGAAACCACTCTTCGGCATGCTCGAAATCATCATTCCCGAAGGCGATCAGGCCGAGGTTGTTCCTGGCTGTTCCGCTGCGTGGGGCGATCCGCAATGTGCGCAAGAAAAATGCTTTGGCCCCGTCGGTGTTATTCAGATCGAGAAGTACGTTCGCGAATTGGAAAGTGCCGTCCAAATGGGCAGGCTCAAGGAGCAACAGGCGGCGCATATAGTGCGATGCCGCCTCGAAGTGCCCGGATTGTTTCCGGTCCAGCCCAAGCTGCAAATATATCCCGCTATCCAGAGGCGAAAGAATGGAACAGCGCCGCAACACCCGGTTTTTACCGGGGGCAGGCACCCAGTCCACCAGCCTCCGGGCAATGCTGGCAACTCCCGGCTCAAGCAACGTTGCCCGGCGAAAACACCCTGCCGCATCCTGAAAGCGTCCCGACTTCCCCGACACGTCACCGAGATCACCCCAGATCCGTGCGTTATCCGGGATCAACCGGGCAGCCTTGTTGAGCAGTGCTATTGCTTCCCCCGCCCGGCCCGTTTCGGCCCGGATCGTGCCAAGCAATGCAAGTGCCTGGGGATACTGAGGGTCGCTTTCGGGAATCCGGCTGCAAATGCGCGCAGCACGCATCCGGAGCCCAGACCGGTACTTGCTTTTAGCATCTTCAAGAGGGTGCAAAGAATTATCAGACATCGCCAAATTTCATACTAACCCAGACACTTAGCACCATTTCGGCCATAATTCCGGCCTTCGTTTCGCTCGACGCGCTCGCATCTATCTCTGCCAGCCTGCCACTGCACCCTTGAGAGTAAGCTATGAATTTGGCGATCCGGAAGCACCGCAGGCTAAATTAATATTTTTGAGATTAACGAAATAGAAATTTTCAAACCGTATCGTGAGACCATTAAATATTAAGAATAATCATGAAAAACCCATCACAACATTAATGATTTAATATTATTTAAGAACTCCACACCATCACCAAAGAACAAAATAATCAGCCCTCATTATTTACAACATAATTATTGATAACTTATTTTCTGACGCAAAAACCATCAAACACCATAATTTCCCATATAAAACTCACACCACCACATCGCAATCAGACACCGCCAAAAATCAACATAGATAACTTTAAATTAACCACACCTTCGGGCAAAAAAAAACCAACCGCCAAGGTCATCTCCTGAACAAAAACGAACAACTAACAACATCCAGAGCCGAGATAATTTCTCTATAAAATAAATATATACGCCCATTCATAGTATCTTTCCCGAAAAACTCAACAAGCCCATCCGACGTCACGATCAACAAAAAAAATCAACGAAAACATATTTATTTACTCACTCGATATCCCTCTTTAGATTGCGTTAACAAACTTATGGTATCTCTCCTTTCTATAAGGTCTCCCGATTCGCGTCGGAAGAGTGCCTCGAAAAAACCAGCCTAAGCAGTGAACGCCATGCGTGCCGCCGGACAATCCAGGCACTGGGCCATAATTGTGTGAATTGGAAACACTGATGTCGGTTACCGAAACACCTAACACTCGTTCTGCTCTTTTGAATTATCCCGGGTATCTCTTTGTAGATCCGGATGTCCGGGATAGCGCAGAATTGCTCGCGGGTATCGCCCCGTCGATCACGGTGGTCCACCTTGCGAAAGACGGCGACCCGCTCGGACAAATGGCGGCGGCGCTGGCAGGTGAGCGCGGGCTGTCCAGTCTCCACATTCTCTCACATGGTGAGCCGGGCGCCCTGCTTCTGGCAGGCATCCAGGTCGACATGGCGCTTCTCGCACAATCGGAAGGTCGGCTGCGCGCCATTCGGGAAGCCCTGGCCGACGACGCTGACCTTGTTCTTTATGGCTGCTCGGTCGCGGCCGGAGACCAGGGGCGCGACTTCATCACGGCGCTGGAAACAGGCTTCGGCACCGACGTCACGGCTTCCGCCATATCGGTCGGGGCCAATCTGGGCTGGAATGCCTTTCCCGTCACGCTCTCCGCTTTCTCACGGGAAAGCATGGCGCTCTATCCCCATACGCTGCATCAAACGACTTTCGGGATCGTAACCACGATCCAGTCAACAACCACCCTGGTGGTCACTAGCGGCAATGAAACCAGCGGGTTAACCATCAGTGTCGAGCGCTCCGACGCCACGCCGATGGCCGGGGTCAGTTCGGGCTTCCTTGATGCCGGTGTGATATCGAGCGCCACGACCTATACAGTGAGCTACTCAAGCCCGATCTCCATTACTCAGTTCCAGATCGGCGAATTCCAGAACCTGACCGGTGAAGGCAATTACACCTTCACCCCGAACTCCGGCACCACAGTGACCATCGCGGACAATTCAGGAAGTATTGCCGGCTCGATTGCGACCTTGAGTCCGGGGGATTGGACCGATGTCAGTTCCTTCACCGTATCCTACACCGGAACCTCAAACTGGCGGGTCGGCCTCGATAATATCAAATATACAGTCTCCAATCCCGTGCCGACGGCAGGTAATGACGCCCTGACGGGAACCGCCGGTGCGGATACCGTGGATCTGCTTGCCGGCAACGACTCCTATTCCGGGCTTGCCGGCGCCGACACGATCACCGGCGGAGACGGTAACGACACGATCCTCGCCGGCGACGACGTCGACCTGGTGCTCGGCGGGAACGGCAACGATTCTATCTCTGGCGGCGCAGGCGCCGACAATCTTTCCGGAGATGCTGGCGACGACACTTTCTCCGCGACATCCGCAGACATCACCGGCCTGGCAGAGACCATCAGCGGCGGCACCGGCACGGACGTACTCGAACTCACTGGCGGCGGCGCATTCAATCTCTCAAGCGCGACCATCGACAGCATCGAGCTGATCTCCGGCTCCGCTTCGGTGGATTCCATCACGGGCACAAGCGCTGCCGACACCATTGCCGGTGGCGGCGGAGCCGACCTGATCAACGCGGGCGATGGCGCCAACCTGATCTCCGGTGGTGCGGATGCGGATAATCTGATCGGCGGAACCGGTGCGGACACCTTTGCCGCGACTTCTGCTGACATTACCGGCCTGGCAGAGACCATCAGCGGTGGTGGCGGCAGCGATGTGCTTGCCCTCAATGGTGGCGGCGCATTCGACCTCTCAAGCGCAACACTTAACAGCATCGAGCTGATCTCCGGCTCCGCTTCGGCAGATTCCATCACAGGCACAAGCGCTGCCGACGCGATCAACGCGGGTGACGGCGCCAACCTGGTCTCCGGCGGTGCAGGTGCCGTCAATCTCAGCGGCGCCCCTGGCGCGGATACCTTTCCCGCGACATCCGCGGACATTACCGGCCTGGCAGAGACCATCAGCGGTGGTGGCGGCAGCGATGTAATTGCCCTCAATGGCGGCGGCGCATTCAATCTTTCCAGCGCAACACTTAACAGCATCGAGCTGATCTCCGGCTCCGCTTCGGCCGATTCCATCACTGGTACAAGCGCTGCCGACACCATCAACGCAGGTGACGGCGCCAACCTGATCTCCGGCGGCGCAGGTGCCGACAACCTGATCGGCGGAACGGGTGCCGATACTTTTGCAGCAACCTCCGCAGACATTACCGGTCTGGCAGAAACCATCAGCGGCGGCACCGGCACGGACGTGCTCGCCCTCAATGGCGGTGGCGCATTCGACCTCTCAAGCGCGACACTTAACAGCATCGAGCTGATCTCCGGCTCCGCTTCGGCGGATTCCATCACAGGCACAAGCGGCGCGGATACCATCAACGCAGGTGACGGCGCCAACATGATCTCCGGCGGTGCAGGTGCCGACAACCTGATCGGCGGAACCGGAGCGGATACCTTTGCCGCGACATCCGCGGACATCACCGGCCTGGCAGAGACCATCAGCGGCGGCACCGGCACGGATGTGCTCGCCCTCAATGGCGGCGGCGCATTCGATCTCTCAAGCGCGACCATCGGCGGCATCGAGCTGATCTCAGGATCCGCTTCGGCCGAGTCCATCACTGGCACAAGCAGCGCCGATACCATTGCCGGCGGCGGCGGTGCAGATGTCATCAACGCGGGCGAGGGCGCCAACCTGGTCTCCGGCGGGGCGGGCGCCGACAACCTGATCGGCGGCACCGGAGCTGACACTTTTGCCGCGAC
>JBLXBZ010000027.1:0-6088 GCA_048265185.1 Stappiaceae bacterium | reverse complement strand
GGCCACCGGCACATTGGCTGCCGGCGGTACACTTGGCATCCTGATCCCACCATCTGTGGTTTTGATCGTCTATGCCGTTATTGTCGAGGCAAATATCGTCAAGATGTTTGCGGCAGCACTCGTGCCGGGTTTGCTGGCGATGGTGATGTTCATGATCACAATCTGGATATACACATTTTTCGTGCCTGACGCTGCTCCTCGAAATGAAAGCCCTGCCGCTGGTGACCGCTTGAAGGCGTTGGTTGCAGTGCTGCCCGTCTTTGTCATTTTTGGCGTTGTGATTGGCGGTATATATGCGGGTGTCTACAGCCCGACAGCAGCAGCAGCGGTGGGCGTGGTGATGGTCGTCATATATGGCGTATCGCGCGGTAGATTGCAGTTTCGAGGATTTGTTGACGCTCTGGGAGAAACCGCCAGAACAACGGGCATGATATTTCTAATTCTGTTTGGCGCCGAACTCCTAAAAGTGTTCCTTGCTCGAATTGGAGCACCACAGGCCGCAGCAGAAATGCTGCAGGGTTCCGGAATGTCTCCGTATGCCATTCTAATATTGACTGTCTTGATCTTTTTGGTGCTCGGCTGCCTGATGGACAGCCTCTCCATGGTGATCCTTGCTGTGCCGTTTTTTTGGCCGGTGATTGCTGGGCTGGATTTTGGCATGACGCCAGACGAGACCAAAATATGGTTTGGCATCATAATCTTGATTGTCGTTGAATTGGGATTGATCACACCACCCGTTGGATTGAACGTATTCATTATAAACGCGTTGTCCCCGGAAATTCCGATGCGAGAAACGTTCAAAGGCGTTATGCCGTTCTTTCTGTCCGAAATCGTTCGGATTGCCTTATTGATTTCTCTTCCGGTCCTGGTGCTGGCGCTTCCTCGTATGTTGCAGTAAAAGCATGCATTGTGGTGACATTTGTTCGACTCAGGTGGGCGGTTGCAGCGTATAATGAAGATGTAGAGGAAGAGCATGAGTGGACAGCTAAATGGATCGGTATTGACCGCATTTGCGATTCTTAAACTTCTCTCAGAGAGCCGACCGACGATCACCACTCAGGAGGTGAGCCGCGAATTGAAGATTAATAGCACAACCGCCTATCGCTTCCTTCGCACTTTGGAGGTGGCAGGCGCTTTGGTAGCGATTAAGCGTGGACAATACCGACTAAGCGCTATGCTTTCCGACTTGGGAGAACGCGCCCTTGCCAACAACACTTTGGCGCGGATGGTGCAGCCGTATCTCAACGAGATTTCTGAACGCCTCAAGGAGTCGGTGTTGGCCACCGCAAACCATAACAATCGCACGGTTGTGATAGCGCGGGCACGTTCAGCGCGTCCGTACTCCGTGAATATTGACGTGGGTGTTGAGATGGAGGCTCACTGTACAGCCAATGGCAAACTTTGGTTGGCCAATCTGACGGACGAAGAGTTCGGCCATTATCTGACAAACACGGAGAGGAAGGCCTTTACAGAGAACACTATAGTGGATGTTGATCGGCTGACGGAGACAATCCGCATAACCCGTGAAGTTGGGCACGCAAAATGCGTGGGAGAACGCGAGGACGAAATGTCGGCCGTTGCAGTTCCTGTTTTGTCGACAAGTGGCAGAATGATCATGGGGGTTTCGGTGTTTGGTCCGAATTCTCACTTCACCGAAGCCTTCTGCGAGACAGCAATTCAAACTCTGCAAGAGGTGGCGGCCCAAGTCCAAGCGTCATTATACGGAAGCGTCGCCGTCGAATAATCCCTTTCTCGCGTGGTTTTTGTACTTTTACATTTGGCGATGGAGAACAGAGGGAACATGATAATCAGCGCTCAGAAGCCTATGGATTTGAAGGTTTTCTCGTTCCAAAATTGCTCACTGCGATGCGCTGTTGGAAGCCCGCGCTGATAACTCGGATTTTATATCCTTCGGCTGTCGAAGGGATAAAATCCGCCAGAAGATTGCCGCATACGACTGCGAAAAGCTTTCGGGGTTTCTCCGGTTTTTGCCGTGAAGAAGCGGGTGAAATATGACGGACTTGTAAATCGGAGATCATAGGCGACGTCAGCGATCGAAGTGTCACTAAATACCAGTCGGCGTTTCGCGTCGATCAAAGCGCGATCCTGAATTAGTTCACCAGCGGTCCTTCCTGTAACAAGCTTTATGGCCCGCGATAGGTGTGTCGGTGTAACCGACATCAGTTTTGCATAATCAGAAACCGATAGTTTCTCATGCAAATGCGCATCAGCCAGTTTCTCAAATTGTCGCAATAGTTGGTATTTTCTATCACTGACAGCTAGGCGCGTACCTCTTTGTCGCCGCAAGCCGCGGTAAATGCAGACCAAGAGCTGACGAAATAGCGCCTCAAGCATGGCGTCTCGTTCCTCGCCATTCTGTTGGTGTTCGTGTTCGATCTGCTTGCAAATAGTGGCCGCCTTTTCAAGGATATCAATGTAGCTCTCATCTTGCAGAATTTGGGGCGTGCCCGTCCATTGTTCTAACCAAGCCGCGCCCCGCGTTAGAAGGCTTAACTGGGCGTCGGGGATGGAAATGACCCAACCCAAGCTGTCATGCTCATAATCGAATGCGTGACTGAACAAGGGGGGTAGCCAGACAAGAGCAGGGCTGGAAATTCTCACCGAGTTATAGTCGATCTGGCTGTTGATCTCGCCTTTGATGAAAACAAATATCTGTGTGAGGCCATGATGGAAATGGGGCTCCACATGCCAAGCGTGAATGTGCCGACGATCGGACAATCGTTCGCAATTGAGAAGGCCGACATGCTCAGAGGCATCGCCCAAAACATATAATTCCCGGTCCAGCCTGCTCACGTTGTGCACTTCCTTCTCAATGTTGAATTTGTGCTATTTTTTATTCCTCAGGTGAATTGCCTGAAAGTACAAACTACCAGAAATTGAGGGAAATACGAACTTTTTATCCGGTGGAGGCGCCAACGCGTTCTGCGGGTTATGTGCAACTAAAAGCGAGAATAGGTATGACAAAAATTGTGATAGCAGGTGCCGGTATCGGCGGTTTGACCACAGCTCTTTGCTTGCACGAGAAGGGCTTTGACGTGCAGGTTTACGAAGCGGTCGAAGAGATACAGCCGTTGGGTGTGGGTATCAATCTCATGCCTCATTCTTCCGCAGTGCTTCGCAATTTGGGACTCGGTGATCGTTTGGACGAGGTTGCTGTACGGACACGTTGCATTGAGTACCGGACCAAATTTGGCCATCTCATTCAGTCCGACCCGCGAAGTGTGGAGGCTGGTTTCGCGGCCCCACAATATTCCATTCATCGTGGTGACTGCCAATTTTTGCTGCTTGATGCCGTGCGCGAGCGGATGGGCGAGTCCGCTGTGCAAACTGGGCGCATGGTAACAGGGTTCAGTCAAACTGCTGATAAAGTCACAGTGGAGTTTGCCAAGGGCGACTCGGTCGAGTGCGACATTCTTATCGGCGCAGATGGTCTGCGTTCATCCATCCGTCAACAGATGCACCCGAATGAAGGGCCGCTCTGCTACGAAGGCACGATGATGTATCGCGGCGCGGTTGAAATGGATCAGATCGGCGATGGTCGCACGATGGTGATTGCAGGCAACCACGATCTCAAGTTCGTAACCTATCCTATTAGCGAACAGCTCCGCCGCAAAGGCAAAGCTTTGACGAACTGGGTGGCAGAAGTGCGCGTTGACCAACCTCGTCATATTCAGGATGCGGACTGGTCCCGCCAAGGTTCTCGCGATTTTATTTCAGCGTTCGACATTTTCCAGATGCCGGACATGGACGTGGTACAGATCATGCGCGAAACTGAGGTCGTCACCGAGTTTCCCATGATCGATCGCGATCCTTTGGATAGCTGGACCCAGGGGCGCGTTGCGATAATGGGAGATGCCGCACACCCAATGTACCCGATCGGCGCAAACGGCGCTTCACAGGCGATCATAGATGCTCTGGTCTTGGCGGAATGCCTTGCGGACAATCCAACTATTCAGGGATTGAAGGTCTATGAGGATATTCGGCGCCCGGCTACGGCGGCTGTAGTGCAGTCAAACCGCAAATCCGGGCCGGAGAGGGTGCTTGATATCGCGGATGCGCGGATTAAAAGTCCAGATGACAAAATTGAGGACTTGATTTCACCTGAAGAAGTGGAAGAGGTTGCCGCAAACTACCGCAAAATAGCAGGCTTCAAAAAGGCTCAGTCGTAATGGCGCATTTCTATGCGGGGTTCCGAGCGGACGGACATGTTGTCAGAGTCCGGTTTGAACCAGGATCTCGCGCTGCGCTGGCGGAGGAAGTAGAGCTATTGTCCGCGAGCCGGGCGCTGGTGTTGACCACGCCTGAACAGGTGAGACAAGGCGAGGAGATTATCTCCTCGCTAGGCGAACGCGCTGCCGGGTTGTTCAGTGAAGCAACGATGCACACGCCCGTTGGAATCACCGAAAAAGCCATGAGAGCTGCCGAGAAATGTGGCGCTGATTGCGTTATCTCAATCGGTGGAGGCTCGACCATCGGTTTGGGCAAGGCGATTGCCTATCGGACGGACATGCCCCAGATTGCGGTTCCTACGACCTACGCAGGGTCCGAGGCGACCCCGATCCTTGGGCAGACAGAAGATGGTGTTAAGACCACTCTGAATTCGCCGTCGGTGCAACCCGAAGTTATCGTCTACGATCCGGAATTGGTTGCAACGCTGCCGAGTGCCCTTACCGTGACCAGCGGACTGAATGCCATCGCGCATTCGATTGAAGGCATCTATGCCTGTGACGGCAATCGGCTGAACACAGCTTTGGCGCTCGATGGGGTTCGGGCATTTGTATCTGGCCTGCCAAAGGTGGTTCAAGACCCTACAAATCTAGAAGCGCGTAGCGATACCTTATTTGGCGCTTGGCTGTGCGGCACGGTATTAGGCACAGTCGGCATGTCCCTACATCACAAGCTCTGTCATGCCCTTGGTGGTGCGCTAAACCTGCCCCATGCTGAGACCCACGCCATCATTCTTCCTCATGCCGTGGCTTATAATGAGGTTGCGGTCAGGGATCAGCTTTCCCCGGTCGCGCAGATTTTTGACGCGGATAGTGCCGCGGCGGGGCTTTATCGCTTCGCTAAACAGCTCAACGCACCTACCGCTCTCAAAAGTTTGGGTGTTAAGGAAGCTGATCTTGATCAGATTGCTGATTTGGCTTCAAAAAATCCCTATTGGAACCCACGTCCTATTGAGCGCGACGCGATAAGGGTCCTGTTGCAGCGGGCATATCTTGGGTCAGAACCCAGTTTGTAAGGAGAAGATAAATGACGCAGTTTTTCGTTGAGGAGAACTCAGACTCCATTGTGAATGCGCGCATGGGCGAGGAGGTTAGTCCCCGACTAAAAGTGGTGATGACTGCGGTGGTCAAACACGTTCATGACCTTATCAAGGAAATACACCTGACGCAGGAAGAGTGGGATTTTGCGATCGATTTTCTCACCAAGACCGGACAAATTTGTTCGGAAGAACGCCAAGAGTACATTCTCTTAAGTGACGTACTCGGTGTTTCGATGTTGGTTGATGCCATTAACAATCGCCGACCTACGGGAGCGACTGAGAATACCGTCTTTGGCCCCTTCCACGTTGAAGGCGCTCCAGTAAGGAAAATGGGCGCAAACATCAGTCTTGATGGTAAGGGTGAGCTGTGCCTGTTTGAGGGCAAGGTAATCGATTTGCATGGCAATCCGATTGAGGGCGCACGCGTTGACGTTTGGTCAGACAATGCGGATGGCTATTATGATGTCCAACAGCCAGACATCCAGCCCAAGTGGAACAATCGCGGCATATTTATCACAGGTAAAGACGGCAAATACAACTTTGTGGGCATCAAGCCAGTGAGCTACCCGATCCCCGACGATGGGCCGGTGGGCAAAATGCTAGGGCATATGGGGCGCCACCCCTACCGCCCTGCGCATATGCACTTTCTTGTGACGGCACCAGGCTTCCAAAAGCTGGTTACGCATACCTTTGTTGGCGATGACGAATACATAACGTCGGATGCAGTGTTCGGTGTGAAGATGACCTTGGTTGCGCTCTTTGAGGAGACGGATGGGGGGGAGACGCGTTGGAGATCGCCCT
>JBLXBZ010000026.1:0-6516 GCA_048265185.1 Stappiaceae bacterium | reverse complement strand
ATCTTCGTATTTTATTTGAATGATGATCTATAAAATTTTCTATTTTGATAAATTAGATAATGCACTGATTTGAGTAAAATGAAAGTGGCAGGAAATGTTATATGTATACTTCGCCATCTCAGCTTGCCTCGCAACGGCGCTTGTCCCAAGAGGACAAGCGCCGTCTCGCCGCCGATCTGGCGAAGAATATTTCGACGGCCGAATTGGCTCGGATCTATGGCGTTTCTCGTCGTGCGATTCAGCAATTCGCCGCTAAACAACGTGGTGATGAGCGTTCGCGGGCTGAAACGAAGGTCTTTTCGGTGCGTCTTGCCGTCGATGAATTGCATGCGCTTGACGTTTTGGCCGGGCGCCTTGGCGTCACCCGAGCCTCATGCGCCAAAATCGCTTTGCGGCGGGCAAGCGGCTTTTTCGATCCTGATGAAGCTCTGGTTGAGGCCGCCAAAGAGCTCATGCGCGAAGTGAAACGCGTTGGAACCAATCTCAATCAGCTCGTTTATCATGCTAATCGGCGCGCTTTAGTGATTGGTAGGGGCGAGATTTCGGAGGAAGATCTGGTCTCGATTGTCGCCATGCGCGACGAGTTGGCCGAAGTTTCTTCTACGGTGGGGCGTATTATCGTGACCAAAGCCCGCCGCCGTAAAGTCATGATCGAGCACCTTCTGCAGAGCGTAGATAAATGAACGTGGCGGTTCGTCCTGCTCATGTGGGAGGGGGGATTGCAACGTTCGATGACGAACGTTGGCTCCGACGGCTTCACAAAAAGGCTGGCGATGGCATTGCCTCCGCCAGACGCATCTCTGCGAATGTTCGGCCGAGCGGGCCGCCGCAGGCGGTGTTCAAGATTGTCCGTACGGGCGGAACCTTCACGCGATCTGAATTAAAGGCGCAAATGAACTATGTGCTCGGCAAGGCTGACCACATCATCGATTCGAGTTTTCGGCATGATGGTGGGCGTGAGCTTTCAACCCGGCAGGTTTCCCAGCTTGCCACGGAATGGAGCGAGGGCTGGCGCGGCAGGGTTGAGAAGGGCAACACCATGCACCTTATCATGTCGTTTCCGAAGGGAGCCGATATTGAAAAGGTTATAGCGGTGACGAGGGGCGTTACTGAGGAATTGCTAGGGCAGGGGGTTGGGCGTTGGGACTATGCCGTTGGGGTTCATACCGACCGAGAGCATCCGCATGCTCACATTATCGTTGATCGTCGCAACGCCGAGGGTGAGCTGTTCTATTTCGCGAAGAATGGAGAGTTCACCTATGACTGTTTCAAAGACGCTATGGTTGAATGGGGGCGGGAGGTTGGTCTTGAAATGGTTAACACCAGCCGGTTTTCGCGCGGTCTTGAGCCTGATCAGCGCGAAAAGCCTATCGGCATGGAGGGAAGGTATCTGGGCAGTGGAGTGGACCATTACCAACATAATCTCGATGAAGCCCAGTCTTATTACCTGAGAATCGAAACGAAAAATGGCGAGAGAACCATATGGGGCAAGGGGTTGGCGGAAGCCGTTGAGCAGGCGAGGCCACAACCAGATGAACGTGTCCGGATTGTCCATAAAGGCGAGCAATCGGTGGAGGTTCAGGACCGCCAAGGCAATTTTATCTCCGCTAATCGTAACATCTGGGAAATAGCTACTCCCGACAGAGCCGGGTTGGATGGCGCCGGCGTCAGCCGGTTTGAGACTGACGCTGGCGGCAAGAATCCTTGGGGACAACGGCTTTTCGACGCATTCGCCGAGGTCGCGCGCTCCGCTGGATCGTCCGCCCTTAATCCGGAGGGTTCGTCAGGCGATTATGGATCTGAACAGCGCTTCAAACAGGAAAGCGTCGACTACGCTGGACGGCGGATTGCAGCTTTCGCCAATGACTATCGGGCAATAGGTCAACTTGCTGACCGATTTGGTTATCTGGCGCTAGCAGATGCGCTCAATCGCGCCGCGCAATCTCTTGCAAATGGTGAAACCCTTGAGACAAAAGGAGCGAATGCAATGGCGTTCGAAAGTCAAATAATCGAGAATGAGCAACATGATTTTGCGGCGCGATTGAGCGCCATGCGCGATACGCTGCTTCAGATTGATCAACAGATTCGGGAAGCTCCGGCGAAGGCGCGCCCTGAAATGGATCAGCGTTTAAACGCCATTTTGAAAGATGTGCAGGAGTTGCAGCCGCTGGGGGATCATTCCTATTCGCTGAATGAGCCGGCCGGGGACAGTATTTATTCACCTGAAACCGCGAACGATCTGGCGTTGGCTTTGAAAGATCGTTCGCCTGAAAACCTTACGCGCGCATTGGAGGGGTCGGGTATCGAGGCCAATGAACTTGCCGCACGCATTGAGGTGACGGCGCAGAATTCAGCTCTTGAAGCGCAATGGGTGGAGCGGGATATTCGCGCCGTGGCTCGCGAGCATGGCTATGACCTTTCCACGGAGGCGGGACTGACGAAAGCGCAGGAGCAAACCGCCGTGTACTATGATCGTGTTGAAGAAACTCTTGGCCTTCGCCGTGAGTTCGGAGCCGATGTCGATCAGCTTGACATGAGGCGCGAACAGGTTCTCGCTCTGGAAGAAGCGAAGGCGCTGGCGACCAAAGTCACACTCACCAATGACGAGAGCAAACGGCTTACAGAAGCCGTTGAGAAATCACTTGGCGCTGAAGCCGTCTCCGCCATGCAGCGGGGGGAGGCGGTCAAGGTTGCGGGTCTAGGCGCGGCCCAGTCGCATGATTTTGCGGCGGCCTATCTTAAAGCCGACGAGCAGTTTGGCCGGGATCATAGCCAAGTCATTGCGCGCCATAACGCGGCGGCGGCTCATCATGAGCATGAGGGGCGGCGAGAAGAACGCGGCGCTGAACAGCGTGGTCATGATTGGGATTGATTTTGAATAGGGAAACGTCCGGAAATTATTTTCTTATGGAGGTGGGGTGGGCGAGGCGTGGGCCCGGGCGAAGATTGTGTGGGCTTAAATTTTATGTTCGGCGTTAGGGAGCTCCCGTATGGGAAATTTTGAGGGAAAAATTCGTCAACTCGCCGGCGTTTTTTTGATCGCCTTGTTTTCATTTTTGATCGGATATGTTTTCGCCAGCGGTTATGCTCAATACAGGTTTGGGCTTGGCGACGCGGATTTTCTTTTTATCCTTCAAAATTACGCCGGGATCAAAGCTGCGGATCCGCGCGCTTATGTCATTATCAATGTCATAATGGTGGTCTTTGTTTTCGCTGGCTTGGTCCTTGGCGGCAAGGTTGTCTCGGAAGATCTAACCCGTTTGGGCCGCACCCGCTGGCAAACCAAACGTGATATGAAGCGCAGAAAATTCTTCTCAAATCCCGGCCTTGGTTTTGTCTTGGGAAAGCCGGGAAAGCCTGGCTCCAAGAAACCCTTCATCGTGTCAGCCGAGCACCCGCACTGTCTTCTGGTCGCGCCGACCGGGCGCGGGAAAGGCGTCGGCTTCGTTATCCCTAATCTCCTGACCTACAAGGGCAGCGCGGTGGTTCTCGATGTTAAAGGGGAGAACTTCGAGAAGACTGCGAGGCATCGCAAATCGCAAGGCGACATCGTTTATCGCTTCGCGCCGACGGATTGGTCCCAATCGTCCCATAGCTATAATCCGCTTGCGCGTGTCGCCCGCATGGAAAACCCGGCGCAGCGTATGTTGGAGCTTCAAAAGATCGCCACGCTTTTTTTACAGCCTAAAGGGCAGGGGGCAGAGGAGTTTCTTCCGGGCGCAATCGATATTTTCATCGCTTGCGGCATGTACGCCTATGAGAAAAGCAAGGTTACTCTTGGCGAGGTTTATCGCTATGCGGTTCAAGGTGGTGAGCCGAAGGTGCAATACGCGTTTTATGCCCGCGAGGCAAAAGATCCGGCGACGAAAATCATGTTCAATAAACTGGCGAACACCACGGAGCGAACGCTTTCCGCCTATGTTTCCGTTTTAAACAGCACGGGACTTGGCGCTTGGTCCAATCCGCGAATTTGCGCTTTGACCGATGAAAGTGATTTTGAATTCGTCAGTTTTCGTAAGACGCCGCAAACGGTCTATTTGGTCGTTCCACCAGACGACATACCATCGATCGCCCCTTTAATTCGCCTTTTTTTCTCCGATCTGATCGCCTCTATCCAAGGGGCGGGAGAACCTGGCGCAGACGAGCCTTATCCGATCCTCATTATGCTTGACGAGTTCGACCGGCTTGGAAAAATGCCGATTGTGGCGGAGAGCATCAAGACGCTGCGCAGCTACGGCGGCAATCTGGCTATCGTGACGCAAACCATCCCCGCTTTGGATGAGATCTACGGTCAAAACGTTCGTCTATCCCTACAAGGTGGCGCGGGCATTAAGCTCTATTTGACGCCTTCTGAAGAAAAAACGGTTTCTGACTTGTCGCAAGCGGTTGGTGTGACAACGCGCCGCGTGGTCAGTAAGTCCCGCACCATTGGGCGTGGTCCTTTCAACGGCGTCAATGTGAGCGAGCGGACTGAAGAAAAGCCTTTGCTCCCCGATGACGAAGCGCGCAGATTGCCCAAAGATGACGTCATCATCGTTGTGGACGCGGATATGCCGATCCGGGCGAAGCGGATCAAATATTATGAGGATCGATATTTGCGCCCGCTTTTTGAAAGTCAGGCGGGAGAGCCGCCTTACCCGGAATATAATTCGGCGGCCGATAACTACCAATTTCCGACTGACGGCTTGATAGAAGATTGCGAGGCGAAAGCGGCTGATCTGAGTGCGGGGAACGCATTAAAAGGCAAGTTGCAATCGAAGGCGAAAGACAAGCTGGCTGACGTCGGGCGTGTGGCTGAGTTGCAGAGCAAGATGAAGCGGCGGAGGCGTTCTGTGACGTACCGAAAGGCTGCGCAGGAAGTTGATTTTTCCCGCGCAACCGACAGCCCCGAGAACCGGGAGCGTTTGAGGCGTTCGCAAGCGGCCGCTAAATCCTTGCTTTCTGATTTGGTGAAGACGGCTGATTTCTCATCGTCTGATATTCCTTCAAAGGCGGCGCCGGGCGATTAGGGAAAACCAGACTGGTTGGCCTTCGTGACAAATACGTTGCCTGCCAGATTCCGAAAACTCGGCTCGTGGTTCAGCGCAGATAGTGCGTTATCGTATTGTCGGGCTTCATTATGGTCATGGCCGATCCCCCGCAAAGAGCTTGTGCGGCGAAATGTGTTGCAAGACAAGCCAAATTAGCGGAAAATCAGCTCTACATCATTCGGAATTACGCCACCGTCTGGGGCCGGTTTCAGGACGCGGATGAAGGGGCGTATCTCGAACATGGCTGGGCGATCCGAAGGGCATTCTAAATCGCGCGACAAGCAATCCGTTGAACTTCACCTTGGCCGAGTGGCAGCAAGCTAAGCGCGCCAATGCTGACCCGAGGTTGATCAAAGCGGTTTTCCGGGATGTCTAGCAAGCCGCCGACGCCGCCGAATCCTTGTAGAACGCTCTCGCTGAGAAGGGCTACACCCTAGCGTGCGGGGATCGGCGCGGCGTTGTTGCCGTGGACTATCGCGGTGAAGTCTATGCTCTAGCCCGATGGTCATGCGCAACGTTGAAAACGAGCTTGCGTCTCGCCCACTGGGTCTCTGATCTCTGGGGGCTGGCCTGCATGGTTAGCCGCCATCTTCCTATCCGGCCAAATAACCGGCCAAAGTGGCGGCCTACTTCCAGCTTTTAATCTCACTAACTATATGATTTTGTGTAGAAATATTTATTATTCATGTTGGCTGGAAAAGCGGCCAGAATACAGGTTAGGAATATGTCACAAGATGATGGTGAAAGCATAGGACTTTTCGAGCCCCTGATGGTGTCGGAGGGCTCGCCAGATCGTGGGGGGCTGAACGATCTTTCCCTGGAGCTGGCGGAAAAATCGGCTGCGTTTCGCAGTAGCTTGCCAGAATCAGTGGCCGTTGCCCTAGCGGACCTCGTGCGCTCAATGAACTGCTACTATTCAAACTTGATTGAAGGGCGCAACACGCATCCCATAGATATCGAGCGCGCCCTACGCGGTGACTACAGCGCCGATCCGAAGAAACGGGATCTTCAGCTTGAAGCCAAGGCGCACATCACCGTTCAAAAATGGATTGATGAGGGGGGCATGACAATGCCCACAACGGCTCCTGAGGCCATCATAGCGTTGCATAATAATTTTTGTGAACTGCTGCCAAAAGACCTGCTCACAGTTGAGGACCCCGAAACTCGTGAAAAGGTGCCGTTTGTCCCTAGAGAACTTCGAAATCGGTATGTTCAGGTTGGCAGGCATATCCCTCCCAGCCCTGGCGCGGTGCCGCGCTTTGTCTGACGTCAGCGCCACTGGGACAGTTTAGGGGGATTTGATAAGAGAGGGTTTCTGGCGCATCGTAACCACCAAGGAGTGGAGATGAGACAGAAACCGGGAACAAAGCGAGGCCACGGCGAGAAGGTTGTCAAAGACATCCGTCGGGCCACGCGCAAACAGTATTCGGCTGAAGAGAAGATCAGGATCGTGCTGGACGGTCTGAAGGGCGAGGACAGCATTGCT
>JBLXBZ010000025.1:6553-7183 GCA_048265185.1 Stappiaceae bacterium | reverse complement strand
GCCGCAATGATGGGGGCGATGAAGGCAAAACTCGATGCCAGGAATACAGGCACCTGGCGTTTGGTGACCAGTTGAAACAACAGGGTGCCAATCCCCGCGGTAAATAGCGCGACGTTGGGATCCATCCCGGTAATCAGCGGCATCAGCACCAGCGCGCCAAAGGCGACGAACAGCATCTGAGCGCCGGCCAATACCTGGCGCGCGAGCGGTTCTTCCATGGGTTGCGACATGCTCAGATGTCCTTCTGCTTGGTGCCGAAGATCTTATCTCCTGCGTCGCCCAGGCCGGGCATGATGTAGCCGTTCTCGTCCAGGCGGTCATCAATGGAGGCGGTATAGATGGTGACGTCCGGATGTGCCTTTTCGACCGCCGCTATGCCTTCCGGCGCGGCGACCAGGACCAGCGCGCGTATTTCCTTGCAGCCGGCTTTTTTCAGCATGTCGATGGCTGCAACCATCGATCCGCCGGTGGCCAGCATCGGATCGATGATCATCGCCAGGCGCTGATCAAGATCATCAACCAGACGCTCGAGGTAGGTGTGCGCCTGCAAGGTTTCCTCATTGCGAGCAATGCCGACCGCGCTGACCTTGGCGCCTGGGATCAAGCTGAGTACACCGTCTAGCATGCCGA
>JBLXBZ010000025.1:0-6543 GCA_048265185.1 Stappiaceae bacterium | reverse complement strand
TCTTGCCGGAAATCTTTTCTACCTGGACTGGGCCGCACCAACCATCGATGCTGTAGTTTTCCAGGGGCAGGTCCCGGGTCGCTTCGTACGTCAGAATCGAGCCCACTTCCTGCGCCAGTTCGCGAAAGTTCTTGGTACTGATATCGGCACGGCGCATCAACCCAAGTTTGTGGCGAATAAGCGGGTGGCGAATTTCTCGAGTGGTCATGGCTGGCTCCGGCGGTCGAATAAACCGGCGTAGATTAATGCATCAGGGTGTTAGCGGCTATTGATGTATCCGAGAGGGCTTGCCCTGTGCCTGGCTGCATCGGTATCGTCGCGCCCCTTAATTTGAGGGCGGCTGATCGAGCTGCTTCATCTTTCAACTGTCTTGGAGCATCGCCATGTCCGTCGATCTTGCACACGTCCGCCAGATCATGGCTGAAGCCGACTGCCTTTATTCCGACGCCGAGGTCGAAGCGGCAATCGACGCAGTCGCCGTGAAAATCAATGCTGAACTGGCCGACCGAAACCCTGTGGTGTTCTGCGTGATGAACGGGGGGCTGATCTTCTCGGGGAAGCTGGTTACCAAGCTCAATTTCCCGCTGGAACTCTCCTACCTGCATGCGACGCGTTATCGCAACGAAACGAGCGGAGGCGAGCTGTTCTGGAAAGCCAAGCCAGAAATCTCGTTCATGGATCGTGATGTGCTGATTATCGATGACATCCTCGACGAAGGGCACACGCTCGGCGCAATCATTGATTTTTGCCGGCATGCCGGCGCTGCCGCTGTGCACACTGCGGTGCTGGTCGATAAGGATCATCAGCGCAAGGCGCGTCCAGATCTTAAGGCTGATTATGTTGGGCTCAGCTGCGTCGATCGCTACGTGTTCGGCTATGGCATGGACTACAAAGGTTACTGGCGGAACGCGCCTGGCATTTTTGCTGTTAAAGGCATGTAACGAGTTACCCGCTGGCACTAAAGTCGCACATCTGTAAGCGTCCGGATCGCGGCTTGGGACCTAAGCGAAAAAAATTCGCGGTGGTCTTTCTCGCATCGGCCTAAAGGCTTCCTTCCGACAGGCTGTGTCGCTCTGTCTTCGCGCCTCGGCAGCGGTTCTGGTCTCCGTAAGCGTTGGCGTTCCATTCCCTTCCGGCTGTTTCGTTTCGCCCCACGCGTTGCGCTTTGGTAACGCTCTTGCGCATCGCTGAGTGTTTGTTCGTCGCGGCGGATAGTGCCTGTGCCCGCGTGGAGCTCGGCTGTTCGAGTAAACGACGACCAGTTGCGCTCAGCTCCGCCTAAATCCTCGCGAACAGCATCGCAACTGCTCTATTTAGAGGGTTGCGTCTCTTTGACTGGCGGCTAAGCTCTCGGGTAGCTTCGTCGAAGGTCATCCGCTGCGCTGGCAGCTATCCGGTTGCAGGCCAGTACTGGGGAGGCCATTCATACTTAAGAATGACAAAGCAAATCAAACCTTAGTGCGCTTAACCCTCTACCTTCGTGTGGGTAGGGTGAACGTACTTCGAACCAACCAGGAGCGCCTCATGACAAAAACAACAAGGCAAGGAATCTTCCAGCCCAAGACCCTGGCCCTCGCGGTCGCGTTGGGCATTGCATCACCCGCTTACGCTGTCACATTCAATATTGGGGAAGTGGAGGGGCAGTTGGACTCGGCGATGTCGATCGGCGCCAGCTGGTCGACGACGGACCGGGATATGGATTTGGTAGGTATCAATAATGGCGGTACTGGATACACGCAGACTGGTGATGACGGCCGTTTGAACTTCAAGAAGGGCGAGACCTTCTCCAAGATTTTCAAAGGTATTCACGATCTTGAATTGCGCTATGGCGATAGCGGCGCATTTATTCGCGGCAAGTACTGGTATGACTTTGAGTTGAAAGACGAAGATCGTCTGTTTAAGGACATCAGTGACGAAAATCGTAAAGAGGCTGCTCAGTCCTCTGGCGCTCAGATCTTGGATGCCTTCCTGTACCACAACTATTATCTGGGTGATCTGCCAGGCACAGTCCGGGTTGGTAAGCAGGTTGTTAGCTGGGGCGAAAGTACGTTCATTGGCAACTCGATCAACTCGATCAACCCGCTAGATGCAGCGGCGTTCCGCCGTCCTGGCGCCGAGATCAAGGAAGGCTTGATCCCGGTGAACATGCTTTATGTGTCGCAGAGTGTTAGTGATCGGTTAAGCATGGAGGCGTTCTACCAGCTTGAGTGGGATCAAACGATTGTCGATAACTGCGGTACGTTCTTCGGCTCGGATGTTGTACAGGACGGTTGTGACAGTAACTACCACGTCGGTAACCCAGCTATCAGACAATTGCAACCTGTCGCCGCAGCGCTCGGTCAAGGGTTCGATGTGACGTCTGAAGGCGTAGTGATGCCGCGGGGGGGCGATCGCGATGCGCGTGACTCCGGCCAGTTCGGGTTGGCGCTACGCTGGCTCGGCGATGCCACTGAGTATGGTGCGTACTTCATGAACTATCACAGCCGCACGCCGATCGTGGGTACTCAATCGGCAGGTCTAGCGACTGCTGCTGCCCTGCCGCGTATCATTGGCGCGGCCAACAGGATTGCGCCTGGTTCTGGGGCGGGGCTGGCTCAGAGCGTGATGCTTGGCCAGGGGCAGTATTATCTCGAGTATCCTGAAGACATCCGTCTGTATGGTCTGAGCTTCTCGACCACACTGCCTACTGGAACAGCTTGGTCCGGTGAAGTGAGCTACCGCCCTAACGCTCCGGTTCAGATCAATACCACCGACGTAACCCGTGCCGTGCTCAATCCGATTGCGCCAGGTACATCGCCCGTAGCTAGCCGGTTCGGCGCGGACAATCGGGGTTACAACCGTAAAGAGATCACCCAAGTTCAGACAACGTTCACCCATTTCTTTGACCAAGTGCTGGGCGCCGGGCGGGTGACCGTAGTGGGCGAGATTGGCTACGCTCACGTAGGTGCGTTGGAGAGTACAAGCGAGCTGCGTTATGGCCGGGATTCGATCTACGGAACGCCGGACGACGCTACTCAACTTGCTGCGTACGGTGATGAAGGCTTCGTAACTGCCAATTCCTGGGGCTACCGCCTGCGTGCACTTGCGGATTACAGCAACGTATTCGCTGGCGTAAACCTCACGCCAAACGTGTCCTTCTCCCACGATGTGGACGGTTACGGACCGAACGGTCTGTTCAACGAAGGCTCGAAAGCTGTGAGCGTTGGCGTCGACGCTGTCTATCAGAACCGCTATACGGCCAGCCTGTCCTATACCGATTTCTTCGGTGGCGACTACAACACGCTGGTTGATCGCGACTTTCTTGCCCTGAGCATGGGCGTGAACTTCTAAGGAGGCTATTTCAGTATCGCCGTACGGAGCTCTTATGAGAGCTCCGCTACGCGCCAGTCTACATACAAGGCCTCCGGCCAAAACAAGATCAAGAGGAACTGGAAGCGTATGAAAACAACAAAAAAATTATTCAGTGTCTTGGCCTTCTCGCTGCTGGCAAGCAGCGTGATGGCTGCAGTCTCTCCAGAGGAAGCCGCAAAGCTCGGCAATACTTTGACTCCGCTCGGTGCCGAGAAGGCGGGTAACGCCGAAGGAACGATTCCAGCCTGGACAGGCGGTTTGTCCACCGATGCCGCACCGCTGGATGACGGGCATCTGACCAATCCCTTCAAAAGCGAACAGCCTGAGTTCGTTATCACCGCGCAGAATGTCGATCAATATAAGGACAAGCTGACGGCGGGCCAGCAGGCGATGTTCAAGCGTTATCCAGAAACGTACAAGATGCGGGTCTTTCCAACCCACCGCACTGCAGCAGTGCCAGACCGCATCTACGAAGCAGCCAAAAAAAGCGCTTTAAATACCGAGTTGGTTGACGGTGGTAACGCTATTGCCAATTTTTCCGATACCCGCTACTACGCATTCCCTATCCCGAAGAACGGCCTGGAGGTCGTCTGGAACCACATTACGCGGTACCGCGGCGGCAACGTTCGCCGCAACATTGTCCAGGCAACTCCACAAACCAATGGTAGTTACACCTTGGTGCACTTCGAAGACGAAGTGGCTTTCCCCAGCGACATGACGGATCTGGATGCAGAGCGCGCCAAGAACGCGTTGCTTTTCTTTAAGCAGCGGGTAACAGCACCGTCGCGTCTTGCTGGTAACGTTCTGCTCGTACACGATTCGTTGGATCAGGTGAAAGAGCCGCGGCAGGCCTGGATTTATAACGCCGGCCAGCGTCGTGTGCGTCGTGCCCCGCAGGTTGCCTATGACGGTCCAGGTACCGCAGCAGACGGCATGCGGACTACTGACAACTTCGACATGTTTAGCGGTGCGCCTGATCGCTACGATTGGAAGCTGGTCGGTAAGAAGGAGTTGTATATCCCTTACAACAGCTACGAGATCAATTCTAGCGACGTGCAGTACAGCGACATTCTGAAAGCCGGTCACGTCAATCAGGATCTCGCGCGTTACGAGTTGCATCGTGTCTGGGAGATCGAAGCCAACCTCAAGGAGGGTGAGCGCAACATCTACGCCAAGCGTCGTTTCTTCGTAGATGAAGATACCTGGACTATTGTGCAGTCCGAGTTGTACGACGGCCGCGGCCAATTGTGGCGCGTCGGTGAGGCGCACATGTTGCAGTACTATCAGCACAAGGTGCCGGCCTATGCCTTCGAGGCGCTTTACGACATTATCTCGGGGCGCTATATCGCCATCGGCTTGAGTAATGAAGAACCAGCGCACGAATTCGGCTACAAAGCGTCCGCCCGCGACTTTACGCCTGCTGCATTGCGTAATGCAGGGGTGCGCTGATCAAGTAGCATCTGTACGGTGAATAAGGCGGCCAGTTGGCCGCCTTTTTTATTTTCGGCACAGCAGGAGTGATATTTTTCAGCCATTAGAGATCGGTATCCAACCAGTCCGGGTGGTTTTGCTTGCAAGGCGAGTCGACAAGAGAGCCACAATCGTGCAGGTTATTACGGCGCATGCCCATCGATTGAAAGACGTCGACTGCCCAGGAGTGGGTGTTGACAGCAGCGCTCAACGCGTTCCTCAATGGATTGATACGAATAAGAGAAACCTCGCTATGTCCGTACGCTTCAACCCTGGTGCCCTCAGCACAGAAGCCGCCGCGCAGGTTCAAGTTGCGACTATTCCACGTCTTCCACCGCTGCATATACCAAGGCCACGACTCGTCGATGCACTGCTCGAGGCCCGTTGTCGACTGCGTTTGATCTGCGCACCCGCCGGGTTTGGCAAGAGCGTACTCATGAATGAGTGCGCGCGGATGGTGCCTGCCGATACACATCTCGTATGGCTTGATCTCGGCGGCAGGGCTTTCTCTGCTGAAGCTCTGTGTTCACAGCTGCGCCGGGTATTAAGCGGTACAACTTCAGAGAGTGGGGACGTTCAGCAAGATCTCATCAACCTGCTGAATGATTTTCCGCGGCCGCTTTGGATCATGTTGGATGATTATCCGAGAGAGGTAACCGCGCCGTTCGACGCCTGCCTCGACTTGCTTATCGAAAGGGGGCCCGAATCCGTCAGCTGGTGGGTTAGCAGCCGTCGGCAACCCGCTTGGAAGCTACCCAGGCTATTGCTGCAAGGTGACTTGTTCGAGCTGGAAGCCGAGGCGCTGGCGCTGACGGCTAGCGAGCTGCGGTTGTTGCTCAAAGCACACCGTCTGGAGCTCGCCGATGACACGTTCAAGCAACTATTGGCGGGCAGCGAAGGGTGGTTGGCGGGTGTCAGTTTGCTGTTATTGAATGCAGATGAGCAGGCGGTTCGTGAGCGGTTGACCGCCGGTACTTCATTGTTGCGGGATTATGTGCAGCGCGAAGTGCTTGAGGGGCAGAGTGAGGATATCTGCCGCGCGCTGTTCGCGTTGGCGCGCATGCCGCGCTTTTCATCGCAGCTGTGTGAGCATGTCCTCGACGGCATAGGAAATGACCTTCTCGATGTACTCAAGACGTCCCAGCTGTTCATTCGTCAAACCGATAACTGTGGTGAATGGTATCGCCTGTGGCGGCCGCTAGCGTTGATGTTGCAACGCATGCCAGGTGTAGCATCACCCACCCAGACGCACCTGCGTGCCTGTCAGTGGTTTGCCAATCGCGGTGAAATGCGTGAGGCGGTGGAGCACGCCCTGTGGGCAGGACAGCCAGAAGTCGCAGCCAACTTCTTACAGCGCTACGGGCAGGAGCAGCTGCTCATCGGCGACAACGTTTCGCATTTCATGAAGTGGCGTAGTGAACTTCCGCAAGATTTGTTCAACAGCACGACCCGGCTGATCGTGTTGCATGGCTGGGCTTTAATCATTTCGGCTCGGTTAGACGAAGTGGATGACTGCCTCGCCGATCTGGCCAAGTTCTTTCCTCAACCCGATGCTAGACGTCAGGCGCAGCTGCTTGCTCAGTGGCAAGCGTTGCGCGGTTTTCTAGCGCGTTTGCGTGGCGAGCCTGAGGCCAGGGATTATTGCCTTCAGGCTCTGGAGGTCCTGTCTGACCACGCTTGGGCGCAACGGGTGCTTTGTTATCAGGCGTTGTCCCAGCAGCC
>JBLXBZ010000024.1:0-8545 GCA_048265185.1 Stappiaceae bacterium | reverse complement strand
TGGTACGCCTGCGGGGGCGCGTAGCTCTGCCCACCCGCCGCCGAGCCAGCCGCACCGGACATAACAACCGGGTAAAGCTTATCAGCTACCGTCAAGAAACGTTCGATCACGTTTTTCTCGCGAACGTTTCCCTGAAGGTCTTTATCCCTCGAAACCCCGATGACAACAGCAACGGTGATACCCTGAAGCTCTGCAAATCCGGTAGCAAGCGAACGCTTCTGCATAGAAGCCGGGTCCGTTGCTTTCGGGTCAACCCCGCGCGAACCTTCAATCATAGCCCGGATAGCCGCCCGGCCCTGTTCACGCCATGCATTCGGGTCTTTGCCCTTGGCAACGGCTTCCTGTTGTTTTGCCGGGCTGGACATAATGCCGATCATGTCCCAGACGCGAGCGTTTGCCCACTTCTCGGTCAGGATACCGGCCTGTTGATCAACCGTTCCGATGATTTTGTATTCGCAATCAAGGTAACGGCTACCGGTTTTCCCGATCACTACCATTTGGTCCTGCGGGTCCGCCGTCTGTTGCCGGGAAGCGTCAGCTTGACGCAAGATCACCTGCACTTTTGCCACGGTCCCTTTGGGGATTGTGCCCCCGCCAGTATTTTGTTCGCCAGCATCGTTAAAATCGTATGACATTTAGGACTCCTTATCCTGTTTTTTTGGGAAAGTTCAGCGCTTACGCGAGGCGCTGAACCAGTTCGTAAATGTTAGGCGCTCCGTACATTTCCAACTCGCCAAGAGGGCTGTCAGCGCTACGGGACTTAAGCCCCGGAATGGCTAGCCGGTTAGGCGATTTGCAGAGAAGCCCTTGATGGTCAACACCTTGGGCATCCGGGATGTTAACAAGGGCAATAACGTGGTCAAAAATCCCCGGAAGGGACACTTTCCCTTGCTTCCCTACAATCTGAAGTGACCACTCAATTTGACCTAAATTGTTGGTGTCACGCTCAAGAATGCATGTAACAATTGTGGTTTTCTTAGAGTGCTGGATCACCGAATACCATTTGGAAAGCTGGATTCCGACCTCACCATAAACGCCCATGGTGTTGATGTTCCCGGAGTCAGCGATGAATTCCGGCTGGCCCTGATAGAATTCATAAGCATGCCGGGATGCGACCGAAAGAGAATCCCAATAAATGTATTCCATACCGGCCAGAAAAGCCGGTGTGATCCCGTAAGGAGCAAGCGTGCTGGCCCAGTACATATAAGCCGATTCAGAATAAGGATTATCGGGCTTAACAGCCGGTTCCGGTCCCGCAATAAGCAACGCGATAGCTTGGCAAAGCTGCCAAGGGTGAACGCGCATGTGCTGGGCCAAACTCCGGACATCCAGAGACATGCCACCCCACCCCTTTTTAATGGAGTCTTCACCGGCTTCCATGTTCACAAAGAGGGTTTCGGGCGGGAAGAAATTCACCTGATATGTTTTACCGAAACCAACTTCGGCTTCCAACAGGATGTTAGAATGCCGTTTTTCCGCCGCCCGATCCTTGAAGCTTGTCAGAAACATAGGAGTCGGAACCGCCGTCACGTCAGGAGCTTGAAAAGTACCGGCACCGGCACCGGCTACAGGGACGTGTTCGGCCGGGGGCTGTTGCTGAACGTTCTGTTCAGGGACCGGCGGCGGGTTATTGTTCGGTGGCGGCGCCGCCTGATCGGACGCGGCACCAAAACCGGGGGCCACTGCGGTTTGTGTTGTCATGTTACCCTACTTTCTTAATCGTGATCTTTTCCGGGGAAACCACGCGTTTCCGCGCGGTTTTGACCAGCTCTTTGATTTCGTCGGAAGCCTTGGAGAACTTTGCTTCGCTCATTTTTGCCGAAAACTTGATATCGAGAGTTTCGATAAGGTCCGGTCTGACGTTTATTGCCGCTGTCAGCTTTTCAAGATCAAGGCTGACACTCGGTTTTGTGGTCTGTCCAACTTCAACAGCACCATCTTTGAAGTCGATTTTTCCTTCCGGGAATTTCTTCCGAAGTTCGGAGATTTTCGGCCCGGCTTTTTCGTCAAGAGCGGCCTGAATCTTGGCCTTCCGCGCCTTCAGAGAGGTTTCATCTTTAGCGACAGATTCGAAAAGCGCTTCGATTTCCTCAAGTGTGTAGTTCTCTGCGATGTCCTCAGCGGACAGATTTTCAAGCGTCACCTGCTGGCCCTCCTTTAATTTCCTTATTGGCTATGATTAAGGGCAACACGCCCCTATTGTCAATCATTATTTTCTGTTTCGGCTATTTTTCGAAAAAGAAGCGCCCGATCAAAGCCGCTTCGGCTCGGCCGTCATCTTTTTTTAATCTGAAATCATCAGAGAATTCAGGCCACATGCTTTTTGCAAGGTCCCGACTCCCGGTCTTGGTCGCGCCCAAAAGCCCAAAATGGCGTTTCCACGTCGCGGGAAGAACCCGATAACAGACAAGATCAAGCCCCGCCGCTACCCCTTGGAGAATCCCAAAACCTTCCATGAATCGCCCGCTGGAGGTTACACCTTGTTTTGGCCTAACCCCGACTTTTTCCACGATGAAGCGGTCAGCGTCGAAAGCGCGGACCATACGGACAATCGCAACTTCATCTAGGCGCAACCTTTTTCGGTTAGTGATTTTACCGGTTTTTGGATTCTTCTTTTTGAAAATCTCCTCTACAACCGGCATTCGAACAGTATGATCAAGCCTACCCTTCGCGCCGAAAAAGGCCAGAGCCCCGCTAGTACCCGGATCAATTGAAACAATTCGCATTTTCGTCCCCTTCGGTAAGTTCATCGTCAGACACGGTAGTTTTTAGTAGTTCGTCGCGCCAAATATGGTAATTTCCATGATTTGTAAGCTCAATTCGCCCCATGTTAACAAGGTGTTCGATGACTTTTGCGCGGGTTTTTTCAGCGTCGAATCCAGCAAGGTCGCAAACAGATTTAAAATCGTTTGAAATTTTAAGAAAATAATTGATACCGCGTTCTTGTATATCTGTTGCGCTCTCCCCTTCTTCATCGTTGGTGATCAGAAGGTCCAAACCAATAGCGTCTTTGAACTGCCGGACAAGAACCCCAATAAAAAGGCTGCGGCAGTTTGTAGCGGAAGCTTCAGAAGCTTCACCATACTCTGAAACGGAAGCGGCTATCCTAGCGGAAAACTGGCGCTCCCCGTTTATTTCAGCGTTCTTTGAGTCTTCGGCAAAAAAATGTTCCGCAAAAAGACTAGGGGAGCGTTCAGCCCATTTAGTGACGGCCCGGGCGCGTGCTGTCCCCCCATTTTGATTAGCGGGTGATTGTTCGGGTAGTTCTTCGAATAAGAGTGGAAGACTGTTTTTTACTATTGACACTTAGGCGCCTCCTTTCTATTTTGGCGATCTGCCTACCACATAAATCGCATCTAATTTCGATTTTGTCTAGTTTAAAACGAAAGGAGTTTGAAAAAAACATGACCAGCGAGAAAATGGCCCAACAGATTAAGGAGTTACGGCGTGTTAGAGGGCTGACCCAACAGCAAGTAGCAGACCAAATAGGCTGTTCCCTGATGGCGGTTAACCGCCTTGAGAACGGCAGCCGCCGTATGACAATGAAATGGGCTCAAGAGTTTGCGCGCGTTTTGCAGGTGCCGGTTGGCACTCTAATTGACTCGGCTAACTATGATCTTCACATAACGCCAGAATGGATTAAGACAGAAATTGCGCGTAATGGCATTGAGAAGCGCGCCATTTCCGACGCGGCCGGAATGACCCCATCACAGTTTAGCAAGATGCTAAACGGGACACGCCGCCTAAGAGTCGAAGAGGCAAAAGCCATAAACGAATTTTTGATTTCGGCCGTTGCCAAGAAAAAAATAATCCCAAACAACACTGCGCAAACCGAAAAAACGGTCCCCCACTACACGCTGGAGCGGGCTAACGGGGAGCTTGGCTCGTTCGTTAAAAAGATTTCGGGCAGGGTTTCCTTCCCTATTGAAGAAGCTGACCTAGCGGTGACTATGCGCGGGGTTTCCATGTCGCCAAAATACGAGGTTGGTGACGTTCTTTTTCTTAGCCGGGCCGAACCGCGTGTTGGTCAATATGGCCTATTCGAGTTTGGCGATGGCTCAGTGTCCATCAAGCGTTTTGAAAGTGTTGGGGAAAAGGGTTATATTCTCTCTTCGCTAAATGACGGTCAGCAACAGGAATTCACGGAAGAGCAAATCATTGAGTCGTACACCATAATCGGGTGTTCGAGCGTTTAAGTGATTTTTTTTCTTGCCTAATGCCTGCCGATCATATAGACGATATTTCGATTTTGTCTAGAACGGGAGGAAGATTTTATATGGGCAATGCAAGCGTTTCACTCGGCGTGAAGTTCCTTAGTCATTTTTCGGGGGACCGAAAAGCATTTGGGTACGCAAAAGCCGGTGATGCTGGTTTTGATCTGGTTTATTCGGGGAATTCCGGTTTCATAATGGAGCCTTGGGACACGGTAACAGTGCCGACAGGCATTGCACTGGATATTCCCGAAGGTTACGAGATTTCTATCCGGGGGCGCTCTGGGCTCGCTTTCAAGCGCGGCATTTTCGTCCCTCATATTGGGACAATTGACTCCGGATTTCAGGGTGAAATATCGTGCTTGCTCCGATGGGAGCCACACGGGTTTATTGCTGATACTGGAGGTTATGAAAGCATCAATCCCGGTGAACGGGTTGCGCAAGCAATCTTGGCGCCGGTATCGCGCGGGACCCTTCATCAGATTGATGATTTTTCGCGTGTGACCGAACGCGGTGAAACCGGTTTCGGTTCATCGGGTATTTAACTAAATTATAACCAAAAACGAAAGGTTGTCTATTTTCATGGATGTCTTGCCCTACCCTATTTCTGAAGAAATTGACGTTATGAAATACCGCCTGAAAGGGGAAACCTTCCGGGAAAAGTGCAGCCGGATCGCCGGGGCTCTTTGCGACGATGACGAACATTTCCGCGAATACCGTGGAATCCTGTTGGATCAACGTTTCCTTCCGGCCGGGCGTGTTCAGGCTTCGGTTGGGGCTCCCCGCGCCGTCACCCCGCTTAACTGCTTTGTTAGCGGAACTATTCCGGACAGCATGGACGGGATTATGGACTCTGCAAAAGATGCGGCAAGAACCATGCGACTGGGCGGCGGCATCGGTTTCGACTTCTCGCCCATTCGGCCGCGTAATGACCTGATCGTCAAAATTGATAGCCTTGCGTCCGGCCCGGTCAGCTTCATGGCGATTTACAACGCCGTTTGTCAAGTTCTGGCATCGTATGGGCATCGTCGGGGCGCCATGATGGCCGTTCTTCGAGTTGACCACCCAGACATTGAGGAATTTATCAAGGCCAAGCGAAACAGTTCAGCTTTGACCGGCTTCAATATGTCGGTTGGCGCCACTGATAAATTCATGCACGCGGTAATCCACGATGAAGAGTTCGACCTTGTTTTTAACGGTCGGGTCTACAAAACGGTTCAGGCCCGGGCACTCTGGGACGAAATCATGCGGTCAACATGGGATTATGCGGAACCGGGTGTTCTGTTCATTGATCAGATTAACCGGATGAATAACCTTTGGTACTGCGAAACCATCGCGGCCACAAACCCTTGTGGCGAACAGCCGTTGCCGCCTTATGGTGCTTGCCTGCTCGGATCACTGAACACAACAAAATATCTTGTCAAGCGTTCCGGGTCATATGTTTTTGATATGGAGGCTTTCAAACGCGATATCCCCGCGATTGTTAGGGCTCAGGACAACATTATTGACCGGGGGGACTGCCCTCTCCCTGAGCAAAAGAAAGAGATGCTGGATAAGCGACGAATGGGCCTTGGAATCACCGGGATTGCCAACACCGGGGAAGCTATGGGCATGCCTTACGGGTCGCCTGCCTTCATCGAATTTGTTGAGACGGTCATGCGCGCCCTTAGAGATGGCTGTTATTGGGCCTCGGTTGAACTGGCGAAGGAAAAAGGGGCTTTCCCCCTATACGATGATCACTACCTTGATAGCGAATTTATCAAGACCCTACCGGACGATCTTCAAGACGCAATCAGCGTCTACGGTATCCGCAACAGTCACCTTATTTCCATCGCGCCTACCGGCACAATCAGCCTGACCGCTGAAAACGTCTCTAGCGGGATTGAACCCACCTTTTCAGGTTTTTATGACCGGACAATCCAGACGGCAGACGGGCCGAAGGTTGAACGGGTTTTTGACTACGGAGTCCGCATGCTGGGAGTAACCCCGCGAACGGCTGACGAATGTTCAATTGATGATCATCTGAAGGTGTTGGCCGCTACCCAGTTCTTTGTTGATTCTGCCTGTTCGAAGACGTGCAACGTAGGCGCTGACGTGTCTTTCAACGACTTCAAAGAAGTCTATGTGAGGGCTTGGAAGATGGGCTGCAAAGGCATCACCACATTCCGCGCGGCCGGGAAGCGGGCTGGCATTCTTGTCAAAACCGATGAAGCTGAAGGCGGGGCTACCGCCTGCGAAATCAGCCCGATCACCGGTCAGAAAGAGTGCGAAATTTAACAAAAATCTAGCCAAAACGGAAAACGGGCGCCCCTAGCGCCCGTAACTCATTGAAGGAACAAAAATGATCAAAATCATCACAAAGCCTAATTGCCGTTGGTGTACCCTCTCAATTGATCTTCTTAAATCTTTGGATGTCCCGGTTGATGTCGTCACACTGACTCCGGAAACACGCAAAGAGCTTATTGATAAAGGCGTAAAAACCGTCCCGTACATCACCCGGGGGGCGGAGGTTATCGGCGGTTATCAAGAGCTTTTGACATATGTAGGCACCGGGAAGATTTAACAGCCTGACCCCACCTTGAATAAATGGCTAACATCGACAGGGAGCCGGATGTTAGCCATTGCTGCATGAAGGGTTGGAATACCGTAGCCTAAGCCATATTTCCGCCCTTCTGACTCTGATGCATGACCTTGTATAGCGTCAATAATAGCCTCTTCGACGCCATTATCGCGGGCAATGTCCTTAAATGAGTGTCTGAAGCTATGGGACGGGGCTTTCCGCTTGTCCAGAATACCCACCCGCTTGCGCATCCAGTAGGCGATACGCTTGCTGGCCGTTCCTGATGGGCGCCCTTTCGCATCGCGAGGAAAACCTAGTATGGTTCCCGTCTGCCCTAGAGCCCAGCCTATAAAACCCATCCTGACCAGATGCGGATGCACCGGGACATTTCTTCGGCTGTCTTCGTTCTTTAGGGTTTTCGTCCCGCCTTCAGGGTCATCAATCAAATTTAGATACCAGACGCCTTTGGAATGTTGCTTTAGATCGGCCGGTTCTAACAAACAAAGCTCGCCAAGCCGGGCACCCGTGAACGCCAGCAGCAACACCCCCCAAAACAGCGGCGCGTTATCCTCTTCCCCGGTCATCAGCGGAGTCGAAAAAATGGCTGCAAAATCGTCTGGCGTGAACGGGAACCGGCTTCGTTTTTTTCTGACCGATTTATTATTTTTTATCCCTATCTGGAAAAAGGCGCTGGGCTCCCCCTCGTTCAAGCAAGTTGAAAAAACGGAACGCAATAGCCCTAGCTGTTTCCGCGCCGTTACCGGTGAAATTTTATCTAGGTTGTTCCGCTTGCCGTAATCAATCAGTTCCGGGAAAGGCAAATCCGCCTGAGCTTTCGGAGCCCTCACAGGGGTAGCTAATAGGGCGTCCCTGAATTCCTGAACTTCGTTTACGGTATATTCTCTAATCGGCTTATCCCCGATCAGCTCGACAAGGCGCCGTGCTGCCAAATCACATTCGGATTGCGTAGCCGGTGAAGGCTTGTTTGTGCGCTTCCAGTGATCAACCGAAGCCCACACCCCTCCCAGAAGGCGCGGGGCCGGGGCAGGATCGCCCCTAACGCCGTCTCCGGTAATCTCCCCCCGGAAACCTGCTACAGCGGCGGCAAGGCTATCCGCAGCGGCGAGGCGAGCCCAATCACCCCGGAATAACGGGTTTGTTTTGTCATCTAGTATATGGTCGGTTGCTTCGCTGCCGATCTGATCGGACAGGCTTTCGTATCGCGGGGCCATACCGTCCGCGATTTCCCGCCGCTTCTGCGCAATAACCGAAAGAGCTTGATCTAACGTTTCGACATTCCATTGACCGTTAGATACGTCTAGCCCGGCCGTTGAAAGCAACTCTGTCAACTGGTCCATTCGATCAGGTGTCAGCGCTCTTAGCTGCTCTATTTTTTCAAGATAATGTCGTTCAAGGGTGTTTGCCCGGCGCTCAGCTACCCGCGTGTCCTGAGTCTTTAACGCGTGCTTCCAGACTTTTTTCCCCACCCGTTCATGAAGGTCTGTAGGGACCGCCTTTTGAAAGTGCAGGGTATTCCCCCGCCTAACAATATATTTTCTACCCATCGAACTATCCGTTTTCTACCCAGATTTCTAACCGGTAAGCACTTGAAATCGTGTAGAATATTGGATTTTCAAAGAGTTAATCACTCGATGGTGACCCCTACGGGATTCGAACCCGTGTTGCCGGCGTGAAAGGCCAGTGTCCTAGGCCTCTAGACGAAGGGGTCGTCATAGAGTGAGGCGTTGGTGTACTCGTTCACTCTTTGGAAATC
>JBLXBZ010000023.1:0-9058 GCA_048265185.1 Stappiaceae bacterium | reverse complement strand
AGTTCTACGAACTGGTGACGGACTGGCGGGAGAGTTATCCGGCACTTGCCGCCTGGTCGGATGCCTATGACGCCATCGCGTCCGTCGCCGACAGCGCGCCAAGTCAGGATGCGCTCCGTCCGCTGACCCGCTGAAACTCAGCCGCCTCGCATTAATCGCCCGACGCGGGGCTGCCGAGACGTATCTCCGGGGAGTCTGTCCCCGGTGTGCTGTTCAACGTGCCGCTTGCACAGGCGTCTGCCTGCAAAGTTGGTCCTGTCGAATTTTCTTGAAAAAAAGAACGACCGTTCGTATTAATTTTTTATGAAGAGACATGAAACCAAACAGAAACTTCTGAGAGACGGGATCGATCAGGTCAGTGCGCTTGGTCTTTCCGGCGTGACGATCGGGCGGCTTGCCGAGGTGTCGGGTTTGTCGAAAAGCGGGCTTTTTGCGCATTTTCGCTCGAAGGAGCAGCTGCAGATCGATCTGCTCGACGAAACCGTGCGGGCGGCCGAGCGCGTGGTGCTTCAGCCCGCGATGCAGGCACCGGCCGGTTTGCCGCGTCTGCTGGCCCTTGCCGGGTTGTGGTTCGGCTGGTCGCGCCGGGCCGGGCTCAGCGGCGGTTGTCCCGTGGCGGCGGCATTGTTCGAGCTGGACGATATCGAAAGCGACGTGCGCGATCACGCCCTGCAGCTCGAAGCGGAATGGCGCGCAGTGCTGGGCCAGCTCGTGCGCGAGGCGGTGGCGGCGGGACATCTGTCGGCCGATACCGATGTGGAGCAATTCATCTGGGAGCTCTGCGGGATTTACCTCAGCCATCATGCTTCGAGCCGCTTCATCCGTGACGAAAGTGCGGATGCGCGCGCGGCCCATGCCGTCGATGCCCTGGTCCGGCGATACCGGGGCGCGCCCGCGCCGGGCGAAACACAACCGGAAACGTGATCCATGCCCTTGTCGTTTACTCCCGTTGCCCTGGCTTTTATCGAAAGCGCGGAAAGATCTCCGGCAACCTGTTCCAGCCTCCGGCTTCCGGAGGGACGCCGATGACTGACCAGCCAATGCCCCCGCGCTCGACCGACACGCTTGAGCAGGACCAGCTGAAACGGCTGGAGCTTCTATCGATCATCGAGGCGACGACACTGGTTGTTCTGGTATGTGTCGCGGTGCCTGCGAAGCATCTGTACGACTGGCCGCTCGGGACCCGGATCCTCGGCCCCGTGCATGGTCTTGCCTTTCTGGCCTATATCTGGACCGCGCTGCAAACCGCGTCGGGCGGCGGATGGAGCAAGCGCGACACGGCCCGGTTGTTCCTCGTCGCTTTCCTGCCGTTTGCTGGATATTTCAACATTTCCTGGCTACGTCGCAGGGCAGGGGCATTCAGCGGCGCACAGAGCAGGTAGAGATGATGGCGTTTTATCCGTTCCTCGTGGCCGCGCATGTCACCGCGGTGGTGTTCCTTGTCGGCGGTATGTTGGCACTGGACCGCATGCTGGCTGCCGTGTCGCGCTCACCGCAGGATCAGCAGGCGGGAACACTCACGGCTCTGGCCCGGTTCGACCGTCAGGTCGTGACACCGGCTTTGCTGCTGGCCTGGATATTCGGGATTACCCTGGCGGTATGGGCGGAATGGTTTCCGTCAACCTGGCTGACGGTCAAGCTCGCCATCGTCGTTGCCGTGTCGGCCTTTCATGGCCTGCAGTCGGGACGGTTACGGCGATCCGCGCGGGACGGAACGCTGGCGGAAGGGATGACCGGCGCCGGCGCTGGTCTTGTGCTTGCCATGCTGATCATTGCCATTCTCGCGATCGCAAAGCCGATCTAGGAGATCTTCTCGAGAGGGGCAGAGGCATATGATGAAGCCCGAGACATCAGGATCACCGGCTTCAGCTTGGCCTGGAGGTCTATCGTGAGGGCGTAATGCACGGTCTCGACAAGAAGTAAAACGCGGACCGGAACTGGCGGCTGGGGCGAAATTGCTCTCCCCCGCCAGCCCTTTCTCAAGCCGTAAGGCTCAGTGGGGTTTCTTCTGAGCCAAGATAGTGCGCGACCAGATCTTCCCGCAGCGCCATGGCGGGCTCGAGGGTGCGGGTGTTGATCACGATGAGGCGCATTCCACCTTCCGGCATGCCGAGGGTCTTGAAAGTGCCGTCCGGCGCGTAGGAGGGGAGCTGCATATAGGTGACGCCCTCGGTCGCGTTCCATTGCTCCCACAGCTCTGGCGCTGGCGGCGGGTAATAGGCGGGTGGGGCAAATGCCACGACGCTATAGCCGCTCGGGTCCTCGGGCTCGTATTCCCAGTGGCCCGTCTCGTGCAGATGGTGTAGTGCCCGCACGAAGCCATCGCCATAAAGGTCTACCCATTGCACGGCGATCCGGGGATGCGCCTCGATGATCTTGGTGCCGATAACTTCGAAATTGAGCGCTCCGGTATAATCACCCAGATGCCGGGCGATGAAGTCCCGCAGATGGGCTTCGACCTCGGGCGCGGCGGGCATATTGACGTGCCAGTAATCCCAGGTGCCCTTGGCCAGCGGATATCCCCTGGTGATGCAGATCCAGGGCATCTCTCCCTGAACGGCGATGCAGTCGACACTGTAGTGCGGCCCTTCCAGGAATTCGCACCACATCATGCCGGGGCGCAGCGTGCTTTCAAACTCATCGATTGTCTCAAACTTGCGCGCGCCCACGGACATGCCGGAGAGATTGTAGATCGGCTTGGCGAAAAGCGGCTCCAGCGTTGGCAGAACCCCGAATGGGCCGGCCCGCAATCCCTGGAGTTCTGCCAGATGCAGTTTGTTGAACAGCCAATGATGGTCCGGGTTTAGCCGGTAGGCATCTGCGTCGTCAGTTGGCACGGCGGCGGTGTCGGGAAAACCGAACTTTTCAAAATAGGCCTTTCGCCAACTGTTACAGCACAGGATCGCCATGGCTTACTGCGCTTCCTGATGTAGTGCGGTGGCGCCGACCTGAAGGACCCAGTCCTTGATTTCCGGCGTCTTGTCACTCACCAGATTTTCCGCCAGATACAACAGCCGGTCCGTGTCCTTGCTGCCCTCTCCGGTGCAGAAGCGATCCTGCAAATAATAGGGCGGTGTCGCTTGATACAGCAGACGAGCCGTGACTTTGGCGACAGTCGCGCCGGGCAGGTCAAAGGCATAGGTCAGGCTGTCTTCACCTTTTACCTTGTTCGGGCCTTCGGTGTTGTAGTCGGGGTCACTACCCACTCCCAGCGCCGTTGTATCTTCCGCTAGGTCCTCTTGCGCGCCCAGGGCCTTCGCGATTTCCTTCCGGTGTGCCAGTGGTAGAAAGCCGGACGGGTACAGCCGGTTGTCCTTAACCTCGGCACAGATCGACAGGAAGCTGGTTGTCAGCACGCCTTCAGGCGTCGCGGCATGGCCGCATTGTGACGGGGTTGCATTCGCGGGCGGCGTACTGGCCAGCTCCTGGTAGATCTGGGCCTGATCCTGCGCCGTGATCAGCTGATAATGCGGCTGATGCGGCCGGTCGGTCCAGTTGGCGGGGCGGGCACATTGCTTGGTCCACCAGATTTCGCCCGTGATCGGATCTTGCGATGCATCGCTCGTATTCACGATTTGCCCGGCCGGATTCACGGCCCCCGACTGCCACAGCACGGTGTCGCTGGCGTCATATGCGGTGAACTCGATAAAGGCGCGACGGAACCCGACACCGGAAGGAAATTTGTGTCCGGTCTGGTTCGCTACCGTCACGTCATAGGCATTACCATAGGGCTTGCCTGTCTTCGGATTGTTCGGCGCGGCCGTGCTTTTCGTGACGCTGACCGTCGCCGTTGCGTTTCTCGCATTGTCGAGCATCGCAAGCTTGGTCAGACCGGCCGGGTCCAGACCATGGCTTACGAGCATTGGGCTTGACGCGGGTATACCAAGCACGCTCGGGAACTGATTGGCCATCTCGACAAGGAAGAGGTTGAGGCCGACCAGGGAATGCTTGGCAAAACCCGTGCGATAGGGCAGGTCGATCGAGGCTGCTGATTCCGCGTAATCGGTGACCGGGAAATTCGTGCGCTCCTGGATCCCGGCAATTTTACTCACAAAATCCTGGCCGCTCGGTGTTTTGCTTGGCAGATGGCAGCCTTGGCATTCCTCTGACTTACTGCCTTCGTCCGGTTTCCCCAGCAGGTCCACACCCAGCAACTTGCCGGAGCGATAGGCGCTGAAGGCCCATTCCGGATAGGTCGTCTGTTCGTAGACATAGCCAAGAATATTCATGTTCGGGCTGGTTGGGTCAGTCTTGCCCAGCACCGGCAAATGCACCGTGTGGCAAGAGCCACAAACGGCGGAATCCTTGAACCCCTCGTGATATTTCGGGGTGATGCCGAGAGCGTTCTGCATCGGCACGGTCTTGATCGGTCCGGCAGGATCGGTTGGGCCGCCAAACGGACCGTTGATGTCCGTGGCCGGACCAACCTTGAAGCTGCCGGTGAAGGTGGCGGCAAAGTTGGTGTTTGCCGGTTTGCCCGCGCCGTTCTGGCTGAATATTTCCTGACGCTGCTCCACGCATGCATCGCGCGGAGCGGGCGTTACCTCAACGCCATTCGTGCCCGGGGTATTGCTGGCAACCGTTGCGCCGGAGAAATCCATCCGGTGACAGGCTGTGCAGTTGATGCCGTCCCTGGCGAGCGCCGCGTGCCGCGCATCCAGATCATCGAATGTCGTTGGGATGACGTTTACGTCGTCGCGTGTGAACTCCTTGCAGGTATTTGTCGACGCATCGTAGGTGTCGATCTGGAACTGGCGCTGGCCTGAAATTCCGTGGCAGCCCAAACAGGTATTTTCAACGAAACTGGGTACGCTTTTGGCGCCATTGTCATAGGTGCCGGGGTGGAAGGTTTTCGTTTCGGAAGCCAGTTGCGCGTAAAAAATCGGATCGCGCCCGGCCAATCCCATCGGTGAGGTGCGCCAGGTGGCATAAGGCGAGAAATTGTAGAGATAGGGTACTGATGCGTCTCCTCCGGCGTTCTCTTTTAACCGTGTATGCTCGGCCACGCTCAGCGGTTGGGTCATGTCGAACTGCATCCCTGTGCCGCCCGCGTCATGACAACCTGCACATTGATCCGACGTCAGATATTCGCTGGAGTCCGTAAGCTCCCCGGCTGCGGCCGTCGCCGTGTCATAGGTCGCGCTGATCATGCTGACATTGTCCGCGTTCGTCGGAACCGGGGTTTTGTCGTACAAATAGGTCTCGATCAGGCCTTTGACCGGGGGCGCCGCGACAGGTTGCGATGCATCGATCGCGGATTGCAGGGCGCGCAGTTTGTGCCCGTTCGTGATATCGGCGCCATCGGACGGATCGGTTGCAAGTGAAGGCGTTACGGCGACCGGGTCACTGAGTACCTGCTTGTCGAACCAGGAATTGGTCAAATAACTATGTGGCTCGCCCGTGCCGACCTGGAGATTGTTCATGGATGAGAAGGTCGAGTTGTCGACGGCGGACGCGTGGCAGTTCAGGCAATATTGCCCAAAGCCCATTGATGGCGCTCCCCAGTAAAGCGGCGGCCAATCATTGGCGGAGGTGTTCGTCGTGTCGGGGTTCGGGGCGTATTCCGTGTTCTGCGTCGCGAAATTGTTTTGCGCATCGGCCTTGGTCTTGCCAAGCGCCAGACCGTAATAACCCCAATACCATCCGTCCTGCGTTGCCTCTGCCTCGCGCACCATGAAAGCAATGCCGCTGGTCGGGTAAAGCGTCATCGGATCGCGGTCCTGGCACACGGTGGCAGGCGCGGAATACATTTCTTTTACGATGATGGCGCCGTCTGGCATCGGGGCAGCGGGGGGCGTATATCCGCCATCATCCCCGGTCCGGTATTCGGAAATCCAGTCAAAGGCGATCTGGTTGTACCAAATTACGGCAGGTGAATGAAATCCGCTCTGTGATGTTTGCCAGATGCCTGAGCCCGATGTGCCGAATGTTACGCCGGTTGCCATATCCGGACCCAGTTGGCGCACATACTTGTCGCGATACCAGCCGGTGCCGGTCGGTTTGCCATTCTCGATGGGGGCCAGACGGCGATGACACATATTGATGAAGAACTGGCTGACCAGATTTTCGTACACTTCAGGCGCTGATTTGCCGGTGGATGGTTGAGTGGCGCTTGGCTTTTCGAGCAATAACTCGAGCTCTTCGCACGTGGTTCCGGAAGTGCCCCCGATCGTCCCTTCGGTTGGCATCAGCCCCGTGGCGGTATTGTAGGGGCTGGGCGGTGTTGCGTCGCACCAGACCTCGGCCTGAGCGGTAAAAGCAAACGCAACCATCGAAACGGCGGAGATAAATGTCTTCATAAGTGGTCCCTCGATTTTCTTCCATTCAGACCACTTGGAGGCGTGGCTAACTTACATCGTGAGTGGCTGGCGAGACTCCATGTATGCAACTTTAAGGTGTTTTAATGATTTTATCAATGCGTCTGTCGATGTGCCGCGCCGGTACGCGCGCGAGCCTGTAAAACGCTGGAAGCTGTCACGTTCTGAAAAGACGGTTCGTTGGTTTTTGTCTGTTTTTAAAGGAAATGAAGTCGTCCCGGTCTGATGAAAAGATCATGGCGACCAGCTCCTGTTATGCGTTGTTTCCTGGCTGAAGTGGAGGCTGGGTCAGCAATCAGAATTAGCAAATCTTTATTATGTATCCCGGTATCATTTAAGCAATTTTGTAATTGGGTGTTTCCCGTCCAAGGTGCCTTTGATTTTCCTGGCAGATAGGGTTTTATGGCTTCTCCTGACCGCACTGGAGTTCTTCGTCGATGCTGAAGCTCGACCACATCACACTCATCGCCCCGACACTGGCCGAAGGGGCGGCGCATGTCCGGGCGTGTCTTGGTCTCGATGTGCCGTTCGGGACGCGCCACAGCTATATGGGCACGCACAATCACCGGCTTCAGCTTGGCGGGAATGTCTATCTCGAGATCGTGGCGCTCGATCCGCGCGGGGTTGCGCCGGAGCGGGCGCGGTGGTTCGGGCTGGATGATCAGGAGAAGGTCCGGGCGGACTGGAGGGACGGGCGGCGGTTGCGCGGGTGGGTTGCCGCGGTGGAGGGGATTGATGCCGTTGTCGCGGCGCATGGCGCGGTCTTCGGCGACGTGGTTCCGTTGCCGTTCGCCGATCCGGTTTTTGCCTTCTCCATTCCCGGGGATGGATCGCTGCCGCGCGACGGCGTGGTGCCCTCGCTGATCGATCATCGGGGCGATCCCACATCGATGGCGGAGATTCCGGATCTGGGGGCGCGGCTGCGGTCGTTCACCCTTGAGCACCCGAACCCCGGCAGAATCGAGGCGCTGTATCGCGATCTCTCCATTGGCTCGCCGCCCGCAATCCTCCAGGGACCAACCTTCCGCTACCGGGCGGAAATCGAGACGCCGGGCGGCGTGAAAGAGCTGACCTGAGGCCGGTTTGGACCGTTCAGGTGGTGGCGGCGGGGCCGTCCTGCCAGTCGACCTTCAGCTCTTCCTTCCAGGCAAACCGGACCACGTGGTCTTCCACCACATATTTGACCTTGCCGAGGCCTTCCGCGTCAGGGGCATTGCAGGCAAGCAGAAGCGCGCCGTCCTTCGCCGTCATCTCGCAGGTGCCGATCCCGAAATCGGCATGGCCTTTGGTTTCTTCGCCCTCCGTTTCGTCCCAGGTGGCCGGGATCTTGTGGGCGAAATGTTTGCAGAGCTGGACCAGATAACGGCCGGCTTTCTCCGAGGTGATGGTGGCGTGGGCGGAATGCATCATTCTCTCCAGGTTATTGATTTTGTTCTGAGTTGTTTGCTGTGAAGGGCAGGGAGCCGATGGCGTAGACGCCATCCATCCGCACCGGCAGCAGGCGGCTCATCAGCGCGGCTTTGGTTTTCTCCGGGTCGAGGTCCGCAAACAGTTCCGGATGCAGCCAGGTCGCGAATTTTTGCAGGGCGTAGACGTTCATCGGCGAATTGGTGAAATGGTGCCAGATGCCGTAGGTCCTGCCGGTGTCGATGGCGCCCAGCGACGCGATGTCCGGGCGCAGCGTCGCGCTGATCAGGGAGCGGCGGGCCAGAACCGTGTCAATCCCGGCTCCGAGCACAATCGGCCCGCCTGGCGTCCAGCCCCGGCTGCGGGAGCCAACGGCGGTGCCGATATAGACATCGGGATTGTTGGCGATGATGAATTCAGGCTTCAGCGGGCCCGCTATATCTGGCAGAGCCGATTTCGCGATGTTACGTCCGCCGGCCACGTCGATCAGGGTGGAGAGCATGCCGCTGGCGACGGTGAAACAGCATTCGCGGGTCAAGCCGGCCTTGATATCCAGGAAGACGGTCGGCCGCGGGCCGGAATAGAGGACCATCCGGTCGGTCACCCTGGAGACTTCCCTGCTGTAGAATTTTACAAAATCTTCCGCTTCCGCCTGCAAGCCGAAGACCTGACCCAGAACGCGCATGCTGTGCTGGGTGTTGACGATCGGGTTGTTGCGGAAATCGATGAAGATGACTGGCACGCCGGCGGCTGTGAGCGCTTCAATCGCCTGCTCCGACGAAGCGTTCAGGCCATGCCCGCCAAGGCCGAGGATCGCGGCGTCGGGTTTAAGAGCCAAGGCGCTTTCCAGAGTGAGGCTCCCGGCGCCGGGAGCGCCAAAGGCCGGAATGTCTGTCAGGGCGGGGTATGCCTCGGCGAAGCGTGCAAATCCGTCCGGGTCCAGGGTCTCGAAATCCGGGAACATGCCAGCAACGCGGGAGACCGGGGCCTTGGTCAGCAGAGCGAGGGCCGTGAGAAAACGCCCCTTTCCAAGCAGGACTTTCCCGACCGGTTTGTCCAGTATGACCAGCCGTCCCTTGAGATCGTATATCCGTATGGCATCCGCCGGGGCGGCGGCACCGACCAGGAGAGCCGCCGCGATAACCAGTGTCCCCAAAAGGGAGCGTGTTTTTCCCGGCATTCACTGCCCTTAAAATCTGCCCGTAAGCCTGAGCGTCGCGGTCAGCGGTTCGCCGTAAAAGACGCCGCGTTCCGTCGTATTCACACGCTCAACATACTCATGATCTAGCAGATTTTTAACGAACAGGCCGACTTCAAAGTTCTCGTTGATCGGA
>JBLXBZ010000022.1:0-17542 GCA_048265185.1 Stappiaceae bacterium | reverse complement strand
GTGATGCCGCGAGCACGCTCTTCAGGAGCGCCATCGATTTCATCATAAGCCTTGAAGTCACCAAATTGCTTGGTGATCGCAGCTGTAAGCGTGGTTTTGCCGTGATCAACGTGGCCAATCGTGCCAATGTTCACATGCGGCTTATTGCGCTCGAATTTCTCTTTAGCCATCGGATTTCTCCGTTACCTTTGTCTTAAAAATTGGGCGGTTCTTCAAGTTCAGGCGTATTTCGCCTGAACCTCTTGAGCAACGGCCTGAGGCACCTGCTCATAGTGATCGAAGACCATCGAATACTGAGCCCGACCCTGCGACATCGAGCGCAGGTTGTTGACGTACCCAAACATATTGGCCAGCGGGACCATTGCGTTCACCACGGTTACGATACCGCGGTTTTCTGTTCCGGTGATTTGACCACGACGTGAATTCAAGTCGCCGATCACGTCACCCATATAGTCTTCCGGCGTAACAACCTCGACCTTCATGATTGGCTCGAGAAGCTTAGGTCCAGCTTTCTGGATAGCTTCACGGAAGCCTGCACGACCGGCGATCTCAAACGCGAGAACGCTGGAGTCAACGTCATGGTACGCGCCGTCCGTCAAAGTCGCCTTGATGTCGACCATGGGGAACCCGGCCAACGGGCCAGAAGTCATCACGCTCTCGATCCCTTTGGTAACGCCCGGAATATACTCCTTGGGAACGTTACCGCCGACGACCGTGCTCTCAAACTCATAACCTGCGCCAACTTCCGAAGGCTCGATTGTCAGCTTGATGCGCGCGAACTGACCGGTACCGCCAGACTGTTTCTTATGCGTGTAATCCACATCCGCCTGACGCGTAATGGTTTCACGATAAGCAACCTGCGGGGCGCCGATATTCGCCTCAACCTTGAATTCACGCTTCATGCGGTCAACAAGAATATCGAGGTGCAATTCACCCATGCCAGCAATAATCGTCTGGCCTGATTCTTCATCCGTTTTAACGCGGAAAGAAGGATCTTCAGCAGCAAGACGGTTAAGAGCAAGACCCATTTTTTCCTGGTCACTCTTGGTCTTAGGTTCAACCGCGATCTCAATGACGGGATCGGGGAATTCCATACGCTCAAGAATAACCGGCTTCAAAGGATCGCAGAGCGTATCGCCAGTTGTCGTGTCTTTCAGACCCGCGATAGCCACAATGTCGCCAGCATAGGCGATATCGATGTCTTCACGCGAGTTAGAATGCATCTGCATCATACGACCGACGCGCTCTTTCTTTTCCTTAACGGTGTTCAAAAGGGTGACCCCTTTGGACAACACGCCGGAATAGATGCGGCAGAAAGTCAACGAGCCAACGAACGGATCGTTTGCAATCTTAAACGCAAGAATGCCAAGCGGCTCTTCATCATTCGCCTTGCGAACAATTTCAGTTTCCGTCTTAGGGTCGATACCCTTGATCGCAGGAACGTCAATCGGGCTTGGCAAATATGCGACAACCGCGTCAAGGAGCGGCTGAACGCCCTTGTTCTTAAATGCGGAACCGCAAAGAACCGGAACGAAAAGATTGTCGATCGTACCCTTACGGATAAGCGCGTGAAGCTGTTCATTGGTCGGCTCAACGCCTTCCAGATAAGCTTCCATGGCGGCTTCGTCAGCCTCTACGGCGACTTCAATCAGAAGCTCACGGTATTCCTGAGCCTGATCAACCATATCTTCTGGAATGTCGACTTCGTCCCAAGCCGCGCCAAGTGACTCGTCACGCCAGATCAAAGCTTTCATTTTGATAAGATCAACAAGACCCGCAAATTCCGTCTCCGCGCCAACCGGAAGCTGGAGAACCAGCGGGGTCGCGCCAAGACGCTTCTTGATCATGTCGACACAACGCAAAAAGTCAGCGCCGAGCTTGTCCATCTTATTGACGAAGATCATCCGCGGAACATGATACTTGTCAGCCTGACGCCAGACAGTTTCAGTTTGCGGCTCAACGCCGGCATTCGCATCAAGAAGCGCTACAGCGCCATCAAGAACTCGCAAGGAACGCTCAACTTCAATCGTGAAGTCAACGTGACCTGGAGTGTCAATGATGTTCAAACGCTTCTCGTTCCAGAACGCAGTAGTAGCGGCCGACGTAATCGTAATACCGCGCTCCTGCTCCTGTTCCATCCAGTCCATCGTGGCGGCGCCATCATGAACTTCACCGATTTTATGACTTTTACCGGTGTAGAACAGAATCCGTTCTGTTGTTGTGGTCTTCCCCGCATCAATGTGAGCCATGATGCCGAAATTCCGGTAGTCCTCGATTTTATGGGTGCGCGACATAACGTCAGCCTCTACGAGTACAGTTTACCAGCGATAATGCGAGAAGGCGCGGTTGGCGTCTGCCATCCGGTGCGTATCTTCACGCTTCTTTACGGCCGTGCCACGGTTATTCGCGGCATCGAGCAACTCACCTGACAAGCGATCAACCATAGTTGTTTCATTGCGATTACGCGCAGCTGAAATCAACCAACGAATGGCTAGCGCTTGCCGGCGCTCGGTGCGAACTTCAACAGGAACCTGGTAAGTCGCACCGCCAACGCGCCGCGAACGTACCTCAACCTGTGGCATCACGTTACCGAGAGCCTCGTGGAAAACCTCAACAGGATCCTGCTTGGCTTTACCTTCCACAACCTCAAGAGCACCATAAACGATACGCTCGGCGGCTGATTTCTTTCCATCGCGCATCACCGAGTTCATGAACTTAGTGATTACGACATCCCCGAATTTTGGATCCGGGATAATTTCACGCTTTTCAGCACTATGACGGCGAGACATACTGAATCCTCACCCCTTATAACGTGTTGAGGGACCGATCATTTCGGGCGCTTCGCGCCATACTTCGAACGGCGCTGCTTACGGTCTTTGACACCTTGCGTATCAAGGACGCCACGAATGACGTGATAACGAACACCCGGCAAATCCTTGACGCGGCCGCCACGGATCATAACTACCGAGTGCTCTTGCAGATTATGCCCCTCACCCGGGATATAACCAATAACTTCGTAGCCATTTGTCAGACGGATCTTCGCCACTTTACGAAGCGCCGAGTTCGGCTTCTTCGGCGTAGTGGTGTAGACGCGCGTACAAACACCACGCTTTTGTGGACAAGCCTCCATAGCAGGAACCTTGTTCCTGCGGGGCGGATCCTTCCGCGGCTTGCGGATCAACTGGTTGATCGTCGGCATTTCTTGCCCTTCACCTTAGATCGTCTCTACAGTCTAAGCACATTCCAGACACGCAGAATCGCGCCATCCACACTATCGCGTGGAAGGCGCTGCGAAGCCAGAGGACCACACAAGCGGTCATGCTTTCGACGTTAATTCGCCTATAAACCCAGCAGCGTTTAAACACTCTTCGTCCGAAGCGAGGCGCTTCGGATCAGGTCAGTGATTACCGCCTGCCCTTGGGATGAGCGGACATTACTCACCTCCCCCATAAACGTCAAGAGGGCCATGGTAAAAACTTGAGGCTTCCGCCGTTTTCAGCGCATGGACGTGAATTTATATCCCTCAAAAGCCATTTTACGCAATAAATGAACCCAACGCCTTACAGTTCGCCAGCTCACTAATACGGCTAATTTATTTACCTTGATTCCCCAAACAGACAATTCCCCGGATTTTTCTACTTTTGGGTTAATTGACAGGTAACCAAGCGTAAAGGAGACGACATGATTCTTATCATTTCTGATTGAGTCGAGCATTCTCCAGAAGCGGAGCCCACCCGTCTATTTTGATTACGTCATTCGCCAGCGAAAGTGATCACCGCCACCCGCCCCTGCAATGCGTCGGCATAAGCGCCCTCAAAAGTTGGATCGTCAGGCTCTTCGGTTATAACGCCAATCTGATCCAGCTCCGCCTCCGCGTATCCCTCGCCCGCCAAAGCCTCCAAGGACATACGAACCGCCGCATCGTCATCTGGCGCTTGCAGTAAAACATTCACTTCTACGGAGTTCTCCCGCGAACCTCCGTCGTTCTCCCACGCCCGACCCACAATTATGAAAATCATAGGGTGAGTTTCAACTCCGTTCAGATCATCCGCCATTCTAAATCTCCATCGAACCATTCATCTTCGCGCATCGTCTACCATTAAAACCGCCCACTCAAAAGCCACCGAGGAAAACAAACAATTTTACATGACTGACAGCGAACGCACGGCGCAAGGCGCACATTGTTAGCGCCTATCTGATCGGCGCCAAAAGCCGGGCGTCAGTCACAAGTTGCCGCACGCCATGGGGCTCACTTTCCTTGAAAACATTGCCGTTCTTCCCCCAGGCATTCAGGGAGTTAATATTTAGACGCGCACATTCTGGGCGAACGTTCCATGTGACCTGCATTGGCGAACATACTTGCTGCGTGAAGGTTGGACCCGTTGTTGAGCCAATGAACTCCACCGGCTCACCTGTGCCCTCCGGCAACGACTTGGGCTGACGCAACCCATTAACCACATTACCCTGATAAGCAAAGTCGGCGAAATCGAGCGCCTCGGGATCGTTAACCATCAGAAAGACCTGCGATTCAACACGCAGCTCCGCATTTTGACACTTATCACTGAGACAAGAAGCCAGTCCTACCCCCGGCTCAATGTCGCAAGACGAAAACACCCAATGAACTTCTATCGTATCGCCCGGCTTGATCTCACCATAGGCGCCGCTACTCTTTTCCGGCTCTTTCAAATCGGCTTTAGACAGCTCATCGGAGCCGGAACAGCGATATCCGCCAACTCCCCCACTATTCGCCAAAACCGGAAATCCAGGCCCCTTATGCTCCGCGTTTGTATGAACATGGATATTGCAAAGGTTCAACTCGCTAGACGGAGGGGCTATTGCGAAAGTTAACCGGTTTTCACCTACCCCATTTGAAATATCGCGCGGCGCTTGCGGTCCATAACCTTCGCATATGGTGGCGGCAAGGGCGGGTGAATAGAAAGTGAAAATTGGCGCTGAAAAAAGGGCCGCAAGTCCGACAATCATAGTTTTTATGACAGTTCGATCATGCATTTACTTCTCCGTTCACAATAAAAATCACAAACTAAAATATAATTATTCAGAAAAATCGCATAGAATATTGTCAGTATTAAGAACATAACGAAAAAAGCCTCATTCAAAGAATGAGGCTTTTCTCAGTATTATACAATTACATCTCAAACAGTTTAGTCAGAAACCGGTTATTCAGCGGCTCCCGAAAAGTCCTCGAGCATAGGATCTGCTGACGAAGCAGTGTTCGCTGCTTTGCGTGCGTCAAGAATAAGATCATCACGATGCTGAGCCACTTGTCGGATGCGCGTCATCATTCCGCCAGTACCCGCAGGGATGAGACGCCCAACAATCACGTTTTCTTTCAGCCCGACCAATGGATCGGTCTTGCCGTTGACGGCTGCTTCCGTGAGAACCCGTGTCGTTTCCTGGAACGAGGCGGCCGAGAAGAATGAACGCGTCTGCAACGAAGCTTTGGTGATCCCGAGCAGAACAGGATTACCCTTGGCTGGCGTTCTGGCGTCGTCAATGGCTTTCTCGTTCGCCGCATCCAGATCAAGTTTATCGACCTGCTCGCCTGCGAAGAACTCCGTATCGCCCGGATCAGTGATTTCAACTTTCTGCAACATCTGGCGAACAATCACCTCAATGTGCTTATCGTTGATCACAACGCCCTGCAAACGGTAGACCTCCTGAATCTCATTGACCAGATAGGCGGCAAGCGCCTCAACCCCTTTAACCGCGAGAATGTCGTGCGGCGCAGGGTTGCCGTCGATGATATATTCACCCTTTTCAATGGTGTCGCCTTCCTGAAGATGGAAGTGCTTACCTTTGGGGATGAGATATTCAACAGGCTCTTGCGTCTCATCATAAGGCTCAATGATAATCCGCCGCTTGTTCTTGTAATCGCGGCCAAAGCGGATAGTCCCATCCATTTCAGCGATGATTGCATGGTCCTTGGGACGGCGAGCTTCAAACAGCTCGGCGACCCGCGGCAGACCACCGGTGATGTCCTTGGTTTTGGCGCTCTCCATAGGAATACGCGCCAGAACGTCACCAGCTTTAACGGTGGCTCCATGCTGAACCGATAGAATCGCGTCAACCGACAAGAGCGCACGCGCTTCACCGCCACGCGGCAGTTTGGCGATTTCGCCAGCGGCGTTCTTCACGATAATCGCCGGCTTCAAATCTTGCGTGCGCTGAGAAGACCGCCAGTCAATCACGACACGCTTGGTGATGCCAGTCGCCTCATCGGTAGTCTCCTGCACCGAAGCGCCGTCAACCACGTCTTCAAAGTCGACGACGCCGTCAACTTCCGTGATCACTGGACGGGTGTAAGGATCCCACTCAGCCAAACGCTGACCGCGCTTTACCTTGTCGCCATCGTCCACATGCATCTTGGAGCCGTAGGTCAAGCGATGAACAGCGCGTTCATTGCCATCTTCATCGACAATGACGATCGCCATATTCCTGGCCATTGCGATCAAATTGCCTTCGGAATCGCGTCCTGCATTGCGGTTACGGATGGACACCGTTCCCTCAAAGTTGGACTCAATGAAGGAGCTGTCAACCACCTGCGCCGTTCCGCCAATGTGGAACGTACGCATGGTCAACTGCGTGCCAGGCTCCCCAATCGACTGGGCGGCGATGACGCCGACCGCTTCGCCGGTGTTCACCTCAGTTCCGCGCGCCAAATCGCGGCCGTAGCAAGTCGCGCAAACGCCGGTTTTGGTTTCACATGTCAAAACCGAACGGATTTTGATCATTTGAACATTGGCGGCTTCGATCAGATCAACATCTTTCTCATCGATCATCTGGCCTTTGGGAACCAAAAGATCTCCGGTCTTGCTGTTGACGATATCCTCAGCCGCGGTACGCCCAAGCACCCGCGTCCCGATCGACGCGATAACCTGACCGGCGTCAACGATCGCCGTCACGGTGATGCCGTTCTCGGAGCCGCAATCACGTTCGAGAATGATGCTGTCCTGAGCCACGTCAACCAAACGACGCGTCAGATAACCAGAGTTCGCAGTCTTCAACGCCGTATCGGCTAGACCCTTACGGGCGCCGTGGGTGGAGTTAAAGTACTCGAGAACCGAAAGGCCTTCTTTAAAGTTCGAGATGATTGGGTTCTCGATGATCTCGCCGGAAGGCTTGGCCATCAGGCCGCGCATACCCGCGAGCTGCTTCATCTGCGCTGGCGAACCACGCGCGCCGGAGTGCGACATCATATAGACCGAGTTGATCTGCTTCTGACGTCCGGTTTCCTCATCTTTTTGCAAGGCGGAAATGCGTTTCATCATTTCCTCGGCGACACGGTCCGTACATTTCGCCCAAGCGTCGACAACCTTGTTGTACTTCTCGCCTTGCGTGATCAAGCCGTCATTATATTGCTGCTCATACTCGACGACCATGGTCGCCGTGTCTTCAACAAGCTTTGCCTTGGTGTCGGGAATCACCATGTCGTCCTTGCCGAAGGAAATACCGGCGCGGCAAGCATGGTTAAACCCAAGACCCATGATCCGGTCACAGAAGATAACCGTTTCTTTCTGGCCACAGGCGCGATAGACCGCGTCGATCATCTTGGAGATGTCTTTCTTGGTCATCAGCTTGTTGCAGATGTCGTAGGTAACTTCGTGATGTTTCGGCAGCAATTCGCTGATAATCATACGACCCGGGGTCGTTTCAATGATCTGCGAGGTTGGATTTCCATCCGCGTCCACGGAACGGAAACGTCCCCGGATTTTGGAATGAAGCGTGACGACCTTGTTCTCCAGAGCGTGCTGCAGCTCGCCCATATTGCCGAACAGCATCCCCTCGCCCGGCTCATTGTCAGCAATGATCGAGAGATAATAGAGACCAAGAACAATATCCTGCGATGGGACGATAATCGGACCACCGTTCGCCGGATGCAGAATGTTGTTGGTGGACATCATCAAGGTACGGGCTTCCAGCTGCGCTTCAAGCGACAGTGGAACGTGAACCGCCATTTGGTCACCGTCGAAATCGGCGTTAAAGGCCGAACAAACGAGCGGATGAAGCTGAATGGCCTTACCTTCAATCAACGTCGGCTCAAACGCCTGAATGCCAAGACGGTGCAAAGTCGGCGCCCGGTTCAAAAGAATCGGATGCTCGCGAATGACTTCATCGAGAATATCCCAGACTTCAGGGCGTTCTTTTTCAACCAGCTTCTTGGCCTGCTTCACGGTGGAGGAGAAGCCTTTCGCGTCAAGACGCGAATAGATGAAAGGCTTGAACAGCTCAAGCGCCATCTTTTTCGGCAAACCACATTGATGCAGTTTCAACTCCGGACCAACGGTGATAACCGAACGGCCGGAATAATCCACGCGCTTTCCAAGCAAGTTCTGACGGAAACGACCTTGTTTCCCCTTGAGCATGTCGCTGAGCGACTTGAGCGGGCGCTTGTTGGCGCCGGTAATGACGCGGCCACGACGACCGTTATCAAACAGCGCGTCGACAGACTCTTGCAGCATGCGCTTTTCGTTACGGATAATGATATCCGGCGCACGCAACTCGATAAGACGCTTAAGGCGGTTATTACGGTTGATCACGCGCCGATACAGGTCGTTCAAATCCGACGTGGCGAAACGTCCGCCATCCAGAGGAACAAGCGGGCGCAGGTCTGGCGGGATCACCGGCACGACCGTCATGATCATCCATTCCGGCTTATTGCCGGAGTCAATGAACGCTTCAACGATCTTTAGCCGCTTCGCAAGCTTCTTGGGCTTGAGCTCGGTGGTCGCTTCAATGATTTCCTGACGGATGTGGTCGCGCTCTTTTTCAAGATCGAGCGACATCAACATTTCCCGGATAGCTTCCGCGCCAATCATGGCGGTGAAGCTGTCTTCGCCGAAATCGTCCTGAGCGCGAATGTAGTCTTCTTCGGAAAGAAGCTGATTTTGCTTAAGCGACGTCAGGCCGGGCTCAATCACCACGTAGTTCTCAAAGTAGAGAACCCGTTCAAGATCCTTGAGCGTCATGTCAAGCAACAAGCCGATCCGCGATGGAAGCGACTTCAAAAACCAGATATGAGCTACGGGCGCGGCGAGCTCGATATGGCCCATGCGATCACGGCGAACACGAGACAGCGTAACTTCCACGCCGCATTTTTCGCAGATAACGCCTTTGTATTTCATGCGCTTATATTTGCCGCACAAGCACTCATAGTCCTTGATCGGGCCAAAAATACGGGCGCAAAACAAACCATCACGTTCCGGCTTGAATGTCCGGTAGTTGATTGTTTCCGGCTTTTTGATTTCACCAAACGACCAGGAAAGGATCTTCTCGGGGCTAGCGAGCGAGATCTTAATGTGGTCGAAGGTCTGCGCAGGAGCCTGTTGATTGAACAGGTTCATGACCTCATGATTCATGGGTTCTCTCCTTTGAAGCACGGATGGGGAGCAGGATCCCTGTCCCACTCCCCTTGCCGGCAATGCAGCATATTGTTGTACGGACGACCATGCAGAAGCGCTTACTCTGCGGCGTCCGCCGTAGAGCCTTCAAGCTCTACAGGCGATATTTCTTCGTCATGCAACAGCTCGACGTTCAATCCAAGCGACCGCATTTCTTTAACAAGTACGTTGAAACTCTCTGGTATCCCGGCTTCAAACGTATCGTCGCCGCGAACAATCGCCTCATAAACCTTGGTGCGGCCGGCAACGTCATCCGACTTAACGGTCAGCATTTCCTGAAGCGTATAGGCGGCGCCATAGGCTTCAAGCGCCCAGACCTCCATCTCACCGAACCGCTGTCCGCCGAATTGCGCCTTACCACCCAACGGCTGTTGGGTGACAAGCGAGTACGGACCGATGGAACGCGCGTGAATTTTGTCGTCCACCAAGTGATGAAGCTTCAACATATAAATGTAACCAACAGTCACATTTCTATCGAAAGATTCACCGGTGCGGCCGTCATATAGAGTAGACTGCCCCGAACCGTCAAGCTCAGCCAGTTCAAGCATATCGACGACGTCAGGCTCCCGCGCGCCGTCAAATACCGGCGTGGCGATGGGAACGCCAGTCTTCAACTGATCCGCCAATCGAACAATCGAAGGGTCGTCATAGTCCTTGACTGGCTCGCCTTTGGCGTTTTCACCGAAGACTTCAATGATCTTGCCTTTGAGCGCGTCTATCTGTCCGGAGCGTTTGTATTCTTCATACAACTCACCGATGCGCGCGCCCATGCCGGAACAAGCCCAACCCAAATGGGTCTCAAGAATCTGGCCAACGTTCATACGTGACGGAACCCCAAGCGGGTTCAACACAATATCAACATGCGTGCCATCTTCCAGGAACGGCATATCCTCGATCGGGTTGATCTTGGAGACCACCCCTTTGTTTCCGTGACGACCGGCCATCTTATCGCCCGGCTGAAGCTTGCGCTTCACAGCTACGAAAACCTTAACCATCTTCATGACGCCAGGAAGAAGTTCGTCACCGCGCTGAAGCTTCTCAACCTTGTCGATAAACCGCTGCTCAAGGCGCTTGCGGCTATCGTCATATTGACCACGCAGAGCTTCGATTTCGCTCATGAACTTCTCATCGTCAACAGCGAACTGCCACCATTGCGAACGAGGATATTCATTCAATACGTCGCCCGTCAGCTCCGTATCCTTGCGATAACCCTTTGGTCCGGCCACAGCCACCTTGCCAAGCAATTGCTCCGCCAGACGACCATAAACGTTGCGGTCCAAAATCGCTTGTTCATCGTCACGGTCTTTCGCGAGACGCTCAATCTCCTCGCGTTCGATCGCCATGGCGCGTTCGTCTTTTTCAATGCCATGACGGTTGAAGACACGAACTTCAACGACAGTGCCAGCAACGCCGGGGGGAAGACGCAAAGACGTATCACGCACGTCAGACGCCTTTTCACCGAAGATCGCACGCAAAAGCTTCTCTTCCGGCGTCATCGGGCTCTCGCCCTTCGGCGTGATCTTACCAACAAGGATATCGCCCGGATGCAACTCCGCCCCAATGTAAACAATCCCGGCCTCATCGAGATTCTTCAACGCTTCCTCAGAAACGTTTGGAATGTCACGGGTGATTTCTTCCGGGCCAAGCTTGGTGTCGCGCGCCATTACCTCAAATTCTTCGAGGTGAATGGAAGTAAACACGTCATCGCGAACGATGCGCTCGGACAAAAGGATAGAATCCTCGAAGTTATAGCCATTCCAAGGCATAAACGCGACAAGCACGTTACGGCCCAAGGCCAGATCGCCAAGATCCGTAGACGGACCATCAGCAATAATGTCGCCTTTGCCAATCACATCGCCAACGCGCACCAAAGGCCGCTGGTTGATACATGTGTTCTGGTTGGAACGTTGGAACTTCATCAGCCGGTAGATGTCGACGCCCGATTTGGAGGGGTCAAGATCTTCCGTTGCGCGGATAACTATACGCGTCGCGTCGACCTGATCGACGACGCCGCCACGGCGGGCACCAATAGCCGCGCCCGAGTCGCGAGCCACGATAGGCTCCATCCCGGTTCCAACAAAAGGCGCTTCGGCGCGAACCAAAGGCACGGCCTGACGCATCATGTTAGAGCCCATGAGAGCGCGGTTAGCGTCATCGTTCTCAAGGAATGGAATGAGCGACGCAGCCACCGAAACGAGCTGCTTTGGAGACACGTCCATGAAATCGACGCGCTCAGGCGGCAACAGCATGTTCTCACCTGCATGACGGCAAGTGATAAGCTCCGCTACAAAACGACCATCATCGTCGATTTCAGCGTTGGCCTGAGCCACATGATATTTGGACTCCTCCATCGCCGAAAGATAGACGACGTCCGAGGTCACCTGACCGTCCTTAACGCGGCGGTACGGGCTTTCAATAAACCCATATTTATTGACGCGCGCGAAAGTCGCAAGCGAATTGATCAGGCCAATGTTCGGGCCTTCCGGCGTTTCAATCGGGCAGATACGGCCATAATGCGTCGGATGAACGTCACGAACCTCAAAACCGGCGCGCTCACGCGTCAAACCACCTGGACCAAGCGCCGACAAGCGGCGCTTATGCGTCACTTCCGACAGCGGGTTGGTCTGATCCATAAACTGCGACAGCTGCGATGAACCGAAAAACTCGCGAACAGCGGCCGCCGCCGGCTTCGCATTGATCAGGTCCTGCGGCATAACCGTGTCGATTTCGACAGAAGACATACGCTCTTTAATAGCGCGCTCCATGCGCAAAAGCCCGACACGATATTGATTTTCCATCAACTCGCCGACAGAACGAACCCGGCGGTTGCCAAGGTTATCAATGTCGTCGATCTCGCCTTTGCCGTCGCGCAGCTTGAGCAAGAGGGAAATTACCGCGAGGATATCTTCTTTGCGCAGAACGCGAACCGTATCGTCGCATTCCAAGTCAAGGCGCATATTCATCTTGACCCGGCCAACCGCCGACAAGTCATAGCGCTCTGAATCGAAAAACAGCGACTGGAACATGGCTTCAGCTGAATCCATGGTGGGCGGCTCGCCCGGACGCATCACGCGATAGATGTCGAAAAGCGCTTCTTCGCGATTTTCGTTCTTATCGACCGTCAGCGTATTACGAATATATGCGCCAGTATTTACATGGTCGATATCAAGTATCGAAATCTGCGTGTGACCGTTGTCAACAAGGGTCTCAAGAACCTTGTCCGTGATTTCTTCCCCGGCTTCTGCGAAAATTTCACCCGTGGAAAGATCAACAACGTCATTGGCCAAGTAGTGACCGTGAAGATCCTCTTCCAGAACCTTCAGAGACTTAACGCCTTTTTCCGCCAACTGACGAAGGGTGCGAACAGTGATCCGCCGCCCCGCCTCAACAATGACGTCGCCGCTGTCCGCGTCGATCAGGTCATAGCCAAGCTTAGCGCCCTTCAAACGCTCGCCATCGAATGGCAAACGCCAGCTTCCATCGTCCAGACGAGTGTATTCAATCTGATCGTAGAACGTATTCAGAATCGTTTCAGGGTCGAGACCCAGCGCCATAAGCAATGACGTTACGGGAATTTTACGACGGCGATCAATACGGGCATAGACAATGTCTTTCGCGTCAAATTCGATATCGAGCCAAGAGCCGCGATAAGGAATGATCCGCGAAGCAAACAGAAGCTTGCCGCTCGAATGAGTCTTGCCTTTGTCGTGATCGAAGAAAACGCCTGGAGAGCGATGCATCTGCGAAACGATAACACGTTCCGTGCCATTGACGACAAAAGTGCCGTTCAATGTCATGAACGGCATATCGCCCATATAGACGTCTTGCTCTTTAATGTCCTTGACCGATTTCGCGCCGGTTTCCTCATCGACATCGAACACGATCAAGCGGAGCGTCACCTTCAACGGCGCGGCGTAAGTCATACCACGCTGACGGCATTCCTCCACGTCATACTTTGGAGCTTCAAATTCGTAGCTCACAAACTCCAATAACGCCGTGCCGGCGAAATCGGAAATTGGGAACACCGACTTGAAGACGGCTTCGAGACCTTCTTCGGCGCGCCCGTCATCCCCTTTTTCGACCTGCAAGAACTGGTCGTATGAGGCCTTCTGGACCTCAATAAGGTTGGGCATCGCCGCGACTTCGCGGATGGATCCGTAATACTTGCGGACCCTCTTGCGACCGTTGAACGTGTGCGCCATTGTCGCTCCTCGTATCGCTCAGGTGACGGCTGTCCGAAAAACCTATAGCAACTAGTGCCGCCCGGACATTTGGGAGAACCGTCCTCCCGGACTAAACTTCCCCTTCAGGGGACGAATTCCCCGGATCGGGATATCCCGCCGGGGTCTGCAAATCAAACAGGTTCCGGGGAGCACCCCGGAACCTAAAGGGCAATAAGCCCTATTACTTAAGCTCAACCTTAGCGCCAGCTTCTTCAAGCTTCTTCTTCAGCTCTTCAGCTTCGTCCTTGGACACGCCTTCTTTAACGGTCTTAGGTGCGCCTTCAACCAGATCCTTGGCTTCTTTCAGACCAAGACCGGTGATGCCGCGGACTTCTTTAATGACGTTGATTTTCTTGTCGCCTGCGCTTGCCAGGACAACGTCAAATTCAGTCTTTTCTTCAGCGGCAGGCGCGTCGCCGCCGCCGCCAGCGACAGCCATAGCAACAGGAGCTGCTGCGGAAACGCCCCATTTTTCTTCAAGAAGCTTAGAAAGTTCAGCAGCTTCCATAACAGTAAGTGTAGAGAGTTCTTCTACGAGCTTTTCAAGATCGGCCATTTTACTTTACCTTTGAATTCGAACCGTAATCGGTAATCGACAGTGTTTATATATTCCGCCTTAAGCGGCTTCGCCCTTCTCGCCATACGCTCCGAAAACGCGCGCCAATTGGCCCGCAGGAGTGTTGACAACACGAACAACCTTGGTGGCGGGAGCCTGAACCAGACCCACCAGCTTGGCGCGCAGCTCATCAAGAGACGGCATAGTCGCAAGCGACTTGACGCCTTCAGGATTGAGATTCGTCGCGCCAAGAGCGCCGCCAAGAATTTCAAACTGTTCGTTTGCCTTGGCGAAATTCACTGCAACCTTCGGAGCCGCGACTGGATCGTCCGAATAGGCGATCACAACCGGACCCGAGAGAAGGTCAGCAATGTGCTCCATCTCGGTGCCTTGAAGGGCAAGCTTGACCAGGCGGTTTTTTGCGACTTTTACAGATCCGCCGGCTTCGCGCATCTGTGACCGCAAAGCGGTCATTTGCGCAACCGAAAGACCCGCATAGTGCGCCACGACGACAACGCTCGTGCTGGAAAGCACCTCGTTGAAGGACGTGACGAACTCTTGCTTATCCGCTCTTTCCACTTGCCTTCTCCATTTGACGACGGGCGTTTCCCGCCGCCTATTGCCTTTGCCACTCGCAGTGGGCCGGAAAACCCGGCGCTGCGAACGACGCTCAGGGTTCCTGTCCCCTCACCCGCGCATCGCACGTGGCAAGGCTAAAACGGCTCGAACCAAATTTGCGCCTTCAAAAGAAGATGCGAAATCAAGTTCTCACCCATCTGTGCAGGCCCATTTGGCTTAAGCTCTCGGTTTCCCGAAAACACCTGCAGTCTCGGACAGGGACGCCCACCGTCTCCGGTGGGCAATTCGCCCGGCGAACCGGGCAAAACTTATTAAGACCAATCGCAAATTATTGCGAAACAGAGGCCGGATCAATTTTAACGCCAGGCCCCATCGTCGAAGACAAAGCCAAACGCTTCAAATACGAACCTTTAGCGCCAGCTGGACGCGCCTTCAACACAGCATCGATAAGCGCCTTCAGGTTTTCCAGAAGCGCGTCATCAGAGAAAGACGCTTTGCCAACGCCGGCATGAACGATACCAGCCTTTTCAACACGGAACTGAACAGCGCCGCCCTTGGCGTCGTTCACCGCAGAAGTCACGTCTGGCGTCACCGTGCCGATCTTGGGGTTAGGCATCATGCCACGAGGACCAAGAACCTTACCCAAACGACCAACGAGAGGCATCATGTCCGGCGTCGCGATACAGCGATCGAAGTCGATCTTGCCCGCCTGCACTTCAGCAACCAACTCTTCGGCGCCAACGACGTCCGCACCAGCTGCGCGCGCTTCGTCAGCTTTATCGCCGCGCGCGAAGACCGCGACGCGAACCGATTTACCCGTGCCATTTGGCAACACGCAAACGCCGCGGACCATTTGGTCAGCATGACGTGGATCTACGCCCAGATTAATAGCCACTTCAACAGTTTCATCAAATTTAGCTGTCGCACGCGCCTTCACAAGCGCCAAAGCCTCTCCGAGCGAGTAAAGCTTTTCGCGCTCAACACCTTCGCGCGCGGCGACAATACGTTTTCCGACCTTCGCCATCTGATTACTCCGTCACCTCAAGGCCCATCGAACGGGCGGATCCCTCAACCATCAACATCGCAGCTTCGATGTCATTGGCGTTCAGGTCTTTCATCTTAGCCTCGGCGATTTCACGAACCTGAGCTTTCGTAACAGACCCAACCGTACCGCGACCAGGCGTCTTTGAACCAGACTTGAGGCCGCAAGCTTTTTTCAGGAAAAAGCTCACTGGAGCTGTCTTCACTTCGAAAGTGAAAGACTTATCGGAATAATACGTAATAATCGTCGGGCACGGAGCGCCCTTTTCAACATCCTGCGTCTGCGCGTTAAACGCTTTACAGAACTCCATGATGTTCAAACCGCGCTGACCCAGCGCAGGACCGATAGGCGGGGACGGCGTCGCCGAAGCGGCCGGCACCTGCAACTTCAAATAACCTGCAATCTTCTTCGCCATGAATTTCTCCCTTATGGCATGACCGGCGCAATCCCGGCCTTGGAGAGAATGGGTGGTTCGGCGCCGCGCCCCTGGCGATCAAGAACGAACAACCTTCCACCCTCACATGCGATCGCCCACTCACGAACGACGCGCACAACTCAACTCGCCGCGAACGACGAGATAAAATCAAACCGTTTTTTCGACTTGACCGTATTCCAACTCCACCGGCGTCGCGCGACCAAAAATCGAAACGGCCACCTTAAGACGCGCACGCTCTTCATCCACCTCTTCCACAAGACCGGAAAATGAAGCGAACGGCCCATCAGAAACCTTAACCTGCTCGCCAACCTCAAAGCTAACGGAGGGCTTAGGCCGATCAACGCCTTCCTGAACCTGATGAAGAATACGCAGCGCCTCAGCTTCCGAAATCGGACTTGGCTTCAAGTCCGCCCCGAGAAACCCAGTCACTTTCGGCGTATCCTTGATCAGGTGAAAAGCTTCGTTCGTCATCGCCATTTTCACCAGAACATATCCGGGGAAAAATTTCCGCTCAGCATCAACCTTGCGACCGCGACGAATCTCAACGACCTTTTCAGTCGGAACGAGAATTTCCTCAAAGAGATCCTCAAGCCCCTGTTGACTCGCCTTTTCGCGGATCGATTCAGCTACTTTCTTCTCAAAATTTGAGTAGGCGTGGACGATATACCAACGCTTTTCCATGAATTCCGATCCGATTATCCATCAACGTCTGCGCTTGAATTCAAGCACCAAGACCAAGTAACAGGCCAACACCCCAGCTCATCAACTGGTCCGCCAGCAAGAAAAACACGCTTGCGAGAAAAACCATGACAAAAACCATCACGGTCGTGATCAACGTCTCCCGCCGCGTCGGCCAGGTAACTTTCGAAACCTCCGACCGCACTTGCTGAAAGAACATAAAAGGATTGGTCTTCGCCATTCCGATACCGGCCCTTTAACAGTAGGCGGGCGCGCGGAAGGGTCCGCGCGCCTCGCCCGAATTCCTAAACTAGAGCCTTACGACTCATAAATCAAGAGTTAATTGGCAGGGGCGGAGGGACTCGAACCCCCGGCCTACGGTTTTGGAGACCGCCGCTCTACCAGCTGAGCTACACCCCTGCAATTTTCCCGCTTACACGGAACTCTTGAAACCTGACAATACACCGCTCAAGCGCTATCGGCTTAGCCAGGACAACGCGCCGCATTTTCGCGACGCGTCAAAGCGTTAGCCGCTTACTCTATGATTTCGGCGACAACGCCAGCGCCGACGGTACGACCGCCTTCACGAATAGCGAAACGCAGCCCGTC
>JBLXBZ010000021.1:0-18186 GCA_048265185.1 Stappiaceae bacterium | reverse complement strand
TAAAACACGCCATAACCCCAGAAAATTTATCAAGACACAGCCCCGTATCGATGAAGGCAAGAGCGACAGGAGCCCCTGAAAACTCCGAGATGCCAGAGGGGCAGGCAGGTTCTAATGGCGACGCGACGAGCTTATTATCTACCGCGTATGCTACGCCAAGCGGTTTCCACCAATATGTCTATCGCGGCGCTATGATTGGAGTTTTCGTCGCATTTTCTGAGATAATCATAGGACGGTCCCATCATGAGAGCGGAGGCTACCGGCCAAGGCATTTCTCGAACCACTCCTTGCGCCGCCCAGCATCGATAAAGTTCCGCCGCAGCGTCATGAGTTTGAGCGGTCTCTTTGAGAATTGGAAGTAACTCCGGGTCTGAATAGGCGCGGATACGTAATTCTTCGAAAAATAGAAAGAGGTTTCGGTTGTCGATGGCCCACTCTAAGAGGCCGCGCACAGTCGTGGCCACGATATCCTGTGGCGTGTGAGATTGGCGTAAGGCTTGGACGCGGTTCATCCACAAAGCGTTGGCGTTTGACCAAATTGCGATAGCGATACCTGGTTTCCCGGGAAAGAAATGATAGATACTGCCGGTGGTGGCTCCGCTGGCCTTGCGAATATCGGCGATGGTCGCGCCTGTGTAACCTTTCTCTATGAAGATTGGCAAAGCTGTGTCCAGAATTTCCTGACGGCGATCGGCCATAATTGATCCTTGACGGCATTAGAACATTATTCTAGTTACGCTAACTAGAATAATATTCTAATGGAGAGGCGACATGCAAGCAATACAGCAAGAGCCGAACGTTAAGGCGGCTTTGAGCTTTGTTCGCGCTGTGGAGGCCATGGACGGTGGGCAGCTGGATGATTTCTTCGCCGAGGACGTTGAACAGATTGAAATGCCGAATGCGTTCAAGCCGGAAGGTTTGCACCGCGATCTCAGAGCCTTGAAGGCGGATCTGGCCAAATCCAAAGGGATCGTCGAACAACAGAGATATGATATTCTCAATATTGTTGCGCGCGGCGATGTGGTGGTTCTGGAAATGGTCTGGCATGGAACGGTGGTGAGTGAGCTGCCGCCGTTGAAAGCTGGACGGAAGCTTAGAGCGCAATGCATGGCGATTTTCGAATTCAAAGAAGGAAAGGTCGTCAAACTGCGTAATTATGATTGCTTCGACGCACTATGATCGTTGGCGGTTGAACAGGCGGCTATGATCGCGGGTTATTAAATATCCGAGATGTTTGACGATCGCGTCGTCATTTTTCTTGCTGTTCGCGCGCTTTCCGCGCTGGTCAATAAGCCCAGCGTTCGGCCTTGGACAGCAAAAAATCGCGGAAGGCGGTGACCCGCGCCGTGTTTTTCAACTCTGCAGGATAGACGAAATAAGTGTCGAACACCGGGATCTCCGCCTCCGGCAAGAGCTGAACTAGGCCGGCGTCGTCTTCATTCAAATAGTCGGGGAGGATGGCGATGCCGATGCCGCGCTGGACGGCGCGTTTGATCGCCACGACATTATTTACGCGCAGCACGCAATGGCGGGTGGAGCCATCAGGCATGCCCGCGGTCTCCAGCCAGTTCATGTCGCGCAAATAGGGGGGGGCGTGTTCGCCGAAGGTGATGATACGGTGCTTGTCCAAATCTTCGACCGTGCGCGGCGAACCGAAGCGCTGAAGATAGGAGGGGGCGGCGTAGAGGTGAAAGTGCACGGTGAAGAGTTTGCGCTGGATCAGGTCCGGCTGGGTCGGTTGACGCAGACGAATCGCCACATCCGCCTCGCGCATGCCAAGGTCCAGCTCGTCATCGTCTAGCAGCAGGCGCAGCTCCATGTCCGGGTAAAGATCGGTGAACTCATGGATCCGCGCCGTAAGCCATGTGGAGCCAAGGCCAACGGTGGTGGTGACCCTGAGAGCGCCCGACGGCTTTTCTTTGGAGTCCGTCAACCGGTTCTGGACCGCGTCCAGTTTTATCATGACTTCGCTGGCGGTGCGAAACAGCAGCTCGCCTTGTTCGGTGAGCAGCAAGCCGCGCGCGTGGCGATGAAAAAGCGGTATGCGCAGCTCATGCTCAAGCGCGCTCACTTGACGGCTGACCGCAGATTGGCTCATGCCCAGTATTTCACCGGCATGGGTGAAACTGCCCGCCTGTCCGGCGGCATGGAAAATACGCAGTTTATCCCAATCCATAATATTCCCCTGCGATCAGCAGCGCATTCAGCGCCGTGTCGGCTTTGGATATTTAATCCGCCGCTTGTTGTGTCTCGGACCCGCTACTCTGGGCGACAAATCGCTCCGCTTCAAGGGCCGCCATGCATCCCATTCCCGCCGCCGTCACAGCTTGACGATATGTCTCATCCGTTACGTCGCCGGCGGCGAATACCCCGGGTACCGAGGTGAGGGTGGAATCGGGCGCCGTCCAGATGTAGCCGGAAGGTTTCAGCTTGACCTGATCCTTGAACAACTCCACGGCCGGCGCGTGGCCGATGGCGACGAAAAAACCCTCCGCCGCGATGTCGCTGAGCTCTCCGGTGAGCACATTCTTGACGCGGGCGCCGGTGACGGCCTTGGGCTGGCCGCCGCCCAGAACTTCCTCCACCACCGAATTCCAGACGATCTCCACTTTGGGATGTTTGAACAGGCGGTCTTGTAGAATTTTTTCGGCTCTAAAGCTGTCACGCCGGTGAATGACGGTGACCTTCGACGCGAGATTAGCGAGATAAAGCGCTTCCTCCACGGCGGTGTTGCCGCCCCCGACCACGATCACTTCCTTGCCGCGGTAGAAAAAGCCGTCACATGTGGCGCAGGCGGAGACGCCGGCTCCCATGAATGTTTCCTCCGTCTCCAGCCCCAGCCACCGGGCTTGCGCGCCGGTGGCGATGATCAGCGCGTCGCAGGTGTAGGTGACGCCGCTGTCGCCTTTCAGACTGAAGGGACGCTTGCTCACGTCAGCCTCCAAAATGGTGTCGTATATCAGCTTGGTGCCGACGTTTTCCGCTTGTTTACGCATCTCCTCCATAAGCCACGGACCCTGGATGGGGTCTGCGAAGCCGGGATAGTTTTCAACCTCGGTGGTGATGGTGAGTTGGCCGCCTGGCTGCACGCCGGTGACGAGCGCAGGCTCCAGCATCGCCCGCGCCGCGTAAACCGCCGCGGTGTAGCCGGCGGGGCCGGAGCCGATGATGAAAACTTTATGATGTTCGCTCGCCATGTGTTTTTTCCTCAGCCTGACGTTTGCAATGGCCCATCCAGTTTTCACGGATGGCGCGTGCGACGTCCAATGTTGAATCGATTGGCTCGTAGGTAATACCTTCAAGCGGTCCGGGGAAGGGGGATGTGACGTTGTTTTTGCGTAGAGCTTCTAAAAACGCGTCAATTTTTGGGTGCCCGCCGCAGGGCTCGAAAATATAGAGCGGTTTTCCGGTGGCGGCGGCTTCGCTGATCATGTTGGTGGAGTCTGCGGTCACGACAATATGATCGGCGTTTGCGAGAAACTGGACGATTGGATTGTCGCGGTTTTTCTCGCCGCTGCGCCAGAACAGATGTCGGCCGGTTTTCTCTATCGGGCGCAGAGCCGCAAGCAGGGCGGGGGGCGTGCGCCGGGAGCTTGTGATCATCAATCGCGCGCCCGCGTCGACGATGCGCTCAAGGCCTTGAGCGAAGCGAGCGACGTCCTCGGGCGTGAAGCGGTGGTGGCGGCTGTCGCCGCCCAGCAGGACGGCCACGCGAGGGGCGCTGAGGGCCGCGATTTCGGGGGAGGGATACGCACGCGCTTGCGAGAGGCGTTCGGGGCTGTAGGGGTGGGGTGAAGTGATCGTGCTGATAACTTTGTCGCCGCTCAAACGGTCGTGGGCCGGCGCCCATATGAGGTCGATCGCTCGGCGCCCAAGACGTGGGTTTTTCAGGAATACGGTGAATGTTCGCGCTGGACTGCGTTTCGCCGAAGCCTTGCGAATATAGCGCAGGTAAGGGACGGTTTTTCGACCGGAGGCGATGACGATATCGGGGAAAGGAGCGGCGATTGCGCTCTTTGAAGGCGCAAGATCTCTTGGATCGATTGGTCCCCAGGGCATTAACCAGACAAAGGGCGCTTGCGGCGCAACATGCTTGCGCTGGAAAGGGACGCCAAGGGCTTCGGCCACGCCGACGCATTGCATCTCGTCTCCGGGCTTGCCATCGGTTAGAATCCATATTGAGCGTATTTTTTCTTTAGTTAGAATGCCGGAGTCTTTCTGATTCATGCTGATAATTGTTATAGTATTGCAGATTTGAACGAAAAGTCATAATTGCTTGGGCTCTGCCATGGATGTGTGCAGTGCAAAATATTTCGGGGTGCAAATGCATCGTCGACATGCTTGAATCTGAGTTAATGAAATGCGCTGCGGCGAAGGAGACTCGAGTGAAGGTACGCCTGGACGGAATTGATTGGCAAATTCTGAAGGAGCTGCAGGACGACGGCCGAATGACCAATGTTGAATTGGCGCGCCGGGTCGGTATCTCGGCCCCGCCGTGTCTTCGCCGCGTGCGTGCGCTTGAGGACGCTGGATTGATTTTGGGATATCGCACGCTTGTTGACGAAAAACAGCTTGGATATGACGTGACGGCCTTCGCCATGGTGGGGTTGCATTCGCAAACGGAAGCCGATCTGGTGGCCTTTGAAGAAAAGGTGAAAGAGTGGGTGATTGTCCGTGAGAGCTATATGCTGTCAGGGGAAGTGGATTTCTTGTTGAAATGCGTGGCGACTGATCTGCAGGCGTTTCAGAATTTCATTATCCGCGATCTGACGGCGGCGCCGAATGTGGATAGCGTGCGCACCGCTCTAACCATCCGCCGGACCAAGAACGACCCTCTGGTGCCGATTGATTCAATCTGATTTTCCTTTCCGCCACCTCAAAACAGAGTGAGGAAAGCCTCGCCCCGCGTGTTCGCGAGGCGAGGGAAAGAAGGCGTTGTTAGCAGAATTTGACGGCGATGATTTCATAGGCGTGAGCGCCGCCTGGGGCGGAGACTTCGACGCTGTCGCCGACGCTTTTGCCGATCAATGCGCGTGCGATAGGAGAGGAAATCGAGATCCGTCCTGACTTGACGTCCGCCTCCACGTCCCCGACGATCATGTAAACTTTCTCAGCTTCCGTGTCTTCGTCGATCAAAGTGACAGTCGCGCCGAATTTCACCGTATCGCCAGACAGTTTTGACACATCAATGATTTCTGCGCGGCTTAGCTTATCTTCAAGCTCCGAGATCCGCCCTTCATTATGGCTTTGCTGTTCTTTGGCTGCATGATATTCGGCGTTCTCCGATAGATCGCCATGCGCGCGCGCTTCGGCAATCGCCTGAATGATGCGCGGACGCTCGACCGAAGTACGCTCTTTCAGCTCTTCCTGGAGCATAGCGTTCCCGGCAGCCGTCATCGGAATTTTTTCCATGGGTCTTTGCCCTTCTGGGTTCCCCTAGACCCTAAAATTGGGTGTAGGCACATACATGACTACCCGACCCGGCGTTCGCCCGGTCGGGATTGAAAATTATTAGGCTTTCTTGAAGTAAGATTGCAAAGGCCTCACTTCAAGGTTGCCGGACGCATAGGCCTCGATTCCCTTCGCCGCCGCGATAGCTCCCGACAACGTCGTGTAGTAGGGAACTTTCTGCAGCAACGCGGCGCGCCTAAGCGGTCGGCTGTCGGCCAGAGCCTGCGCGCCTTCCGTTGTGTTGAAGACGAGCTGTATCTCACCGTTCTTTATAGCATCAACGATGTGCGGCCGTCCTTCAAGCACCTTATTGATCTTGGTGCACTGAATTCCGCTCTTTTCCAAGAACCTTTGTGTGCCGCTGGTGGCGACGATGGTGAAACCGAGAGTTTTTAGCCGGCGAATTGGATCGAGGACCTTTTCCTTGTCGGCGTCGCGCACGGACACAAACGCCGTGCCTTGGGTGGGAACGCGGGTGCCCGAGCCCAGCTGTGACTTGGCGAAGGCGCTTTCAAAGCTGTTGCTCAGGCCCATGACCTCGCCGGTGGAGCGCATCTCCGGCCCCAGAATCGTATCGACCCCTGGGAAGCGGGCGAAAGGAAACACCGCTTCCTTCACCGCCACATGCTCATAAGAAGCGTGCGAAAGATCGAAAGAGTTGAGGCTTTCGCCAGCCATGACGCGCGCGGCGATCTTGGCGATGGGCAGGCCTATGGTTTTCGCGACGAAAGGTACGGTTCTGGACGCGCGCGGATTGACTTCGAGCACATAGATTTCGCCGTCTTTGATGGCGTATTGAACGTTCATGAGGCCGACAACCTCAAGGGCGCGCGCGAGAACCTCGGTTTGGCGTTTCAGCTCGTCGATCATTTCCTGCGACAGCGAAAACGCGGGCAGGGAGCAGGCGCTGTCGCCTGAATGAATGCCGGCCTCTTCGATATGCTCCATGATGCCGCATACGAAAACATTGGAGCCATCGGCCAGAGCGTCGACGTCGACCTCGATCGCGCCATCGAGATAGCGGTCGAAAAGAAGCGGGTTCTTGCCTAGCACCGTGTTGATTTGGCCGGTCTTGTCGTTGGGATATTTCATCCGCACATGGGCGGGAACCAATTCCGGCAAGGTTCCAAGCAGGTAGGAGTTGAGCGCGTCTTCATCGTGAATGATCTGCATGGCGCGGCCGCCCAAAACATAGGACGGGCGAACGACGAGCGGAAGGCCAAGCTCGGCTGCGATCAAACGGCTTTGCTCCACGGAATAGGCGATGCCGTTTTTAGGCTGCTTTAAATTCTTTTTGATCAGAAGCTTCTGGAAGCGGTCCCGGTCTTCGGCAAGGTCGATCATATCGGGCGAGGTGCCGAGGATGGGCACGCCGGCGTCCACCAGAGCTTCAGCCAGTTTCAAAGGCGTTTGACCGCCAAACTGAACGATAACCCCGTGGAGGGAGCCGTTTGACTGTTCCACGCGAATGATCTCAAGCACGTCTTCCGCAGTCAGCGGCTCGAAATAAAGACGATCCGAGGTGTCGTAATCGGTGGAAACCGTTTCAGGGTTGCAGTTGACCATGATGGTCTCATAACCGGCGTTCTCCAGAGCGAAGGCGGCGTGACAACAGCAATAGTCAAACTCGATGCCCTGACCGATGCGGTTTGGGCCGCCGCCGAGGATGATCACTTTCTTGCGGTCAGATGGGTTCGCCTCGCTTGCGAGGGCGCCGGCGAAAGGCGTTTCATAGCTCGAATACATATAGGCGGTGGGCGATGCGAATTCCGCCGCGCAAGTGTCAATCCGCTTATAAACGGGATGAACGTCCAGCGTGTCGCGCAGCGCGGCGACTTCGCTCTCGTTCAAGCCCGCCAGCGCCGCCAGCCGTGCGTCGGAGAAGCCCATAGCCTTGAGAGAGCGCAGTCCTTCAGCATGGTCAGGCAGACCGTGGGCCTTGATTTTGGCCTCCAGCGCGATGACGTGCCCGATTTGCTCAAGGAACCAGGGATCGATTTTGCAGCAATCGTGGATTTGCTCCTGGGACATACCCAAGCGCATGGCCTGAGCCACGTTCAAAAGACGGTCTGGCGTGGGCTGCGCGAGGGCGGCGAGAATCGCATTGGCGTCGTCGCCATGGCCCAAGCCGGGAATTTCGATTTCATCAAGGCCGTTCAGGCCGGTTTCAAGACCGCGCAGGGCTTTTTGCAGCGATTCGGCGAAAGTTCTGCCGATGGCCATGACTTCGCCTACCGATTTCATCGCCGTTGTCAGCGTGGCTTCGGAACCGGGGAATTTCTCGAAGGCGAAGCGTGGGATCTTGGTCACCACATAGTCGATGGACGGCTCGAAGGAGGCGGGCGTCGCGCCGCCGGTGATGTCGTTCTCCAGCTCGTCAAGCGTGTAGCCAACCGCCAGTTTCGCCGCGACTTTCGCGATTGGAAAGCCGGTGGCCTTGGAGGCGAGAGCCGAGGAGCGCGAAACGCGCGGGTTCATCTCGATGACGATCAACCGCCCGTCCTTGGGGTTGACCGCGAACTGAACGTTGGATCCACCGGTTTCGACGCCGATCTCGCGCAGAACCGCCAGCGAGGCGTCGCGCATGACCTGATATTCTTTGTCGGTGAGCGTCAGCGCCGGGGCGACGGTTATGGAGTCGCCGGTGTGGACGCCCATGGGGTCGATATTTTCGATGGAGCAGATGATGATGCAATTGTCCGCGCGGTCGCGAACCACCTCCATCTCGTATTCTTTCCATCCAAGAACGGATTCTTCGATCAAGACCTCGTTAGTGGGGGAGGCGTCGATGCCGCGTTCGATGATGTCGAAGAATTCTTCGCGGTTATAGGCGATGCCGCCGCCGGTGCCGCCCATGGTGAACGAGGGGCGGATAATGGCGGGAAGACCGACTTGCTCCAGAGCCTCCAAGGCGCCGGCCATGGTGTGAGCGACGCAGGAGCGCGGCGTCTCCAGCCCGATCTTGTCCATGGCCTTGCGGAATAACTCCCGGTCTTCCGCCTTGTCGATGGCCTCGGCGGTGGCGCCGATCATTTGCACGCCGAATTTGTCCAGCACGCCCAGCTTGCGCAAGGACAAGGCGCAGTTCAATGCGGTCTGACCGCCCATGGTGGGCAGCAAGGCGTCCGGGCGCTCTTTTTCGATGATCTTGGCGACGATCTCAGGGGTGATCGGTTCAATGTAGGTGGCGTCCGCCAGCTCCGGATCCGTCATGATCGTGGCGGGGTTCGAGTTCACCAGAATGATGCGGTAGCCTTCCTCTCGCAAAGCTTTACAGGCTTGTGTGCCTGAATAGTCGAATTCGCAGGCCTGCCCGATGACGATCGGACCGGCGCCGATGACCAGGATGGAAGAGATATCGGTGCGTTTTGGCATAGAGGCTCGCAATGGCCACGCCGCGAGACGAATGCGTCCGGCGACGATGGCCTATATCTGATGGTGAACGTCTTTATCAACTGAGCGCGTCTTATAAGCAACATAAGGGCCGTGGGGAACCCCGAGAAAATAAATCAGGCGTCTATTTTTGCAGTTTCAAGCGTCGGGGGCTGAGACGGAGCCGGTTCAGACGGCGTTATTAGCTTTTCCACCTTGGTTCCGTTAAAATCGCCAACGCCGATTGACAGGGCGTAGCAGGCGAGACGAATTGACTTTGGAATCTCAACCGGTCGGCCGTCGCGGTCGCCTTTTTCATAATATTGAATCATGCGTTTTTTGAGCCCCAAATGATCGGCGGCGTCTTTTTGTTTTAGATTTAATGACTTACGCCATTCCCGGAACTGTTCCGGCGTCATTGCAGGTGGTGATTGCGAGGTCATTCGCGGCTCTTCTTTCATTCTTTATGTTTCGCTTCATGTGACCGGCAGGTCCCCAAAAAGCGCAATAAATGCGTCTTGCCCTTGAAAAAGGCGCACATTGTGCATATATACATAACCAAGGCGCACCCTGTGCCCTTATGAATCAGCCTGATTGGCGCAAATGTCAATTCGGCATCACGTGTTGCGGCGCGTGATTTGAGCATGGGGACAAGCGTTGAAACCTGAATGGCGACCGTTATTTTAAGGAAGGACATATCATGTTGAATCAACTGGTTCTATCGCGAGCAGCTTTGCCGCCTCACAAAATGGATCTTCATAAGCATGCGACATTTTCCTGCAAGTTGCAGGGGCTTTGGCGTTCGCTGTTTGGCAAAAGCTTTTAATACGCTGGTTTGAAAGCGTTTTGTCGAGGTGGTCTTCTATAAATGTGAAGCGCGCATCAGTGGCTGACGTAAATGAAATACATCAGAGGGCGGGCGTCATGCTCATGCCCTCTGTGTCTTGCAGAGGCGATTTAATTTAACGTTGAGCTTTTAAGAAAGCGGAGCTCCGTTTTGATTGATTTTTTGTTTGTTATCCGTCTATTATAATATCGTCTGGTTGTATATTAAACTATGTTTTGAGCGTGATTGGTGAGCTCAACGCGCCTTCGCGAAATTCGCAAAGATGGAAATTATGACGATAAAATATTTTAAATGAATAAGTGTTTGTAAGTTTTGAGTTATTCATACGCATACACGTTTGTGGGGCGCCTAAAATGCGCCGTCTAATATAAAGTGAAGAAAAATCTGATTTTTAAGGGCTGTAATATTTCAGGATAATTGATTTCTCAAATTCGGAACCTATATCTCTGGGTTAAATCTTGTGAATCATAATAAGAACAAAATCTGATGGAATGTTATTATTCACTTGATTTCTGAATTGTCTCTGGTTCATTCGGGAGACGTTTTCTACGTTTTGAGAGGCTCGTTGGGCGGCGGGTCTTCATTTTCAGCGTTTGGCTTATTCGTGGGAAAACGCGAGGAGCCGGGAAACATGCGCGAAATGCGCAAGTGAATGAAAATGGGAACGTAGAGGAGTTAAACGAACTATAAATTGGGCGAATAGAATGACGCATGTGATGAATGAGCTGGCTTGTGTTCCAGATATTGCGGGACCAATTCTCAGTGACGATAACGGCGAAAGGTTGCTGTCGATTTCTGAAATGGCGGAAGTTTTTGACGTTTCGTTGCGAACGCTACGCTTTTACGAAGAAAAAGGACTATTGCAGCCCATTCGGCAGGGCGCTCGCAGGTTTTATTCGGGAAAAGAAGTTAGCCGCATGCGAGTAATTTTGCAGGCTAAGAGAATCGGCCTCACCTTGATCGAAATTCGTAAGGTGGTGGGAATCGTTGAAGGTGGGCAGCCGCGTCTGCAGCAGTTGCGTGACCTGCGAAAAATCTGCGCCCATCAGGAAAAAATTTTGCACGAGCAACAGAGTGAAATTGCGCAGCAGATCAAGGAAATGGGGAGCGTGGCTTCCTCGCTTGATGAGTTGATACATTCCAAAACCCTCGCGAATTAATACGCTCATGGCGAATGGCGGCGTTTCTCGTTGACCGGCGGGCCGGAAATTGAGGGCCGGAAACCGAGGGAGGCGATTGGGTTAGGTGAGCGCAAGACGCTCTAAGCCTGGTTGAGCGTAAAACGCGCAGGTTGGCGGGCGCAAAGATGCGGCAGATCAATCCCTTCTAATTCAAAGTGATTTGAGCGAATTTTCAATTGAATAAAAAAAGCCCCGGACGTCCGGGGCTTTTTGCTATGCGTTTGTGATCGCCGATATGAATTTTTGGTCTCAAACAGGCGCGGGAGATGCGGCGCGCTGGCGCATCAGATCTGTGAAACGGCGGAAGAGGTAATGGCTGTCACGCGGTCCGGGGGAGGCTTCAGGGTGATATTGCACTGAGAAAACCGGCTTGTCGCGCAGCCGTAGGCCGCAGTTCGATTTATCGAACAGCGATACATGGGTTTCCTCAACGTTATCCGGAAGGCTCGCGCCGTCAATGGCGAAGCCATGGTTCATCGAGGTGATTTCAACCTTGCCGGTGGTGCGGTCAAAAACTGGATGATTGGCGCCGTGGTGCCCCTGATGCATCTTCACCGTTGAAGCGCCAAGGGCGAGGCCAAGTATTTGGTGACCAAGACAAATGCCGAACAGCGGCAAACCAGCGTCCACCAGAGCGCGGATGGTGGGAACCGCATATTCTCCGGTGGCCGCGGGGTCGCCGGGGCCATTGGACAAGAAAACCCCGTCAGGCTTGTGTCTTAGCACGTCCTCAGCGGTGGCCGTGGCCGGAAGAACGGTGATCTTGCAGCCAACGTCGGCGAGCAAACGCAGAATATTGCGTTTGACGCCATAGTCGATGACGACCACATGGAAGTCGCTCATGGAGCTTTTGCCATGGCCATTGGCCCAGGACCAGGGCGTTTCATCCCACGAGTAGCTCTGGCTCGCGGTGGTCTCCAACGCCAGATCCATGCCTTCGAGGCCGGGCCATGCCTGTGCGGCCTGCTTGAGCGCGGGCCAGTCAAATGAGGCGCCGTCTTCTCTGTGGCAAATGACGGCGTTTGGCGCGCCGCGATCACGGATCAGGGCCGTCAGCGCGCGGGTGTCGACCCCGGCGAGGCCGATGATTCCACGGGCTTTGAGCCAGGCGTCGAGATCGCGAACGGCGCGATAATTGGACGGGGAGCTGATGTCAGCCTTGATGATGACGCCGCGAACGCCGGACGCGGCGGCCATATTGACGGTCTCAATGTCTTCATCATTGGCCCCCACATTTCCAATATGTGGAAAAGTGAAGGTTACAATCTGGCCCGCGTAGGATGGGTCGGTGAGAATTTCTTCATAGCCGGTGATCGCCGTGTTGAAGCATACTTCTCCAACGGCTTGCCCTGTCGCACCAATGCCTTGACCCTCAATGACGGCGCCGTCTGCAAGCACCAGGGCGGCCGTTTTGGGCGTCGCGGACCATACGTCTGCGGTCGTCATATCTTGCTTTCTCAATCAAGTTGGTGACATGATGTGTTCAATAAACACTCTGCAAGGGCGGTTGGCCTCATGAGCGTTTGGTTCGGCACTTTAGGGGATGAATCTGGTTCGGTCAACTATGTGGACTGGAAGAAACTATGCGAGAAATAGTAATAATCATTTAAATTCAAATAGATATGAGATTTATCAAGGGGGGCGTCTAAATCGCGCGGATGAGACGCCCTGCGTATCCTTGTTGATTGATGGAGCGGTCAATGCGCGAAAAATTGAATGAGGCTTTGAAGCAGGCGGTCGCAGAGCAAAAGAAATTGCCGGCGGCGACGTTGCGTTTGATCTGCGCTGCGGTTCGGGACCGGGACGCGCAGGCGCGCGAAAATGGTCGCGATGGGGTCACGGATGATGAATTGCTTGATATTTTGAATAAAATGGTTGAGCAGCGTGAGAAAAGCATTCGTTCTTATGAAGAGGCTGGACAGCTGGAGCTTGCCGAGCAGGAGCGCGCCGAGGCGGCGGTCATCCGCTCATTCCTGCCTCAGCAATTGGAAGAGAAAGAAGTGCGCAATATCTGTGAAGACGTGGTGCGGGACATTAGCGCGCATGGATTGCGCGACATGGGGCGGTGTATGTCTACGCTGAAAGAACGCTACCCCGGCCAAATGGATTTTTCCAAGGCGAGCTGTGTCGTGAAAGATTTATTGCGGGCGGATTGAGCGTTCGGATTCTCGCCGCTCCCCGTAAAATCAGGGGGAGGGCTTCAGGCGCGCTGGATGGCGATGATTTCTTCTTGCGCCGGGCCAGATAAAAACGCCCGGCAGGGGCGGCGTTTCATCTGGCGTTGACGCGTCTGGTCGCGGCGAAGCTCTTCAGAGGTTGGAGCTTAGCTTTATTCAGAATTTTGATCTGTGTTAATTCGGATGTGCAATGCGGTTTCCCCCTTCGCTTTTAGATGAAATTCGCACGCGTTTGCCGTTGTCGGAAGTGGTCGGCCGGCGGGTTTCATGGGATCGGCGCAAGACCCAGCCTGGAAAAGGCGACTTTTGGGCTTGCTGTCCGTTTCATCAGGAAAAATCGCCAAGTTTTCATGTGGACGACCGGCGCAATCGTTACAAGTGCTTCGGCTGCGGGGCCTCTGGAGATCATTTCAAGTTTTTGAGCGAAACCGAGGGACTGAACTTTCCTGAAGCGGTTGAGCGTCTGGCGGAGCAGGCTGGGGTGGCGTTGCCAAAGCCGGATCCGCAAGCGGCTAAACGGGAAGAGCGGCGCGCCGGTCTTGCGGAAATCTGCGAGATGGCGGCGCAGTTTTTTCAAGCCGAATTCGCCACATCAAATGGCGATAAAGCGCGGGCTTATGCTGAAAGCCGTGGATTGACGCGCGAAACCTTACGTGAGTTTCGGTTCGGATTCGCGCCGGGAGCGCGTGACGGCTTAAAGCGGCACTTGGTGGGAAAAGGCGTTGAAGAGCGAGCGATGGTCGAGGCGGGGCTGGTGATCAAGCCGGACGATGGACGTCCTGGCTATGATCGTTTTCGTAACCGTCTGATAATTCCCATACATGACGCGCGCGGGCGCGTGGTGGCTTTTGGCGGGAGAACGTTAGACCCCGATGGCCAGCCGAAATATTTGAATTCCCCCGAGACGCCCTTGTTTCATAAAGGGCATATGCTGTTTAACGTCCATAGGGCGCGGGAGGCGGCTTTCAAAAGCGGCAAGGCGATCGTCGTTGAAGGCTACATGGATGCAATCGCCATTTTTCAGGCTGGGCTGCCTTTTGTCGTGGCCAGCCTTGGAACCGCGTTCACCGAAGAGCAAATCGCGCAAATGTGGCGCTTGGCCAATGAGCCGGTGGTGTGTTTCGATGGGGACGCGGCGGGGGACGCGGCTTCCAATCGTTCCGTTGACCGTATTATTCCGAGTTTGAAAAGCGGTTACTCTTTCCAGTTCGTCCGGCTTCCGGGCGGACAGGATCCGGATGACCTGATTCGCAGTGGCGGGGCGGCGGCGTTTCAGGCTGAGTTGAATAAAGCGCGGCCCTTGATCGACGTTTTGTGGGAGCGGGAGATTTCTCTTGCTCCCTACGATACGCCGGAGCGAAAGGCTGCGCTGGAGAAGCGCATCGACGACCTCGTCGGACTGATCAGGGATGAACGGGTTCGCAAGCGTTATCAACTCGAAGCGCGGTTGCGGCTGTCCAATCTTTTCTTCGCTCAGTCACGCTCGGCGCGGCGAGGAGAGGGGCGTGGCTCCGGCAAAGGCGGAGCCAATGGGCGCCGGGACTGGCGTGAGCAGGAAGAAGGCGCCTGGAAGGGCGGCGCGCGTTCCGCCGGCGAAGGTCCGATGTTCAGCACGGAGCGCACGCTTTGCGGCTTATGCTTGAAGTATCCGGAATTGTTTGACCGTCATTTGGAACGGGTCGCCGCCGTTTCGCTCGCCCATGACCTTCATGCCCGCTTTCGCGATGAGCTATGCCGCATTGCGACTGAACTCGCCCATACGCAAGTCTCCGATTTTTTTGACAAACTGGATGTGCGATTTTACCAAATTCTCTCAGAAGCCCTTGGATCGGCGGCTGAAGGCGCAAGAAATGGCGGCGGCGCTCGACCCCGGGATCAGTTTCTTGACCTGTTTCAGAGGGTCCCGGTCCTGCGCCACAATCCGCCGGATGATTTCATTGAAACCATGTTTGTGCATTTTCTCGACGTTCTTGAAACCCGTTCGCTTGAGCAGGAGTTGGGACGAGAGATGGCGGTTTTGGGCGACAATCTGAATGAGGAGGCTTGGGCGCGCATGCAGGCGTTGTCGCAAGACCTGGCGAGGCGGCGAGAAGAATGCGCGCGCGACGAACAGAATCTTGCAGATCAAGGCAAGAAAATTCGCGATCTGCCAAGCGCCTCTGTTGGGCGATGAAGGGATAAGGTCTTCATCTTATGAGAAAGCGTTGGAGCTAAATTTTTCAAAGGAATACGAATCACCCTTGCGAATCGCTGCCGACAAGCTAAATAGGGTATATGCAGCCAAAAGCGCCGTTCAGGGCAAAGCGACCCAAATTTAGGCGACACCTCGTGGAATGCGCTGCGAATATCCTGATTTTTCGCCGGTTTCTGGCCACTCGTACGTGTGTTCGCGTTTGTGCGACGCGCATTGGAGAGGCGCCTGAGCGGCGTTACGCTTAATCGGGGATTAATATCCCCATTTTATAGAGAGTTATAATAGTCAGGACGAGTGCACTTTCGCGAAGGACGCGTGATCAGGAAGCAAACGCCGGAAATCAGCATGCTAACGCTGTTTTTAAGTATGGGCGCTTATGTTTCGAGATTGGTTACTGACGGGCCGTTGGAAGTGAAACATGAATAAAGGCCGACCTGAGGGGTCGGTCGTGCCGGAGACAGACATGGTAGCCAAGGCGACGCAGGCCGAAGAAACGCAGGAAACACCGGGCGAAAATGCGGACGGGCCATTGCTCGATCTGACGGACGCCGCCGTCAAAAAAATGATCAAGCTCGCCAAGAAGCGCGGCTATGTAACGTATGACGAACTCAATGAAGTTCTGCCCTCCGAACAAGTGTCTTCCGAGCAAATCGAAGACACCATGTCGATGTTGTCCGATATGGGCATCAATGTAATTGAAGCGGAGGAGGCGGAAGAGGCCAGCTCCGCAGAAGGCGGCGAGCTGGTTGAGGCGTCCGCCAACGCCGTCGCCAAGACGACGACCAAAGAGCCGACTGATCGGACTGACGATCCCGTGCGCATGTATTTGCGGGAAATGGGGTCGGTTGAATTGCTCTCGCGTGAAGGCGAAATCGCTATCGCCAAGCGGATTGAGGCGGGCCGCGAGGCGATGATCGCAGGGCTTTGCGAAAGTCCGTTGACCTTTCAGGCGATCATTATCTGGCGTGACGAGCTGAATGAGGGGCAGGTTCTACTGCGTGACATTATTGATCTTGAGGCCACCTATGCGGGCCCGGATGCGAAAAATGGCGCGGTGGAAAGCTCTGAAGATGAGGACGGCGAGGACGCGAGCGAGGCCGAAGACGGCGACGTCACCGGGGAACGCGAGGCGGACAAGAACGGCGAAGATGGAGATCGGGAGAGTTCCGAGGGCGACGACGACGACGACGAATTTGAAGTCAACGTGTCGCTTTCCGCTATGGAGGCGGAGCTCAAGCCGATGGTTCTTGAGACGTTCGACCGGATCGCCGACAGCTATAAAAAATTGCGGCGCTTGCAGGATCAGCTGGTGGAAAACAAGCTGGCGAACAAGATGCTGTCGCCCTCTCAAGACCGACGTTATAAAAAACTCAAAGATGAAATCGTCGTTGACGTGAAGAGCCTGTCGCTCAACCAGCACCGTATCGACGCGTTGGTGGCGCAGCTTTATGACATCAATAAGCGTTTGATGGGCTATGAAGGGCGTTTGTTGCGACTGGCCGATAGTCATGGCGTCGACCGCACGGACTTTTTGAAGCAGTATCAGGGCGCGGAGCTGGATCCTAACTGGATTCGGAAGATCGCCAATCTATCCACCCGTGGGTGGAAAAACTTTGTCGCCAAGGAAAAGGATCCGATCCGGGATCTGCGTCAGGAAATACAAAACCTCGCCGGTGAGACCGGATTGGAGACTTCCGAGTTCCGCCGAATTGTGGCCATGGTGCAAAAGGGCGAACGCGAGGCGCGCATCGCCAAAAAGGAAATGGTCGAGGCGAATTTGCGTCTGGTGATTTCCATTGCGAAAAAATATACCAACCGCGGCTTGCAGTTCCTAGATCTTATCCAGGAAGGCAACATCGGCCTGATGAAGGCCGTTGATAAGTTTGAATATCGACGGGGTTATAAATTCTCCACCTACGCCACATGGTGGATCAGGCAGGCGATTACGCGTTCAATCGCCGACCAGGCGCGCACCATTCGTATTCCGGTGCATATGATCGAGACGATCAACAAGATTGTGCGCACGTCACGGCAGATGCTGCATGAAATTGGCCGTGAACCAACTCCGGAGGAGCTGGCGGAGAAACTCCAGATGCCTTTGGAGAAGGTTCGCAAGGTGCTGAAGATCGCGAAGGAACCGATATCTCTTGAAACGCCGATCGGGGATGAGGAAGATTCACACCTTGGCGATTTCATTGAAGACAAGAATGCGATCTTGCCAATTGACGCTGCGATTCAGTCTAACCTGAGAGAGACGACCACCCGGGTTCTGGCCTCGCTAACCCCGCGGGAAGAGAGGGTTCTGCGAATGCGTTTCGGCATCGGCATGAATACCGATCATACGCTGGAGGAAGTTGGCCAGCAATTCTCGGTCACGCGTGAGCGCATTCGGCAAATTGAAGCGAAAGCTTTGCGGAAATTGAAGCATCCGTCACGTAGTCGTAAGCTTCGAAGCTTCCTTGATAGTTGATCATCCGCCGATCGTTTCAAGTGTCAGCGTGTAAAATAATATCGCCCGAGGTAATATCGGGCGATATTTTCGTTTGCACCTTGAGTTGTGAATAATAATAATTTTTCAGCGCTCATTTCCATTGTTCTTCACGATGACCTGCTGGTGAGACGCTTCGACCTCCAGAAAATTTTTGCGTGATTATTTTACGTCGCCAATCGGGCGTTTTGAGCGATGGGCGTTTCCCTGGTGGTCGGAACTCCAATTGTTCGAGTGATCAATCAGTAATTTTCTTACTTCGCGAGTTAGATCCGTATAGGTCGACTCTTTTCCACGGTTGTTTGATGTCGCGTCACTTGCGCCGTATTTGGATTCTCTGGGGCTTCTGGGAAGCTGTGCTTTAGCTGTTAAAAGTTCATCATTTTTCCTGACGAAGGTTTTGTTAATATTTTCGGAAGTTGATGAAATATAATAGCCATGACTATCAAATATAAATTTCATATCATTCAAAATTA
>JBLXBZ010000020.1:0-19043 GCA_048265185.1 Stappiaceae bacterium | reverse complement strand
TATCAAATTAAAAACATTAAATATTATTTACAATAATATACGATTACACCATAAAACTATACGTATAAATCTAAGATTCATAATAAAATAATGCTTATTCATTTTGATACAAACAATTAATACAATAAATCAATATATTAAATAACAATGACAATTCTATTTTCTCATAGCGAGAAATTAAAATGAAAGTAATTTCTCTGATCGGGCAGAAAGGCGGCGCAGGGAAAAGCACGATGACCCGTGTCTTATTGTCAGCCATGGTTGCGAACGAAAATCATGTTCTCATGCTCGACTGCGATCCAAACAGAACCACAATGACCTTTGCAAAAAGTCTAAGTGAAAATGATCCTGACAGCGCCGCTTTCGTGACCGCGCGTCACTGCCTGTCAACCGCTGAAATCGAAGAGCGGATTCAAAAGGCGGAAGATTCCGGAAAAGCCGATTACTGTCTCATTGACACTCAGGGAGATCTTGAAGAGTGGGTTGATGACGTTATCGCACTCTCTGACCGCATCATCATCCCACTAAAAGTATCCAAGTCAGATTTTAACGTGCAAATGGAGACCTATCAACGCTATCAAGCGCTGAAAGACGCGGTCGAAGACCCTCACGCCTTGGCGCCCCTCTGCTTCGTCCTCAACCAGATCAAGCCAGGCGCGAAATACCCCAAGGCCCTCGCCAAGCAATTTTATGAAATGGCCGAACATCCCTCCATGCTTCGTATCTATCTGTCGGAAAAGAACGTCTACAACACCACCGATAACGGCGTTTTACTTAGTGAGATGGAAAAGCGCCTACGGACGAGCAAACGACCAACTCGCTATGTCACGGACGCGCTCAATGAAGCGCAGGATTTGTTGCAAGCGGTTTTGGATATGAACATCAATGGCCAAGAGGACCATACCAATGGGTGAACTACCTGCACGAAAACGCGGCCTCACATTGAAACAGGGAACGGCGCTCCCCGAAACCCCTCGCTTCAAGAAAAGTCCCATGGAGCCACAGCACAAGATCGAACCAACGACGAGAACGAATACGGAGGCCCCGCCAATCCGTGTAACAATTCGGGTTGGTTTTTTTGACGATATGCAAACACTCGCCATTCAATGCGTGGAAAAATTTGGTGGGAATTTGAATCAGCTCACCACGGCGATTTTTCGCGAGATGACCATCACCGATCACGATTTTTCACAAGCGGGCGCGCCTCGACCGCGCGAACGTTTGTCCAATCTCTCAGTGCAGGTCAATTGCAAGATCGAACAAGAGCTTTATGCGAAATGGGCAAAGAAGCTCGACCCCTTCAACATTATGAAACCAGGCGACATTGTTCGAGGCGCTGCAAACACCGCCTTCAATAGAACGGCTAAAAGCATACTAAAGGAACTAAATGCATGATGAGCCATATCGCGAAACTCACCGCCATGACCGGCTTGATAAACAGCTCTTTTGTGACTGATCACGTTTCCGCTACAACGTGAAACGTCCAAAACAGCAAAAAGTTGATGATGCATTTGCTAAGTGCAGCGCCGTTCAGGCTAACGCTCTCACCTCCAATGCACTTGCGTCCGGCGTCGCTACAGCGCGATGAAAAACTGTTTCACCGCCAGATCAACTACCTCTGGAAGGCTGAAAAAGGCCGCAAAAGCGGCCTTCCGAAACTCAATCCACCCGAGGCAACGCCAATCACACCGGAGGCAAAAAACGGTCAAGCAGAACCAGAAAAGCAACGCCCGCAACCATCAGGCTGCCAAGCTTGATGGTCATTTTTTGACCCATTGATTCAATCTTAGCGTTAAGCATCGCGCCTTGCGCATCAATCTTATTTTCCAACCGCTCAATATTGTCTTCAATCTTGGCGTTAAGCATCACGCTCTGCGCATCAATTTTATTTTCCAGCCTCTCAATATCGTCTTTCGTAGCGATATTTTCGCCCACGCCCTCCGAAAACGTCGAAACAAGCTCAGAAGCTTGCTTCTCTTCAAAGCCCGCCGCTTTCAGCCGGTTCGCCGCCTTCAACGTGTCAAATGCCAAAGCCGCCATGCAAGTATCTCCTTCTTTTTCAATATAATTCATTTTCAACTGCCATAATAGAATTTTGTGCCTCCCCCGCCCCTCTTTCATAATCGGGCTTCAGGGTGGAGCGGCGGCGAAGCCGCCTGTCTCCAACCATGCCCGTCGGCGAGACGGAAGGGTGAATTTCCAAATGCGCCGAAGGCGGGAGCAGACCCGCGCGCAAGCTGCACGTAACGACCAAAAGGGAGTGAAGGAAGCGAGCACGGGGAGCACCCACCATTTGGAAAGAGGGAAGGAAAGTCCCTTTAAACAAACTATCAAATGCCCGGCGCAACAGCGCCGCTCCATTTAACCCATGAGCCAATATTCTCAGCACTCGCCGCTATATTCAATTACATACCCGATTTCACAACCAGCAACTGAAGGAAGAAACCTGAAACTCTCTCTTCGAAACGCTGGACGAATGGGAAGCCCAACTCCGCATTTGTGAAACTCTTAACATCGTAACTCAGGACAATTGTCCTAGGAGCGGTAATGACAAAAAATCGTCATAATTTCAATGCTGTAGCAGCCGCACGGCCCAAAACGAAAAAACGTGACGCCCCGTTCTCGCTGCGCTATATTTTGAAGAGAAGGCCTTGTTGCGCGCCGCAGCAAACGGTGTGCCGTTAGGCGCGTTCATCAAGGCTAAGCTCTTCGACGAACCGTTGGAGAAGGTGCGCCGCCGCAATACCAACCCTATCAAAGATCAAGAAGTCCTTGGCCGTCTGCTCGGCTCCCTGGGGCAATCACGCCTTTCGCAGAACCTAAACCAACTTGCCCGTGCATCCCATACGGGCGCGCTTCCTGTTTCACCCAAAGTTGAAGACAAACTGCGTCAGGCCTGCACCGATGTCAAAGCGATGCGGGAAGAGTTAATGCGTGCGCTTGGCAGCCTATTCGGCTGCCATCGCTTGGGGCTCTTCGCCCTCTTCGGGCTGAAGGCTGGCGAGGAAGTCGCTGGCCTTCGCGGCCGCGCTCGCAGCGGCGAAAATCGCCTTCTTGTCACCCTTCATGATGCGCAGCCAGTGGTCGATATAGGCGGCGTGGTCGGGGCGCGGCTCCGCCGTGATCCCAAGATCAGCGCAGAGGAACGCCGCACCGATCTCGGCGACTTATCCTGACAGTCAAGTGCGAGATATGCCTTGTCGGTCACTACCGGCATTCGTGCAGACTACGGCGAAGACCTGTGGAAAGCCCGAACGGCGCGTGTCGAACACTCAAACCTGCCTGGCCAACTAGCGCGATGCTGCACAATGCTCAGATGTCAGCGAAGCCCAAAAGCAGACACGGCTGCAGGTGCGCCATGCCCGCTCTATCCGCCGCTGTCGGCCCATACCGGTCATCCAGCGATCGGTGGAGATACTGCGTTTGCAACCCGCTTTGTGGACATTCACCGTGAGCGCGAGGTCGGCGTGACCTCCTTACTACGCTAGACATGTGTCCCGCAGAAGCGCTTCTTGAATCCGTTGCTCCGAAATCAGGAGCGCACTTTTTGATTGCGCCAAGTATCTAGAACCCCTGCGACATCTAAATCTACGGGTTCTTCACTCCACAGTGCCGTGAAGGATGCATCGGCACTGTCTGGAGCAGGCTCGGGAGCATCAACTTTGATGCGCGTCGGCATCATCATTGAGTCACCAATCAAAATAGCTTCGCCGCGCCTAAGTGAAGCGAACATTGACGTTATTCCTCGAACGGAGTCTGGAAGCAGGTTGCGAACATAGGATTGATCGTCCGGGTTTGATATTCTCAAGCACAGGAAACTCCCACACTGAGACAATATGGTAGATGACATTTCTCTTGGTCGCTGACTAATCACTGTCAGACTTATTCCGTACTTTCGGCCTTCCTTGGCGATCCTTTCGGCAGACTCGCGAGGTGCTTGATTTGTCCCTGAGTCGCTTAGATAGATGTGAGCTTCGTCGGCGAAAATAGATATGGGAAAGCGCGAGCCCTTGAGGCGGCTGTGCCAATAGGAAAAGTCGAACAAACACCTGAGTGTCAGGGAAATCAGAGAGCCTCTTACATCAAAAGGCACGGGGCTCAAATCAAGAACAACGATCTTTTTCCTATTTGGAATCTCCTCTCCCAGAAGTTTGCGGAACAGGGCATCCATTGAAGCGCTGGTGTTGTACGTCTGGGGCTTAAAGATCAGGTCATAGCGCCGATCATTAAGCCTCGACTCTAGCCTCATCAAAAGACGCGTAAATTGACCATACAAAGGACCCGACTTTGGCCCCCTTTGCCCAGGAACCATCTCCACATCGAGGCGCTTAAATTCGTCCACGATCTCCATGAGATCGAAGTAAACTGGTGTGTCGATAGTAATTTTCTCTAGTCCGAGAGCTGCATTCTCTGGTTGGTTCTCCTTAGCTGCCTGAAGTAACTCCTTGAACTTGGCATTTTGGTTTGGAGCGCTCGACTCGGCTCGATCTATCATAAGCGATAGGATTTCTTCCGCGTTCATCAACCAATACGGCATCTCAATTTCGGCGGCAGAGATGATTTCAGCTTCGTCACCGAAGGCTGACGCATACTCGCCGTGAAGATCGAGCAAAAGAATAGTCGATTGTGGGAACTTCGAGATCTTCTGGAGGAAAGACGCCACGGTCCACGATTTGCCACCGCCGGTCTGTCCTAAAATTGCGGCATGACGACCAAGGAAAGCGTCGAGGTTTAGCTTTGCTTCTTGCTCGGGAAGAAGCGACAATTTCCCCAAAGAAAAATTACCATCGGCGAAACTTGTATAGATGTCGTTTATCGTTGACGGAAGGACCGCGAAAACAGGTGCGTTGACCGTTGGTAAGACGTTTGTTCCCCTCTCAAACTCACCGTTTGAATCCAGAGTTCCAATGGGGATAGTTACGAGCTGCCGCGAGACTTGGTCGATGACAAAGTCACCTGCAGAGACGGCTTCTTTGGCTTCTGTTGCCCCAACTGCGGCTTCCCGCATCCGGGTCTCTGTGACCAGGCACAGTAAAGTGCCGTTTGGAAGGGCCAGCTCAACAAATGACCCAGGCTGACCAATGAGAATGTTAACTGGGCCGTCCGGGGTGGACACGTCAACCGCCATCTCTTCGGGCACGCCGACACGGTTTTCTTCGTCAAAGTCAACCAAAGATACAGAAATTGTATCGCCTTTGACCTCGATCACTTTCCCAATTTGGTGTTTCACCGGTTCTCTCCTAAAAAAGCTTAACAAACTTGCTGAACATCCAAGCGTCGCTTTCCTCTTTAGTCTCGCGTCCACCAATCACTTTTTTATCTCTGCAAAAGTGAAGCATATTGGGTCTTGCACGGAGGTTCCTCAGACTTTCAGGCTCGACTTCACAGAAGTTGAAAAGCGAGATTCCTCCAGAGGAAATGTGAGGCTTCACCAAGCTATCGTTTATGTGGCTGTCGCCGAAGCTGAAACCGGAGGCTATCAAGCGTTTGCAGCGCCTACCCAAAACTGAATTCGAAACATGGAAAAGACGGTCGTAGGGTCCGGATAGGGTTTCAATTACTTTGCTTCGTCTTGGGAGCACCATACACCGTGCGTCTTGCTCCATTATCGCGCTCGGCGCCGCTTCAAAAACGCGATCTCCTTTGCGATACCAAGACACCGATCCGTGGAGCTTGACCAGTCTTACGTTCAGCCCACTCTCTGCGGAGAACCTAGTCCCTGTGGTTGTCCCAGATACGATTGAGAACTCTTTCTCAGAGAAGAACCTGTTTGTTGCGCCACAGAACCCGTTTATCAGTTTTAAGCCAACCTCGGCGCAAGCCTCCTCAAGCAAAAGGTCATAGTTTGTTGTAAAAAACCAAACGTTAGTATGTCGGTCAAACGCACGTCTTTTTAACCTTTCCAACAAAGCAACTTGATTTGAAATATCTGGATCTGAGACGTCGAGTATTGCGTCTCGAACAAGTTCTCGAAGTTTGTCTTTTAGCTTCTGGAATTTTGAGAGCTGACTGTTTGTGTGATGCTCGATAACAATGTCTGAGATTTCTTCTATATTTGGCAACCCACTGCTATCTTGGAAATCGAGCCCCTTGGCAGTGAGTGCTTCATCCATTGCGGCCCGGTCTTCCGCGGGCAGCGCTCCAACAACAGCTTTCGTCAAATCAGAAACAAGAGGGTAACCAGACTCAAATGAAGTCCCTGCACCAAAAAGAAAGCCCAAATTGTCTATACTAGTTCCCACCTTCGGAACGAATTCTTCAATGCCCAAAACACCACTTCTCAGGTTGACAGCGACATGCTCACTCTATCGAGAGTAGCGCATTACATGTCGGCTAACCAGACACTACAATAAATTTTGGGTAGTGGTTTGGGCTACACGAAGATCCCCTATTCTCTCGTAACTCCGATGGAGCGCAGCTGCAGCGAAAGGTCGCTTCCCGCCCTCCGTGCAAGCGCTTGGCTTGATGCTGCGGCGAGCACGGAGGGCAGATATGGGCTGGCTCCGCTCATTCCCCATAAGTGAGGTTGCGGCCGTTCCGTCTTACGGTTTGTGAAATCTTGCTTTGTACGGCAAACAGCGGGTGTGCCGGTGTATTTGAAACGCCTCATTGCTTCGATCCCACCCTGATCACATCACGAATACGCTCCCGTTCCGCCTTCAGTACGGATCTTTGTGCGCCCGATAATCGCTTCTCTTTCAGCATCGCCTTAATGTCCGTCTCCGCCCTCTGCCACACCGGAAGGTGCCGGGCACGTATACAGGCGTTAGGACACTTCGTCGGTTGACAGAGTGCTGTTTGCGGCTTGCTTCGATCGGTGGCTGCCTTGAGGCAAAGCGCCGACGCGGGATCAAAAAAGCAATCTGCGAGGATGCCCCCGTGAAACGTGCGGGCAAGATCGCTCAGCATCGTCCGTAGCCGTCCCCGATCGGCGATGCGCGCGGGAAGCGCGTCATGGTCTTTGGTTGTTTCTTCGAAAGCTTCCGTCAGACGGGCGGCAGCAGGTCCGCCGAACGTATCACCGATCCGGTGCGCGTCGAAATACTCTAGGATGTCGTCCATTTGCCCCAAACGGCGTTCCTGCTCAACCTGGCGCTGGAAACCGGACGGGCTCGATCCTGCATAACCTTCAAAGGCGGCAACGGAAGCGTGCTTGTACTGGATCATGCCGGCGATCGTGCCGAATGGACGGTTGGCGATATGCCATGCAAGCGTGCGGCGAAACTGGCGGGTGGTTATCTTGAATACCTTGCCATTATGCGCCGTGGGGATTGGCTCGGCTGCTTCGTTGCCTGCCAATTCAGTATTGACATGGTCCCGGAAAGCGTTGAGCGAACGCACGATCTCCGCCGACAGATGGGTCTTGCCCTTTGCCTTGCCAAACCTCGATGAGCAAGAGCGCTGCCGTCCTCGCGGCATGGATCGACAAACGGGCAATCCGCGCGTCAACAGGGGCATAGCCCTTCTCGCGACCGTGGGCGTCGCCGCCATGGGTGCGCAGAGCCCCTACCCCACCGATGACCGTGGCCAGACCGGAAAGGATTTGTCGCACATCATTAGCAATCAAGGGGTCGACGTCGGAGCGATCAGGGGACAGACTAAGCGGTTGCTTAACGACATTGTAGAGCCCCTGCACGTCTTTCTTCGCAGGGAGCGCTGCCTGAGCTCGATGAGGATCGACCTGCACACACGCTCTCGACCTTACGTCACGCGGCAGTAACGGCATCCTCGGGATCGGTTTGACTGTGTTCGAGGGCGCGATCCAGATCACGGCTCACCGTGTCGAAGTCGATCACCTCGGATAGACCAGCCAACTCCGCAAGGACTGAGCGCTCACCAGCACGAGGCTAGAGCGTCGGATTTTCAAATTGAATCGAAGGGGGTTCCTTTGAGTTCCGATTGATGATTCACTTCTGGGAGGAGGTGATTTGCCATGCCCAAGGCCTATTCTCTGGATTTGCGCGAGCGGGTGGTCGGCTTCGTGGAGGCCGGACATTCGCGGCGTGCCGCAGCTGCTCATTTCGCTGTGTCGGTTTCCTTCGTGGTGAACCTGATGAAGGCCTGGCGAACGCGGGGAAGCTTCGCTCCCAAGCCCGCTGGCGGGCGGCGGCATGCCAAGTTGGAGCCGCATCGCGCGTTTCTGCTCGAACGTGTAGCCGAGAAGGACGACATCACCATGCCGGAGCTGGCGGCCGATCTTGCCGCCGCCACAGGTGTCGAGGCGGATCCGGCCTCGCTCTCGCGCTGGTTCATCCGCAACGGCTACCGCTTCAAAAAAACGCTGCTGGCCAGCGAACAAGACCGGCTCGACATCAAAAAGGCCCGCCAAGAATGGCGGGGCAAACGCCAACCAAGGATGCGGCTTGAGCCGCACCGACTGGTCTTCATCAATGAAACCGGCACGACGACAAAGATGACCCGGCTTCACGGGCGCTGCCCGAAGGGCCAGCGCCTGCGCTCCAAAGCCCCGTTCGGCCACTGGAAGACGCAGACCTTCATCGCCGGCCTGCGCTGCCATGGGCTCACCGCGCCCTTCGTCGTCGACCGTCCGATGAACCGGCGCATGGATGCTCTTCCTGCCGGCATACAGCCCGGACCTCAACCCCATCGAAATGGCCTTTGCCAAGCTCAAGGCGCATCTGCGCAAGCGCGCCATCCGAACCATCGACACCCTAGAGCCTGATCCCGCAAGGGACGCGGCGACCACCTCCAATCAAAATGAATATTCCAGAGACTTAGGTTCCGGCGGCATCAAGAACCTAGCCATATGATATCGAGTCGCTATCATATCCACAATAAGCAATCAGGCATCTGAAGCGAGATCAAGTTCATAAGCCAGCTCTTCGCAGCCGCGTGATCCACAATATTTACGTAGCGTCAACCTGTAGTCAGCAGGTTAATGCAACAGTCCCGAGCAGCCCCTAGAACAAATCGCCAAAAATCACGAATTCGCCAGCCCGAATAGAGATTTCGTCAAAGCCAGTTTGCCTTCAACAGCGCGATCAACACAGGCCCTGAAATATCCACCAGGACGACTAATGCGTTCTGGCTCTCGCAAGGTTTTTTCAGTTACAACGGCCAAAATAGCCGCGGCGGCCCGTCGTCCGAGCTTCCCGCACGCTTCAGAGTAAGCGGTCTCCGATAATCCAATACCTATGCGCATGATCTCGGCGGAAAAAATCAACTCCGGCCAACTTGAAAAAAATACCCCCAACTCGCTTTGGACAGTGGTGCATGCGCCTTCTATAAGGGAGATGGAAACTGAATCCAGAGTTCCAGACGGATTAAAATCCATTTTTTCCGGATGTTTCCGCTCGGTTTTACGGGAGTATTCACCTCTGTCTTGCGTCGTTAGATTTTTTTCTAGAGCGATTCCGCCGCCGGAGGCGGTGGTTAGGAGTGGAGTTTCGGCCGCTTTAGCGGACGTCCGATTATAAATATAAGAATCTGGTGAGTTTGTAATATATAAAGGGCTGACATGAGTGTCACCCTCGCCTGCCATATTATCATTTTCTAACGAATTTTCAGCTTCCTTCTGTTTTTCCGCGAGAGCCTCCAACAACAAATCATACAAATCGCAAAGGTCTTGCGCTTTGAGCTGATATCCCTTCCCGCTCTCCATGATGGCGAGCATTTGGTTATGAAAATCGGACAGGTCCACTTCATCAGAAGCGTTCACGATATCGACGATCGCTCTTGAGATTTTCATCGTCGCACGGCGAGCTTCCCTTTCAGCGTTTAGTTCCGCCTGCCATTCATCCGCCAGTTTCTTGATTTCATGGTACCTTACTTTTGCCGGCGTGAAATCAAGCCCATAAGCGCATTTGATTTGTCCAAGATCATCACGGTGCACCCACCGCCGCCCGGTAGAACTGTCGCGATAGGCGAGTATCTGGGCTTCCACCAACTGTTTAACGGCTCTAATGACCGTGCGCTCACTACGACCCACGTATGCCGCCAATTTCTCGTTTGAAATGGCGACAATCGGACGAGCGTCCGCCTTCCAGTCCCCCGCCTTCGAAAGCCCCAGCAGGATATCCAAGACGTGGTAAGCCGTAGAAGACAGTTTTAGGGGTTGCGCCGCTCTTTTCAGAGCTATGGCGACTTCACCTTTACCGACATCCGGAATGTCATTCGACATTGCTAATCTTTGGGATGCAAGAATTCCCGGCGTCACGCGCCTAAAAGCGCTCACGTTTGAAACAGTAGGCATAAGACCTCCGTTCGCCGGCTTCAAGAAAGACGCGGCGTTATCAGATTCGGGGGTCATCGAAAGATGAAACAGCAAACATCCAACGTTCACGCGAGATAAATCTTGCGTGCGATTCGTTTTCCGCCTAGAAGAGAAGTGTTGAAGGTCTTCTCTTGAGTGAAAGCTCGATGACCATGGAATTAGAGGCTTTCCGGTTGCCGCCGGGAGGCCTCATTTCATTTGTGCCGACTTATTTCATCTCGTTGTTTTCCTTTCTATGCGCGATGACTGCCTTCAGTCTTACCAATCCCGTTCCACAAAACGGAACAGTCTTATATGAAGTAACTTCCAGGCCGCCTCTCCTTCCTCCGAAAGCCCGCCGGAAACAAGACGCCAGATGACCTCTGCAGAAGAGCGGTCATTCAGGCTTTTTTTCCGTCCCCGCAAGATATTGCGCCCGAAAATCTTTCAAGTTTTCAGTGAGCCATCTTGCAAACTCGGTCTCCCCCTTAGGGATCGTCACCGTCGTCACATTCGCTGACGACTTGCGTATTTTGGCGAATACCGCTCCATCCATTTCGAGATCGAATACCTTCGGTTTCTCCGTATTCTCCGCCTTACCTCGTTTTCCCTTCGCCGCATTGATCGCAAGAGTAATTCGAGCATCGCCATCGGCCTTCCTGAAACCATCCGATTCCAGAATGGCTCGAACCCGTTTCTGCGACTTTTCATCTTTCAACGCGTCAGCAAGCGCCGCCCAGCGACGGCGCCCGGACTCTTTAGCCCGGCCAATCGCCCGAGCGATATCGTCCGGAATGGCCTCCGAAATGGTGAGAAGCCTTGAGACGCCAGTTTCCGGAACGCCAAGAATAGGCGCCATCGCCCGGTTGTTCATACCAATTCCCTTGAGCTGTCTCGCCCATACCGCCAACTCAATAAAACTGAGAGCTTCACGCGCGGAGTTTTCAAGAGATTGCTCCTTCGCCAACTCCGCGTCCGTGAGATCGCGCACGTAAGCACGAACTCGAACGGTCTCCGGATTCTCGGCCTCTGCGTGCAGTTCCTTGAGAGCGGCGGTGCGCCGGTGCCCATAGGCGAGCTGATACCGGCCACTCTCCGTGGGATGGGGCCGAACGAGAACGGCAATCTTTTGCCCCTCTGTCTTTAGAGACGTCTTGAGTTCCTGAAGAGCTTCAAGCGCTTCCTCGTCTGATTCAAACCGATCCCTGAAAGGCGAGGGCTCGATTTTGTTCGGATTGATCGATATGATCGCATCAGCCGTCAAGCTCGTCAGCGCCTTGCCTACGTTGCCAACGACAGGAGAACCCATTCGGCGCGAACGAGGAGCCTTCAAAATAGGCTCGCCACCGACGTTCGAGGTCTTTTCATTGCCTTCGGACATCTGCTGGAGAATGGATTTCTTCATAACTTACGCCCCCACGTTGTTTTGATGACGCCGAGAATTTCCTCGTTCACTCGGTCAGCGCTCTCTCGAGCGCGCTTATAAGCGTCCCTGCCAACTTCACCGGACTCCAATTCATATAGAGATTTCTTCGCCACGCCACCGGCGGCGATAGCGGTCGACTCCCATGCTTCGGCGATAAGAACATCGTCGGCGAAAAGCCGTCGCATAACACTGGACATGTATTTTTGAGGGCCGTCGTTCGGGTTCACCCGCGTCAGTAGAAACCGGATCCAGTCGTGATCGAATTTGGCGCCGAAAGCCTCCAGCGTTTCCGCAAGTTCCGAAATCATGATCAGAAACTGATTGCAAGACGCCACATCCAGCATCGCGGGGTGTACGGTGATTACGAGAGCGGTAGCCGCATACAGCGCGGCCAGCGTCGTGTATCCCAGAGACGGCGGAGTATCGAGGATCACCACATCGTAATGGCGCTCAACAGAGGCAATGGCGGTCTTCAACCTCTCAAAGAAAACGCCAAGCTCATCGCGATGATCGTTCTTCAAATAGTTCGGAGTATCAAACTCAAAATCCATCAACTCCAGATTTCCCGGAACAATATGAACCCCCGGAAAGTAGGTCGAGCGGATGACCTCGACCAGCGCTTTACGCTCGTCGTCATACCGAAGCGCCGCATATGCGGTGGTATTGGGATCAAGATCAAATTCGGGCTGAATACCAAATGTCGAGGTCATCGACGCCTGCGGATCGAGATCGACGCAAAGAACCCGATATCCCTGAATGGCGAGGTAATGGGCCAGATGAACCGATGTTGTGGTTTTTGACGATCCGCCTTTAAAGTTGGCCGTTGCGATTATCTGGAGCTGCTCCCCTTCCCTGCGATGTGGGAGAAGGGTCAAAGCTTCATCCGGTCTGCGTTCGGCTAAATACTCACGAAGCTCCCATACCTGTTCGATGCTATAGAGACGCTTGTTATTTTCCGCCCGGTGCGGCTGAGGCCCTTTGCCTTCGAGCGTCAGGTTACGAAGAGTGCTTTCCGGAACGCCGAGCAATTTCACAAGATCAAGCGTAGAAAACGTCCGGCCGAAGACTTTTTGAGATTCCGGCGGATACATTTTCGCTCGCATCGAGTTAAGCTCGTTCGAGAGCTGCCGGGTGTAATCCCCGATCTTCTTCGTAGTGTCCGACTTGCGTGCCGTGAACTCGCTTAGCGGCATTCGGATCTCCTGACGGCTTTTCGATCTCAGCGATTAATTTACCGTCAGAGTTGACACAAACGGCTCAGGCGCGCAAGAAGTTTTCAGTTAACAAATACTTAACGCCGCCGACGCCGCTCTAAAACTCTTGGTGATTTCAGCTTTTCGATCACGGAAGCGCCGTCGCCCAAAAAACGATCTCGAGTAAGGTGGCTTTTACTCCGAAATATCATTTTTTTCAGTAACTTAATAAGTCTATTCTTATCTTTCGCATTTCCCCCATGTGACTTTTCGCTCGTGTGATTGACCATCCTCGAAATTCATCCAAAGGGCTCCTGGCAGGGTCTGCCAATGGTTCTCTCTGCGCTCTTTCCCCTCTAGGCCGCGCCTCCCTGTGCGCTCCAGCGACTCAGGAAAATGAAATAGAGCGCTGATTCCCGCGAACCGTCTTGAAGCCCGTATGAATAGCCCCGCGTTTTCTAGACGCCTTCGGCGTTCATTTTCTGCCGTTCGAAGTCGACGGGTGCTCGAGGGGGGACTGTTGCATTATGCAGGTGGTCGGTGCGATCTTGCTTGCGAGGAGGAGCCGCCATGCCGTGTCGTGACCCGTTCAAAAGCCATCGATTTCCGAAAGATGTGATCCTGCTCGCCGTTCGGTGGTATTGCCGGTATCCGCTGTCCTATCGCAACGTTCGCGATCTTCTTGCCGAGCGTGGGATCATGATCGATGCGGCCACGATATACCGTTGGGTGCAGACGCGCTTACGGTCGACACAGCAGCTGGCGCGGGCGTAACACGCTTTCACCGACCTGAACCCAATAACGCAACGGACCACCTGCGAGAGATGACGATGGCAGGTCACTATCTCAGTAAAATTGCTCCGAGATGGATTTGTAAATGGCCGTCGTGATGCGAAGCTGATCGATTTCATCCAAGCACTGAGAACTGTAGCCAGCCGCCACCGTGGCTATCTCGTTGATGCAAATCTCGCCCTCAACACCAATCAGAAAGTCAATCGACAGGAAACTGGACGGTATAATACGAGCAAGAGATATGCTGATGTGTTTCACAGCGTCAGTGACCTTCGTTTTCGAAGTCGTCCCGCCACGGGAGTAATTTGAAACGAATCCGTAGGGTGGAAACTTCTTGGCTACGGCCGTCAGAACCGTTTCGCCCGTCAGATAGATACGCTGTTCCTCGACGTAGTTTATTCTCGGTTGGATGATGTACGGCAGCGATTGACCTGCGATCGTATCGAGAACCCCACGGAAACTGTCCCTATCGGTGATCTGAAAGACGCCATAGCCCATTGCAAGGCAATTCGGCTTGATCACCAGTGGAAACTCGAACTTCTCGGCAATGAATTCGACAAATGGATCTCGTTCATTGTGAGCGAGCCGCGGCAGCAGATATGTTTCAATTGCAGGAAACCGGTTTTTAAACAGCCACGTAGACGCTAGGAACTTGTTGCCCATCTTAAGATCAGTTTCGAAGTCCGTTTGCGAGGCAACCTTGAACCCCCGCAACTCCAGAAAGGAAACCAAGTTCTGAAGGTAGTCGTGAGACCTGGTGTTGGAGGAAAACGCGGAAACGAAATAGGCTGTGGTGACGGGGTCTCCCGGTACATCGCAGTTCGAGGAGTTGGAGCCGATCAGGATCTCGCCTATATCGCAAAACCGAAGATCGACACCAATTCTTTTGAATTGCTCAGTATAGAACGTTTCATAGGCCTCGGTGATAATTGATGTGAAGTTCGAACGATCGACGACCCAGATGATGTTACGCATTCGGATCCTTTCTCAATGTTTCATCGAGTATTGAATTATTTACAAAAGCAGGGATTTTTCCTCGACGATACACGAAAGGATGCTGACGCGGGTGGCATATCTCGACAGTCGCTCCTGCAAGCGCGAAGTTGATTGCATAGTTCTCCGCAAATCTTTCGATCAGCTCCGTTTCTCGCAGATGGTCCGTATCGATTACGACGCGGAAATGTGCACCTGCGTCGCCACAGGAGTAGATGCACTGAAAACTAGGAAGATATCCATAATGCTCCTTCAACTGATGATCGAACTGATTTCGGTTGAGAAGACCTCCCTGAAATTTAATCGAATCTTCCATTCTGCCGACGATCTCAAACACCGGGCGGTCATTGAAAGTCGCTACCCTGACGATGTCGCCGGTGTATCGATATTCTTGGCCTTTCGACAGGGAGCTCGCGCGCAGTAAAAGCTCTCCGGTAGAGGGATCATCTTGAACGATCGGTGCTATATTGAAGTCGAATTCATCGAAACATTCGTAGAAGAATTTGCCGTCCGCATCCGTGTGGCTGTAACATCCGATGGGGCCGAACTCGGTCGTGGCGTATGCAAGCGGATGAACAGCAATTCCTCGCATCCGTGCTTCTTCAAGCTTATCCTCCGACGGCAAGTCACCGATGAAGACGATTTTGCTCACATGGATGTCGTCCCGAAGATACCTGGCCAGACCGGACCCAGTTGTGGTGATGCAGAGACCCGGAACATGTTGTGAGATCTCCGCAAGGTCCTCTAAAAGCCCATTTCCTAGTCCGATATAGCTTACACGGGCATCCCGACATACGGCTTCGACAAAGTAATACGCGCCATTCAGTTCAGAAGGCCAAAAGCAGTTCACCATAACTTCGCCTTCGTGAACCTTCCGCAAGCAGATAAGTCCGCGTTCTATGACGTTTTCATCGAATCGGCGAGAATGCGCAAAATACCTTGGTTTTCCTGTGGTTCCACTTGTTCTGAATAAAATAAACGGTTCTTTTATATTTCCAATTATCACTGAACCTGCTCCTGTTTGGTGGTGGGCCCTAAGGCAGAAGCCAGAGACATGACGCTCGAAATCGCGAGGAGCCCAACAATAGCTGCGAGAACTACTTTGGGTTCCTGAAGAGCCTCAATCACATAGCCGCTGACGAGGGATCCGGCGGCTTGCCCGAGGTTGCCGGCTATCAGAAGGCATGAAAAAGCAAGGCTATGGAGCCGCTCTTCTACCCCGTGACCACAGGAGCTGTAGATCATTGGAATAATGGTGGTCTCAAACACCGCATAGGCAGCAAGGCACGCAATGGAAATCCAGAGGTCGCCAAAGAAAAAAATGGCAGACGACGCGCCGATCAAGGAGAGAACATAAACGTTCTTCTGAACCGAAACCGGAACTAAATGGTGAAACAGTAACCGCCAGATGACAATTGAAACGCCGACAATGGAGAAGAAGACACCAACATAGGCACTCAATGATGGCCGATAATCCGGAATAAGCACCGTTCCTGTAATGAATAGGCCCATGATCATGAACGCGGTGAAGATGGAAACTATCAGCCTGATGGTTTCCGGGGTTCTAAAAACTTGAAAGACCCCCCTCCCCATCGAACCACCGCTGCTTTCAATCCAGAGTTGGCTACCGCCGAAACATACCAAGGAGAGTATGAAAAGCCCGCAGTAGATCGCAAGGAAAATAAGGAAAATGATGGAGGCATCGCCAAAGACCGCTGTACTTCCCACGAGCGGTGCAACCACGATTGCGAGATTCTGGATCATCGAAATATTCTGAAAAGCGCGTTCGCTTGCTGCCTGTCCCACCAGTCGCATGAGAGCCGTCCGTGCCAGAGGCTTCACAAGCCCCTTGGAGATGGAAATGAGCGCATAGAATATGATGATACCGGTGATGCCCGGCGATATGATCAAGACGCTCCAGGCTGCGAACATCAGCCCAGCGTTCAACGCAAAGACCATTCTCGCTGAAAGAGTTGGCAATCTGGAAGAGAAAACCAGCATCAGCATTGATTCCAGGATCAGGCTGCCACCAAGAATTGCACCAACCTCGAAGGCGTCCAGTTGTTCTAGGGCCGACAAGAAGGGGAGGACTGCAAAGAATGTGAATTCGTTGGAGAATATATGAGAATATATGAAATTTTCTCTTGTTTTGGGTGATGTCAAACCCATCAGGAGGCGACCCCCATACTAGAATCCATCTCTATCTCTTCATACGCGGCCAACAGCCCTTCAATTTCATCCGGGCGGTGCTGTGCTGAGATCGCGCAACGCAACATTGCCTCACCTTTCCGGACGGTCGGAAACATCGCAGTTGTCGTCATGTATCCCTTTGCTTGCAGTGATTGTGCTAGCCTGATCGCCTTGAACTCGTCGCCGACTCTAAGTCCCCGAATGGGGGCTGCCGTGCCGTGATTGATCGTGTCCTAGCGCAGGTTGTCAAAAAGCCGAAGATTAGCAGCAAGCTCGCCCTGAAGCCTGTCAACCGTACCGTCCAGATGAAGCGTCCCTGCCGCTAGGCACGACGCCAAGCCAGGGAGCGACGGTGGTCCACCGAAAATGTAGGTGCTTCCGAACCGTCGGATGAAGTTGTTTGTCGCTTCGAACCTTGAGGCAACAAACCCGCCATGCGCCCCAAAGGCCTTGGACAATGAGCCTGCCAGGATCACATGGGGCGGCAGCTCTCCCTCAAGCTGCTCGAGTACGTAACCCTGACCCTTCTCCCCGAACACGGACGTTCCGTGGGCATCGTCGAAATAAGCGTATCCGCCGCACCTGCCAACAACATCCACGATTTGCCGTACCGGGAACAAACCGCCCATAGACCCGACGCTGTCAGTTATCACAATTGGCTTTCGCTTCTCATTCAGCGCATCGGACACCGCGTCCTCGACCTGATTTACATCCGAACAGTCAAGTCGCCTAATTTCTCCAAATTGCGCGAGAAGCCCGCGATTGAGCTGGATTGAAGCGTGCGAGGTGCGGTCCATCAGAAAGAGAGGATAGTTGTCGTATTGAAAGTGCGGCAGTTCTCCGCTGGCAAGCAATGGAAACACAGCCGAGTGACAAGGACTGACCGCGTTGAAAGTCGTGAGGTAGGAATTTGCGAATATGCGGGAAAGCGTACGATCCAGTTCGGAATAGAACGCAGGCATGACCCGGGTCCGGGCGGCGGCAAACTGAACCCCAAATTGGTCAAGCGCCTCCTTGGCGGCCGCGACAAGCAGGGGGTGAGTTTCAAGTCCAAGATAGGAACAGGAGACAAATTCGGTCAACTCATTTCCGTCTGTCCTCCTGATGGTTTTGTTCATTCTGTGGGTGAATTCGGTGTTGTTGACACCCACATTGTTAATCTGCAACTGATGCGACTTGGCCAACCGTATTTTTCTGGCTTGCCAGTTGTTTGCATGTGTCAATCGCTTTGCTCCGTACTCATCGAATTGAATGAAGGAATAATCAGTTCGATCGTCTGGCTTCCATTACGGCTAATTTGCCGTCTACAAATGCGGTGAACCCGAGCGACAGGCCGGCTTGGGCAGCCAGCGTTTGAAACTGCTCTAGCGTGCGCTCCTTGCCCGCGAACAGTGCCATCATCACCAGATCTAGGCCGTGGCCGAAGAACTCGTCCGAATCAAGAACAATCTCGACAATGTAGGTTCTCGCCTCAGGCCCCATAGCGCCGGCGACGTTCTTGAGAATTTCAAGCGCGTCTTCATCAGGCCAATCATGTAAGATGTTCTTCAGCAGGTAGATGTCCGCTTTCGGAGGCGGTTTCTTGAAAAAGTCACCATCCACGAAGCTGATGTTTCCTGCGGTGCCTTCCGGTGCTTTTCCTTCATAGCGATCAAAGACGATAAAGCGTTTTCCCGGATGGATTTGGTTCAGACTGGCGGCAAGTGTTCCATTGCCTCCGCCGACATCGCAAATCGCAGTAGAATCCGTCAGGTTCAACACCTTGCCGATTTGTGGACTAACTTCGTTGCTAAAGGCGGTCATGGCATCGTGAAAGTATTTGCCGAGTGGAGCGTTACCGGCGAGGTAATCGAAGAACTGCTGCCCCCATTCCTGCTCGAAGGGAACACTCTGATCCCGGAGTGCCGAGATCAGGTTTGGCCATATCTTCCAATAGGTTTCGCTGAGCTCTGTCCTGACCCAATTCAGGTAGGACGAGGATGACGCCAGTTCAGCCCCCTTCCGCCCAAGAGAAATCTCGTCACCGTCAAGCTGTACATAGCCAAGAAAGCTCAAAAATTTCAAAAGACGTTGCGTATTTTCAAGGTTCAGGCTGTTGCCCTGACACAGCTCAGCCAAACTGCAGGAGCGCTGTGCCGATATTTTGAAAATCAAGCCAGAAGTGACGTGCTCCCCTGAGATGTTCCCGATTTTGGGTTAGCCTGTTCCTCAACGAAGGAGACAGGCAATGAAACGG
>JBLXBZ010000019.1:0-21685 GCA_048265185.1 Stappiaceae bacterium | reverse complement strand
AAGAACCACGGCCATCTGGTGACCACGGGCGAATTCGCCCATGGAATCTGGGTGCAATCGGTGGGCGGGGGCGGCGGCGCGCAAGGCTCCTACAACACGGGCGACAAAAAAACCACCAGCAAGATCGGCAGCGGCGGCGGCGCCGGGCGCGGCCACGCCATTGACATTGAGGTGGCCGGCGCGGTGCATGTGACCGGCGAATATTCGGTGGGGCTATTTGCGCAATCGGCCGCCGGCGACAAGTCCGCCAATATGAACCAGGCGATGAATGTGACCGTCTCCGGCGAAATCGTCGCCACCGGCCAGAACGGGCGGGCGATGGTGTTGCAAAGCGATTCTCCAAGCGGATCGACGAAAAAAGACGACACCGATGGAACCATCACCTTGACGGTGGAGCAATCCGGCCAGATCGCCAACACGCAAGCCAATGGCGTGGACACCATCGCGATTATCGAAGGTAACTCCGACACCACAATCAATAACGCCGGCATCATCACCAGCTCTGATGCTGACATGAATGTCATCGCCTCGGGCGGGGGAGGAAACCTCACGGTCAATAACACCGGAACGTTCTCCGGCTCCATTAATTTCGATGGCAGCCACGCCGCCCTTATCTCAAACCAGAGCGGCGGCGTCTTCGCCATGGGCAAAACCCTTAATCTGGGATCAAGCGCCTCCTCGAAGCTGGAGAACGCGGGAACCATTTCCCCTTATGGCGTGGGAACCGTGGGAACCACCACATTGACCGCCGGCGGCGGCATGAGCCAAGGAGAGGGCGGAATCTATCTGGCGGACGTCTCCATGGGCGACGGCGACAACGCCACATCGGACCTGATCACCGTGGCCACGGGCGACGCCTCGCTCACCGGCGGCGAAGTGCAAGCCAGCCTTGTGGGCGACAACACGTTGACAAATGGCGATTCAGGGACGCTGACCATTCTGTCCGTCGTCGACGGCGCGCTCAACATCGAAGGTCTTGACGTCAAGGACACGGCCACCGTGGACTTCACCTTGACCAGCGCCAGCGGATCAGACTCGGCCAAGAACCTGAATCTCGGCTATAAGGTCAATTATGGGGGAACCTCCGGCGGGCTCAGCCAAAACGGCGCCAGTTTCGCCCGATACATGAACGAGGTGATCACCATCGCCGACGTGGACCCCAACGACGAGCTGGAGCTGAACGCGGCCTTTCAAGGAATGGTCAATTCGGCCCTGAACACCTCCACCATGAGCGGTCTGGAAGAGTTTTACGACGAACAATCCATGGATGAGGCGGCGCTGGCCATTTTCAACGTGCAGCAATCGGCTTTCAATCTGCATTCGCTCCTGCAAAGCTGTCCCAATCTTTCAACCACGCCGGCTGACGGCTTTTACCGCCAGCGCGAATGCGTGTGGTCGCAAGTGCTGGGCTCTCACGCCAACCGCGACGGCGCGTCGGGAACCTCCAGCTTCAGCGAAAACACCTTTGGTCTGGCCGCAGGCGCGCAAAAGAGGATCGCCGACGGCTGGTTCATCGAGTTCGCCGGACAATATGAACAGGTCTACGGCGACAGCTCCGACTTCAGTCAGGACGGCTTCCGTCTCGGCGCCGGCGCGGCGCTCAAGCGCGAGCTGGGCAATGTAACCCTGTCGGTGACGGGAAGCGGCGGTCTTTATGATCTGGACAACAGCCGTCAATACACCACAGGCGGCAGTCGCTTCAACGCCGATAGCACTTCATCCGGGCAATATATCGGCGGCGAAGCGCGGGTGAGCGCGGTGTTTGAACACGGGCGTTTTTACGGTCGTCCAAGTCTTGCGATCTCGGCATTGCAGATCTGGCAAGACGCGATCACCGAAACCGGCTCGGGCGGGTTGAACTGGCGGGTGGAGGATATTTCTTACGCCTCCTTCGCCGCGCGACCTTCGCTGGAAGTGGGCGCGGCCTTTGACATCAACGGCGCGCCGGCCACCGCCTTCATGCGCGCCGGGCTGACGGCCATGCTCAATAATCCCAAAGTTGACCTTACGGCGCGGCTCACCGATTTTGGCGCCGCCTTCCCCAGTCTCTCCATGAGCGTTTCCGACGATCGCTTCTTTGGAGAGTTGGACGCCGGCCTGAACGTTGACCTCAACGACCGGCTTTCCCTCTCGGTTCTCGGTCAGGGACGGTTTTCGGAAAACACCTCCTCCCTTGGCGGTTACGCCCGGTTGAAGCTGCGGTTCTGATCGGCGCGAAAGCTTTGGGGTTGTTTTTGCAACCTTATAAAATTCAAAACAGGGGCGCGGACGCAAAGCCGCGTCCTTTTTTATTAATTGACGTCCATGACCTTGTGAAAAGTTCAGAGGGAGCGCAAACGCTAAAATGCGGGCCGCTACCCCAAACAAGCGCGGCCTATCTCCGTTACCAAGAATCAGAACGGAGCATGATTTCTTTTAAGTCAGAAAAGTAGTTCGTTTCGTGCGAACTCCGCCTAAGAACTTTTCAGGTTCTTGAAATTCAATAAAATTTCAGTATAAATGAGCCAATATATAATAAATATATCAGATTACCGTTAAATTATTCCTCAATAAATGTTTTATCAGGTAATAGGTTATAATCATGTCAAGCATTAAATCTCGAGCATTTTCCCTTGGCGCGTCACTACTTCTTTCCAGCGCAATCATTCTTCCCCATGTAGCGCAAGCCTGCACCCGCACGCTTTACAACGGCTCGGAAGACACCGTAATTACCGGCCGCACCATGGATTGGACGCAGGATATGGACACCAATCTTTGGGTGTTCCCGCGCGGCATTGAGCGTAACGGCGCAGCCGGACCCGACTCGCCAAAATGGACGGCGAAATATGGCAGCCTTATCGCTTCCGGCTATGAAATGGCCAGCGCCGACGGCATGAATGAAAAAGGTCTCGTGGCCAATATGCTGTATTTGTCCGAGTCCGATTACGGCGGATCCTCCGACAAGCCGCCCATGTCAATTAGCATGTGGGCGCAATATGTTCTGGACAATTACGCCACAGTGGCCGAAGCGGTTGACGCGCTGAAGGGCGACCCGTTCCGCATCATCGCGCCCAAAATGCCCAATGGCGTCGGCGCCCAATTGCATTTGGCTATTTCCGATCCAAGCGGCGATTCCGCTGTCTTTGAATATTTGGATGGCAAGCTGGTCATTCACCACGGCGATGAATATCGAGTGATGACCAATTCTCCGAGCTACGACAAGCAATTGGCGCTCAACGCCTACTGGAAGGAAATCAAAGGCGACGTTTTCTTACCCGGCGCCAGCCGTCCGGCTGATCGTTTCGCTCGCGCGTCTTATTTAATAAGCGCAGTGCCAACGAAAGTTGATAAAAATCTGATCACGGCCGTCCCCGACGGAACTTACGCCAACCAAGCTGTCGCCGGAGTTTTATCGGTGATGCGCAGCGTCAGCGTTCCCCTTGGCATTTCAACGCCCGGCGCGCCCAATATCGCCTCAACTCTGTGGCGCACGGTCGCCGATCAAAAAAACAAAGTCTATTACTTCGATTCAGCCACCAGCCCCAATGTTTTATGGGTTCCCTTGGCCGATCTGAACTTTGCAAAAGGCGCTCCGGTGAAAAAACTCACCATGGCGGGAGGCAAGGTCTACGGCGGCAATGCTGCGGATAAATTTGTAGAAGCCAAGCCGTTCAAATGGCTCGAGGCCGACCCTTCAAAATAAACCCGCGTCTGCGTTCTCGTCCGTATCATGCGCGGCGAGAACGCGTTTTAAACCGCAGAAGACCCGCCGCCGCGGCCCCACTGGTCTCAGAAACTCAAGCGTACGTTAACTCAGAGGCGCGCTGACCAGTGATAATTTCATCCGCCGCCAGACGTCCCATCAAAGGCGCCAAAATAAGCCCCGGATGGCCAACCGCCATATAAAGTCCGTCGATAGCCGCCGCGAAACCCAACCGCGGCGTTCCGTCCTTGAACATGGGGCGGGCGCCAACCTGAAGGCGGTGGAAGGCGAGGCTTTCGGGAATTTGGAACCGCTCCTGCATGAGCGCGCGCACCCGTGCGCCCATTTCATCCGGACCATTATCGGGAAGACGTTTGTCATATCCCTTGACGATCAGGACCATGTTGTCCGGCGTCTGGCGAACCTCGAAATCTGGTTCGCGCAAGATATGGTGAAGAAACCGCCGGTCAGCCATGAAACGCAACAGCAACGCCGGCGAAATTTCAAGACCGACGTCGAGCCCCACCTGCGAGGTCAAATGATTGGCGTTGGGGCCGGCGGCGATAACCACGATATCGGCCGTCAGAACCTCCTGCGCCAGACGCACGCCAGTCACCCGCGCGTCAGACACCTCCAGCGCGCGTACTTCATGGCCGAAAACGGCGTCAGCCCCCGCTTCCACGGCGGCGTCAACAAGAGTTTTCGTCAATTCTTCAGGAGAAAGCGCCATATCATTGGGAGACCACGCCGCAATTTGGGGGGGATGGCGCAAATGCGGCTCCATCCCGGCGATCGCGTCAGCGCCGATGAGCGAAATGGGCGCCCCCGCTTCTTGATGCGCCTCCACCAAAGCTTGCGTCGCCTCCACCGTGGATCGCCAGACGAGAGAGCCTCGACGCGCGGCGGCGAATGCGGCCGGAGCCTCCCGCTCCAGCCGGTCAAAATCGGCCACAGCCGCCCGGCGCAAATCATAAGCCACCGCATTGGCGGGCTCGCCATTAATCAGATTAACCCAGCCAAATGCGCGACCCGTGACGCCGCGCGCAGGCGCGCAAGCCTCCTCCACAAGCTGAACGCGCGCCCCCCGCCGCGCCAAATGATACGCCAGCGAGGCGCCAATCACGCCCGCGCCGACGATCAAAACGCGCGGTTGCTCATTCCTCATGCCCGCATCTCCCCAGCAGCCTCACCCCAAACCATTCGCTAATTGGTAGAGCCCCCTTATGTCGGCGGCATAACAAAGCGATGGCGTAAATGCGGCGCCGGTTTCACAAAACGCTGAAGGTCACAAATTTCACGCCCCCTCTCGCCGCGAAGCTGAACAAAGTCTATGGTTTGACCTATATGGGCACGGCGCCCCCATGAACTAAACGAAAAATATGAGCGCGCAAATGAAGCGAACGAATTGCTCCAGAGGTCGCCGGTCACCAGCCCCCTCCAGCGCCCTCCGTTCCACCCCGAGGCGATATGATCGATAAACTTGAATTCTTCATGGCGCTGGCGAAAACGCGTCACTTCGGCCGCGCCGCGGAGGAATGCGGCGTGACCCAGCCCACTCTTTCCGCCGCAATCAAGCAACTGGAAGGGCAATTGGGCGTGATGCTGGTTCAGCGCGGCTCGCGTTTTCAAGGGCTGACGCCGGAAGGTCAGCGCGTTCTGGAATGGGCGCGGCGCATCGTCGGCGACGCCCGCGCCATGCGCGAAGAAATGCGCAGCGTTCGTCACGGACTGACGGGGCACATCCGTATCGCCGCCATTCCCACCGCGCTGGCGATGATTTCCCGCCTCACCACCCCATTCCGCGAAAAACACCCGGAAGTGACATTTTCGGTGTTCTCGCGCAATTCAATTCAAGTTCTGGCTCTGCTCGACAGTTTTGAAATCGACGTGGGGGTCACCTATCTGGACAATGAGCCCCTTGGCCGCGTCACCGCCTTGCCCCTTTACAGCGAGCGCTATCAGCTGATCACCTCGCAGGGAAACCCCTATAGCCAGCGCGAGACCGTCACTTGGCAGGAGGTGGCGCAATTGCCTTTGTGCCTGTTGACGCCGGATATGCAAAACCGGCGGATTATCAACCAACACCTGCAGGACGCCGGCGGCGCGCCGCGCCCAACCCTTGAGTCCAACTCAATGATCGTCCTGTTCTCCCATATCCGCACCGGAAAATGGTCCAGCGTCATGCCGCTGAACCTTTCGGAAACGCTGGGATTTTCAGAACCGATCCGCTCCATCCCCATCACCCGGCCCGACGCCTCGCATCTTGTGGGTCTCGTAGCCGCGCAGCGCGAGCCCCATACCCCGCTTGTGGCCGCAATGTTGAACGAAGCCCGCTCCATGCGCATCAACGACAATCAGGCTTGATAGATTTCTTCTATCAATCAACGACCCTCGTTTATTGATCTTTCCCGTCATTAGCTTCATCCTGACGAGAGAGTAAACACATGAGGGAGAAACTGCATGAAAATGCAGCAGTCGAGCAGCGAAATCACTGCGCGAGTGATCGCTATCGCCAATCGCCGTAAAGACATGGCGGGAGCGTTGTTGCCGATCTTGCATGACGTGCAGGCGGAAATTGGCTATGTGCCCAAAGAGGCTATACCCGAAATTGCGCAAATTCTGAACCTCAGCCGGGCGGACGTTCACGGCGTCGTCAGCTTCTATCATGACTTTCGCGACCATCCGCCGGGGCGCCATATTCTCAAGGTTTGCCGGGCCGAAGCCTGTCAGGCCATGGGCGGCGACGCTCTGGCGCGGCAATTGAAACAAGCGCTTGGACTCGATTGGCATGAAACCAGTTCCGATAATTCGGTGACGCTGGAGCCGACCTATTGTCTTGGCCTATGCGCCTGCGCTCCCGCGCTTATGCTCGACGGCGAGGTCGTGGGCCGGGCGGACACGGCCACGGCCACGGAAATCGCAACCAAAATCGCAAATGAGGCGCGCTCATGAGCGTGAAGATCTATATCCCCCGCGACGCGGGCGCGCTGGCGCTTGGAGCGGAGAAAACCGCGAAACGAATGGCGCAGGCCTTGGCCGCGCGCGGAGAAACGGCGCAAATCATCCGCAACGGCTCACGCGGGCTTTACTGGCTTGAACCCATGGTGGAGGTGGAGACCAAAGGCGCCCGCCTCGCCTATGGCCCGGTCAGCGCCGAAGACGTGGACTGCCTGCTGGACGAGGGACTTTTGAGTGGAGCCCAAACCCACCCCCTCGCCCTTGGCGATCCGCAAGAGATCCCGTTCCTGAAACGCCAGACCCGACTCACCTTCGCCCGCTGCGGAATAATCGACCCGCTTTCTTTAGACGATTACAAAGCTCATGACGGTTTGAAGGGGCTGTCGACGGCGGCTGCGATGACGTCGCAAGAAATTGTGGAGCAAGTGACCTGCTCAGGTCTTCGCGGGCGCGGCGGCGCGGGCTTTCCCACCGGCGTCAAATGGAAGACGGTGTTGGAGAGCGAAGCCGACCAGAAATACGTCATTTGCAACGCCGACGAAGGCGACAGCGGCACTTTCGCCGACCGCATGATCATGGAGGGCGACCCTTTCGTGGTGATCGAGGGCATGGTCATCGCCGGAATCGCCGTGGGCGCCTCCAGAGGCTATCTCTACATTCGCTCCGAATACCCCCACGCCATCGACGTGATGAACAAAGCGATTGAAATCGCACGCGGCGCCGGCGTTCTGGGGAATGCTGTTCTGGGGTCCGCCCACGCCTTCGATATGGAGGTGCGGGTAGGCGCGGGCGCTTACGTCTGCGGCGAGGAAACCGCGCTGATGGAAAGCATTGAGGGCAAACGCGGCCTTGTGCGCGCCAAGCCCCCCCTTCCCGCCCACGAAGGGCTTTTCAGTAAGCCCACCGTGATAAACAATTTGATCTCCCTCGCATCCGTTCCAATTATTCTTGAGCGCGGCGGCGACTTCTACCGCGACTTCGGCATGGGCCGCTCGCGCGGCACAATCCCGATTCAAATCGCGGGCAATATACGCCGCGGCGGCCTGTTCGAAGACGCCTTCGGCCTTAGTCTCGGGGAGATCATTGACGATATCGGCGGCGGCTGCGCCAGCGGCAGGCCGGTCAAGGCCGTTCAGATCGGCGGCCCCTTGGGGGCCTATTTCCCCCGCGCCCTCTTCGACACCCCCTTCGACTATGAAGCGTTCGCCGCCAAAGACGGCCTTATCGGCCACGCGGGCGTGGTGGTGTTCGACGACACCGCCGACATGCTTGATCAGGCGCGTTTCGCCATGGAGTTCTGCGCCGTTGAATCTTGCGGAAAATGCACTCCGTGCCGCATCGGCTCCACCCGCGGCGTCGAGGTGGTGGATAAAATCCGCGACGGCGTGGAGCGCGAGAAAAACACCGCGCTTTTGCGCGACCTGTGCAACACGATGAAATATGGCTCGCTCTGCGCCCTTGGCGGTTTCGCCCCCTACCCGGTATTGAGCGCGCTAACCTATTTCCCCGAAGACTTTAAACCCAATCCCATCACCGAAGCGGCGGAGTAACCAATCATGACCCTGATCAAGGAAGTGGATTTTGGAACGCCGGCCTCCAAATCGAAAGAAACGCTCACCCTGACGATCGACGGAGCGCAAGTCACCGTGGCGCAGGGAACCTCCATCATGCGCGCGGCCATGGAAGCGGGCGTCAAGGTGCCCAAGCTCTGCGCCACCGATATGGTGGACGCCTTCGGCTCCTGCCGTTTGTGTCTGGTGGAGATCGAGGGGCGACGGGGCGCGCCGGCCTCATGCACCACGCCAGCCATGGAGGGCATGGTGGTTCACACGCAAACCGAGCGACTGAAAGACATTCGCCGGGGGGTGATGGAGCTTTATATCTCCGATCACCCGCTGGACTGTCTGACCTGCGCCGCCAACGGCGATTGCGAGTTGCAGGACATGGCGGGAGCGGTGGGCCTTCGCGACGTGCGCTATGGCTATGACGGCGGCAATCACGTCAAGACTCGCGAGGCCAGCGGCGCGGACAACATAAGGTGGGCGCCCAAGGATGAGAGCAATCCTTATTTCACCTATGATCCGTCGAAATGCATCGTGTGTTCGCGCTGCGTGCGGGCCTGCGCCGAGGTACAGGGCACATTCGCGCTGACCATCGAGGGGCGCGGCTTCGACAGCCGGGTGTCGCCGGGAATGCATGAGGATTTTCTCGGCTCGGAATGCGTCTCCTGCGGCGCCTGCGTTCAGGCCTGTCCCACGGCGACCTTGACGGAGAAATCCGTCATCGACATCGGCCAGCCCGAACATTCCCTCGTGACCACATGCGCCTATTGCGGCGTCGGCTGTTCGTTCAAGGCGGAAATGCGCGGTCAGGAACTGGTGCGCATGACCCCTTACAAGGGCGGTCAGGCCAACCACGGGCACTCCTGCGTCAAAGGCCGTTTCGCCTACGGCTACGCCTCCCATAAAGACCGCATTCTCAATCCTATGATCCGCGAAAAAATCACCGATCCATGGCGAGAGGTGAGCTGGGACGAAGCCTTGTCGCATGTGGCCAATGAGTTTCGCCGGCTGCAATATCAATATGGCAAGGGCGCCATTGGCGGCATCACCTCATCGCGCTGCACCAACGAGGAGACCTTCCTCGTGCAAAAGCTGGTGCGCGCCGGCTTTGGCAACAACAATGTGGACACTTGCGCGCGGGTTTGTCATTCGCCCACGGGCTACGGTTTGAAAACCACCTTCGGAACCTCCGCCGGAACGCAAGATTTTGACAGCGTCGAGCATAGCGACGTGATCATCGTCATCGGCGCCAATCCTACCGACGGCCACCCGGTGTTCGGCTCGCGCTTGAAAAAGCGTCTGCGCGACGGCGCAAGGCTGATCGTCATCGATCCGCGCCGCATTGATCTGGTGAAGACGCCTCATGTGGCCGCCGCACATCATTTGCCCTTACGACCGGGAACAAATGTGGCGGTTCTGACCGCATTGGCCCATGTGATCGTCACAGAAGACCTCTATGACGAGGCCTTTATTCGCGAACGCTGCGACTGGTCGGAATTCCAGGATTGGGCCGAATTCGTCTCCGACCCGGCGCATAGTCCGGAGGCGGTTGAAAAACTCTCTGGCGTTCCGGCCAGCGAGCTGCGCGCCGCCGCCCGTCTATTCGCAACCGGCGGAAACGGCGCGATTTATTACGGGCTTGGCGTGACCGAGCACAGCCAAGGCTCGACGACGGTCATGGCCATAGCCAATCTGGCCATGGCCACCGGCAATATTGGCCGGCCCGGCGTGGGGGTCAATCCTCTTCGCGGCCAGAACAACGTGCAAGGCTCATGCGACATGGGTTCTTTCCCCCATGAATTACCCGGCTATCGCCATGTGAGCGAAGACGCCACCCGCGATATTTTCGAGAAGATGTGGAATGTGACCCTCGACAATGAACCGGGACTGCGCATTCCCAACATGCTCGACGCCGCAGTGGAAGGCTCTTTTCGCGGGATTTACATACAAGGAGAGGACATTCTCCAGTCCGATCCCGACACCAAGCATGTTGCGGCGGGGCTTGCGGCCATGGAATGCGTCGTCGTCCACGATCTGTTTCTCAACGAGACCGCCAATTACGCCCATGTCTTTCTTCCCGGCTCCACCTTTCTGGAAAAGGACGGCACATTCACCAACGCCGAACGGCGCGTCAACCGGGTGCGACGGGTCATGGCGCCAAAGAACGGTTTCGCCGACTGGGAGGTCACGCAAAATCTCGCCAACGCCATGGGCGCGGGCTGGAACTACGCCCATCCTTCGCAAATCATGGATGAAATCGCGGCCACGACCCCCAGCTTCAAGAACGTCAGCTATGATCTGTTGGAGCGTGAAGGCTCGATTCAATGGCCGTGCAATGAGGCGGCGCCTCTCGGCACGCCGGTCATGCACACCGATGGCTTCGTGCGAGGCAAGGGAAAATTCGTGCGCACCGAGTATATCGCCACGGACGAGCGTACCGGCCCGCGCTTCCCGCTGCTGCTGACGACAGGGCGCATTCTCAGCCAATATAACGTCGGAGCCCAAACAAGGCGCACCGAAAACACGGTCTGGCATGAGGAGGATCTTCTGGAGATCCATCCCCATGACGCAGAGCAGCGCGGGGTTCGCGACGGCGATTTCATCCGCCTCGCCAGCCGAGCCGGGGAAACCGCCTTGCGGGCGAAAATCACCGACCGCGTCGCCCCCGGCGTCGTCTACACCACGTTCCATCACCCACAAACCCAGGCCAATGTCGTGACCACCGATTTCTCCGACTGGGCCACAAATTGCCCCGAATACAAGGTCACCGCCGTGCAGGTTTCTCCCTCCAACGGGCCGAGCGACTGGCAGGTCGAATATGAAGATCAGGCGGCGCAGGCGCGCAGGATCGCCAGCCACATGGACGCGGCGGAATAGATATGAACATCGCTCAAGCCTGCGTTCCGGTTGACCGGGTCAGCTATCGGGGCGGCCGGCGCGTCCAAGCCACGGCCCGCATGACGGCGCAAGAAACCCCAGTGGCCATCAGCTACGACGGATCAAGCTTTGCGGTGATGATGGCCAGCGCCCAGAATTTGGAGGATTTTGGCGTCGGCTTCAGCATCTGCGAGGGCGTCGTCGCCGACGCCCATGAGATTGAAGCCCTGGAATGCGTTAATGTGGAGGACGGCGTCGACATCCAGATCCGCTTGCGCGAGGGTCCGCGCGCGGCGCTCGCCAGCCGCCGCCGCCATATGGCCGGACCAGTGGGCTGCGGTTTATGCGGACTTGAGTCCATCGAACAGGCGCTGCGCCCGCTACCAAAACAAACGCAGGAGTTGACCTTGACGCCGCGTGAGATTTGCCAGGCCATGAACGCGCTCGCAAACCATCAACCGCTGCACGATCAAACGCGCGCGGCGCATGCGGCCGGATTTTACGTTCCCGGAAACGGCTTTCTCGCCGTCCGGGAAGACGTGGGACGTCACAACGCGCTGGATAAATTGGTCGGCGCGTTGGCGCGTCGCGGCGCTGGAGCGCAATCCAGGCAAACCCCAGCTTTAAAGACCGGCCCGAAAGGGGCGGTGGCGCTCACCAGCCGCATATCGGTGGACATGGTGCAAAAAGCGGCCATTCTCGGCGCGCCGGTAATCATGGCCGTCTCCGCGCCCACCACTTTGGCCATTAGCGCCGCTGAATCCGCCGGCGTCACCCTGATCGCGCTGACGCGCGGCGACGCCTTCGACGTTTACACCCACGCGCACCGCGTCGCAGATGGAGCCGCCGTTCATGTCGAGTGAAAAGCTGATCTATATGGCCAATCAGATCGCAGGTTTCTTCAAAACCCAGCCCGCCGACGAGGTGGTGGAGGGAATAGCGAAACACATCAACGACTTCTGGGAGCCGCGCATGCGCGCCCAGCTGTTCGAAATCGCTCGCGCCAAAGAAAATGGCCTGCAGGACGTCGTCCTACAGGCCATTCCTCTCATTCGCAAACCCCCAGCGACGTAAAGTCCCTGAAGGCGCTCGTCTCTACTTATCGTCCGAGTGATCAACAGTCTCAAGGCTAACGCCTGCGGTTTCAACCCGGAAACGCCAGGTCACCACCGCTCCAAGGAGCGAGGTTCCGATAAGGATGAACAACAAGGCGTTCGTTCCGATGACGCTCAATAAAACGGGAAAGAGGAAGGCCGTCATCACCGCGCCGATCTTGGCGAAAGAGGCGGCGAACCCGGCCCCAACCGCTTGATAGCGGGTTGGAAACACCTCCCCCGCCAGCAGATAGGTTTGGGAGTTAGGCCCAAGGTTGGTCATGAAGTTGAACAACATGAAACCGGCGAAAATCAGGGGCAATTGCATGCCGCCACCAATAATCCCGCCAAGAGAGGCCACGAGCAGCCCAAGCGCGCAGCCGATAAACCCGAGAATCTGCAAGCGAATGCGGCCAATCTTATCGGTGAGAAGAACCGCGAAAATCATGCCGACGATCAGAAGGATGTCGATGAGAAACGCGCCCTTGGCCGCCAAAATGTCATTGTGAATGATGTCGCGCACCGATAGAGCGTGCTCGGCGCCATGGCCAAGGGTGGTCGTAATGATCACCGGCGTGAATATGCCGATGCCATAAGTGCCCAGATCCTGCAAGAACCATGGAACGGAGGCCAAGATCGTCGCCCGGCGGGCCTTTTTATTGACGAACAGATTGCGAAGGCCCTTGGGCTTTTTCTTGTGCTTGGAATGCGCGTGAGTCTGTTTAAGACGAATTTTCTTTGGATAAGCCGGCTCACGATTGAGAAGTTTTCTGATTGAATCGGCCGCGGCCGATTTCTCGCCATTAGCCATGAGCCAATGGGGGCTTTCCGTGATGAAAAACCGGCCGACAAGAACCACAACCGCCGGCACGATAGCCGCCGCATACATCCAGCGCCAAGCGGCGATTTCAGGATAGCTTGCGAGAATAACATAGCCAACTGCGGTTCCAGCCAGCGCTCCCACCGCTTGGAACGCGAAGGCGCCGAGCACCAACTTGCCCCTGTTGCGCGAAGAAATGCTTTCGGAAATAATCACATGGGCAGTTGGATAATCGCACCCCAGCGATATTCCAAGGCCGAACATGGCGATAATAACGATCGAGAAATTAGGCGCGGCGCTTAATAAGGCGAGGAAAGCGATAAAAATCGCCATTTCAATGATAAACAAAGGCTTGCGTCCGAAAACATCAGCCAAACCGCCAAGCGCCACCGCGCCGATCAAAATCCCGAACAGCACCGCCGAACTAACGAGGCCATGCCCCGTGGCGTCCAACCCGAATTCCTTGGCGATCAGCGGCAAAGCCATGCCGGTCATGAAAACGACCATGCCTTCAAAGAATTTTCCAGCCGCCGCAAGATACCAAATGCGCCATTGCATTTTGGTCATCGACGCGCCCGCCACATCCGTTCCGTCAGGCCAAATAGGCGTTTCATCTATATATTGTTGTACGGAATACAATGGACCGTCTTCGTCGCCCACTTGGCCCGACACCGCGCCGGGAGCGGATTTCGACTTCTCATGCACAGCCTTGTCCATTCGTCACTCCTGATGTGATTACGCCCACCAGAGACGGAGATTATGTCTCATGATATGCAGCGTGCTCAATCTATGCAGCGTGGATGAAGCTAATGTGAAAAATATAACAACTTCAATTTCTAGTGAGGCGGCGTTCCAATGGTGGAATAACGTCCCGACCCAGGGGCTGATGGTTGCAGGAAAAATTCATTGCCCCTACACATGAAGTGAAAGCTGCGTTATTTTAATTGAAGCGTCATATGCGCCAACTAGCGTGACCAATAAGCGGCGAGCCCGCAGCGGACAGAAATCTGGGCATAACGGAGACCCAAATGGATATTGGCAAATTCCTGATCGCGGCGGCGGCCGGCCTTGCGGCGACAATGAGCGCTGCGAGCGCGCAAGTGGTGGTCTCCTCCAAGATCGACACGGAAGGCGGCGTTATCGGCAATATGATTGAGCAAGTGTTGAACGCGGGCGGGATCGAGACCGAAAATCGGTTGCAACTGGGCGGCACGCCAATTCTGCGCAAAGCGATCACTGCAGGTGAAATTGACATTTATCCTGAATACACCGGCAATGCGGCCTTCTTTTTCAATGAGGCCGACAGCGACGTCTGGAAAGACCCGAAGGCGGGTTACGCCCGCGCGGCCGAATTGGACCTTGCGGCCAATGACATTGTATGGCTGCAGCCGGCGCCCGCCAATAACACTTGGGCCATAGCTCTGCGCTCCGATGTGGCCGGCGAAAATCAGCTTGCCTCCATGAGCGACTTCGGCGCCTACGTCAAATCCGGCGGCGCGGCCAAACTCGCCGCGTCATCCGAGTTCGTCAATTCAGCCGCCGCCCTTCCCGCCTTCCATAAAGCCTATGATTTCGAGCTCTCCTCCGATCAATTGGTCATTCTGTCGGGAGGCGACACCGCCGCCACCATCGCCGCCGCCGCCCGCGGCACCAGCGGCGTCAACGCCGCCATGGTCTATGGCACCGACGGCGGCATCGCGCCCTCAGGCCTGGTGGTGATGGAGGACGACAAGCACGTCCAGCCCGTCTATCAGCCCGCCGCCATCATCCGCGGCGCGGTTTTGAAAGAAAACCCGCAAATCGCCGAATTGCTCGCGCCCGTTTTCGCAAAGCTCGACTTGGCCACCTTGCAAGAGTTGAACGGACGCGTTCAGGTGGGCGGGGAGCCGGCCGAGGCGGTGGCCAAGGACTTTCTCACCACGAACGGCCTGCTGAAGTGAGGCGGGAGCGCGCCTGAAGTGGCTCCTGTCGCCGCCAACGCTCCCCGCAGCGCCGCCGGCTATGGGCTCGACAAGCTCGGCGTTTTGATTCTCCTCCTCACCGGGGTGGGGGCCGCTCTTCCCTTCGCCACCTTTCGCGCCAATCGTATCGTTCTGGGCGAAGGGCGCTCCTTATGGAGCGCGCTCCCCCCATTCGAAGCCGGTCTGTTATTGAGCGTCATTGGAGGGACCGCGCTCATCGCTTTGTTACGCTCAAAAGCGGCCTTACGTCTTTGCGCCAGCCTCGCCGCGCTATTGGCCATCATGCTGGCCATGGGCGCCGCCGCTCGCCAGCTCACCCCCGAAGGCGACGCTCTCGCGCGGGTCTCTCCCGGCGCCGGTTTCTGGGTGCTCGCGTTTACCTTTTCGCTTTTCGCCGCGGACGCCCTCACCCGTCTGCGCCTCATCCCCTTATGGCGGGTGGTGGGGGTTTTTCTCGCCGCCCTCGCCCTCGCCCTGCTTTTAAGCTCCGGCGCATGGGATCAATTATCGCTTCTGAAAGAATATGACACCCGCGCGGACGCCTTCTGGCGCGAAGCGCGGCGCCATCTTCTTCTCGCTTTCGGCTCTCTCGCCCTCGCCGTTCTGTCCGGCGTGCCCCTTGGCGTGTTATGCCACCGGCTTCCGAGGCTGCGCGACTGGATGCTGAACGTCTTGAACATAGTCCAGACCATCCCTTCTATCGCCCTTTTCGGGCTTTTGATCGCCCCTCTCGCCTGGATCGCGGCCAATGTTCCCGGCGCCGCAATAATCGGCGTTTCCGGCATTGGCGCCGCCCCGGCCATTGTGGCGCTATACGCCTACTCTTTGCTGCCCGTGGTCTCCAACACCGTCGTCGGCCTCGACGCCGTGCCTTATCAGACCCGCGAGGCCGCTCGAGGCATGGGCATGACCAACTGGCAAACCCTCTTGCGAATCGAAGCGCCGCTGTCTTTTCCCATCATTCTCACCGGCGTGCGCATCGTTCTGGTTCAAAACATTGGACTGGCCACCATCGCCGGCCTTATCGGCGGCGGCGGTTTCGGGGTCTTCGTCTTTCAGGGAATGGGGCAGACCGCCGCCGATCTCATCCTGCTTGGCGCATTGCCCACGGTGCTGCTCGCCTTCGCCGCCGCAATTCTACTCGACGCGGCCATTGAACTTAGCGATAAATCCGGCGCGAAAAGCGAGACCCCATGATCGAACTTGACGCTCTCACCAAAAGCTATGACGCCTCGACCGTGGTCGACGCCGTCTCCCTCACCATTCCCTCACGAAGCGTCGCCGCCATCGTCGGCACCTCTGGATCGGGAAAAACCACGCTTTTACGCATGATCAACCGGCTCGTGGAACCAAGCGCCGGCCGGGTTCTGATTGACGGGAGCGACACCCGCGACACCGCGCCTTATGAGTTGCGCCGCAAGATCGGCTACGCCATTCAAGGGCATGGGTTGTTTCCCCACCGCAGCGTCGCCCAGAACATCGCCACGGTGCCAGGGCTGCTTAAGTGGGAGCCTGCACGAATTTCCGCCCGGGTCGACGAATTGCTGGACCTTTTCTCGCTCGACCCTTCCGCTTTTCGCGACCGAATGCCTCATGAGCTGTCAGGCGGGCAACAGCAGCGGGTGGGCGTCGCCCGCGCCCTCGCCGCAGAGCCGAACATCCTCTTGATGGACGAACCTTTTGGCGCGCTAGATCCGATCATAAGAGCCAAAGCCCAGGAGGACCTGCTCGCCATCCAGCAGCGTTTCGGCAAGACCATCGTGCTCGTGACCCATGACATGAATGAGGCCATCGCTCTCGCCGACTCCATCGCGGTGATGGATGGCGGAAAATTGCTGCAATACGCCTCGCCCAGCGAGATCCTGACCCGCCCGGCCACTCCCTTCGTGGAAGCGTTGATCGGCGCGGACGAGCGCCCCTTCCGCCTGCTCGCCCTCACTCAGGCCGCGGATCTTGCCGAGCCCGGGGAGGCTTCCGGCGCGCCCATCCGCGCCGACATGTCGGCGCGGGACGCATATGCCGAACTGCTTTGGTCGGGGCGCAAATCCGCGCCAGTAGAGCGCGCCGGCGCACGCCTTGGGCGGATCACCTTGCAAGCGCTTGGCGCTCATGCGGCGAGGCCCCAGTGAGGGCCGGCGTTCTCATACGCCTCGCCCTTTTGGCGACCCTTGTGGCGTTTCTCATAGCTCCACAGGCTTTCGCGCCCGTTTTTCAGCCCTTTGCCGCCAATGGCGCTCCGGCGATTTACACCCAGACGAACCTCGTAACCCTTGCGCTCAATCACATCGCGCTGGTTGTCGCGGCGGTAAGCGCGGCGATGGTTCTGGCGGTGTCGCTGGCGATCATCGTCACCCCCCCTTTCGGCGCCGAGGTCCTGCCTTTATCCCGCGCCCTCCCCAATATCGGCCCAACCTTCCCCCCCATCGCCGTTCTGGCGCTGGCCGTGCCCACCCTTGGCTTTGGCGCCGCGCCAACTTTCGTCGCCTTGTTTCTTTACGGTCTGTTGCCGATCTTCGAGAACGCCCTCACTGGTCTCTCCACATTACCCCCCGCGGTGCAGGAAGCGGCCCGCGGCATGGGCATGTCACAAGGCCAACGCCTTATCCGCGTGGAGCTGCCCCTCGCCGCGCCCGTCATCCTCGCGGGCGTACGCCTTTCCTCCGTAATAGCCATCGGCACCGCCACCATCGGCTCCACCGTAGCGGCGAGCACTTTGGGCGAAATCATCATCGCCGGCTTGTTGTCCAACAACATCGCCTTCATCCTGCAAGGCGGCATTGTCGTTGGCGCGTTGGCGGCGCTCACCCATGACGCTTTCATTGGCCTTGAGAAAATAATCGCCCAGAAGGTGAGCGGATAGAAACTGGAGCGAAAAAGCGGGGCAATCACATTTGAGTGACTGCTCAATTCATCTCTTGAGCAATCACTCAAACTATCCATATATAGACCACGCTCAAGGAAGCGACCGCCCTATTCCTCAGGAGATGAAAATGACCGAATTCACCTTTCACGATGAAGCCACGGCCCCCGAAGGCTCCAAACCGTTTCTGGCCAAATCAAAAGCCGCCTATGGCAGAATACCCGGACTGCACGCGGTGATGGCCGAGGCGCCCGGCCTGCTGGAGGCCTATCAGCGGGTGAACGAGCTTTTCATCGACTCCAGCTTCGACAAGGACGAATTGACCGTTGTCTGGCAGACCGTCAACGTTGAGAACGACTGCCACTATTGCGTGCCCGGCCATACCGCCATCGCGCAAAAAATGGGCGTTGACGAGGCCATCACCGAAGCGCTGCGCAATGAAACGCCCTTGCCCACTCCCCGGCTTGAAGCGCTGCGCGCCTTCACTCTCGCTCTGGTTCGCGAACGGGGCCATGTCTCCGACGAAGCGACGCAAGCCTTCCTCGACGCGGGTTTCACCAAACGTAATATTCTCGAAGTCATTCTCGGATATTCTCAGAAGGTGATGTCGAATTACACCAATCACCTCGCCAATACGCCAGTAGACAAGGCGTTTGAGAAATTTGCGTGGGAGAAAAAGAGCTAATTCCTTCTTCGCGCTTCACCGGCCAGCTGGATTAATCTCAACCGTGAGCGTCCCTCTCCACAAAGCTTGGGGGCGCGAGACAGAGATGCAACGACATGACACGAGCCGCCCCCTACGATCGCGATCAGGCCCTTGCCGCCGCCATGAAGCTGTTCTGGAGCAAGGGCTATCACGCCACCTCGCTCAAGGATCTTGAAGGCGCGCTCAACATGAAACCGGGCAGCATCTACGCCGCGTTCACCAGCAAGGAGAACCTGTATCTGTTAACGTTGGAGCGTTATTTCTCCAACTCCCGCATGCGAATTCGCGAATTATTGGCTCATGCGTCCTCTCCCCTTCAGGGGCTCGCCGACCACATTCGCTCTTACGGGCGGCTGTCGGCGGACGACGCGGCGCGCCAGGCCTGCATGTTGATGAAAACGCTGGTGGACACCCGTGACACCGATCCAGCCATAGCGGAAAAAACCAGAGCTTATCTCGCGGAAATTCGCAAGGAGTTCGCCGCGGCCTTCGAACGGGCGCAAGCGGTGGGGGAATTGCCCGCCGGCGCCGACGCTCACCGTCTGGCGCAAAGGTTTCAGGCCAACATCACGGCCCTGCGCTTTGAGCTGCATCTGGGCGCGGGCCAAGAGGAAATCGCCGCGCTGGCTGAAGACATGGCCGAAGAGATTGAGCGTTTGCGGCGGGGGACGCCGAAGCGCTCCAACTTCCAATAACACAACACTACAAGGCGTCGCACGCCCCGGCGAATGACGCCAGCGCAGGAAAAGGTTACGAAAATGCCTCAAGACACTTCTTACGTTCCGCCTAAAGTCTGGACCTGGGACGCTGAAAACGGCGGCGAATGGGCCAGTATCAACCGCCCTATCGCCGGCCCGACCCATGAGGGCGAGCTGCCGCGCGGCGACCACCCTTTGCAGCTCTACTCGCTGGCGACCCCCAACGGCCAGAAAGTAACCATTCTGCTTGAGGAGCTGCTGGCGGCGGGGGAAAGCGGCGCCGAATATGACGCGCATCTGATCCGGATCGGCAAGGGCGAGCAATTCTCAAGCGGTTTCGTCGACGTCAACCCGAACTCGAAAATCCCCGCGCTTTTTGACGTGGAGACCGGCTCTCGCGTGTTCGAATCCGGCGCGATACTTTTGTATTTGGCGGAAAAATTCGGACGCTTCCTGCCAAAAGATCTAGCCGCGCGCACCGAAGCGCTGAACTGGCTGTTCTGGCTGCAAGGTTCGGCGCCCTATCTGGGGGGCGGCTTCGGTCACTTCTACGCCTATGCGCCGGAAAAATTCGAATATCCCATCAACCGCTTCACCATGGAGGTGAAACGCCAGATGGACGTGCTGGAGCGCGAGTTGGCCGTCAATCGCTATCTGGGCGGGAGCGAATACACCATCGCCGATATGGCCACATGGCCATGGTACGGCAATCTGGTTCTGGGAGAAGCCTACGGCGCGGGAGAGTTTCTGGAGGTGGAGAGCTACAAGAACCTGCGCCGTTGGGCCGAAGAAATTCTCGCCCGTCCCGCCGTTCAGCGCGGCCGCAAGGTCAACCGCACCTCCGGCCCTCTTGAAGACCAGTTGCACGAGCGTCACGACTCTTCGGATTTCGACCTCAAGACCCAGGACAAACTCACGCCTGAAAACGCCCCGGTATAAGGAGAACGCATATGTTGAAATTCTATTATCACCCCACGCCCAACCCCATGAAAGTCGCCTTGTTTCTCGAAGAAGCCCAGCTACCTTTCGAGCTTGTTCCCGTGGACACCGCCAAGGGCGAGCAACATGAGCCGGCCTTTCGCGCCGTCAATCCCAACGGCAAGGTTCCCGCCATCGACGATAATGGCGTCTTTGTTTTCGACAGCAACGCGATTTTGCTCTATTTAGCTGAAAAAACGGACAAATTTCTTGGAAAGCCGGAAGATCGCGGCGCGTTGTTATCATGGCTGATGTTTATCGCCTCAGGTCTTGGACCTTATTCTGGTCAGTCTGTGCACTTTCAACGCGCGGCGCCGGAGACTCTGCCTTATGCGCAAAACCGCTATCTGCGCGAGGCGGAGCGGCATTACCGCGTGCTCAATGATCACCTGAAAGGCCGCCAGTTCATCGTCGGCGACGAATTCACCATTGCCGACATAGCCGCATGGGGCTGGGTTGATCGCGCTGGTTTCGTTCTTGGCGGCGATCGTCTTTCGGAGTTCCCTGAAGTAGAGCGTTGGTTCAAAGCCGTCGATGCGCGGCCTGCGGTGGCGCGCGCGCGCGCCGTAGGCAAAAATATTGAATTCAAAAAACCGGGCGACGAAGACTCGCGCCGCGCGCTTTACCCAAGCAATTACGCTGCGCAATAAACGCAAAGCGCCCCGCCATCACTGACGGGGCGCAAACCCTCTCATCAGAAAAAGCGCCAAAGAGACCAGCGCCGCTTGATCCCAAAATTTTCCACAAGCCATGAGATCCCGCTTGACAGCCCTCGTCAAGGATCCCTATAAGCAGCGCACTATTCAAAGACATGCGCTTTGAAACGGCGGAGTAGCTCAGCAGGTTAGAGCAGCGGAATCATAATCCGCGTGTCGGGGGTTCAAGTCCCTCCTCCGCTACCAAATTTTCCCATATATTTCAATGCGATACCGGTGACGCACGCCCTCCCGTTCGTGGATATCCGCCCTCGGGTATCACTGGGGTATCAAAACGATCTAAGTTGTTCCAACATAGCCTTCAGCGACGACGAGGCTTGAAAATCCTCGTGTCGGTGGTTCGATTCCGCCCCAGGCACCATTTAAATCGAATAAATACAAAGACTTGGCCGCTACTCGTTGCGCAATCACGATCTTGGAACTTGGCTTGGGTATCATTCGGGTATCATAACGCAGCCAAGCTCCAGCGATTGCTTCAAGTGTTTGAGCGTATCGCTCCTAAATAGTGTCAGACGGTTTCTCGGAGATGTCGCGCGTAACTGCGACCACCATCATACCGTCAGCGAGGCCATCTGGTGTAATGACGGGTTCATTGACCGGGCTAGAGCTGTTCCATAAAGCGTTTGATCTGCCGCGTCGGCAATTTTGCATACGGACGCTCTCTATTACTATCGCCGCGAGGACCGCAGGCAGACTGAAGAGGAATTCGCGACGCAATGCGCGGATAATCTGGAGAAAATGATCCTCGCCGAAGGACCGGAGACGGTGGCGGC
>JBLXBZ010000018.1:0-24518 GCA_048265185.1 Stappiaceae bacterium | reverse complement strand
TGACCGTTTCATTGCCTGTCTCCTTCGTTGAGGAACAGGCTAACCCAAAATCGGGAACATCTCAGGGGAGCACGTCACTTTTCTTTGTAAAGTTATCGTATTGCATTAATTTATAATCGTGAAGAGCGTATTTTTCTGTTTATTCGGCTTAGGGGTTCTGTTGCGTTATTTTCTACGCACAATGATATTTGTCTTTCAATAATGAGCGAGATTTCGATGGCGCGATCCTTTCCAACACCATCGTTTTCCGCGTGAGATCATCCTGATGGCGGTTCGCTGGTATTGTCGTTTCCTGATTTCATGCAGGGATGTGGGCGACATGCTGAGTGAGCGCGGGGTGATCCCCGCAAGTCACCCGCCTGCTACCGTTCGGTGGCTCCACATCGGGTTGGTGGCAATCGACAACAACCATGGACATGACGTCCATGCTCTTGTCCCGCAACCGCGCCAATGAATGGCGCGGCGCGGATCGTTTTAAGAGGATGTGAGCCATGACTTCTCTCAGTCCGATCAATTCGACCGCCCAGACCGCCCTGCAACTGTCCCAGTGGCGCTGACGTCAGACAGCAAGCTCGTTCATGAGTGCGATGTTGAGATCGTGTTGCGTGTTTTCGATTACCTTTGCGGCCTCTGCCACCTTGATCGACGGCGCCCGATGGATTTGGGCCTTGATGACCGCGTCATAGGTTGCGTCGCTGATGTTCAGCGCATCTTCGCTCAAGGCGGCGCGCGCCCTTGGCAATGGTTTCAAAACGATGGGCGTTGTCCCCCAGATTGATCCGTTCGGGGGAATCGCCGACTGTAAAACCCTCATTGAGAGCAAGGCCGCTCTCGGCTTCGAGAACCGGAACGCAGATTTCTTCGGTCGCGCCGGGATAAACGGTTGATTCATAAACGACGATATCTTCTGGTTTCAGGCCCCTTCCGATGAAGCGCGTTGCTGAGAGCAGCGGGCCAAAGTCCGGATGCTTGCTCTCATCGATGGGCGTGGCATCGTGACGATGTGGAAATTGGCTTCAGACAGATCGTCAGGGTCGGACGTAAGACATAATCCGGCTTGTTGCAGGTCCTGTGCGGAAACCTCATGGGTGCGGTCATGAAACTCCCTGAGTTCCCGGATGCGGCGTTCGTCGATGTCGAAGGCGACAACTCTGTATCCGGCAAGAGCAAATGCAACAGAAACCGGCAATCCAATGTAACCAAGCCCTATGACCGATACGATCCGCTTCTGCGTCATTCATGACTTCACAAATTGCTGTCTGGCATCAGGCCGGATTTTGACGTTCCCGGAGCGATGGGACGGCAGGTCGGCTGGTGGCGAGAGGGCCGGAGCGTGCTGGTCGCGGCCCGAAGAATCGTCTGCTGGGTTCGACCGGATCGGGCCGGCCTTAAGGGTTAAGCGGCTCACGCGGTATTGCGTTCGATGAAGGTCGGAAGCTTTCCGCGTGCATAAATGAGTGAGGCTGCCTCCATCGGTTCAATGGTGAAGTCCGAACCGGTCAGGGCAAACTGAATTTCGTAATTGGCAAAGAGCTTCGACCGAAGCTCATCGATGTCAAAGCCGGCCTTCGCGATACACAACCGAAAGCGTGGGGCAGATCCCCGGGAATAAATGCACTGAAATCGGGGCACCGTGCCGAAATAGTCAGCTAGCTGATACTCGAACTGGGACTTGTTCAGCAATCCACCTTGGAAATTGATTGTGTCCGCAAGCCGTCCTAGGATTTCAAAAACAGGAGGATCCTCGCCGGAGACGATCCTTATCACATCGCCTGTAGGCATGATGTCGAGCAAGGTTCCGCCGCGGACCCGGACCCTCAGTTCGCCCTGAAGCGGACTGTGCGACAGGGCGGTATCGATCTCGAAATCGGCCTCGTTAAAGAGCTTGTAATGGAACCGGTTGCCGCAACGAGCATGGAAATGGGCAATCGGTCCCTGTTCCGTCGTCGAATAGGCCAGGGGCAAGACCTCAATCCCTCGGCTGCCGGCGAGCGTCAGCGCAGCCGGCGTCGGGGCGTCCCCGGAAAAGAGGATCTTTTTGAAGGGAATGCCGGTTTCCAGATATTTTCTGACATTGGTTCCTGTCGTGGCGATGCAGACATTGGGTATCTCGCCCGCCAGATAGTCCAGCTCATCGATGCATCCCGGTCCGAGACCGATATAACTGGCGCCGAGGTCCCTGCAGACCGCTTCCGTAAAATAATAGGCGCCATTGAGTTCAGCCGGCCAGAACGCATTGACGATGACTTCGCCGTCATAAACGGCTTCTAGGCACCTTAGTCCGCGCTCAAGAGCGCCGCGATCCGAAACTCTGGAATGGGCTATGTATTTCGCGGCTCCCGTCGTGCCGCTGGTGCGGAACAGGATAAACGGTGTTTGAAGATCGCCCCTGATCATGCCGGTTCCGGCTCCCAGTTCAGGGCCGTGCCACCGTCGAAAGCGATAACCTGACCGGTAAAGTAAGGCGTTTCGGCAAACAGGAGACCGAGAGCAAAGGCCGCAACCTCATCGGGCTCCGCGGCGCGGCCAAACGGGGAATAGGATTTCATCCGTGCCTTGATCTCGTCACGACTAATACGGCCATGCGCGGAAACCCGCTCCGTCAGCGTTTGTGACGGCGCGAGGGCGTTGATCGCAATTCCGCGTCTTGCATATTCGGCAGCGGCGCCCGCGACAAAGCCGTTCAAGGCCGCCTTCATGGAACAATAATGGAAGGCTCGCCGTTTCGCGCCGCGCAGGGCCGCGTTTGAACCGAATAGCAGTAATCTCGCATCGCTGGAAAGGCGCTCATCGGCATGAACAAGAAATTCCATCGCGGAAAAGAGGCCGATCTGAAATTCCGAGGTCACGGACGTCATGCTTGTCGCACCGATACCGGTTTTCGGAAAATTGGCCGCGGCGCAATGAACGAAGAAATCGATCCCGATATTGCGCTCGGCAAAGGGGGCCAGTGCGCGGTCGCACCAGCGATCGTCTTCGAAATCTGCATCGATGGCGGTGACCAGGGGGTGGGTCGCAAGGTTCGACCTGCTTGCCTTGCGGCTGACCGCAACGACATGGACACCCCGTTCCACGAAAGCCCGGCAGATTGCTCCGCTGATGCCCCCATCGTTCAACCCGAGGACCGCGGCGCACTGCCTCATGTCTTGCGTTCCTCGAGCGGCCAGTACTGAGACAGCATCGGCTCAAGTTGCTTGGACGATGCAAGATCCTGTTTTATCCGGTCGCCGATGCCGGAAAGGTTCTGATTGTGCATCCGGTACTGGAAGAGAGGGCGGTCGATATAGTGACCTTTCGCCCCGGCGGCGACTAGGCGTTGCCACCTGTGATGCTTCGTGCCCCGCCGCACTGTTTCGTCCAACGGCAGGACCGTGCGGAATAGGTCAGTGCGGGTCGGGCCGTTGTCGGGAATATAGCTCGCACAGCGGATCAGTTCGGCGTTGAACTCACAGGACCGCCCGATGCCCAGAAGCTGATCGTCTTCATCGATCAGCTCATTGTCGCAATAGGCGAAATCGCTGCCGTTTTGCTCGATGGCCGAAAGTAGCCTTGCGAGGAAGTCGGGAAGCAGAATGTCGTCGGCGTCCACGATGCAGGTGAACTCGCTCTTCACCATCTCGACGGCGCGGTTCAGTGCATGGTTCTTGCCCCTGTTTTCAGGAAGCATCAGGCATAGCACTTCAATCCCGACGGCGCTTGCCGCCCAGTCGGCAAGGATGTCCCGCGAGCCGTCCGTCGAGCCGTCGTCGACCAGAATGACCTGTGCAGGCCGCAGGGTCTGATTTGAGATGCTGGCGAGGCAACGCGGAATAAAGCGCTTGTACTGGTAGTTCGGAACGATGACGGCGACACTCGAATGCTTCGAGCTGGTCTCGGCTGAACTTGCCTCGTTTGCCTTTGAAATGACCATGGTTCTCAACCTCATTCTAGTAAGTACGGTGTCGAGGGCGTCTCAACTTCATGGCTTGAATTGGCGGCAGGTCCCGCCTCTTGGGGGGGCGGTGACAGGGCCCTGTTTTCCTAGGCCATGACATACGCACACGCTTCGGTGAATTCGGATGTCTCTGTCTGAAAGAGCAGAACAAGTGACCCGGGCCGCAGCGGCGCGGGCAGGACTGTGGCTGGCGCTGCGGTGGAAAATCCGCGGGCGGCGTAGAGTGATGGATTGTCCGTCAGCACGGTATCGAACCGGGCCGCGTCGATTTCGCAGTCATGGGGTGCGGTCTTGTTGCCGACCGAGACGACGATTGGAGCGCAGGCGGCGCCTGCCGGCAATTCAAGTGGCTGATTTGCGTCTGTGGCAAGCACGAGCACGCTGCCGGACAAATCCAGTCCGGGTAGCTCAGTCCGGGGCGCCAGTTTTACCTGCCCGTGGGCAGAGAGACTTCTTGCGACGGCGCGGCCAACCTTGCCGCGGCCGGCAACGACAAAGGTTGTGTATCCGGCATCCAGAACGCCGCACCCCCGCACCGACCGTGCAAGCCGTTCGGAATAGAGGCTGCTGCCGACGATAAGATATCTACGTCGGTGGAAGCGTACCAAGGAAAGATCAAGCAGCTTTTTCCGCGGCAGCCGGTTGAGATAGATGCGGTAAACGCTGAGATCACCCGTCTGGTCGGCGGCGCCGTAAAGGCCGAGCTGAAACACCCATCCGCGCGCGTTGCGTTTTCGGCAATGCGAAGGGATGAAATGCGGTGCCGGGTCGCTGTGTTGATAGCTATCGGCGGCTTTCAGGAACTTGATCAAATCCAGTCCTCTCTTGTGAGCGCATATCGCCCGCACACCTGCCGGCGCCTCGCCGCACAGCGCGGCGCCGGTCAGCGCGGTCATAACAACGCGTCATCCAACGCTTCGCCGAAGCGGACCAGGTCGACGCGGGATAGGTCCGCCCGGGCCATGACCCTGAGGCCGACCGTCCCGCGTTTGACGATGGGGAAGAAAATGGCCGACGTATAGAAACCTCGCCGGTACATTTCCTTCGAGACCTCCACGGCCTTTTCCGGTGACGGCATTGGAATGACCCGAATGGGGCTCGCGCTGCCTTTGTTGGAACTTGAGACGATCTGGTCCAGGAAGGCGATGTTTTCGCGCAAGGCGTGCTGGCGTTCTTCCAGTTCCGCGGACATGTGGATCCGGATTGAAGCCATGACGGCGCCGACACCGGCCGGGTTGAGGCATTGCGACCAGGCCATCGGGCCGCCGAAACGCTCCACCAAGGGCGCAAGAAAGGATTTGCCCGTCACGGCAATGCCGCCGCAGGCGCCAAACGCCTTGCCGAGAGACGCTGCAATGATCGTTCGCTCCGGCATTTCATCGGATGCCGACCGGGCAAAGCCGACGCCGTGGCGGCCAAAGACCGACAGCGAATGGGAATCGTCGAGATAAAGGATAAGACCGTATTTTTCCTGCAGCCGGTTGAGGTCCCCGACCGGCGCAAATCCACCCATGCTGTAGGCGGCATCGGACACGTAAGCGACGGTTCGGTGTTTCCTGCAAAGGTCTTCGATGAAATCAATGTCGTTGTTTTTGCTGGTCAGGACATGGGTTTCGTCGCCGCAGATCGGTTTGATCAGGTTCATCGAGAAATGACAGTTCTGATCGAAGACCATCACCGGCTTGTCGCCGTCGGACAGGGCTCCAGAGGCAATGACCGGCAGAATACCGGCAGAGCCTGCCGCGCAGCTGATTGTCGTGAACACCTTGGCGTTGAACATCTCCGACAACGCCGCCTCGACTGTGTCGACCTGGCGAAGATGAATGCGCAATCGGGCCGTCGACAGGTTCAGGGTTCCGGTGGATTTTAAGGATTCGACAGCGCTTTCGACGATCGCCTGATGACGGTCGAGGCCGAGATAGGAGCACGAACACATGTTAATGAAACTATGGCCGTTCTCATCGACCAGTTGACCATCCTGCAGGCGCTCCACACCGATATTGAGCAGCCCGGCATCATCCACCGCTTGCCAAGATTCGTTTCCCAGCGACACGGCCTTGGCAAGGTTGGTGTATCGGTTGGCCGGCGCGTCGAGAATAAATTCCGTCATGGATTATTGTCCCAATTGTAATTTCAAGACCCGCTCGTCAACGGTCTGGACGTTGGTTTCATCGTGATGTCGCGGATTGGTGTGCGAATCAGCCGGAAGCCGTCCCGGTCCTCGAAGAGGTCGCGCTCGGCAAACAGGGGGCTCCTAGAAGCTGACAGCGGATCGTGCACAAGGCTCGACAGAATTCCGGCCGCGTCGAGTTCCCGCAGAAGCTCTTCCGCTTTCCAAGTCAGGCAGGCGGTTTCGATTGCGGCCTCGATGGCCCCTGCGCTGGAGCCTCGGGCGGGCCGCTCTAGAGCTGCAAGGTCCGGATGAGTGTCCTTGAGCTTCAGGATCTTCAAGACAGCCGCATAGCCGGCGTCATTTGACGCTGAAAAATAGACAAATCCGTCACGGCATCGGAAGAAGCCGATCGGGCATCCGCCTGAATGGCGGGCGCCCTTTTTCGGCTCGGCGGGATGGCCGACCGAGTTGCGCACGATCAGCGGCTCCATTACGGCCAACAGCGCATCGAACATTTGTATTTCGACCGATGTCGCCTGCTCCTGCATGCGGGAAACGCCTGCAAGCTCAGCCACCGCCCCGAAGGCCGCGAAAAGTCCGGTGACGATGTCGCCGGCGGAAAAACCCAAGCGCGTAAAATTATGATCCGCATAGCCGGTCTGGGTCATGATGCCGGTGAAAGCCTGCATCGTCATGTCAAAGGCGGCGCGGTCTGCGAAGGTCCGCTCGGAGCCATAGCCGGAAATGGAAACGGTCACGAGCTTCGGGTTCCGGGCTTTCAGAACGCTTTCGGTAAGACCAAACCGTTCCATCACGCCGGGCCGGTAGTTTTCGATCAGGATATCGGTGCGCGCGAGTTCGCTCAGCAGCCAATCCCGGCCGGCCTGAGTCTTCAGATCGATCTCCAACGTTCGTTTTCCGCGGTTGATGGACGTGAAATAGCCGCTTTGACCTTCAAGGAGAGGGCTGAACTGGCGGGTCGGATCTCCCCCCGGCGGCTCGATTTTCAATACGTGCGCACCGAGTTCGGAAAGAAGGAACGTGGCGAAGGGCCCCGACAGAAAGCGCGTCAGGTCAAGGACCCGGACGCCACTCAGGAGCGTGCACGCTTTTTGCAGCGGCCTCAGCGCCTGCGGGCCGCACCAGCCGGCATCCTGGACTTCAATTGGCGCCGCCGTCTCCTCAAGGCCGCGCGCGGCCCGACCGCCAGGCATGGCAACGGTGTCGATGGGCCTTCCGCGCAGGCTAAGCGGGCGAATTGTGCTGTAATCATGGGCCTTGGCATGGGCGACAGTCTCCGGCAAGGTCTGCATGGGCGCGCAGGCAATGCCGAGCGCCGACAGTTTTTCGAACCAGCTGAGCGTCGTCTCGCGCATCAGCTCCGTCTCGATCTTCGCCTCGAGCTCGTCCCGGTTCTGCAGCCGGCCAGCATACGAGCTGAAACGCTCGTCGTCCGCCAGTTCGTCGAGGCTCAAGGCTGTGAGCAGGGTTCGGACGTGGGCATTCGAAGTCGCCATGATGGCCAGAAATCCGTCCTTGGTCTTGAAGGGTTGACTAGGCGAACTCGTCGGGTGTCTGCCACCGTTCTTCGCTGGAACCTTGTCGAAGGTCGCTGCCTGCATGAGGGGAAACTCTAGGCACATCGCCAGCGAGTCGAGCAGCGCGCAATCGACGGAGGTCGCCGACCCTCTCGCCCAGGCCGCGGCAACCGCAATGGCGCCGAAGAGGGCCGATACCGTGGCGCCGATCGGTACAGGCGCCAGAACCGGACCGCTGTCTGGCCATCCGGTCGAAAGGGCGAGGCCTGACGCTGCCTTTGCGGCGCCGTCATCCATCCTGACGCCTCGAAACCGGTCGTCCCAGCCGCAGGACGTCAAGCTGACATAGATTATGCCCGGATTGAACTCGCGCACGGCTTCGGGACAGAGGCCAAGGCGAAGCAGCGTGTCTGGCTGAAGGTTGGTGATCAGGGCATCGCAGCCTTATCCGGATCGTCTTGGCCCGCTCCAGTCCTGCCGCGGTGCGCAAATCGATCCGGATAAGGCGTTTGCCCTTATTGGTTGTGGCGAACGGCGCCCCGTAGTCCGCGCCATTTGCAAAACGGCCCGCATTCTGTCCCTGTCGGGAGCCTCGAGGCGGACAACGTCCGCACCCAATTCCGACAGATAGCGACCGCAAAGGGGAGCGCTCAGATGGTGCGATATTTCGCACACCCGCATGCCGCTCAAGGGGAGTTTTGGAGTGCCAAAGTTCTCAGCTCCAGATGAAATCACATACAGCTCCATTGGGCGAAATGAATAAAATTATTGGCGCAGAGTACGCAAGAAAATTTTGATGGCAATTGTTGACATTAAAACATCTTTAGGTAAAACTCTAAAATAAATCGTAATATATTTTCCTTTCTAAGGGGTATTGATATGGTTTGATGACTATATCACCCGATTAAGTTTGATTGCTATACGCATTAATGTTTATTATTATTATATAAAACAATAAATATACATTGGTATACATGAATATAATTGAAATTCGACAGAGTCTCGTCCACGAGGCGGATGCTCTCTTATAGAGAGACGGATAAAATGCGGGAGTACGACCTATCCGGTCACTATTCCGATCTGATCAAAGTGCCGAGCGGACACTTCAAAATGTCTGGCGTCAAGTTCTGGGGGGGGGCGATCGGATCAGGGGGTACGGTGGCCGAGCAGTTCGAGAGGATCATGGGTCATCTTAACCGCGCCTTGGAAGATGCCGGCCTTCGCCTGACGGACATAACGTTCGTCTCCGTGTTCTTGGCGGATTTGACGCTCTATCAGGAATTAAACTCCGCCTATTCCAGAAGCTTCCCGCATAAGCCGTGCCGGGCAGTCGTTGGAGCGCAGCTCAGGAATGGAGCGCTCGTAGAAGTTGTCGCTGAAGGATGGTCCGATGCTTGAAGAAAAAGTCGTCAATCTGACTGTTGACCGAAGTGCCGCCCAATATATCGCAGTCATCGAGAAGGCGTATGTCGCCTTTGTAAGCGACCGCATCGGGAAGCACTATCTTATCGATTCCGCAATCAAGCCGCTGGAGCCGACGGACAGGCTCTGCGGGATTGCGGTCACCTCCCTGGGAACCGACCTGACCGTCAGGCGCGCGGCCATCGATACGATGGAAGCCGGCGACGTTCTGGTCGTTGCCGCCGGTGGTTCAAGCGACTGGGCCTGCTTCGGCGATGGAACGGCGCAGAAGATCGTCGCCAGAGGCGGGATTGCCGCGGTGATCGACGGCTGCACGCGCGATAGCCCGGGCCTTGTCAGAATGGGCTTTCCGACCTTCTGCCGGGGCGCGACCGCCAAGAACTACTACTATCCGCATGCAATCAAGGCCGGCGGCGTGAATGTACCTGTGTCGATCGGCAATGTTTCGATCAATCCTGGCGATATCGTTTTCGGCGACCGCGACGGTGTTGTGGCCATTCCGCGCGCATTAGCGCCAAGGATTGCGGAACTGGTTTCGGCAGACCTTGAAGCGGAACGGACTTTGCGCGCCGGGGTTGGGCCCGGGTTCAGATCGAACGCCCACGACGAACTGGTTGCCAATGGCTACGTCATTCGAGGGTGATTTCGAACCTGCAATGACCGTGCTTCCGCGCAATTTGATCCGGGTGGCCTTTGCGTCCTTCGTGACCAACTCGGCCACATGGCTTTACCGTCTGACAACGTCGTATTTCATATGGGAGGCAACCAAATCCGGGGCGATGCTGTCGCTTCTGGCGGTTGCGGAGTTTCTTCCCAATCTTGTCGTAACGCCCTATGCGGGCATCATTTCGGATCGGATCCGGCTCAAACGGTCGAGTTACGTGATTTGCGGTCTGCTCGGTCTTTTGTCCCTGGTGGCGGTCCTGGCGGTTACGGTGCTACCGCAGGACCGGTTTGTTTTTGTGATTGTCGTCATCACCGCCGCCATGTCGACCGTTTCGGCGTTGAGCCGAACCGTGCACCAGAAAATACTCGGTTATGTCTTTACGCCGCAGAGCATCGGACGGGCGCTCTCGCTGAACACGATCAGCTTGAATATCGGCCGCGTCGCAGCGCCAACGGTCCTCATGGGATTGATTTCGCAGGACCTTCTCTGGGTCTCCTACTTTCTCAATGCGCTGTCCTACGCCGTTGTCGCCTACACAACATATGCATTTGACTACGCGCGTCAGCAGGGTCAAGCGGCAGCCGGACGGATGAATATCCATAAGGCTATCGGCAACGGTCTGCGATGCCTGCTCGAGCACCGCATTCTGCGCCAGTTGTTGGCGCTCGCCATGGTCGAGGCGGTTTGTCTCAGCGCCTTTTTTGAATTGTTGCCGATGCTCTCAGCCACCTATCTGGGGATTGCAGCCGATTTGTTCACCCGTATCTCGATCTCGATCGCGGTGTTTTCCTTCATTGCAGGCTTGTTGAAACTGTTCTCGCCCGTACGCCTTCAAGCGGGGCTGTTCCCGGCCGCACTGCTTGTGGCCGCGGGTCTCGTTGCGGGCGGGCTCAATTCGGGTTCACTTGTGTGGGCCTGCCTAGCTTTCGGACTGGCCTCCTTCCTGATCGTGCTCGTCCGGATAGGCATCGTCGAACTCGTTCATGTCGAAGCGCCCGAGCATGTGAAGGGACAGGCGCTCGGATATTACTTCCTGTCGATTTCCGGCGGGGGTGCGGCAGGCGCTGCCGTTTATGGCGTGCTTCACGACGCGGGATATGGTGGATTTCTGCCCTTAGTTCCGATCATCGTCTTTGTCGGCATTCTGGCTCTGCGGGCCGCAAGATGACCGGGCGCCGGATATTCATCCCCAACCTGCACCGGAACGGTGCCTACGTCCTTGCGGTCATGGCCAACAAGAGCGGCTATGAGGTCTTCACGTCGACCGACCATCCGGGCATGCCCTATACGAGGTGCCGCTGGGTGCAGGACTATCTCTACATCGCCCCGCCGCCGGAGCGGAACGGGAGTCCGCAGCAGCTCGCGGATTATGTGGCCGCACTTGTTGCGTTCATGCGTCGCAACGCCATCGACATCGTTTTTCCGACAAACGATGCTGATATCCGGATTGTCTTCGCGGCGCGGGAGCAATTCGCGGAGTATTCGGTCTGGGCGCCCGACGAGGGACTATTCGAGACCCTCTCAAGCAAGTTTTCATCGCTCGAGACGCTCGGCCCACTTGGAGTTTCGATCCCCGCTCACCAGGCCGTTTCCACGCTGGAAGGCGCGCAAATCCTGTTGTCGCGCTGGGGATATCCGGTAATTGCGAAGCGGGCGCACTCCACCGGTGGACGCGGCGTTGCCGTCTGCCGTTCGCAAGCGGAGCTCGTCCGGTTTCTTGAGGCAGGACAACCGGTTGTCCTGCAGGAGTGGCTTTCGGGAAACGACGAGGTGTCCTTCCATTTCCTGTTCGACCGGCAGGGAAACACCATTTTGAGATTTTCGCTCAGAAAGTATCGCCATCTTGCTCCCTCTGTCAGCACGGCCATATCCGTGATCGATGATCCGGCGGAGATTTCCCTCGTGGAAACCGCCCTCAAATCGTTGAACGCGGTTGGTTTTTTCGTTGTGCAGATGCGCTTCTGTCCACGCCTCAAGGCCTACAAGTTCGTTGAGGTCAATTGCCGGTTCGGATCGAACACCCGCATGCTCTGTGCGCTCGTTCCACGTCTTTTTTCGCTTTTCGCGCAAGTCATGGAGGGCGGCGGCGACCTGACATTTGTCGAGGTAAAGCCTTCGGTGCGCTGCATTTCCGTCGTCGAAGACTGCTACGGCTTTGTCCGCAACACCTACGCCTTGCTGCTCGACCGGCTAACCGGAGGCCATCGCAGCCAGATTGTTTCATTCCGCAATTTCGCCGGACAGTTTTTTCTCGACATGTTCAATTTCCGCAACAAGCGGGATCTGCTCTGGCGGCGTCTTGGGACGGATACGATCGGTATCCTTCGCATGTACCGGGCAATGTTCCGCGCCTTCACTCTTTCTCGATCCTCAATCGAAAACATGAAACTGGCAGCCGTGTGGTGTCCACCGGCCGTCGATGCGGCCGCCGCACGCAGACGCGGTCAACCCGCCGCAGGTTCAGCAGAAGATGAGCGGCCCCAGCCGCCGGCACAACACCATACTTCAGGGAGGTAGCGGCGCATGGAATCCCCCTATGGCAAAGTTGCAAACGCTTATCTGAGCTGTCCGGCCTATCCGGATGAACTTTTTGAATTTATTCAGGACCATTGCTTGAACACAGGCATCGTCTGGGATGCCGGCTGCGGCAGCGGACAAGCCTCGGAACATCTCGTCCGCTATTTCAGCCAGGTGGTGGCCGCCGACAAGAGTGCCGAACAATTGCGGCTGGCCCGGCCTCATCCGCGCATCCTTTATAAGTGCGCACCGTCCGAGGAAAGCGGCCTGGAGACCGGGGCGGTCGACTGCGTCTGCGCCTTCATGGCTGCCCACTGGTTCAATCTCGACAAATTCTATTGCGAAGCGCGCCGCATCGCTGCGCCGGGAGGGGTGATTGCGCTCTTCTGTTATGGCGAACCGTTCGTCACCGGCGACCAGGTGGCGTCAGATTTCCTGGAAGACATTGCGAGCAAGATCATCGCTTTCGGCGGACCGGCAATTCAACGCATGCGCGGCGGCTACCGGGATCTGCCCTTCCCGTTTTCGAACGAGTTGCAAATGCCCCGGATGTACGCCCAAAGAGAGCTGGACGGGGAGGAACTGGTTCACTATTTCAGGAGCCGGGCCTCCGTCATCGATTACCGCCAGCGCACGGGCGCGGATCTCTGCCTGGAGCTGGAGAAACGCCTGACCGCGCATGGACGGCGCCACGCGACCTACCGGGTGACCTGGCCGCTCGCAGGCCGCATTGCCCCGGCTCATCCTGTCGGAAAGCCTCTCGCACTTGCTCAGCAGCCGGGGCTCAATCCATGACCTCAGCAAGGCTCAGCGTCCTAGCCGCACTTGACAACGTGGACCGCCTAGCGTTCGACGCGCCGGTCGACCGGGCCGGACTGGTCGACTATTTTGAACGGATGCTGCGCGCTGGTGGTAGGCGAACAGCATCCGTTCCCCCCCGGGAGATCGTTGTGCTCAACGATGCCGTCGGCGTGTCGATGCCGTGTTACGCGCCGCAGCAAGACCTCTTTGTCGTCAAGTCGGGTATCGTGAAGATTGCAGGCGACGGAGGTCCGACGCCGACCGTTGTCGCCGATGTCACAGCATATTCGGTGAAGGACGCCATGCTGCTCGGCCACTTCGACGGCGATCTGATAACGCGTCTGAAATGCTTCGCTCTGTCGGCCGTCGTTCTGCGGCAATGCGCGCCGCCTGGTCCCGTGGACGCGGTCATCGTCGGAACAGGCATCCAGGCCTGGGAGCAGTTTCTGGCGATGGAGCAGGCCTGCACGGTGCGCGAATACCGTGTCGCCGGGCGTTCGATGGAGCGAACCGGGGCCTTTGTCAGACAGATGAAAGCGTTCACTCGGGCGGATGTCCGCTGGGATAGGCTGCAATCGCTGCCGGAAATGCTGTCCGGTGTTTCGCTGGTTGCAACGGCCACCCGGGCGAACACGCCGCTGGACGATTTCGCGCAAATCGCGCCCGACGCTCATATCAACTGCATGGGCGGACACACGACGCTGCAGCGCGAAGTGCCGAACGGCCTGATGCAGGAAGCTTTTGTGGTTGTCGAAGACCGAGCGCAGGCGATCCGCGAGGCAGGACCCGTTCACGAGACGGCCGCCGAAATCGAAGACCTTTTCGGGCCGGTCGACGCCAAATCGGGATTGTCGATATTCAGCTCGGTCGGCAACGCCTATCACGACCTGATGGTCGTATCCTTCCTCATGTCTCAAAAACGGCAGGAGGCCTGATCTTGGGCGGGCCGTGGCACATGAGAAAAGCGACCTCCGGTCCACCGCTGGCCGATGTTACGGTCTTGCGCGTCGGCGCGAGCGTTGCCTCCCGCCTTTGCGCGCGGACCCTTTCAGGGCGCGGGGCCCTGGTCCATCATGCCGATGATCTGGCAACCTGGTATGAAAGCCCGGAGGCCCGGTTTTGCCGTCCCGATATCGTGCTCACATCAAGCGACGGCGAGGGTGCCGCATCTGCTCTGGCAGGGGTCATGTCGGCTGCTGGATCGGTGGTCTGCGACATGTCCACCTTCGGCCGCACAGGGTCGCTGCGCAGAGCTTATCTCGACGATCCGGACCTGCAAAGATACTCCTCCTTTGCAACTTATACCGGCTTTCCCGGCGGACAGGCCTTGTGCGCGCCGGGCTATCCGATCGATTGCCAGTCCGCATTATATGCGGCAGCTGGTGCGATCGCGGGACTATTGATGCGCAGGCGTGACGGTGCTGGACGAATGGTCGACATCGCGCGGCTCGACGTTGCGGTGAATGCGCTTCTGACCTTCCTGCCGGCCAGCCTTGCAGGACGCGCGCAGACGCGGATCGGAAACCGCCATCCGGCCCTAGCGCCATGGAACATCTATCCGGCGCGGGATGGTTGGATAACGATTTGCGCCCCGACCGACCGGCAATGGACACGCCTGTCCGCTTTGATTGCGGCAGACATTCCCCATGATCCGGAGCTGCTCGCAACATCGCAGAACCGGTTGGACAACATCGAGCAACTCGATGCACTAATCGCGTCTTGGACGCAAGGCAAGCTTACGGAAGACTGTCTCACGGCGCTGATGGACAATGGCGTTCCCTGCGGCGACATCCCTGCGGAGCAAATTCGGGAGACGGTCAGCCCGGTGGATTTGCCCGCCGGCAGCTCTGCGTGCGCCGTTGACGCGTACCGGTTGGAAGGCGGTCCCAATCCGGTGGCAGCGCCTTCACCGCTCAAGGGGGTGACAGTTGTCGAAATTGGCGCCAACACGACCGCCCCGCTTGCCGCTAAGCACCTTGGAGCGCAGGTGATCAAGGTGGAGGCCCCCGGAGGGGATCCGGCGCGCCATGGCGGCATCTCGCATACGGATGGCAACTCGGTCATTTTTCATCTGACGAATACGGACAAATGCGACATCCGGCTGGACCTCAGGAGTGCGGCCGGTCAGCGGGATCTCGGGATGCTTCTGAGAGGCGCCAACGCGGTGGACGGCCTGCCGGTGGACCGGCGCTTCCATCTGCGACCTGCTCGGCGCCCAGATGGCGTTGGTGCACGTGCTGGCCCGCACCTACAGGCGGCCGGCTGCCAGATAGATCTGTCCATGCATGATCGCGTCGTCTGGATGACTGCCGGCGCAAACCGGATTGCGGAAAACCTGCCCGGAAGGCGCTCGCACGAAGGCTTGCTGGATCCTGTCCAGCGCTCCGGGACAGGCGCTTGCGGCAGCACGACACTTTCAGACGTTCTAAGCTTGCCTCATGTGGAACATCGCGGGCTCGTCAAACAGATTGGCGGCGGCAACCGCAGGCTGTCGGTTCTCGAAACCCCTTGCGGATATGCGGTGCGAAGGGCGACGTGAAGCATCTTTTTCAGGACCGAATAGCGTCTGTATATCCCCGAAATTATTGTTTTTGGCCGGTTGATTAAAGGTGAGTGATGGACAGCGAAAGCGAAGATGTTGCCAAGTCGTATCTGGGCTTTGCCGACTTCGAAGCCAAAGGAGCTTCGAACGTCTACGAAGCGCTGGCACGCGAAGTCGTTGTCAGTCCGCTCGTACTACGATTTCTTTGCCGGTTACCGATTGAAAAGCGGCAGCCCAATTTGCTCTTTGCCGCGCTTCAGTATCTGGAATGCCTACCTCCGGCGGACGGGCTGACAGAGATGGTTCTGGAACGGGCTGATGATTTGGAAGAGGTGATGCGCAAGCGCAGCACTCAGACCAACGAACCGGGGCGGTGTGCCGCGCTCTTGCCGATCCTGGCAAGGATCGGCAGGCCTCTGGCGATTATCGAAGTAGGGGCGTCAGCGGGTCTCTGTCTTTTGCCGGACAGATATGGCTACACTTACACGACCGAAACGGGCAGCATAACGATCCCCGCGCCGGAGGCGGGGGCTCCGCAGTTTGAATGTGCAGCAGTCGGGAACGTGCCGCTTGCCGACCGGCATCCCGAAATCGTCTGGCGACGCGGGTTGGATCTCAATCCCCTAGATGCCGGCTCGAAGGAAGACGCCGCATGGTTGCGGGCGCTGGTCTGGCCGGAACACGAAATGCGCAGGCAACGACTCGACAAGGCGCTGACTGTCGCCGCCGCCATGCCGGAACTCAGGGTCGTTGCCGGCGATCTTCGCGACGGTCTGGAAGGACTGCTCGCCGATGTTCCAGCGGGCGCAGTGCCGGTGGTCTTTCACACCGCCGTTCTGTCCTACGTGAAGGACCTAGATGAACGCGATGCATTCCAGCAACGTATGCTCGATAGTGGTGCCATCTGGATTTCAAACGAGGCGCCGAAGGTTTTAGCAACGACGCTGAGTCACACCGCCCCGGCGAAGGCCGGTCTCAGTTTTCTCACATGCCTTAATGGCGTTCCGCAGTATTGGGCCGCCCCCTATGGCGACTGGTTGAGCGATTTCTCGCTTGCCTGACGGAAGGGCGCTCAACACAAATAACGGAAAGGAAGTTCAGACGTGCCCACCAATCACGATCCTGCTTATCCATTGAAGGGGATTACCGTTCTTGATCTCACAACTGCGCTGGCTGGACCACTGAGTACTCTGCGCGCCGTGGATCTTGGCGCGGCGGTCATCAAGGTTGAAGGTATCGATCGCCCCGACATAACGCGAAACATGGCCATCGGCGGCGTGCGGCTCGGCGAAATGTCGACAAGCTACATGATGCTCAATCGTGGCAAGCGCTCGCTTGCGCTCGACCTGAAATGTGCGAACGGCAAGAAGGTGCTGCGCGAGCTGATCTCCCGCAGCGATGCTATCGTGGTCAACTTCCGTCCCAAGGCTGTCCGCGCGCTCGGCCTCGACTATCAGTCCATCAAGGCCTGGAATGACCGGATCGTATATGTCGGGATCTCCGGCTTTGGCGATGTCGATCCGGCCGGCCGGCTGCCGGGGATAGATCTTCTTGTTCAAGCCTATAGCGGCATCATGACCAACGCCGGGACGGCCGCAAGTCCCCATCAGCCGAGCCCTGTGTTCTGCGTAGACGTGTGCGCGTCCCATCTTGCGACCGAAGCCCTTCTCGCCGGTCTTCTCAGCGCGAAGATGAGCGGTAAAGGCTCGTCTTGGGAGGTGAGCATGCTGGCAGCCGCGATGGAATTGCAGCTGCAGGAAATCGGGACCTACCGCAACTTCGGGGTCGGGCGGATGCTTGGCGAAGAACCGCATGCATCGCGGTACATGAACCCGCCCTACGGTGTGTTCGAACTGGCGGATGGACACCTTGCGATTGCCCGTTCTGATGTCGCGCTGGTCGGGCGGACCACGGGATCTCAAGCCCTTCTAGAGCTCGCGGAAACACGACCGGCGGAAACCGCGTACGAGGCGATGCGGGACTGGCGCGACGCGGTCTTCCAGGCGGTCGGGGAGGCCTTGCGTTCCTAGCAGGTCGCAGAGGCGGAAAAGGTGCTGAATGAAGCGGGCATCTGGTGCAGCCGCCTGAACGGATTTGATGAATTCCTCGCGCTACCGGGGGTGGAAAACTTTTTCCTATCGGTTAGCAACGAGACTTGCGGGTCGTTCAAGACACTGAGGGGCATGGTCAATTTCTCCGTTGCCTCCCCGCAAGACCCTGAACCCCAGACGGCCTCATTGCTCGGCGAAGACAGTACGCAAATCCTCTTGGAAGCGGGCTACAGCCATCGGGAAATCGAGTCGCTCCACCATTCGGGGATCATTCTGTCGCAGGAGTTGCGGGACGCGGAAAGGAAGATGATATGATCAGGGTCAAGGTTCCGGAAGCTTGCAAGCGCACGGGCGGCCTGCTTTCGAAAGGTTTCACGCACGAAGCGAGGCGGTGAGGATGCAGTTTCCACGACTGATAGACCTGTCGATGACCCTCGACCCGGATACGGTCTACGATCCACCGGCGCGCAATGCCGTCATCGAGAGGATTTCCCATGCACAGGCGGGCAAGGGGTTAGCGGCTCTCTTTGAAGGACTGGAAGTCGGCGACCTGCCGGACGGCGAAGGGTGCGCGATAGAAAAGATCAGCCTCTCGACCCATCACGGCACCCATCTCGACGCGCCGTTTCACCACCACTCGACTACTGGCGGCCGGCCCTCTTCGACCATCGACAGCCTGCCGCTGGAATGGTGTTACGCCCCGGGCGTAAAGCTCGACCTGCGTCATCTAGAACACGGCCGGATCGCGACCGCGGAGGATCCGCAGGCCGCGCTGGAAAGGATCGGGCACACATTGGCGCCTTACGAAATCGTCCTCGTCAATACATCCGCGGGTCAGGCGCACGGCGCGAGCGACTACTTCAAAAAGGGATGCGGGTTCGACCGGAAGGCGACGGAGTTCCTTCTGGAGGCTGGCGTTCGGGTCGTTGGCACCGACGCGGCGAGCTGGGACATTCCAATTCCGCACATGATCGAGAATTACAGGCTGGAGGGGAATTCCGACGCCATCTTCCAGGCTCACAAGGTCGGTCGCGACACGGCCTATTGCCAGCTGGAGAAGCTGGCAAATCTCGAAGCCTTGCCGGCCGCCGGGTTTCTTGTTTGCTGCTTCCCCTACAAGATCAAAGGCGCTTCTGCCGGGTTTACCCGTGCGGTGGCGATCTTAAACTGATGCTTGCCGATCGCAGCGGCGCTCCGTACCAAGGCACGGGTGCCGCGGATGCTTATTCCCTGCCGGTACTGTTTGCCGTCGCAACCAGACGGGGGCAGGTGGTTCACCAAGTGTCGGCAGGCCAGACCCGCAGCCGCCGCCCCGTGTCGGAAACCACATACTTCCGGATTGCCTCGCTCACCAAGATTGCGACGACACTTGCTGTTCTGAGGCTCGTCGAAGAAGGGCGCCTTCAGTTTGACACGCCGGTCGGCGAATTGATGCGCCGCTTTCGGCTGCTGAAGTTCGATTACCCCGCACTGGGGCCGGGCGTCGATGAGGAAAGCGCCCGGACAATAACGATCCATCAGTTGCTCACCCACACGAGCGGAATCGCCTATGACTTCACCTGCCCCGATCAGCTACGCCGACAATCGCTCGCTTCAGGCAAAATGGCGTGCCGGCTCTACCGGCCCGGACAGCACTGGCACTATGGACCGGGAACCGAATTTCTGGGCCGCGTGCTGGAAGCGGTGACGGGCGAGGCGCTGGATCTGGCACTGCAAAGACTGGTGTTCGCCTCCCTCGCAGACAGCCGCACAACGTTTCGGATGCGGGACGAGGATCTCAACGAACTTGTCGATGTCTATCGGGAGACAAGCAGTGGCTACGAGAGGCATCCTGTCCGGTCCACCTGGGTGCGCAGCCACCCGGCCGGCGATGGCGGACTGTTTTCAACGCCTGCAGATGCACTGACTCTGGCTCACGCCCTCTCCACCCAATCGGTCCCCTTTTCCGGCCAGATCCATGACCTCGTCGGGTCCAACCAGATCGGAAACCGGATGCTTGAGAGGCCCTTGTCCTCAAGGATGGATTTTTCCGCCGATTTCGATTTCATCCATCCTGAAGATCGCTTCAGCTATGGGTTCGTCGTTTCCGGAAGGTCTGAACATGTCGTTCCCGCCGGAGCCTTGATCTGGGGCGGGGCATACAACTGTTTTTTATGGATCGACCGGCCGCGTGAGATCTGTGGCGTTTTCTTCTCGCAGGTCCAGCCATTCTGTGCCCCGGTACCGATGGCCGCGTTGCGCCGTTTTGTAGCGGAGACCTACGCACGCTGTTGAAGGAAGCCGAGCGAAATCTGCGCGCCGCGACGGCCACTCGCATTTCCGGCTCCCAAGCAGGTCGTGCTGACCTCTCCGGGCATGGCTGTCTTCAGGATCCATAGGAAAGGGTATTCGAATACATCAACGGCTTCTACAACTCGCGCAGGCGCCATTCAGCACTGGATGGAAAATCACCCGTGGCCTTCGAAAAGATCGCCGCCTAACATGAGCAACACACCGGAACGGAACCGGTGCAACTCCAACGTTCTCAATCTCGCTCATGAGCTTGACGAAAAGGGTGCGTCTCTCCGCGTCCTCGAACCGGAAGTGACAACGGCTGGAAGCATGAGGCGAATGGTCGTCACCATTCTTGGCATGGTTGCCGACATGGAGCTCAAGTTCATCAAGGACCGCCAGAGAGCGGGGATCGACGCCGCAAAAGCTGAAGGCGTCTACAAAGGGCGCAAGAAGAACATCGACGATGAAGAAATCCGTAGACGGATCGCTGCTGGCGCAACCAAAGCCGCAGTCGCGCGCGAACTGAACGTCTCCAGGATGACCATCTACCGCGCTTTAGAAGGTTACACCGCGCCATCAGAATCTATCTGAATATACGTTCTTCATCCGTTCTTCGAGTTGGCCAAAATCGCAGCTTCGGGCCGACTGAGCCTAATAAGCCGCCGGCTTGGCCGTCCCGGTCAGGAAACCACGGCCGAGCGGCGCGTATTGTCAGCCGATGCGACATCTCTCTGCATGGCGTCGTAAACGGCAACACCATAGTGGTCACAGCAAGCCGGCCCACTTACCGATCAGGCGCCGCTTCAAGGAACTTCTCGAACCGCTTGTCCGCCGCCGCAGCTTCTTTCAGGAGCGCGTCGAAACTGTCAGGTGGATTGCCATCTTCCAGCATCCCTTTAAACGTCGCATAGGCATCCGTCTTGCTGCCGTAGGCGCGCAGGGTCTTGTCGCCGTTCACCCATGCCACCACGATGACCTTCACATCGCTGTTGAACCGGTAGAACAACCGATACTGTTGGAAGAATTTCGCCCGGAACCAGTGCTTGCGGTGATCGCCGAGCGTACCGCCTTGCCGGAAGGACGCGGCACCCGGATCCGCCGGTATAGCCTCGGTCACCAGTTTGAAGATGGCGGCCAGCCGTTTCGTGGAATTTTTCTTGCGCCAGGTCTTGGGATCGCGTGCCTTACGCGCCTCGACCTCCTCAATCAGCCCTTCAAGCTGGTCCAGAAAGAGTGGATGCGCATAAATCGACCATCCATTTACGACGAGCGGCGCTTGGGCGAGCACGGTATTGCCAGTCATTCATCCTCGAGCGAGAGCGGCGCATCGAGATCGACGTCAACGTCTCCGACCAGTGCTGCAAGACGGTCATGCAAAGCCCCATCGAACGCCCGAATGCGGTCCGGATGCGCCTTGATATCAGCTTCGACAAAATCGAGAAAGACTCCGAGCGCGGGATCTTCTTCTTCGCTGCGCACGGGCTCGATATAGACCCTGCCACTTGGCTCGGTGCAGTAGCGAATCTGGTCGCCCTTGCCCAGCTTGAGCTGCTTGCGCACACCCGCCGGCACGGTCGTCTGATACCGATCCGTGAGTTTCGATACATCTTGTGCGAGTGCTGTCATGGCAGTCTCCTGAAAGAAAAGGGCCTTTGCTGTCTGTGACAGGTAATGCACTTGCATTGCCTTGTCAAGATAAGTAGCAGGATCTGCGGCGCCGTAAAGTTAAATCTCATCGGTCAGAGATCTGGCCGACCGTTCTCGCTTATGCAGTCTGCAGGCGAGCGATCTCGTTCCACATTTGTATGGCTGCGGTTCTCAGGTCGCGGTGATGGTGGGACGGGATATCATGGCGTGGAATGTAGAAGAGATTTGCGACCGGGTCGTGGATCGAGACGAAACGTTGGAGATGTCGAGCTGACGTGAAGCCCTTCATGATGCGCTCCCGCCTTCGTGTCGGCTGATGTGAATTCTCCGCCCGGTTATTCAATCCTTTGTGCGAACGGCGTTCGTCGCCGGGCATGATGTAGCGTTTGGCCGCGCCGTAGTATCGGAGTTTGTCGGTGATCATCACACGGGGTGCTTGCCCCTGTTCTTTCAAAATCTTTCGCATCAGACGTTTGGCTGCCTTGGTATTACGGCGACTCTGCACCAGCACATCAAGAACAAAGTCATCCTGATCGACGGCCCGCCACAGCCAGTGTGTCTTACCGCCGATCAAGATGACGACTTCATCGAGATATCATTTGTCGCCAAGCTTTCCGGCTGACCGGCGCCGGACTTCATTGGCAAAATGGCGACCAAATTTCTCGACCCAAAGGCGGACTGTCTGGTGCGAGACAATGATCCCACGTGCAGCCAGTAAGTCTTCGACTATCCGGAGACTGAGCGGAAAACGAAGATAGAGCCAGACGGCCTGGGCAATCACTTCAGCCGGGAACGGGTGGCGACGATAAGGGGATTACGAGTGGTTTGGGTCATGCCGCAAAATCGCACAGGCAGATCGCCGCAGGGTTAACATTACGATGCCATGTCGGCTCCTGTGCGGTATTCGGAAAACATGACAATTCGGTAAGGGTTTTGCCAAGCGCTTTTGTACCGCATTATTGCGCCAAGACGATGGATCGCAGTTCCGTCTCGCACCAGGTCCGGAACGTCGTTGGCGTGGCGGAGCGGTCCGAGGAGCACGCCGCATTGTCCATCCCCTCATTCTTGGCCGTCATCATATCTACATAGCCATGCGCCATGCCTTCCGTCGCGCCCATGCCGCGCATCATGCCGCCAAAATCTTCAAGCGACATCTCTTGAAAAGCTATCTTGCGTCCGAGCACGTCGGACATGATGGTCGCCATCTCTTGGAAGCTAAGATTCTCCGGCCCGCAAAGCGCAAGCTCCGCGACGCCGTCCCAGTCTTGTCGGATCACCAGCTGACTGGCGATAGCGGCGACGTCGGCCTTCGCGACATGAGGTAATTTCAGTTCGGCTGGGGTTGGCTGGTAAAATTCACCTTGCTCGCGTATCGGATCAACCTGACGCGCGATATTGTCCATGAGTGAGGCACAGGCGAGCGCGCGATAGGCGACGCCGGTCGCGGCGATCATATCGTCCATGGCGACGCTCGCGGCGACCTGACCCGAAGGCTTGGGCCATCCTCGGCCAAGAGCCGAAACGCCAACGACATGGCTGACTGACGAACCGGGTAGCGCGTTGCAAAACGAGCGCGAGAAGTCGACATAGGCGTCCTGAGGATTCTCAGCCATCGGCGTTCCTGGCGGCAGCCAGAAAACCGCCGATATTCCATCGAGCGCCCGCGCAATCGCGCCACCGTCGGCGTGGGAGCCTTCGACGATATCAACCCGGTCGCGTGTGTCCGCATCGAGCGTCGAGGCATCGCGCACAATGACGCGAACCTTTTCCCCTGCCTTTAGAACGCCCGACAGAACACGGGCGCCGATATCGCCGGTGGGGGTGGTGATCAAGATCATGAACTTTCCCTTTTTAATTACACACTCGACTATTTACGCATGACAAACGGACTTGCTATACTCAGGAGTTCGAGTTTTTGTCGCGATCGTCCGGATCTCCATGGATACGTTGTCCAATATCGTCGCTCTGCTTCAACCTCACGATTGCGTCGCTGCGGGGTTTGATGCGGCAGGCGATTGGTCCATCCAGTTCGAGCGCCATCTTGGGCTGAAGTGCAATGCGGTCGCCAAGGGTGGATGCTGGCTCGCCGTGGACGGAGGCGAGCATGTGTGGCTGCAAGCTGGGGATTGCGCGATTCTACCGCACGGATTGCCGTTTATCCTGTCGGCGCCGCCCGTTCGTCGTGGAGCCGACGCCCATGAAATCTATGCGCCCATTGCGCATGGCGGCAGGGTTAGCTTTGGTGGCGGCGGGGAGTTTTTCATGGCAGGAAGTCGTTTCCTGCTCTCGGGACCAGCCGCCGAGATGCTTATTCCGTCTTTGCCACCAGTTCTAATTGTCAGGGGCGGCGAAGAGGGAGAGGTGTTGGCTTGGGCGCTCAATCGTATCGCGCAGGAATTGAGAGTGCCACAGCAGGGTAGCGCGCTGACCATCGCTCATTTGTCGCACCTCATCCTCATGCAGGCGCTTCGCATTTCTCTTGCTCAGGAACATCGCGGCCGCACCGGTTGGCTTGCCGCGCTAACAGACCTCAATACTTCGCGTGCGGTCGCTGCCATCCATGCCGAGCCCGCGCGATCATGGACGGTCGCCGGTCTGGCCGTCGTGGCGGGATTGTCGCGAACAACATTCGCCGAACGCTTCCGGCGGGTAACCGGACAAACGCCGCTCGGATATCTGACACGGTGGCGCATGTTGCTTGCCATGGATCGGCTCTTGGCGCCCGACGCAGTCTTGGTGACGATCGCCTCGGAAGTTGGTTACAGGTCGGAAAGCGCCTTCGCGGCGGCATTCAAACGCGAGACCGGTCTTTCCCCAAGACACTACGCACGCGAGGCGAGAAGTCGGAAGTCTGTTGCGACCGTGCACGTTCATCAGGAACCAACCGATTAGCGTGACCATCGATTCTGCCCACTCGCCAACAAAGCGTCCATGCTCACGGTTCTCAGAAGAACAGATCATTGGCATCTTGAAGGAGCATCAGGCGGGCATGACGCCGGCTGAACTGTGCCG
>JBLXBZ010000017.1:0-31179 GCA_048265185.1 Stappiaceae bacterium | reverse complement strand
CATATGTTTGACGGATGGGGCGAGTTTGAGCGCCGTTGCGCCTGTGCCGCAACCAAACTCGAACACTCTGTCATCAGGCGCCAGAGATTGCCGCGTGCGCTCAAGCGTTCTCTTATACCCCATCACGTCGGCAACCGGAGTCGCCGCATATTTTCGGGCGGCCCGGTTCCAAAAACATGCGTCTTTGCTGAGATCGGTCATAGCAGCCTCCTTTCACAAGAGGTTTAACATATGCATATAAGAATATAATTGTGAAATTCTGCATATAATATATACATATACGTATGAATAATCTTGACTGGAATCGCGCCCGCGCCTTCCTCGCCACCGCAGAGGCGGGCTCTCTCTCTGCAGCAGCGAGAGAACTCAGCCTATCCCAACCTACGCTTTCACGACAGATCGCCGCCTTCGAAGCGGAACTGGATGTGACATTATTCGAGAGGGTCGGCAAAAAACTTATCCTGACGGAAGCGGGCGAAACTCTTCTCCTCCATGTGCGCGCAATGGGCGAGGCGGCCACCGCCATGAGGCTTGCGGCTTGCGGTCGCGCCGAGGCCATCGAGGGGCGCGTGAGCATTTCTGCAAGCGACGCCTATGCAGCCTATATCATGCCTGATATTTTCGAACGCATTCGCCGCGAAGCGCCACAGGTGACGCTGGTTCTGGTCTCCAGCAATACATTAAGCGATCTACACCGGCGTGAGGCGGATATCGCACTCCGCAATGTCATGCCGGAAGGGGATGGGCTGATTGCCAAACGCCTTCGCGACAGCACAGCCGGTCTTTATGCCTCCCGCGATTGGGTGAAGCGCCATGGTCATCCCGAATCCTTCTCAAACATCGCAACGCAGGATCTCATCGGATTTGAGAATTTGGAATGGTTCACCCAACACATGCAGAGTGTCGGTATGAATTTGCTCAAGGAAGACTTCCGCCTGAGCTCAGAGAGCGGTGTGGCCGTGTGGGAAATGGTCAAACGCGGGTTAGGGGTCTGTGTTATGGCGCGAGAGATCGCGATCCGAACCGAGAATGTCGTCGAGCTTTTCCCCCAAGCGCCCATTGCAAAGTTTCCGCTTTGGCTAGTGACCCATCGCGAATTGCGCACGAACCGTAGAATTCGTCTAGTCTACGACATTCTGGCGGAAGAACTTTCACATGTGGACCGCCTGCCGCTTGCCTGAACAACGTAACTTGAAGGCATCAGTTCGTCGACATGAGTGATCTTGTGATCGGCAATACGTTCAAACACCCATGTCAACCAAGCCTCAAGATCAACTTTGTTCAGCGAGGCGGTTGCGATCAGGGTGTAGACCATGGCCATCGTTTTGCCGCCGCCTTCGGAATCGTCGAACATCCAGTTTTTCCTACTAATGGCCATAAGTTTCATCGCCAATATGAAGATATAGAAAAGTATCACCGCTTTCACGCGAAGCACGTCGACGAGTGAAAATCTTTCATTAAATTAAAATAATTAGCTAGAAATCACATATTAAATATAAATTTTACTAAAAAATAAAAATATATATACTGATACTTATATTATACATATTTTTATTTATTTTATAAGATTTAACAATACTCTTTAAAAAGTTTATACTATGAAATTTATAGGCGATAACCGGCCATCTTTAACATGCGCCGCAGCGATGGGCGTTGCAACCAAAACCATACGCTCATCGTGGGAAGGGTCGGCTGTCCGTCGAATTAACGGGTTTCATGCTCCAAAGAAGTTTCGACGCTCCGGTCATTTCTTTCAAACAAGATGACCATGTTAAAACTGGCGAAGGTGGCGATACTTGCAATTACCACGCTTAACGTCAGCTCCGCAGGAGCCGGCGGGTTCGTGCTGGTTCTTGACTCAATTGGCATGCTCGAAAAGCAACGTACAGCAACAAAATTCGCTAAACACTATGGGGCAGGCGGCATAGCATTGTTGCCCGAACCAGCGTCTGCAAAGACAGATGAAGACCCATCCCCTTCAACAGACATCAAACTAAAGCCGGCCAACCCGCCCTCAGATGTTCTGGAAGCTATAGAGCAGACTGCGCTGCGTTATGCTGCCCACAGCTTCATTTTTCGGCGTCGATCGAACCAACCTTCAGCAGAATCTGAATGGGTCGGCCCGGTATCTACTTTTGATGCTGAAAAAGTTTCAATCAAAAGAGCTCGCCTTGGCTGGATACAACGCAGGCCCATAGGCGATTCATGACCATGAAGGGCTTCCACCATTCAAAGAAACCAAAGGCCACGTCACAAAAGTCATGGCCGCATTTAAGCGTTTGAAAGGAGACAACTCGTGAAGCCATTCTGGAGAGAACTCGGAGAAATTGCCGCGCGCAATTGGGTTCACGCTGTTATGACAAGCTTTCTGGTGGTTGTAATGACTGAACCGGCTTTAGCGCAGAACATTAATCTGTCGCCGGTGCAGAATTTCCTGCAAGGACTTGTCGATCAGTTAACCGGACCGCTTGGCATGGTCGCGGCTACTCTCGCGCTCGTTGGCGTTTTCATTACGTGGTTTTTCGGCGTCATCGACTTCCGGCAGGCCATTTGGGTCATCATCGCTATCGCCGGTATTGGCGGAGCGCCTGTCATGGTTTCCGCTTTATGGGGCGGAGGCAATTGATGGAAGAGGACACCGTTTATCAGGGGCTTCTACGCGCGCCGAAATTCTTGGGGCTACCCGTGCTCTACGCAATGGTGTGGGTTCTTGTCGGAGTCCTCATTTTCATTTGGTCCAAGTCCTTTTGGGTTCTTGCCTACGCGGCAATTAGCTACCCGACCCTTTACGCGGCGGCGCTATGGGACCCCAACTTTATTGACGTTGTTTTCACAGCCCTGCAAAAGACGCGGCCGACCCGAAACACTAAACTTTGGGATGGGCATAGCTATGAGCCGTAACGACGCAGGACAGGGCGCGAAAATGATTGTCCCAATCCCAGCCTTCCGCGAAGAGAAGTTCGAGGACTACCTGCCATTCGTAAGTTTGGTGGATGACGCAACCATCCTCACTGTCGGCAACGAATACATGCAATGCATCCGTGTCGATGGCGTCAATAGCATGACGGAAGACGATGATGCGCTGATGCGTCTAAAACGCCAATTGGCAACAATCATCGCACAGACGGAAGGCCGCTTTTCCTTTTACATTCATAAAATTTCCAAGCCCTTCAAACCAAAGCTGGATTCTGTGCAGGGCGGCGGCTTCGCCAAAGAGATGGATCGCCGTTGGTCACAAGCTCTCGAAGCTATGTCGCTTCGTGACAAAGCACTGACGATCTCGATTTTGAGAAGACCGGCAGCCACCAAAACGATGTCCATGTTCGAGCGCTTTCGCGATCGCTTCATAGCAAACAATAAAGAAGAGATTCAAAAAATTCGCCAGCGCCGCGTCGCCAGTTTGAAAGAAGTCGTCGCGGTCGTTCTGTCGGCGACCGAACAAATGAACGGACGCGTGCTGACGGCTTCGTCAGGCGAGTTGCTAGGTTTTCTAGAAGCAATCGGCTCAGGCAAGGAAGCGCCGACATTCATATCATCGAAGCTTGGGGTGCTGGCGCGAAGCGTGGCGAACTTCAGACCCACCTTCAACGGTGACAAAGTCACGTTATCAGGCGGGACGTTCGGTCAAAAATTCGGCCGAATTTTCACGATTAAAAATTATCCCAATCAAACCTACCATGGCATTTTTGATGAGCTGAACCTGCCGCTGGATATGGTCGTCAGTCATTCATTCGTTCCCGTAAACAATGACCTTATGGCCGAACGGATAGACCGCGCAAGGCGCATGATGGTGTCCATGCATGACGCAGGCGTTTCCCAGCAAGAGGAGTTAGAGCAAGCCGCTGACGATCTCGTTACAGGCAAGCTGATTTTTGGCGAACATCATATGACCGCCGCGATCTATAGCCACAGCGAAGATATTATTGAAAAAGCTGTCGCGGACATCAGGCAAATAGCGCAAGGCGCCGGAGTAAAAATCATTTCCGAAGCCTTCGCTTCTCGAAGCCACTATTTTGCTCAATGGCCAGGCAATGCATCTTTTCGAGCGCGGATCGCCACCATCACAAACCGGAATTTCGCCGGCATGGCCTCCCTCCATCGCACGCCGCTTGGAAGGCGTGGCGATGAACTGCCTTGGCAAACGCCAGTGACTGTATTCCCAACCCCGGAAAGAACGGGCTACCAGTTTTCGTTTCATCCCAAGGGGGCGCCAGACCAAGAGCCCCCGGCAGGACACACATTGATGTTGGGGCCATCTGGCGGCGGCAAATCTGTGCTGATCGGCTTTTTGATCGCGCAAGCGCAGCGCATGAACGCTCGCGCCTTCGTTTTCGATTATCGTAAAGGCCTCGAAGTTCCCCTCAAGGCCCTCGGCGCTGAATATAGTACGATTTCAGCCGACAAACCTACTGGCCTCAATCCGCTTTGGACCGAGACCGATAGCGACGGGCGGCGATGGCTGTCAGACTGGCTCGCCGCATTGATCGAACGAAACGGCAAGCCCCTTACAAGTTTGCAATCGCAGATGCTCCATAGCGCGATACAGCGTAACGCGAATGCTGCGCCAGCTCTTAGGAAATGGGACGAATTTGCAACGATTTTCGCCCCTTTCGATGACGGGGGCGACCTCGAGAGCCGCATTGGGGAATGGACTGACGATGGCCGCTATGGCTGGATCTTCAGCAATAATCTCGAAGACACATTTTCACTCAATAGCGACTTGATCGGCTTCGACCTTACAAGCCTTCTCGACAATGGCAACGAGAAAGAACGCACAGCCGTTCTTGGTTATATCTTCCGTCGCCTTGAGCGGGCGATGCAGGATCGCCGACCGACCATCATCATCATTGATGAAGCGTGGAAAGCTCTGGATAACGATTATTTTGCGGAAAAGCTGCAAGACTGGCTGGTGACGGCGAGAAAACTCAACGCCGTCGTGATGCTGGTCACGCAGTTCGCCAGTCAAATTGCTCGCTCGAAAGCCGGAGCATCGATGCTTCAGGGCGTGCAGAACCAGATTTTAATTCCCAATCCAAAAGCCTCAGAAGAGCATTTCGCCCCGCTTAATCTCGGGGACAAAGAAATGGCGATCATGCTAGACGCCATACCGGGGGCGCGCCTTGCGCTGGTGAGGGGAGATGAAGGGTCGGTGCTTATTGATACCGATCTATCCGCTCTCGGCGATTATCTGACCATACTCGGCGGCGGTAAAGCCGCTCACCGCATGTTTGGCGATGACATTGACGGCAATCCGAATTTCTGGAGACGCGCTCAATGAAGGTCATTCTTGTAATCGTTACCGCGGGAATCCTGACCGGGTGCGCAACCTATAAGCCGGTTCAATCGAAATGCTTCGATCATGCGGGTAATGCGATTTGCACGTTCACGCCTCTCTCCAAACTCCACGCAACGGGAGGGGAGCTTGTTTAAGGCCAGCATTCATCGCCTCACGGCCAGCGCTGCAGCTCTGATTGCCTCCAACAATCTGGCGGCGGGGCAAGGGGTGCCGATTGTCGATTGGCAATTGCTGAAAGAAAACTTGGAAATCGTTTCTCATCAAGAGAAAGACCTGCAAATCCAGAGCAATAAAGAATCGACGCGTCACAAACTCGAAGAGATCAAGAAAGAACAGCTTTCAGTTCTTGAAGCGATTTTAGCCACAACGCGAATGCCGGAATCGGCGCAAACAATGATTCAAGAGCTGGAACAGGGAGACGGAGAAACACCGGATGCGGAAGAAATTTATCCGGCTGAAGACAGCAACGAAGCAGCGCCAAAGCTCTTTGGCGACGCCAAGGTGACTGTCGAGGAAGTCATTATTCAGGCCGCGAAGGACACCCATAACCGGAGCGGCGTTGGTGAAGCCGGCCTTTCCCTCGTCCAGTGGCGCTGTCTCCTACAAGCGCTGATATGGCAGGAAAGCCGTTTCAATCCGCATGTGGAATCTCCGGTTGGCGCCTATGGCTTAACGCAAATCATGCCAGAAACAGCCGCTGATCTTGGAATTAAGAGTACATATCTCGGCAACCCCTATGTGCAGGCTGAGGGCGGCGCACGCTATCTGGCCAACATGTTGAATATGTTCAAGGGCAACATTATTCATGCGCTCGCCGCTTACAACGCAGGCCCCGGCAATGTGCAAAAATACGGCGGCGTGCCGCCGTTCAAAGAAACGCAACATTATGTTATCGTAATCCCTAAGAAATACAGCGAATATCTGACTAAAATAGGCGGCGTTGAGGCCCTCGGCACAATCGACCCCGTGCTGGCGGCTGGGGCCTATAAAGCGATAATGAGCGATGACGGAAGGCTGTACGCAAACATCGCTCACGAAGAAGTCAAAAAAGCCGCCAAACGCATCAAGTCCATCGTGGAGCAGATCGATAACACCGCGGACGAAACAGCGGCGATAGCTCTGAACGCCTATGCCCGCGCAGAAATTACGCGTCTGTTGGCTCTGCGTACGCGTCTCAAAGCCGCCCATACGCAGTCGATAAGCGCCGAAAAATTGGAAATGGCCGCCGCAACGCGCAAAGAGCGTGATTTCATGAGATTTGGAGAATGACCATGCGCAGGTTTTTGATCCGTGCGACTCTTTGCTTGTCGGCGATGGCTCCGACATATGTTTCCGCGCAGGGCATACCTACATTTGACACGGAGAACGTCACCCAAAACATCAAACAGCTCCAAAACATGCTGCAAGATCTGGACATACAGTCCGAGCAACTGGATCAATTATTGAACCAGATAAAACTGTTGGAAGACCAACTCAACAAATTCGAAGAACTGTATTCCTCGCTGACAGGAGCGCGGGACATCATTGGTCTTGCTATGGATGGCGACATTAATTCGCTATTAAACGGCAATCTGACTGATCTGATGGGAACCATCCAAGGTATCGCCAAAGGCGACTTTAGCGGGCTCACATCTGGTAAATCCGTCAATATGCGCAAAACGATGGATCAGGCCTTGGCGAGCGCTGGACTCGATTCCGCCAAGGTGAAAAAATTGAGTACTTCGTCAGCGCCGGGCGCAAAGCGCGCTTCCACGCAAGCCTCATCTGGCGCGATGATGGCCGCCGTCGCAGAGCAAGCCCACAAAGAATCTGGCGAAAGCCTTCAACGAGTCGAAAAACTCGTGGGCATGATCCCCGAGATGGAGGACGCGAAAGCCAGCATCGACTTAAATACGCGGGTGACCGCAGAACTGGCTATATCTATAGCGAAAATGATCGAACTTGAATCGGTCACGGCCGTAAACGCAGGAATGGCTGGCGTGCTTGACGCGGCGGCTATCGCTGAAAATCGCGCTTTCATGACCTTCTCGGCTCCCTGAGGTTCGGCGTGAATAGCGGAAAAAAAGAAATAATCGAAGAAGAGCTGATTTTCGGCGCTCGTCAGCGGGAAAAGCAATGGAAGACGATCGCTCTCACCTCGGGAGCATTCGGGTTCGTTGGCTGTCTCGCGGCCGCCGCCTTGGCCTTGTTTCAAAAAACCCCGCCACCAGCTTTGGTGCCGTTTGATCCAGTGTCCGGACTCGCGCTGCCCATGGCCAATGTCGGGACCATCACAATCACAGACCAAAATGCGGTGGCCGCTTCAATGGTTTACGCCTATGTGCGTGACAGAGAAACATACAATCAACTCGATAATGACCAGCGGATTTCCACCGTACGCGATAGATCAGAAGGCAATGCGCGGCGGTCGCTAATCGAACTGTGGTCCGCCAACAATGAAAACTATCCGCCGGAAGTCTACGGCAACGATTCCCGCATGGACGTTGAAGTCATCAGCGTCACGCCAATCACAAACAACCGCTCCCAAGCGCGAATTGTAAAACGACTGATAACGCCGAAAGGCGTCACCGAAGGCGTTTTTCTCGTGACGATCGCCTATTCCTTCAAGCCTCAGGAGCTGCGCCAATTGGAAGAGCTTTGGCGCAACCCATTCGGGTTCACTGTGCGCGAGTACAGCGTGACAGCCGAGAGGTATCAGCAATGAGGAAACATCTCGCAGCGCTTTGTTTCATTGCCTTGGCGTGTCCCGCCCATGCCGAAATGACGCCGGGCGCTAGCTCTCTGGATCATCGTGTCCGCATAACGCGCTATGTTGACGGGCAGGTGTATCAAATCAAAGTAAGCATGATGAAGGTGACCTCAGTTGAATTCGGGCGAGACGAAGAAATTCGTTCGATTGTCGCCGGAGACACGGAAGGCTTTGATTTCGACGCCGTACCGGGCGGGAAAGTCATGGTGATTAAACCCAAGATCGCAGGCATTGCGACAAACATCACGGTCTACACCAACAAACGCAGCTATTATTTTTCAGTGAAAGAGACGAAACGCGCACCTTATTACGTGGTGCGTTTCTCACACCCGGATAGCAACTCGAAGACCCCAACCAAAGTAGTAACAAAACTACCGCCCTATAGCCATTACGGCGCGGACAAGCTTACCTTGATCACGCCAATTCAGATATGGGACGATGGCACTTTCACCTACTTCCGTTTCAAGAAAAATACGTCTGTACCTGCGATTTTCCGGATAAGTAATGGACGAGAACGCACGACCAATTCAACAGCCCAAAGCGACGGATTAATTCGTGTGTCGGGCGTATCAAAATATTGGGTGCTACGCGCTGGTGATGTGGAAAATACCGTAGCCAGAAGAGCTGCGCCATGAGCGAAGAAAACAGGCAAACGCCCGAAGAAACGCTAAGCGCCCGCCTTCAAGAACTTGAGGACGCGAAAGCGGGTAAAACGAAGTCCGGCAAGCGCCGGTCCCCGGCCATATTGATAACCGGCCTGCTTGGTTTAGTCACGCTTTGCACTGCAGGTTATCTGTTGCTCCAGGACCGCCAGAATGGCAATCGCCTTGAAGCCGGGAATGGCGATGACTTTCAGACGCTGCCGGGAACGGCCTATGGCGAAATGCCCGCTCCCCAACAGGTTTTTGTGGAGAGAAAAACGCCATTTGCTGACGATTCCCAGACGCAGAAATTGATTGAAGAGCTGCGAAAGCAGCTGGTCGGCCTGAAAAAGAAATTGGCCAAACGCTCGGACGAAAAACCGGGCGATGACCCAAGAGTTCAAGCTCTATCGGATGAACTCAAACGCCTGAAAGCCGCGGAAGCGGAACGCGACGCCGAAATGGAGCGGTTTCTCAGGAAGAAAAAGCTGGAGCTGCAGAAACTGCAATCACAGCTCGATATGGCTCGCCTCAACGGCGGTCAAAATTTGGATAATCGCGCACATACGAGTTTCGATCCTCAACAACGGAGCCGCGAAATTCAAGAGAACCGGATAAAATCCAGCATGATCGCATACGGCGGATCGAATGGTGAAAACAAAAAAGACGGCGATGAACAGGCGAAAGCCAAATTGACGAGCAACGAGTCATTCGTTCGCGATTCCGGCCTGCCTACGCCGGTAGAGCGCGCAAAGATCATCGTGAACCCTTCATATACGGTGACGCAGGGAACGATGATCCAAGCGATCTTAGAAACGGCCATAGATTCAACCCTACCTGGCGCTATTCGCGCAGTGGTTGGAGAAGACGTCCATTCTTTCGACGGGCGCAGGACTTTAATTCCACGCGGCGCACGAATTATCGGCAAATATTCAGAAGAGATCACACTAGGTCAGAAGCGTGCGCTGGTCGCTTGGCGGCGCATCATCATGCCGGACAATCAAAGCGTGACTATCTCCGCCTATGGCGGCGATGAACTTGGCCAGTCCGGCATGACCGGCAAAGTGAACACGCACTTTACCGAGCGGTTTGGGTCGGCCGCGTTGATAAGCCTGATTTCGGTGATCCCAGCTCTTACGGCCAATGAAACGAGCAATGACACGGCCAGCGATATTACCGGCCGTGTAGGCCAGAACTTGCAATCAGCCACGCAAAACGTGATCGGCGATTATCTGAAGATCAAACCGACAATTCACGTCAACCAAGGATCTCGCGTCACAATCATGGTCGATCGTGATCTGGAGATTTTCTGATGCCGAGAGAGACTTATTTCAGTCACGCCATCGCCGCCTTGGGCGATGCGATCAACCACTATGACTTAATAGAACTATGCGTCAACGCGGATGGCTCAATATGGGTAGAATTTCGCGGCGATCATCATATGAAAAAAGCGGATGACAAAATCTCTCCGGGTAATGCGAAAATCCTCGGCGAAAGCATCGCCGGCATCGCTAAAAATACGATAAGCAAGGAAAAGCCGCTTGTTTCTGCTTCGGTCGAATATCAAGGCCGGAAAATTCGCGCGCAGGTGATCGTTGAGCCTGCCGCGTTAGACGGTGTCGTGCTTTCCATGCGGTTTTTTACAACCATACCGCTATCGGACATCAAACCAGAATACCTGCACGGCAAAGAATTTTCGCTAGATGAAGAACGGGCTACACGCAATCAACGGCTTAGAGAAATTGTGCGTGAAGGTTCTTTGGAGGACGCCCTAAAATTTTGCGTCCAGGAGAAGCTAAACACGTTAATTTCTGGTGGCACGTCCACCGGTAAAACTGTGCTCCTTCGCAAAATCATAAATATGATCCCCGCCGAAGAACGGATTGTGACGATTGAAGACGCTGCGGAACTAATGCCTGAACAACCGAACAAAGTCGCCCTGATCGCAGACCGAAACAGCAAACATCGGTCTCCAGATGAATTGCTTATCTCGACGCTCCGGATGCGCCCGGACCGCCTGATTTTGGGTGAGGTGCGCGGCAAAGAGGCTATGACTTTCCTAGAAGCGATCAATACAGGGCACGGAGGGTCAATGACGACGCTTCATGCGGAAACTCCAGAGCTGGCTATCGACCGCCTCGCCATGGCGGCGGGGCGTTCAGACGTACCTATGACCTATATCGATATGAAGAATTACGTCCGCCGGTCTGTCGATGTCATCATCCAAACAGGCCGGATTGATGGGCGAAGGGGCGTAACGGAATTCTATTTACCCATGTTGGAGACATAAATGCAAAAATTAAAAATTTTAACTATCATCGTATTCCCCGCAGAATTGGACGCCGCCCTGCAAGAAATGGAGATTATTAACAATAACAAACCAAATAACACCCTAACGGATGCAGTAACGCATATTTACAAGTTAGAAGGTGTTCTTTGATGGAAATTGTCTCGTTACTTGTCGAGACAGCTAAGTCGCAACTTTCCTCGGCCGCTCAATCGCAATATGGGATAACGGCAAGCGCCATTGGAGGCGCAATCAAAGTCGGCGCTACTCTGACAATTATTCTCGCCTTCTTGAAACAGATATTTCAACTTCGGCCGATGGAGATCACGCAATTTGCCTGGCTCCTCATAAAACTGATCCTGATCCATCAGTTTGCGACAGTCTGGAGCCAGTTCGATGCGTTCGCCAATGCGATTATCTCAGGAATGGATAATTTGGGCGGAACAATGCTCTCTGGAAACATGGATAATGTCTCGCTCGCACGCACATTCGATAAAATGCTGACCGATCTAGGCGCCAGCGCCGACGCCACTTTAGACAATCTAAGTTACATGGCGCATGCGTTCATGTCAGGTATTTTTATAATACTTCAGTCTATAGTTGCGGCCACCGCGAGTTTGATCCTGATTTTCGCGGTCGTGATGATTACAATTCACCTTGGTCTAGCCCCGATCTTTATCGGCCTTTCGATGTTTGCGGCGACAAAAGACTTTTTCTTTAAGTGGTTGCAATCGACTATCACCTACGCACTGTATCCGGTGGTGATCGCCGTCGTTCTAGGGACAATCATCAATCTAACAAAAGCGACAATAAACAACATTAACCCCGACAATATCCAATCCATCGCCGCGCTAATCCCTTTCATCGTTGTCTTGATCATCATGATCACCACAATCTTGCTAATACCAACAATCGTCAGCGGCCTCAGCGGAGCAATAACAGCCGCGGGACCACTTACAGCGGCGGCGGTAGCTAATAATATCTACCGTAACCTTCAACCAGCGGGGAAAGGAGCGCGAGCGATTGGCGGAGTCGCCGCGAATACTGGCCGCGCCGCGTCCTCAAAAGCCCAAGAGTATGGGAGAAAGGCCGGCTCTGCCGTAAATGCAGTAAGAAGACAAATCCAACGATCACGAAAATACTAAAGCGACAAAAGTAATTTTATTCAAAATGAAATTAATATTTATTCAATACATCTAAGGAATAAATTTAAATGAACGCATCTAAAATAATATTTAATGGATTTAATCCTCGCTATATAATACGATCCTATATCATATCCGCGATTTTTCTTGCTCTTTCATTGACTATTACACTTGAAAATTCGAGAAACTATACAGAAACATCTATAATTTTAATCTATTTTATTCTCTGCGCAATTTTGTTCCCGTTTTCCAAGCTCGTCTGGGATGAACTCAAGGCATTAGCTCTTGGCGATGGGTTCTTGATCTTGCCAATCATCTTTCTTTATCCCGCAAAGTTCTTCATCAACCTAGTCTTATGGAACCTTGCGCTGTTCATCGCGCCTTTCGGTATGGGATACCTCTGGTTTAAAACCAAGGCATTTGGGCGCGATGAATAGTCTCCGTGTATCCGCCACTCAGAACTGAAATATACGGAAATAATCAGGGTGAGACGGGATCAGCAACCCTACGTACTACAACTGGCGTTCGAAATACGACGGCATGGATCTTTCGCCGTGATTACGGATTTCAGGAATACCGGACGGCGATTACGCTAATTCCCGGACAGCTCGGACGCGGCTGATCATCTGCCTCCGATCATGTTTCGGTGTGCCCGGCGTAATCGGTCTGCATCACCGCGCCGGCCTCATGGCGATTGCGATGCCGGGGGCTGCAGAGCAGGCTTGGGAAACCTCTTCGAACATACGGTGGATCTCGATCTTCAAAGCGACATCGCGGCGAGCACGCGCCTACAGACGCCCCGCGTCGACCCATTTGGCTATGGCATCGTAATAAGTCGACGGGGCAATCGGCCGCAGCTTGCAGATCGGTTCGACCTCGAGCACTGAACGGTATTCATCGATGAAGGAGATCATCGCTTCAGTGGGCGGTCGAGCTCCGCCTGAGCAAAATAAGCAGATGCCTTATGCAAGATCTCATTAACCTAACGAAGCTCACGGTTTCCCCACTCGTTCAGTGTGTGCGCCGAGCAATCGATTTTCGCCGTAAGTAAAACGATCACCTGCCAGCGTGACCCGCGCGGGCTCTCATTATCCAGCACACGTCGGACTTCTCGTTCCCGTGCTTCAGGAAAATTTTTTCGCCGTTTTGCTCATGGCGTTCCATCTTACTCAGGAGTTAGAGCCTCCAGCAAATTCGGGGCGATTCACTGCGCAAACACCTAATTAATGGATGAGCAGTGAACCGTCATCACCAAGAAATGCACAACCGAAAGGAGCGTGTGATTGCTAACTAACAACCCTGTGATTATGGTGGCATAAATTCAGAAAATGAGCGCGCATAGTTATAATGTGCATTAGCATACTGGGAGGCTGCGGTGGACAATGGGAGGTCTGGACTTCGCTGGGGAGTTGAGAAACGGCTTGAGTTCATAGAGTTTCGCTTGTTCTGGGGGGGACATAGGAAGTGTCGCGACCTAATGGATCAATTCGGAATTTCGGTGAACCAATCCTCCAGCAATTTGAACCGCTGTATCGACTTGACGCCAGATAACATGGTCTACGACAAGAACGTTCGAACCTATGTTCGCGATCCTCACATTATGTCCCGATACCTTAAACTCGATGCTAGCCAATATCTCGCGCAACTTCGCTTGGTTGCAGACGGAACCCTCGACCGCAAGAATTCTTGGATGGCCGATCTCTCGCCCTTTGCGTTCGTGTCAACACCAGTGCGCGACGTTAATCAGGTGATGCTCCAATCGATAGGCGTTCAAGGATTTCCTAGTCTCCCGGATACTAGAAATTAGTGCATCCCAGAGGGGCAGCGCATCTCCAGACTATGACCGCAACTGAAATACGGAAATCACATTGAAAATTGAGCCACACACCACCCTTACGAAAACCCAAGCCAAGGTCATCGCGCTCAATTACGGAATGCATGAAGGTAAGGTGAAGATCAAGGTCCGTCGCGCGTTGCTCTACTACACGCTTAAGCGACGTGGCTACGATACAAATCCCGACGTAAGAAACACAGGGGCAGCAGATCGTGTCTCTCAACAAGGAGAGCTTCTATGAAGGTCATGGATAGGCTGTCCCGCTTCTTCGGCAACCGCTCCCAGTTGTCCAGCGATACCGAAAATCATTTCCTTGGGCCTGCCGAAATTCGTCTGATCACTGATGGCAATATTGATAAACTTGCCGATTTCGCTTCATCCTCCCGTCTTCATGCGACAGATCCAAAGGGAGATACGCCACTCCACCTTGCGGCGCATATGGGGGATCTCGCCCTCTGTGATCTCTTCCTTCGATCGGACGCTGATGCTGGATCACTGAATCAAAAACGGCAGACTCCTGCGGATGTGGCATTTGCGGAAGGCCACGATTCCGTTGCGCAGCTCTTGTCTTCGCTTGTTGCGAACTCGCCACGACCTGAGAATGTCGATAAGCATAAAAAAGGTGCAGTACAGGAAATCGTCGAGAGTCCGGCAATTCCCTCTCAACATATCGCGAATGTCCCGCAGACGAATTCGGACTGCGCGCCTGACGCTCTTGATGAGTTGTTGAGTTTCGAGGCTGAGGCAGAACCCGAGGAATTCTTCGATCAATACGTGGGCGATACGGCATCGGGGACGTTCGTAGCGCTCGTCAGTTCGTCACCTGTGGTTTCGGATAACGAGGACGAGGATTGGGATCTCGATCTTTCAGCTGCGCCGATCTCTGGAGAAGGCATCGGCTCCAGCGCCGCGGTGACGGCCGATCATGGTGCAGAGAACGACTTCCTGAAAGTTCGGAACCGTGGCCGGAAATCGGTCAAACGCGCCGTCGTACAGACCGGCACGCGGATGTCGATCGACCCGGAGCTCTGCTTCACTTGGGCAGAGGAGATTTTGGCAAAGGGTCGGTGCTCCCTCAACGATATCGACCACTTGGTCGCCCATTGCGAAGGGAATGGTGATCTCGAGGAACTGCGCATCAATCTCCAGCGCAACTTGGAAGCAGCGGGCTTCGATCTCGCTCAGGCGACGGGGCATGATGCAGACATCTGGGACGCCGTCTCAGACACATCGTCCGATGACCTTGCTGACGCGATAGAGGCAGCCCTTACGCGTCGGACGCGGCTTCCCGGCTCACAGCGCTTCGTCATGGATAAATCAGAAGAGCGGCAGTTGCTGGAGCCCATGATGCGGGCCAAGCAGGAACTCCAGCTGGGCATCCTAGCCTCCGAGACCGCCGTCGAAACAATCCTCGACGTCATGGAGAGCATCCGCGACGGTTCGCGAGACCCCGGCTCGGTCTCCCTGAGAACGATCATTCCTTCACGCCCGGGCCATGCGGAGACGTCTGAAGTAATGGCCGCCGCGGACACCCTGAGGTCGTGGCACACTACTGGCCGGGTGATGGACGGCAAACGACGAAGAGAGGCGCTTGCTGCGCTCGAGGCATTGGATCTCTCTCTGGCGTTCCACAAGGAGTTGGTTCGCACACTCGAACAGCTCCCAGCGCGTCAAGCAGAGGCCAGTCAGCTGGAAGCAGAATTACTGATCTCCGAATCTGCCACCGCGCACCTAATCCGCGAGCATCTGCCTTACGTCCGTCGGTTTGCCTCGCGGAACGTGGAGGAAGGCGAGGATCCAGAGGACGTGTTCCAAGTCGCGTTCATGGGTCTGCAGCGTTCCACAAGGCGATTTGATCCCGAGCGTGGTTATCGCTTCCTCATCTACGCCACTTACTGGATGCGACAGGCCATTACGCGATGGCGTTCTGATGAAGGCGCGGCGATCCGCATCCCCGTGCATCGTAACGAGAAGATCACCAAGCTCGATCGCGCCCTCGAGAGGCTGGACGTTCGGGTCGGTGGTGCCGTCTCCGACCTCGAACTCGCCGAAGAGCTCGAATGGACAATCGACGAGGTCAGACAGTTCCGCAGAATCCCGCGTGAAGCCGAATATCCCGAAAGCCTTGACGACTGGGACGACCTGCTACCCGAGCCTTCGGGAGTGGATGTCTTCGACGAGGCAGAAACCGAAAGGATCGTGACAGACGCACTGGCTGAGCTGCCGGAACGTCAGGCTGATGTGATCCGGATGCGCTTTGGTATCGGGCGCGAGACCGACATGACCCTCGAGGAAATCGGTCAAATCTACGGCGTGACGCGCGAGCGCATTCGTCAGATTGAAGCGAAAGGCCTCGATCGTCTTTCCCATCCGGGCCGCAAGCGCCGGCTCCAAGAATTGCTGGGGTTGTGACGGGATGGGTGTAAGAAATGCTCCTCCTCATGCCGGGTCGATGCTCGAGTCCCTTCGGGGACTCGGCTACGCGCCTCCCACCGCACTTGCCGATCTGGTCGACAATTCCATCGCCGCAAACGCGCGCGACGTCTCCGTTCATCTTGAGTGGGCCGGTCCAGAGAGCTGGGTAAGAATCGTCGATGATGGCGACGGCATGGACGACGCGGCTCTGGAGGCCGGCATGCGCCTTGGTGCTCGCGATCCGAGGGCTGAACGCGCCGCCACCGACCTCGGGCGCTTCGGGCTGGGCCTAAAGACGGCCAGCTTCTCTCAGGCTCGTCGCCTCACCGTCGCCAGTCGGAAGGAAGGTGGACCGGTCGTCTGCCTGCGCTGGGACCTCGATCTCATCGGTCAGGAACCCGGGGCCGATTGGCCGCTCTTCGAGGGGCCGGCGCCGGGATCAGAGCATCTGCTCGCGCCGCTGGACCAGATGGCCCACGGCACCGTCGTACTCTGGGAGAAACTGGACCGTATCGTGACCGATGGCTTCGCGGCTACCGACATGATCGAGCTCGCGGATCGCGTGGAGGCGCATCTTGCGATGACTTTCCATCGCCTCATCAATGGCCAACTGCCCATGCTGCGCCTCTCGCTCAATGGCAGAGGATTGAAGCCTTGGGATCCGTTCCTCATCGGTCATCCCGGCAAGGCGCTGGAAAGCCCCGAGTATAGGATCCTCCACACCACCGGTGTAACCGTGCAATGCCACGTCCTTCCGCATCGCGACATGCTCAAGACTGCCGAACAGGAAGCGGCGGCGGGGCCCGGAGGATGGACGCAGCAGGAGGGCTTCTACGTCTACCGCAACAGGCGTCTCCTTCTCGCTGGGGGTTGGCTTGGCCTCGGCGATGGCGGCAAACCATGGCCGCGCGATGAAGCTCACAGGCTCGCTCGTATCCGACTCGACATACCGAACAGCGCGGATGCCGATTGGAAGATCAATGTTCTGAAATCGACGGCCAGCCCGCCGGTGCGCCTGCGATCCCAGCTTCATCGTCTCGCAACAGAAACACGCGACACGGCGCGGCGGGTCTTCGCCCACCGGGGACACGTGACCCCGGCCTCAGGCACAAGCTCGAACGCGGTCGCCGACGCCTGGCAAGTGCGGCGCTCGGCACAAGGAACGTCTTACCGGATCGCTCGTGACCATGATCTAGTCGCCTCGATCCTCGATCGCGCCGGCCCACTCAAGCCTGACATCCTCGGGCTGCTGAGGCTGATCGAGGAGACAGTGCCCGTCCAGCGTATCTGGCTGGATACGGCGGAAGACAAGGAAACGCCGAGAACTGGTTTCGCCGGAGCGGCCGACAACGAGGTAATGGAGACCCTGTCCTCGATGTTTGAAGCGCTGGTGAAGTTCCGCGGGCTCAGCCCGACCGAGGCGCGGGAGCGGCTCGGTCGCACGCCCCCATTCGACCGGCACCTCGACCTAGTTGCAGCCCTTGAAGCGAAAGACACGCAATGACGATTTCTAACCAGAAGGCCTTCGATTCAATCCTTTCCATGGCCCAAAACATGCTCCGCCTCGCTGCGGAACGCGCTCAGAGCCCTGTCACGCCGGAAATGATCGAGAAGGAGCTGACTAAGTTGTCGATCATGATGGAGGACGATTTTGCCCTTGTTGATCGAGACGCGCTCGTTGACGAACTGATCCGGCGTTCAAGCCGCACGGTGGGCGCGAACGCAACCCTGTCGAGCAGTGAGGACCATGTCGCCTGGCTTGATGCAGAAAGGAAGAAGGGTTGGACCTATTGGCAGCGCTACTCGGAATACATGGAAGCGCGCATCCCGTGGACGGCCCTCGACGCCCTCGACGTCGCCACTGACGAAGTCCTTTCACAGCTCGAGGACCCGACCCGAGAAGGCACCTGGGATCGTCGCGGGCTGGTTGTGGGTCACGTTCAGTCGGGGAAGACTGGCAACTATACCGGACTGATCTGCAAGGCCGCGGACGCAGGTTACAAGATCATCATCGTGCTCGCCGGACTGCACAACAACCTGAGAGCACAGACCCAAATTCGCTTGGACGAGGGGTTTCTCGGTTTTGCCACCATCGCGGATACTGACGAGCTCCCAGCAGTAGGCGTAGGACTGATCGACAAGGACATGTCGGTCCGTCCGAATGCAGCAACCAATCGAAGTGACAAGGGCGACTTCAATACGGCTGTCGCGGCTAAAATGAATATCAGTCCCGAGCAGCGACCGTGGCTGTTCGTCGTCAAGAAAAACAAGACGGTCCTGGAGCGCTTGCTACACTGGATCCGCAATCGCGTCGCCAATCACATCGATCCCGTAACAGGTCGCAAGCTGGTCACCAATTTGCCAATTCTTGTGATCGACGACGAGTCCGATCATGGTTCAGTGGATACGGGCGAAGACGTCGTGGATGATTTTGGCAATCCAGATCTAGAGCATCAACCGAAAACCATCAACAGGCTGATCCGGGCGATTCTGCACCACTTTGCGCGCAAGGCATACGTCGGCTACACAGCCACACCCTTTGCAAACATCTTCATTCATGAGCGCGGTGAGACGCAGGAGCATGGCCCTGACCTGTTCCCTTCGGCATTTATCACCAACCTTGCCGCACCATCGAACTACGTAGGACCGGGGCGCGTGTTCGGGGCCGCTTCAAGCACGCCAGAAGACCTGCCACTGGTGCGCACCTTATTGGACGATGAATTCCAGCCTTGGATGCCTAGCAAGTCGACAACTTCACCTGAAATGAAGCCGCACAAAAACGGGCATCGACCACGCTGGATGGGCGAAGATCGCGTACCGGACTCGCTCGCTGAAGCGATCCGGTCATTCGTTTATGCCTGTGCCATACGAAAACTGCGCGGACAGGGCAGTAAACACTCCTCCATGCTAATTCACGTGACCCGCTTCACCTCTGTGCAGAATGAAGTCTTCAATCAGGTAGCCTCCTACGTGAGGGACATGAAAGGCCGATACACCCGCGGCATCGAACTCGCTTCTCTCGAAGCATCGATGCGCGAGGAATATGAAGCGACCTTCCTACCCGGGATGCGCGGGATCCGAGATGCCCTTGTCGAAGGAGAGACGCTGGAAGACTTCTCATGGACGGATATTCGTGGCGTTCTGCCGGACGTTCTGTCGGACATTCGCGTGCGCGAGATCAACGGCACGGCGAAGGACGCTCTCGATTATGCCGAGAATGACGCCACCGGCCTGAAGGTTATTGCCATCGGTGGCGACAAGCTGGCGCGTGGTCTGACGCTCGAGGGTCTCTGTACAAGCTACTTCCTGCGAACTGCACGCATGTACGACACACTTATGCAAATGGGTCGGTGGTTCGGGTACCGTGACGGCTATCTCGATGTCTGCCGCCTATACACATCCCAAGAAATGGTGGAGTGGTTCGGCCATATCGCCGATGCAGCCGAAGAGCTACGCCAAGAGTTTGACAATATGGTTGCGGCCGGTGCTACGCCCAAGCAGTTCGGCCTGCGCGTGAAATCCCACTCCGTGCTGACCGTAACATCGCGGGCAAAGATGCGAAACGCGCGCGCGATGCAGCTAACCTATTCCGGCGATCTGCTGCAGACCATCGTGTTTTCGAACCGGAAGGACGACATCGCGGCAAACTTCAATGCCGCGGATCGCTTCATCAGCGCACTTGGCCCATCGACAGACCTGAACCATCAGCACTTCGTGCCCGACGGTCAGAAGTGGAACGGCCACCTGTGGCGAGATGTGTCGGCACTCAGCGTGATCTCGTTCCTCCGGGAGTACAGGACCCACGCGGCCAGCTTCCGGATCATGAGCCCACTGATCGCAGACTTCATCGAGGAAATGAACAAAGATCAGGAACTTACGGACTGGACCGTGGCCCTGATCGGAAAAGATCAGCCGGGAACAGAAAAGTCGGTTGGCGGAGCGTCAGTCAAAATGTTGGATCGCCGCAGAGCAGCTGAGCATGCGGATCGATACTCTATCAAAACTCTCATTTCCCCCCGCGATCAAGCCATAGATCTGACAGAGGCAGAGTGGAAGGCCGCCCTCGAACTCAGCCAAAAAACCTGGCGCAATGATACGGATAGAAACGAAGGCAAGGAACCACCGTCCGAACCAAGAGGTCCGCAGATCCGTCACGTTCTCGGAAACGGCGTGGTTGGAGCGAGCATTCCGGCTCGACGAGAACGCGGCCTGCTAATGCTCTACCTGCTCGATCCTGCCGGTGCTGAGGTTCCAGAACTCGCAGATGCCCATCCCGTAGTAGCTTGGGCAATCAGTTTCCCATCGAGCACTTCCGAGAGAAGGGTCTCTAACTCGAAGTACATCGCCAACAGCGTTCTCTGGGGAGGCCTCAATGACTGGGTGGACTGAAGAAGGGCTAGCACGGGCATGGAGAGCGCTCGCGCGCCAGGAAGCCAGTGAAGACTGGCGCTTTGTTCACCTCACCGGGATGGGCGCAGTCTCAGTTGAGGCAGGCTGCCACTTTCCCCTTGGACGAGAAGCGTTGATTGTCTCCTTTCCTAGCTCTTGGTCAGTGAACCCAGCACGGCTGCCTGAAGGCAAGGGATTCGATGTCGCCTTTATCGAGGGTCAGACTGTAGTTGCCGGAAAGACGGCCATTGCCTTGGTGAGACGGCCGGAAGGGTCGCCGGACATCTTCGCCATCATGGTCATTGATGTCTTGCGAACACTGGAAGCCGCCGCTGACACGCCCAATCGTGACGTGATAGAGGCCTTCCTTGAACGGGTCAGGGAGTGGCAAGCGTTCATGGCGCGAACGCACCGCCCTCTCTCACCCGATGCACAGATCGGCCTTCTCGGCGAATTATGGATGCTCAGATTGCTCGCGGACACCTCCTTGGGAGCCGGTGCTCTCGACTGCTGGCAGGGACCTTTGAGGGCGGCGCAGGATTTTCACGTCCGCGGGGGCGCGATCGAAGTGAAGAGCACGGTTCGGACCGGCAGCTTCCTTGCTCGGATCAACAGCATCGAGCAGCTGGACGGTGACAGGGCTCCCATCTTCCTTTGCGCCTTCCGCTTCGAAGAAAATATGGACGGGACCTCGCTTGTCGATCTCGTGTCCGTTCTCCGCGAGAGGTTTGGACTGGCCGGAGTTCAGCGCGGCTTCGAGGCATTGCTTATGGTGATGGGATACCTCGAAGAACATGCACCGCTCTACAGCCGAACGCTGGCATTGAAGGATGCAAGAACATTCCGCTCGGAAGGTGACATGCCGCGCCTTACGCGTGCCTCCCTGCCAGCGGCCATCCGTTCGGCCGCTTATGTACTCGACCTCGATGCCTTGGAAGTCCACTCCATTGGGATTCCGGAGCTGATCAACGAATTTGGACTTGACTGACATGAGCCTTGAAGAATTTCACCGCAACTTTCGTTCCGACCTGCAGACCATCATCGCCGAGCGCGTAGAGGCTGGCGAAGGCCCCTTTCCTTCGGAGGAACTCGTCTTTGCCGAAATGGTCATGGAGCATGTGGCGGAAACCGGAATATGCGACGCGCCGACCGTTTGCCATTGGAACGGCAAAGTCGGCAACGCCAAGTTGCGCATCACCGGTTATGCTCTCAGCTCAGATGAAACCGCGCTCGACCTGTTCGTGACCCACTATTTCGGGACGGATGAGTTGAACGATCTGCGTGACTCGGATGCCACTGGAACCGCCAGTGAAGGCGTGCGTTTTCTGTTTCGCGCTGCGAGTGGCCAGCTCGACACGAAAATTGACCCCACCCACCCTGTCAGGGACCTCGTCGCAACCATCCGTTCACGATGGAACGACATCGACCGGCTTCGGGTGTTCGTGATCACCGACGGGCGAACCAAGACCAAGCGGTTCTCCAACAAGGAGGTTCATCAGAAGATGGTCGCTGTCGAGGCGATGGACATCGAGCGGCTGTTTCGACACACCGAGGGCAAGCCACGGGATGAACTTGCGGTCAGTTTCGTCCAGTCGATAGGTCGGCTTCTACCTTGTGTCCACGTTCCTGACCCTGACGCAGATTACGAATACGCCCTGACGGCCATTCCCGGCCAACTAATTCGGGATCTTTATCTTCGCTATGGCACGACGCTGCTCGAAGCCAACATCCGCACGTTCCTCGGAAACAAGCGTGCGGTAAACAAGGGCATAGTCGAAACGCTCCGAAAGGAACCGGAGCACTTTCTCGCATTCAACAACGGCCTTGTGCTAGTCTGCGACGAGGCTGCATTCGAGCGCTCTGATGACGGCAATCTCGGTTTATCGTTCTTGAAGGGGTTGCAGATCGTGAACGGCGGCCAGACAACCTCGAGCATCTATTTCGCCTCGCGCGACGATCGCACCATCGATCTCAGCCATGTCATGGTCCCGGCAAAGATCATCATCCTCAAGGGTTCGCAGGACGAGGCACGCGAGCGACTGATCAGCAACGTCTCCCGCTATGCGAACAGCCAGAACGCGGTGAGGATGTCCGACCTGTCGGCAAACCGCCCGTTCCATCGAGAGCTTGAAAAACTTGCAAACGACACGTGGTGCCCGGACGGCGCAACGCGATGGTTCTACGAGCGCGCGGCTGGCGCCTACAACGTCATGTTGCTGAGGGAAGGTACCACGCCCGCGAAGAGGCGAAACCTGAAAGAGATGGTCCCGCCGAAACGCAAGCTGACCAAGAACGACATCGCGAAGTACCATGAAGCGTGGCGCGGCAAGCCGAACCAGGTCGCAATGGCTGGCGAGAAGAACTTCGCGGCATTCATGGCTGCACTCGATGATGATCCGAGCATTGTCCCCAGCCCGCTCGATGCCCGCTGGTATCGGGCGATGATCGCCAAGGTCATACTGTTCAAGGCGATCGAGAGCATGATCAAGACGAAGGAGGCGAAGGAGGTGTTCCGCCAGGGATGGGTGAACATCGCCACCTACGTCGTGTCGGTGGTCGCGGATCGACTCGGCGACAGGCTCGACCTCGAGCAGATATGGATGCGACAGGGGATTTCTGGAGGTCTGCGCGACCTGCTCTGGGACTGGGCCGTGGTCGTGAACGCCGAGTTCAACAGGATTGCCCCGGGCCAGCAGATTTCGGAAGTGGCGAAGCGTGCGGACACGTGGGCTAAAGTCAGAGCGGCGGACTACTCGCCTCATTCCTTGTCTATTCCTGAAATCAAGCAATAGAGATCATTTGGTAAGCACGGAAATGGAAAAAGTTCGAGACATCGGCGAGACACGGAAACGCTCCGACGACATGATCCTGGTCGGGTACTTCCTTTCGCGTTGTACAGACTTTTCCGATGGCAAGGTGCCGAGGCCGCCTACCTCACTGGGCGTCGATAGTTGGAATGGTGCGTACGACCTGTTCTTTGACGCGCTTTCGGACGGTCGCTCTCAACAGCAGTTTCGCCATACACTCAGGAATACGCGCGACATCTTTGATTCCCTTTTTGACAATGGTCGAAAGGGTTGGTCGGATGGTCAGAAGCGAGGGTCAGAGCTCAGAGAACGAGACCGCGCAGTTCACGAACACTGGATACGGAACGGCGATGAAGATCTGTTCTGCAAGGTTCGTGAGTTTCTTGTAGAGCAGGGTCGACACCGAAATCCGGATTGGACCCGTGACGAGCTAATCATCGCACTCGACTATCATCTGAATCATCGTAATTTTGATCCTCGGCCCCAATCTGAGGAAATCGGTGAACTCGCTCGGCGTATCGCGAAAGTTGGTGCAGCCTTGGGTTTGATAGAACACGGATCGCTTTTGCGAACGCCAGACGCAATCGCCATGAAGTTACGAAACTTCAGTTCTTTCGATCCCCAATATACCGATAACGGCAGAAAGGGGCTAACCAATGGCAACAGGCTTGAAGTCGAGCTTTGGGAGGAGTTTTCGGGACTTCCGGACGAATTGGCGCGGGTTGCAAATGGGATCTTGGAGTTAATCGACACCAGTGATGCGGAGATCTTGGGTTTCGACGCCCCCGAATTCGAAGCGTCAGAAGGTCGAATAATGACCCGAGTTCATGTTTCCCGGGAGCGAAACACTACACTCGTGAAGAAAAAGAAGGGCGCGGCGCTGCGAAAGCATGGCTGTCTTGCCTGTGAGGTCTGCGGCTTCGATTTTTTGCAGACTTACGGAGAGAGGGGCCGGGAATTCATCGAATGCCACCACACCTTGCCGATTTCATTGCTCGGTGAGCACGGAAAGACCAGCTTGAGCGACCTGGCCTTGGTCTGTTCAAACTGCCACCGCATGATACATGCGCAACGCCCTTGGTGGTCAATTGACGATGCAAGAGCAGCTCTGATCAAAGTCAACCGATCAAGAAGTCAGGGCTGAAAGGAGCAATTTCGCAATCTGACGCGCAAGAAGCGGCGGCACTGCGTTTCCGACCTGGACATACTGCTGCGTGCGGTTGCCGAGAAACAGGTAATCGTCGGGGAAGGTCTGCAGGCGGGCTGCCTCGCGCACGGTCAGGCTGCGGCACTGGATCGGATCAGGGTGAATGAAGTAGTGGCCATCCTTGGAGATGTGGCTCGTGACCGTGGTCGATGCCTCGTCCGCCAGCTGAACCCGGAAGCGGTCGTTGAAGACGCCACTGTGCCAGTTGCGGTGATTGGGACTGAGCGCTAGAGGAAAATCGGCGGCCTTCGGGCTGTAGCCACGGACGGTCCCGAACACGGCAGCAAACAGGTAGCGGCCCAGATCCGACGCCATGTGCCCGCGCGTCTCGTGCTGGGCAATCGCGCGAAGTTCCGGTCGCTCGATCCACTGCAGCAACTTATCGTTCGAATTGCCATAGTCGTCCGGCAACCGTGTCACCACCCGAACGGTAGGCGTATTGTCCTTCAGTCGCTCTGAAACGGACAGGAATGCTTCACGGAGCGCCCGGTTGTCCTTCCCCCTGGAGATGCCGGCCAGCAGCTTCGCGGCGTCGAGGACTTCTCCTCGCCAGGCAGCCGCGTCGTCGAGTCCGCGGCTGATGCCGCTTCGCAAGGCGGGCATGGTTCCGATGACATCGCCTACCGTCCGCACCATCCCGGAGACGGCGATCTCGGCATCAGCTGCCTTGCCCGCGAGGTCGGACCGGATGCCGACAATGATCACCCGGTGTCGCCGCTGCGGAACACCAAACGCCTCGGCGCGCACGATGAAATCCGAAGGCTGTGCCGCCTCCTGCAGGCTGGCCTTGCCATCCTCGACCCGGACGGCACGAAGTTCGTAGTGATGGGCGTGACCCGTCCCGAGCGAGGACAGGTCTTCCATCAGCATCTCGAAAACTAGGCGGCTCTCGACTGTAGACGAAAGCATGCCCTTGACGTTTTCCATCACGAACGCGGCCGGACGAAGTTTGTCGAGAACCCGGATGTATTCGCGAAAGAGGTAGTGCCGTGGGTCGTCCTCCGGGACATAGCCAATCTTGCCTCTGGAGCGGACACGCCCCACTAGGGAATAGGCCTGACAGGGCGGTCCGCCGATCAAAATCGTGTCGTCATAATTCTTCCGCAGCTTCGCGATGGCCCCGTCAATCACCGTCGCAGCTGCCTCAGTGCCGAGTTCGAGTGCATGAGCCTCATCAATAGCATGCTGCCACGCTTCAGCGTTAACGGCTGACCAGTTCGGTTCGGATTTTAGCCCGGCATGGAAATCAATGAACTCTTTTGCCAAGACACCTTGACGCGCACGGCATTCGCGCAGAAATGCACGCAGCGTCAGGGTCCGATGGGCAGCCGCCTCTTTCTCGATAGAGATGCAGATCCGGAATGGCGTATGACCATCCTCGCCGAGGGATGCGAATCCCTCACCAAGGCCGCCTGGACCGGCAAACAAATCGACAATGCCGAATGTGGAAGGCAAATCAGGCTCCTGCGAACTTCATTTAATCAGTGTATACCAAGTTCAAAGACGAAAAACAGGGCGCATATGATCTATATCGTGGATCCGCAAACTCGTTCCCGGATGATGTTGGGAATAAGGGGGAAAACGCGAAGCTCAAGCTGGATCTCAGGCGGATAGGAAACAGATTTTCTCCGGCGTTACGGTCAGTTTCGCGCAGCCTGCTAGGAGATGTTTGACATACCCGAGCGCACCGTCGACCTTCTTTTCGGTTTTTATGACAAAACAACGAGCGGCTCTCTTTGAGAGCGCGCGGCAAAGAATTCGCCGCTCTGACGGATCAGGAAATAGAACTAGTTAAAAATATTTATAGCCATTTCGCGGCGTCCTGCGACGACAGCGAAGGCAGGCGTGGTCTTTAAAGCGTATGTGGGTGTAAGGCCGGCGTTTTGATTTTCTCTGAGAGAGCGCCACAGATTTGGGTCGGACCGCAACCTTTGGCTTCCGATTTGCAAGATCGAAGTATTTCGACGATCATCTCTCTGCGACGGGCCGCGCCAGCCGAACTGGGGGTGGATCAATATCATTACCCGTTGACGTATTGGGAATCGGGATTCGGAGTTCGACAGCTAAACGATCTGCTCGAACTTATGCAAACGTCGCGGCTGAAAGGCCCTACCCTTGTGCATTGCATGGAAGGAATTGATCGCTCAGGTTTATTCGCCATTTTCCTCTTGCGGCGGTCATTGAAAGGCAGCGCGACAGGCCCCTTGTTCACATCAACAATTCTCTAGGGCTCGGTTCCGAGAAAATCTTCTCTTCGTACCGTCTTGAACGCATGTTCAAGGGCGGCATTCTCGGCAACTCCTGCGACGGCAAGAATCTGACGCGCAAACGCCGATCGCACGATGTTCAGCTCTTCGTCAGTCATAGCAACGGCCTTTGGAACTACCCCGTTTATGCTGAGCCCATATCCGCTTCACCTGGCTCGGACTACAACCGGCCAGCTTGGCAGTCTCTGAGATGCTTCTACCACCCGTTCGAAGCGCGATAATGCGCTCGTGGGTCGCCGCGTCGGCCTTACGGCCATTGTAGCGCCCTGCCCTTTTCGCCAGTTCTATACCTTGGCGCTGACGCTCTCGCCGATCTTCGTAATCATCTCTGGCCATCTGCAGGGAGAGCTTCAACAGCATCTCTTGAATGGAATCCAGAACGATCCGTTCAACGCCGCTCGTGTCTGCCGACAATTCTGAGAGGTCGATCACTCCTGGAACGGCGAGTTTGGCGCCCTTCTCGCGGATTGTCGCGATCAGCTGTTCGGCCTCGGTCAGTGGGAGTCGGCTGATCCGGTCGATCTTCTCCGCAAGGACAATATCACCCGGCTGGAGATCTTGGATCAGGCGTATTAGCTCTGGCCGGTCTGGACGCGCACCGGACGCTTTCTCTCTGTAGACACCGGCGACATAGTGTCCGGACGCCTTCGCCTCCTCAATGATGCTTTCCTGCCGCTCGAGATCCTGCGTGTCGGAGCTGACCCGAAGGTAGATCCGTGCAACCTTGATCATTTCGGCCTTGGCCGTCTTCGTCGTGGGCATATGTAGCTCGTTTGGGTATACCTCATCGCGCCTAGCTTATGCGCCTAGCCAAAAATGAGCAATGGCGACTCTATTGAACCATACTCAACCTTCCGATCCAATTGGGCCAGGTAGACCCTATAATGGAAGTGTGCTAGGGTGTACACACACTAGCACAGGAGTTTGGCATGGCAGCCAGTACCACAATGACAATTCGCGTTCGCCCCGATGTAAAGGAAAAGCTTGATCGCATCGCTGCCGGCACGCGGCGCAGCAAATCGTTCCTCGCCGGCGAAGCGGTGGCGGCCTATGTAGATCGAGAGCTGGAAATCATCGAGGGCATCAAGCGCGGCATGGCTGATGCCGAAGCCGGTCGAGTTGTTCCTCATGAGGAAGTAACCTCCGAAGCTCGCAAGATCATATCCGAGGCTAGGAAAGCCAGAGCTGCTCGCAGATGAGGCCGGTTGTTTGGTCGGCTGATGCAAGGCGCGAATATCTGGATGTCATTAAATATATCGCAAACGATAACCCAAATGCTGCTGAAAAGGTCGCTGATGCAATCGAGAAAGCCGGTCACGACCTTGGCAACTTCGCTACAGGACGTCTTGGGAGAGTGACAGGCACATATGAAAAAGCGGTCAACCGTCTACCCTACATCATTGCCTATGAACTACGGGAGATCGGAGATCGGGAATGTGTCGTCATCTTGCATGTCATTCACGGAAGCCGCGATTGGCCGGACGAGGAATGGCCACGGTAGTTAGCGCAATTATTGTCCTTGGTGATATTCCTTGCGAAGATGGCCGGGCTGGCATTTCGCGTGTGTTGGTAATGCCAGTTGACCGTGGGTACACCCAATTCCAGAAAAGGCGTGACAGGTGACGATGAAACCGTGGATTATCAACTTGAATGGCGACATTTTAAGTCAAACACTTCTGGCCTGTGACGGTCAAAGGGTTGCTGGCGATGACGTGCTCCCCTGAGATGTTCCCGATTTTGGGTTAGCCTGTTCCTCAACGAAGGAGACAGGCAATGAAACGGTCACGGTTCTCAGAAGAACAGATCATTGGCCGGATCGCCTGTTTCGAAGGCGATGCTGGTCCCCTTTACGAGATCCAGAAGACAGGGGAGCGGAGATTGGTAGAAAAAGGTACCCTTGACCGGGCCGAGGTCGTCACCAATGGCATCGGACAATTTCCTCTCAAGAAGGCTGGCGCCGTCTTGTGGCTCTGTGCAAAGGCAGATTGCGTGGACCCTGCCGTTTACTGCGACCATCTGTTGACTCTGGGTGCGATCGGCCAAGATATCTGTTATTACTGTGCTAAATCGGGTCTTGGTGTTTTCATGACCCCGGCAGTCGTTGATGCGCGCACACACGAGATGCTCGGATTGCAGGCGGAAGACGATTATTTTGTCTATCTCTTTGCCTTTGGCGAGCCAGCTGAAGCCGTATCATGCCAGCTCGAGTCAGCCGACACCGAGGCTGAAAATGAACTCCATATCCAGTTGAGCGCCGAAACCGGCATTTTGATTTCCGGGGACGGAAAGGTGCGCAGGTCGCCGTCCGTCGGCGGACGGCCATGACCCAGAGGAAAGGAAAAACCTCCATATCTGGCGAGGCGCCGCCCCTTGACCTGCAGAAAGCGACCAAGGCCGATGCCGCTGAACTGGCTCGGGTTCACGTCGCCTCTTGGCGCGAGACCTATACAGGCCTAGTACCGCAGGCAATGCTGGATGACCTGACGGTCGATGCAAGAGCTGAAACTTGGCGCAAGATGCTGGCGCAGCCGGCGGCTTATTGTAATACCACGGTGTTTTTGGCCCGCGTGGATGGACTCTCGATCGGCTTCGGGGCGTGCAACGATCAGAGATCCGAGGCGCTTCTCAAACAGGGGTTCGATGCCGAAATATCGGCCATATATGTGTTGAGCTCATCTCAATGCCGCGGCATCGGCAAGGCCGTGATCCGGGCGATGGCAACATATTTAGTCAGTAACAACAACACAGGCGTAAGTCTGTGGGTGTTGAAAGACAATATGAATGCCAGGCGGTTCTATAAGAACCTCGGAGGCAGAGTTGTCGGGGAAAAATCAGATGTGCGGGCCAACGCTACCTTACAGGAGGTCGCCTATGGCTGGCCAAATCTAGAGACCCTGACATGACCGATAGCGGTTACCTCCGAAGCCTAAAACACAAAATTCTGTCTGTCGAAACACTCTCCTTCCGGAATTCGGCCTTCCTTCTCATTGCCATAAATATCGCGGGTGTACTTTCCATCAATCTGCGCAACATTTCGATTGCTGAAATGGTTTCGATCGAGGATCTGGGGCAACTAACCGTCCTCTGGTCTTACTCGGCCGTGCTTGTAACGGTATTTTCGCTCGGCTGGCCGCAGATATTAACCAGGAATATTGCAAGCGACAGAACGAATGTTTCGCAACTAGGATTTGTCCCCATGTAGAGCCAGGGGCGATACAGCATCCGGTAGATGTTGGGCGGGTCCTGCGTACCGTCCTTGCGCTTAGTGAAGGCGTCCATGCCGTGGCGCATCGCCGGCGTCAGTCGCGCGCGCGCGCGCCGCGCCCGCGGCGGTAGATCAACGAACTCATCCGTTCCGGGTATCCTCAGGGCGCGCGGTGTCAGCTTTGGAGGGGCGATGAGATCGTCGATCTCCTCGTAGGGACATGCGTAAGGGCGCGGCTCGAAGAAGTTGTAGTGAACGCGATAGATGTTCAGGAGTGCGATCAGCGTTTTGGGATTGAAGATCGCGCCCTAGATGTAGGAGCCGCCGACGCGGGCACCTCCACTTCCGGCCCGGGCGGCGACGCTCATCCTCTCGCGCAGAGAGTTCATGAAAGAGCTGACAGGCTGAAGTGTAGCCTTATAGACCCAAGGCGCAAGCTCTTCGCGCAGGTCCTGACTCAGGTCTTCTTGGTCGAACGGCAACTTCTTCAGCGTCCTGCGCAGGTGGCGTGGGAGGATGGGGAAACCGACGGTCTTGTCGATCTCTCCGCTCGCTTGGGTCGAAGACCGGACCCAGAGCAAAGGGAATGCCTCGGACCGGTAGTTCGAGATCTGGAAATACGCGGCGGTGCCCCGGAGAGCCGTCTCCATACGGTCGGCGATGAAAGCCTCGCTCACAATCTGCTCATCCGTTCCGGGGTCAAAGCGCCCGGCAAACATGCCGTCGTTGTGGAAGCGTTTCCGTGCCTTGCGATATTCCTTCAGCCGATGACCTTCAGGTAGGTGAAGTCGGTTTGCCAAAGCTGGTTCGGCCGGGTCGTTTTGTCTTGGAACTCGTTGGCAGCCGACAGAACCACATAGGCCGGGCTGGTGATCAGGTCGTAGGATTTGAGGATGCGATAGACCGAAGCCTCTGACACAAAATACTTTTCCGTGTC
>JBLXBZ010000016.1:0-34907 GCA_048265185.1 Stappiaceae bacterium | reverse complement strand
CGCCGTCACATGCTGGTCTGGACGCAGAAGATAAACCGCCGTCTCCGCCGCTCCCAGATAGCGCTGCGCCAGGGCTCCGGCGCGATCGTCGTCGGTGGTCAATTGGTGACAGACGATCTCCAGTCCTTCGACGCGAAGGCTTTCAGGCGCTGGCGTATTGAATGCGAGCAGGTGGAAATTTCCATCTAATTTATCTAAAAGCCAGCCCCCCTCCAGAGGCGCCTCTGGCGCAGGCGCGCCCGGTCGCGACCGCAGCGGCCCCTTCAATTGATCTTCACCGTTCAACGAGAACCCGTCATAAGTGCTTGGCAAGGAAAGACGGCCCGAGTTAACCATGGGGCGGGCGAAAGCATATCTTTCCGACAAGTCGAGAACGGCGTCGCGGAACAGGCGACTAACGTCTGACTTGGGCGTGATGAAGTCCGTCGATCGGGAAGAGTTCAGTATGTTCTCCTCAGCCGCGAACACCCTCTCCTCGTCATAACTGTCTATCAGACTTTCAGGCGCGGCGCCTTCAAGCACCAACTTCAACTTCCAGCACAGATTATCAACATCCTGAAGCCCGCTATTTGCGCCGCGTGCGCCGAAAGGCGAAACTTGATGGGCTGCGTCGCCGGCGAAAATCACCCGTCCGTGACGGAAACGCTCCATCCTGCGGCACTGGAACGTATAGACCGACACCCATTCCAGCTCGAAACGCGTTTCATCGCCAAGCATTTGCTTCAGGCGAGGAATAACCTTCTCTGGCTTTTTCTCTTCTTCCTTGTCCACACATCGGCCAAGCTGCAAATCAATACGCCAGACATTGTCCGGCTGCTTGTGCAGCAACGCCGATTGGCCGCGATTAAACGGGGGATCAAACCAGAACCAACGTTCCGTGGGAAACTCCGCGTCCATCACCACGTCGGCGATCAGGAAGTTATCCTCAAATACACGGCCGACAAAATCTAGTCCCATAAAAGAGCGGGTCGCGGATCTTGCGCCGTCGCAAGCCACCACCCAATCCGCTTCGATCTCATACGCCCCTTCGGGCGTGTCTAGCTCCAGCACGGCGCCGTCATCGCGCGCCGTCAGATTTTTCAACTTGTTGAGGCCTCGAATTTCCACCGGCTTACCGGCTGCCTTCAAGCTCAACAAACGCTCCACAAGGAACTGTTCTAGATAATATTGCTGTAAATTGATGAAAGCGGGCCGCTTGTGGCCTTCTTCCGGCAACAGATTGAACTTGTAAACCTGCCGCTCACCAAAGAACACTTTGCCGTCGCTCCAGGTCACGCCCTTTTCAACGAATTCATCGCCGCATCCAAGACGATCAAGAATCTCCAGCTGGCGCTTGGCGAAGCAAATGGCGCGTGAGCCTGTGCTGACCTTGTCGTTTTCATCAACGACGACAACCGGAATATCGGCCATGGCCAGATCAATCGCCGCAGCGAGCCCCACAGGCCCCGCGCCAATGACCACAACCCGATGACGGACGCGCGATGGCGCGTCCTGATCAGATGAGCGCGCGTATGGGTAAAGCGCCGTTTCGAATATTTTACTCAATACGCATCTCCTCCCGAGGCGCGAGCTTCCAATTCACGTCACATTAAAAGTCAGCCTTGCAAAGCCTCCCACATTTCCCGGTCCCGCTCAGCAGTCCAAATACGCGGCGTGTCCATCCCCAAAGCTTCGTCATAAGCCCGCGCCACATTAAACGGCAGGCAATGTTCGTAAATGGCGTAATCCTTGAATTTTTCGTCACAAGCGGCGCGAACCGCGTCCCAAGCCTCTTTTAAAGAGCCGCCGCGCGCAGCCACGGCAGCCGCCGGCTTATAAGTGGAGTTGACGAAATCACGCGTGCTTTCAATCGCCGCGTTGACCATTTCCTCGCCAACAAGCGCGTCGCCGCGTCCCGGTGCAATAGCCTTTGGCTCAAAGCGCTTGATCGCGTCCAAAGTGGCGCCCCAATCGTTGAAATGCCCGTCGCCGCAATAGCAGGCTGAGTGATATTCGACGATATCGCCGGTGAACATCGTGCCGGCGTCCGGAACCCAGGCGACAATGTCCCCCGCCGTATGCGCCCGCCCCAGATGCATCAGATCCACCCGGCGTTTGCCCAGATAAACCGTCATCTTGTTGGCGAAGGTCATTGTCGGCCATGTCAGACCAGGGATGGATTCATGCCCTTGAAAGAGACGCGGAAAACGGCCGAATTCCGAATCCCAGTCTTCTTGCCCGCGTTCGGCCACCATTGAACGGCATTTTTCCGACGCGATAATCTGTTCGGCGCCATAAGCGGAAGCCCCCAGAACGCGCACGGCATGATAATGCGACAGAACGACGTATTTAATCGGCTTATCGGTTACGGTGCGGATTTTCTCCACCACCATATTGGCTAGGCGCGGCGTCGCCTGCGCGTCGACGATCATCACGCTATCGTCACCGATGATGACGCCGGTGTTAGGATCGCCCTCAGCAGTGAAAGCCCAGAGATCCGGGCCAACTTCCGTGAATGAAATCTTCTTGTCCGCCATATCGCCGGTCGAGGCAAAGTTTTTAGACATATAAAGCTTCCTACCAGTCTCGTTCTGAGGGTGAGGGAAGAATTTTCCCCTCACAACAGCCAAATCCAATCCGATAACCGTCGCCTTGCGCGTATCCGCTCAAGATCATGGTGTCGCCATCTTCAATAAAAGTGCGCGTCTCGCCCGTGTCCAGCGTCAAAGGCTCCTTCCCGCCCCAGGTCATTTCCAGAAGCGAGCCGTATTCATCTTTCGTCGGGCCGGAGATCGTTCCCGAGCCCAACAAATCGCCAGTGTTCATCAGACAACCGCCAATAGCGTGATGCGTGAGCTGCTGCGCCGCCGAATAATACATGTTCTTGTAGTTGGTGCGTGAAAGAACCGTGGCCTTGCTCGCTCCCGCCGGCTGCATAGCCACTTCCAGATTGATGTCATAAAGCATCGGCTGTTTTTCACGCAGATAGGGCAAAAGCTCCTTCTCCCGCGCCGGGGTCGAAACCCGAAAAGGCTCCAGCGCCGCCTTCATGATCACCCAAGGACTGATCGACGTCGCAAAAACCTTGCCTTGAAACGGGCCAAGCGGTTGATATTCCCACGCCTGAATGTCGCGCGCTGACCAGTCGTTCAACAGCACGTAGCCGAAGATCATGTCATCGGCTTCTTCAACGGTCACCGGCGCGCCCATTTCGTTGGGAACGCCAATCACGGCGCCCATCTCCAACTCGATGTCGAGGCGCTTACAAGGGCCGAAAACAGGCGCGTCAGCCGTCGGCGGCTTCATCTGACCAAGCGGACGGCGAAAATTCGTTCCCGAAACGACCACGGTGGAGGCGCGACCGTTATACCCGATCGGAATATGCAGCCAATTTGGCGGAAGCGCGTTTTCAGGGCCGCGAAACATCGTGCCCACATTCTCCGCATGCTGTCGGCCGGCGTAAAAGTCAGTATATTCGGCCACTTGGAACGGCATGTGCATTTTGACTTCAGATTGCTCAAAAAGAACCTGTTCGCGCAACTCCTCATCATCGCACAAACGGGTGTTGTCTGAGGCCAGTAACGTCCAAAGCTGCGCGCGCACCGCCTCCCACGCCGACTTTCCAAGCCCCATGAATGTGTTCAAGCTCGGTTCGCCAAAAACCCACACGCCAGGCGCGGCCGACAAAAGTCCAGCTTCCTCCAAAGCCGCCAAATCGACGACCTTGTCGCCAATCGCCGTGCAACAGCGCGGTTCCTGACCACGTTTGCTAAACACCCCCATCGGTAAATTATGTATTGGAAACGGGCATTCCGGATCATTGGCGCTTTCAACCCAGCTCGTCATATTCACTCCCTTGAGACGGTCCACTTGTCCCGTTCTCTTGTTACTTGCCTTCTGGCGTTCCATCGAAACGGCGCTCCAAGCCAGACCAGCAATCGATGTATTCATCCTGCAAGGTCTCCAGCTCAGCCGCGAACTTGGTGAGTTGCTGAGGGTAACGGGTTTCGAACATGAACGCCATGGTGCCATCGAGCTTGACCGGCTTCAGATCGCTGTTTGACGCCTTTTCAAATCCGGCCGTGTCCGGACCATGAGGTAACATCATATTGTGCAGACTCATGCCGCCAGGCACGAAGCCTTCTTCTTTGGCGTCATATTGACCATAAATCAGCCCCATAAATTCGGACATTATGTTGCGATGATACCAAGGCGGACGGAAAGTGTTTTCCGCCACCATCCAGCGTGGTGGGAAAATCACGAAATCCACATTCGCCGTTCCCGCTTCTTCCGTCGGCGCCGTCAGAACAGTGAAAATGGAGGGATCCGGATGATCGAACAGAATCGCTCCCACCGGCGAGAACGTACGCAGATCATATTTGAATGGCGTGTAATTTCCGTGCCATGCGACAACGTCGAGAGGCGAATGGCCAATTTTCGTAACATGGAACTTTCCGCACCATTTCACATGAACGCGGCAAGGCGTTTCCTTATCCTCAAAGGCGGCGACGGGCGTTTTAAAATCGCGCGGATTGGCGAGGCAGTTGGCGCCGATGGGACCGCGATCCGGAAGCGTGAATTTCGCCCCGTAATTCTCGCAAATATAGCCGCGAGCGACGTCCGTTCCCTCAAGCCGCGAAACCTTGAACATCATGCCGCGCGGGATCAGGCAAATCTCGGCGGGTTCAACGTCAATGACGCCCATTTCAGTGAAAATCCGCATTGATCCCATTTCAGGAACAATCAGCAACTCCCCGTCCGCATTGAAAAAATAGTCGTCCTCCATATCCGCGTTAAAGACATAAGCGTGGCAAGCCATGCCCACTTGCGTCATGACGTCGCCGGCCGTGGTGACGGTGCGAACGCCTTGCAGGAAATTTTGAGGCGCGTCGGGAGCCGGCAACGGATCCCAGCGCAATTGCCCCAGCGCCAGAGAGTGCTCGTCGTTGGTGGGCGCCGTGCGCCAGTGGGGATAAGCGATACTTGAGAACCGCGCCGTATGCCGCACGCTCGGACGAATGCGGTAAAGCCACGAGCGCTCATTCGTGCCACGCGGCGCGGTGAAAGGAGAACCGGAAAGCTGTTCCGCATAAAGCCCATAAGCGCATTTTTGCGGTGAGTTCATGCCTTGCGGCAAAGCCCCCGGCAAACATTCCGTCTCAAAGTCATTGCCGAAACCGGGCATATATCCATTGGACATGAAATCTCTCCCTCTTGCGCTTCGGGTCGCCAGCAAGTCAGCGCCGCATATTCCTTGCGTGTCTTCGAAAGCCGAACGCGACCAACCAAAGATGGGTCGCTCCGATGCTTGCCCTCCCCTGAAAGCACGCGTAAGTTTATGATCGTGAAGATCGTTGCATTCACAACGATTGTCAAGGAGATGATTCTAAAATGATCTGTGACGGCGCAGACGCCCCAAGTGAAGTTTCCCGCAAGACGCCCCAATCTCCACAGCTGAATCTTGCGCGTTTCCTGCCCTATCAAATAGCGGTTCTGGCGAGCAGGTTAAGCCGGAGGACTGCTGCAATTTATGAAAAAACCTTTAATATAAGCGTCGCAGAATGGCGCGTCATCGCCCATCTGGCCCAGAGAAAACGCGTCTCCGTCAAAGATATCCACAACTGTGTAAACCTTGAAAAGCCACGAGTTAGCCGCGCCGCGACCCGCCTTGAAAGCGCTGAAATCGTCCAGAAAACCATCAATATAGCCGATAGACGGCTCGTAGAGCTATCATTGACCCGCAAAGGCCGACGACTTTATGAACAGCTTGTCCCCAAGGCCAACGCTCTGGAGGATGAGCTTTACTCCACGATCACCAATGAAGAACGAGAAGTTTTCAATCGGGTTCTGGAAAAACTTCACATGCATCTTGATCAGGACCCTCTGGCGCCACCACGTTCTAGGCTAAACGACTTTCAAGACGAGTAGAAAAATATGAAAAATGAACTCGTCCGCTTTCTGAATTATGCGAACCTATGAACGGCAGCAGCAGCATTACAGACAGTTTGTTGCCAAAGAAACGTTTCTGACAACAGTTGAGCCGCGCCCTCTCTTGCGTCGAACCCATGGCGCTTTCTTGAGCGCTGCTCCAGATGACGCACGCTTTTTGTAATAAGCGCGTCAGATCCCTCCAGAAGCGCAAGCCCCTTGATAGACCGCGCGCAGCACTCAAAGAGCTTTCACGTCCCGGCGTTATCGCTGCACTTTACAGCATTGTTACGTGACGTTAACTAATAGCATGACATTCAAAATACGTTGAGTGTGGCAAAATACGTTGAACGTGGAAAAATACGTTGAACGTGAACTGCGAGCAGTCACCGGAAGTTCAAGAACCTTGCTTAAACCGGCGCAAACGATTCTGACGCTGACCAATCGCCATTTACACGTCGAACGTGGACAATGGTTTCAAGGAGATCACAGATGAAATACTGGGTTTTAATGATACTCGCCCTCTTCGCAGCGGGCGGTGCGCACACCTCCTCCGCTCAAGCTCAGTCAATTGGTTTCGCTGGAGCCATCAAAATTTTGGGCGAAAGTTGCGGCGCCGACATCCAAAAATATTGCAAGAACGTCAATCTCGGCGATAATAGAATTCAGGCGTGTCTAGCCGAAAATCAGGATAAACTCTCGCAAAAGTGTAAAACTGATTATGTGACTGTCTATAAGATGCTGCAAAATCGCTTCGCCGCCCAAGAAGCCGTCGGCAAGATCTGCGACCGTGACGCTCAGAACCTGTGCAAGCTCGTCAAACCCGGCAAAGGCCATCTCCTCAAATGTCTTTTGAAAGCGGAGCCATCCGTAAGCAGCGCATGCAATCAGGCGATCACAAACGCCGGCTATCGTTGATTTCAAGAGAACGACATTAAAACGAGGAGAATACGCCGTGAAATATTCAATCATTATTGCGGGGCTTGTCGCAGCGCTTCCCTACGTCGCTATTGACGCCAACGCACAAACCGCCCTGACGCGTAACGAGATCGTCAACAGCCTGCAAGGCGCCGAGCAAAAAGCGACGATCACCGCCGCCGACATTCGCGCTCAAGCGCTTCAGAACATCAAGCAGCACCCTGGCGACAACGCCTCGACGTCCCTGCCGATTTCGGTTCAGCTCGACAAGCTCCGTCAGTTCAACGTCGAAATCACTTTCGACTTCGACTCAGACCGTATTCGCCCCGAGTCCTATGAGACTATTGGCGTCATCGCCGACGCGCTTCACACTCCCTATCTTGCGGGCCAGAAGTTCCTCGTCGTCGGCCATACGGACGCCAAAGGCAAACGCGAATATAACCTCGAACTATCGCAAAAACGGGCCAACGCCGTAGCGGAAGCATTGGTGACAACCTTCCGCGTTCCAGCCGAACAGCTTGAACCCGTAGGTCTTGGCGAAGAGCAACTACGCGATCCAAGCAAGCCGGACAGTCAAATCAACCGCCGCGTGCAGCTGATCAACATCGGCTTCTAATTTTCAAGACGCAGGCAAAACCTCAAAACAGCCAAGGCAGACGCCGCCCCGCGCGCGCAAATGCCTTGGCGACGCATTCACCACGGCTTTCTCAATCATCCGCCTGCTTCATTTTGCCGTCTTCACTCAACCAATCACGCAACTCGCCTTCTGCTCTCTCCAAACTATTGATGTTTAATAACTTTCTAACGATAGCGACAGAAACCGCCCGAACGCGCAAGTTAAAAGCTCCATCTTGCCACTGGTTCGCGCGAGAGTCATAAACGCCCAGTTTCTCATAAAGCTGCTGAAGTCTGTTCTGTACGCTGCGAAGCGATAATTTACGTCTTCTTGCGATTACCTTGTCAGTCAACCCCAGCGCCAAATCTTGCAAGATTTCATATTCAGAATCAGAGAAGCCGCTATCACGACCAAGGCTTTTTTGCTGCACCCCCCGCACTTCACGGTCGACCACGCATTGCGACTCGATGAAAATCGACCGCAACGCCAGACGCAAACGCTCCTCTGAGGCGGACTTCAAGACATAGCCATAAGCGGCCCCCGGCGGAACGATGCGCGAGACCCCGCGCACATAGGCTTCATCGGAATAATTCGACCAAAATAAAATTGACGTTTCCGGCCGCTCTTTCCAGATGATCCGCGCCGCGTCAATTCCGGTTCTCTCCATCATTTGCAAATCCATGACGATATGAGCGGCCGCATGCTGACGAGCTAACTTTTCGCCCATAGCGCCGTTTTCCGCTTCAATAACGGCGTCGCATTCCGGCAAAGCGGTTAAAACAGCGCTTTGCAAGTAACCTCGGTGAAGCGCGTCATCTTCAACAATCAACACTTTCATTAACGCATCCTTTTGAGCTGTCGCCAAGCGCCTCACAACGATTCCATGGGCTGGTCTTGCGGCTTCAACGGGACCCGAATTCGCACGCTTGTGCCCGGCTCCTCTTGATCCGTTTGCAAAGAGACCTCGCCAGAAATCAGTCTCGCCCGTGTTTGCATAATATCCAACCCGCCGCCAGGTTTACGCTTTTCCGGCGCGTAGCCAGCCCCATTATCGTTGATTTCAATCACCAAACCGTCGTCTTCGACGCATAACCGCAGCTCAAGCCGTGACGCCCCCGCATGACTCACCGCATTATTGATCGCCTCTTGGGTTATGCGAAAAAGCGAAATCCGAACGGTTGGATGCAATTCATCAAAGGCGCCGTTGGAATAGTCCCAAAGACGCGTGTCAAGCACCGCGCCGCTATCGCCAATGGCCCGGTCCAGATGGTTTTCAACTGCTTCTGCAAAACCGAATAATTGCAAGACGGAAGGCGTGGCCTGTTCGATGATTTGACGCAGGTCCTGCATGGAGATTTGCAAACTGGACGCAAGCGGCTCGACGTCCGCGCCGCTGATCTGCTTGCTCGCCGCCAGTTTATCAAGGCGGCGCGCCAATCGCGTTAGGTCCGCAAGGGTTTGATCATGCAAATCCATGCCAATTCGCTGGCGCTCTTGCTCCAGCACTTCCGTTAGATTAAGCGCTCCTTGCCGCAAACCTTCTTCGCGCACCCGCGCCTCCGCTTCGACAATCGCCGACTTCTGCGCTTGCTCCGCGGCGCTGAGAGCGAAAAAATAGGGCGAAAGTAGATCAGCGACAATCTGTGCGTTTTCAACGTCATACAATGTGTAGAAATCCGCTTGAGTCGACGAGCAACTCAAGGCCCCGATAATATCGCCTTTCACCTTCATTGGCACGTGAATGCGACTGCGTAGAGAATGCTCATAGATGGGTTGATTGAAAATCCCTTTCGATTGAAAGCGCGGATCGTCAACCGCGTCACCCGTCAGGATGAAATCTTCTTGTCCCCATAGCACCGAGCGAATTGGGCTTCGAGACACCAGCGCCGGATTTATCTCGCTCCAAGCGGTGCTGAATCCCGTTTCATAGGCGATGTGCAATGTTCCATCGAGAATAAGCAGACACACGTCCATATGGTCATGAGGCAAAAAATGCGAAATTTCTTTCGCGGCGGCCTGCAACGCGGAGACGAAATCCAGTTGGCCGGCAAGCAGTTTCGAAACGCCCACATAATGCTTGAGCAAACGCTCCGCCGGAATTTGATGATTTTTCTTCTCTGACATGTTATCTGGCCAAACACTGCTCACCTATGATCGTCACAACCATACAGGATGAGCGCCCATCTTGGCGATGCGCTTCCCCTCAACGCATTTGCGGGTTCCCGCACCCATTGTGCGCGATTTGGCAGATGCGGCGCCGATTCTGGCCTATACAGTCCCTACTCATCCAGACATGATGTTTGCATTGGAGACGCCGTCGACGCGTCATCAAGATCGAAGCCCATTGCATTCAACTGGGCTGTCTCTGGGAGGGGAACAATGACTGTGAAACGTATTCTATTGGCGTCAGCCGCTCTTTTCGTCGCATCAATGCCGATTTCCGCGCACGCCGACACGGCGGATAAACGCATCGCCTTTTCCAACAACTATGCTGGCAACTCATGGCGCCAGGCTATGTTGACAAGCTGGGAAAAGGTTACAGGCGAAGCGGTGAAGACGGGCGTTGTCGCCGCCGCCGACGCTTTCACCACCGCTGAAAATCAGGCGACGGAGCAAGCGGCGCAAATTCAAAACATGATTCTGCAAGGTTATGACGCCATCGTCATCAACGCTGCTTCTCCAACCGCTTTGAACGGCGCGATCAAGGAAGCTTGCGACGCAGGCGTCACCGTGGTGTCTTTTGACGGCATCGTCACCGAGCCTTGCGCATGGCGCATTGCGGTGGACTTCAAAGGCATGGGAAAAAGTCAAATCGACTATCTCGCCACCCGCCTTCCCGACGGCGGCAACCTTCTTGAAATTCGCGGCCTCGCCGGCGTCTTCGTCGACGATGAAATCTCCGCCGGCATTCATGAAGGCGTGAAGGAAAACCCACAGTTCAAGATCGTTGGCTCCGTGCATGGCGACTGGGCGTCTGACGTGGCGCAGCGCGCCGTTGCCGGCGTGCTCCCAAGTCTGCCTGAAGTCGCTGCGGTGGTGACGCAAGGCGGCGACGGCTACGGCGCCGCTCAGGCGTTCGCGGCGACAGACCGCCCAACGCCCCTGATCATCATGGGCAACCGTCAGGACGAAATGGCTTGGTGGAAAGAACAGAAAGACGCCAACGGCTATGAGACCATGTCCGTCTCCATCGCCCCAGGCGTGTCAACGCTGGCTTTCTGGGTCGCTCAGCAAATTCTCGACGGCGCCGACGTGCCGAAAGATCTCGTCGTCCCCTTCCTGCGCGTTGATCAAGACACGCTGGATGAAAACCTCGCGGCGACGGAAGTAGGCGGTGTGGCCAACGTCGAATACACGCTGGAAGACGCGAAAGAAGTCATTTCCAAAGCGAAGTAATTCGCTCAGAGAAATAAACTCCGGGACATCCAACCATCATGACAGACGATCCGCATCAAGCGGCCGTCATAGCAGTGAGCGGCGCCAGCAAAAGTTTTGGCGCCGTTCGTGCCCTTGACGACGTGACCTTCTCAGTCCACGCCGGCGAATGCGTCGGCGTCATTGGCCATAACGGCGCGGGAAAATCAACGCTCATGACCGTTATCAACGGTCTCCTGTCCCTTGATCGGGGAGATATTTCCCTGCATGGAAAGCCTGTTTCACGCCATTCCATCGCCAGCGCGCGCGCCAATGGCCTGAGATGCGTTTTTCAAGAACTCTCTTTATGCCCCAATCTGACCGTGGTCGAAAATACGCGGATCATGCACCCTTCCCTCAAGGGTTGGGGTTGGCGCAAGAAATCAGCGCAAATCATTTCGTCAAAACTTGAGGAAATTTTTCCAGACAACGGCATTGATTGCATGAGCGCCATTGGCGATCTGACCATTGCGCAACGCCAGATGGTGGAGATCGCCACAGCGTTTACCGAGACCGAACACCCGGTTCGACTGGTGATTTTGGACGAGCCGACCTCATCTTTGGACGCGACTCTGGCCGAACAATTGCTCGCCTATGTGCGCCGTTTCATCGCCGGCGGCGGGGCGGTTATCTTTATTTCGCATATTTTGGGCGAAGTGCTCTCCATCTGCAATCGCATCGCCGTGATGAAGGACGGCCACGTCACCCATGATCAACCCGCCAGCGACTTCACCGAAGAAGGCTTGGTCAACGCCATGGGCAGCGTGGTCAAGGCGAAACTGGATCGTCGCGCCGCCAGCTCAGACAACGCTAGCTCCCAGACGCCCGTATTGACGGCTCGAAAAACCTCCAAATTCAAGGTTCGACCGGGCGAAGTTCTGGGCCTTGCGGGCCTTGGCGGCCATGGCCAGACAAAAATGCTCGTAGACCTATTTCTCGACAACAGCAGCAACTGGCTGGCGTCCCGCGATCCGAAAGTCACCTTTGTCGCCGGCGACCGACTGACAGACGGCGTGTTTCCGCTCTGGAGCATCTTACGGAACACGACAATTTCCCTGCTCCCGCGCCTCACCCGCAAAGGCCTTGTTCAAACCGGCGAAGAACACGCCATCGCCGAAGATTGGCGCAAGCGTATTTCGATCCGCACCCCTGACATGGACAATAACATTTTGTCGCTCTCTGGCGGCAACCAGCAAAAGGCGCTCTTTGCGCGCGCTCTGGCGACCACCGCCCCGGTGGTTTTAATGGATGATCCCATGCGCGGCGTCGACGTGGGCACCAAGCAAGACGTTTACGCCATGGTGCGTCAGGAAGCGGAAAAAGGGCGAAGCTTCGTCTGGTACTCCACCGAGATGAGCGAAGTGTGCTTATGCGACCGCGTTTACGTTTTTCTCGAAGGGGAAATCGTCGCGGAGCTTTCAGGCGACGACGTCAATGAACATAATATCCTAGCCGCCTCATTCACAGGAGTTTCCCAATGAAATTCCGCCTATCCGCAGACCATTTGCGCCTCGCCGTTCCGGCCCTCTCCCTCACCGTTCTCCTGATCGCGGTATTTTATCTTCAGCCGCGCGCCATGAGTTATCTGGGGCTTAACCTTCTGTTCAATCTGGCGGTGCCCATCGCGCTGGCGACCATCGCCCAAATGCTCATCATGACGGTCAACGACCTTGATCTCTCCATGGGCAGCTTCGTCAGTTTCGTCGCTTGCGTCACCGCAACCTTCCTACACGCCTCCCCTCTTGTCGGCATTCTTGTCCTGCTCTGCGCCATAGGCGTCTACGCCTTGCTTGGCGTGGTGATCTACGTCAGAAACCTGCCGTCAATCGTCGTGACCTTGGGCATGAGCTTTGTCTGGGCGGGACTGGCCGTTTTGATCCTCCCCACCCCAGGCGGTTCGGCGCCAGAATGGGTTCGATGGCTGATGAAATCCCGGCCGCCTTACATCCCCATGGCCATTATCGCCAGCGTGATTATCGCTCTCGTCTCGCATTTCGTCATCATGCGCTCATCCTATGGCGTGTTGATGCGCGGCGTTGGCGGCAACGAACGCTCTGTGGAGCGCGCCGGTTGGTCCATCATCAAGGCGCGGGCCAGCACTTACGCTCTCGCCGGATTTTTCGCAGTGCTCGCAGGCGTTTGCCTTGTGGGCCTCACCACTGCCGCCGACGCCAATATCGCTCTGCGCTACACTTTGCTCTCCATCGCCGGCGTCATTCTGGGCGGCGGAGAGTTCACGGGCGGGCGCGTCTCTCCCATAGGCGCCGTCATTGGCGCGCTGACCCTGACGCTTGCCGGATCATTCCTATCCTTTCTGCGAATCTCACCCGACTGGCAAATTGGAGCTCAAGGCGCGATCCTCATTATCGTTCTCGCCGTTCGCCTATTGCTCAGCCGGCGCAAATCTAAGGAGCATAACTAATGGCCGCCATCGCACGTCTGCGCGCCAGCCCTTGGGTCTGGTCCTTTGTCGCCGCCTCCCTCACCTTTCTGATCACCATCATGTTCACCGGAGGGATGAGCATGAAGGGGCTGTCTCACGCCGCGCTGATTTTCGCCTCCTTCTCCGTCATCGTCGGCATCGGCCAGATGTTCGTCATCACCTTGGGGCCGGGCAACATCGACCTGTCCATTCCAGCCACCATGACGCTGGCCGGAACATTATCGCTCAAACTGATGGACGGTCAGGAATCCATGCTCGCCGCAGGATTTTTCATAGCCGTCGCGGTCGGGGTCGCTGTTGGCCTTGGCAATTACGCCTTGATCCGCCTGCTACGCATTCCCCCGATCATCGCCACGTTGTCCTCCAGTTTCCTGATCCAATCGACGGCTATCTGGTCCAACCGCGGGCTACGCGTTCGCCCCCCCCAGTCTCTTGCTGATTTCACCACCTCCTCCACGCTAGGCGTTCCTAATATCGCGCTTCTGGCCACAGCACTCGCGCTCATCGCCTGGGTGGTGTTGGAAAAATCTCTTTATGGACGCTGGATCTCGGCCATCGGCCAAAACATCAACGCGGCGCGCATGGCTTCAATCCCCGTGGACGGCATACGTTTCGTCACATACGTCCTTTGCGCGATTTTGGCTTCTGTGTGCGGCTATTTTCTCGCCAGTTTTTCTGGCGGCGCATCGCTGAACATGGGCACGGAATACCTCTTGATGTCCATCGCCGTCGTTGTCATTGGCGGCAGTTCAGTGGCGGGCGGCGCGTCAAACGTTCCCGGCATATGGGGAGCGTCCCTGTTCATGTTCCTCGTAGTCTCCATGCTCAACACATATGGCCTTGGCGCCGGATGGCGGTTGATCATGACGGGCCTGATCATCATAAGCGTTATTGTAGTTGCCGGCGGTAGAAGCTCCCGGCAGTGAAAATTTAAGGTAGAGCCATGTCTTCAAACAACCTTTATGAATTTCACGATCCCCGCTTCCGGGCGCTGGTCATCCCCAACGCCGGACTGGAGGAGCTTTACAATCAATGCCTCTGGGCTGAAGGCCCCGTATGGTTTGGCGATGGAAATTGCCTGTTGTGGAGCGACATTCCCAACCAGCGCATCTTGCGCTGGTCTCCGGACGGCGGCGTCTCCACTTTCCGTTCTCCCTCCAATTTCACCAATGGCAACACCCGCGACCGGCAAGGCCGGCTTGTGAGCTGCGAACATGGCGCGCGCCGGGTGACGCGCACCGAACTCGACGGCTCAATCACCGTCATCGCCGACAGCTTTCAAGGCAAACGCCTGAACTCACCCAATGACGTGGTGGTGAGCGCCGACGGCTCCATCTGGTTCACGGACCCAAGTTACGGCATCCTCTCCGATTATGAGGGATATAAATCGGAACAGGAGCAACCCGTCCACGGCGTCTACCGCGTTGCGGGCGACACGGGCGAAATCGAATTGGTGGCGGATGATTTCGGCCAGCCGAATGGATTGGCCTTTTCACCTGACGAGACGAAACTCTATATCGCCGATTCCGCCGCAAGCCATGACGATAACGCCCCGCGCCACATCCGCGTGTTTGACGCCAGCGACGACGGCAAGCTGACAAACGGGCGCGAATTCTGCACCATCGACGCTGGCATTCCAGACGGATTTCGCTTCGATGAGGACGGAAACCTATGGACGAGCGCCGGCGACGGCGTGCATTGCTTCTCGCCAGAAGGCGTTTTGCTGGGCAAGATCAAGATCCCTCAGGTCGTCGCCAATGTGACTTTTGGCGGAGCGCGCCGAAATCGATTGTTCATCACGGCGACCCGCTCTCTTTATAGCGTCAGCCTGGCGGCCAATGGTTGCCAGCGGCCTTAGGTTTTCTCGCCAAAACGGCGCTGAAGGGCTTGTTCAAAGCGTCTCATCAAACCGCAATCCCCGTCGCAGGGCTCTTATGTTCTGCGACGGGGAGCTCCCTGAAGGAAAGTCAGACCAACTTTTTCAAGAACGGCAAAAATCCGTCAAGAAACCGGGTCGTCGCCGGCATAAAATGACTGCCATGGTGATACATCGGATCAAGCGAGGTCACCAAAAGACGTCCGGGCGTTGTTACCCTGTCTTCATAAAAGATTGATCCAAGCTCACGAACGTCAATCAGAGATCGCGCGCCTTCAGGCGCCTTATACACGCCGTGATAATGCCAAGTGGCGTCGTCCAGCGTGATATGCTGAAATAAAGGATGCTCCGGATCGGCGATCTCCAGATCAAGGCTTCCCCCTTCTTTCCACCACCAGAAATTCGTCGGCGTATCCGTCCATTCCACCGATGGCAGCCATAAATGCTGTCCGGTGGAGCCCATGGCCACAAGCGTCTTTCCCTCATTGAGGAATTTCAGCAACTTGTCCTTGTGGGGGATCAGAACTGACGGATCCGTTCGGCATGAAACGATCAAGACGTCCACGTCTTGCAAATCCGCGCGCGCCAGCTCAGGGGCGTAAATCCACTCGTCGAAATAATCCCGGTACCGCGGCTCATACAAAGTGCGATGATGGTAATATGTGCCGCTATCCAACGCTGCGATACGGGTCATTTCACGTCTCCTGCGTTGGAGGTACGACCTTCTAAGCTTCTCGTTTCACAGTTGACCGCCCAGGCGCATAGCTGAGGCACAATACGGCCCGTGCTGTCCTTCGCCCCGGCGTACATCCACAGATCATTGCCCGCATGCATGAAAATACGCCCTCCTTCCGGACGGTCATACACCCAATCGCAAGGCAATTTCTCAACGCCGACGCCATTGATCGCGCACGCGCCCTCAGGCGGTGGATTATACCCCCGCGCATAAAACCCCGCGACCCCGCGCCGATAGGTCAAGTCCTCCGCGCGAACGCCCTCAAACACTGGATGATCTTGTAAACGGCTAATTTGCAAATTCTCCAGCGACTGGCTCTCCAAAGGTTGAAACGGACGAAACTCCGGCAACATGGGCCAAGCCACATGGCCATTGAACACCAGTGTTTTTCCTTGAGAAAGAAAAGCCTCTATCTTGGCCGTCAACGTTCCGAAAAAGCGCTGATCCAAATGAGCGGGCAGCAAAAGCGCGTCATAGGCGCTCAGCTCCACATCCGCCAGATCATAGTGATCAATCTCCGCAGCATTTGGCGCGTGATCCGCGAAATCGGGCAAATCCCCGCCCGCCCCCTTGATGGGCTTGAGAAAAAGACATTTTTTCATGAGAACTCCAGACGACTGGCCGCCACATGCGGCCAGTCGCGCGCCTTTTATTTCGAAACGCTTTTGAAATCATAGAAAAAGCCGGAAGGATGAACCTTGAACCCCTTCAGCTTATCACTGGATGCGGCCACATAAACTTTATGCGCCAACGGAATGATTGGCGCGTCGTCCTGCAGAATTTGCAACGCCTTGGCGTAAGTTTTCTGACGCGCCTCGCCTTCGTCCAAAGTCCGCCCCTTGTCAACCAGCGCGTCAAACTCCTCATTGGCCCAGAAAAGATGATTCAAACCGGCCTTGGAATGGAACTGCGACTTCAGGTGTAAGTCTGGATGTCCCGTCATTTCCGGTGTCCAGAAAACGATGGAAACGTCATATTCGCCACGTTTGACAAGATCAAGCATGCCTTCCCAAGTGTACATTTGCACGTTGACGTCAATACCTTGCTCATTCAAGAGCGCGGCCATGACCTCAGTAATGGCGGGCATTTCGGTTCGGCTAGAGTAACTCAGAATACGCAAGTTCAACGGCGCGCCGTCGCGGGTCCACTTGCCGCCAACCTTCTCATAGCCGGCCTCGCCCAAAAGCGCGGCGGCTTTCTCCAAATCCACCGCATAAGGCGTCACGTCTTTTGGCGCCCATGCGACATGCGGCGAAAAGAACCGCCACGCCCCCTCGCCAACACCCTCCAGCGCCGCCTCCACAAGGACCGAGCGGTCAACCATGAGGTTAAGCGCCTGCCGGACGCGTGGATCATGCAGCGGGCTTTTCTCACCAGAGTTGAACCCGCCGTAGTAGAGACCGGCGATCGGGCGTTTATAGACGTCAAAGCCTTCGCTACGCTCCAAACGCGCCACATCGGCGGGAAGCAGATTGTCGACGAAATCGACCTCCCCCGCCTCCAGCGCCAGCGTGCGCGAGTTATGATCGGGAATATAGCGATATTCGATCCGCTCCAGCGCCGGCTTACCGCCCCAGTAGCTATCGAAACGCTCAACGATGGTGCGGTCCTGCTTACGGTATTCCGCCAGCTTCCACGGACCTGTTCCCACCGGCGTGACGAACGCCCCGTCAGCGTCAAAGGACGCTGCGCCATAAATCCCGGTGATAGCGTCGGTCAACTGATTGGGAAGCGCCGCGAAAGGTTCGGTGGTCTCCACCTCCAGCGTCAGATCATCCACGGCTTTCATCTGCTTGATGTTCAACAGCTCGGCAGCATAAGGCAACAAGGCGACTACATGTTCGAGAGACTCTTTCGCCGCGGCGGCGTTAAAGTCGCTCCCATCATGAAACTTCACGTTTTCACGCAGCTTAAAACGCCAAACCGTGGGCGAAACGCGCTCCCACGAAGTGGCGAGACCGGGAACCAGAGCCATGTCGTAATCAAGCTTGACCAGCGTGTCCAAAATCTCGCTTTCGTTAAAGAAGCGGCTCCGGCGCGGCTTCATGGAAAGCGGCATCGCCTCCCACATGGTTCCCACGCGCAGCGTGGCGGCGTCGCTGGCGGCGAACGCCTGCGGCGAGAATGCGCCAATGCTGGCGACCGCCACCGCGGCAAGCGCAATTTTGCGTAGAGAAAAGCGGAAGTTTTTCATGTCATTCCTTTACTGTGAGGTGATTTGCGCGCCCCCCGCGCAGGCGGTCCCCGATCACATCCCCCAAAAGGTTAATGGTGATGACAAACGCCATGATGGTCAGGCCGGGAGCCAGAACAAGACGAGGGTATTCGCGCAGGTGACTACGGGATTCAGCGATCATCCGCCCCCATTCAGGAGCGCCGGGCTCAACGCCAAACCCAAGAAAACTCAATCCTGCAAAAGATAAAATGACCCAAGACAGGGAGTAAGCGCCAAGCGCCAGCAAGGGGCCCGCGATATTGAACAATAGATGGCGCTGAATGATCCGCGTCGCAGGAACGCCCAAAGCCTCCGCCGCCATGACATAGGGCTTCACCCGTTCCGCCATCACCACATTACGCACCAAACGCGCGTAATCCGTCCAGTGAACCGCCACCAACGCCACAATTACGGCGTTAAGCCCAAGGCCAAGAACTCCAGCCACCACCATGGCGATCGCCAAAGCCGGCATCACGGAGACGCCTTCGCAAATACGCATGAGAACGCGATCAAAAAAACCGCCGAAATACCCGGAAATCGCGCCGAGAATTCCACCAATTCCTCCAGCTGCGACGACAACGAGAACGGCGGAAAAAGTCGTCAGGCGAGCGCCATAGAGCAACCGCGACAACACACAGCGTCCCATAGCGTCCGTTCCAAGCGGATAGGTGAGATTCGGAGATTGTAGCCGCTGCAAAATGTGGGTCTGGTAAGGATCATGCGGAGCGAGCAAAGGCGCCAGCAGGATCAACAACGTCAACACCATGAAAACAACGCTGGCGCGCGGCGGTTTCACGCCGACGAAAGGAAGATAGGACATGCGTGAAATCCCCCCCGTTCGCGCCATCACAAAACGTCCTGCACGCGAGGGTCATAAAAAGAAATAGCCATATCGACGGCGAGATTTATGAAAATATAAGCCAGCGCAATCACCAGAAAACAGGCTTGAATAAGCGGAAAATCGCGATTGAGCAGCGCCTCCACCAAAAGCCGCCCGACGCCCGGCCAAGCGAACAGGGTCTCCACGATGATCATCCCGTCGAACACGTGAGCCAATTGCAGTCCCGTCAGGGTCAAAACGCCCGGAGCGATATTTGGAAGGGCGTGAAATAAAATGATTTTGGCGTCGCTTAATCCCTTGGCTCTAGCCGTTCGAATATAAGGGCGAGTCAGCTCATCCAGAAGACATCCGCGAATATAGCGGGCGAGAACGCCGCAGACCGACGTGGCGATAACCGCGATGGGCAGCGCCATATGCGCAAGAGTTCCATGTCCAGAACTTGGCAACCAGCCAAGCGCTAACGAAAACAACAAGGCCAGCAGCAACGCGTACCAGAAATTCGGAATCGACATGCCGACTACCGCCAGTCCTGAAAAGAACCGGTCAAACCAGCTACCCGGCTTCAACGCGCAGAGCACCCCGATGGGCGCAGCAAGCGCAAGAGCCGTGAAAAGCGCGGCGAGCGCCAGCATGGAAGAAGACGCAATCCGCAAGCCAATGTCTTCCAGAACCGGCTCGCCGGTAACCAAAGACGCTCCCATATCCGCGTGAAGCACAGCCCAAAGCCAACGCAGATATTGCACCGGAAGCGGGTCGTCCAGACCATTTTCAGCAGAGAATTTCGCCACCGCCTCCGGCCCCGGCAAAGTGCCGTCCATCTGCGACATCAGCAAAACTTCCGCAAAATCGCCGGGCAGCAAACGCAGCAACGCAAAGCCCGCCAAGGAAACGACGAACAACAAACCAAGCGTGTGCAATAAACGAGCAACGAGGCGACGAGGCATTTTGAAATTCTTTGCGAGACGGCGGGCTGATCAGACGTGAGTCAGTCATTTAATGATGAGTTATAAACTCATATTTAAATGCCTTCGCAATGTAAAGATATTGAATCAAGTCGTTCGTAGATCGAATCGACAAAATCTCATAAAATATTGATTTTTATATATTTTAGATAAAATTGCACATCTCGGGGAACTCCTGCCTCCGGAGGTCTCTCACCTTTTCTCAATGTCATTTTTTATGAAGACGCCCCATAAAGCGCGCTCTTGTCTATAGCGGCGCGCTCATGGACGGATCGTCAAAGCGCTCGATCGACACCCCAAGCCGCCCGCAAGAGCCGCCGGTCACGCCCTTTTGCCTGCGCCAGCATCAGCGCCCCCGGAGACGCCGCCCCTTCGCTCGCAACCGGCATTGAAATGGCGCAACCATCCGCCAGATTGATCAGGGAGGTGTTCCTCAGCATCGCGGCGTTCAACCGGTCAAAATCCGATTTCGTTTCCTCAATCGTCGGCGCCATGCGTTGAAGCGTGGGAGCTGCAAGCGCGTCGACCTCGCTCATTTCTTCGCAAAATCTCTCCACCAAGGCGGCTCGCGCCTTATAGCCTTCCGCCAGTTCCGCTTCGCTCACCGTTTCGGCGAACCGAATGCGTTTGAGAACATGCGGGTCGCCTATAACCTCTAATAGATCCAAATTATCGCGATATTGCGCCAGCGCTTCACTGGCCACGATAGTCCGGTTCAAGCCTATGGCGTCCTGAAGAAAACTCATATCAATTTCAACGAAATGATGCCCAGCCGCTTCAAGCCGTTGGAGCGCCGTCTTGTAATCCGCCGCCACTTGGGCATCCAGATCGGACACGAATGCGCCCACAGGAACGGCGAGCCTGAGCTTTACGTCAGCCTTCGCCGCCTCCACCGGCGCGCTGGCGCTCATTACGGCAAAAGCTGCGACTAACGTCGCCAAATCACGGCACAGCGGACCGGCGCTGTCCAGCGAGGTGGAAAGCGAATGAACGCCTGTCAGCGGTACGGCGCTTTGCGTTGGTTTGAAGCCATACAGACCATTTATCGCAGCGGGAATGCGCACCGACCCACCCGTATCCGTACCCAGCGCGATATCTACAAGCCCGAGCCCAGCGCTGACCCCGCCGCCAGAGGTGGATCCGCCCGGAATCCTTGTCTCGTCAAAAACGTTTCCCGGCGTGCCGTAATGCGGATTCAGGCCAACGCCCGAATAAGCGAACTCGCTCATGGCCGTGCGGCCAAACATCACCGCACCGGCCGCTTTCATACGCGCCACGACCGTGCAATCTTCCCCCGCCTCTGGCCGATCCATCAGCAGACGCGACCCGGCGGTGGTGCGCTCGCCCTTTTCGTCGAACAAATCCTTGACCGACACCAGCTTTCCCGCAAGCGGCAAAGGCTCCGGCGACGCCTCCACCAAAGCCTGCGCGCGCTCCGCGTCGCGCAAGATCGCAGCCGGATCAAAACGAGTGAAAATCCGCCCCGCCATTTCGCCAAGGTTTTCCACCTCGCCAATGGCGGCTTTGGCCTTTTCGACGATTTCACCCATATACTTTTCCCCACTTGCGCAGAACCCATTCACAGACACGCTAGTGGATCAAAAAATTCCACCCGTTTCAAACGCTTAATTTCCCGGCTCGCTATTGCCCGAGCCAGATAACCCCAGCGGCGTCCTCGGCGAAACGCCTGTGATCACGTCATACAAGTCGTAAAACTCCGCCGTCTTTCCCGCGAAAGACGACGTCGCGCAGAAATAACAAAAATGCAGATCAAAAAAACGCCAGCGAATATGCTCATATAACGCCTGATCGAGACCGTCGGAAATTCTGGCGCTGACAAGTTTCGGCCCCGCGCCAAGCGGCCCTTTTTCCTCGCTGGCGTAAGCGCGAACCGGATCAAAGCGGCCCACCGACATGATGTCCTGCGGCGCGAAAACATCCACCCAGTCCACATGGCGCGCGCCGCTCAAGCGCGTCAGGGCCCGCCCAAAGCCAACGGCGCCGGAAAACTCTCCCACGTAAGAAAACGCAGACCCAAGCGTCAATAGAATGGGACGGCGCCGGTCTTTCCCGAAATCCGGACGATTGGCCAACACCCGCTCCATCGCATAGACGGCAAGAAAACTTCCCGAACTATGGCCAATAACCAGCACCTCTTCGTCAGGGCCGGAGCTGTCGCAAACGTCGATGATTTTTGTGGCGAACTCCTCGATGCGCGCGCTCATTTCCGGATCCTTGTCCTGCGCCAGCCGCCGAATAGAGATCCAGTCATTGACCAGATACCAAAGATAGGTTCGTTTCTCCGCGAAGCGGCTCAGCCAATGAAACGTCCATGGAGAAGCCACGGCGGCGGCGAGAATGGCCACGCCAACCACCCAGTTTCCCCTAAAGAGCTCTTTCGCCCCGAAAAACGCGCAAACCGCCGACAACAAGGCGAACACCGTCAACACGAAGGCTGGATAAATGAAAAACAAACCCGCTTGCCAATTTTGACGAAAAACGGCGGCATAGCCTCCGCGAACCCCGCGCCCAAAAGCGAAAGCTGCGAAGGTCGACAATCCCTGGCGCATCCGCTTGATCGGCGCGATCTTGAAATCACGAACCGCCATGTCGCGCCAGCCAAGAAAATGCACCTGCGCTTCAACGCTTTCCGTCCCCCAGCGACTGCTCATCGTCCAGAAAGCGTCCATATCGCCGGCGTCAGCGCCGACTTTTTCCGCGGAACCAACTCCCTCGCAAACGCCTGCGGAGCGCTCCTTTCGTTGCAACTGTGAAATTTCGCATGGAACGGCGCGTGCGCTGGAAAACCGAGCCAATTCTCTTTCCATCATGGCGTGATAATGCTTTGCCCCGCGCAGGTCATAACCATGCAGAAAAAGAATATGTCTTTTCGGCATAAAAAATCTTTCGAGTAACGTCGCCAATTTGTGACGCGCCATAAGAACCATAAGCGTTTATGATCTTTATAGACGGATCAAGCGCAGCGAAACCCTTACTCTGACGACAGACGCCGACAAACTCCAGACTTACCTCAATAAAATCGACAAACGCATGGAAATGATCACCAACCCCGCGTGTTAGCCCTCCAGAAATATCCCCCCCTCGATCTGCGTCGCCACGAGATTGATATTCTCCGGGCTTTCGGAAAACCCTTGCAACACCTGCGCCCGCGTCTGCTCGCCGCTAACCAAAAGGGCTAACCAGCCGTTTACCCCTTGCGCCTCGCCCTCCCGGCCGAGAATGTTATTATAAAGCGTCTCGATAAACGTCTTGTCGCCAATTTGTTCCCCATATAGCTGAGCGAATTCCGCCGAGGCGACGAATGCGTTCGACATCTGCTCCAAGCTCATTCCCTGATCAACCAGAGCAATATTATGGCGCAGACCTTCCGCGTCTGGCGTTCGGGCGAAGGCCGCTTGATACAAACGATAAACCTGCGCGGAATCATTATCGATATAGACGTCGCCATCTGCGAAGCTCAAGCGCTCCATATTGCTCAAGGCGTCAACTCGCCCGCCGCCATGCTTGCTCACCACCCACAAGCCAGCATCATTTGAAACGTCGTAATCGGCTCGCGCGCCGTCATATGAAACCACGTCCAGACCAGCGCCGCCATCCAGCAGATTGCGCCCGCCTCCTCCCCAGAAAAAATCATCGCCCGCAAAACCATAGAGAGCGTCGTCAAAATTGGACCCGTAAAGCTCGTCGTCTCCAGACAACAGCTCATTATACACCCCCCACGCGTCATTGGTGACAATATAGCGCGCCACGTTGACCGCGGGCATTTCGCCGCCGGTGACGGCGCCCACAAGCTCCCCATCCCAATATTCGGCGTAGCCCACCACTGTTCCAGAAGTGATGGCTCCATTCGCCAAATAGTTCACCCCATGGCCGTAGAAATAAGCGGCCTTTTCGCCATTAACCAGAAGAAGTTCAGAAGACGTCGCAGCGACGACCTGCCCGCTTAAAAGCGAGGTCGTCGCCATGTTATAAGGTTTGTATGTCACGAATTTAGTCATCTTCACTCACCCCCTCTAGTCTGAGCGACGCAAAAACCTAAGTCATGCAAAACAAATAAAAGCATATGGTAAGAAAAATTCAACCATTGATTGCCAACATCACAAATACGCTTATCTGAACAATTATTGAATGCGCCCAATACATATGAGATTTATTGAAATCATTATTTCTCCAGCGCCGCGCGTGAGTGTTTTGACAACATGCGCGTTCACCAATTATCACGGCAGACCTGCGACGCCAGAACCGGAGGCGACGCCCCGCCCCATGGCACGATCCGAACCAAGTGAGCGTCAACACGATGAACGACCAAAAAAAGAAAGAACAGCTGAAGAAAGAACAGGAGCGCGAAAAACGCCTCGCGGAGGCTTTGCGCATCAATTTGAAGAAACGCAAGGCGGCGCAAAAAACTCAGCAAGATGCAACGCCCGACAAAAACGGCCCTTCCGCATCATAAAATCGGCATTTTTTCACCCGAAAAATGACACCTCTTATAAATATTCTTCAAAGCCCCCGCCAAACTTGCCTCCCCATAGCCTCAAATGCTAGACGAGGCCTTCTGTCCGGCGTGGGAACGGACATCAGTCACGACTTCGGAAAGATCATTCATGGACAAGATTAAAATCATCGGCGGGCGGCGACTAAACGGCTCCCTGCCCATCTCGGGCGCGAAAAACGCAGCCCTTCCATTAATGATCTCCTCATTGCTGTCCGATCAGACATTAACGCTGGAGAATGTCCCGCGTTTGCGCGACGTCGCCCAGCTTACGCAAATTCTCACCAATCACGGCGTTGACTATTCGGTTGACGGCAAACGGCCCGGCCAAGATCCCATGACGGGGCAAACGGTGCATTTAAGCGCGAAAAACATCGTCGACACCACGGCGCCCTATGAGCTTGTGTCCAAAATGCGCGCGAGCTTCTGGGTCGTCGGCCCCCTGCTTGCGCGCATGGGCGTGGCCCGGGTCTCTCTGCCCGGCGGCTGCGCCATCGGCACGCGTCCCGTCGATTTTTTCATCACCGGTCTTGAGGCCCTAGGCGCGGACGTAGAAATCGATCAGGGCTACGTCATCGTCAAAGCGCCCAAAGGCGGCCTGATAGGCAATCGAGTAAATTTCCCGAAAGTTTCCGTCGGCGCGACCCACACAGTGCTGATGGCGGCGACATTGGCGCGCGGAGAAACGGTGATTGAAAACGCGGCCTGCGAACCGGAAATCACGGATCTGGCCAATTGTCTCATCGGCATGGGCGCGAAAGTCGAGGGTGCAGGAACCAAAACAATTCACATTCAAGGGGTGGAGCGTCTGGGCGCTCACCGCCATCCCGTCATCCCGGATCGCATTGAAACAGGCACTTACGCCATGGCCGTAGCCATGACCGGCGGCGACGTGGTTTTGGAAGGCGCGCGCGCGGACCTGCTCGACAGCGCTTTGGACATTCTACGCCAGACAGGGGCTGAAATCACGGACACGGGAAGCGGCTTGCGCGTTCGTCGCAACGGCGACGGAATCTCTCCGGTCGATATGACCACCGAACCATATCCCGGCTTCCCCACGGATCTACAGGCGCAATTCATGGCGCTCATGACCCGGGCGAAAGGTTCCAGCCGCATTCGCGAGACAATTTTCGAAAATCGCTTCATGCATGTTCAGGAACTCGCGCGATTGGGAGCGCGCATTCGCATTGACGGGCGCGAGGCGATAGTCGAAGGCGTGGAGACCCTCCATGGGGCTCCTGTCATGGCGACGGACTTACGCGCTTCGGTCTCGCTCGTCATCGCCGGCCTCGCCGCGGAAGGGGAGACGACGGTGAACAGAGTGTACCATCTGGACCGCGGCTTCGAACGCCTCGAAGAAAAACTATCGCGTTGCGGCGCAATAATTGAACGCATTTCGGAATAGGCTATTCTCTGATCTGCGCTTGAAGATGCTCGAAAATGGATGCGTTATGTCACAACTAAAAATTGTCGCGCTTGACGTTGAAGACCTTCAGGTGGTTTCATCTCAGGTGCAAGACGCCGTCCTCAAGGTCGCGGACATTACCTTCCTGCCAAAAGAAAAGCTGCTGGCGCTGGCCATGAACCGCTTCGCGTGGGATAAACCGTCGCCCCGCGGCCTGAAGCGCTTTTTCAAAAAAGCGTCGCTGGAGCGCCGCCGCGCCGCTCTGTCTTTCTCACGCGTCACATCCGTAAAGTCATTTGGTTTGCAGCCCGAAAAGAGCGACAAAATCTTGTCGCTTCTCGCCCTCGAATTCACGCCAGACGACGCGCCCTCGGGAACCATCACTTTGCATTTTTCCGGCGGCGGAGCCCTTGCCGTTCAGGTGGAGTGCATTGAATGCCAGCTCGCGGATCTAGGCGCCGCTTGGGCGACGGATCACTTGCCTTCCCATGACCTTGACGCCCTATGAACGCATGTCGGAAAAATTAAAATCGTAATATCCGGGCGTCCCAGCGCCCGACGCAACAATATTCCATTTCGAGGTGCGCCAGGGTTTTCCCGCCCCTCCCGCTAGGAGATGACCCGCGTGGTTTTACGGCTATCAACCAAAACTGCAGATTTCGCCGACGCCTTCAACAATTTACTGACGGGTAAAAGGGAAGCATCAAAAGACGTCGATGACGTCGCGCGAGATATTCTGGAGGACGTGCGCGCACGCGGCGACGCGGCTGTTCTGGACTATACCCGCCGCTTCGACCGCCTCGACGTCTCCACAATGGACGAGCTGCGCGTCAGCGCTGCGGAGATTGACAAGGCCGTCGCGCAGGCAAGCGCCGAAACCTTGGCCGCGCTGACGCTCGCCCGCGACAGAATTCGCGCGCACCATTCCCGTCAATTACCAAAGAGCGAACGCTATACGGACCCAATAGGCGTCGAACTGGGCTCCATCTGGACCGCGGTTGAAGCGGTGGGGCTATATGTTCCGGGCGGCACCGCCAATTACCCCTCCTCCGTTCTTATGAACGCCGTTCCCGCCAAAGTCGCAGGCGTAGAGCGGGTCGTCATGGTGGTTCCAAGCCCGGACGGCGTGCTCAACCCTCTTGTTCTAGTGGCGGCGCATTTGGCGGGCGTGTCTGAGATCTACCGCATTGGCGGCGCGCAAGCCGTCGCCGCTCTCGCCTATGGAACGCAGACAATCCCCCCCGTGTCCAAAATCGTCGGCCCCGGAAACGCCTTTGTCGCCGCGGCCAAACGCCGGGTGTTCGGAACGGTCGGCATTGATATGATCGCCGGTCCCTCCGAAGTATTGGTCATAGCCGACGCCGACAACAATCCTGACTGGCTGGCGGCCGACTTGCTTGCTCAGGCCGAGCATGACGCCAGCTCACAATCCATACTCATCACCGATGACGCCGCCCTAGGCCGCGACGTCGAGCAGGCGGTTGAAAATCAGCTTAAAACCCTTCCACGCGCGGAAATCGCAACCGCGAGCTGGCGCGACTTTGGCGCAATCATCATCGTGAACGACCTCGAAGAAGCCATGCCTCTGGCCAATCGCATCGCGCCTGAACATCTTGAGCTGGCGGTGGAAGATCCCGAAGCCTTGCTGCAGAAGGTTCGCAACGCCGGAGCGGTTTTCATTGGCCGTCACACTCCCGAAGCGATTGGCGACTATATTGGCGGTTCGAACCACGTTCTGCCCACCGCGCGCTCCGCGCGCTTTTCCTCCGGCCTTGGGGTTCTGGATTTCGTCAAACGCACCTCGCTCCTGAAGTGCGACGCGGACAACTTGCGCATTCTTGGTCCCGCGGCCATGACGCTGGCCGACGCGGAAAATCTGGAAGCCCATGCCCGTTCAATTGGCGTTCGGCTGAATCTGTAATTTCCGTAAAACAGCTTTTTTCTTGCCGCGCGAAGTGAACTGGGCTTCTACTGGGATACGTGGAATAAAAGCTGACGCAAGGGGGCGAAGCTTTGCAAGAGCTTGAGCCGAATACACGCCCAAAATGCAGATTAATCGCTGTCGAGCTGGACCAATCCTCGATCAGCCGCTCATCGCCTGACATAGATCACGAGCGCGAGGTCGCAATATATGACCTTCTCGCCGACAATGAGTTCATGCCGGAAAATGACGACAATGGTCCGTACCGGCTGATTCTCTCTCTCGTGGAAAAGCGCTTGATCCTGAACATTCAGGCTGAAGACGCCTCTCCCATCATAACCCATGTTCTTTCGCTCACGCCGCTGCGTAAGGTCATCAAGGACTATTTTCTCATTTGCGAGAGCTATTATGAGGCGATTCGCCGCGCCACTCCGCGCCAGATCGAAGCGATCGACATGGGCCGGCGCGGTTTGCACGACGAAGGATCACAGATTTTACGGTCCCGGCTTGAGGGCAAAATCCGGATAAACCACGTGACGGCGCGGCGCCTTTTCACGTTGGTTTGCGCCCTTCACTGGAAGGGTTGAGGTCCATGACGCGATCTGGCGCTCATGCCGGCGCGCCGCCAAGCGCGGTGTTATTCGCTTGCGGCATGAACGCGATTCGCTCGCCCATGGCCGCCATAATAACGCGCAGCCTGTTTCCCAACCGCATATATGTACGCTCTTGCGGGGTGCGCAGCGGCGACCGCGACCCGTTTGTTGACGCCGTAATGGCTGAACTGGGCCTTGACGCGACGGGACATAGACCAAAAACATTTGAAGGGCTGGAGGAGTCAGGCTTTGACCTAGTGATCACCCTTGCGCCAGAAGCCCACCACAAAGCCTTGGAGATGACCCGCACGGAATCGGTCGACGTAGAATATTGGCCAACGCCCGACCCAACTCTCGCTTCTGGCTCGCGCGAACAAATACTTGACAGCTACCGAAGCGTCCGGGATCAGCTCATGCTGAGAATAAAGAAGCGATTTCTCTGGACCTCAGCCCCTAGTGGCTGATATGACCCCGTTCCAGAGAACTGGCCCATAACCTTGCATCATGCGTGTTTCTTTTTTACGCGCAATCCATTAGGTTCGCCGCCACGCTCAACTACACGATATGAACCATCAGACTAGGAATCCATATGGCTAAGGAAGAAATACTTGAATTTCCGGGCGTTGTCACCGAACTTCTCCCCAATGCGACATTCCGGGTAAAACTGGAAAATGAACATGAAATCATTGCTCATACGGCGGGTCGTATGCGTAAAAACCGCATTCGCGTACTTGCGGGCGACCGCGTTCTGGTTGAGATGACGCCTTACGATCTCACCAAGGGCCGGATAACCTATCGGTTCAAATAAATAACGCGCTCGTAGCGAGGAGTTGCTACGATATGCTCATGATGGTGCGCATTCAATGACTGACAAACCGAAATTGATTCTCGCCTCCGGCTCTCCCCGCCGGCTGGCGCTGCTGAATCAAATCGGCATCGATCCGGACTATTTGCTTCCTGCAGATATTGATGAAACCCCGGAAAAAGGCGAAACCCCGCGCGCTCTCGCCGTTCGGTTATCAAAAACCAAGGCGGAGGTCGTGCGCCGCGCGGTGGAGCGCAGCGACGCATATGCCGACGGCCTCGTTCTTGCCGCGGATACAGTGGTCGCCGTCGGACGGCGCATTCTTCCCAAGGCGGAAAGCTATGATCAGGCGGGGGCCTGCCTGCAACTGCTTTCAGGGCGCGCGCATCGGGTCTACACGGGCGTATGCGTCAATACGCCGGACGGGGTTGTCAAAACCCGGTTAGTGGAAACCCGCGTACGTTTCAAAAAGCTATCAAGCCAGGATTTCAAAAGTTATCTGGCGTCTGGCGAATGGCGCGGCAAAGCGGGTGGATACGCCATTCAAGGGCTTGCCGGATCATTGGTCGTCAAGCTTGCGGGCTCTTATCCCAATGTCGTTGGATTGCCGCTACTGGAAACCGCGCACCTTCTTGAAGGGCTCGGCTATCCCGTCAAATCCGGCTGGTCAGATCCAACAAATGTGACGCATCGCGCCAATTCCACGCATCACGCCAATGACCCATCCCAAGAATGAAGCAAGTTCGTCTCGAAACCACGGAGCCGGCTCAATGACAAAGACGACTAGGCAGTCTGGCGAAAAGTCAGCCGCCAATCGGTTTTGTCCGATTTGTGGAAAAGTCGCTCAACAGGACAGCCGTCCTTTTTGCTCGCCCCGCTGCAAGGCCGTTGACCTGAACCGCTGGCTTTCTGGCGCCTACGCCGTGCCCCAAGTTGAAATGGAGCCCGATGACGTCGTTCAGCTTGAGGAAGCTCTGGAAGAAGCCATGAACGCCCCTGACAGAGAACGCCCCTGACAGAGAACGCCCCAGCGCGCTGATTTCATCTTGTCATCCGATTTCCTTCTGAGATTAAAAACCCTGTTATTCTTGTGAAACCGTCATTTAGTTGCTTTAGTGCTAAATGCGACGGCTTATGACGTTCAAATATAAATGTCTGGACAGCAAAAGACCTTCCTTGGGGCGTTTCACAGACGAGACAGCTGAACTCTCAAGGAACGATATTAGGGGAGTTCAATATGAAGCGTTTATTGAGCGGCGTATGCGCGATTACGATGATGGTGGCTTTGCCATCAGTGGCCGCAGCCGATTTTGGTTTGACGATCCTGCATATCAACGATCTTCATTCACGCATTGAGCCTATCAACAAATACGACAGCACTTGCGCGCCCGACGATGACGCAGAAGGCAAGTGTTTTGGCGGAATTGCGCGGATCAAATCCAAAATCGACGAACGGCGCGAAGCGCTAAACGCCGCTGGCAAGAATACGCTGACGCTCGACGCTGGCGACCAGTTTCAAGGCTCCCTGTTTTATACGACCTATAAAGGCGAGGTGGCCGCGGAATTTTTGAATCTGCTCGGCGTAGACGCCATGGCTGTTGGCAACCACGAATTCGACGACGGTCCGGAAGGCTTGGCGAAATTCCTTGAGCTTGCGAAGTTTCCGGTTTTATCCGGCAATATCGTTCTTGAGAACGAAGCGGCGCTGAAGAAAAAAATTCCCGGCCTCATTGTTCTTGAAGTAGGCGGAGAAAAAATCGGCGTAATCTCCGTTTTGGCGGAAGACACCGGCGAAACCTCCTCCCCGGGAGAAAACATCCGCTTCATTCAGGCGGAGGATTACCTTAAAGGCGCGGTCGAAGGTCTTGAGGCCGGGGGAATAAACAAGATTATCCTGCTGACCCATATGGGATTGCCGCGCGACCTTGAAATCGCGGCGCAAGTTCCCGGCGTTGACGTGATCGTTGGCGGTCATTCGCATACGCTTTTGTCCAACAACAACGATAAGGCCGCAGGCCCCTACCCGGTGCTGGTTCAGAACCCGGCGGGAAAACAGGTTCCTATCGTTCAGGCCTATGCCTATGGAAAATATGTCGGCGAAATTGAAATCATCTGGGATGACGACGGCAATGTGATTTCAGCTGTGGGAGAGCCAATTCTCCTCGACGCGTCCGTCACCCCCGACAGCGCCGTGGCCGCGCGCGTCAAAGAGCTTGCCAAGCCTCTGGAAGAGCTTAAAGCCCAAAAGGTAGGCCAGACCGATGCCGTCATAGAAGGCTCGCGTGACATATGCCGCATGCAAGCCTGCGGCATGGGCGTCCTTGTGGCCGACGCCATGCTTGATCGGGTGAAGGATCAGGGAGTTCAAATCGCCATCCAAAATGGCGGCGGTCTGCGCGCCTCCATTCAAGAGGGCGAGATAACCATGGGCGACGTGCTTTCCGTCCTGCCTTTCCAGAACACGCTCGCCACGTTCAAACTCAAGGGCGCAGATATCGTCGCCGCGTTGGAGAACGGCCTGTCGAAAGTGGAGGAAGGCGCTGGCCGTTTCCCCCAAGTGGCCGGCATGCGCTACACTTGGAGCCGCGCGAAAGAACCCAACAAGGGCCGCGTCATCAGCGTTGACGTTCTTGAAAACGGCGAATGGTCGCCACTGGACGAAGAGCGCATGTATGGCGTCGTCACCAATAATTACATGCGCGGCGGCGGCGATGGATATTCCATCTTCGAAACCAACGGCGTGGACGCCTATGACTATGGCCCCAACCTCGAAAACGTCGTTGCGGAGTACATCGCCCAAAAAGGCGGAAATTACACGCCTTATGTTGATGAGCGCATTCGCGAATTAAAATAAGCGAATCTGAGAATCCTCATGATCGGGAAAATTCGCCCCGCAAATTGAAATTATTCCGATGGACGCTCGCAAACGCCCATCGGAACGTCCTTCACCGTCCTTTATTTGACGGCTTAAAACGCCTGTACTCCTCAAAACTTCTCCTTGCCGCGCAAAACGCTCAAACGAGCTGTTGAAAACTTTCACGCCTGCGCTGGACAACATGCGTTTCAGCTCCTATAAGAACGCCACTTCACGACGTTGACGTGAAGACGGCGCAACGCAAACACTCATTAATCACAAGATGATTGATTGTTTGAGTAGCCAAGCAAGAACCCTCATGGTTCTTGAAATGCCCGGATAGCTCAGTTGGTAGAGCAGCGGATTGAAAATCCGCGTGTCGGTGGTTCGAATCCGCCTCCGGGCACCATTATCTCCCTAGAATATAAATACGATTAAACGGTGGGCATCTGCATGCCGCAAATCAAATATGGCGTGAGTACCACTAGGTAGTATTCATGATCGTAGTCGGCTGTAGATTGAGACTTGAGAATCCTCGTGTCGGTGGTTCGAATTAACCCCAGGCGCCACAAATAACATTTCAAAACAGATGGCTGGGGAGGCTTGCCAACTCTGCTAAACACTCGAGCCAACATATAGGTATCATTCGGGCAGCACTCAGAAGGTATACCCAATCCACCTGAAACTGGCCCCATCTCCCCACTATTCACTGTCATCCCGCTTGCGGCCTGACCGTTATAGCTCTCCCTTCCCTCCCCCTGCGCCATCAGCCTAGGGAAGCTATGCATGGGCGCGAGAAATTACCTTCTGGGCAGTCTATTTCAATCGAAGCGCTTCGATTACGGCTTTCTCAGAGGCGTTAACCCCCATATGTCCATGAAATGGTTGAGCCGCGTGGCACAATACGCAGAGCGCCTTCAGGTTGGCGAAGGAGTTGTTCGCCAAGCATCCGTCAATATGATGGGTATGCAATAGCTTTTTATGATTGGACAAGTTGACGCCACACTCTTCACAGCGCCAACGTTGGGAAGATCGGTAGTTTTCAGATTTCTGACGCCAGTCCGCTACATATGTCGAGCGAACAGGTGTGAACTCATTCGAACTCGGCTTCGAGTAGAAAACAGTTTCGTAGAGTCGTAGGAAATATGGAATGTCAAAACTGTCCCTGATTTCAGTCTTCTCGGCTTTTGTTTTCGTTTCCGTGTACCCTTCCCAGTTAAGAAGCTTCAGGCAATTCATGCATACCTTTAATTCCGCCAGAATATCTCCACTCTCACGAGTGTCTTCATTAAACCAAGTGCAATTAAACTTCCCGTCAAAGCGTTGCGTTACATGGTAGCGGGAAAACCTCTTCCCGCGACGCATATCTTTGATAGTTTTGCATTCAGCGAAATGAAATTTACTGTAGTCTTCCGGCTTATTTAGAAGTTTTTCTTTGCTGACGCGTGTGTCTTTAATATAGAGCAGAACTTGCTCTCCATTGAAGGCGAGAAGCCCCCCAAGATTAGCAACCTCGTCCAGCTTAATTTCCTTGCCGCCCGCCAGTTGAGCCCTCAAAGCCTGCCTCTCAGGAAGCTTTGTTCCGGATATGTCCCAGTTTACCTCTTTCGCGCCCATGCGCTGCAACAATGTGTCGAGACTGCCAAAATCAATATTCAACCTCATTGCACAGTCTCCACCACTTTGACAATTTCCTCTTTTGTGTTGGTCCGGATACTGAATTCAACTCGCCTTGAAGCTTCAGGATCTTCGGCTCCGTCCGCATCAACGATAATACGGCTTGAGGATTCTCCATTTGCAGTCACGTGCTTCATGGCCCAGTGCCGGAATGACTTCACCTCAGGCAGCTGGAGGGAGTATTCCAGCACCGCTCTGGTTCGGGCTTGCGAGAGCTCCATGTTCTTAAAATAGGCTTGCATTGGAGAAACAGTGGCGTTCCACTCGGAGGAGGTATGTCCCTCAATACGGACCTCATCTATGTTGCTTTCAAATTTTTGAAGCACGCGTAAATAGCGTGGAAAAAAGTCAGCAAGAATGATTTGGAATTCAGGCTTCAGATCAGCTCTATTTAAATCGAATAGAACTTCAGGAGCTCGAAAGCGAACCGTAAGTGTCTCTTTTTCCAGCTCTGCATTCCAGCGATCGAGATCGGTTTCAAATTCTTTCTTCAGCTCTTCATAGATTTTAACTTCAGACTCGCTCCAGGCGACAACGATTTCCTTGATTGTCTGCTGAACGGCTGCGAGCTCTTCTTTGTCTTTAACAGCCCGTTCTTTTTCATCAATCAAGGGCCGGATGTAGACGATTGCGATAAATAGAAAAATCACCATCAGACCCGCCATCAGGTCTGATACGGAAATCCATTCACTCTCACCGTGAGATTGGGGTGATCCAAAGAAGTCATTCATAGTCAGACGTTTCCGGCCATCTGAACAACCTTGCGGAGCTTGTCAGTCAGCGGCTGGTAATCACTGACGAATTTCTCAGAAAGAGCGCCAAGCTTCTGACCGAGCGTTTGAATTACCCGCTCGAGCTCTTTCTGCATCTCACTATCAAGGGTCTTGAATTGGCTATCGATGTGCTCGTGAGTTTTAGTCCAAGCTTCATCGATCGACTTCCGCGCAGCCTGCGAATTGCTATCTATGAGCTCAGCGTGCTTTGTAATCGTTGCTGTAACCTGCGCATTTACAGCGTCAAGCGCCCTTGCCAGTTCTGCGTTAAAGGTTTGCTGAGCGTTAGCTGCATTTTTTTGAAGCACGTCAAACCCGCTCTCAAGTGTTTTGTAGTTGGCGGTATGACGCTCAAGCGCCTTGACGTGCTCCCCTGAGATGTTCCCGATTTTGGGTTAGCCTGTTCCTCAACGAAGGAGACAGGCAATGAAACGGTCA
>JBLXBZ010000015.1:0-40671 GCA_048265185.1 Stappiaceae bacterium | reverse complement strand
CCCTGTTGAAAACAAAGAAAGCCTCATTAGCCACAAAACAAAACAACCGTCTCAAACGCCCAAGCCCCCAATGCGCACGCGCTAAATAACAGCCCTGCGCCAGCGCTTCTCACTCCCTTCTGGCCGCGTCCATCATGACGCTCCATGACAACTCACGTCATCTCATGAACCGCGCCTCACCCCAGAAACGACGCGCAAAGTAGTAATTTTTCTGTAACCTCAACCAGCAATGATCAATTTGACCCCTCTCATAATCTGGGAGAACATCGAATTCGCAAGCGTCTCTCATGGCTTTCTTCAAGCCCCCTTGAAACAAGAGTTCATGTTCCTCTTAAATCAATACCGGCCAAACCCTCTTCACACGCCTCGTTTCACAACGCGCTTCGGTTAAGGATAATCAAATGAAAGTCACCAATGTCGCTGATCTCGTCGTCGAAACCCTAGAACGCGCCGGCGTCACCCGCGCTTATGGCGTCGTCGGCGACAGCCTCAACGGGATTTTGGATTCAGTCCGCAAACGCGGCTCCATTGACTGGGTCCATACGCGCCACGAGGAGGCCGCGGCTTTCGCCGCCGGCGCGCAGGCCCATCTTACGGGAGAATTGGCTGTTTGCGCCGGTTCTTGCGGACCGGGAAACCTGCATTTGATCAATGGGCTTTTCGACGCTCACCGCTCGCGCGTTCCCGTGCTCGCCATCGCCAGCCATATTCCCAGCTCGGAAATCGGCTCCAACTACTTTCAGGAAACGCATCCGCAAGATCTGTTTCGCGAATGCAGCCACTATTGCGAGATGATCTCCAACCCGGCGCAATTGCCCCATGTGCTTGAGACCGCCATCCGCGCGGCGATCAGCAAACGCGGCGTCGCGGTGGTGGTGATCCCCGGCGACGTGTCCCTGCTGCCCGCCCCCGAGCGCAAACCAAGCGCCATCTCCGGGCTCCTTCCCTCCCAACCCATTATCACCCCCTCCCCTAAAGACGTGGACGCATTGGCCGCGCTTCTCAACGACGCCGGCAAAGTGACGCTTTTCTGCGGCCGCGGCTGCCAAGGCGCTCACAAGGAGTTGCTGGCGCTGGCCGAAACGTTGAAAGCGCCCATTGTGCACGCCCTCGGCGGCAAAGAATACGTGGAATATGACAACCCCTATGACGTGGGCATGACCGGACTCATAGGCTTTTCCTCCGGCTATCACGCAATGATGGATTGCGACGCGTTGCTGATGATCGGCACGGACTTCCCCTACCGCCAATTCTACCCCAAAAACGCGAAAATCGCCCAAATCGACGTGCGGGCGGAAAATCTGGGGCGGCGCTGCCCGCTTGAGCTCGGCGTCGTCGCCCACGCCAGCGCCGCCATCGCCGCCCTTTTACCCAAGCTCGAAGTCAAGACTGACCGCAAGCATCTAGACCACTCCCTTGAGCGCTACAAGAAAGCGCGCAAAGGTCTTGACGACCTCGCCATCCCCTCCCCCAAAAGCGAGGTCATCCATCCCCAACATGTGGCGCGCCTCGCCAGCGAACTGGCCAGCGACGACGCCGTCTTCACCTTTGACGTGGGCACCCCCACCATCTGGGCGGCGCGCTATCTGAAGATGAACGGCAAACGCCGCCTGATCGGCTCCCTCGCCCATGGCTCCATGGCCAACGCTCTGCCCCAGGCCATCGGCGCGCAATCAGCCTTCCCCGATCGTCAGATCATCTCCCTCTCCGGCGACGGCGGCTTCACCATGATGATGGGAGATTTCATCACCCTCAGTCAGCAAGGATTGCCGGTGAAGGTCATTGTCTTCAACAATGGAACCTTGGGCTTTGTCGAAATGGAGATGAAGGCCTATGGCATGCTGGAGACAGGGGTTGATTTGAAAAACCCCGACTTCGCCGCCATGGCCCGGGCCATGGGCATTCATGGCGTGCGGGCGCAAACCCCTGACGAACTGGAGGCGGGCATGCGCTCCGTGCTCGAACACAAGGGGCCGGCCCTGCTCGACGCTGTCACCAATCGCTTCGAACTCTCCATGCCCCCCAAGATCGAGTTGGAGCAAGCCAAAGGCTTCAGCCTCTATATGATGAAGGCGGTGATGGATGGACGCGGCGGAGAAGTCATTGATCTGGCGCGCAGCAATATAATGCGCTAACCCAGCTTGGCGGGCGTTTCTTCGCCCGCCAACGCCCTTCGCGGCGCCTCATCCTTTCACGCGAAAAGACACCCCCGCATGCATGAAAAATTTCACATCCCGTCTCTGGACGGAATCAGGGCCCTATCGATCCTGATCGTCTTCGCCTCCCATGTGGGTTTTGGACATATCATTCCCGGCGGCTTTGGCGTCACGGTGTTCTTTTTTCTATCGGGCTATCTCATCACCATGCTGCTTACGCGGGAATATGACCGATATGGCGTCATCGCCCAGCCGGCGTTTTATCTGCGCCGCGTGTTACGTCTTGGCCCGCCGCTGGCGGCGACGCTGGCGGTGAGTTACGCCCTGCTGGCGCTTGGCCTAGCCCAAGGCGGCTTCAATCTTGACACGCTCCTGAGTCAAATTTTCTTCTATTATAACTATTACAGCCTCTACGCCGCCGCCCCCCAGACCGTCGACGGACTAGGCATATTATGGTCGCTGGCGGTGGAGGAGCACTTTTACTTGCTTTGGCCCACTCTCTTCATCTGCCTGAGCCAGTCGCCGCGCGCCATAAAGTTCTTGATCGGATTGCTGGCGCTGGCGCTGGTGTGGCGCGCCGCGAGGTGGTGCGGTTTCGGGGCGAATGAATGGGAAATCTATATCTCCACCCACACCCGGCTCGACAGCATGCTCTTCGGCTGTCTGCTTGCTTTTTTACAATGGAGAGGCGCGGCGCGGCGCCTGTTCCCCGAAGGGGCGCCAGCGCGCTACGCGATCATGGCTCTGGCCGGCGCGGGACTATTGGCCAGTCTTCTCATTCGCGACGAAACCTTCCGCTCCACCCTGCGCTACACTCTGCAAGGTTTGGCGTTGGCGCCCTTTTTCCACTACGCCGTCACCCGGCCTAAAGATTTCATCTTTCGCCCCCTCAACTGGACGCCCATACGCAGAATAGGCCAATGGTCCTTCACCATTTACCTCATTCATTTCGTCATCATCAAAGCGCTTGTCTTTAACGGCGTCGCCGCGCCCGCCTCGCCCCTGCTCATCGTTCTCGCCCTGACGCTATCAATCGGCTACGCCGCTCTCATCTATCGCTGGGTTGAAAAGCCGCTGCATCCCTTAAGGCGGCGAACCACGGGTCACTGACCGACATTGGGGAATGCGTCGCAAAGTGTTTAACGCGCGCCAACATCTTTGGCGCTCACAGAGGCTTCTACGAAACAAGAAATTTCTTGGTCAGATCCTGTTTATCCGGCGCGTTTCGCCAAGGCTGGAAATGATTTAACGTGATCGACAAGCGCGCGTAATTTCGGCGCCATGTTTCTCCGGTTCGGAAAGTACAAATAGAACCCGGGAAAGGGCGGAAGGTAGTCTTCAAGCAGAGACACCAACCGCCCACGTTCGATGTAGGGTCTTACCGTCGCTTCGGTGACGAAAGTGACGCCCCCTCCGGCAAGGGCGGTTCGAACCATGAGCAACAAATCGTTCGTGGTGATTTGCGGCTCCACCGCCACGTCAAAATCCTCGCCATTCTCTGCGAACTCCCAGCGGTAAGGCGCAGCGCTCGGGGAAGGGCGCCATCCGATGCAGCGATGATTGATCAGCTCGCTGGGATGTTTTGGCGCGCCGCGCCGCTCCAGATAATCAGGAGCGGCGACCACCGCCTCCCTTTCATTTCCCGTGACGGGCACTGCAATCATATCCTGCTCGATGACTTCACCCAGACGCACGCCTGCGTCGAAACCTTCCGCGACAATATCGAACTCCTCGTCGGTGACGGTTATGCTGATCGTAATATCCGGATAGGCGGCGGCGAATGACGCAATCAGCGGCCCTGACAGAAACCGTTCCGCGATTGACGTTACGGCGATACGCAAAAACCCGGAGGGCGCGGTCTCGCTCGCAACGCTTTCCAGCGCCGTTTCAACGTCGTGGAACGGACGTTGTATCCCCGCTAGCAAACGTTCTCCAGCTTCGGTGAGGTTCACGCTGCGCGTTGTGCGGTTGCACAGCGCCACGCCGCACTGGTCCTCCAGCTTTCGTATTCCCTGACTGACGGCCGAGCGCGTCACGCCAAGACGCTCGGACGCGGCGCGGAAATTCGTTTCATCCGCCACCGCAAGAAATATTTTGAGCAGATTGAGATCCATAATTGTAAAGCCCTACTAACCAGCTTGGTTAAGAATGAAGAGATATTCTAACCATCTCGACTTGTCTAGCTTGATCCCACCTTCGAAAAACAAAGTCAGGGGTCTTCTCATGGAAAAAGTAATTTTGATTACCGGAGCCTCAAGCGGCATTGGCGCCGGTCTCGCCCGCGAGCTCGCCGCGTCCGGCGCCCGTGTTTATCTCGGCGCCCGCCGCATAGAGCGATTGCAGGCTTTAGCCGATGAAATTCGGGCGTCCGGCGGCGTCGCCGAAATCGGGGAGCTGGACGTCACCGACCGCGTCTCCGTCTCATCTTTCATTGGCGCGGCGCTTGAACTTTGGGGGCGAATCGACGTCCTGATCAACAACGCGGGCGTCATGCCGCTTTCTCCGCTTTCCGCGCTCAAACTCGATGAATGGGAAGCCATGGTGGACGTCAATATCAAGGGCGTTCTTTGGGGAATCGGCGCCGTTCTTCCCGTGATGGAAAAACAGGGCGGCGGACAAATCATCAATATCGCCTCTATCGGCGCGCTTCAGGTTGCGCCGACGGCTGCGGTCTATTGCGCGACAAAATTCGCAGTGCGCGCCATTTCAGACGGCCTGCGTCAGGAGAGCGACGTCATTCGGGTCACCACCGTGAACCCAGGCGTGGTGGAAAGCGAACTGGCCAACACGATCACCGACGAGGCTACGGCCAAATTTATCAATGAATATCGCAAAATTGCTCTCCAACCGGCGGATGTCGCGCGGGCGGTTCGTCAACTTATCGAAGCGCCGGACAGCGTGGACACTACGGAAATAACTATTCGGCCGACTTCTTCCCCTCACTGAGCGCCCCCACCATACAGACATCAAGCATGAATAATTCTATGTTTCTTATGGCGTGCGTTTTCGCGCTAATCTTCGTTTTTCCTGCAGCGGCCGAGACAGGCGCTTGCGCCCGCACAGGGGCGGTCGGTCTATGGCGCAAATTGGGAAGGGCTTCAGGCCGACGCCAAGTCGGTTCTTCATGCGCTAACCGAAGGGCGCGGCGAATTGCTGGGCGAACGGATTTCCTCAACGACGCTTGGATTTGTCGGCGTGATTGATCGTTTCGACAGGGTTGTTATCCCTTTCAAAGCTCGCTCGCAACTGGGCTGGGAATGCCGCAATGGCGAATGGAAGATTTGCCAAGAGCTGCTGCCAAATGGTCGGTACATAGAGGCGCGCGGCGCCCGCGAAAGGGCGTATGAGGGCCGATATGAGGTGACCGGGGATCACATCGAATATTGGGATGACACGGGGTTCCCCGCTGACGGTGATTTCATTGACGGCGTGCTGCACCACGCCGGAATGATCTTCTCAGGTCAATAACAAGCAGATTTCACGATTGATCGCGACGATTTGAAATCGCCGCGATCAAAGCAATTTTCGCCGCGAAACCCGGCGACGAACGCGTTTTAAAAGAATTCCACTTTTCCGGTGGCGATGTCATAATTGGCGGCGACGGAGCTAAGCTTGCCAGCTGTATGCAGCTCGGACAGGATTGGATTCGACGCAGCCGATTTCGCTGCGTTAAGCTTAGCGTTCTGTACAGTGGCCGCAGTCAAAAGATCGCTTGGATTATCAGCCATGACATCATAAACGGCCGGGCGGATCGCATTGACAAGATGCGGCAAATGTCCAGGAGGAAGCGTGTTGTCCTGAATGGAGGAGATCGTGGCGTTGATCGCTCCGCAGGAAGTGTGTCCCAAAACAACGATTGTTTTGACGCCAAGAACCGCAGCGCCAAACTCCAAGCTCGCCAACCCATCCTCATTGATAAAGTTACCCGCGACGCGGATAACGAAAAGATCGCCTGGTCCCTGATCAAAAATCAATTCCGGCACGACACGCGAATCGGAGCAGGCGACGACGGCGGCGAAAGGCTGTTGCCCGCTAGCGCGCACGGAGCGAGTGAGCGAATGGTCCGTATTGATAGCCGTGTTCGACACATAACGAGCGTTGCCATCCATCAAACGCTTGACCGCCTCATCAGGCGTGGTCGGCGCTTGCTCAGTGGATTGCGCGAAGGCTTGAGACGCGGTGGCGGCGGCCATAGTGACGGCCAGACCACCGGTAAACAGGCCTCGGCGGCTAATAGTGGATTTCGAAGTTTCCTGACACATAATCGGTTTCCTTTTTGTGGGACTATTTACGCGGCGGCGCATTGACTCGCCCGCCTACTATTGAGCGTATGCCGTGAAAAGATGTCGCAAGGCCGCGCCCGTCGCCGTATTGGCGGCCTGGCCTGGAAAATTCGTCATCACAACAACGGCGAGGTCCTGCTCCGGATCTATGACAATCCGAGCGAGATTCATGGAATTCGAGCCATTATGAGTGATCAATCGCCCCTCGGCCCAATCAAAAGTCACAACGCTCCAGCCAAGGCCATATCCACCGGTGCTTGAGGTTCCATGTGGTGGGTTCGCGCGCGCTCGCTCATAGGACATTACCGTAAGCCTCTAATTCGCTAGCCGTCCGGCTAGAAACCAGTCTCCGTCAAGCTGTCGGACCGTGCGAGAGCACCACTGCGAACAACGAGATAACGACAACTTAACGTAAGGGAACATGTGACGCTATCCCATTTCCGCAAACTGAGAAGCTCCCCCCTTCTTTTTGCATCAGCAAACATGCCGCTCGCTCAGGAAGCGAGCGTCCGAGAAGGCGTTTCGTCAAAGACAAGCTTGTAGTCCCGGGCAAAGCGACCCAGATGCAAAAAGCCGTGCCGCATCGCCGTCGTCGTCACCGTCGTCTCATTGGGGGAGGCGTTCATCAGCGCTCCCCGCACGCGATTAAGCCGCAACAGACGAAGATAAACGCTTGGAGACATTCCCACATGCGCTCTAAAGACGTATTGAAGCGTGCGCTCACACACGCCGACCTGAGCGCAAATCCCGGCGATCGTTGGAAGCTCGTCCCTCTCCATTGCGTCTTCGATGAAGGCGCGGGCCTGACGATAAATACGTATCGCGCGAAACCGTGCGGCCACCGGCGCACCCAGAGCGTTATCCCGCGTGGTTGTTACGATTTGCGATATCGCCTGATGCAAAAGGTTGCGAATAATAACGGCGACGTCAAAATCTTTCTTGAATTCCATCGCCATTTCAACGGCCTTCGCCGCCTTGAAGCATGCCTCCACGGCATCTTGAAAGAAAGCTTTTTTCTTGCAATGAAGCGACCTAACGCCGCGCGGGAACGTTTCCCATTCGGTTGGATTGAGCACCCGCGCGACATTCAGAAAATCTTGCTGGTCGAAACTTACATAGGTGGTTTGCACGCCGGCGGGAACAAAAAGATCAAACTCGGTTCGCTCCGGCAGGAAAAAAATCGTATCCGCATTGATCGAACCATGTTCAGAAAACCGGAAATTCGGGTCGATCGTGCAAAAGGACAATGTGCAGAAATTGGCGGGCGTTGCGCCTGTTTTCTGAACGGCCGCCTCTTGATATTCCCGCACCACTCGTCGCCGTCCGTCGTCAATGCTATCCAACCGCCCCAGGCGCTTTCCCGGACTCAATTGAAGGCATTCCATCTGGACCCAACTCTGCATCGCCGCCTGAGTAGCCGCATGGTCAATCAAGGTCGAACGCAATGTCAAACCGCTCCCGGCGGATGATTGCTTCAAACTACATTCGTTCAACCGGAAAAACCTCCCCGCACCAAGCTTCGCGTCTTCAAACTATAGTAAAGAAATTCAGTAGCAACGAAAAGTTACAATGATCAAACCTTCCATCGCCCATTACTCCGAAATCGCTTAACGCTGGATTGGGGCAGGTAACAATTAAACATGCGTTCGGTCCGATTCCGGTCCTTGTAAGCCCGGAACTCGCAAGATATCGGCTCTGTGGTTTGACTTTGGCGGAATAACGGGCTGATGCCTGCCAGCGACAGGCTTTGACGCACGGCGTCGCCATCGCATCCCTTATCAGCCGGGGAAATTATCGCAGACAACTCCACCAAACGCCGAGGGCATTTTCGGGCAGCACATCACACGTTCGATTTCTTCGTAACGACGCTTATGACGTCAAAGCTGATGATGTCAGCCCAAGAAAATGGCGCAAGGCGAGAAGAAACATCCCTCCCCTTCCGCCACCGACGTTCACTTTGCGTCAGATTCGTCATCTTCGCCGGGCAGAGAAAGACCCACGTTGCGCGCATAAACCTTGGCGATAGCGGCGTCATCCTCACGGCCAAGCCCCATGCCCACCGCCACCATATATTGCTGCAAGGCAGCCGCCGTGATCGGCGCGCTGAAGCCGGCGGATTTGGCTATATCAAGCACGATACCAAGGTCTTTAGGCCAAATGTTTATCTGGCTCAGAGGCGTATAGTCGCCTTCGACAATATGCGGCGCGCGGTTTTCCAGCATCCAGCTTGAGCCCGCGCATTTGCTTATGACCTCGACAAATTTATCAGGGGCCACCCCTTGGGTCATGCCAAAGGTCAGAGCCTCCGCCATCGCCGCAATGTGAACCCCCGCCAACAGCTGGTTCACCGCTTTCATCGCCGATCCCGCGCCGGCGGCGTCTCCAAGGGTGAAGACGGTCTGGGCCGCAGCGTCAAGAACCGGGCGCGCCGCTTCAAAAGCCGCCGGTTCTCCCGAAGCCATAACCGATAATTCTCCACTCAGCGCCTTGGCCGCTCCTCCCGAAATCGGCGCGTCAAGATAAAGCACGCCAAGCTCCGCGCAACGCGCCGCCATGTCTCGAGCAAATTCCGGAGCCACAGTGGCGCAGGAAACCACCACCGCCCCGGGCTTCAACGCCGACGCCACCCCTTCTTCGCCGAACAGAACGCTTTCCGTTTGCTCCGCATTCAAAACCACCACCACAACAGCGTCAAGGCGCGAGGCCACCTCCAACCGCTCGCCGGGCGCGCCGCCCTCGGCGAGAAAACGCTCTTCATTAGCCGCCACAATATCGAAGCCATGCGTCACATGTCCCGCGCGAAGCACCGACGAGGCCACGCCATAGCCCATGGCGCCAAGGCCGATAACCGCAATCCGCTTTGTCATTTCATCTCTTTCTTCGCCTGTTTCTCTTCACTCATTTTAAGGCGCAGCCACTGGCCAAACACCTGGCGAGACACTTCTGGCGCCGAAAACAACAACCCGTGCCCGCTCTCAAATTCCCAATAATCGGCCCTGACGAGACGAGCGGCCATGCGCTTTTGCGCCGCTGGCGACGCTTGTCGATCGCACGCTCCCGCCACCACAAGCGTGGGCGACGCGATCTGCGGCAAAGCCCGCCAAACATCATGATCGCGTCTGGCGCGTAAAAGCCGTTCATATCCCCCATTGTCCACGGAAGAAACGGCGAAGCGCTCCTCAAAGGCCACGCGCTTTGCAAGCGCCGCCGCAAAAGCTTGCGGATCCGTGCGCGCCAGCAGCTCATGACGTTCATCCTGTAAGAAAAGAGCGCGGCGCGCGGCCTCTCTCCTGGGCAAAGACAAGAATTGTGAGATGTCGAAAGAACCGCCCCCTTCTCCCCCCGCCGTAGCCGAAGCCAGAACCATCGGCCCCACGCGCTCCGGCGCCAGCGCCGCCAAATGCAGCGCGGTCATACCGCCAAAGCTCTCCCCTACGACCGCAGCTCGGGGCCAGCCAAGAACGTCAAGATAGGATAAAGCGTCAAGAGCGTAATCCTTCATGGTCCAAATCCCGTCGGGACGCTCCGTCCGCCCCACCCCGCGGGGTTCATAGACGGCCACCTCGAAGAACTTCGCCAGCTCACTATCCAAAAATTCCCGCTTCAAGGTCAGATCGAAATTCGAACCACCCAGAAGAAGAACCCTTGGCGCGCCTGGCTCCGCCGGCGCCGTGCGCAGTTGCCGCACGCGCAGGCGCGCCGTCGTCGCAAAACCTTCATCAAGAATGCGAACACCCGTCATGTCAGAAAAGTCTCCGACAGCATTTTGACGGCGCTGATGAAAAGAAAGACCGCAAACGTCAACCGCAAGCGCTGGGGGTTCAGACTATGGGCGACCCGCACGCCAATAGGCGCGCAAAAAAAAGTGGCCAATGAGATTGTGACTGCGGCTGGAAGGTTAATATAGCCGATGGAGCCGGGTAAAAGCCCTTCAATGTTCTGACCGGCGAAAGCGTAGCCCAAAATGCCGGGAACCGCGATTACCAAACCAAACAACGCCGCCGTGCCCACCGCCTTGTGAACAGGAAAGGACAGTAACGTCATCACCGGAACAGAAAGCGTTCCACCGCCAATTCCCATCATGGCGGAAAATGCGCCAATAGGCGCGGCGATGGCGGCTTTGGAGCCAAGCGCTTTGGGCGGCGCTTTTGCCAACACGAAAGGTTTGGGATTGAGCATGTTCAACACCACGACCAAAGCGACCGCGCCAAAGACCCCGGTCAACATGGAGGCGTCCAGCCAGGTGGCTAGAACGCCTCCGACCAAAGCGCCCAAGACGATAAAAGGCGCCCAAGAGCGAAACATGGAAAAATCAATGGAGCCTTTTTTATAATGAGCTCGCGCCGAGGAGATGGAGGTGGGAATGATGGTCGCCAAAGAGGTCGCCACAGCAAAATGGATAGCCACGTCGCTGTCCACCTTCAACATTCCAGTCTGGGTCAGCCAATAAAGCACCGGCACGATAACAATGCCTCCGCCCACGCCAAGCAGGCCGGCCAACACCCCGGCCACAGCTCCGACCGCCAAAAGAATGGGGATCAACAACGCCCAAGTGGTGAGATCAAACATCAGCTTTCTTTCCAAAAAATAACCGCAGAGCGGGCCACGCCAACGCAATCAGCGCGGCAAGAATGAGAAACAGCGCAATCGGGCTTTCGAAGAAAGCGAAAAAATTGCCCTTTTTGAGGATAAGTCCCTGACGCAAGGTTAACTCAAGCGTCGGCCCAAGGACCATACCGATCACCAACGGCGCCATGGGAAACCCTTGTCGGCGCAAGATGAAACCAACGACGCCCGCCCCCCCCATCACCAATAGGTCAAAAGGATTGCCTCGCACGAAATAAACGCCGACCACGCAAAGCAATACGATGGCGGTCATCATATAAGCTTCGCGAATACGCAAAATCGGCGCGGAAACTCGTGACAATAACATTCCCAAAGGCAAAAGCAGCAGGTTGATGATAAAAAACCCGACAAAAATCGCGCCTATCAAAGCCGGGTTATCCTTAACCAAGGTCGGTCCCGGCGTAATCCCATGCAAGGTCAATGTAGCAAGCATGACCGCAGTAATGGCGTCTCCTGGTATCCCCAAAGCCATGGTGGGAACCAAAGCCCCGCCTGTCACGGCGTTATTCGCCGCTTCCGAAGCGACAACGCCATCGGGTTCGCCTTTGCCGAAACCGGCTTTATTGGGCGAGGACCGCGCGCTTTCCGCATAAGAGATAAAGGCCGCCGTCGCAGCGCCCGTTCCTGGCAAAACGCCAATCACATTGCCGATAATCACCGATTTAACAAGATTTTTCACCCGTCCCCGCCACATGGCGAGACTGGGCAGAACCACGCCGTTAAAACCGTTCAGTTCTGACACTTGAGAAATATTGGCGCTGGCGCGGACCATCACTTCCGACAAGGCGAAAACCCCAATAACCACCGCCAAAAGGTTAAAACCTGAATAAAGCTGCCAAACGTCACCGGTGAACCTAAACTCGCCAATGATCGGATCTCCCCCCACCGTGGACAAGAAAATACCGATCATTCCGGCAAGCAGGCCTTTCGTCATCAAGCCGGAAGAAACGGAGACAATGCAAGTCATGCCCAGCAGGATCAACGCGAAAGTTTCAATAGGACCGAACTCCAGCGCGAAAGCGGCCAATTGAGGAGCGGCGAGAATCAGAACTACGGCGGACACCAATCCTCCCACGACAGAGGCCACCGTCGCCCAGCCGAGCGCCAACCCCGCCTCTCCTCGCTGAGCCATAGGATATCCATCCAGACACGTCGCCGCTGATTGCGGTGTGCCTGGGGTGTTAATCAAAATCGCGGATATGGAGCCGCCATAAACCGATCCGGCATAGACGGCGAGCAACAAGATAATCGCCGGGGCTTGCCCCATCGTCAACGTGAAAGGCAGAACCATGGCCACCGCCACCGTCGAGCCAATTCCAGGCATGGCTCCAAGAATAATCCCCAGGACTGTGCCCATGATCAAGACTGCCCCGCCTTCAAGTGTCAGAAGAAGCTGGAGCGCATCTGGCAAATGAGAAATCATGACGGCTCCTTAAAACAGGTGAGTGAAGGGCGAAACTGGCAGCGGCATGCCCAGAAGGTGATTGAAAAAAACAACTAAAGCCCCGGGAACGCCGAGGGCGTAAACTACGATGGCTACGGGATTACGTAACTCGAAGAGCCGCAGGCAAATTACGGAGAAAACGGCTGAAGTGAGAAAATAACCGTAACTGGTCACAAGGTTTGTGTAGGCGAGAACCGCGACAATCAGCGTCGCCAATCGCCATATGCTGAAAACCCGGTCGGCGGCGGAGACGCCTCTTTGTTTGCGCCAGAACTCCTGAGCTAGGGAGATCAAGGAAAGTCCTATCCAGATCACCAGAATAATTCGCGGAAAAAACACCGGCGAATGGGCGCCGCCAATGTCGGTGAACGTTTGACTGAAAGTCGAAACGAACAAGGCCGTAGCCACTGCAAGCAAAGCCACAAGCACCAAAACGCGCTCGTTCAGAAAAGTTGTCATGGGATATCCTGAACCGCTGAGACCGCAGGCCACCCCCATGGCGGCCCACGCTTCACATTACAAGTCGCCTTTAAAGGCCGGACGCCTCGATCAAAACCTTGTTCGATTCATATTGTTCACGGTAGAATTTATCGAATTCCTTGGATCCGCGGTAATTGATGACCGTGCCGGAATTCCTCGCAAATTCCTTAAAGCCTTCCGAATTCACAGCGGCCTCACACGCCCCTTCCAACTTGGCGACAGTTTCTTCAACAACGCCTGCAGGCGCAAATAACCCGCCCCACAAATATAACTCGTTCAAAGGCGCTGAAATTCCCACTTCAGCAGCGGTGGGAACGTCGGGGAAATTTTCCAGTCGCTCGGCGCTAAACGTCATCAACGGGCGAAAGTCGCCGCGCTTCATCAAAAGCTCCGTATCGCCAAAAAACTGGATATTACCGGCCGTCAATTCTTTGAGGGCAGGCCCGGACCCCTGGAACGGCAAATGCACCACCTTATCCATCAACCCGAGACCGGAAAAAGCGGCCACCATGGACAAATGAGTAATCGCTCCGGGGCCGGAGGAGCCGAAGACATATTCGCCGGGTTTTTCATTCACCGCTGCGACTACATCCGCCATGGAGTGAAAGGGGCTATCGCCGGCGACAAATAAAAGGGTCGGCGAAGCGGCGATGGAGCAAATGGGTGTCCAGCTATCTATTCCATAGGGAACATTCTTGATCTGCGGCTGGACTGTGGCCACGGTGACCGACATATAGGCCAACTGATAGCCGTCCGGTTTTTGCCCCTGCAAAGCGGAAGCCGCCACCGTGCCCGAGCCTCCAGACATATTGGAGACGAAAACATCGCCATCTAAAGCTTCAGCAAAATGAGGCGCTAACCCGCGCAGCAAAAGATCGGTCCCCCCGCCCGCGTTAAAAGGGGCGATAAGATTCACCGGTCGTTGGGGAAAATCTGCGGCGTTAGCCGCGTTAGCGGCGAAAATAGCGACTATGGCCGCACCGAAGATGGATTTCAATTGCATAGTTTCCTCCCTAGCATCACGAAATCTTATTGGTAACGTTGTCATGCATATTGACAACGTTGTCAAATAAAATGATATCGTTGCCAATCATCCATATTTGACGCTACTGTCGCCAAATGAAACAAGTGCCTGATTCTATAACTCTACGCTCTGAACGCGCCACATTGAAAGACGTAGCCCGATTAGCCGGGGTATCGGATATTTCTGTGTCACGGGTGATGCGTGATGCGCCAAACACATCGAAAACTTTGCGGGACAAAGTAATTAAAGCCGCAAATGAGCTTGGCTATACGCCCAATCGACTGGCGGGCGCACTTAAAACCTCCCACAGCAATTTAGTGGCGGTGGTCCTTCCCTCCATGAGCAACGAGGTTTTTCCGCAAGTTTTGGATGGAATCGACAGCGTTTTAGCTAAACACGGGTTATGCGCTGTTCTCGGAGTTAGCCAATATGATCCCGCGCGTGAAATAGAGGTGGTGCGTGAATTATTATCATGGTCGCCCATGGGAATAATTCTTACAGGCCTAAACGCAGACCCCGCTATTGTACGCATGGTTTCTCAACAAAATATCCCGGTTGTGCAAATAATGGATATTGATGGCGCGGCCATCCAATCCGTGGTTGGCGTTTCACATCGTGCAGCGGGAGCGGCGGCGGCAGATTATCTTTTTGAGAAAGGCTATAAACAAGCAGGTTATATTGGCGCATGGGATGAGCGCCCTTCGCGCTCAAAAGTTCGTCGCCAAGCCTTTGAATTCCAGCTGGCGGAGCATGGTCACCCAATCGCCGCAGTTGAAATTTCCAAGTCGCCCTCTTCCGCTCTCATAGGCGCTCAAGCTGTTGAAAAGCTTCTCATGCGTCACCCTGACGTTGATTGTATTTTTTTCGCCAATGACGATCTCGCTATCGGCGGCCTTTTTCATTGCTTGAAAGCGGAAATTTCAGTTCCTGATAATTTGGCCATATTAGGTTTTAATGGCATAGACCTTGGGAAGGCGACGCCGGTGCGGTTGACGAGTATCGCCACGCCGCGTTTTGAAATGGGGGCTCGCGCCGCGGAATTATTGGTGCGCGATGACAATAAAAAAGTTCAAATAATCGATTTGGGTTTCACAATAACTTCAGGTGAAAGCGCCTAAACGCTTTCGTTTTTTCTCGTCTCATCCATGACAGTCTCCGAATTCATTTGAGGTCGCTGGGCTAATTCCTCTGCTTTCTCAACGCTAGATTATTTTTCCAAAAAACTCTGTTGAGGTATAAGCCATCAGGAAAGTAAAAGACTGATGGTTTCGGCTGATGTTCGTCTCTCTGCCCTGTTCGCTTGATCAATGCGCGTAACTAAAAGTTACAGCTGTAACCCTTAAAAAAATTCACTAAAGATTTCAGCTAGATAATCAATGTGTAACACTTCAGCTATGTTGAATACGCCATAATAGATCGGGTGCGCCTCAACACGGGAGATCACCTTGTGAGCTATCCTGTTGGATAAGGCCATAAAAACTTTTATGGAGAAAAAGCTCGCCATTGGCGGCACGGGAAATCAATGCGTTAAAATAGGCTGCCGGAGTAGTGATGCTCGCAGGATCACGAAGTAACTTTTCAACGATCAGGGCAAGAATTGTCGCGGCCTGAACTCGGTCTAATTTCTTCGCACAGCGAATCCAAACTTCTTCAGATAAGCCGATCAAATGGCGCATGTCCTGGACAGCTCGTAATAAACAATTCCATGTTTTCATCCGAATTTGTGTGAGTTGTTGAAATTGGACGCAAGCTTTAGCGATAAGTTCAAATCGAATGGATGTGGAATTTGATTGGCTTGAGTTGAAATGTGCCCCCCCTGAACTAGAGATCATTTGCTTTTTGTTAAGAGCCTCTTGTGAGGATGGATGCTTGGCGTTGGGTGTTTGTCGATATGATCTCAAAAGTTCGTCATGTGGTTTAGGGGTGTTATTTTTGATCTCGCTCCATTGAGTTTTACAAAAAATATTAGAATTATTTAATATTGTTCTATTGTATGGGATGACGTTTATGTCACCCGCGGGAGACGTTTTTGCGTTATTTTCATTTGTTTGTTTAGTGTTCGCGATAGTTTGATCGGCGTTTTGGGGTGTGGCCACGTTCTGCTCAATGATGGGTTTGGATGGGTCTTCTGTAATTTTTTCAAGAGCTGGGGCAGATATTGCGATTGTAAATCTTTCCAGTACTTCTCTGTAGAGGCGTTCTAGACGTTCAGCTTTTTCTTTATCGGAAAGATGCTGGTCGCTCTGAATTTTCTTTAGGGTTTCTAGTTGTTTGTCATTTGGATCTTGAGTGAGAGCGTCAATTATCGCTCTGCTGTGGCGTGTGATCGCTCGGCGTGTTTCTTTTTTAGCGCGCTGTTGAGCGTGGAACGTTTCCGCTAATTGTTTGAGTTCGTTTATGCGCAGACGAGCCGGCGAAAAATCTAATCCATAGGCGCAATGCGCGGATCCATCGGCGGCGCGATTGATGAAGCGGCGCCCGGTGGGACTGTCGCGATAGGCGAGGATATTCAATTCCACCAGCCTCTTTAGACACCGGCTGACGGTGCGCTCCGTTCGGCAGGTCATTTGAGCCAGCTTTTCGTTGGAGATCGCGACGACGGGTCTTTTGTCGCTACGCCAGTCTTGCGTCTTGGAAAGGCCGAGGAGAATATCCATGATATGATAGACCGTGCCGCGGATGCCTAAAGCTGGCGCGGCGCGTTTTAGGGTAATCGCTATTTCGCCTTTGCCGACGCTGGGGGCGTCGTCGCGCATGGCCAGACGTGCGCTTGCGAGCATATTCGGGCTCATATTTCGAAATGATGCCGTTGGGCTGTGATATTGCATAAATCACCCGTGCCGTGGTTCTGTGAACCGCGGCTCCTTCATTTTCTGTGGATTGAAGGCCAAAAGGATTGTTGGGCGCACGAAAATATAGCTTCGATCGAAATCGAAACTTGATTCGCTGCAAATCACGTCGTAGAGTGAGAAAACCAGATGAGGTCTACGACGAGCGCCAACTCGCTTAGGCCGTTATTATGAGGGCTTGCCGATGCCAGTCGGTGAGCCCTTCATCGTTTAAATGGCTATTTCATTCATTCTCTCCCTTTGTTTGTTCTTCGAATTGACTGATTAACTCGGGTAGTTTTTTCACCAACCAATCAGAAAGCTGCGGCTCCTGTTGAAGGTCGATTGAAATTCGAGTTGATTTTTCCTGGAACTGAACTGTGACACAGGTTTTGCCAGACCTGTTTTTTAAGCTTTTGACGCCGAGCTCGCTGTTAGTGCTTTGCTTTTCGTTGAGGGCGGCCAAAATTAGGTTGAAGCGCTGATCGCTTGTGGCGTCGCGCCATTTGGATGAGGATAATAGACCGTTAATCGCGGAACTTTTTGCGCCGGGTAATTTTCCGTCGGGAAAAAATTGCGCAAGTTTTTCCCATTTTGGTCGACCGACTTTGGGCGCTGGACCAATTTTCTCCACCAGATCCGCGGGTAGGGAGGCGGCTATTCCAGTGAGTATGGAAATATAGGCCAAGCCTTTTTCTTCACTGCGCCCAAGAGCTGCGGCGATGGTTTGCCGGTCGAAATTCTGCTCTTTGAGGGTTAATGCGAACATGGCTTGTTCAATGAAGGAAAGGTCCTTCCGCTCACTGTTTTCTTTGCCTTGAGCGATGACAAGATCATTGTCGGTCAATTCCCTGACGATAGCCTTGACCGGCCGGTCCAATTTTTGGCAGGCTTTCCAGCGGCGATGGCCATAAGCGACTTGATAACGGGATTTGTCTTGGGGATGGCGGCGCACAAGAATGGGAATTTGCTGCCCGTGTTCGGAAATGCTGCGAACCAGTTGATCAAACTGGGGATCGTCGCCAATATCCATGCGGTCACGCACAAAAGATGCGGAGAGAAGTAAAGGGTCAAGCTCGACGATAGTCTCCGCGTCGATCAGTTGACGGCGCAGCTCCTCGTTCTCCATCTCGATGGCGGAGAAAGATTCTCGCATGGATTTCACGGCCCCGGATGCAACCCTCGGCTTTTCCGGAGAAGAAGAGGGAGAGGGGGACGGAGTCGCTGCTTTATCTTCCCCCGCAGTCGCCGGCGCTGCGCCAGCGAACATGGCCCTCATCCGTTTTGAACGATCGCTGGCGTTGCTCATGTGCGTCCCCATACTGATTTGATTAAGTTGAAGATCTCATTATTCACTGCATCGACGGATTCAAGCGCGCGGTTGAGCGTGTCCCGGCCAACGGCGCCTTTGGACAATTCGTAAAGGCTCTTTTTTTCAAGGCCTGCGTTGGCGATGGCGGTGGTCTCCACGATGGAGGCGGCGAGAACGTCTTCGCTGAAGAGCGAGCGCAGCAACGCCACCACATTCACTTGCGGCGCGTCATGGGGATTGTGGCGCGTGAGAACATATCGAATGAAGTCATGCTCTAGATGGCCGCCCGCTTCTTCAATGACGGAGAGGATATCGCTGGTCATAGCGAGAAACTGATTCATGCTCGCCACGTCAAGCATAGCCGGATGTACGGTGATAAGTAGGGATGTGGCGGCGTAAAGCGCTCCCAGAGTCAGATAGCCCAGCTGTGGCGGTGCGTCGATAAGCACAACGTCATAATCTTCTTCCGCTTCTTGTAGGGCGACGCTGAGCCGGCGGAAGAACATGCCGTCGCCGCGCGATAACCCCTTGGCGATGGCTTGAGGGGTTTCATGTTCATATTCCATCAACTCAAGGTTGCCGGGGACGATATCCACGCCGTCGAAATAGGTCTTGCGGATCACTTGTTTCAAGGGGGTCCGTTCGTCATCGTAGCGGATGGCGGCGTAGATGGTTTGATTGGCGTCCACGTCAAATTCGGGCTGATAGCCGAACATGGTGGAAAGAGAGGCTTGAGGATCCAGGTCAATGGCGAGCACGCGCAAGCCTTGTAGCGCTAGATAATGAGCCAGATGCACGGTGGTGGTGGTTTTGGCCGAGCCGCCTTTGAAGTTGGCCACGGCGATGATTTGCAGCTTGTCGCCCTCGCGCCGGCAAGGAAGAAAATTTAGCGCTTCGGAGGGGCGGCGTTGCGCCAAATAACGTCGCAGTTGATTGATCTGCGATAAAGTGTAGATCCGCCGGCCATTTTCTAGGCGTTCGGGAAGGGCGCCTTCGCCGTCGATGGACATTTGGCGTAGGGTGGATTCTGCGATCCCCAAAAGCGCGGCGACATCGCGCGATGAAAAGGTTTTGAGTTCCTTTTTCGCTTCAGGAGGGTACATTTGTTCACGCAAGGCCTGTAGCTGCGCGGAGAGCAACTGTGCGTGGCGCGTGATCTTCTCCGTCGACGCTTCCGGGCTTTTGGGCCGGCGTGTTAAATTATCCATTCGTTCCTCCGACGGAAAAATTTAAATGATCATCGAAATGCCGTCGCGACACAGATTTACCTGAAATGCGGGTCTCGTCAAATTTTCTTTGGTTAAGAGATGGTTAACGCATGAGCTCGTGTGTCGCTCACCTTGGCTTTCCTTCGCGCTTGGAAAAGGGGCGTGAATTTCTGGAGCGGCGATTCAACATGGTTTTCAATATCATATAAAAATCCAGCCAAAGAGCGAGAGCGCGGCTGCTCCCTCTAAAGCCAATTTTAAATGAGAAAAATAGGACGGGGATTGAATTTTGAGAATTTATCTTGAAGGCGCGTTGGCATTGGCGGTTATCACGATAAACGGCCGAATCGGCGTCATTTGACTTCTTAACGAGGGCGCTAGCGGCGATTCCATTATGCCTAAGGGATAGAAAATGGCTCAAACGCTCCTTCAAAATAAAGCCGCAAAAAGCGGGAGTAGGGGGGGCGGAGCGTTTTGGCGTTGGAGGTGATCGCTGTCTCGGCCCGTGTTCTAAAGCGGAGGCGGGTTAGGAATGTGCATTAGTGATTGACTAATGGTCAAACAATCACTAACGATCATAGTAAGCGAGGAATCAAATGACAGAGATCCGGAATCGTTTTCCGCAGGAGCGGCAGCAAAAAATGATTGACGTGATTATTGAGCGCCAGCGCGTGGGTACCGCCGAGCTTGCCGCTCTCATGGAGATTTCTCTGCCTACTGTACGCCGGGATCTGTCGGTTCTGGAGCAGGCGGGGCTTGTGGCGCGCACCCATGGCGGCGTGGTCGCCAGAGGCGCCGGCGCGAATGACATGGAGCCGCTTTTTTTTGAAAAGCTGCGGGTTCATCAGAGCTTGAAACAAAGGATTGGTCAGAAAGCGAGCGAGCGTTTGAGCGATGGTCAGGTTGGTTTGTTGGACTCTGGCACTACGGCGTTGGCGCTTGCGCATGCATTGGCGGGGCGACGCGTCACCATCGTGACGATGGATTTGAAAGTGGCGGAAGCAGCCTCGGTTGGCCAGACGGAAGTGCATCTCGTCGGCGGACGAGTGCGCAACGGCTATTTTAATCTGATCGGCGCATGGGCCATGGAAGCTTTGAAGACGATTCGCGCGGACGTTTATTTTCTCTCAGCCGACGCTATCGACGTAGATGGGGTGACGACGGCGACTTTCGAGGAGGCGCAGGTGAAACGTTTCGCCATATCACGTGCGCAGAAAGTGGCGATGATCGCCGATCATAGCAAATTGAACCAACGCAGCTTCGCCGCAATCTGCGGTTTGGACGAAGTGGACGAATTCATCACCGACAAGGGCGCTTTGGAAAAAATCGCACCCTATCGAAATTTGATACCGGTCATCGAAACGGTGTGAGCGCCGTGGTGACGTATATAAAGGTTGACTGATATGACGAAATTCAAGCAGCTCTTTGGCGATAAGAAGCCCATCATCGCCATGGTTCACTTGCAGCCCATGCCCGGTTCGCCGCTTTATGACGCGGATGCGGGGATCGACGGCATCGTCGCCGCCGCGCGTCGTGATTTGACCGCGTTGCAGGATGCGGATGTGGACGCGGTCATGTTCGGTAACGAAAATGACCGTCCTTATGAGTTGAAAGTGGATACGGCTTCAAGCACGGCCATGGCTTTTGTCATTGGCCAGTTGCGTGATGAAATCAAAAAGCCTTTTGGAGTCAACGTCTTGTGGGATCCCATGAGCACGGTGGCGGTGGCCGCAGCTACGGGCGCGTCTTTCGTGCGTGAGATTTTCACCGGCACTTACGCTTCCGACATGGGGCCGTGGACGCCGAATGCGGGTGAAGCCATGCGTTATCGCAACCGCCTGGGTCGGGACGATTTGGTCATGCTTTACAATGTTTCGGCGGAATTTGCAGATTCCCTTGACAAGCGGTCGCTGCCTGACAGGGCCCGCTCGGCGGTCTTCTCCTCGATTCCAGACGCTGTGCTCGTCTCTGGCGCGATCACCGGAGAAGCTGCGGAAATGAATGACCTTGAGGCGGTCAAGGCGAAATTATCCGACACGCCGGTTCTCGCTAATACGGGCGTGCGCCACAATACCGTGGCCGATATTTTGAAGATCGCGGACGGCTGCATTGTCGGTTCGTCCCTCAAGGTCGACGGCGACACATGGAAGCCCGTGGACGCTGCTCGCGCCAAGGAATTCATGAACATCGTCAAGGCTGCGCGTATAAACTAAGCGATCAAGGGGAAAGGGGCTCTTGGAAAACGATAAGAGCCCCCAGTTCTCCCAATCCGGATTTTTGTTCTTGGCGGCGCCGCCCTTGAAGATATGGGGCGGCGAAGCGGTTTCTGGATGAAGCCTTGAAAAGGTCTTACAGACTGGGAGATTCCATAGCATTAACACGGACAAGCTCCGCCGCATGATCCGGTGTTCCGTAAGTCGGAGGTCGACTGCGGCCTTGTCTCATAGATGTTTACTCAAGCAACGTCTCTAACCAATCCAGAAAGACCCCTAGTCGTCGCAGGCCTGAGATGCGGGTCAGATACAGCGCGGAAATATCCAGAGGCTCGGCCTCCAACTGACTGGGAAGAAGCTCGACAAATCTTCCCGCGCGCAAATCTTCGGCGACCATGAATTGGGAAAATCGAGCTATCCCGAGCCCGCCCAAAACCAGTTGTCGCACGGCCTCGCCATTGCTCGCCGTTAACGCGGGGGGCAGTGCCACGGGGCCGTCATGACCGGCAAAGCGCAGCGTGTTGATGTGGTCGGGCATGGCGAAACGTACCTGTTGCAGCCGGGTGAGATCCGAGGGCGTCTCAGGCCAGCCATGACGGTCCAGATAGTCTGGCGTGGCCACCAGCTTCCATGGCGTGCGGCCGAGCCGGCGATGCAGCATGCCGCTGTCGGGGAGTCGGCCGAGGCGGATGGCGACATCCGCATGGCTTCCAATCAGGTCAACCAGCGTGTCGGTCATGTCGAGCGTCAGCTGGATGTCGGGAAATTGCGCCCGGAATTCGGCCAGACGCGGCGCAAGCACATGCAGGACAAAGGGGACAGGGGCGTTCACGCGAAGCGGGCCTGATGGGGCTTGGCTGTTCGTCGCGAACTCTTGCAGGTTTTCCGCGCGGTCCAGAATTTCGCGCGCCTCGGCCAGAACGGTGGCGCCTTCGGGGGTTATTTCAATGGATCGGGTGGTTCGGCGAAGCAACGCTACCCCGAGCTGCCGTTCCAGCCGCGTGAGCGACCGGCTCAAGGTGGAGGCGGACACGCGGCCGCGCCGCGCCGATTCAGCAAAACCGCCGTCGTCGACGACGCCGACAAACGCGGCGAGGTCTTCCATGCGAAGTAATTCGTGCAGTTTCTGCAATGATCCATTCCAATCATGTCTCTTATCGTAGGCAATAGCAGCTGACATATATGGCGTCGACATTAATTATGGAGAAAATCGATGCCACTTGCTCTTTGGGCGTTGACCATCAGCGCTTTTGCCGTCGGGACGACCGAGTTCGTCATCGTCGGCCTCATCCCCACCATCGCCGCCGATCTGGGCGTGTCGATTCCATCGGCGGGGCTGCTGGTAAGCCTCTACGCGCTTGGCGTGACCATTGGCGCGCCGGTGCTGACCGCGTTGGCCGAGCGGATGCATCGCAAAACGCTGCTGCTCGTTTTGCTGACGCTGTTCATTGTCGGCAACGCCTACGCCGCCTTTGCGCCGGACTACGACAGCCTTGTGGTCGCGCGCTTCATCACCGGCCTTGCCCACGGGGTGTTCTTCGCCATCGCCTCGACCATCGCCACCGATCTGGTGGAGCCTGAAAAGGAAAGCTCGGCCATTGCGCTGGTCTTTCTTGGCTTGACCGTTGCGCTGGTGACGGGGGTGCCATTGGGCGCTTTCATCGGTCAAAACTTCGGCTGGCAATCCACGTTTCTCGGCGTTGTCGTGCTGGGGGTGATCGGTTTCATCGCTTCTGCCGTGCTTTTGCCCGCCACGATGAGCCGCATCGCCTCGCCTGGACTGAAGGCGCAATTGCAGGTGCTGACCTCTGCGCGTCTGCTGCTGGTCTACCTGATTACGGCTGTAGGCTATGGCGGCAACTTCATCGCCTTCACCTTTTTGGCGCCGATGTTGACCGAAGTGACGGGCCTCTCGGCTGGGATCGTCAGCCTTGTGATGTTGCTTTATGGCGTCTCTGTCGCCGTGGGGAACATCGCGGGCGGCAAGCTTGCTGACCGGATCGGCGTGGTTCCTTCCTTGACATTGATCTTCGCCGGTCTTGCGCTCGCGCTTCTGGCGTTGGGTGTCGCATTGCCTGATCCTGTCGCCGCCATTGCCGTCGCGGGCTTCTGGGGCGGTTTCGCCTTCGCCAACGTTCCGCCGCTGCAATCCTATGTGGTGCAGATCGCCCGGGAGGTTGCGCCGGGTGCGGTCGATGTGGCTTCGGGTTTGAATATCGGCGCGTTCAATCTCGGCATTGCCGGCGGCGCCTGGGTCGGCGGGATGGTCGTGGACAGCGTCGGGCTGGCTGCCGCGCCCTATATCGCGGCTGCTGTGGTTGGCGTGGGGATTGTTCTGGTGCGTCTGTCGGGCCGCTTGAATAGAACTGTGGCGCACAGCGTCGTTACCGAATAAACCGATAACAGGTTTGGCGCGCTAAAGTCGAATGGATACTTGTTATGAGGCGGCTGCCTTACGAGTCCAAAGGGCCGTGACTGAGGGCGAACAATGAAGGTTACCCCCTCGTCCTGCCATCTTCCAAAAGCCCCGAGGCAAGGTGCTCGAAGGCCGCGACGGCGTCTTTCAGGACTTCATCGGGCGCGTCGCTCGCCGCGACCCAGAGCGCGGCATTAAGCGCAGCCCCGTTCAAAAGCCGCGCGGCGGCTTCGAGTTTAACAGGCTTTATAGCGCCTTGCGCGGCCAAGCTCTCCAAACTGCGCATCGTTGCGGTCAGGCATTTGTTTTGGCTTGGCCAATGCGTTGGATCACCCAAGACCGCCGGGCCGTCTAAAAGGACGATACGCCTTACTTCGGGGTTCAACGCCGCCTTGATATAGGCCGATCCTTCGGCAAGAAGCTTGTCCCACTCGCTGCCGCCCCGGCGTTCGGCATCCGCCATGGCGGACGCCGCCATTTCTCCGTCGACCTCTTCTACGACGGCGGCGAGCAGCCCGCGCTTATCTCCGAAATTGTGATAGAGCGCTCCGCGCGTCAGCCCGACGGCTGCTGTAAGATCGTCCATCGACGTTCCGGCATACCCCTTTTCGGTGAAGGCCCGCCGTCCGGCCGCTATAAGCTTAGCGCGGGTCTCCTCCATCATCTGAGCTCTCTTACCGGTCATGACTCCTCCGACGCCGGTGCGGCGACCGACTATTGACATACGGTGCGTATGTGAACTATGTCACATACGCACCGTATATGGATTCGCCGCGCGAGGCGACACCTTGAGAGGACACCCCCCAAATGCTCCGCAACGAACCAGTTTTCCCTGCCGACCGCCATGCTCTCTACGAACAGCATGGCTATTCCGCCGCGATCCGCTCAGGCGATTTGCTCTTCGTTTCCGGGCAGGTCGGCAGCCGTCCGGACGGCTCGCCAGAACCTGACTTTGCGAAACAGGTCCAACTGGCCTTCGACAACCTCATAGCTGTGCTTGAGGCGGGGGGATGTGGTCTGGAGGATATTGTCGATGTGACCACCTTTCACACCGACCCCGAGGCGCAGTTCGGCGATGTGATGGCGGCGAAGGCCCGCGTCTTCCCCAAGGCTCCATACCCGAATTGGACTGCTGTTGGCGTAACTTGGCTGTCGGGTTTCGATTTCGAGATCAAAGTTGTCGCTCGCCGCCATGCGCAGTAGGTCGTAACGTCTCTCTTGACTGAGGCCTTTCAGGCCGCATCAAACTCCGGCGCCTGCACGTCGGCATTTTTGAGCTGCTGCGCCATAATTTCCGTAAAGGGTAAGGTCGGGTTCGCTTCGGCAAGCATACCGACCTTTATCCAAAATTCGGCCTGCGCATTGATCGAACGGCACATGACCGAACTGGATTTGCGCAGTTCCTCGTGCAGATCGTCCCCTATTTTTACGATTCCCATCGATGCGCCTCCTGTTTAATTATATACGAATCATATATGGTACGTATATAATTGAAGCTTGCTCACGGTCAATCCGATCCCTGTTGCTACAACGTAGAATACGCAAAAAGGAGGCATGATGGACAGTTATATCAACGTCCCCGTCGCACCAAAGGCGCAGGACGCACGCAGAACTGAAAGCATCAAGCTCTATGGCCCTGACGCCTTTGAGGGGATGCGTCGCGCAGGCGCCTTAACCGCCAGATGTCTTGACGGCGTGTCCGATCTTGTTCGCGATGGCGCTGCTTTGGCGCAGATCAATACTTTCGTTCTCGACTTCGCGGCCGAGCATGGAGCAACGCCCGCGACACTGGGCTACAAGGGCTACCAATACGCTTGCTGCACATCGGTCAATCACGTTGTCTGCCACGGTTTTCCAAACGAGAAGAAGTTGCGTGACGGCGATATAGTGAATGTCGATGTTACGCTGATCTATGACGGGTGGTATGGCGATTCAAGTCGGATGTATGTGGTTGGAAAGCCGAAACGCGCGGCTGAACGCCTGATCCAGATCGCGCATGAGGCAATGATGCAGGGCATCAGGACTGTGCGGCCAGGTGCGCGACTGGGCGATATTGGCCATGCAATCCAGACCTACGCAGAATCCGAACGCTGTTCGGTGGTCCGCGACTTTTGCGGTCACGGCATCGGTCAGGTCTTTCATGACTCCCCCGATATTCTTAACTTCGGAAAAGCCGACACCGGCCCGGAGCTTCGGGAGGGCATGATTTTTACTGTTGAACCGATGATTAATCTGGGACGAGCTGAAGTAAAAATGCTTGCGGACAACTGGACCGCGGTGACGCGGGACAAGTCTCTTTCTGCACAATTCGAGCATTCTATTGGTGTGACATCCGATGGTTTCGAGATTTTCACACTCTCGCCTGTCGCAGCCGTCCGGCCAGCTTAAAGCCGCGGCCGACATGGTTATTCTGGAAGGTTGGCTCTAACTTGGCTGCCATCCTCGACCTGTATTCCAAACGTGCCGTCGGTTGGGCTGTGAGCAATCGGATGAAACGCGCTCTTGTCATCCAGACCTTGAACATGGCCATCGCGTTGAGACGGCCACCGAAGGGCTGCATCCATCATACGGACCGCGGTAGCCAATATTTCTCCCACGGCTATCAGAAACTCCTGCGCAGGTCATGGTCAACACGCCGAGATGGTCATCTTTGAATACATTAATGGTTCTTACAATCCGCGCCGAAACATTCGGCTTTGGGATGGAAAAGCCCATTGGCATTCGAAGCAAGGGCCGCTTAAATGAGCACTTGGGGTGTTTTCCTGCGGATCAAGACACCACTGAGGTTAGGGCGGGGCGCCTGAGGGGGCGATATGTCGTGTATTGATCTGGCAGTTCGAACAGGTCGATGAACCTGCGGCGCAGATCCGCATCGCCGGTGATCTCAACTCCAACCGTTTTGGAAGCTGCGTCGCCGTAAAACACCGCCGCCAAGGGCGGGGCGGCGGGGGCGATGAAATGCAGATCGGGCGCATCCGCTGCGCCGCGCGTGACAGGAAGAGCGCAGTTTCCAAGGCGGGCCGTAAATTGCGCGGCGCCGATGGAAAAGAGAACCACGGCCGTCATTCCTTGCGCGGCTCCGGATTTGAACATCGTTCGAAGCGACAGCATGAAGGACGCAGGCGACAGGGGCAAAGTCGGGTTATGCAATGGCGAGGCGGCGGCCCATCGGCCCAGTTCTTGGATGATCGGCTCCGCCGCATAGCCCCAGTCCGTCAGACCATAAAGCTGCGTGGGGGTGGGGTCCGGCGCGGTCGAGCGGGCGATCACGCCATGGCTCTCAAGCCCGTTGAGCCGTTCGGTCAACACCTTGGCGCTGATTCCTGGCAGATGGGCGCGAATGTCGCTGAAACGACGCGGTCCGAACATCAGTTCGCGCACGATCAGCAAGGACCAGCGTTCGCCCAGCAGCTCCAACCCAAAGGCCGTGCCGCAGGCGTCGCCGTACCAACGCCCGTGAGGGGATTTTGTCCTTTTAGTATCTTTTTGTAACTGCATGGTTGCCTTTAGTAACTCATATCCGCTAACCTGTCCATATCGGTCATGCGACTGGGAAAGATTGTCATGTCACGCTACATGCATTTCCCTAAGCTCACAGGTGACGTTGCCTCAGGCGGCTGACCAAGGCCAAGCGGCCACCCTGTCGTGATTAATGTTTGACGTATTGCCAAGATGCAAAGAGGAGAAACGCCATGACTTATGTTACCGGGGTCCTGACCCCTGTCCCGAATGAAAATAAAGAGGCTTATATCGCAAGTGTTCACAAGGCTTGGGCGTTGTTCAAGGAATACGGCGCCTTGCAGATGGTGGAAGCTTGGGGCGACGATATTCCTGAAGGCGAGCATACCGATTTCAAACGCGCCGTGGCTTTGAAGGATGGCGAAACCGTTTGTTTTTCCTGGATTCTCTGGCCCGACAAAGAAACCTACGACAAATGCGGCGCCAGCATGCAGAGCGATCCACGTTGGGAAGACATGGATATGCCCTTTGACGGCAAACGCATGATTTGGGGCGGCTTTACCCCCATCGTCGAGGAAAAGGCCTAGGCCATGAAGCCCGTCAATTCATCAAAGCTGACGATCAGGACCTTTGACTGGGCGCCTGATGGTCCGCGCGCTCATGTGTGGGATTTGCGGTTGAGATGGGCATGTGAGGAGGCGGAGCTGGAGTATCAGCTCCGCATGGTTCCATTTGAGGACCGCGGGGCGGGGGCATCTTGTCTAGCGGCATGGGGTTAATCAACGGCGACTTTGGCAAGCTGCTGCCCGTTCTGGCCGAGCAACGCCCCGCCCTGATTGGCTGGCGTCCATGATCGCGAACCGGATGGAAACGGCGCAAGATTGATACCGGATGTAGCGATGACCGATATCATTGGCAGCCTTGATTGCGGCAACTCACCGAAGAACACATTCGTTCAAGGTATTGCGATTGAACTGGAATCCGGCGCGGGAAAGGCGGAGCATTTTGCCGAAAATGTCGTTTGGACGCGTCCTTTTCCCGCCGAACAGATCGTTGGGCGCGCTGCTCTGATCAAAGCGATCGCCACGAAAAACAGCCCTGCAAAAATCATTGTCGAACACGCAATCTCCCACGGCAAGGTTGGCGTCGCCAATGGCGAAGTGACCCTGCCGGATGGTCAAAGCTATCGCTTTTGCCATGTGATTGCTTTCACCAACGCCAAAGCCAACTGCGTGGCCTCCGTCACAAGCTATGGGCGCCTTCCCTGACCAGTCGGGCTCAATTTATCCATTAAGGCGGCTCGCCATTCGCGTCTACGCGGAAGAGGCGCTTGATGAGGCTCCCGACACAGCGGTCCTCGGGGCGTTTCCTTTAGCCCATTTCTGTCGGACTTTACTGGGCGTTACTGGGCGTTACTGGGCGAAACGACCCAGAACGCCAAGGGCCTTGCCGATCGCTGGGGACTGAATGGATGACGCCGCGCCGATTGCTGGTTTTCGCCTATATTGCACGCTCCGACGTGACCATACATTCGATATCTCGCATAAGTTGCGCTGGGGCGTGTGGGGCGGGCGCATTAGCGCGTCCGCTCCTCGTCATGCATAAGGCGGGCGGTCACTTCGTCGAAAAACTGTCGCGAGCTTCAAGAAAAAGCGTCGTCATCTCGGCGTCAGCTTGCGCGCCGCAACGTCGCCGCCGCTGCAACCAGATTGCGCAGGTTTGCTTCCGTCTCCAGCCAGCTACGCGTCTTCAGTCCACAATCTGGGTTCACCCAAAGTCGTTCGGCGGGGATTACATCTGCCGCCTTCCGCAGAAGTTTGGTCATTTCCGCCTGCTCTGGCGCGCACGGCGAGTGGATGTCCCAGATGCCGGGGCCGATGTCGTTCGGATAATCGAAGTCACCAAAGGTCTTTAGCAGTTCCATGTTTGAGCGCGAGGTCTCGATGGAAATCACATCGGCGTCCATCGCGGCGATCGAGGGCATGATGTCATTGAACTCGGAATAGCACATGTGAGTATGGATTTGAGTGTCGTCCCGCACCGTGCAGGCTGACAGGCGGAAGGCCTCGACCGCCCATGTCAGATACGCATCCCAATCCGCACGGCGAAGCGGAAGTCCCTCACGCAGGGCGGGTTCGTCGATCTGAATCAACTTGATGCCGGCGGCTTCCAGGTCGGCGACCTCGTCCCGGATCGCGAGCGCGATCTGCTCACAGGTGGCGCTGCGCGGTTGGTCGTCGCGCACGAAGGACCATTGCAGGATCGTCACCGGCCCGGTCAGCATCCCCTTCATCGGCCTGTCGGTTAGCGATTGCGCATAGGAGGACCAGGCCACCGTCATCGGCGCGGGACGCGACACGTCGCCATAAATCACCGGCGGCTTGACGCAGCGCGAGCCATAACTTTGAACCCAGCCTAAGCGGGTGAAAGCGAAGCCTGAAAGCTGCTCACCGAAATATTCCACCATGTCGTTGCGTTCGAATTCGCCATGCACCAAGACATCAAGTCCGAGCGACTCCTGCTTGCGGATGCAGGTTTTGGTTTCGGCTTTGAGGAAGGCGTTGTAATCGGCGTCCGAAAGCGCCCCCTTGCGATGACTGGCGCGGGTGCGGCGCACCTCCTGAGTTTGCGGGAAGGAGCCGATGGTGGTGGTGGGAAAGCGTGGAAGGTTGAGTTGCGACTGCTGTAGCGCGTGGCGATTGGAAAAGGGCGATTTACGGCGCCGGTCGGCCTCGGTCATTGCGGCGGCGCGGACTTTCACCTCCGGGGTGTGGATGCGTGGCGAGCTGGCGCGGGCGCGGCAGGCGGCTGCGTTTTCCGCCAGCGCGGCGGCTACGGTCTCATCGCTCTCATTCAGGGCTCGGGTCAGGGTGACGATCTCGCCCAGTTTCTGTGTGGCGAACGCCAGCCAGCTTTTCAGTTCGGCGTCGAGTTCGTTCTCCTGATCCAGATCGACCGGCACATGGAGTAGCGAGCAGGATGGGGCGATTTGAATGCGTGTGGAGCCATGCTTTTGTGTGGCCTTGCGCGCATGGTTCAGCAGGTTTTCTAAATTGGATTTCCAGATATTACGTCCGTCCACAAGTCCCAGCGATAGGGTTTTGTTTCCGGAGGCCGCGAGAACGGCGTCGAGCTGTTCCGGCGCGCGGGCCAGATCCACATGCAAGCCGGCCACCGGCAGCGCGCAGGCGAGCCTCAGATTATCGCCGAGCGCGCCGAAATAGGTGGCGAGCATTAACTTGGGTCCGGCTTCGCCGAGTGTGTTATAGGCCCGGGTGAAGGCGTCGCGCTGGGTCGCGCTCAGATCGGTCACAAGAATGGGCTCGTCGATTTGCACCCATTCCGCGCCGGCCGTCGACAGCTGTCCAAGTAGATCGGCATAGAGCGGCAGCACTGCGTCAATATGCTCTAATGGATTGAAGCCGTCATCGCGCGATTTGCCGAGCGACAGCCAGCTGACAGGGCCGAGGATCACGGGGCGCGTTTCGATGCCGAGCGCTCTGGCTTCGAGATACTCGTCCAGCGGCTTTGAGCCGGTCAGCCGGAAGCTCTGATCGCGATGAAATTCCGGCACGATATAATGGTAATTCGTGTCGAACCATTTCGTCATCTCCATGGCGGGAGCGCCAGCGGCGCCGCGCGCCATGGCGAAGTAGAGTTCTGGGGTGACGGTTTCGCTCAAGGCGCCGAACCGGGGCGGCGCGGCGCCGAAGAGCGCGGAGGTGTCGAGAACATGATCGTAGCGCGAAAAATCGTTCGAGGGGATTGCGTTTATCCCCGCCGCTTTTTGCGCTCGCCAGTGCTGCGCTCTCAATGATTTCGCTTCCTGTTCCAGCGTTTCTGCGTCGATTTCTCCTTTCCAGTGGCGTTCCAACGCCTTTTTCAACTCGCGCCGCGCGCCGATGCGCGGGAAACCGAGATTTGCTGCGATGACCATAGGTCCCTCCGGGGTTTGCCTGTCAGTGTACTTGTATCGAGCAGGCTAGAGGCCTAGACGAATAAGCGGAAATGGTATGAATTCACGTAATCATGAACTGGAGTCATGAATGCTTGACCGACAGCACTTGACGATCCTGCGCGAGGTGGGGCGGCTCGGCTCCGTCACCGCGGCGGGGAAAAAGCTCAATATCTCGCAATCTGCGGTCAGTCATATGATGCGCAAGTTTGAGGCGCGTCACGGGGTGGAGATCTGGCAGAAGGAGGGACGCGGCCTGCGGCTGACGCAGGCCGGCGAATATCTGCTGGCGCTGGCCGGGCGGGTGCTGCCTCAGATAGAACATGCCGAGAGGGTGCTTGAAGATTTTGCCTGCGGGCAACGCGGAAGCTTGCGGATAGGGATGGAGTGCCATCCCTGTCAGCAATGGCTGAACCGGGTGATCGGCCCCTATCTTCGCGATTGGCCGGATGTCGATCTAGACATTCGTTCGGACTTCCGTTTCGGCGGCATAGCGGCGCTTATAGGGCATGAGATCGACCTGTTGATCACACCCGATCCGATTGATCTGGATGCGCTTCGCTACGAATCCGTCTTCGACTATGAGCTGGTGCTGGCGGTGCCGGAGGGACATGCGCTGGCCGGACGTGGCTGTGTCATGCCGGCGGATCTCGCGAGCGAAACCCTGATCACCTATCCAGTGTCGCCGGAACGGCTCGACGTGTTCACGCGGTTTTTGGTTCCGGCCGGATGTCTGCCACGTCGCCATCGCGCCGTTGAGACGACCGAGGTCATGCTGGAGATGGTGACGGCGGGACGCGGCGTGAGCGCGGTTCCGGACTGGCTTTTGAATGAACGAGGCGCCCCCGCGGGATTGCGGGCGCTTCGCTTCGGCGAAAACGGAATCGCCAAGAGCATCCATCTGGGTTTTCGCCGCGCGGATTCGGAGCCGGAGTTCCAGCGTGGGTTCGTGGATCTGGCGCAAGCTATCGACCCGTAATTGGCTTTATTTAGGTTTGGCCCATGGCCGTGGCGGCGTCATGGTGGCGCGAGGCGCCGGCGCTACGGGTTTCACTCCGGAAAATGTGCGAATTGACCTCCGGATTTCGCCTTGCCTTTTCCTTCGGTGTCGTTGCGGCTGGAGGAGATATCGAGGCCGCTCAACGCGTTAAGACTGGCTGGCGCGACTATACGCACCAATACATGCAGCCAGAAGGGTGGTTCCCAACAACGCCCAAATGTTGATCTGCGCGTCTAGCGCTATGATGTCGACGCCATATCCAAGCGCGATAGCGGTGAGCAAGGCAAGCGAAACCGTTGCGACTGGCATGAGTTTGAGGGCGCCGACAAGGCTGAATTGATAAAGTAATCCAAACACGCCAACCCCGATTAATGTGGCTCCCGACGCCATGATATTTTGCTGCAGATCGTTGACGTCAGTGGCGAAGAAGGAAAACAGGAGCAATGCCAGCGTCGAATACAGAAAGTACATCAGGAGAATTGCATCCGTGCCTTCCGTGTTTGCAATTCTCTTGATCTCGAACAGGGCCAGAGCCCCAAAGAACGCCGAGGCAAGTCCCAGCAGCGCCCCGAGCGGATTGACATTGGCGGAAGGTTGCACGATCAACGCGATCGCGGCCATTGCTCCGGCGACGTACAGAAATTTGCGATCAACTTTGATCTGCCTCAAGAATATGGAAATTACGTAAGAGAAAATAGGCACTGTGTAGGAGAGACAGAGCGCGGTGGACAAGGGGATTAGCGAGATTGAGCCAAACAGGCAGGCGACGGACGAAAAACCGAGAACGGTCCGCAGCAGATGCCTTGAAGGCCGAATGTTGCGAAATTTGAATCCTCTGATCCCGAGCCAAGCGGAATACGCCAAGGCTGAAATTCCAAATCGCGCCAGCAGAACCAGCGCCACAGGTAGATGATTGCTCATTTTCACCGCATAGCCCATAAGCGTCAGGCTTATGGGACACAGAACAATCAGGGCGACAGACTTTTGTCGTTCATCTAATTCGAACATTATGCTCCTGCCCCCAAAGTTCGAAAACCAGCCAGGCCCAGATCGCGTTACCGAGTTTGCTGGACGGAGACTGTCGATTGCGCTCCACCATATCATGCAGCGCCGCAATGTTGACGATGGGGAGCGTCACTTTGGTCGACGCAATGGTGTCCATGAGCAACTCATACACGGGATAGCCCGGCTGGAACATGCCCGCGATCGACAACAAGAAGGGCCGTTTGGGTCTGTTGATGATGCTGTCAGGCAGCACCTTTGATCCGGCCCGGTAGATAGGGGCTTTTCGCTGGCTTGTTTTGATGAGGTCATTATCTTGCGCCCAGAGCGCATGACGATAGACTGAAGGCAAGCAGAATGGCGCACGTGCTTCGACGGAATGCGCCATGCTGAGCGCATCAACCCGGTGAAGAATATAATAAGGCATCCGGTGACGCGCTTCGAAGTGCAACACCTTTCGGATCAGGCTATTACCGGGTTGGCTCCGCAAGAAATTTGTAAACTCTGCACGCAACCTGTCATTGCGCGCATCGTCTGCGATCAGGCGCGCTCTAAGATCTGGCTGAATAGCCGCCAAGTCCAATAGATAAGCATTTATCGCCGTATCATCGCCATTGCTTTCGGCGATGTTATACATGCGATCATAGCCGCCAAAAAAATCATCGGCGCCTTCGCCCACCAAAGCAACTTTAAAGCCTGCCTTCCCGATTGCTTCATAGAGCGCGAATGTGCTGAGACAGTGCGCTGCGGCGTTAGGCTGGCTCAAAGACCGACACATCGCCAGAATTTGATCGGGAAAGCGGTCATGTCGCAACGTAACCTGCTGGTATTTGAGACCGGAAGCGGTTGCGACTTCACGCGCGTAGGTGGTTTCGTCGTCCTTCCAATCGTCTTGACGCCACACGTTGTAGGCATGGGTCACCTTCGAATCTTTGGAGGCCAGCGTTGCAACGAGACTGGAATCGATCCCGCCCGACAATGTCGTGCAGATCGGAACATCGGTCATGAGCGTTTTTCGGACGCCTTTTTCAAGGTCGTTCTCAAAGCTGCGCGCGACCACCGCTTCATCGGAAAAATACACCGCATTCGGCGCGTAGTTTGTGAAATCGATTTTACCGCGCTGGAATGTCAGATAAGTTCCAGGCTCTAAAACCCTGATGCTTGGAAAAATGGTCTGCCCACCCAGCGTGGCGCGATAGGCTCCATAGCGATCAAATGCGTTTGCATGAATTTCTCTGTCGCCGTCTTCGAAGTCAGGTAGACCTTCGATTTCCGACGCAAAGCTCAATGCGTCTTTCTTTTGCAGGTAGTAGACTGGTTTAATCGCGCAGCTGTCTGTGTAGATGTGGAGCGCGGGAGCCGCCCGAACATCCATGACGGCAATGGAAAACATACCTTCAAGATGTCGAATAAAGTCTGGGCCAAATTTTTCGAAGAGAGGAAGAATAACGTCACCGTCGGAGCCGGACGCCGAGAGGGGGATGCCAAACTGGCGCGCCAGTTCCTTGTAATTATAAATTTCCCCAACGAACAAGCCATGTAAACCCGGCGATGTATAAGGCTGGCTTCCGCTCAGAACGCCATTGATGGCCAAACGCGTATGACCGAGCACCCAACCGTTGCCCCAGCGAAGATTCTGTTCATCTGGTCCGCCGGGAGCCAACCGGCGCAGCGCCGCAAGGTGAGAGCGTCTGTCGCTCGTTCCCAGCGCTCCGAACATTCTGCACACTTTGGAACCCTTCTATCGCAAATCGCTGTGATCAAGCGTCGCGAAAGATAGTTGTCTTACTTTGTCGTGGCGACCTAGAGGGCATTAATGCAACAAGCTAATTACCCGTAACTGTCGCGTTGGTTAGAATGGCGGGCCTCATTTAGGTTTTGGCTATGATTCAGGGCGTCAAATCGGACGGCTCATGGATAAATGAAAATCCGCCTTGAACGCCGGTCTCGTCTTTAGATTATCGGCGGTCGGTATGTTTTCACGGAAAACGCCGAGCGTTCCTATCAGGCGGTCTAGTATATCAGAGTATGCAAGCGTGTTGAGGAGCCTTCGGTCAGGCGTCCGTTAGGGCGAGAAGGTCGTCATAGAGGGGCTGCGGGATCTCTACGTAGCCGCGTGCGAGATTGCGTGCGCGGGCGGCATAGCGGCGTTGCGACGGCAGTCTTGCGCCTTGGTCCTCGATATCCGCGAATAGCCGTTCTGCCCTTGCGTCGTTCTGTGCAACGCGGCCAGCGCTAAAATGCTGCGGATCGAATGCAAGAATAATTTCGCCATGGTAAGGCGCGCCGCCGGCGCCGGCGGCGAACTCCATGCTTTCCAGGCTGGTTAAGTCGTCGATCAGTGGGCCGGCGAGTAGTTCGATCATGATGGACAAGGCCGAGCCCTTGTAACCGCCAAATGTCAGCATCGCGCCTTCCATGGCCGCCTGCGGGTCGGTGGTGGGATTGCCGTCCTTGTCGATGGCCACGCCCTCGGGCAAAGCTTTGCCAGCTCGTTTGTAAAGTTCGATTTCGCCACGGGCGAAGCCGCTGGTGGCGAAATCGAAAGTGAAGGGGGCCTTGCCCGCGCGGGGCCAGGAAAACGCGATCGGGTTCGTGCCAAGACTGCCGCGCGCGCCACCTGCAGGCGCCACCCACGCGTGGCTGGGCACCATGGCCAGCCCTGCCAGACCGACGGCGGACAGGCGCTCCACTTCGGGCCAAAGCGCGGAAAAGTGAAAACAGTTGTTGATCGCCAAGGCGGCGATCCCATGACTGCGGCTTTTTTCGATCAGCGCCGGCAACGCCTGTTCAAAGGCTAGTAGAGACATGCCGCCCCGAGCGTCCGCGCGCACGATAGCGGTGTCGCCAACGGTGATTTCCGGCGTTACGTTGCCATCGATTTGACCGGCCTGCATCGTTTGCGCGCACATTAGCAGACGATATAGCCCGTGTGACTGGCAATCGTCCATTTGACAGGTAACGATTAGCTCTGAAATGGCCGCCGCATGCGCCTTGCCATAGCCAGCGCGCTTCAGCACCGACAGGCTCAGGTCGTTGATCTCCTGAAGACCAAGCTGTTTTATCGTCACAATGATGCTCCTTAATACGAACAAGGATATTGGATACATTAATCTTGCGGCGACTCGCAATTTGTTTTTGGCTTCTGAAGGCGCCGAAAGTGCCGTATACCCAAGCCGTTTTTAAGTTTGCATCCAAAATACAAAGGGGACAGCGACATGGCAGGCAGGCGAGCGGTCAAAAAGGAAAGTTTGCCCGAGATGATTGCCGCCGACCTGCGGCAGCGTATCTTGAGCGGCGAACTGGCCGAAGGCGAAGCCATCCGGCAGGAATTCCTGGCAAAGGAATACGATGTGTCGCGGATGCCTGTCCGCGAGGCCTTGAAGCGCCTCAGCGCCGAAGGCCTGGTGCAGTGGGAAAACAATCGCGGCGGTACGGTCATCAAACATTCCCTGCGCGAAATCGGAGAGATCTTCGACCTGCGTATCCTGATCGAAGTCGACCTGTTCCGCCGCGCCATTCCGCACATGAGCGACAATGATTTCGAAACTTGCGAACGTCTCTTGGCCAAGATGGAAAATTCTTACGAGGCTGGCGATGTCAGCCATTGGGGCGTTTATAATCACGAGTATCATATGGCGCTCTATGCGGCGGCGGATCGGCGGATGTCGATGGAGTTTCTAGAACGTATCAACCTTCACTCGGATCGCTACGTGCGTATTCACTTGAGCGTCATGAAACAGCGCGTCCCTGCAAAGGAAGAACACCGCCAACTTTTGGAATATGCGCGCAAAGGCGACGCCAAAGGCGGCGCTACCTTGCTGGCGCGGCACATCGAACGAACCAAGACCGAGCTGTTGGAGATGATCGGGAAGCAAAGACGCAACGCGGGAGAATGACAGGCCGCTGACCGGATAATTGGTTGCGTCGCCTGCTTCCGCTTCAGGCGCAACCTGTATCTTGAACTCAGGTGACGCTGTTTGAGATTCTACATCTCTGATCATCTTCGGGTCAAAGGTTGCTAGACTTCATATCGAAGCAAATGTCAGGATTCCTGCAGATCAGCTCAGAATAGCGATCTTACAATACATTGATTTACTTGTATTCATGCATGGTCTCTATTTTTCCGTTTTTTTCGAGCGCCCCCCAAGTGTTTCAAGCGCTCTAGGCGCCAGACAGACGGTGGCCGCCGGGCCAGGGGGCGTTCGGGGCGAGCATATGCTGTGAATGCCTGTCCGATCTTAGTTGTCCGTGGCCGCCAAGAGCGCCATGCGGGCGGATGCCCCGTGATTGGATTAAGACGCCCGCGCTGGCAGAAGCGCTTCGCAGAGTGGTCGGGTCCCCAGTGCCGTTACGCTATTCCGGCCCTAAACGGGTCATTGGATGCAAATATCAACGTGCTGTCCGCCATGATATGCGCCTGGCCCGTGATCTTTGGAATCACACCGCCGGTGGGACCTGCGCGATAAGAAAGCGCGTAGGAACTTCCGATCACGCTTTCCAACAGGATCTCTTCGCCTTCCGCCAATTTTCCGGCGGCCGCCAAGCAGGATACGAAGGCCGAACTTCCTGTGCCGCAGGGCGATCGGTCATATTCGTCGTCCGGACAAAGGACGAAATTACGCCGCAAGACTGAGGCGTTTGGACTAGCTCCACTCAGGATCACATGGTCGACCGGCTGTCCGTTCGGTCCTTCTATGCCAAGGCGGTTACAGGTGTCGCGGATGGCGATTGAGAGGTCCGTCAACGCGCGGATATTCTTGGTTGAGACTTCAAGTGGTGAATCAGCGATGAAAAACCAGTTTCCGCCGTAGGCCATGTCACCGGTGATCGAGCCATGACCTTCGACTTCGATCATGACGTCATGATGGATGCGGCGACTTTCAATGTTCGTCACCGAGACCGTATTGGCATCATGCAATTCAACCGTCACCGCGCCTGCCGGGGTTTCAATCTTGTGAAGCCCTTCGGAAATCCGCCCCATATGGGCGAGCGTGACAGCCAGGCCTATCGTCCCATGGCCGCACATGCCCAAAACGGCATTCGCGTCGAAGTAAATGACGCCGGTGACGCTGTCGGGGTCCACGGGCTCCACCAGCAAGGCGGCCACCATGCCCGCCTGCCCACGCGGTTCGAGGAGCAGCGCGTTGCGGTAATCTTTATGATCCTCGGATAACCGGATTGCACGCTCTGACAATGGACCCGAACCAAGGTCGGGGGCGCTGTCAGGGATGACCCGTGTGGGCATCCCGCCCGTGTGGCTGTCGATCACATGCATTCAGCGATGATCCCGCCCTGAGAGGACCAATCGGCGAACCAGTTTCGGAACAGGGCGTATTGCTGCTCGCAATAATTTCGCTGCGCTTCGGTCAGTTCGTCAGTTTCGATGAAATGAAGCCGGTATTCCTCCTCGCCATTGAGAACCAGAAGATACTTGTAATAGAGGACAAGGTCCGTGCCTTCGTCGAAGCTGGCGAGAACGCTGAAAGCTTCTTCAAGCTCGCGCGCGCGCAGACGTGCTTGCGCGTTTCCTTCAGCAGCTTTTTGTGAAAGCGCCGCCAGCAGAAGCGTCTCTTTTGGAAGCGCGACGCCGATGCCGGTGATGGAGCCAGTCGCGCCGCAATTCACGAAGCCATGATAGACTTCGGTGTCCACGCCCACCATTAAAGTGATCTGATCGTCTTGGCTGGTGATGTGCTCGGCGGCATAGCGCAGGTCGTCCTTGCCGCCGAACTCCTTGAAGCCGATCAGGTTGGGGTGCTCGGCCCGCAGCGCAAAGAACAGCTCCGCGCGGGTTGCAAAGCCATAGACCGGGCTGTTGTAGATGATTGCGGGGGTATCGGGCGCGGCGGACAGGATCGCCTTGAAATGGTTCTTCTGCGCAGCGGAAGAAGAACCCCGCGACAGGACGCGCGGGATCACCATAAGACCGGCTGCGCCAACCTTTTGTGCATGGGCGGCGAGGGCGACAGCCGACTTGGAGTTGATTGCGCCGGTTCCCACCACGGTCGGCACGCCAGCTTTGACCAAGCGCTCGACGCCCGCCATACGAACTTCGTCGCTCAGCAGCGGCCAGTCGCCCATCGAGCCGCAATAAACCACGGCGGACATCCCTGCCTCGATCATTTCTTTGCCCTTTTTCACCAGAGCGTCGAGATCGGCGGTGCGATCCGCCTTACAAGGGGTCATGAGGGCGGGCATGGTGCCCGTGAAGATATTCTGGGACATGATTGCTCCTGTTTGAATACGCCCGCGATCTGCCAGCATGCCGGATTAGACGCCAAGCTCGACTCTGCCTCGACGCCTGAAGTCGTCATCTGTCTTTTGTTGTCTTTATGTTTTGCCTTAGCGCGAATGCCGGAAACGCGACTCAAGGGATTATTTTAAAATAATTGGATGCAAAATCCAATATATATTTACTGCGGCGTAAGAGCTCTGGCGGGATCTAGGCGGGCAAATTCTTTTCGCGTGAGCCGATCCGAGGCGGCTTGATCGAAGAAACGCCGATCGTTTGTCCAGGCATTCTGAGACGTTGGGATAGAGGTGTCTCAGTTGATCTGAACAGGTTCCGGGCGTTTTCTAAGTGGTTTTTCGCCTTGGTTCCGTCGCCACCGCTATGGGCCTCGGCAGGTTGAAGTAGGTCTGATCGGGGAGGCGCCAAGCGGTGAATGTGTTCGGCCGCCGTTGTAGAAGCCGAGATAACGGCCGATTTCGGCGCTGGTTTTCGAGACGTTGGCGCCGGCTCGCATGGGAGCGGATAAGGCGCTCGACGACGCCGTTTTGCATCGGCTTTCCCGTCGAGAGATGAGACTATCCAGTTCGTGGGTAAGCCTTGCCCTCGATGGGGATGTGTTCGCACAAGAGTTTCTTCAGCTTGAGCCCTCTCGCCGCTGCAGAGAGGGAGCCGGTTTCTGCGGTGGCGAGGAAAGCGCGGGCTCAGCTCCGGTCAAGACTACTCATACATATATGTATAATTTCAAAGTTTTATTCTTATGCGCATATGTTAGACCTCTCGCGAAAGGAGGCCGCTATGACCGAACTCAGCAAAGACGCACGTTTCTGGAATCGAGCCGCCCGAAAATATGCGGCGACTCCGGTTGCCGACACGATGGGATATGAAAGAACGCTTGAGCGCACTCGGCAATCTCTGACCTCTGATGACAGAGTGTTCGAGTTTGGTTGCGGCACAGGCGCAACGGCGCTCAAACTCGCCCCATCCGTCAAACATATGGTGGCGAGCGACATCTCGAGTGAAATGATTGCGA
>JBLXBZ010000014.1:0-46835 GCA_048265185.1 Stappiaceae bacterium | reverse complement strand
GAAATAAAACTATTAGCGTCCGCCCCGGAGACAGTCGAATCAAAAGCCATTAAGCCGCCCTCTCATGTTCTTTTTGGTAGGCCGTCAACTGGTTTGACAACGTGAAAATTAACTTCTGAATATCGGTTAATTTACCGTCACTCTCTCGCCTGTTTTCATCCACAGCATCACGGATATGCGACAGACGGTTATGAAGAAGGGTCCGCTCTTCCTGTGCATGAACTTGATGTCTAATAACCGTATCAACTCGCTCTGTCATCACGGCTACGGCCGTACCTGTCTCTTGTGTCTGCGCTTGTAAACGCTGAATTTCCGCCTTGTTTTCCGCTGCCGGTCCCTGCAAAAACTTGATAAGCATCTTAATAGGTTTCATAATCGCAACGGCGGCACCGGCCAGAGCCCCGACGCCAATTAAATATTTTGCAATTGTTGCAATCGAAGCTGTTTCAAGAGACATAATCTAGCCCATGCGAAATAATTTACAGGTCACCCCCGAATACCAATCTTGATAACATCTATTTTCTCAAAAGAGATAATTTTTGAAAGACTCCGAATAGCAGAAGCTATAGCTTGAGATGCTATTATTTTATTTGTTGGGTCATCCGCTTCCTGTTGGAAATCTTCATATAGATCAGCAATCAGAAGTCTATGAAGCACCCCTTCTAGGTCATCAGCTTCACTTTTAACGAATTGCATTCTTGCCGCATCGTGATTCATTGGTCGCCTTACTAACACTGGATTTCATATAAAATTATTCACTCCTGAATACATTGTAGTGCCCGGCGCCTCTCGTAAAGGCAAAAAAACCGAGGGTAAAAAACAACCTGCACCCTATGTTGGAAATTTAAGATTGACGGCAGAAAAACCCTATTTTTATTAACTATAAATAACTAAAAAAAAAGAAAACCGCGTTGACATTCAATCAACACGGTTTTCCTTATTGGTTATATCAAATACGTTTAGGAAGAGGCTTCTTCCGCAAAATCAAGAACGGGCGGCGCGGTTTCCTGCATAGGTGGTTTTACCTTCGGTTTCCGGCCCCTTTTTTTTACTCCCACGGAATCCGGGCCAACGGATAAACCCGTTGACCCGACCTCTTCCTTTCGGGCAGACCGCATTTTTTCGGGCTCATCCGAAACCCGGTGTAGCTTGTCCCACTCTTCATTTTCCCGTTCGGCAGCGGCGCGTTCTTCGCGCTGCCGGGCCATCCTGAACCCAAACATTCCCATAAAAAATAACCTCCAAATTATTTTTAAAAAAAGGGCGCCGGGAGAACCCGACACCCTTTCAACCCGATTAAGCCGGGGTAGCCGTAGACCGAAGAATTACCCACTTGGAGCCATCGAACATAACAGCCGATTCTTCACCGTTTGCATTGAACAGCATGTTGGTTGCTACACCGGCCGCGCTGTAACCTCCAGAAATGGTAATTGTCCCGGACGCCCCGATAGAAGTTGCGATAAAGCGCTTAATCTGAAGCGGGAATTTACCAACAGGAAGTGTCATCGTCGCATCTTCGGCAGCGGCTACCGCCACATTAGTAAGGGCCACGTCAAGACTGACAGCACTCGACTCATTGGAGCCGTCAGCAAGAGTTACGGTCTCAGAACCTTCCATCACTCGATAAAAGGTGAGGTTGTTAAAACCACCGGGAGCAGCCATTTTCAGAAATCCTTTTCTACATAAAAAAATCGAAGAACAGGGAAGGCAAAACCTCCCCTGTTAGCCCTGAGATCAAGCCTTAGCCGTTAGACTTGATTTCGATCAGGTGAATGTTTTTGTCCGCCCAAGACTTCGACCACTTAGCAGCCGTTGCCAGCTCCGCATTGGTCGGGGTATCCCCGACAAGAGCACCACCACCAGCCGGGGCAAAGCTCAGTCCCTTCGGATGAATAACGTAGTGCATCCGGTTGACAAGAACATCGTAACCACCGAGGGAATCACGGTCGGTTTCGGTCGGAGTCTTCGGCTGGGCCGCACCCCGAGCAATGACACCATTACCGAAGAGGTACGTTGAATAAACGTAACCGCTCGAACCACCGGCAACACGGCGGCAACCATCGTCAACGATGACGCGTTTTCCGAGGTAGTAAGGAAGCTGAAGGGTCGCGCCTTCAACGCCAGTTTCGTTCTGAATGCTGGTGGTCACAAATTCAATAAGCTTCAGTTTCAGAAGCGTATAGAACGGAACCGAATGCATAGCAATCGCGGCAATAGCCCCGAGGTTGTCACCAAGCTTAGCAAGGCCGTCGATAACACCGTCAGCGCCCAGCTTGTTCGCGGCAACAGCCTCATCACCATCAGCAATAGAGATGTTATGAACATGGGTAGCGGCAAGCGGGCCGTCAAAAACGCCGTTCATGACACTCACAAGAGAACTCTGCTGATCGTTCATCCAGTATTTACCGACACGAAGAGCAATAGCCCGCATAGGATCATCGCCGGAAAGGTCGCTGGCAAGATCATGAGCGGCCCAAGCTTCACCGCGCTGGAGAATGTGAGCGTTCTGCTGTTTGGCCGTAACCTTCTTTACGCCAAGAGGATTTTTATCCGAAAGAACCTGAGATTCTTCACCGTCAGAAATATCATTCCATTCCGGCATCTTGATAACCTGACCACCACCAGACGCGAGAGCGTCCATGCGCGGGTCCGGCGCGATCACACCAGAAAGGGCAAGGTCGGAGAGGGTAGCGGAAAATTCCATCACATACGGGTTAAAAACTTCCGGGATGATGATATCGGCAATGCCGGTTTCGGCCATTTTGTATAACTCCAAATTTCGTTTATGGCTATCTTTGAACCGCCACAAACGGCCCAAGAAGAAAAAAAACTGATCTAGGTGCCCTGCCCCCAAACCGTTAGTTACTTTTTAGACAAAACAGTTGACAAAAGAAAAATTTAATACGCGCATAAAAAAAAGGCCGGAAAAACCGGCCCTTTTCTTCGCGTTGTTTTTAAATTTTACAGATTGAACTTTGCGGGAGCAACCCCGGCTTCAATGCAAAGCTTCCGCGCCTGAACGGGGTTTGTCCGGATCATCAAGCCCATTTCCGTCATATTGTTTGTCTTGAACGGATTCTTCTTTGAATCCCCACCGGTGCCCGGCCGACCATCTGTTCCACCCCCGGAATTCACCGGAGCGGCAATGAAGTGCTTTCCGGTATCGCCTTCAGCCCAGATAGAAACATATTTTTCGACAGGAACATGCTCATCATCGATTGTAGCAAACGCGCGGAACCCTTCCGCGTCATCGGCTTCAATCGCGATTTCTTTTGTAAGCATCGCCTTGACAGCCTCATGGAAATGCGGGGCCACCCCTGCCTTGACCATAGCGTCAGTTAGCTCGGTTCGAAGCAACAGGCTTTTAGCGAAAGTTTCGGCCTTGTCGCGTCCACCACCCAATTCAGTCCGGATAGCCTCCAGCTCGGCCGCGTGCTTCGCGTCCCGCCGTTCCATGATCGCGTCCCAATCGCCTTTATGCTTTTCTTCCTCTTCCTGCGATTGTTCCCGCTCCTTCAGAATCTCGCGGACTTTTTCCGGGTCAATCCCGTCGAAAGAGCTAACCTTAACTTCAAGGTCGGTAACCGTTCCCTGAAGCTTTTTCTTTTCCGCCAACAGCTCGGCGTTCTTCGTTTTCAGGCCCTCTACAGCTTTTGCGACGGCGGCTGTAATCGCCTCCTCACCCTCAAGCTTATTTTCCGGTTCGTCTGGATTGATATTATTCGGCATAAAAATGGCTCCACCATCTCAAAAATAAGCGCTCTCAAAGCGCCAATGTGAAACCGATACACGTTTTTTAGCCTAAATAGAAAATATAGAAAACACGACTTAGACAAATAAGAAATTAACCAAAAACAGGTTAATCAAATAGGGCAACCCCCCGGTTTGTTACCTTATAGTATATCTATAAAGCGACAAACCGGGGGGTTGCCCTATTTAACCTATTGATTTTAAAGAAAACAAAATAAGCCAAGTAGAAAACGTTAGGAGGTTTTACTACTTTTTGGACCAAAAACGCTCTGGGAACGGCAAATTGCGTTGCCTAAGCTCTTCAAGACATTCCAGAACCGCAACAGCGTATTCCGGGCAGTCCCTACTTTCCCCATCTTTAGAACGGTTCCAGCGCTTAACCGACGAGACAGAAAGACCCATACCACGGGCAAATCGGCTTTTCCATCGCGGACCAAACAGGCCGGTCATTCTTAGATTGAATTCCGCAAAAATCATCCCGCCCCCAAAAAAAATACCCAATACAGAAATTATATATTGACATGTTCAGCCAAAACGGAAATATTAGACGAACAAACAAACACGACAGGAGCGAAAAAATGAAACCCGAAATTAAAAACCCGAAAGAGACGAAGAAGCGGCTGAAGACCGAACGGAAAAAAATGCGAAAAGCAAAGCATTTCATGGAAACAGGCTGGCTTTGATCGAAAACTCCCCTAACTACCCCTCACATTCTGGTGTGAGGGGTTTTTTCGTTAAAGACCAGCCCGGGCAAACGCTTTCGGCTGAAGGACCTTCAACTCAGTCAAAGAATATTCACGCACATAACCGGCATCAACAAATTTATCCATGGATAACCCCCCATCGAGAAATAGTTTAGTTTTTCTCTGGCCCATTACGCTTTCAACAAAATCCCGATCTTGATTCCTAAGCCATTTATCGTAAGAAATATCTGAGTCAACGCGCCCCACCAGCGCCTTACGATCTGCCTTGGGGATGGAGCCCATCCGTCGCTTATCCCTGACATATGGACGCAAATGCTTTGGAGTGTCCCCCCCTTTATCAAAACCAAGCTCAGCCCAAGATTTTATCATTGGGATAGTGGTTGAGCGGCACCGCATATGCATCGGGGGGCGCGGCCCATCGTCAACAAGAAATTCTTCCTGATCGAGTGACCGGCAAATCATAGTTGTTCTGCCGTCGAGTGTGGCAATGAACCTGATTCTGTTTATCAGCGGTTCATTTGACTTATAAACCTCCTCTCTGGCAGCAGTGGAAGCCGCCTGAACGGTTGTTCTAACCAGAGCCTCCGTTTCCCTACGGGTTACCTCTCTAAGCCCGTCACGGTACTTTAGAACGCGTCTGCCGCGAACGCGTCGGACAATTTTTTCAACCCCCTCCCCCTCAAGGAAGCCTGTCCTAATACCGGACTCGAGTCTGGCACGGTCCCTTAACTCAAGACCATCAATCCACTCGGATAGCTTCCGGCCCTGAACAAATTTTTCTTTAAAGGGCTGTTCGGCCGCTACGAACAAAAGAGGATCGGCCGGGGCAATGAATTCCAGAACCGTTGAAATCTGCCCGGGTAATGCGGCGTTTAGCTGACTGGTGACAAAACCAAGCTCAGACTCCGCGAAGTTGTTCACTCCATCGCCTAGACGGGCGCGAAGCTCAGAGAACGCCCTAGCGTTGGTCCGCCCTACCTCTTTCAACATGGCCTCAAGGCGGCGGCGGGTCCAGCCGTCTTCTAGAGTCCTGATCTGATCAACAATATCAGCTTCAACACCGTTCAAGATTTCTATGACATCACGAACGGTTTTCGTCTTGAATCGCTCTAAGTGAATCTGGTGCTTAACCGTCGAATCAAAAACGTTTTCGCCGAAAGTCTGCATAGTCGCGCCATCTCCTAATCTGATGGTGCAACGTATCCCCCGAGCGCAAAGCTCACGAAATAAACGGCGTCTAAACCGTCTCTATTTTGTTGATCCCCATGCGGTCGCGGGAAAGCCCTACAGTGGTGCGCTTGCCGGAAAGGAGACAGTCAAAGCAATAAAGGGTTTCGGTGCCCCCACGAAGCTCGCCTTTATGGATGAAAGGAGCGGCTACAACGGGGACGATAGAAACGCCCCCGCAATCCCTGCAACGGTACTTGTCTAGCCCAAGGTTTTCTAGGGCGGCTTTGCCGCCGTCAATGGCTTTCATATGTCACCCTAGTTCAATATTTGAGCGAGTGAAGGGGGGGCTATAGCCCTTTCTCCCGTCATTGTCCAGCAGTGGAGGCTTCCCGGCCAATCATCCCGGTTAGTCCGCCAGCCTCTTCGCCAATAGAGTCCGCTTCCTCTTCCATGGTGCGGTCATCGGGGGTTAATTCACCTTTTTTAATGTTGTAGAAGAAAGTTTCTTGACTAATGCCGCCAGCCATCAACGCCGCGACCAACTCGCGCAACATTGCCGGGTCCATGGTCGAGCTGACGAAATCCACGTTCATTTTTACCGAGACTTCAGGTTCTTCCAGCCCTAACCAGACACCGGCAATCCTAAGAAGTTTTTCAGCGGCTTCGCCAGCCGAAAGAGCAACATTCGTCAACGTGGCGTTCTCTGCGTTCGAGCGGATTGTTTTTGCAACCCCAGACTCAACACCTGATTTTTCATCCGGAGAAAGAATACGAGCACCCAGAGCGGCCATACTGCCCTCAAGTCGTTGAAGCTCTGACCTCAAAACCGTAAATCCTTCAGAATCAACCTGAAGATATTCGGCTTTTGCATCCGGGGACGCCAGAACCCAAATTTCAGTAGGGCCAATAGCCGAGGGGACGCTTTCACCTTCAGGGTCAATCCCGCTAATAACGGGAGTAGGGAGTCCTACATAATGAAGGCCATGATAGTAATCGGCCCCGATTTTAAAATGATCGTGGTTAGCATCGACCATATCAAGAAGGGGCGGTTTTCGTATTTTAGCCCCTGTTCCGTTTGATGTAACAAAAATGAACGGAATTTCTTTTAGATGATTTCCATTCACAATAGGATTGAATTTTTCAAATTCAGTTTGTTTATTGTCTTTGTTGCCCCCTTTCGATTCAAGTCTAAAAACCCTCTGGCGATAATTGCCAGACTCATCAATATCAAGAACTCGATATTGAGTTTTGGTTTCATAGCTAAATTCATCAGAAGGGTCTTGAAGGTCATAACTCTCCTTAAGACACACAAAAACAAGGCCGGTTTTTCCGCTTGATAGCCGTCCCGTTCTCCAGTTTATAATAGTCTCGGTCGGATAAACGCGAGTGAATGGCTTGATGTTTTTTGCTTCGGCTTGCGCCCTTGATAACTGGACCGGCACCCCTTGTGAATCAAGCTCAGATTTAGGCATATCTAAAAGAACGCCAAGTCTTCCGGTAATAAGTTGTTCGTCAACCATACTGGCTATGAAGGTGGGAAGGTCATCGCCTTCGCCTGTCACGTCTGTAGCCCACTCTTCAATTTTTGAATCGACATCGACAACGGGGGGTTTTCGCATGACCATACCAGAAAAAGCCTCTACGGTTCTGGACATAGCGCCAAAAAAATGCGCCCTATTCAGATAGGCTAAATAATCTGAAGCCGATTGAGTGGAAAGCTTAGGGAGATATTCTTCCCCCTTCCTCAAGACAAAACTTTTACCCCGAAAAAAATCCCGGCACTTTTTCCAATCATCAACCCTCTCAATATATTCAGAATTTTCTTTTTCTACTGTCATGGCGCTAAAAAATCCCCTAAATTATATATTTCATCTCCACTGTATTCTTGGATTTAGATAGATAAAAAATAATGAGACTAAATATTTTTATATAGTGGATACTATTCTGATATTTTCAAAAATTGACATAAATGGAGAAAGAGAAACACATGAGCATGAAAACTCTTTTTAAGGGTTGGATAAGCAACTGGAAAACAGTCCCGATCAGTGCGACAAGCGAGCTTTCACCGGGTCAAATCATTTCCGGTTATGATGACGACAGGAAGCTTATTTCCACGGCAAAAATCGTTAAATTCTCAAAAACAGGCAAGACCGTACAAACAACGGAAGGGCTATGGAGATTGGGAGAACCATTTACACAATAAACTTATACATTAACCGGGAAGGGTCCAACTTTTACCTTTCCCGGTTCCATTTTTAGACTTTGTTCCTACTGTATCAAGACCACCAAGCTTTTTAACGCTGTTAATGTTAGCCCTGTTTAACACTCTGTATCTAATACTGTCTCCAGCGTGATCTTCGGTGTTTGAATCTATGTCATCCCATTTCTTCTCATCCCGGGGCAGCGCCGGAAGAGTCCGAATGCAATGAGTACAATTTTCCATGAAATAAAGGTGAGCCTCTTCGCCTCCCTCCATGGTCATCTTCATCATTCGGCGCATGATCTGCCAGCCGTTAACCCGCGATCCCGGGCGCTTATCTGATCGGGTCCATTTGATCCCAACTTTTGCCATATCGTCAGATATGTTGTTGCCGTTTTCAGTATCAAAAATAGCGTTATCGGCCGGACCCGGCCGGACCAGCCCATGGACGCCTAAAGCCTTTTCAAGCGCTTTGATATTTCGTCCGCTTTCAACGGCTAGTTCTCTGTTTCCTTCGTTCGGCTTGCCGGTCCATGAATAATATTCAGCGAAGGCTATCAGGGAGCCCCGAGGAGGGCAGAAGAGACGCCCCCCGGGTAGGGTGACTTCAGTTCCATCGGCTTCGGCCCATAGGATAGCTGCGGACGGCTTTGCAGAGCCCCAATCAAAGCTGCGGTCAAGACGCCAGCTAGGCGCAACCTCATGGACATCAAAAAACGGAAGAACAATCTTGTCGCGGTCCCATACGTCAGCAAAATAGGCGCCGATGGCAATATCCCATGCGCCGTATCTGTATGCCTTGACCAGCTCAGCATCGCCAAGCCCTTCAAGCCGGTCTTCATATTCCGGGTCAAAGTCCACGATTGCCGGGTTGTCATCGAGATTTGCCGGGATAAATTGGCGGGTCATCCCCCCGTCAAGCTTTGGCGCTTTTTTGATCTCCATAGGCGGCGCCGAGTCTATCCAGCGCGCCTTGACCTCAAGGTGTCCAACACCCCCCGGGTTTGTCCCGGCCAAAATGCGCGGAAACAGCTTAGACCAAGGCTCAGGAACTTTTAAACCGGCCATCCGCAAGCGGTTCCTGAGAAACCTGTAAATTTTATCGGTGAAGGTGGTAGCCTCATCAATAATCAAAAGATGGATTTCGGCCCCAAGGTATTTTTTTACGTCTTTTTCATGTTGGACATGACGAAGAAATATATTCGATCCGTTGGCAAAGCGGATTTCATTGTCCCCGGTGTTCACCTTTACTAGCTTTCGCTCCTCAAGGTCTGCCAGAATATTGATAAACCCGTTCGGCCCCTCCATGTGGTTTGAAAACAACTCAGAATATTCTCTACGGAACAGATAAACTTGCAGCCCCGGGATATCCGCGCACCATTTCAACGCGGCAACCCGGAACAAATGGGATTTACCAGCGCCAGCAGCGCCACCATAAAGGACTTCACGGGCAATCGTAAGAAATGCCCGGGCTTGCTTCGGGAAAAGAACCATTTCAAGGTCCGGTTTTTCAACCGGCTTCAAATACTCCCTAAGTTCCGGATCGTTTATCTCATCCCAAATTTCATCAGGAATGATGACATTTACCTTAATTTCCGCTTTGTCTAGTTTGTCCGCATCAATTTTTGCTTTGAGCGCGGCGACATCCTTCAAAAGTGTTGATGCTCTAGCCATGTTTTTGCTCGAACAGGGCTTTTAGCTCTGCTACTTCAGACGCTAGAACATCGGTGTCAATGGCGGCGCGGGCTTTGTCAATCAGATCAAGCACCGCTTTCGCGTCATCATGGGTGATTTCCCCCTTACCCATCTTGCGCATGGTCGAATTGATGGCCTTGAGGATATCGGCCGGGCCGTTGATGGCGTCGATTTGAACGTTGATCGGAGCCCCTACAGGCTTAATCTGAGCTGACACGCGCGGAATCAGAAGCTTAGCCGCCTCAATCCGTTCTGTCTTTGTCGGGTATTCTATGGGCTTTGCCCCGGTAGCCGGGTCAATAAGAGCGTCCGGCTGGGAAAAAGCATGCCCGTTCATAACCCCGATCAGAAAATCAATAGGGTCGCCGCGCTCCATAATGTAATCAGCGACGAACGCGCCGCGAACAGGCTTTTTCCCAGCACGGGCGGCGGCGGTTTTTGCGGCCTTTAGATCGCGGGCATCATTCCAAATCTTGAAAGCATCGCGCGCGGAAACCCCATACTTTTTTTGAACAGCTTTAACCGAACGAAGCTGAACGCTTGTAAGGCGGTCGCTAATATCGTTCGGCATCTCTTCAAGTTTAGTTGCGGGCTTAGCCGCTGCCTTATTCATCGAATCCCTGACTCAATGGAAAATCCGCTCAACGGAACACTGATCAGAGATTATTAATTTTTCTAGGCGGTTAACAAATTAGAGTCGAATTTGTCTGTTTCATTACCCCAAAAATCCCAACCGGGTGTTTTTGTTCTGGTGAACATTTCAAGCCTTTCAACATCGCCGCACAATCTAACGATATCATCCCTAATTCTATCGGGCTTCCGGCTATGTTCACGGACATGCTCGACCACAAGGCGCCGGACCGACCGGTCAACCCTCTTAGGCTTCCCCCGCGTAGCCAGCAAGCAAAGCTCTGGGTTTGCCCGCGTCCAGTATCCCATTCCTATGGGAAACGCCCCGGCCAGAATGTCGCGGAAAAAACCGAAGATATCCAGACGTTGCCGCTTTCGAAGCTTAACCCAATTAAACCCAACGGTCTTGAACGTGAACCCCCAAGCCTCAATAACTTCAAGAGCCTGCGGAATCATATGGTCAAGCGTCCATATTAGAAGAACGCAATTTTCATCACACCACTCAGAAACAGGAATAGCCTTGATTTCATCCAAGGTCATGCATTTATAATGCTGTTCGGGCGATCTCCCTTTACCCTTTTTCGACCAAGTTACATGTGTCCAAGCCGGGTCTGCATAGATGACCTTATAGCCGGTCCCCCGGGGCGCCCCCGTCTGGGTCATCGAGCCCGGCGCCTGCGGTTAGCTGCCCGCGCTGCCCGCGCCCTCTCCCGGCCCCGGTATAGCCTCTTAGACTCTTCATATCCCATTCGGTTTTCAAACTCCTCCTCTCGATAATTCGCATAGGTTTCCATGGCAAGGGAGCGGCTACCAACCCGCTCCCGGACCACTTCAATAACCGGGAGGTCTTTCCCCTTAACTCGTCCCGGATTGAACTTTTTCCCCATAGTCTTGCCTCCAGTAGTTTCCGTTAAAATTGTTATTTTGTCTATTCGTTAGGCGAGAAAAATTTCTTTTTTGAAGATGGCAATACCCTCTTTAATTTCAGCGTCAGTAGGGACAATACCCAGCAAGTCTAAGCTTCCGGTAATGATCTCTGTTGAAAGGCTAAAAGCCCCGTCAATCTTAGCCTTTCGGTCTGTCATCTTATTTATTTCTGTAGCGGCCAACGTAGAAATTTGTTGTGATACCAAAGCGCGGTAACTCCTTCCGGTGAAGATCAAGACCAACCATTTAACGAGTACAAAGTTGCACATTTTGGAAAATCTTGTCAATTTCTAATGTATGCAGGAACGTGATTTAAATCTCTTTTAAGGTAAATAAATCACGCTAAAAGGGTTAACCGGCACTTAAACGCGCATCGGCATCACCACATAGGTTAGGCTGGCATCGTCCCCGACTTTAATCCTGATGGGCGAAGTCGGGTTTTCACTACTCATTTCGACGTATTCAGCGCCAGAGCTAGACAGAACCGCCTTCAAATAAGCACCATCGACCCCAATATCAGGGAATCCTTTTAGTTCTGCCTCAACGTCACTCTCAGAAACAGCCCCCTCTTGACCCGATACAGAGCTGACAGAAAGCCACTCACCGGAAACGAGCTTGACCCCGCCCTTTCCGTTGTCGTTCGCGACCAGAGCAATATCAACGGCTGACAGGAAATCCCCGACGCTAACCCCGCACATTGTCTCCTCGAAAAAAGCCGGGATTACCCGGCCGTAATCTGGGTAAGTTCCATCAATCAGCCGGGAAATATAGCTGACGGCCCCGCACTGAAACTCAATGGCGTTTTTTGCGAAGGTAAGAACAATTTCACCATCGGCAGCGGCCTGAACGAAATCAACAGAGCTTGCGGGAAGGATGTATTGCCCGGTGAACCCGGTAGCAATCTCTACGCTCTTCCGCCCGAGAATGTGCCCGTTTGTCGCAACGAAGGTAACGCCCTCCGGTTCCACGTCAAGGCATACCCCGCAAAGATAATAGCGGGTGTCCTCGGTCCCCATAGCCAGCTTAACCCGCCCTAAAGATTCAGCGAGAACAGAGCCGTCAAATACAATCTTGTTCTCACGCTCCACCGCCATAAAAACCGGCCACTCTCCGGGGGCATGGGCTATACCGATTTTAAGGCGCGAGCGCCCGGACTTGACCATCAGCTCCGACCCCTTAAGCTCAATAGAAATTGAGGCGTCAGCCGAGAATTTTGAAACCGTTTTTATAAGCTTCTGAGCCGGTACGATAGCGGTGCCGGGAACAACGTCAACATCGGTCAAGGAAATGTTGACATTAACTTGGGCTTCGGTTCCGGTCGCGGTCAAGGTAACGTTACCCCCCTCGCCTACCTCCAGTTTTACGCAATCCATAATGGACTCGGTGGGCTTGTTCGGCATCGTCTTCTGAGCAAGTGCCAAATTTTTTTTCAGTGTCGGTTGATCAATAACGAACCGCATAAGGTGTTACCCCTTCATTAAATTTGTGAGTGTCAAGAAAAACAGGGATAGCCGGTTAGGACTCCTTTAGCCGGGCACGCCTCCCGACCGCAGCCGAAAAAACAACCGCGATGATAAAACCGGCCGCTAGAACCGGGAAAACGAGAGGCAGCAGAATCAACACGAATTCCAGCAGCAAGGCGAGAAGACACGCCATAACGAAGAATATGAGAACAGACATAAGTTTCTCCAAAGTCATTTCTTTCTTTTTTGTCTATTTACAGATTAAAGGGCAAAAAAACCTTTAGCCCGGTTGCATCATGAGAAAGTAATTAAGGCGGCGCCTCGGTTCTCCCGGTGCTGGACATCCCATAATCACTCAGGGCGGCACCTAAGATGCTTCCGGCCCCGATACACGCCACAAGGATTAACACCCCCATCAGAGGCGTCCCCCGGGCGCCGCAAGGCCAAGCTGGCTGTTCAGGTTGACAATTAGAGGGGCGGGCACCGCTGTTTTTTCAGGCGGGGCGAGGTCCGCCGTGAATTCAGCAATTTCCGGCCATGCCTTCAACAGAGATTTCATGGTATTGAAATTTTCAAGAACCCCTTGGACTTCTGCCATCTTGGTTTTTTTGTCGGTCTGGAAAACAAGTTTATCGCTAAGAAGCTGATCAAGCTTTTTCCCATATGGAGTATCCGAAGTAAGCCGCACCCGGGCATCGGCATAACTGAAATTATGCCAATCTGGCACCAGAACCGGTTCCATTAGAAAAAGAACTACCTTTTTCCCGTCAACAGAGACATAGAAAGACTCTGTTGATTTAACTGTTTTAGGCGGGAGTCCATCAAGAACCGAGCAAAGCTCTTCTCCGTAACAGAAAGACCGGAGAGACTTGGCAAGGTCGTTTTCACGCTTTTTAAGCGCTGCTTTTCGCCCATCAAACGAATGTTCGATAATACGGCGTAGAATTATTTCACGGCGGTTAATAGTTAGGTTCATTGTGACCACTCCTTTTCTGTTTTGTTTATTCCCGGGTCAAAATGGTGCCGGGTCCCGCCCCGGCTCCCGGCTCACCGTGTATTCGGGGAATTTAGCCTTGAACCGGACAATTCTTTTTTCGGTTCGCTCCCCCGTCATCAGCACCGAGCATTGCCGGTTCTGAAAATCTTTCAGGAACATCGGGGAAACCTCAATATCTCCGGATTCCCCGGTGATCGCCGCTTGTGAAAGCGACAGATCAAACGAGTCAAATAGGTATTTAACAAAATCCCAGTCAGAGCCACTAAAACGAACAGAAATCACTTCGATAGGAAGAAGGTCGATTTCATTGGGGTTTGAAAATTGCCAAACGCTTGTAACAAATTCGCTATCACTGTCATCGCAGTCAAGCCCCCCGACAGTCCGGCAAAATGCGGTGTAGCCCAACCCCATCAGGACAGAACGCGCCCCCATTTCATCGGACACGAACAAATCAGCATCCTTAACCGGCTTCCCGGCCAATATGTCCCGGGGGAGCCCGCCAGCGAACGCGGCGACAACCCCCCCGGCTTTCATGGCCTTCAGGATATTCCCAAAACGGGGAGGCGCTATTTCCCCCATAACAATCATGTTTGATTTAAACAAAAAAGAATCTCCTTTGGGAAAGGGGCGCCGTTAAAGGCGCGTTTCAAACCCGGTTTCATTTGTAAAAACCCGCTGAAGGTCTTCGGCTACCAGCCCGTTAATTTCCTTTTTCAGATCGCAGTTCAGACCGCGAATTTTGAAAAATTCGACTTTGTAAGTGTCGGAACCTTCAAGCTCGATCCGGATGCAATTGATCCCCCCGGTTGCTCCACGTCCGATGCGGAACTGAAGAGTCCGCTCACCGTAGACAAAAGTTTTAGCGCCGGTCATTGCGATGAAGCGGCCGTTGCCAAGCTGTTCAAGGATCGTCTGGGCTATCTGGTTCATTTGTTCTCTCCGGTTTCGATAAGAACAATATGACCAATACAGAAATTAGAGTCAATAAATTATTTTCGATTTTGTTTATAAAAGAAACCGGCCCCCATCAACGATTTTAAAAAAAATCTCCGGGAGCCGGGTAGCCAAAACGATTCTATCTATATTTTCGCGGTTTTTGCGTGGTGCGTTTTTCTACGTCATTAGGTTCTTTTCCTCTTGCTGTTTCGTCGCCGGTTTTTATCAAAAACTTCCCAATCCTATACAAAAAATCCGGTTGGCCCAGAGTAACTAAGTCATATTTTCCTACCTTTCCCCGCTTCGCAGCGTATATCTGATATAGCTGTTAGAAATCTGCCCCTTTTTGGGGCGCCCAAATAATACCGGGAATTCCCGGTAGGCGCGGCGGCACTTCTAAGGCTCGCGGCGCACTCTCTCTAGCTTCTATATAAAATTGATTGGGGGCGACTGTTACATTTTAACCTCCCTTGTCCGGATCATTTAGTTTAAAACCTGTTCCGTAGTTCCAACAATCATTAGAATAGACGATTTCGAAATAAGGTCAACAAATTATTTTCTATTTTGACTATTTTTTTTTGGGCAAAAAAAACCCCGGAAGAACCGGGGCTTAATTGTCTGGTGATCGCCTGAATTCACATGGAAAGAGCAACCAGTAAGGTCAGCACGGCAAGGGCCGACCCTGTGACCCATTCTGAAAAGGCCCAACCGAGATAGCGACCTTTCGAATGATATAAATGATGCTCGATGACCCAAGCCAGCGGGGCGAGGCCAACCATAAAAATAGCGGGAACAGCGAACGCCCACCCAGCAAACCCCCAAATGATAGCGGCCCCGGCATACTGGGCAAACCGCATATAGAGCCCTAGAAGGTCACGCCAGAAATGCGATTTCCGTACAAGGATGTCATGCCAAATAGAGCCCGGTGTTATGGGGGTATCCCCAAAAACATTATAGATTTTTTCAAAAAACCACTGCCGAAAACCACTGCCGGTTTCATCGTCGGGCTTACCATCGCGCCCAAGGTCCATTTGCCGCCCCCACCCATCAAAAGAGGCGAGCACAAAAGCGACGGCACCGGCACCGATCAGGAAAGATGTAACTACATCGAAAGGCGCGGAAGCCAGAAACGCCAGACCGATAAAGAGCGGGGTAGCAATTTGAGGGATAGGACGAGCCCTAAGCCATTTAGGTAGCCATTTCAGGACCGAACCCCCGCGATAAGGCCAAGCCGGTGCCGTCAATAGCGCAAAAAATACTGCAATCATGTTACCCATCCTTTTCTGTTTTGGTTGATTTTATGACGCGACTCAGTCGTTCAAGTCAAACGGCAGTTGTTCGGAAATATCAGCCGTTGAATCAAAGTCCCTGCCGGTTTCTTTTCGTGCAATGATCACATCGAGAATCAACATCTGCTCTTTAAACAAATCTCCTTCCGGTGTTGGTTTAATCCTATGGAACAAGGCCGAGTTTTCAACGAGGCTCAACCCAAAAAAATCATTGGTTGCCTCTTCGTCTGACAAATTATTCCGGTCGTTGATAACAAAGCTCGATGAAGAAACATCGGTTCCTTTTTCGAGTTCACTGCTATCAAATTCATCTGTAACGAGGAAAAAGCCGCGCTCGTTAAACCAGTTAGAAGAAGCCGCGAAGCCAGCAAGGCAACAAGTTGTTCCACAATCAAATTTAGGAACGACTACCGCAAGGTCAAAGTTTTCAAGTTCAATTTCAGAAATCGAAAATGACCCTTCTGCCCACATTTCCATATCAAAGGCTTCGAGCCCGAATCCCGGGGCAAGTTCACGAAGTTTCTTAAGCGCTTCAAGCGGTGTGTAATCCAGATATTTTTTAACCATGCTCAACCCTCCAATTTCTGAAATGTCTATTTTACAGGCGTGATTTCATCCGGCACCAGCACCCATTCCGTTGTTACCGTCTTTTTTTCTTTGAACGTTGCGCGGACAGGGCGAGCCGCGCCAACGGCGGCGGCTAAGCCCTCAGCATAAGACATCGCCTCAGCTTCGACCGGGGCACGGGCTCCGATGCACCGGCTACCCGGATGCATTTGAGTCAAGGTCAGCGCTATAAAATCTGGGTCCATACCCATTTCGCAACCATCGCTTCCGAGCAACACCACTTCAAAAACCGAATAAGGTTTTTCGGTTGTTTGAAAACCTGAAGGCGGTGCGATCTTCCTGAATTCCTTAACCAGAACGGCCGCGCCCATCAGCGGCCACCCCAAGAGGATGCACCGATAACCCGGGAGCCCGGGCGGGGGCGGTTGGTGGTGTCTCGACGTAGCCCGGCCGGGTAGAAATCACTCTTCGACCAGTCGCCACAAACAGCGGAATAGATGCTTGATTCAGTCATGGATAACCCTCCAGTTGATGACAACTGAAATCATACAGAACAGAAAAAATGAATCAACCATTATTTTCTATTTTGATTATTTTTCTGGAAAAAAAACCGGAGCGCGGGAGGGGCACGCCCCGGTCTGCCAGTCGCTCGCTAAACCCGGAGGGGTAAGCCGCAAGCGCCAACGGGTAAAAATGTGATAGGCCATTTATTGCACGAACAGGAAATTTAAAGCTCGTATTCAGCATCAGGCGCCGCAGCAACAGGAAAAAGAACCCCCATTGAAGAAAGTTCAGCTCTGCAATGTGACATTTCCGATTCAATGCAGCCCTTAAGATCGGAAACAGGAAAGGCTCCTACGCAGTCAAAACCGCTTCCCCCATCTTTATGATCTTTTGTATAGAGCCGGATTTTGTTATGGTTCCCAAGCTTTGAAAGGGCGGCAAGGCGCTCCGGCCCCTCTTCTAGAATTTTAGCAAGTTCTCCGGCTCTTTCGATATTTGAGAAAATCATTTAGTGCCCCTTATTTTCTGTTGTTGGTTTTTCCATCGGATAAAATGCGGACAACGGAACCCGGTGCGCCTCATCAAAAACAAGGGGCGCCGCCGGGGAATCTTCTACGCTGATCAACACGCGCATTTTCTCGATGGCTTTGCGGTCTGGCCTACGGTAATTGCCCAGAGATTCCGGGAGCTTTGCGAATTTCCCGCCCTCCTTCCAAGAAATGAAAATCTCCCCGTCCGGCTGGTTTGGGTACTCGGAATCAAATTCCTTAACCAGATCGACGCAACGATCCTGCCAGCCGTCAGGCATTTCCTGCATGAGTGACCGGGGCAACACCAAGAAACTGGCGTAAGACAGGCCGAAAAGTCGGCTAAGCCGCTCTTTCCCCGTGGTCCGGTCGGTCAGGAAGTGCCTATTTCCCCCGTCAGCTACTCGCGTCCGATAAAGCAACCCCCTGTGACGCAATCCAGCGGTGCCGGTCAGCGCTTGGCCTATTGTCAGGCCCTCCGATACCAAATCAGCGCAAGACGCGCCCAGCGAGCCCTTAGATTCAATCACGCTCACAATGCAGAATTCCAGAGCCGATAAGTCTTTATCCTTCATCGCCTGTCCCCTTCTTCATTGCATCTTCGCACATTTTCACAACTTCCGAAGGTGGTTGATTCTCCTCCAGCCAGTTCCATTCCATCGCCGCTTTAAGCGCCTTCCTGAGATCGGTGATAGTATCCGCTGCTGTCCGAAGGTGAACGGCGGAAATCCCAACGCAACCGTGATCAGGCGTCAGCCGATGCGGCCCGATAGTCGAAATAATGTCAGGCATTGCCGCCCCCATAAAATTCAAACGTCCAGAGAGTTTTACCCGTAAGCAATGCTTCATGATCAGGGTGTATTTCAGAAGCCTCAGCGCCCGTTAGTCTGTTGGACTTGGCTATAAGCGCAATAGTGCGAATATCTTCAATTGAGAACTTGAGATTATGTTCAATAGAGAACACTTGAATCAGGTTCCGCCCGCAAACAGTGAGTTTTCGACAGCGAGCTTTAACACCTGAGTCCTTAAGGCATTTCCGAATGTGAGCGGTCATTTCTTTGTGTGTCAGGTTGTTCATGGCTGGCCCCTCGTTTTTGATAATTCTGATTAAGCCAAAATCGAAAACATCAGTCAACAATAAAATTCCATTTTGGCTATATTTTCAGGTTAAGCCGTGGTCGATGCTGCGGCCTTAGCCGCTTCATAAAGGGGATGACCGGGCAGAAGGCGGATGCTATCGGCTTCAAAATAGTCTTCGCGGCTATCGCTGTTGTTCTCGATTTCCAGAGCCTTACGGAACCCGGCCGGGAAAGAGTATTTCTTGCACCGGATTTTGATCAGATCGGGGTTAACCCCTTTGATCCAAGGACCGATGTCTATACGAACTCCAGCGCGCTTGCCGTTGACTGTCAGAAATTTGCTGGTGATTTTCGCGTTCATTTGTCTTCCCCTTTGCTGATGGGCAAACTATACAACCAAGCTCGCCAATTAGACAATAGGGAAAATTCAGTTATTTTTTATTAGGTGCCACCTTTGACACAAAGCCCGCAAATATGCCTGCCGTCCCGCTTGAACTTCCAGCCCCGGGACCGGGCTTTCCTAACGCATTGGGCGCGTTTCTCACCATAGAAGGATTCGGCAGTCTCCCCCGGCGCCCTCCATGGGTGTTCTTTACCCGGAACAGGGGCGCCGTTGTAAGCGATAGGCAAATCGTTATCGCAATACAGGTCCAAGGTGTAGCCGCTGGCTTCCATTTTTAAATTTCATCCAGTTCTTTAATTGTTAGCCGATCAATATATGGAGAGAATCCAACATATTCACAATGGAAATTGTCCCATACAAGTCCGTTCTTTTTCTCAAGATTTACTATGAGCAATTTTTTTTGCTTTATCCGTCTTTTTTCACATCTATATAGAAAATTATCAATTTCTTCAGAAATATGAATAAGAAGAACACCGACAGCAAAAGCAAGGCATGCGAAACCTAAAGCGGTCAATCCCCGGGCTCCTCTTCCAAAAACGGGGCCAGCGCAGCGGATTTTTGACGTAAAGAGGCTATACGGCAATCAACTAAGTGCCACAACTCACCAAAAAGGAATGCAAGGCCCCCGTCTTTTTTTACCGTATTTGAATTGAAATTCAAGCAAGTAGCGACAACTTTCCATCCTCCTAATTCGTCTAAAAGAATCTGAACAGGAGGAACGGGGACCTTATAATCCGGTGAAGTGTATTCATACCGGCAAAGTCGCCCCTCAGCATAAACAGCCGATTCAATAATATTACGCATTTTGCTACCCCTTTTTTTTCGAAAACTCCGCGTTGTTGAATGCGATCAGCTTCATAAGCTCGATAGCAACGCCTTGCCTAATCCCATCAGCAACATTGCAGAATCCGTAAGCCCCGCCCATGCCTGCGGAACCATTCCAGCATATTAGCTGGGTAAGCAATTTCACCCGCTCCCCGGGCTCTGTCTCAGAAAGCTGTTTTTCGTAATCCTCCCGAATTGTCTTTTCGTACTCGGTAAACGCATCGCGAAAATTATGGTAAGCTTCTTTTGTGTCCCGGCTCATGCGCTTGGCTCCCTTCCCCTAATGGCCCTGATTGCATTGTTGTCCGTTTCCCATATGCCGAAAGTTCTAGTGAAAAGAAAATCGGCAACCTTGTTCCCGGCTTCAGGTTCTTCCATGACCACCACCTTGATTTCCTCATTAGGATTATCGGTGATGACGCGGGTTAGATGATCCAACAGCGGCCCTTTGTGCGGTAAAGCATCCAGTCGATACTCCCGCTTTCCGTCGATAAAGAAGTTGATCCGGACAAATGAAAATCCGTCTTTCTGGCAACGGGCCAGCGCCTTCGCCAGTTGTTTGGTTCCAAGCATCTCAAGCATTTAAATATCCCTCCGTTTTGATGATTTAAATATAGCCATTACGGAAAATGAAAGTCAATGAGTTAATTTCGATTTTAATGGTGGTTTTTTAGATACCCGGTTTTGATCACGTCGCGGGCAAGCTCGCCCATGGCCGCGTCTTTTTCATCATGTCCCCCGTCAACCCGACCGGTTCGCCAGCCGTGCCAGAAAGAGAAGGACCGATTACCCCCGGGCTCCGGTTCGCCGTCCCTCCCCGAAAGATACCCGTCCAAAATTTCAGCGTCATCAAGACCGGCCAGCTCTTCGGCATTCCGGATTGGAGTCCTGTCAGTCATCACTTCACCAAAGGTTTTCACTGAACATTTTCCCGGCTTTGATTTCAGGGTCAACAAGCTCTTGATTTTCATCCCGGACGATTTCCAGAGCCCGCACCCGATCAACGAAGCCAAAATTACTGTCAATGAAGCCCTGAACGCTGGAGGCTGGAACCCGCGTACTGCCGGTTACCTCGTTTATATGCCAGATGACATTGTGATGTCGGGCCGGTGCCGGGAGCGCATACACAGCGCCCTCATGTTCAATAGCTGCTGCAACGATCATCTGCGCCCCCTCTGGCGCTTGCGCGCGTCCCGTTGAGCCCGCCGGGCCTTCTTCCGGGCACGGTCTGTCAGCGAGCTTCCCCGGGGCTTTTGCTCAGGTTCTCCATACCGAAGATCAGTATGGACAGACCTATACATCGCCAGAGCTTCGAGCCCGGCCCCCACCGCAATGATATTTGTGATCATTATTTTTCCTTCTCCTTTTCGTCAATAAAATCGCTGGCAGGGGATTCCATTTCAACGCTGAAAACATTACCCGCTTCCAAAACAATCTTCAGCGAGTTGCTACCACGGACTCGAACTCCACCGTGAACAGATCCCATGATCTCGATATAGTCTTGATCGCTTGAGCCGTAGAAACGTGCAATCATTTCTTTATCAGATTGCTCGGGCTCGCCTTCAGCGAAATCAAGAATGGTTCCAACCGCAATAGATTTGACTTTTAGCATTTCATACCCCACCAAGAGATTTATTAAGTAAAGCAATAACTTCATTACAATATAGTGAATGGTCAACGTCTTCCAATTCACCTAAATAATGTTTTTTGTATAGTATTTTAACGCGTTCTCTTGAAAACTCACAAGCCGCGACAAGATCACCCATAAATTCAAGAAGTTTAACAATATCGTCAGCCTGAACGGCAACCCATTTATCAGGAGCAACCACAGCTTGAACATTCAGTCTTTTTGCAATGACTTCAGCCTGTTCAAAAGTTATTTGGGGAAGTGTCATTTTATGTTTTCCCGTCATTATTATTCCCAACAATCACAAGTTCAACAAGGTCGCCAGCACTTAGGGAATCCCAGTTACTAAGGATTAATTGCCTTCCCTTCGCGTCAATAACAACATCAACCCGGGGGAAGAAGTACCCGCGCCCAGACTTGTCTATGTCGCACTGGCGTAGATACTTGATAACTTTCCCGACAAGCTTTTTTCTATCTTCCGCTGTTTGGAAAGCCGCCTGTTCACCTTCAAGCCTGTTCATCTGCCACCATCACCCGGACGCCCCGGCACCCGATAATGACCTCCGCGCATTTTGGACACGTTACCGGCCCTCTTTTTACCGGATGGCAAGCTCCAACGCCCTCTTCAACCGCGTCCAAGTCGAAAGCATCGCCGCAAAGCGTATATTCAGCGTTGCCCGGCATCATCATATGCACAAGCTGTTCCGGGTCTTCTTCGAAACGGCAATATTCAACTTTTGCCATTGTCAACAGTTCCTTCCTTGCGCTTGGTAAGTTCAGCCTCAATCTCGGCAATGCTCCTAGCGGCTTCAGCCCTAAGCTTGAACAGGCGAACCCTCTCAGACTGAAGATATTTGGTGCTCAGATCATCCAAATCACTCATATCAAAAAACCTTCAATCGTTCAGGAAACTCAGGGACCGCCTAAACATCTTCGGACTCCGAGGAATCGACCCAGCGACGGATAACCGTCCGCGCCCATAACATCCCCTCGCGACTGAAAAATGAACCCTGAGAATTGAAAGCAAGATCGGCCACCCAGCCATCAGGGACATAATCAGCCAAAGCTTTTATCGCGGAAGAAACCCTGTTTTCCGTGTGATCGGCAGGCATAGGAAAAACAATCTGGTTTACTTCCATTGTTTTCCCAAGCCGGTCAAGGTGTTGGATTTCCGCCGACAGTACAGGCCCCCGGGACAACCTCCCAAGAGCGGCCGACAACTGTTCCGGGCTCATTGCTATTTTCAGGAAGCAACAGCGCGCATCCCTATCATAGACGTTGATCCGCGCGCCTTCACCGTCAACAAGAATATCAATGCTTGCGTTGATTTTCATGCGTCTTCCCCCCTTAGCAAACCGTCGCCACCTTCAGAATAAGCGCCGTCCCCGCCATCAAAAACGCCGTCAAGATCAGCAAGAACGATGGCGCCTTTCCCGGGATTGCTACGCCCAAACCTCAGAGTCCCATTTCCAGAACCGCCGAAAATAACAACCCCCATCTTTCTAAGCTCCTTAGCCGCATTAGAAATTCTACGGGCGCGCTTCCCTATCTCGGCCGGGTCTAGTCCGACAGCTTCACACTCAGGAACATAAACAAATGTCATGCGTCATATTCCTCTCTGAGTGCCACCCGGTTAATCCCAACAAGGCGCTTATGGTTCCACTCGGTTGAAATCCCCTCACGGTCGCAAGCGCTGCTAAGAATGAAGAGCCCGCCCCTATCGTCCCTGCCGACAGCAACCCAGACGGAATGTTTTGAGGGATTTGACACAGCAAAAATCATGCTTTCCGCTTCAACGATCAATCCGCGATCAGTTAGGGAAGTCAAGGCTTTAGCCATAGGTAAAAAACCGGCGCTAATCTCATTGAAAAGGATGTGATCCGGGACTCCATTACCGGGCCTGTCAATGATGAACTTAAGAATTTCTTTTTCTAACTGACTCATCTCCGCGCTCATTCTTCGACCTCGGCGCGAAGGGTAACCCGGTGCAAACCGACAATACCCCGTTGCTTTGCCATCCCGGCAATGTTCACGCGTTCTTCGTTGATCCCGCTGATAGAAAGCTCGCCATGATCACCGGCCGACACCGCCACCCAGATTTCAGTTGTCTGGGTTTCCAAGGCCCTAGCCTTTGCCGTCTGGTAAAACTGTGTTTTCGATATATCGGCATCGAAACACCAAGGCGCAAGAAGCCCCTTGAACTGAAGGCTTTGAACCGCGTCGGCAAGGTCAGCCATAGCAATATCAGGCTCCTCAGCCGCTATCATTGCGTAGGAAGCTCCAAGCGTTGGATTGCATCCCACCACGCTAAGAACGTGGTGTTCGGCCGGGGTAAGTCTCATTTTATGCCCTCCAGTGGGGCGGGGCTGACCCCCCGCCATTGTTCCAGATGTTTAAATTTTCTCGATGGTCCAGCCAGCGCCCAGAGCGCGAAACTCAGGGACAACAATCCTGAAATTCGGGAACTTGCTACCGGAAGTAATGCGCTCTTCATTCATCAACGCGATGGTTTCGCCGCCTTTGCGGCGGGTGACGGCCGAAACCGTCATCACATCGTCCCCAAACGTGTGAAAACCTTCCGGATTACTGATCTTCACCCGGTCGCCTTTTTTGAATTCGTTGAGCATCAAACGTTCCTCTGTTTTGTTGATGATCAACAATAGCCATTTTAGAAAAGAAGGGTCAATAAGATAATTTCGATTATGGCAATTTTTTTGAAAAATTAAGTTTAGAATTACGCCAAGCCCCTCTTCTGAATTCTATCTCCCCGGCCTTCTTCATTCTTTGCAAGAGACGGTCGGCGGCTCGATCAGCCGTTTCAAACATCCCTGCACATACAGGTACACGCCTGTAAAGTTCACGCCTTACCGTCGCAATGGTGAACTGTTCACGATCAATCAAATAAGCGCGTACAGAGCTGATAACCGAATCATCAAATGTAAAGTTTTTAACTTTCATTTTTGTCACGCCACCGTGTAAGTCCGGGGGGTGATCCCGTAGGGCAGGTAAAGAGGATGACCGGGGAACCCATCCTTTGTGACCTTGAGGGACATGGGGCGCGTTCCCCGGGCTTCCAGCAAGGCTAAAACTTGTTGGTCACGCCCCATGTGCCAGCCGTTAGCGCCCCATGCGCAAATAACCGGGCCATCGGTCTTAGCCGCATCGGCTATAGCCGCATCGTTCCCGGGTCCGATAGGATCGGCAACCCCGAACATATCCTTTGGGTTTGTCGCCCGGAAGGCAAACAGGTTCACCACGATCAAACCGCCGCAACCAAATTCCATTGAGAACCCTATGCAGCGAGTGATAGTAGTGTCATCGGCAAGTGCGCCTGCCGTTGATGGATTCAGCATGATAAACGTACAGAGAGGCAGGGCCGGATTCCATATCCGTGACAGCCTGTAACGGTAGGCGCCACACTCGGAAAACGTCGCGTCCCCAACGGTGAATATATCAGGCATGGGCTACCCCCCTCATAACAAAACCAGCCTGAAAAGCGGCCTGAAACCACAAAGAGGAAGAGCCTCCCAGAAGGTGAGGCAGAAGAGCCCGTTTTTCATCCAGATAGACAGCGGCAAAATCCGGGTCATGGGCAACAATGCTTTCCGTATTGTCGATAAGGTCAGCAAGTTTGATTGTTTTTCCGCCTGCGCAAGCCTTCGCAAGATGGGCGCGGTCAATGGCTTTTCGGGCGGCTCTGTTCCCATCGGCCGGAACGCTGACATCTGTAACGCTCATGACCAACCGGCAGACCGTAGGGCCGAACAGCTTAAGAATGTCGGACTCGGTCGCTTCCGTATCTTCCACCACGTCATGAAGGACCGCCGCCGCTACCGTTTTGTTATCTGCCCTTGTAGCCGCGACGGTCAGAGCTACGCGCATCGGGTGAACAATATAAGGCTCTCCCGTATATTTCCGGGTCTGGCCCGCGTGCATTTCTGTAGAGAACGCAACAGCATCCTGAACAATCGACATTTTTAACCCTTTCTTTCCTATTTGGCTATTTAACGCGCCTAAAATGAGTGGGTCCGTGCCCCCCGCTTTCGTCCCAAGTAAATTTCCCGCACTCGGTAACCCACATGCCAACCCGCCCCGGGAACAGCCCATTCCGCTGAATGTGCCCCCATTTCATTCGGCAAATATCATGGGGGAACCCAGCGTCGAACCAAGTTATATCAATTTCGGTTCCGTCGCGGGGAGCTTCTGAGATGGGGAGCCAGCCCGAAAATAGACGCTCTTTCTCAGTCTCGACCTCTACAGCATTCAACATCGCTTTAAACGCGTTACGGCGGTGCTTTTCTTTCATCCGCGTAAAGGTTTCTCCGGTCTTTTTTGCCGCGTCAGTTTTAGAGGATGACTGACCATCCAAAAAAAGTAGGGTCAGAGTCCGCCCTCCGAAACCATAAAAGCAACCTGCGACCGGATGAATTCGCGCGGGTCATCTTCGCCCGTTTCATCATCAATCCAATCGAGCCATTCCCCGTTTTCAAGAACCTGAAGGCCACCTGTATTGCAGTAGTCTGGCTTGATATGATGCTTCAATTGAAATTGATCATAACCGGCCAGAACGTCCATGATTTTAACGCCTTCTTCGACGCTTGAAACAGGGGTTTCAAACGCCTCAAAGAGTCCAGCTTGTGGAATCCACCAAACGCGCATTTCTGTTTTATCTGTCATGCTCCCTCCTCTATCATAGCATCGGCCAGCCGGTATGCTGCTTTGGCCGTCACGGTTCCGTGCTGATCACCGTTCGCTAAATCAATCTGATCACTCTCATTAATCCCGGCGCATAGAACCTTGAACGCGGCCATAGCGTAAGCGTCACGCGAGGGGCGCCAATCGGCCGTGTCCACATGCCGGGCGCTCATGTGCTGGCCTCTGTGTCAACGGGCTCAGGCGACGGCGGGAGAGGCCAGCAGCGCGATTCCGCCAGTTGTTCGGCCACGAATACCATGCGAGTTTCCAGCGCATCGTCTTCGCCACCTGTCCAAAACAGATCGTGGCTCTTGTCATAACTGATGACCTCAAAGCGCTTGTGATCAGGTAGCCAGACAAGGAACTGAGTCCCATCGTCCGGGGCGCTGGCAATAGGGAAGCCCTTCTGATCTGCAACGTATTTATCAGCCACTTGGGCCATACGCTGAAGCTGGGATTCCGCAAAATTGGTTTTTTCAACGGGGCTATTGTTGAAAGTTGCGAGCAACCCCGGAAGAACGCCTTCCCAAGTCGGAGTCAAGTCTATTGTCCCTATTAGCTTTTTCATGCTGGCTCCTCCCCGGCAAGCTCCCGGGCATATTCAAGAAACATTTTTTCGTATAAAGAACGACTATCGCAAGCCTCGTCATGAAATTCCTGCAACTTGGAAAGCTTGAAAAGATCGTCACCGGGCACCGAAATCAAATCTTGCTCAAGAAGAGTATTAACAGAGCAGCCGTTTTCATGGTTCTCATGAACCAGTTTCAGAGTCTCCGGGGTAAGCACGGCGCCGATTGCGCAGCACCCGCCATCTTCATATTCATACTGGCACATTTCATGACCGCGCTGGAAACCAAGACGCCCTTCCGCATGGGCGGCAAGCGCGGCCCGGGCGGCTCCTTCGGCCGTAATAACCTGAACCATGATCAACCCTCCTTTACCGTAAATGAATCTTCTGATGTCAGAGCCTCGCGCGCCAAGGACTCAACCTCGGAAATCAGTCCGGGCAATCCTTCCCGGTCAGAGCAATAACGCGTTTCGGTGATTTCCTTGATACCGAGCATGGCGTAAGCGGTCCAAGCCCAAACCGATCTATCATAGAAGTATTCAACAATAGCATCGGTGCCCTTGATTTTTTGAACATAGGTTTTCATCGGCTCAACCCTTCGGAGCACGGCGCGCGGCCCGTTCGTCCAGAATTTCAATCCGGAATCTAGCCAACATGAAAGAATTGTGAGCCCTTACCGCGTTTTGCGCGGATTTCAGCGCGCCCAATGTCTTGCGAAATTCAGGGGACAGGCGGACCTCCTCGACAGGGAGCCCCATCAAACCGGTGCGCGGGTGTGCCCGGTGAGCGGCGCCAGCCACAGACACTTCTTTGTCAAGTGCGGCCGCTTTTTCTTTTGCTTCTTCGTAGGTCATCGTTTTGTCTCCCGTTTCGATAATCAGAGATTAGACGAAACGGAAAATCAGGTCAAGAATATTTTCCCTTTCGGGTATTTTTTTTCGCTGATTAACGGAAGAAAAAATCAGTCTGACACCGGTTGATATCATCGTTAATAGGTTTAATCACGGGCTCAAGGCTGATGCTGTAATCTGAAATCACTTCATAGCCATTCTCAGGAACGAGCAAAATGTAGGCTGTCCGACCAACTACATTAATGCTCACAACTTCAAGAAAAGCTTCACTGAAAACATGGTTTTCCATCGCCTTGACAATCGGAGCTACTGAGGTTTCCCACCCGCTGATTTGATCGCCGCTTATGGATAGCGCGAAGCTGTAACCGCCCTCGGCCAGATCGGCTAGAAGCCGCTCAATAATCTGGCGCTCAAGACTCTTAAAAACTGGTGCGGCCATGGTCTAGCCCTCCTTCATTTTAGAGAGTGCATTCAGGATTACCGAAATGTCTTCAGTTCGCAGTGTTGTAAGGCTCTCGCCAAAACCTTTAGCCTGCTTGCAGGAGTCTGTTGCGCGGAAAACAGCAAGCTCCAGATTTCTTCTTTCAATCGCGCTCACTGTTTGCCCCCTTCAACTTCTCGGAAATCCCGAACAACTTGATCCGCGTGTTCCTGCTTGACCGGGCAACCCGGGGGGACGGCCCGGTGCTTTTCGATCATTTCCCGGGCTGTTTTCTGCAAGGCCATCATGTCAAACCACCATTCAGGCGGTATGTTTGACCACGGGGTTTCCGCTTCCAAAGAATCAAAGCTCTCGATAATCCCTTGAAGGTTTGAAACAAAGAATTCTTTGCACTGGACTTGTGTAAGGCTTTTCATTTTTGGTATCCCAATTAGTTTGTATGTAACTTTTAGCCTGCAACGCCGTGAATATTTGGGCGGCTTTTCACGTTAGCCAGCTCAACGCCACCAGACGAAGCCCCACCATCAGACAATTCAACGCCTTCCGATATTGCAACTTTGATATCGACAACGCTCAAGTCAGGGTCGCCAATCGTGACTAGGTGCAACCTCTCGGTTGGGCATGAGAGAAGCACCTTTTCAAGACGGGATATCCAAGCGCGCTCACTCTTTGAAAGCGGCTCTACCCCGTCGCGCAAGTCGTCATCATATGTGAAAAATGGCATTTCACCCCCCTTTCAGCGTTGATTAAAGCGCGCTGACCTTCCGGCCCGTCGCCGCGATTTCGTAAATCAAGCGGACTGTCTCGCCCACCATAATATCGTTGATCATCCGTGTTGCCGTGTCACCGCTCAGCGTGGTTGCGCTGGCCTGTTGCTCGATGCTCAAGAGCCTAATCTGATCAGCAGGCGCCTCTTCATGCTTGATCATCTCGATCAGATGGGCGCGCGTTGCCTCTTTAAAAGCTGCGTTCGCTGCCTGAAGATTTTTTGTTGCTTCGTTGAATGAACTGGTCATTTGGATATCCTCCGATAACTATTTGGTTTTTTTGTGCTTCTGAATGAAGTCTTTAGCGGTTTCCAGAGAGTTACAGGCTTCCGGTCGGTTCCCATACACGCCATAAACGTAATATGTTAAGCTGCCGTCCTTCTCTTTGACTTCAAGAACATAGGCCGCGCCGTCCCTATGAGCCGTCCTAAGAACCTGTGACATTTGGATACCCTCCGATTTCCGATAATCAGAGATTAGACGAAAGAGAAATTATGGTCAATGATTAATTTCTATTTTGTTAGATTATTTTATTTGTCTTCTTCGGCTGTGAACGTCGCGCGGCGATCTCATGATCGGGGAACCGCTGGAAAGGCTCGAATGGGGAGATGGTCGCCTTAGATATAGTAGGGCCCTCCCGGCTCAAAACCGAACAGTTTTGCCACACGCTCAAACTGGCGGTGCATTTCAAGAAAAACTTCCTTGGGAGTATCGTCCTCACTTGCCTGCGACATGGCGATTTTTATACCATATAGGATATTTTCCTGCGCCGCGTTTCGGATTTCGCTTTTCTTCACGAGTGCGGGCGCTTTCTCTTTTGCTTCTTCGTTTGTCATCTGCTGATCTCCTGTTTCGATAATCAGAGATTAGACACAATAGAAATTTGAGTCAACGAATTAATTTCGATTTTGGTCATGCGGTCGGCACCGCGCTAAAGAACCTATCGCCCTGCCCGGTCGGCCGGACCGTCTCCCAATCAAACCCCATCTTGGCGCCGAGCCGTGCCCATGCCGCGTTAGCGTTTTCCTGTTGGATTAGAGTCGCCCCCCACTGAAGCGCCCCCCACTGAACCGGTTTCATCGCCGCCAACAGGCCGTCAAGGTCCGCTTGGGTCATTTCAAAGCCTGTTCTCATTTTTATTTTATCCACCCTTGCCTTTTTGGCAAAACGTTTCAGCGCACTGGCTACCCTGTCCGCCTTGTCCGGGGTTAGCATTAGCGTGCTATCGCCATGTGCATATTCATCAACCGAAAGCATAACCATGCCCGGTGCTGATTTTTCCCGCATCACGCGGACATAACAATCCGCTTCAGCCCCTTCGATTTCCTCTTTTTTATCCATCGGTCTCCCCTCCCGATTCCGCTGGTCCGACCGTTCCCCGGTATCTGATCGCACAACCCGCATGCTGCACCCGCCAACCACCATTGAAGCGCTCAAAGTGCCCGCCTTTCGGTTCAACCCATTCGCCACACCGGTAGCAGTCCCCGCCGTATTGATTGCGCATCGGTCAATCCCCCTCTTCCGGTTTTGGCCTACACCATTCGCATTCAGGGTCATCGCAAGGCATAGCCGGTTCCGATTGCGCTCTGTCCAGCATGTCGGCAAAATCATTCCGCCAAGGCAAAAACGCGGCATCCACATATTCATGAAGGTCACCGCCCCACCTATGGCCTTTCGGAGCCTCTAGGCGAGCCTCTGAAACCCCTGAGCCCTCTTCTATCGTCAGTGTTGCCCCGGTTTCCGCACAAAGCTTCCGCAGCGCTCTAAGGGCTTTTCTCTGATGGGGTTCAAGTTTGTGTCGCATCCGGCAGCTCTCCAGCGGCTTCTTTGATCCGGTCGGCCGGGACATCGCGAGCGATCAGGCAAAGCTTTACAATCTGATCGTCCGTAAGGTCGCGGGCAGCTCCCGGCATGGTTTCCGCGATGACCGCCCGGGCGGCTTTGATCTGTTCTTTGGTCATGGCTGGTAACTCCTCTTTTATGCAAAAACGTTTTTTATGCAGCTAAGTGAATATTCAGCTTCCCGCCGCTGCCTTTCCTTGGCTCCGTTTTTATGGTCTGGATGAAAGAAAATTTCAGGCTTCAACCCATCTTTTTTTAGATGGCCTAGATGACCGGCCTTTACCGCCTCGCGTAGTTCTTTGCGAACATATGCAGGGATTTTTCCACGGATTACCCTCGACGCCTGCTTTCTAATCTGCATTGCATTCGGGCCTATCCCCCCGTCGCGCTCTGTCATCTCAGCAATTGAAGCCATTTTTTATCTCCTGTTCCGATAGTCAGAGACTAGCCATAACGGAAAAAGCGATCAAGCATTTTCTTTCTTAGCCAGAGAAACAGCTTCCAAGATCGCGCCCTTGTCCAAGAAAGCGCCATGAGCAACCCGGACGGTCCCGGAAACAGGATCAAGTTTAGCGATTTTCTTTTTCAGGTAATAGGCCATACCGATCCTTGCATCGTCAACAGAACAGCCGCCCAAGAACATTAAAATCTCGGTAAAATCTTGTTCAGCGTTAACAATTCGCTGCGCTGTATTCTTGTTGCCCTCGGTCATGGCGTCTTCTCCGTTTGAATTTGATAACCGGATACTAGGAGCGCCCTAAACGCCCGTCAACAGAAAAATAGACAAAATAGAAAACCCATTCTAAGCCCCGCTGACAACCCCTAGAAAAAATAGGCCCCGGACACACCAAAGGGCAAGCCAAAGCCTGCCCCTGATCGTCGCTCGCGGTCTCACGCGCTATCTAGTCTAGTTTCTCCAGTGAGCCGGGGAGAGGCGCGGCCGTCCGGTCATCTCGCTATCAAAATCCATAAACGCATAATCATGGCAACAAAACTGACCGTCGATTGTCCCATAATTTTCGGCCTTTCGGTCGGTCATCCAATAAGGGATTTTGCGCGGCCGGTTCCCCGGTTCAAGTGGGGTTGTCCGGCGCTGCACCAAGGCCGAGCCGCCCGGGCTGATCCAGCGACAGGGCGCAAACCACTTTGCCGCCTTTTGGTCCTTCACGTCATGCCACGTTGCCCACTCCCGGACATTGCAAAAAGACCGGTCCCCGAATTCAATCTTGACCACGAATTGAGGATCAAGCGCGAATTCAAAAACAGCCCTATACGCGCCCTCTCCTACCAGCTCGCCGACGAAGCACTTAAGCGCATCACTGAGCGCGCCTTTGTTGACGGACCATGCGGAACCCCGGTGCCGGTTACCCTCGGAAGGTGTTGCGTAGTTCACGCGACAATATCCAAGAGCTTTTGAGCCTGATCAACCGGAAGCCCAAATTGGCTCATGGCTTCCGCCCGGCTCAGTTCTTCAAGCGCTACAATCGCCAGCGCCGCCACCTTCACCAAGTTCCGGTATGGCGTTTCACCCTGCCGTTCATTCCGCTCCATCGGGACCGCCCGCCCCGCGTATGCCGTGATATAGGCCACCATTTCAGCAAGACTTCGGTCTTTCCGGTATGCCCCGGGATTTAGTTCATCAAGTGCCTCTTGGTGCCTGATCTGGTCGGAGACATCCTTGAAGGCGATCTTCTCAAAATCACTCATAGCCGATCCTTTCTGTTTTGGTTATTTGCCGGGCAAACTAAGTGAGCAGCCCAAAGAAGAACTTGTCTTTCCACTTTAGGCCGATTGCGCGGCGAACGTCAGAGCCCACTACATCAACGAATGCCTTGGAATAACCCAATCCAATCCGCCACCACATAAGAGACGGAAACGACCGTCCAATCAGGTCTTCAGGGAAAGACCACCCGGAAAGTGGTCTTTCCTTCGGCTGTTCGGCATATCCGGGAAGTGCTGAATCTTTTTTCTTCGCCGCGTGCTTCGCCCTGATTTCCGGAATCTTTGTGTTGATCCGCGCAAGCTCGGCCTCGGCCGCGTCCACCAAGCAAACATCATGCGCGTGACAGAGTGCGGTCAGCGTGGTCATGACCCCGCCCACCTCTTGGCGTAGCTCGCCTACAGGGCGCCCGTAGACATAGCGAACAAGGTCAATAACATCCTGTTCAGGGCATTCAGCGGCCTGCAATAACTCAATAGCTTCTTCACCGAACCGGTGACTCCGCTCCGTCTTGCTGTTGGCTGTTTTTCTGTCAAAGCACCGAAAAAGCCAAGTGACCATGCGAGGCTGGAAGGTCCACTTCCTTGCGCTTGTTCCATCATTCATCTTCATTAACCCCCAATTCTAAGCCGTTTAGCCGGGTGTGACGCTCACTTGGCAACCGTTAACATCAACCGGGTAAGCCCTATCGAGCCATTTCCCGAAAGATTCGTATGCAAAGCCGGTAATGCAGACTGCTATCAATAGAGCCGCGAAAGCTTTATCCATGGGTCGCCCCCTCACATATATGATTCATTCGAAATCAAAATAGACGAAACAGAAATTAATATCAATTACTTTCTGAGAATTTCACCTAGAGATTTTGAAATCTCTTCGGCGGTAAACCCGGCCGAACGCATTGCACGATAAACCTGTGACCTTGTTGAGCCTTCCCGCTTAGCCAGAGTCACCATATCGCGGATGCACTGGAATAAACGATCATCCACTTTTAGAATCCGCCTCAATATGAGAAAACACCGCATCAGAATCGGCTTCTGTAAGGTCAAGATGATGACCGCCACCAAAGAAGTGAATCATTAGCCTTCTTAACCTGATCATCTCCGCATAAGCGTCAATCGCATCTTTAACGGATAGACCGGAACTGGATTTATATATATCACGGCCGGGAACTATAACACTGGCTTTGCGTAGGCGTACAAAAATGTCGATCATTGTCCCCCCTTGGGCACCGGCTACCCGGCCAACCCCGTTAATACTTCAACCATTGCCCGGTTCCCAGAAAAGGTAAGCCGTGGCAAGGGCCTGCATTTCATCATCCAGTTCAAGCAAGGTTCCCCCGGCGTGGAAATGTTTGATCAGCAGGCGTAGCCGGTCCAGCTCTGTAACCGCGTCTTGAGCATCCTTGACGGTGAGAACCGCCATATATCTATTTGGGTCTCTCCCGGGGGAGAGCATCGCGCCCGCTACCAGCACATTATAAACATCAGTCATCTCTTCCTACCTCCCGGAAGGTCTCGATCAGCACCGCGTGAACGACACCGTTCCGAGTGATGCGCTCAACGCCCGGGAGCGCCTTCTCTGCGATCCGCTCGACCTCTGCCGGTGTGAAGTCCTTCGGCACTCCAACACAGACGCGGCGACTAAACTGGTCAAGAAAGATTTCAGGCGTTCTCATTTAAGACTCCCTATAGTGAGGTTAAGTAAACTAATGCCAGAAACGGAAACTCTACTTCTTTCACAAATCAGCAATACCACTTTGAAAATTCTTGCTCTCTTAGGATTTTGAAAGTTCCATCTTGCTCCCGAACCACAAAATCACCTTTAAGCCCGATCTGCGGCCCGCCCGGCCCCCAAAGCATGAAATCAATCATCACACCGTCAACAATCGTGTAATCGGCGGTAGGTCCTGCATTTGCATCATCAAAGGAATTGACCCAAGAGGCGACGGCGGCGGCTCCACTCGTTGACCCGTCAAGCCGTAGGGCATGCGCCCGGGGGGGCTCCCCCGATTGCGCCGGGCCGAACAGCGAGCGCCAAAGACTCTTCAACATGGGTTTTTCCGGTATTCATGACCATTGATTACAATCTCAGAGATACCGGGGGGCTCACTTATTTTAGCCAGTGATGGCACCCGGTAAACTTGCCGCAACCACGTCCAACCGGCGTCAACGGTCCAGACAGGACGCCACGCGAACCATGGGGTTTCAAAAGCCCGGCTCAACATGCGGCGCCCTCAAACAAACAATCCGGTTTGACAGTGATTTTTTTGTTCTTAGGCTGACTCACAAAAAAATCAGGCTGGCTGTAAGCGTCGGAAATTCGCCTGCAAGCACTATCAAAATATTTTTCTTCAAGCTCTATGCCGATAAACTTGCGGCCAAGTTTTGCGCATGCGACTCCGGTGGTTCCGCTACCCATGAAAGGGTCAAGGATGGTCCCGCAAGAGTCCGGTAGGTGTTCAATGCACCACTTCATAACCCCGACTGGTTTTTGTGTGGGATGATCCCCGCGCGGCTCGTTGTTTGCGCGAAGCATCCCGTTCCACATATATTCTATTTTGCGAACGGCTTTTTTTAGGTTCGTCCACGCAAGTTCGCAGTCGGCAAAATCGGCGGCGCCGTTCTTTTTGTCCCAAACCAGCCAACACGGCGTTGGGGGTAGATTGAAGTAATTACCGCCGAAGATGATCTGCCATGTTGATGCTGCCCGTATTGCCGCGATCTGTTCCGGCGATGCGGGTTTATTGTCCCAGTCCAGATTGCCGTAATCTCTGGCTGCAGCTAGATTACACCGGCTTGCATTATTTCCAGCCGCCTCGCCGATCCCATACGGCGGATCAGTCACAACAGCATCAACATGCGGCAAGGTCGCCATGACTTCGCTGCAATCGCCCAGATAGAGCGTTGCATCGCCTATTTGCTCTTTGCGCTTGTATGGAATGCTCAACATGCGGCCGCTCTTTTAGCCAGATGCTCGCGCAATCCAACGTCCTTCCACCAAGCCCGGGGCAACGTCCGGGAGCCCCGGACCTTATTGCGAAGATGTTTGGCAAAGCCTGACGTAAGGACTCCAACAAACTCTTTCACATAATAACCCCGGTTTCGCTTCTTAAACGCGATCATGGGGAAAACACCAAGCATCATAAAGAAGGCCACCAACCACATAATCAGGCTGTGATAAACGGGGAGCCGTTCAAGCCGGTCCCCGGGGCTCATGTCCCGCCACTGGTCGGCCCTGTAGCGCTTATTGATTTTCATGGGGAGCCCCTTCCTTCAGGACGGCAATGGTATGCGGTTTTTTTATAGCCAAAGTCCCACCCGGCATGCGAACGCCTATGCCCCCGTAAGGTGTAATAAATTCAACTTTCCCGGTGCGAAGAACCCCACTAGGACCGGCGAGCCCCGCAAAAGCGACAGTGCAACCCGTGGTGAGACGGGCCCCCACTTTATCAAGGTGCGTCGGCACCCCTTCAACCTTGTTATCAACCAATCAAACAACCCTCCTTCCTGAGTGCGGCCGGGCCATCGCCTGCGCATATTCCGGATATTGAAATTCGAGAACCGAAATGTCTTTCGGTAGCCCATAGGTTTCGTCGCCTTCAGGTCGGCCGGGAACCCGGCACCTGTTCTGAATCCAAAAGGCTGTAGCCTGAGCCCCGGGCAGCAAGCCAACGCAGTGGCAAAGCCAATCGAACCATTCAGAAATCGTCATTCCCATCATTCGCTTTTGTTCCTTTTTCCTCTCGCTCATAATGGGAAACACATTAGCCAGTCAATTTCCATTCTGGCTAATGTTATCTCGCGCACAAGCGGCCTTGTCAACGGTTAAGCGGGGAAGTGAACCGGAATTCCCTCGATCATCACGGTTTTAACCGCTGGCTTTTCGTCCCGCCACGCTTCAAGCATGGCCTTGCCGATTTCCTGACCGAAGTTCCAGCACTCGGCCTTTTCTTCTTTGGTGTTTTTTACGGCTTTAACCTCGGCACACCGGCACCGGCCATGCTCAGGCCGCAAGGGCCGAAGAACCCGCCCAAACGCCTGTGTATAGCCCGCTTCAGATATGGTTACGGTCCCGCCCTTTGCCTGATCCTGCAAGGGCATAAACCCTTCAGCACTCTCAATAACGTAGCCAAGGCGACGGGGGCATGTCTTCTGGGCCAGCCGGTTTTTGTAGCACTGGAGGCGCCGCGCCCATTCAACCAGTTGTTTTTGGTGGTGGTCCGCCAGCTTGTTTTTTTCTTCCCGTACCTCTTTGACAGACTGGCGAAGTTGCCCCATATGCGACTCCATCGCTTTCTTATCAGCCTGTAGAATCTTCACTTGCTCGCCCCGGAAAGTCAGTCGGTTTTTCAAGCTTGCGATCTCTGCATTAGCCTGTTCAAGCCGGTAATCGGAGGCAACCCGGGCGTTAAACGATGACTCTGCGGTTTCCGCCCGGGCCTTCATCTTGGACAATGCAGCGCAAGCGGAATCCAAGTTACCGCCAGCGCGGACAATCTCGGCAAGCTGCCGCTTAACCCGGCATTCAAGGGCGTCAATGGCCCCGTCCTTTTCCTTTACAGCGCTTTCGAGGGCGCCAATCCGGTTGCTGGCTTTCTCCCGCTGATCCTCCAGAAAGTTGATGCGGGATGTTTTTGTCGTGATGTCGGCAAGCATCGTGTCAAACTGATCGTTTGCAATGTTGATCAGTTTGTTTTCAACAATTGACACACCTTGTTCAGTGCGGGAATTGAAAACTTGTTTATAGTCCATTAGGACAATCCTCCTTTGATTGTTTTGAAAGCAAGTCTTGGTGATTCCGCAACCGGGTCCGGGCCGGGCACCGCGCCCCCGAAGCCGATGCGGGAAAGCGTGATCATGAGCAGCGCCGCCGCCTTATAGTTTTCAGTCCCTTTTACCGGTGCGGTCTCAAGGGCCATCAGCGCGCATGTAGCGGCCCCGGCCAGCTCGCGGACTCCCGCTTCTTCTGCGATGGCGTTCCCCCGGGCCTCCCAGTAGGCGGCGATCTCAGGGCGCAGTTCTTCAAACGGCTTAGCGTTCGGGTCTTCTCCGGTCGCCATGTAGAGAGCGCGGCCCATTCGGAATGCGATTTGGTCCTGCATTATGTCCCTCCTTCTGTGTGTGTTTCTGCCCTCGGCGTCCTGATCCCCGTGATTACTAGGGAAGGGTCGCCCCCGATAACCTCCATGACCGTCCATCCAACTTCATCCGGGAGATAGAAGGCGGCGAAGTGTCTGAGATAATCAGCGTGAAGATTGGAAATCATTTGTCTGGATGCGTGAATGCTGGTCACGGCACGTTGCACCGGGCGCCCTGTCAGCCGGACTTCGTGAGCCGCAAACTCACTGTCTTCCGCGCAGCGAGCGGCAACCCGCTCGATCCTTGCAACCAAAGCTTCGTAATCAGCGTTCAAGCCGGGTCCCCACTCTCTACAGGGTTGCCCTGTTCATCCTTGAATACCCCGCCGCAATCATCGGAAGTGTCCCAAAACTCCGGGTTACATGCCGGACAGTCGGGCGTTTCCAGCACCACGGCCGCGCCCGGATCACAGTCGAGCCGGGGCGTCTTGCCCGAACGGCCGCACTTGCAGCATTTCATGCCCATAGGAGGGTCTGGCACCAGCTCGGCCCAATCTCCCGGGAGCCGTGCGGTACTCCGATATTCCGCTATCAAACTATCGGAGTCCCTGATTGACCCGTGTGCGCTCACTGTTTTTTTTCCGCTTTGGCTAAAAACCAGTCGCGGGCAAGCGGCCAAGTCTCTGCAACAGAGGCAGGACCCGTATAGTCCGGGTCCGTCCAATGCTCGTTAGCCTCCTCTAAGGTGTATCCCCGGCACCCCGCGTAAACTAAGCCTTCGAAATATACCCATGAATATCCGCGCGGATCGGCCACGGGTAACCGGGTTATCCCGGTGCGCCGAATATCCGCGCCGTGCAGTGATGTTCTTAGCAGGCTCGCCCCAACAAAAATGGCGAGTTTAAAACTAGCTCCATAGCAGTTAGCCCGGTCCAAACTAGCCGTTGAAAAATTTGCCCGTTCACAGAACGTTTTGGACAGATCAGCGCGCCGCAAACAAGCTCCAGAAAAATTAACCCCATAAAGGTCAGAGCCCGAAAAGTCAGCGCCTAAAAGGTTGCACCCAGACAAATCAGCGTTCTGCAAATCACTGCCGGACAAAACGGCACCACTCAAAACGGCGCCGCGAAGACGGGCGCCGCGAAGGTTAAGCCCGGATAAATCGGCTTGTTTTCCGCCATGCCCGGCCAGCCATACATTATGCTCTTCCAGAATGTCGGACAGCTCCTTATCGCTTAGCTTTTTCAATCCCATCAGGCCGCTCCCGCCGCAATCGCGTGCTCAAGCTCAACGGCCGGTGCCGCCTGTTGAACGGCCGCGATCTGAGCTATGGAACCAGATATAAAATCGTCCTCAATCGGATGAATCATTGTGATCACGACAAAACGTCGCGAATACTGGCTGCGAAGCTGGGTAAGGGTATCTTCAATCATGCGAGGCGAGCCCAGCGGGTGTTCCCCGTTATTGGACGCCACAACCGTATTAATCTTGATCTTGTCTAGACCACCCTTGTTTGACAATTCGGCGCAGATAAAAACCTTATCGATGCTCATGGCTATAACCTCCTATTTCCGTTTTTATAGATGATAATTTCCGTTTTGTCTAGTTTATATTGAAATCATAGAAATCTTTTTTCCTTGCCTCTTCTCGCTCTTCGTCAATGGCTTCGGCCCGGGTCCGCGCGTTATCCCGCTTAAGCTCGTCCAACATGGCCCGGACGTGCTCCCGGTCGGTCCTCTCGCCCGAAACCTCTTCCCAGTTCCGAACCGGTTTGCCGTCGATCTCGGAAAAGACCTTGGGGGCAGAAAGCGACTCTTCCATGTTCCGGATTTCCTCGTTGTCGTCACCGTTGATTCCGACAACCGCTGATCTCTGTGAGAATTTCAAAAGTGCGGCCGTGTCGTCGTTCCGGTCGGCAGAAATCGGCGTCAGCGTCCCTACATGCATTCCGTAGTTCAATCGCAGGCTTCGCCGTATCCGTTCCTTATCCGAAGTGAAAGACAAAATCTTAGTCTGGCGTTTTTGCCCCAAAACAGCACCTTCGTAGACAGATATCGGGGCATCTGTATAGGGGGACAAGTCAAAATCGGCAGAAAACTGCGAGATTAAAAAGGTCCACCCCCCGGTTTGTTGCCTTATTATATATATTAAAGCGACAAACCGGGGGGTTGCCTTATATAATTGGCTTTTTATTTTCCTAAACGTGGTCTCCGACGAAACAATCTTTCGCAATTCTTCGGACCGTTCGGCCATGTCCAAGATCACTTTGGCGTTCATGGGCATGACGCCATCACACCGGAGGATCGCCCAGTTCACAAAAGCGGAGGCCCGTTGTTCGATCAGATTGAACTTTTTGACCACGGCGTTAACCGGCTTGGTGTACTCGGTGCCGAACACGTCAATAAACTCTTCGAACAGCAGTGGCGTGTTGATCAGTGATAACACGTCAAACACCGATTGTGATGGGGTAAACAAGGTTTGGTATACGGGTTTCAACCGGTGAGTCTCTATGACTTCGGATAGGATTTTACGGGCGGTCGCCCGGGTCCGTGTTACTTCCGGGCACACGTTGACCAGCCAAGACGGGGAGTTGACGAACATGCCCCCGAAATCTTTTTGCACCCGTTTGACAAACAGGTCTGACCGGTCGGACCCGGCAAGGAATTCTTCCCAGTGAATGTAGCCGTCAATGGTTTGATCGTATACCCGGTTAGCCAAGATGAATGCTTGCCGGTCGTTCCAGAACCCGCGAACACGTCCAAGTGCCTGAAGCATTTCATCTTCGACCAAGATTTGCCTGAACATTTCAAGCACTGGGTTAGGGTTTACCGGGGCGTCCAGTAGCGCAATTTCATCAGGGTCACGCATTCGGAGCCGTCGCCGCTCCACCCGGTAATCTTCCAGAGTGTGCGCCTGTTCATCTTTGGCCCCGTATGCAAGTGCTAGTTCAAGCGCGGACTCCGGCCTGACCATCGGGTCACAAAGGAAAAACCCGGTCTCGCAATCGGCGAAGGTGTTGAGGCCGCGTAGGTTGTTGTAATGACCAGTTTTCACCGTGACGCTTAGATATGGTTTTATCGCCCGTTCGACATCGAGCGGACAGGCCAAGAACGCACCGGGATACCGGTTGATAACCCGGGCAATCTCTTCCAATTTTGTTTGGGCGTGCCCGATCCGGTTGCCGTGTTCGTCTAGGCGGATAAAGCTCGCTTTTGACCATGAGTGCCGCCAGACCTGAACGGCGCTGACCCTGTTTTCGATGTCAACGCGCTCTTCGGCAAGGTCTGGCCCCCATAGCTTACGGTTCAGCCCAAGCTTTGCCGTCGCGTCCAAGAGCAATACCGGCGTGTGAGCCGCTACTTTTGTAGGGGCGCGGACGCCTCGGACGATGACCCGGCCGTCTTCCACGCGGATCGTATTGGCTTGCGGTCTCGGCGCCTCCCATTCAGCATAAATAGCTTCAAGGATTGCGATATTTGCCGCGCTGTCATGGTCTGTCCGTTTGTCCAGCTCTTCAATAATCCGTTCATCGGTCGAATTAACGTTGAACTTGGCTTCGCGGTCTGGTGTGAACGGCTTTCGGGCCTCGGCCACTTGGTGCAGGACGTTCAGGACGCGGCGTAATAGCGCCTTGGTCAACGTGGCGTGCCCGGGGACCCATCGGTCCCGGACAGCGGCTAGGACCGCGTGCGGTGCCTCCATCAGCCCCCTATAGACTTCTGTACGGACAGCATCAACCAGTGCGATCGGTTCCCGGATTTTAATCCGGCCGTCATCGGTCATTACCTTTTCGGGCTCTTCGTCCATATCGAGCGGGACATATTCGAGTGATCCGCTGTCAAGATCGACGGTTAGAATGGTCCGGTCAAACTTCCGGGGCGTCATCTCGGCCTTATACCGTTCGTCCACGATGACCAGATCATAGGTTCCCACCTGACTCGGATAGTTCAGATATTCATGCGGGCCGGTGAAAATCTTAACCCCCGGCTCTTCGAACGCTTTCCAGATGTCCCGTTTTTGTTTTTGGAACCCGCAATTAAACCTGAGCGAACAGGTTTTGCAGATGGCGGAAAGCACTCCTTCGGAAGCCTGCACTTTGAGCGCCATATCTGACCGGAGGCACATATTTGAACCCGGGGTTTCCGGGTCTGGTGCCCCTACTCCCCGGACCGCGATTGCATCGCCCCCTTGCCCGACGATAGACCAAGCTGATTCCGCTGCCTTCTCGGACAGCCCGGCACAAAAATAGACGGTCAACGTCTCGTCGGCCATGCCGGGCAGACTGAGAAAAAAGGCGTTCAGGTCTAATAGTGATTGTTCGACAGAGTGTGTTTTCCCAGAACCAACCGGTCCCGTAATCTGGAGTCGAATTGGGCTGGCGTCGGTGATGCCATAGCCAGACGGTCCAATGCCTTCTGTAGCTCCAGCAGACTGCAATTTGTGATAGGCGGCGCGGCGTACCGCTTGCTCCATCCAGCCGCCGATAGCTCGGTTTTGACGTTCAATGCCTTCACGTTGACCGAAACGGGGGCGCGGGAAGTACGGGACCGACACATCAGTTTCGAGAACGGCCCCGTCATCATTTTTGCCAGCGGTTCCGCCGCCCTCACGCCATCGCATGCCAGCCCACTCAATAACCGTTGGAAGCCAGTCTTCAATTTTTTGACGGACATATTCATCCGTATGGAATTGACGGTTGGCCCCGGCCGCCGCATCTCCAATAACTTGGCGTACAAAATCATAATCCGCGTCTTCTCCTTCATGGAATACATAGGCGCAGACGGCGCCCACCATCGGGTCATAAAAACCGTGACCATCTTCATGATCACCGATCAGCGGCAACCATTCTTCGAAGCTCTTGCGGTCGCCGGTCCCGTCATAGCGGTAGGCGCTTCCTTCTAGGATGCGGCCCTGTTTCCCGGCCGGTATCTGTAGGGTCGCAACGTCTTCCCCAAGCTCTACGAGCCCTGAGCGCCTGACCACCTGACAACCGACTCCTTCACCGATGACCGGGGGGCTCACATAATGGGGCTGAACGGTCCTGAGTACGGCCGGGTCAACGATTTTACCGCCGTGTGCCCCGTTGACCTTCTCGGCCCATCGCTTCAGCTCGTCGCTGGTGTAACCCCGATCAAGCCAGAACCAAATATGCGCTTTGGTAGCCTTTTCCGGCTGTCCGGTGTTGATGCCAGCACTGCCCGAAAAGCGCCAATAGAAAGACACGTCTTCAAGGTCTTCACTCAACGTTGAGATGAATGATTCAAAGAATGCATCGGGCTCTTCATACGGATTCCAGAGCGTCGAATCATATTCGATCCCGTCAATATCGAGCATGACCCATTGGACCGGCATATCATCGAAATATACTTTCTGGCGTAGGACCGGCTCTTCCAGATTGATTTCTGGCTTGGGCGTCCCCCGGATGATGAAACGGTTGTTCCGTTCGGCCGCTTGGTCAACGAAGGTCTGAAGGTCGGTCAAGCTGTTCAGCTCGAAAGTCTGGGCCATAAATTCCTTGCGCTGGTCGGCCCCGACCGCCCGGTATTTCCCATCGCGAATTTCATGGATTTTGACCAGCCGCGCCCCGGCGTCCCGGGCGGTCAACACGGTTATATTGCTCAAAGCCCTGCACCCGGCCTTTCCGGTTGTTTGAACGGCCCGAACGCAAGGCGCATCCAATCCTGAATTGCCAGTTCGCCAGCAAATTTTTTGCGCGGGTTTTTTACGTGATAGTCGGGTCCGTATTTTTGGGCGGCTATTTCTTCGTCAGTCTTGGGGAACTGCCGCATTTTGGAAACGAAGTTCCAGACTCCCCCTTCTTCGGTTCCGACCATGAGCCCGCAACCGTCCGGCACCTCGTCCACGCTAACCAGTCCTTCCGGCACCGCGAAATAGACATAGGAGGAAAACGCTTTGTAAGCCTCCCATTTGCCGGTTCGGACATCGTTCAAAAAATCGGAGCGGCTAACCTTGACTTCAAAGGTAGCGGTTCGAATTTGGTTAAGATTGAACGTTGGTTTCACGGTCAGAACGTCGGGGCGGCACTCCCTGAACTTCATGTTCTCCCATGTAGGGTAACCCCAAGTTCTATTAATCCACAGCGCAAGCTGGTGCGCAAAGTGGTCATGATTTAGTTTCGCTGCGGACAAAAAAGCGACCTCCTATCCTGATTTGACTGGTGTTCCGGGCTCAGTTGAAACGGATGGTCCCGCCTTTAAACCAGCCAGAGCAGACAACCCCGGACACGGCCCGGCCGTTCTGGTTTTTCGCGGTGAACTTGGTTGTGAAATCATCGTCACGGCCGCACCCGGTCCAGCCGAAGCCTCGGATAACGATCTCTGAAAAACCGGCGGCGTCTAGCGCTGACCGGGCGGCGCGGTCATCGCTGCACCCGGCAAGAAAAACGACTAGAACAGCCACGGCAAAAAGCTTTTTCATAGGTTCCCCCTATTCGATTAAGATAAGGTCTTCGTATACCCTTTAATTTCCGTTTTGTCTATTTATTAATTGGCAAAAAAGGCGGTTTCCCGCCCTTTACGATCAGATTTCTACACGCTTCCCGGCCACACAATGCGGCTTGTGATCGCAGAACATGCAGCCATGCCAACTTTCCGGGTTGTGGTGGATGGGTAACAGCTCAAACGGGTCGCCTGACCGCGTGATCTTGATTGCCCGGTCAATCATTTTCGTGGTGAAAACCTCATCATATGGGATGACCTCCCAATAAGGTTTCATGTTGTCAAGGTTACGCATATAGAACAACGTGAACGGAATTTGCATGGCGTTCATGTTCATCTGCACCTGACCAAAATATTTAGGGTCGGCTTTCTTTACCTTTTCTTTCTTGAACTTCTTCCACTTCTTATCCGTTGCTTTCTTTGACTCAAAAATGCAAGGAACGGGAAGGAATCTGCGGATAGTGTCGAGGGTAGCGGCGTATTGATCGGGGACCCGGGCCGGAACGGCGGTTATCACCCCATCGACTTCACCGGCAACCTGATTTTTACCTTGAGAATTGGGCAAGGCCATCCAACCTATTTGCTTCGGCTTCCCATCGTATCCAATGAGCGGCTGACCGTCTGGACCAATCTCATTGGTGTGAACGGTGAACCCGGCCGCGCGCATTTCGGTCACAACGTCTTCTTCGGTCCAGTGACCGGCCCGGGCATGCCTTCCCAGCTCGCCCTTGGTGACAAAAACCTTTTCGCCCTCGGCTTTACCTGCCTTGAATTTGTGAAACCGGAACCCTACAGCCCGCTCACAGTCGAGTCCAATGTACCCGGCACCGATCCGGTTAAACGCAACGTCACTTGAACCCTTGCCCCGCCCGGACCTATATGCAGCGTCATTCATGGCTACGTTCGCCGCATCAACCAAATCGGTCATGCACTCATTGAAGATTTCAAGACCCTGTTTCGAGCTATTGAAATCATAACTAAAAGGCGCCTCGGCAACAGCTTTTTCAGCCGTGGCCTTTGCAGTCTCTTTAGCGGCCGCTATTGTTTGAAGCATGGCAAGTGTCAAAGTATATTACTCCTTTTTAAAATGGAATTTCATCGTCAAGTTCGCGAAGCCTTTGATTTTGGTCATACATCGGATAACCGTTAGGGCTAACCGGTCTTGCATTTTTTTCCATCATGTCCCGGACAAGTTTTTCAGCATTTGAAATAACATTTTCGAGAGATGAAACGCTTTCCTTTAAAGTAGAAACCTGATCAAAAGGAGCGCCAAGCCTTAATTTTTCTTCAAGATAGGAACCGATTATCACTTTTAGAAAGTTATTTACCTGATCCATGCTGAATTGTGCAAGTGGTAAATGCGTTAGACCTTCACGGGACAGGTAATTAACGATTGTCGGTTTTGCTTTTTCCAGTGCTTCAAGTTCGTCCGCAGTTGGGTCAATCAAGTTCATTCCTCCATTTAGGTAGGGTTTCATGCACTCGGCAGAACCGTGCTCACATGTTTCAAGTAAAGGTTTTGTTGTCTTCAAGCATTCATAGATTTCCGGGCAATGTGGTGTCAAATACCCAAGGGCCGGAAGGTAGGTCCTGCATTTTCCGCAACAATGACCAATATTTAAGGGCGGGTTATAGGTCACGCGGCAAGCTTTTGCTGTACTTTCGCAATAGCTTCCTTAAGCACATAGCGATAAACGTCTTTATTCATCATCCAAGTGATTTTTAACCCTGCCTGATACCGGTTAAGCGGGGAATAAAGCGGGTTTTCCCCAAGCATTTTTGCTTGTGCTTCTGAAATAGGGGCAGACAGCCATTTTTTTGACTTCCCGGCCGATTTGTCCGGCTCTTTCCCGATCATCCACATATCGGCCGCATATAGCGCCTGCACCTTGTCACCGGCGCCCAAGAACCTGATGATTTCCCCCCGGGCTCCCCCGGCCGCGTACCAGAGTCCTTGTGAATAGACTATGACCGCATGGGCGGTGAACCCGTTGCAAACCAAAATGGAGCCGTCCCCAACTGGATCACCATAGCTAAATGGGCTAGCGTTCAGGATATCAATCTCTGACATTTGAAAATCATCGATTGAGTCAAGAATTCCATCATCGTTTGCGGCCATCAGCGGGAATTCATGCCCGCAATCAAGACAATTTCGGATGCTTGCCGGGTTGATGAAACCACAGTCTGGGCACTCTTTCGACGGGGCTTCACCCTTGGGCGAGCAGCTAAGCTTAACCTCGCTTTCAAGCGACATATGAATCAGGGTCGAAACCCCAAAATCCAGAACCACGCAATCGAGTTTGATAACCCCGGGGTAAATCGCCTGATCAACCGGCCGGAGCCCCCGGCCCACCATTTGAATATAGGTTCCTTTTTTTGACGATTGCTTTAACAGCACCACGCAAGAGCAGGGCTGACTATCAAAGCCTTCGGTCAAGACCATGACATTGCAAAGAACCTGAACTTCCCCGGAGTCAAACTGGCGGAGGATTTCCGCGCGTTCGCGGCGCCCCATGTCCCCATGAACGTAAGCGGCGGACACGCCAGCCCCGGTAAATGCGTCACACATTTGCTTCGCGTGCTCGACCGTAGAGCAGAAAACAATGGTCTGGCGGTCCCCCGCTTTTTCCTTCCATACGGAGATGATTTTATCGACAACGATTTCAGCGCCCAAAATCCGGGCAACCATTTCATCGTCAAAATCATGCCGTGTCTTTTTCGCGGCAGATAGCTCGTTTGTCTTTCCAGTATCTACAACTAGCGTCTTCGGCGTAATCAGATCGCCGCTCATGATCAGCTCTGAAACTGAAATCTGATCGGCGCAATTTGTATAACCGGCCTTGCCAAGTCCCTTTTTATCCCCGCGCTCAGGAGTCGCGGTGAACCCGGCCATCAGGACCGAAGGATTTTTTTCCCTGATGGCGTCGAAAACGTTAAGGTATGATTGGGCCGTGGAATGATGCGCCTCATCAACGAAAACGAAATCAATTTTTGGGATAAGCCCCAAACCCTTATCGGTCGCCAGCGATTGCACCATTGCCGAAGTGACTTGCCCGGAGAAAGCCTTGCTGGGGCCGTCGAAATAGGAGAGAGGAATTTCCGGGGTTACCCCCGTGAAGCTG
>JBLXBZ010000013.1:0-53652 GCA_048265185.1 Stappiaceae bacterium | reverse complement strand
TGAAATTAACAAGTTTATTATATATGCATATTAAAATTATTTTATTTCATTGTTTAATTTCTATAAAATTACTTATATAGTTTATTTAATTACTTAAGGGCGTCATCTAAGGGTAAATATTATTTTCTGCCAGATCTTCAACGATAGTAAGCGTTTTATCGACCTTTGAAATTAAAACGCCCCCGAGGCGACCATTCCCACTTATCGCAAGTCAACACGGATTCGATCTGTGCGCCCTGAACTGTCAACGACGACAATCGTGGCGGGACCAACCTCATTCGGCGTCCAGAAAAGACTTTTGCGTCTCGCCTCCCCCACAACAGGCGCGCCATTCACAAACCAGCTATATGGTGGTTTTCCTCGGCGAATTTTCACCACAAGCGGCGAAAGCGTTGCGTCATCTTCACGCTCAAGCTCAACAAGCGCGTCATTTGGCGGATAGAATATTTCCGGAGCATTCCAGTCTTTCGCAGAACGACGCAAGCGTCGCGCGAGGCGAACCCGGCGCATAGGGCCTGGCAACTCGCTGGTCGTCTGGCTTAACGCCCCAGCGGGACGACGCCACAAAGGCGTGCGCCTAACGTCAACTTGCTGAAACGCTTCGAAAAGAATCGGCGCGGCGGTTTGATGGCCCGTGATTCCCGCAATGGGCGTTCCATTGGCGCGACCAACCCAAACCCCAACCACATGCGCACCGTCATAGCCAATGGCCCATGCATCGCGGTAACCATAGGATGTTCCGGTTTTATAGGCGATTCCCTCGCCAGAAGCGTTTTTGGGGGCGGGAGTTCCAAGAAGTATGTCACCCACATACCAATTAGCGACGGAAGCCAAAACGCGGCGCCTATGATCATCACCGCCGCTCCCCTCGCCTTCACGGGCAACGTCCGATTCTATAATGTCGACAGACATTCCGCCTTCCGCCAGAGACGCGTAAAGCCGCACCAGATCCCAAAGCGTCAATCCAAGCCCGCCTAGCCCTACAGCCAATCCCGGCGCTTCTCCTTTGGGGAAGCGTGGACGCGCGCCGGCGGCGCGAATGCGTGACAACAGCTTGGGCGCGCCAACGGCGGCCAGAACTTTGACCGCCGGCACGTTAAGCGATAGCTGCAAAGCCTCGCGAACCGTCACCGTACCTTGAAAACTCTGATCAAAATTGGTCGGGCTATATCCCTCGATGGTCTCCCGCCTGTCATCAATCAAGCTTTCAGGGCGCGCGATTCCATCTTCAAAAGCGAGGCCATATATAAAGGGCTTCAAAAGAGACCCCGGAGAGCGAAGAGCCCGCGTCATATCCACATAACCGAGACGCGCTTCGTCCAAAAGTCCCGGGGAGCCAACCCGCGCCAACACCTCGCCGGTGCGGTGGTCAACCACGAGAATCGCAACGGACGCCTGTTGAGAAATCGCCGCCGCATGCCCAGCCGCTAAAGCCTCAAGGCCCTTCTGCAAACTTCGATCGAGAGTCGTCCGAACGATATTTTGATCTGGCGCCGCCGCAACCGCCGCCAAAGACACATGCGGCGCGACAATCGGAACGTCCCGCCGCCGACGGGGAATCGGATCCCGTTTCGCCGCCTGAGCCGCCTCCTTGTCCAAGACCCCCAAACGCGCCATCTGATCCAACACTCTGTCGCGGGCGATTTTGGCGCGTCCTGGAAAACGATCCGGCCTTCTCGCTTCAGGAGACTGCGGAAGCGCCACCAGCAAAGCCGCCTGAGCTGGGGTCAGTCTAGCCGGCTCTTTGCCAAACCACGCCAAAGACGCGGCGCGCACCCCCTCCAAGTTGCCCCCATAAGGAGCGCGCAAAAGATAGGCGTTTAGAATTTCATCTTTAGAGAGCTGGCGCTCCAGCGCATAAGCTCCAAAGATTTGCGTCAGCTTGTCTCCAAGGTCACGCGTCGGCGCCTCACGTAAAAGCCGCACCACCTGCATCGTCAAAGTGGAGGCGCCGGAAATAATCCGGCCATTGGTCAATGCCTGAACGCTCGCACGCGCCAGCGCACCTAAATCAACGCCATCATGAACAAAATAACGCTGATCCTCAAACGCCAGCAACATGTCGATAAATCGGCGATCAACTTCGTCGAGCCTCACAGGAAGACGCCAGCGATCATCAGGCGTTTGAAACGCTCTGAGCAACTCCCCATGCCGGTCGAGCACCACTTTGGAAACGTCTATTTCGCCAACAAGCGCCGCGGGGTCCGTTTTCGCTATACGCGTTTCAACCCAAAACCACCCGAGCGCCCCGGCCAACAGGCTCGCGACGAGAACTCCCGCCCCACAGGCGAACCACTTGCGCCCTCGCCCCGCATTCGAAGGAGAATCAGCCTTACAAGACCTCATTTCATCCTATCGTTTCTATCCTAGCGGCCCGGCCCAAGCACTTCCATGCGGCCCGTATCCGTATTCGCGGTAAGATCAGGGCGATACATATCCTCCACCGTGGCGGGCGGATGGGCGTAGGCCCCCGGCGTCGCGGCGCGGGCGAGGTAAGCGAAAGTGAATCGGTCGCCATCCAATCGCTCCAGATCAGCCGCCACAACGAAACGATCATCCCGGAAGGCGACATGGTCCGCATTATCTATTGGCTTCAACCACTGAAATGCGCCCAAATCGCCCGAACGCACCAGCCGCGGATTATCTATCACGACGCCTGCGGGCAAACGGTCGACCAAAAGCAAACGCCCGCTCGTTTGCCCCTCCTCGGGAACCACCGTGAGAACGACCACCATCCGCGTATTTTGCGCCACCGTAGCCGTGTCGAGCTTATCACCGTTCATATCGTAATATTCGCGTTCGATTCGGTAGCCTTTTCCGCCTGCTGGCGGCGGCGTCACCGGCCTGCCGGAAACCGTCGTCACCACGTCAGCCGGCGCATCCCCCTCATTGACGATCACCACATTGCCTTTCGCCAAATCCGCTCCTGTGACGCTTTGGGAAAATAACCCCTCACGCTCATTTCCATTTAGAGAAAACCGGTCTGACGCGCTTTCCAAAACCAACTGACGCGCAGCCATCAACAACCACGCCATGTCTTGCGTCGACAAGCGTTGAGCGTCATCCTGACGGCCCGCGACGAAACGGGTCAAGGCGGATTGCTCCACTCCGTCCAGTTTCGATGCGGCGACATAAGCCAATACGCCAGCGCCGTCGCGCAGGAGAGAGCCATAATCCTCACGTCCCCCCCTTGGGTCGTCGCCGCTTAACAATGCAAGGCTAGCCGCTTCAAAGGCTTTTTTCGCCCGCGCATTTTCCCCATAAAGCGCCAACGCCGCCGCAAGCTGAGCCTTGGCGAGAGGCGTGTTGAAACTCTGAAGTTTTACATCAACGTAATAGCGCAAATCCCCTACGGAAACCCGACCAGAACGGGCAAGAACATAAAGACCGTAAGCAATTCCTTCACCTCCACTGGAAAAATCAGACGCGTAGGCGATACGATTTTCCAGATTATCCAGAGCCATGTCAAAAGCGGTTTGCTCAACCTGATAGCCCTTCTCCCGCGCCCGGATCAAAAAGTCAGTCACATAACTGTCGAGCCAAAGATCGGTCTCGCCGAAACTGGACCACATTCCGAACGAGCCGCTGGAATTTTGATTGGAAAGCACGCGGGCGATCGCCTGCGCCACCCGTTCGCGAATTTCGCCATCGCTTCCCAGACCGCTCGCCTGCGCCACTTCATTCAGATATAGCAGCGGCAGCGCGCGACTGGCGGTTTGCTCCACACAACCATAAGGGTAACGATCAAGCGCCGACAAAAGCCCGCCGACGTTTATTCGCGCCGCGCCGCCAGCGCCAACGCTCACCTGCGCTCCGGCAAGCCGCAACCCAGACAAAACGCCCTCGTCCAGCGTCAACGATCCACCTTTGGGCAGAGTCACAAACGAACGACGCGTCACTTCAGGCTGCAAGTCTCGAACGCCAAGGGCCAGCGCCTTGGCGACCTTCACATCTTGCGGCCCCGTCAACACGAGAGAAAACTCACCGTCTCCCGCTTCAGTTCCCGCCTTAATCGCCAGACGCAAGGTTTTACGTTGCTTTTCATCAAGCGTAACCTCAAGCGACCCCGGCTCGGTTAAGGAAACCGGACCGCTTGTGGCGATGTCGAGAGCGTATTCGCCAGCCGGGCCGTCAACATTATCCACGTCAACAAGCAACACGGACTGATCTCCCGGCGCCAGAAAACGAGGCAAGGACGCGCTCATAACCACGGGCGCGCGCACGATCACATCCTGCTCGCCGTGACCAACCCCTTCTTTACTCCAGGCCACAGCCATCAAACGGACGGTTCCGTTAAAATCAGGAATATCGAAAGAAACTTCCGCGGCGCCGTTATCATCAACTTCGACAACACCGGAAAAAGAAGCCAACGAAGCCTCTTGAGGAGGAGGAGAATCCAGACGCAACGCCATCATATCCCCACCGGAGCGGATCGCGCCGCGCGTTCCCGCAGTGCGATCAATCAACTGACCATAAAGGTCGCGCAGCTCCATGCCCAAACGCCGTTGGCCAAAATACCACGCGTCCGGATTGGGCGCCTGATAGCGGGTCAAGTTCAAAATACCCACGTCAACCGCCGCCACGGTCACATAAGCCTTTTCTCCGGCTTTAAGATTGGTCAAGCGCAGAGGAACTTTGAGAGCGCTCCCGGGAAGGATCTTTTCCGGCGCGGAAAGCTCAACCGCCAATTTGCGGTCCTGCGGATCAATAGCAACCCATTGCAGTCCAATGGAGCGGGAAGGCATTCGCGCCGCCGCAATATCCATGGGACGGTAGAGGGTCGCCGTCACATAGACGCCCGTCCCCCAGTCCGCGCTCACCGGCAAGTCGATCTGCTCTTCGCCTTTCTTGACGGGAACGGTCATGGTTGAAATCAAGCGCTCCGCCATCACATTCACAACCGCGACGCCGTCGAAACGCGGCTTCAGGCGCAGCTTCGCCGTCTCTCCCGCACGGTAAGACGCCTTATCCAGACCGATTTCCAAAATATCCGGCGTTTGCGAGGAAGCCGACGCCACATACCAGCCGGCGGTGAACGTCGAGCTTGTCACTGCGCTCATTTCGCCCGAGCCAGAGACTTCCAGTCGGTACTCGCCCCATTCCACCGGCAGCGATAATTTCGCCGGAGAATCAGCCGCGACCGTCAAGTCGCCATTGGCCACGCGTTTACTGGTGGTCACCGGTTCAAACGACCAATTGCCATTAGCGCGATACCATTGGTAACGCGTCTCAATCTTCGACAAGGTCCAGCGCAAGTCTTTCGCCGCAACCCGCTCACCCGAAGGATTCACGACAATGATCTGGAAATCCGCCGGACCGCCCTCGTCAACTCCGCCCTCAAACGCCGACTTAACGCCGATGCGCTCCCCAGTTGGCAAAACAGGCAGGCTCAAGCTGCGTTCAACGAAACGACCGCCCGTCTCCACAAGGCGCGTAACAATCTCCGCCTCATAAAGCCCGGTTATTGGTTGAAGATCGGGTAAAACCGGCGTGAAACTCAGCGCTCCGTCGTCGGCTGTTTTCAACCCTCCGGGAAGCGTCGCGCGGGCGCCGGTTGTTTCTTCGTCGTCAAGCCCGAACTGATATCCCGGATAAGCCTCCATGGTCCGGCTCGCGGCGACATTGACCTCCCCCTCCAAACGCAAATCCCCAGCGGGAGCGCCATAAAGGAACTTCGCGTCCAGCGTGACTTCAGGCGGCGCCAGCGGTGAGAACGCCTTGGAAATCGTTTCAAGCTTGAAGTCAACGCGCTCAGGCTGGAAGTCTTCAACGAGAAAGATCTTCGTCGCCAGCGCCGGTCCTTTGGGATCGGCGTAAATCCGGAGCGACCATGTTCCAGTCTGCGCAGAGCTGGCCAGATCCAGGGAATAAGCGTAACCGCCAGCCCCCGCGTCCGAAACAACCACACGCGAATGCTCAACTCCATCCGGCCGGTCAAAAACGAAAGTCATGGGCAGCGACGGCAATGCGTCCGCCTTGTCGTCGCGCGCCAGCGCCGCCGCATGAACAGTCTCTCCCGGGCGATAAACGCCGCGTTCGGTCCACGCGAAAACATCTATCGGCTGCGGCGCCGGCCGCCCATCAACGCCCCGGTCCGTCAAATCGAACGCGGGCGCGGACAAATCGAGAAAAGCGAAGTCACCCAAGGCGGTTTCCGCCGCCAGAAGCGCCGGAGCCCGGCCACCAACGCCCCGAGCCAAACCAGCGGCGAAACGCGCCATTCCCTTAAGGTCGCTAACGGCTTCGCCCAAAATCTCGTTATTGACCGCGATCAGCTTGAATTTAACGCCAGAAATCGCCTGTGCGCTCGCCAGAGAGCGTACGGACGCGACCACCCCGTCATTGCCCGAATAGGCTGACAAACCAAGATCGGAGACGATGAACCACTGGGTGGACCATGCTCCCCACTGATTTTTTATATCCCCTTTTGGACGCGCCACCATAGCGTAAACGCCAGGCGACATATCCAGAGCCACGTCATCCATGGGAATCGCGGTGGTGACATCGCGGTTCAACTGACGCTGCGTTTCAACAACCCCTTTCCAGACCTCCTCGCCAAATTCATTACGAATTTGCTCGGCCTTATAGGCGTTAAGCTGCGACAAAAACCTTTGATCGCGAAGGCTGGAGGCAAGTCCTCGCTCGCCAATGCGATAAATCTCCAACTCGACTTCATCCGTGTTGACCGAAACAACAGGGACTGAAGCGCCCTTGCCTTTGGGCAAAACATAAGCACGCCCAAGGAAATGCGCTGAAGGCGCGCGATCACGCACATACACGGTGAGATCTGCGGATTTGAGAAGCGTCTCCCCATCGCGGGACGGCAAGCCTTCACGCACTAACAGGCCGTAGCGCTCTCCATGTTTAACCCCGTCGACGCAGGCCTGCGCATTTTCCGCTTCAATAGAAAAAGGACCGGCGCCCGTGACCTTAATGTAGGAGTTCAGATCAACGTCCCGCGGCAAAACGTCTGAAAATACAATACAAACCCGCGGGCTCGCCGCGTCGGAGTCCACCTGTTGGTCAAGAATGCGAAACCCATGTTCGGCGACCATCTGGTCGTATCGCGCTCTCACGTCCGGCAGCTCGACCAGCTGCAATCCATCATGCAAAGACCTGATCGCCAACTTCCAGGCGTCCCGGCGCGCAAGCGAATCTCCCAAAAAATTGAGGGCGCGGGCGCGTTGACGATCGGTGACGGCGCGCAAATAGGCGTTGACAGCGCTAGCAGTCGAGCGTTCGTAAACGTCTTGCCGTTTTTGCCAATCGTCCGGACTTTGCCGTAGAAGAGCGCTGGACAACCCGGCCCATAACTCGAAACTGGCTGGCTCAAGCACAATCGCGCCGCCGAACGCGTTTTCCGCCTGATCAAGGTTCGAACTCTCCAGAGCGCGGCGGCCATCCTGCTCCAGAACGGCGGCGGAGCGACCCGCCGGATTATATATGCGTGGCAAACGCTGCTTCTGGCTACGGGCCTCCATCAAGTAAGAGGCGGGCAGAAACGACAACTCTTTCTCGCGTGCGTCCTGTGTTTTCACAGGCGCGTCCTTAACCGTGACCACCCGCCCCGCGACAGCGCCGTTAAAAGCGTTCAAAGGGCCGGCGCTAGACTTAAGAAAACACCAACGCGCGCTGACGTTATAGGTGAAGGCGCGGCAAACGTCATTTCCAAGACAACTGGTCTTGCAAGCGTCAAGATCCACGTCTTTGACCGTCTCCAGATCCGCGCCATAATAATCCGCGTCCTCAATGATGACGATCCGTTTTTCCTGATCCTGAGCGAAGGAAGCCGCGCCAAGGAACATTGGCGCCAAAACTGCGGCGACGCAAAAGGTTCGCGTGAGCGTTCGGCTCGTGAGCCTCATTAATTTCGCAGCAAACATTCACAGCTCCCAATCAGCCTAACCTAGCGGCTTCCAAATTCAGCGACTTCCAGCGCCTCGCCCAACACGCCTCAAACAGCTCACCTCGCCCATCGTCGTTTCAGACACTCTTCCCTAAGAGAAGGCAAAGCTCAACCGGACGCACCGCTGTCTTGATTGGAACACGCAATCATGACGGCGCCAAGACCAAAAGGTTCTTATTCAGCTGTGTTAAAAACTGCGCCGTTCTTCCGCCTCGCTCCGAAAATCTCTCAGAGCTCCCCGGAAACCAAGCTCCGAACCTCGTCCGCCAACGCAAAAACCTCCGCTGCGGATTTGCCCTTTGGGTCGCTTTCCAGAACCGTGCGCCCGTCTCCCATGGAAGCGGCGAAAGCTGTGCGATTGCCAAGCTGGGAAGCCGCCAAGGGAAATTCCAGCTTGCCAATTTCCACAAGCATGTCCCGGGTCAAGGCGGCGCGCGGAGGCACTCTGTTCAGCACAAGCAAGGCCAGCGTTTTTTCACGCGCGGCAATTTCAAGAGTTTGTTCGCTCGCCCAAAGGTCAACAGGCGTCGGCTGCAAGGGAACAAGCGCCAAATCGGCCGCGTCCATCGCCGGGCGCATGTCTGAATCAGCTTTAGGCGCCGTGTCGACAATCACCATCCCATGATCACGGGCGAGATTGCGCGCCTCCCGGCGCGCGCCCCAACTGCTGGAGGTGCGAAAGGTCAAACCGGTTTCAGCCTCCCCCAAGCGTTCCTCGCGCGCCTCATACCATGCGCCAAGCGAGCCTTGCGGGTCCACGTCCAGAAGCGCCACGGGATAATCGCCGCTTTGCGCCATGGCGAGCGCCAGATGCGCCGCAATCGTAGTCTTACCCGAACCGCCCTTTTGTTGCGCGATTGTGATTATACGCCCCGCCATTCAACGCTCCCCGGTCAATTGGAGACGCCACTGTTTCCTATTCTCCGCATGCTGGCAAGCGTCTGTCGAAAACGTCAGTCAAACCTGCGGCGCTCAAATGGCGATTCATGAACGAGGAGCGGCGCGATCTGCGCTCCCTCACCCCTGAATGAGCCTGCGCCGTAGCCAGCCAGAAATATTGTCCATCAAAATGACAACAAGAATAGTGAGCACAATAATATAGAGCGTATTCTCCCAGTCCTGCCGCGTGCGGATGGTTTCCAGCAATTTGAGGCCGATCCCACCAGCGCCCAGCGCTCCGATCACAGTCGCTGAACGGGTGTTCGACTCCAGATAATAAAGCAGCTGCGAGATAAAGAGCGGCAAAATTTGCGGAAACACGCCGAAACGATACTTTTGAACCGGACTTGCGCCGGTCGCCTGCACACCTTCCGCCTGTTTACGGTCCGCATTTTCAATCGCTTCGGAGAACAACTTGCCGAAAGTTCCCGTATCCGTGAAAAAGATTGCAAAAATACCGGACAATGGCCCCAGACCAAAGGCGCGAATAAAGATCAGCGACCAGATCAACGTATCAACGCCCCGCAGACAGTCAAACAGACGGCGCAAACCAAATCGGGCTAAGCGCGAGGGGTTGATGTTATTGGCGGCCGCAAAAGCTAGAGGCAAAGCCAACACCCCGGCGACAATCGTACCAACGACCGCCATCACGAGAGTTTGGAGCAAAGCGTAATAAACCTCGCCATGCTGCCAATCATGATTGTTCCAGAACTGAAGGAAAATATATTGCCAATTAGGCGTCGCCGGATCTAACCGATCAGGAGAGAACGCCAATGAAACAATTTCGCCAAAGGATTTTCCGGACAAGGGAGAATCGAAGTCAAACCAAAAATTTTCCCACCCGAGAAAATACCGATGAATTTCAAGTTTCGACTTGGTGATCCAGATGCGAGCGTAAAGGCTTGGACGCATATCAATTTGAGTGTCGCTGACGCGCATCCAGTCCGGCTGCCCACCCGATAAAAGCCTGGGCGCGCCACCGCCCACAGCGATGACATATTCGTCAGCGCCACCTTTTGGGAGATAGGTCAGCCGGTCGCCTGATTTAACCACGGATCCATCCGCCCCAAGATCAATGGTTGTTTGCTCCCCATCCGTCGTAATCCACTCAGGCGCTTCATCAAAAATGGCGTAGCGGCTTCCCTCCATTGAGACCACAAGCCCCGACTTGCCTTTGAAGCGCTCTTGAACGTGAATTTTATGAGCGTATGAGTCCAAAATGAAAAGCTGCATCATGTCGCCGCGAGCTCGCGCCAAGACGTCCGGCACGTTAAAAGCGAAAAAACAGAACACAAAATAAAGCGCGATAACCACTCCCACTCCTATAGGAGTAAGTCGGTTTGAAAGTCGGCGATCAATCGCTCCAGGATATTTCTCGCTCAGTCTTCGCAGCGTGGATTCGTCAAGAACGCTCATCATAATTCCTCAAATCGCGCTGGTTTTACCAATTAGCGAGCGACGCGCCCAAGATGAGAGATAATCAATGGATGTGATCGCTAGGACCAACAGAAGGATTATCGCGGAAATATCAGCGCCGTAATTCCAGTCCACTACTTTTTTTAATTCCGCGCCAAGCCCCCCCGCCCCGACAAAACCAAGGATGGCGGAAGCACGCACGTTGATTTCAAAACGCAGAAGAGCGTATGAAAGGAAATTCGGGAACACTTGCGGCAACACCCCGAAGCGCATTTGCTGCAACCACGTGCCGCCAACGGACTGAAGCCCTTCGACTGGCTTCATATCAGCGTTCTCATTCACCTCGGAAAACAATTTCGCCAAGGCGCCGATGGTGTGAAAGGCGACGGCGATGACCGCGGCCAGCGGCGACGGGCCAATCACCAAAACCAACAAAAGAGCAATCACCAGCTCGGGAAATGCGCGGGTGATGTCCATGATCCTGCGCATCAGAAAGACGACTAGTCGGTTTTGAACCAGATTGCGGCTCGCCACGAAACTTAAGGCCCCGCCAAGAGCGAAGCCAATCAGAATGGAGACCAAGGCGATGTTTATCGTCTCCAGAAGATAGGGGAAATATCTCCATAGCAACCCGAACCAACCCCAGCCCGCCAGATATGTGTCACGTATAATGTCAGCCGGATAATCAAAGAAACTTGACAGTCCTCCCCAGAAACTTCCGGAGTTCGCCTCATCGGCGACAATGAACCCGCCAATGACGACAAATGCGGTGAGCGCGATCAAGGACAGGGTGTAGAGCGTGCGCCGACGCGCCAAACGCTCATAAGCGACTTCAACGCCTTGAAGCTGCGCGGACATTTCAGGTCGCAGAGAAGACGGCGTGGAATTGAGGGACACGAAGGCAGTCTCCGGAATGCAGGACAATCAAAAAGGCCGGGCGCGAAACTCTGTCGCGCCCGGCTTTTCAAAAAAGTTAGTTGCTTTTCTGAGCTTCAATCTTGCGACGGCGCGCTTCAACGATCGTCTCATAAAACTTTGGCGAGACTTCAACGTAGTTCTGCATGTCACCGGCGGCGACTTTATACATGCATTCCTGATCGTCTTCATGGAACGAGAGAAGAGACGCTTTCACTTTGTCCTTAACGTCCTGCGGCAAGGTGCTGCGAACAACGATCGGACCGTTGGGGATCAAAGGCGAGCGCCAGATTTCCTTCAACTCGCTCATGTCCACCATGCCTTTGTCGACCATTTTGCGCAGGTTGCCGTTTGAGTAACCCTCTTCCCACTCGCCAACGCCTGACGCCCATGTCACGCCGCCGTCAACATCGCCGCTAACAACCGCCAGAACGTTCTGCTCGTGACCGCCGGAGAACTGGGTGGAGGCGAAATACTCTTTTTCCTTGATGCCCTGCTGATCAAAAGCGACGGAAGGAACAAGATAACCCGAAGTTGAATTGGGGTCGGCATAGCCCAGACGCTTGCCCTTCATGTCTTCAAGGCTCTCAATGCCGCTATCGTCTCTAGCGACCATGACCGAGTAATAGCCAGTTGACCCATCGACCTGCTTGACGGTGACGATTGGCTCGACAAGATCTTCGCCTTCGATGTAGATCGCTGCGTAAGCAGACGCGCCGAGCTCGGCGTAATCGAGGTTTCCACCCTTCAAACCTTCGATTGTGCCCGCATAGTCAGCAGCGGGAAACAGTTTGACCGGAACGCCAAGAAGCTTTTCGAACCGCTCGACCAAGCACTGGTTGGAGCGCAGACGGTCAGATTCATTCTCGCCGCCGAGCAGACCAATACGGAATTCCGTGATTTCTTCAGCCGCGAAAGCGCCAGAGGAGCCAAGGGCGGCAAAGGAAACGGCCGTAGCCGCTGCAATTTTCACTACAAAGTTCATGACATTCTCCAAGTTATGATAGACGTTAATTGAGGGGAAAATAACCGCAGTCAGCCGGTTGCCGCCGCCGGAGCCATATCTCCGGCGGAAAGATTTTGCTGCATGGATTTATGGGCCGTGTCGATGGAAGTAGAGGTCATGGCCTCTTTGAAGTTCTCATCCGCGCCATAAATCTTGCGCGCCACGTCGGTCGTCAGGTCAGCTGGCGCTCCGTCGAAAACGACACGACCTTCATGCATGCCGATAACGCGATCACAATAATGCCGCGCCGTATCGAGCGTGTGGAGATTACAGATAACGGTCAGACCGTCTTCGGTGTTGATCCGGCGCAGGGCGTCCATCACCACCTGCGCGTTCATCGGGTCAAGCGAAGCGATTGGCTCATCCGCCAGCAGCATTTTCGGCGCCTGCATCATCGCGCGGGCGATTGCAACCCGTTGCTGCTGACCGCCGGATAAGCTTTCAGCCCGCTGCAAGGCCGTCTCCGCAATACCCAAACGCTCCAACGCCATAAGCGCCTGAGCCCGTTCTTGACGCGTAAACAGCTTCAACATGGAGGACGCCGCGCCATGCATGTTCAAACGCCCAAGCAAAACGTTCGTCAGCACGTCAAGGCGCGGGACAAGATTAAACTGCTGAAAAATCATCGCGCAATCGCGTTGCCAACGTCGTCGCGCCTTTCCTTTCAACGCCAGCACGTCACGACCCTCGACCAGCAGGCGGCCGGAAGTCGCTGGCGTCAGCCGGTTGATCATCCTCAGCAACGTTGACTTTCCAGCCCCCGAGCGACCGATGATTCCGATCATCTGCGGCTTGTCGACGGTGAAATTAACGTCGCTCACCGCCGCACGCCCGCCAAATTCCTTACGAAGATTCTCAAATTCAATCACGTGGCGACCCTGCCAATTTGTGGTTTTCACCAAAGACATGGGCCACATGTCTGTAACAAAAAAATGACGTTTATTAACGAAAATAAAATTAAGAACGTAATATGACAGAGTATTTATTATATAAATCAGAATACTAAATAAAAAAACTAAAAAATATTACAAATTAATGACAATTACTACAAATAACACCCAATTCACAAAATATCGCAGCGAAAAATCAAATTTAACTTAGCCGGAACACATAAATTTTAAAATTAAATTTTCGCCATCAATAAGCTTCCCACACCCGCAACTTCAGGTTAAATTTACCTGCAAGCAACAAATCCCAAATGATGGGTGAAGGGCACCTAAATGGCGAATCCATCCGATTTTGAACAAGAAATGCTTGAGCTGATCAATCGAGCACGCGCGAATCCGCAAGGCGAATTTGACGCGTTGATCGCAAATCAGGCCTCAATGCAAGGCGTAGACAACGATATAACCAACGCCATACGATATTTCAGCGTCAACCTCGCGCTGTTTAAAGAACAAATGGAGACCTTCAGTCCCGTCGCCCCTCTTGCGTGGAGCAGCGCCCTCAATACGGCGGCGTTAAGCCATTCGAACTTGATGATCTCTTTCGACACACAAGCCCACTACCTGCCGGGGGAGCTAGGGCTCGTCGATCGTTTTGGCAACGCTGGCTACAAACAGCTGCGCTGGGCCGGCGAAAACATCTTCGCCTACACGGATAGCCCTATCCAAGGTCACGCTGGTTTCATGATTGACTGGGGAAATGGCCCCGGCGGCATGCAAGACCCGGCCGGACATCGCATTTCAATCCTAAATGAAAAATACACCGAAGTCGGCATCGCCTCCGTTCGAGAGGATAACGCCTCCACACGAGTCGGTCCTTATGTCGTGACTCAAGATTTCGGCACCAGAGCGGACTATCAGCCTCAGCTTCTTGGCGTCGTTTTTGACGACCAGGACTCAGATCAATTCTATGATCAAGGGGAAGGTCTGAGCGGCGTCTCCATCTCGGTCGTCGGCGCCGGCGGAAGCTATCAAACCACCAGCTGGAGTTCAGGCGGATACCAGCTACAGGTTCCACAAGGCTCTTACACCGTCACATTCTCTGGCGAAGGGCTGGGAGGGGCGCAAACCAAAACCGTTCAGATCGGCGATGAAAACGTAAAGTTGGACGCTATCGCCCAAGAATCTCCCAATCTTGATCTATCCGGCGACAATATTTTCATCTCCAGCAGCCTTAATGACAGCTTCAATGGAGAGAGCGGCCTGGACACCGTGATTTTCCAATCCAGTTTCGCCAACGCCACCGTTAGAGTTTCTGGTTCAAACACGAGCGTATACAGCGCGCTGGACGGAAACGACACGCTCATGGAAATCGAGCGCCTGCAATTTTCAGATGGAACTCTGGCGGTTGACGTCGATGGCGCGGCCGGAGAAGTTTATCGCCTTTACCAAGCGGCCTTCGCCCGTACGCCGGACACGGAAGGCCTATCCCATAATATCGAGCTCATGGACGGTGGTCTAACGCTCAATCAAATAGCCAACGCCTTTCTTGGCTCCGCCGAGTTTCTACAACGCTATGGCGCGAATCTGGACAATGAAGCCTATATCAACGCCCTCTATAACAATGTTTTGGGACGAGGCGCCGAAGAAAAAGGGTTGAACGACTGGTTGGACCTTATGGCTGGAAGCAATGGGCACGAGGCGTTAAGCCGGGCGCAGGTTCTCACAGGATTTTCTAACAGTATTGAGAACGTTAACCTAGTAGCCGCAACGATAGACGACGGCATTTGGCTAGGGTAGACAGAGGCGAACGCCGCGCCAGAAAATACTTGTCTGACGCAGCGTGAGGATATGCAGCTTGCAATGCCCAGAGCTGCTTACAATTTCCGAACTTCGAGCATTTTCTCTTCGCCATCGCCTTCAAGCTGCTGAAGCGGATTGCGCAAAGGCAAGCCGAAATCAGGCGATTCAATCTCGAAAACATCGCCGCTGCGCGCGCGAACGCCATCCGCGAACGACAAGGTCGCCGTCCCGAACATATGCACATGCACGTCGCCCGGCTGGCGGAAAATATCGTATTTGAAGTGATGATGCTCAAGGTTGGCGATAGTGTGAGACATATTCGCCTCCCCTGACAGGAAGGTTTTCTCAAAAATCACTTCGCCGCCGCGGCGAATACGCGATACGCCGCGCACATTCTCCGGCAAAGGCCCGACCAAAATCTCTGGACCGAAAGACGCCGGACGAAGTTTCGAGTGAGCAAGGTAGAGATAGTTCACCCGCTCCGTCACATGATCGGAAAATTCGTTGGATAACGCGAAGCCGACGCGATAAGGCGCGCCATCCGGGCCAATAACGTAAATTCCGGCGATTTCGGGCTCCTCTCCCCCATCTTCGGCGAAAGACGGCGAAACCAAGGGAGCGTCCGGCGCGGCGACCGCGGCGCCGTTTCCTTTATAAAACCACTCGGGCTGCACGCCCGGAGATGTCCCAACCGGCTTGCCATTTTCAAGTCCCATACGGAAAATCTTCATTGTATCCGTAAGCGCGGCTTCGTCTTCTTCCCCTTTCTTTTGATGCATCGCATCGCGCGTGGAGGCGGAGCCCAAATGGGTCAGCCCGGTTCCGGTAAGATGTAAATGCGCCGGATCGTGGTGGTGAATTGGTGACAGAACACGTCCTTGAGCCAGAGCCTGCTCAAGATCCACCGCCGCGCCCATGCCCAATTGTCCCACACGTTCGACAATGGTGATCCCGCGCTCAACGCACTCCAAAGCCAGCGCATGAACGCTTTGCGCGCCTTCGACCACATAGGCCTCGGTCCCCTCGCGCACGACGACGCATAACCCGCCATCCGTTTTTCTAATCTGCGACAGCAACATGGCGCTCACCCCTTGTTCTTGTTGTATACATCGAAAATAACGGCGGCGAGCAGCACAAGCCCTTTGATCACCTGCTGCCAATCAATGCCAATGCCCAAAATGGACATGCCATTATTCATGACCCCCATAATGAACGCGCCTACGACCGCGCCGACGATGGTGCCGACACCGCCAGACATGGACGCGCCGCCAATAAACACGGCGGCGATGACGTCAAGTTCAAACGCAAAGCCAGCTTTTGGCGTCGCGGTGTTCAACCTCGCCGCAAAGACAAGCCCCGCCAACGCCGCCAGCATTCCCATATTAGCGAACGTGAAAAAGGTCAATTTTTCAGTATTTACGCCCGATAGCTTCGCCGCTTTTTCGTTACCGCCTATGGCGTATAGCCGTCGTCCAATCGTGGTGCGTCCTGTGATGAAGCTATAAACGGCGATCAACAGCGCCATGATGATGAAAACATTCGGCAATCCCCGGAATGTCGCCATGAGATAGCTCATATAGGCCAGAGCGATAAAAATAAGAACGTTCTTAGTCGCGAAAAAAGAGAACGGCTCCTCAACAACTCCCATTTTACCCTGTTGCCGGCGTGTTCTAACCGCCAGCAACAAGATGACGGCGGCCACACAAAGCCCTATGACCAACGAAAACAGATTGACGCCGTCAGCATTGAACAAGTCTGGGATAAACCCGGATGAAATCAACTGAAACTGACGTGGGAACGGGCCGATCGACTGCCCGGCCAGCAGCCACAACGTCAACCCCTTGAATACGAGCATTCCAGCCAACGTGACGATGAATGAAGGAATTTTATAATAGGCGACCCAAAACCCCTGAGCCATTCCAATCAATGCGCCAACGCCAAGACAGATGATCGACGCAAGAACGTAATTCATCTCCCAATTGACGATCATGACAGCCGCCAAAGCGCCAACAAACCCTAAAACAGACCCCACCGACAGATCGATGTGTCCACATACGATCACCATCAGCATGCCGATGGCCATGATAACGATATAGCTGTTTTGCAGGATCAAATTGGTCAAATTGACAGGCTTGAGCAATATCCCGCCAGTGGCCACCTGAAAGAAGGCCATGATCGCCACAAGAGCGAAGAGAATGCCATATTCGCGCAAGTGGCTTCGCATGTAGTCGAAAGCCGACTTGCCGCCAGTTTGCTTTTTCTTAGAAGACGTTACGCTCTGGTCCATCTGTTATCCACCTGAGTTGATGATCATGGACATGATCTTTTCCTGGCTCGCTTCAGCGGCCTGCATTTCACCGACGAACCTACCTTCGTTCATCACGCAGACACGATCGCTCACGCCCAGCAGCTCCGGCATCTCCGAAGATATGACGATGATCGACTTGCCCGCCGCGGCGAGGTCGCGAATGATCGTGTAAATTTCAAATTTCGCGCCAACGTCAATGCCCCGAGTCGGCTCATCCAGAATCAATATCTCCGGGTCCGAAAACAGCCATTTTGACAAAACGACTTTCTGCTGATTGCCACCGGATAGATTTTTAGTCTCCTGCTCGATGGAGGGAGATTTGATGTTGACCCGGCGGCGATAGTCCTGCGCCACAGCCGCCTCCTTATAGGGATCAACGACTATTCCATTCGCCACCGCCGGCAAATTGGCCAGCGATATGTTGCGCCGGATCGATTGATCCAACACCAGACCAAAGGTTTTACGGTCTTCCGTCACATAAGCGAGTCCCGCCTTGATCGCCCGAGGTATCGTGCTCAAATCAACGGTTTCACCGTTAATCAGCGCTTCTCCCGAAACGTCTCGTCCATAGGACCGCCCAAACAGGCTCATGGCCAGCTCCGTGCGTCCCGCCCCCATCAATCCGGCGACGCCGAGCACTTCGCCCCGCTTCAAGGTAAAGCTGACGTTGTCAACGACCTTGCGCTCTTTATGGATCGGATGACGCGCCGTCCAATTGCGCACCTCCAACACCGTCTCGCCAATTTTGGGATCTCGAGGCGGATAGCGATCCGATAGGGAGCGTCCCACCATGTCGCGAATAATATCATTCTCGCTAATGGCGTTTTTCTCGCAATCGAGCGTCGACACGGCCGATCCGTCCCGCAAAACAGTGATGGTGTCCGCCACCTTGGAGACTTCATTCAATTTATGGGAAATCAGAATCGAGGAAATTCCCTTACGCCGAAACTCCATCAAGAGCTCCATAAGCGCGTCGCTGTCTTTTTCATTCAGCGACGACGTCGGCTCATCCAGAATGAGAAGCTTGACTTCCTTCGACAAAGCCTTGGCGATTTCCACCAATTGTTGTTTGCCGAGCCCCAAGTCCGTCACTTTGGTCTCAGGGTTTTCCGACAAACCAACGCGGCGCAGCAAGGTTTCCGTTCGCCAGTTTGTTTCACGCCAGTTAATCACCCCATTGGAGGCGCATTCATTTCCAAGGAAAATATTCTCGGCGATGGACAACAACGGCACCAACGCCAACTCCTGATGGATGATGATGACGCCTTCGCGCTCGCTATCCGCGATCCCGCGAAACCTCGCCTCCTCGCCGTTATAGAAAATCCGGCCCTCATAAGAACCATGGGGATAGACCCCGCTCAAAACCTTCATCAGCGTTGATTTTCCGGCGCCATTTTCGCCAACCAACGCATGAATTTCACCGCGGCGAACCTTCAGGTTCACCGAATCCAGCGCCCTCACCCCGGGAAACTCCTTGGTGATGTCGCGCATTTCAAGAATCATATCCATTGACAGCGTCTTCTCGCCTCGCCGCGCCGTCCCTCCATTCCCCGCCCGCTTCACAAAGCTAAAGCCGGCGACGTCAGACGCGCATGCGTGTTCTCCGCCCTAAAAGCATGGAAACGACCCGGACGAAATCCGTCCGGGCCACCGAACCTGTCCAGAATTACTTGATCTGATCTTCGGTGTAATAACCGCTGTCGACCAAACGCTCTTTCCAATTGTCCGCCGTAACAGGCAAAGGCTCAAGCAAGTAGGAGGGAACAACCTTGACGCCATTGTCATAGGTTTTGGTGTCGTTGATTTCAGGCTCGGAACCGCCAAGAACCGCGCCGACCATGCCCACAGTCACTCCGGCCAGCTCGCGCGTGTCCTTGAAAACCGTTGAATATTGATCCCCGCGCAAAATCGCCTTTACTGAAGGAATTTCAGCGTCCTGACCACTAACTACCGGCATTTTCATATCACCCGAGCCATAGCCGACGCCTTTCAACGAAGAAATAATGCCAATGGAAAGACCATCATATGGGGAAAGCGCTCCATGCACTTTTTTATCGGTGTAATTGGCTGAGAGCAGGTTATCCATTCGGGCTTGAGCAACCGAGCCGTCCCAACGCAGCGTACCAACCTTATCCATGCCCGTCTGGCCGGAGGCGATCACGATATCACCGGAATCGATGAGCGGCTGCAGCACCGACATGGCGCCGTCATAGAAAAAATAAGCGTTATTATCGTCAGGCGAACCGCCAAACAGCTCAACATTCCAAGGTTTGGCGTCAGGGAAACGTTTCTTCAACCCCTCCACCAGAGTGGTGGCCTGCTGAACTCCAACTTTAAAGTTGTCAAATGTCGCATAGTAATCGACGTGAGCGCTGTCACGGATCAGGCGATCATACGCAATGACCTTGATTCCTGACGCATTGGCGTTTTCCAGAGCGTTCGACAATGTGGAGCCGTCAATCGCCGCAATCACCAAAACATCCACCCCCTTGGTGATCATATTTTCGATCTGGGCGAGCTGATTGGGAATATCGTCCTCGGCATATTGAAGGTCGGTTTTATAGCCCGCCTCTTCAAATTGCTTAACCATATTGTCACCGTCGGCGATCCAGCGCGCAGACGATTTGGTCGGCATGGAAATACCGACATACCCCTCATCCGCCAATACGGGCGACGATGCGAAAGCGGCGGAAAACACCGCTGCGACGAAAGTTAATTTAAGGCTTTTCATAAATTCCTCCCAGATATGACACGTAAACTCTAGGCCCCCTCCAGACCCGCAGTTCGAACTTCGCCTTTTCGGCGGCGCCCTAGGTTAACCAAGATGCGCCCCTCGCGTGGTCACGCCAGCCCCCCTCAAATCAGCCCTAGCGGTATGGCGCCCACCAATGGCGAGCGCAAAATCGCCCTGCGCAGATTTACGTCCATTGAAAAAACAGAACCGAGTTGTCTAAGCGATTTTTCAGGCGACTATGTTTTTAATTTATAGATTGGATAACAATCAAGTTTACATTTCCGGAATTGATATATCATTTTCGGCATATCAATTCCGAAATGGAGCGCCGCATGAGCATACCCGACACCGCAAACGTCTATACGCCTCAAAATAACTCGCTATTGCGTAAAGGCTTGAAGTTATCACATTTGCGCCTGCTCGCCGCCTTGTCGGAAACCGGTCAAATCAGCGCCGCGGCGACGCAGTTAGCCATGTCGCAACCAGCCGCCTCTCGCTTATTGACGGAAATTGAAAAAATCGCGGGATTTCAATTATACCGCCGTCACGCGCGCGGGATCATCCTGACGGCTTACGGCGACCATTTGGCGAGTTCAGCAAACCGGGTGTTGCGGGAACTGGACTCCGTTGGCCGGGAGATGGCGGAGATGGGGTCTGGAGTTCTGGGCGCAGTCACAGTCGGCGCGGTCACCGGACCTGCGCTAGAATTGGTGTTGCCATCCTTGCGCCAACTGCGCATGACCCATCCGGGCATCGTCATCACGGTGGTGGTTGACACCAGCGACCGCCTAGCGGAAGGACTTTTGACCGAACGTCTGGATTTCGCAATCGGCCGCATCCCGCAAGAAATAGATCAAAGCCGGTTGCGCGCGCATTTTATCGGCCCCGAGCCGGTCAGTTTGATTGTTCGCAAGGACCATCCTTTAACCAAGGTCAACAATCTGAAGCTTGAGAATTGCGTCGCATATGACTGGCTTCAGCAGGCGCCGGGGGGGCTTCTGCGCCACGCCATCGAGACCTATATTCTTGAACGCGGCCTCCCTCTTCCGCCCCGGGTAATTGGCACCACATCCATTCTCATGACGCTGGCCATGGTCACGCAAACCAATGCTATCGCGCCAATTTCCACCGCAGTGGCCCATTTTTTCGGCGCTCCCCAAGGTTTGGACGGGCGCATTGAAACCTTAGCGGTGGCGGATGACATGACTGTTCCGCCCTACTCCATCCTTACGCGCAATGACCGCCGCCTCTCCCCCGCGTCTCAGGTTCTTTACGACAGCATTCTGCGCCAAAGCGAAAGCCTCAAAAAGAGATAAAAATAATGGAACCATCTCACTCCGGGAGAGTTCCTCATGCGTACTTATTAAGTAAACATAGGAAAAGGAGTTTATATAATGAATTATGATATAATTGAAGGAAAATGGAGTCAGTTAAAAGGCGAAGCTCAAGCTCAATGGGGCAAGTTAACGAATGATGATATTGATGTTATTGATGGAAATATCGAAAAATTAACTGGAATTATTCAAGAAAAATACGGAAAATCAAAAGAAGAGGCCCAGCGCGAAGTCGAAGAATGGGCGAGAAAGCGCTAAGGAGACGCGCGCCCCGGCCCAGCTGGGGCGTCTTCCCTTTTCCCTCCTTCCTTTTCCACGTCTCAACGCTTACGGAACATACGTGGCTCAGCTATTCGCGCGCCTAGAATAAAAGCCCTCAAAAGCCTCTAATTGCGTTTATTGAGCATCGCTAACGGCCTTCGGCCTGTGGATTGATAAAAAACGCCTTGAACACAGCAAGTTTTACCATTACACGGAACCTGTCGGAGAGGTGGCCGAGTGGTCGAAGGCGCTCCCCTGCTAAGGGAGTAGACGGGTAACTGTCTCGAGGGTTCGAATCCCTTCCTCTCCGCCACTTTTCCCCTATTAAGATATTGATTTTATTGAGAAATACACATAATCGTTGACTTTGATCCCCGCCTTGCGCATCATTTAGAGCAACAAACTGCGCAACAAAGACGGACGCATGCACGATTATCAGCTCAAACGCGGCAAACTTTGGTATTACGTTCGCAGAGTGCCGGGAGAATACGCTAGTCTCGATCGGCGTAATCCTGTCCGGATTTCCACCAAAGTAAAAATAGCCGACGATCCAAAGGGCCGCCGCGCCGCGCGCGTGGTTGAGCGGCTGAATGCGGAGACCGAAGCTTATTGGCGCGGCCTTGTCGAGGGGCGCTCTAATGAGGCGCGCTTGCGATATGACGCAGCGAGAACGCGAGCTCGGGCGTTAGGTTTTGACTTTATGCCAGCGGAGGGCGTGGCTGAACTCCCGATGGAAGAAGTTCTGGACCGATTGGATGAGCTGCGCCGCCCCAGTGGTGTGGAGAGCAAAACAGAAGTTGCGGCCGTACTCGGCGGAGAAAGCTTGCCGGCTTGGCGTCTAGCTAGTTTGTTTGATGAGTTTGAGCGCTTGAACCGCGCATCTCTTCAAGGAAAGTCCCCTGATCAAATTCGAAAATGGCGCGCTCCCAAACAGCGCGCATTAAAAAACTTGATTGAAATTATTGGCGACAAGTCAATAAATGAAATTTCCCGTTCAGATGCGCTGGATTTTCGAAATTGGTGGCAAAATCGGATTTTGGACGGCAAAGCCCAGATCGATACGGCCAATAAAGATATCGGGCACATCAACAAAATGATGCGCACGTTGAATCAACACTACCGGCTGGGGCTTGAGCCTGTTTTTGCGGACATGCGCATCGAAGGCGGCGGAAGTGGACAGCGACAAGCGTTCGCCGCAGAATTTGTATCAAACCGGATCCTGTCTTCTGACGCCTTATCTGGGCTGAACAGCGAAGCGAGGGCGATTGTGCATCTGGTGGCGGAGACGGGGCTGCGCCTCTCCGAAGCATGTAACCTTACAGCAGAGACGATCAAACTGAGCGCCGCCGTCCCGCACATTTGCGTGCGCCCGGATGGGCGCGAAATGAAGACATCTCAATCCGCTCGCGATATTCCTCTGCTTGGGGTAGCGCTCAAAGCTATGCAGCGTTACCCAAGCGGATTTTCGCGCTATCGTCACAAGGCCGACAGCCTGTCTGCTTTGGTCAACAAATATCTGGATAACGCCGGACTGAGACCAACAAAGCACCACACGCTTTACAGCCTTCGCCACACGTTTGAAGATCGCCTTACGGCGGTTAATACCCCGGAAAAAGTAATGGCTGCGCTCATGGGGCATAAATACCATCGCCCCAAATATGGCGCGGGGCCAAGCCTTGAACTCAAAGCCGAATGGATGGAGAAGATTGAGTTTTCCGGCGAAGAATGAAAAAGGTTACGTGCCCTACCTAACATCATCATTTATCGTCGAAATACCCAACGAAAGGTTTCTGGATTCATCAAAGTCCAGGAACCTTTTCTGTAATCCTCATGATCAGAACATTGACGACATAATTAAACTTTAGAGTTGACTGTGAGGTAGTGGGGCACTTTGAAATTCGTTGCTTGTAAGGGCCACGCTTTTTGGGGGCTTCCTCATTTGCATCAACGACAGCAACCAGATCAGCTCTGTCCCAGAGACGATCCGTCAGGCCCGCTTCCATGGCTGGCGTGACCTTCAACGTCTGATGCACTTTCATGAAGTTGTAGTACATGAAGTGCAACGCAACAGCGTGCATGTGGTTTTCAACCTTCTTGCTGAAACCGTAGTCAGCCGCGTCAATGCCGCATAACCATTTCGTGCGTGTGCACGAAATGGTCCAGATAGGGTCCGGTGGGTAACGTCAAGTTGATGACTTAAGACTCTCTCGATATGCGTGCTATCTCACAGCGATGCCCGTAAAAAGCCTGTCGCTTTCGCCCAAACCTATTTTGCGATCCAGACAAGGCGGCAGGAGATAACTGATCAGAGGAAATCTCTTCAGGCCCATATTAAATAAACTATCTAACCGCGCTCCACTCATGAAGCTCTAATTCGGGTAAATTACGATGCTTTCTCAGCACAATTTATATAATTTAGCTAGTTTAGAAAATTACGCATCGCTGGGAACTAATATCCACTTCGCCAAATTTTGGCCAATCGCCTCAACAACTCGCCCTTCTTGCGACATCCGGTTGTACGTTTCCGCCAAATCACTAACTTGACTTGCTGCATCTTCACCAAGAAGGTCGATCACTACTATACTCACCACCATCTCAAACTGCACCCCTATCATGTACGAAACATGATTACTGACTACAAAAGAAAAGGGGCCGATATACTTAACTAGCCAATGGCTTGCGTACTTCCATTCGCAATAGCTAAGTCATCGGGCTATCTCGCCTTAAGGGGATTGATTAAGTTACAGATACCCGCTAGAATGTAACCAACGTTCGGGAGCCTGACACTCATGGCGTCGGGGTTACGACCCCGCCCGACGTCCCCTTATTAGTTGGAAACTTCCTTTCGGATGCAGCACTAACCCGCGGCCCATAATTTTATTTTGTTCATACCCCCGCATCTTTGCTTTGAACAGGGCTGCATGTTCGCCGTCCCCCACGCTGTAGGCTCGGTGAATCGCACCAGTCACATAATCCGATATTTGTATTCCTGTTGAGTGGGCTGAATCTTGTAAAAACAAGCCTTCTACCAGTCTATCGTAACCAGATCTATTATTGCCAGATGCAGACGTGAGTGCAGAGTGGTGCGCTCGGAATAGCTTGTCGTCTGATCGTCCTCTGTGGTCTGCAATGACAATCCCAATATCTTTATAATCTTGTAGGCAATATTGGAATCGTTCGGTGATTGGCTTGTAGGTAAAATGATAAAGTTCCTGCTGATTGCTAACGGCTCTGTATTCGAATGCGGCTTTAACATCGGTAACACATGCGATCACTAGGAGAGGCAAGCCGCCAATAAGCGCCGCAAACTCCAAACTAAGAGCCTTCCGTTCGCCCGCTGGGACATCGAGTAATGGGTTATCTTTGTCTTGATTGTGCGGTGCAAAGAAACGCCACTTCAATTCACCGAAAATCTTATTTCTGACTTTATAGCCGTGAATTTTTTCGTTGCACACGCGCCAGTCTGCTGCGTCTACAATCACTGCACCAAGTGTGAAATACGGGCGTGTCTCATTGGGCTGGTTCGGAGGTGTGCCGCTCTCGTCAACAAAGCAAAATTTCAAATGCCCCCCCTTCGCCCGACCACAAATACATGGAATTTACTATTCAATGATACGTTCATTTCATCAAACAGATATGGCGCTACAGTGATTGATTTTTGGTGACGAGCCACACGCATGAAGTGTTCGATGTCGTCACACATTCCCACTATCCCTTCAACCTTCCCAATCTGGTGGGTAAGGATTGTATGTCCCTCGCCAACATTACTAACCGAAACCAAATCTATTCACCCAGGTGTCCTAAAGCTCTTTCCATTCCCATGGCTGTCGTTACTTTTATGATTCTATATAGATGCCTGCAACTTGCTAGTGTCAATGGAGCTATTTTATTTCTTGCACTTGCTTGGCTGATAATGCCCGCCAGAGAACTTAGTCCAATCGCAAGCATGGCCGTTGTCGGTCAAAGACCGGGCAAGGTCCACATCGCCGACATAACATTGAGCGACAACGCGTCGATTGTTGATCACCGCTGATCGAGTATCACATGGCGTCCCGCCGCCAACAACAACGCATCTGGCGTGTTGTCCTCTAGCGACTTGTTCAAGATGCTCCGTCGCTTCGGCTGCGCCTTTGTCTCCATCTTCTGGGGCATCGATACCGCACAGCCTAATACGCAACTCATTGATTTGCAGCGTGTCGCCATCTATCACACGAGATACAGTCCCGATAATTTCTTGCGCGCTCGCCGTCGCACATAAGAACACCCCGATTACTGCGGCGAATATTAATCGTGTCATGACTGATTCCTCGGTTATTATTCGTTCGTCCCGGAGTTGTATACATTGCTACTAGCCGCCCCAAAACCTCACGCTTTATTTAGGCGAGCGCCCTCGCACGATCTCCAACGCTTCACGCGCCGCCGCCGCTGGGTCTTTGCTGGCGCGAATGACATAGACGGCAATGTTACGCCCAGTCATGGCGAGAATGCCTGCAATGCCGTTTGACCAACTAGACGGCAAAGACAAGGCTTCGCGCACCGCCTCGCCAAACACAATCGCCGCCAGCACACCGATGCAAAACGTCATCAGCCGCGCGCCAAGCGCCAGATCGCGCGGTAAAACAGCGCCCACAGCCGCGAAAAGCACGACAGTGGCGACGCGAACGCCCGGCAAGGAAGCAATCCATTCTGATAATGCCTGCATGTCAAATCCTCGGCTTTGGACGGCTCCAACCGCAGGCGGCAACGCCGCTTTCGACCATCTGGTCCGCCCAGCGTTGGCCGGTGGGCGACGCCGCCTCAACCTCATGAGGCGGCGCGTCAAATATCTGACACTCACCGCCCACGACACTGGCCGGTGGTTTGTGACCACACCCCGCCAGCAGCCCTGCACATATCAACACGATTACGAGCTTTACGCGCAGCATCCACCGCCTCCTGGTCTTGTATCTGAATTTTGTCGTAAGCGATCCGCTCACCCCGGCGTAACAAGCCGTAGCCAACGGCCAGAGTGACCAGAGCGCCCACACCAAAAAGCAAAAGCGCGCGCCCCGTCTCACTGCGAAAAATTGACAACACGCCAGCAATCCACATCACACCACCTCGCGGCCAAGCAACCGATTAATACGGCGCATCACCAAATCGCGCCGGCGCCACAAAAACACGCCAACGGCGGCCATGCAGACGATGGCGACGCCAAACGCGATCCCCCCCCATGGCAAGCCAGCCAGCTCAGCCAACACCCCGCCGCCACCGGCGACAGGCGCAAGCTTTTTAATCGCGCCCCTGACGGCGTCCGATGTGGCGGCGCTATCGCGCCGCAGCTGCGCCAGCGTCGCCGGCCCCAAAATTCCGTCGTTCTCAAGATCTGGATGCAGTTTTTGATAAGCAAGCACGGCGGCTTTCGTCTTCGGGCCAAACGCGCCGTCAATCTCGCCAAGGTCAAAGCCCTTGGACGTCAGGATCTCCTGCGCCTCGATAACTGATTGATCAACTGTTTCCGGCGCCGCCCCCGGATAGCGCCCGCGAAAAATAATGTCGGCCTCATCGCCGCGCCGACGGGTAAGACCGCGCAAAACGCGTCCGCCAGCCTTGTTCCACAGCTTGAGAGATGCTTCCGCCTCAAAGAATTTCCCCGCCAGGTAACGCTTCACCCAGGTGGCCTTATGAATAGCCCCGGTGTTAAAATCAAACGACACAGCCCCGTCAAAAGCGTTCTGCGAAAGCGCGCCCATGCGACGAGACACCCGCGCTTCAAACTTCACCAAGTCTCGCGAGAGAATATCTTCCGCCTCTTTTTGGGTGATCCTCATCCCGGTTTTCACAACCGGGGCGCCCGCAGCGCTCGTATGGCCGAAACCGATCGTCAAAACGCCAGCGTCGTCTCTATATGCTCGCAGTACACAACCTTCATGCGCGGCGATAAATGCGCGCCCCTTATCACTCACTTGCATGTTCATGCCTCCAGACACAAAAAAGGCCCGCGACACGCGGGCCATTGGCGTTTTCAGTTTACAAATAATTCGCTAAAAGCTAATATAAATTTATGAAAAAAATCGCGTTCAGCAAATCATCTCTTAAAGTTCTTCGCAAGATGCCGGCTACGGACGCTGCGCGCGTGAATTCGAAAATCAAACAATACGCTCGCGACCCAGCGAGCCTTGGGAACAATGTAAAAGCTCTGGTCGGCTCCAACTATATCCGGCTACGCGTTGGTGATTGGCGCGTCATCATGGATGATCAGGGGCAAGTTCTGGGCATATTGAAAATCGGGCCGCGCGGCGGCGTCTATGAATAGGAAAGAACATGCAAAAAATTACAACGCCTAACGGGGAGACCCTTGTTGTCCTGCCCCTTGCCGAATACGAAAAGCTTGTCGACAGCGCCGATATCGCCGCAGCGGACAAAGTCATCGCCGACATCGCCGCCGGCATCGATGAAATGGCGCCAAGCGACGTGGCGGAGCGCCTGATCAACGGCGAAAACCCAGTGCGCGTTTGGCGGCGACACAGAGGCCATACGGCGCGAGAACTCGCTCAAAGCGCCGGCGTCAGCGCCGCCTATCTCTCCGAAATTGAAACCGGCAAAAAGACTGGCGCCGTCGCCACCATGAAAGCCATAGCCGAAGCGCTGCAAGTAGACCTCGACGACATCACCTGATCAACAGGGAAACAAAGTCGCCGCGCTTACTGCGGACGAACAACCTCCAGATTGGTGACACCTCCCTGCCCCCGGTCCAACGTGTTGGTGACCCCATCAATAATATAAGCTCCGGAAACCCCGGCGCGCGCGGTCAAATTACAGATCGCGCCCGGTTGCGCGGTGGGGTCGCCATTAATAACGATTGACCCGCCGCCTTTTGCACGCCGCCGTTCTTGCCCCTCTGAAGCGGCCCCCTCGCTCGCCTCGCTTTCGTCAGGCCGCGGGGCCGCCAGAAGATGCGCACCGCCGTCCTCCTGCGCCAGATCTACCCGTTTTGTCCGATAGCGCGCCGCATCAAGGTCATACCAACGCGCCATCACGCTGGACGATTGCGGTCGGCCAGTGAATGGCGCGATATCAGCAGCGATCAGGTTATCTCCATAGATGGCGTTGATCGCCGTCAGCGATTTGCCAGAGGCGGATAAACCAGCATTGCGCGGCGTGAACACGCCCTGGCTCGCCCCCACCACTTTGAACGTCGCCCCCACTTCACGGGCGATGCGCCGGCCAAAGGCCAATGGGCTTTCCGTGTCAAGCACCCAATAAGGCCGGCGAATAGACCCCAGAGACGGATGCACCGACACGCCCGACAATCCGCCAAGCTCCGCGACACTCTGCATCACCTCGCCCAACGTCATATCGTCAAAATGCCGCTCGACCGGCGCGACGATGGCGCCACGCGGATCCATGCCGCGCGCCGTCACCGCCAAACGGGAGCCACCGCCCCGATCCACCACCCAGCGCACGCTATCAATCACTCCCTCAAACAAATCAGGCGCCCGGCCCAGACCAATGATTATTCGCGTGCCCGCGCGCGGCAGCGCCACCGCGCCGTCCTGATCATCCAGCTCAATCGTCGCAGAAGCTGACGCCGCGCCATCCCGATCCGACACGGATAGCCGCAAAAGGTAAGGGTTAAAGCGAGACGACACGTCAACGCCGCCAATCACAATGTGATATTCCACGCCCGCCAGTTTCACCATTACATCTAGTCCCACAGCCGAATGATAGACGTGCGAGTAGCCCCGTCATCGCCACGCGCCAAACGCACGCGCATGCCCACGGGCAGTTCAACGCCCACTTCCGCCGCAGCCGGGATCAGCGCCAGCGACGCCTCAACCAGCCCTTCAATTTGCCCCCGGTCGCGCCGCGCCAACATGAGATCCACGCGCAAGCCTTCGCGGGTTACGGTAATTTCGTCAAAAAGTTTGGTCATGGCCACCCTCACGACAGCAAGCGAAACAAAGACGACATCGCGGAAGCGGCCGATGGCTGAGGAACGCTGGCCAACTGCACATCCACCTCGACAAAACGGCCAACCCCGTCCGCGCCCAGGTATGTATGACGCTCCGCATACTCCGTTAGCACCACCCAACCATGGGGAACGCCGTCACCGCGCACGAACAAATGGGCGTCTTGAGCTTTGATCATGCGCTCCAGAAGCTCCAGCGCGCCCTTGCCCCCAAAACGCTCTGGAAACAGGCGACCAGAGATCGAAAATGTATCCTCGCCCTCTCCCATCGCCTGATACGGCTGCTTGCCGCCAACCACTGGCTTCTTGGCGTAATCGCCAGCAATATCGCGCGTGAGCGAAACCGCATTCAGCGGCAAGAGCTCAAAGACCAGAGGCCCAATTGAAAACAGCGCCATCAGTTATAATCCCGGTCATAATATCCCCCATTAAGCTCTTCGGAGAGCCGCCCGCGCGCGCTAGATAGCGACGGCGCCTCCACCCTGGGCCGGATGGTGATGTTATTCAGCCGAGAGAATGTGGCCTCGATACGCCGCGATATAGCTTCGGCCTCCTCCACCGCGCGCCGCCCGCCCTCAGATAACCCTTGCGAAAACCCATTCATGGTCTCAAGAGCTGCGGATCTGGCGGCCTCTGACTCTGGCGCCAACAACGATTTATCCAGCCGCCCCATCGTGGGGGCCGGATTATCCGCAGAGGCGCCGCCAGCAGATACGGGAAACTCTCGCCCACGCTCATTCAAATCTTTGATAAACGCCTTTTGCGCGTTCAACCTTCCTGGACGGATGCGCTGAAAACCATCTGTTTTCAGTGGCGGCAACGCCGCCCCAACGGTGAACACATCCGGTAAGACCTGTCGTTCACGCTCAGTTTGAACCTTACGTACAGCCGGCGCCGCCAAAGCGGCAATGTCATTTTTCTTAAATGGCGTAGCCCAAACCGCACGATCATCAGCGGCAAGTCGGCTATAAGCATCAACTCGCGCGGCGTCGCGAGCTTGATCCGGGTCAGACATAAACGGATTCAAAGACACTTGCTTCATTGCCTTTCTTTGGTCTCCATCTTCTCCCGTAAGCCCTTTATATTCCTCCAGATAAGCGTCCGATTCATCGTCTTGCCGCAGCCCTTCGCGCAAATCGCTCAACGCGCCGCCAGAGCCAAAGAAATCCCCTTTGGACATTTTATCGAAAACGCCTGACGCGCTATTCGCCGCTGCCGCGATGCTGTCCATAGCCGCCGCCAACCCTGAAGACACAGCAAGCCCGCCCAAAGCGTCGCCAAGTCGCGACGTCGAATTGGACAGGCGGTCAATTTTCGTCTGATTGTCTTTCAACACTTCGCCCAGGTCGCCCATGGTCACGCCATTAACAGCCGATAGCGCCGCCTCCAGCTCATTAACGGCGTCACGTTGGTTGAGGAGCGCTCGCATGCCGCGGGCAAATTCCGCATCCGTGAACAACTGAGGCAATTTGGACAAATCCCCCTGCAACGCGGTCTCGGAAAGGTCCAGAAATACGTCGACCAACTCGCGCCCTTCACGCCGGGCAAGGGCCATCTCCTTGCGAAGATCAACGCCCATTTTCGCAAATTTCTTCGCCGTTTCTTCGGTTTCCATTTTCTGGAAAATATTCGCCGTCGCTGTAGCCGCCTCCCCGGCGGAGCCCGTTTGCGCCCGAACGACCTGCAACATCGCCACCAACTTGCGCAAACCTTCTTCGCCTTTCAGGCCGATCGCCGCCGCCGCCGGGGCCAAGGATGGCAAATATTGCGCCATGTCCCGCAACTCAAATTTGCCCGCCTTGCCACCCGCCACAAGCACGTCAAACGCGTGCTGCATTTGATCGGCGGAAATATCAAAGGCGTTAGACACCGCCTCGGCAGAATTGGCTATGTCCGAGACAGCCGCGCCCGACGCCTGCGCCGTGCGCGCAACCGATGGTAAAAACGCCATGGCTTCTTCGAGCGATCGGCCTTGAGCGACCAATGTATCCAAGCCATCAGTCACTTGATCATCCAACAAACCAGCCTCGTCGGCGATGGCCCGAATAACCGGGATAGCCGCCTTGCCGGCTTTACGCGTGGCGTCGGCGGTCAACGCGATGCGCGTAACGCGCCGTTCCAACTCCGCATGGCCTGCAACGGTACGCTTCAAGCCTCGCGCCGCCATATAGCCCCCACCAGCAGCAAGACCAAAACGCGCGCCGCTGGCTAACATCGCCGCGGCGCTCGCTCTGGAGCGCTTTTCCACTTGCCGGGCGTTTTTGTCCACGCCGCGCAAGCTCTTGCTCACACGCGCGGCGTTGCCCGTCACGCCATCAATCAAGCGCATGGTCAAAGTCGACGATACATTGCCCATTTCAAGCTCCTGTCACTGGCCCGTTCATATCTGGGGCTCATTCATATTTGGGCCAAGAAGGTCAACGTCGTCCTCGTTTAAAGCCAACACCGACAAGTCTTTCTCCGACATCGCGAAATCTTCCGGTTCGGGATATTCAGAGACCGCCGCCGCCGCGCCCGGCGCCTCCGGCTGATCGGAGGACAATTCATCAAGCTCCGCACCCTCAATCGCCGCACGGAAATCATCCGGCAGAACAGCAAGACTTGCCTCCAGAAGCTTTTCCATGTCCGGCCAGCGAATAGCGCCGATCACATCTGGCGGGAGGCCTGTCGTCGCCGCCACGATCAAGCCCCCGTCCAGAGCATGAGACCGGAGCAGCCGCAAATCCGCATAGCCTGGCGGCGATACCCGAACAGCGCGCAGCCACACCCCGTACAGCCGGAACGGATGATCAAGAGGGACACTCTCCCCCTCGATCTCATAATGCGGGGTTTTCATACCCGGTCGATCAAACGCATGGGCCATGATCAAACCAGACCAAGAAGTTGGCGCTCCTCGGCCAATTCATCCGTCCCCATCACCCGCCGCTCAGTCTTCCAGTAATTCCAATGAAACCATTCCTTTCCGCCCACAGTCAAAGAATAGAGCGTCACCTCATGAAACGAATGATCATGGCCAAGCATGGATTGGCGGTCGAAGGCGTCCGGCGCAACGCGGCCGACCGAACCGCGCAACAAGGCCTTCGCCTGGACCCTCTCCCCCGTCTGCTTTGACCTGATCGAACCATAAGCCGTATAGGTCTGCGGCTTGTTCGAGCCGATGCCAAAATGCCGATAAGCGTCTTCATCAAAACCCGCCAACTTGAACGAGGGCTCAAGTTTTCGCAGCGTATTCATGGAGATCGATATCTCGCCGCTTGCACCGCCGCCAAGATGGTCAACGCTCGCATACTCAAGGGTAGGCAATTGTAAGGACTGCAATTTCAAGTGCTTTGCGGCGTCAATATCCGGCACGTCATCGCCCAGATATAGGTTCACCGCTTGAAGGATAAAAAATTCGGCCATGTCCGGCCCTCCTGATTAGAAAAATGACGCAGATGCGGCTCAAATCAGCCAGGCAAATTGCCTGAGGCCAAACTTTCAATCGTTTTCTCAAGAGCTGGCGTATAGGGCCGTGAAATCAGCTCCGCAGCGCGGAAAACCGGGGCTTCTTCGAACCGCAGATCGGCGTATATTTTGCCCTGCCTCAACTCCGAAGGGTTATTTTCATCCGGATCAAATCTCGCCAAGCCGCCCAGCAGCTCCCCTTTGGCCACGGCAATGTCGATAATATTGTTCAGCGTGTTCACCACCGCCTGAATGGTGTGAGTGGTCAAATTGAACCGACCAAAATAATCACGCAGCGTGCGCATAGCCGTCAGCTCGATAAAGTCCCTCCCGCGCACCTTGTGGATCTGCCGCCAGATCGTCTCCGATGACGTGTTTTCAAACGCCAATGACACGAACCCGCCGTCAGAAATGGAAAAATCATCGCCGCTCTCGCCGCGGATCAATGGCCCGATCTGGCGCGCCAACAAATCCTGCCCTTCCGTAGCGCCGTCAGTGAGGGAAAAAGGGATCCCCCGCGCCGGGCCTTCCACGCCATAAACAGGCTGGTTGAGGATTGAGCGGAACGGCCTGCCGCCCGCCTCAAAGTCACGGCGCACAAACAACCCCGCCACCCGCGACGACAAAGGCCGCAAAACCGATTGGCCGGCCGCGTTTCGCGTTTTGACGGCAGGGTCAACCACCATCAAACGCTCCGACGACAACGTCTCCCGGTAAGCGACAGCATCATCACGATCCGTAGACGGCGCGTCGACGATCCCTATCCCCAGGAACGAGGGCAAAACGCCGGCTAGCTCCGCCGCCACCGGGTTTGCCTCAAGAGAGGTTTCTTGCTGCGAGGTAAATCCGGGAACCACAATCAAACGCGGGATAACGCCCACATGCGTGCCCGCTGATTTCAAGGCGTGGACGCCGGTGGCGCTTGCTGCGCTCCCAACAATATTGGCGATTGTCGCGTCAATGTCAGCGCCTTCTTCTGTGCGCACATAAACCACTCGCGCCGAAGTCTGAAGCCGCGCCGCCTGTGCGTTAACCCCAGACAAGGCGTCACCAATCAGCCCGTCCGGATCCAGCATCCGGGCAATGCGGTCACCAGAGTTAAACGTCACCGGTTCATCTACGGGAAACGCCGCATTAAAATCCGCGCTCTCAACGTCTGGGCCGGCGGAGGCCGGGCCAACAAGCCCCACAACAGACATTACCGCGTTGGAAGGAGGCGCGGGCTCATAGGCCTCACGACGCACGGTGAAACCGACAATTGGTGCGGTCATAACAATCTCCAGATAAAGCGCGGCGCATCGCCGGCCATGAAAAAACCCGCCGAAAAGGCGGGGCGAAATTCCAGCAATTGCGCGGCACGCATTTAAAGATCAGACGCGTAAAGCCACAAAGCGTCGATCTGCGCCGGGGTCAGCGCGAAGCCCGCGCCGATCTGATCAATCAGCGGATGGTCCCGGCGGTATTCGCTGGCGTGTAGCCACTCGATCATCGCCACGTCCTTTGCCGCGCCCGCCGGCAAAGCATCGATTTGCGCCGTTACATCCGCCTCGCTAACGCCAACATTGAGCAGCCCCAACAGCAACCGACGCCGGGTTAATGGCCGCAGCACGGGCGTTGTTGTTGGCGCCGTTGCCGTAACAACCCAACGGCCGGCCCAAACGGCATATTCCGCCGCGCCCAAAGGAGGGGGCGCAGCGCGGGTCCAGCCCATTGGCGCGCCATCCGCCTCGCTTATCTCGCCAGTTTCGCCGGTCCAATATCCATCAGCGCCGATCCTATAAATCAACATCATAACGCCCTCATATATGCGCCCGGGATATCTGGGATAAAAAACTCCGTCTCATGGTCATAACCATAAATAGACATTGTCGCGAGCTTGCCGCCCTCGCCAACCGCGATCCATAGCCCGCTGCCATAAGCGACAGCGTTAATGTCATCCGATCCGATCCCGCTTGTTTGAGCCGTCCAAGTCACACCGTCAGGAGACGTGGCGAGCTTGCCGTTCCGGCCCGCCGCAATCCATAGCCCGCCACCATAAGCAACAGCGTTAATGGCGTTCGACCCAAAACCGCTTGTTTGAGCCGTCCATGTCACGCCGTCAGGAGATGTGGCAAGCTCGCCGTTCGTCCCCGCCGCGATCCATTGTCCGTCGCCATAGGCAACAGTGTAAATGTGACCCATGCCACTTGTTTGAGCCGTCCATGTCACGCCGTCAGGAGATGTGGCAAGCTCGCCGCTCCACCCCGCCGCGATCCATTGCCCGCCACCATAAGCAACAGCGTTAATGGAGTTCGACCCAAAACCGCTTGTTTGAGCTGTCCATGTCACACCGTCAGGAGATGTGGCGAGCTTGCCGCTCGTCCCCGCCACGATCCATAGGCCGTCGCCATAAGCAACAGTGTTAATGTCAACGCCCGACCCGAACCCGAGCCCGCCTGTTTGGTTCGTCCAAGTCACACCGTCAGGAGATCCCCGGGCAAACCCACTATCGCCAACCGCGATCCATTGCCCGCCACCATAAGCAACAGCGTTAATGGCGTTCGACCCAAAACCGCTTGTTTGAGCCGTCCAAGTCACGCCGTCAGGAGATGTGGCAAGCTCGCCGCCCGGCCCCGCCGCGATCCATAGCCCGTCGCCATAGGCAACAGTGTAAATGTCATCTGACCCAAACCCGCTTGTTTGAGCCGTCCATGTCACGCCGTCAGCTATTGGCACAAGACCAACCAAGCTAAACAAATCAGGATACGCACTCTGTAAATACGTCTTGCCCGATTCGATATATTTAGGCCCTAGATTACGCAATGAATGCGCATAGTCGCCAATTTGATGGCCAGACGCCGCGATATCCGCAGGAGTTGCAAAATAACTCTCGTCTCTCAATGCCGCGCTGCCAAGAGACGATATGTCATCAACAGCATCGCCTAGAGCGCCATTCACGACGCCAATAGCGTCATTGGTCGCCTCAATTGCGCCATGCATCTCAGCAATAGCCGCCTGAACGTTGTCAGCGTCAACCCCCGATATATCCGCAAGCTCAACGTTCGCCGCCACAACCCCGGCCGCTTGTAACTGATCAAGCAAATCCCCCGCATCTGAGGCGACGCCCGCGATCTCGTCTAATTTGCCTTGCGCGTCATCCAGTACAGGCACAATCAATTGATTTATGCGCTCAAGCCCCGCATTTGATACCTCAAGCGCAATGCCGTCAAAGCTGTATGTAATCTGCTCCATCGCCGTCAAACGCTGATGGATCGACGACATTCGGCGGTTTAACTCGGCCCCATTGAGCCGAGTTTTGCCGTCGTAAAAACGGTATTCTTTGTCAAAATCGATCGTTGGTGCTCGCATGGCTCACACCACCGCCGGCGTCACCTGCGTCGCCTCAATTACGTCATCGCGGATTTGCGCTAAAACACGCCCCTTGACCCGGATATCCGGGCTTGTAGGGCGCAGCACCGCAACGCCATGGCGCACCACACGCTTAACGCGGATCTTATATAGCGCCTCGTCATCAATTTTCTTCGGAATGCTCATGACAACTTCGCCTCTCCCAGCGCGTCAAAGCGCTTGTTGGAACAAATTCGCTACGTGAAAAGTTTTGACGGATGAATTGGTGGTCCCCGACAGCTTGATCCGATAGACTTGCGTCGGATCCGCTAGGTTAAACACGTAGCGTTTGATAAACGCCTCCGGATCGTATGGATCCGCCTCAACGGCGACGCTATCGGCGACCTCGACCGCCTCCCCGGCGCCTGACAAAATCACCGCGTCAATATCGTGATCAGTCTCGTCGTATGCCTCAACGCGCACATCCACCTGCACGGTGTCCGTTGTTATCCCCGCGCCCAGATCAAACTCCTGCGAAATCCACGTAAAGTCGGTGCGCGGCCGCCACGTCGTGACCTCGCTACCCGCAATATCCAGCCCCGGCATATCGTCCGATGACCCTTTAAACACCGCGCGCAACCGCAACAAAGCGGGCAATCCACTCAAAGGAGCCGCGCTATTTTCGCCGTTGACAGGATCAATCGACCGCCAAACGCCGTCTTTCTCAAACTCCCACACCAACGATGTGGATTCTGGAACAGCGCCATCAATCAGCAGCTTAATCGCGGCGATACCATTTTCCAGTTGAAGCGGCTCGAAATCCACTTCAACGCGCGCGGCGGCGAATTTGGCGAAGCCGATTTCAAACGCCATATCCTTGTTGATATCACCTTGGAACCATGCGCCATCAGTCGAGTGGAACAAAGTTCCTTCCGCAAATTTATTGCCAGTGACAGTCGCAACAAAATGATTGCCCGACGTGATCAGGACAATGGCGTACCGCTTGCCGGCGTCCAAATGCGTCGGCTCAATATTAACTCGCGTCGGCGATGGCCATGTTTTTAATTCGTTCGCCGAAACGGTAGTGCTCGAAATGGTCCGCGCCGGATCCGGGGCGCCCGAAGCGGTAACCTCAGTCAAAAGCACATGCACATCGCCCGTTTCCGCCACGCGCGGGCAGAACAAATTAACGAATGTCGCCCATCCCGTATTGGCGTTCAAAAATGTCTGGCCGATCACCGACCCATTTATGCCCTCGACAACCGTTTGAGCTACCCAATAAGTTTCTGTCCATCTATCTGTCCAAACTTGTTGAAGCCGCACCTCTTTATGGTCACCTTCATGCGCGTTGTTAGGGTCATAATCGCGCCCCGTGAACTCAACTTTAAACGTCTCGCCATCGCGCTTGAGCGTTTGCGAGAGCTCGTTATAGGTGCCGTTGTAAAATTCCGCGCGGTTGGTGCATGTGGTATAGGCAGTGCCATAACGTGTTGCCGACCTGGAACGCGTCTTTTTGACTTTGGTTGTTGTCTGGTGCTGATATTGAGAAATGGACAATTCCGCATCATTTCCGACAACGGAGATACGAACATTATCCGTGTAACTTGGCAAAGCGAAAGAGCCCGTTTTGCGCAATTTTGGATCCGTATCATTCAGCGGTTTCAAAATCGCGATACGCTCTTGCGCGGCTGCGAACCGGGCCCCCTCTTCAATCCGAGACAGCCACTGCGGGTGCGTATCGTCAGAATGGCGCTTGTCCATAAAATGATCAGATGAATAACTCAGATGATCATCGGACAAGTTTACGACGCGCTTCAGGCGGCTGATGTCGCGGATCATGCGCCTATGCACATGCGGCGAGATAATGCCTTTTGTGCGCGCGTTAAGATCGGCGAGGTCAGAACCAAGCGTGTCAATGCGAGAGCCTGCCTGATCACGAAATTGCTCAAGCGCGACGATGGACGCCCGGTTTTCCTCGGCCGAACTCAATTTATTCGCCGTCAACATTGTAATAGTCTGAACGCCGGATGGCGTCAGCAGAATATCCGCCACAGCCACCGCGCCCGGCGCCGTAACCGGCCGGGCGGGATTGGCCGCCTCCGCCCCATAGACCACATCCATGGTCATAACCCGCCGGCGCTCACGCGGCGCGGTGCGCGCCTCCGCTTCCCCCGTTTGCACGTCAATGACATAATCACGAGGCTGCAGGTCAGTGTCGATTTCCTGACCGGAGACCACAATTGTGGCTACTTTTGACAACGCCAGCGGCAACCCGCTTGTCAGCGTGAATTCCGTGTCCGTCTCACGCTGATAAACCTTCCCGCCAAGATATGCGCGGCCCGGAGCCACATTAACGACAGCGGCTCCATTTTGCGTAACGGAGCAACCCGCATAGCGATTTCCAGCCGCGACGCCATCAAAAATAGTCGTATCCAGAGCATTTTGCGCCGAGACGCCTATCTTTGTCAGATCTGACCCGGTTACTTCTTGATATTCCTCAACCAGAACTCGACTGGACATTATTGCGTCTCCACTTGGTCCCCACAGATCACACTTCCGCACAGGCTGTTAACGCTGGCTCGAACGATCTCCATGCAATTGATATTCAATGTTATTTTGTCTCGTAACGATTGCCCGGACGCCGCGGCGTGAAGAATGTCGTCCAATCTCGACCGGTCAGCTGGATAGGTATGACTGGAGTTAACATACCCTCCAGCGAACAACTTCCGAACGCCCGGCGCACGTCTCACCGAGACTTTCACGTCCGCCGTATAGGCTGGACGCCCCAGCCGCGTAACGCCGGAAAAAAACCGGCCGCGTCGCGGCGGCACGTGACGTCCCGGCTCATACAGCCAAACAACGTCATAAATCCTCAGATAAGCGGTCGACGGCGTGGCGTAACGCCCTGCCCCAACGCATGAAACGCCAGTAAAAAATTTATATTTTGGCAGGAAACCCCGACCTTGACGCTCCACAGGCGTAGGGTCGATCGGCGTTGCGCCAGGGGAAACAGTCAAACGCTTACGATCGCCCTTAATGGCGGCGTAAGCGGCCGACTGCGACAGCGTGACAGTTGATTTACCAACCCCGCCACCGGCGAACTTCTTTCCTGTGGCGGCGCTGGCGATGACATTCGCGGCGAAAGTAAACGGTTTAAAAATTTTAAGCTGTATTGTTTCTTCCCGAACGGCGATGCGATCTTCTTCCACGGCCGTGACAACCGTAACATTCAGCGGCGTCTCCACACCGCGATCATGCAGAAACGCCCGCCGCCCTGCCCGGTTTCCCGCCGTTGACGGGATCAACGCGGCCGCCCTTGGCCCCCGCGCAACGCCAGCAAATGACTTACCCGCAAAAAAGCTATACGGCTGTTTAGATTTGTCGCGAAATGGATATATTCGCAACTCAGGATAATGCGCCAACCATGCGGCGCGATCATCGTCGGTAAAATTAGCGCCAACAAACGCATTCGACGGCGGGCGGTCAAAGCGCTTAACCGCCCCCCCTGCTTGCCGTATCAACTCCCGGATCGCCGCGGCCGATCCCTTAATTTTATGGAGCGGCAAACTACCCCGGATAGCCTCGCGCTGCGCGGTCTCGTCCCATCGGCGCGGCCAAACATCCACCGAAACGCCTTGCGCCAACCAGGGCAGAAAAGCACTTGGCGCTTCCATCGGCCGGGATAAACTTTTAATTTTGACAGGCACGTCACCGATACGAGCTGATGATTGCTCCAGAGCCTGCTCGAACGCTGAAGATGACGCCTCCGGCAACAATGACGGAATATTCACCATCAGATCACCTCAACGTCTAAATGCGCCCCGTTAAAACGAGCAATCTGGCTGTCATTCACAACGAGATCCTCCACGGGAGCGTCGCGGCGCACTGTCTCCACCCCGCCCACCTTCAAAGCCGCATCGATCCCCACCATGTAAACGCCATGACCTATCCGGTCTCGCTCCGCTGCATATGCCGCCAGCGCCGCTTCAGCCTCCGCTTTTACGGCCTCAGGATCAGGACCACGCGGCAAAACAAGCGTTGCGCTCACACTGTAAAAAATCTCATCCGCACGCTTCACAGCAACACTGTCAGTCAGCGGCGTCTTATCTTCAAATGCGTATAAATCCACCAATCGCGCAATAACGTCATCCGATATTGCCCCGCCATTCGCGGCCGCAACAACAACCTCAACGCGGCCGGGCGCCACTTGCCACGCCCAACAATCATGCACGCTGGGATCAATGGTAAGCCCGTGGAAAATATAAGCACCGCGCGGGCCGCCCATGGAAAAAGCTTCAGGCGCCAGTTGGATGCGCCGCCGGAATCGCTCATCCGTCTCCATCACCGCCGGGCTCTCGCCATCTGCCGGCTTCAAAACCAACCGCGTAACGCCAAAGCCTGCGCCAAGGTGATCAAGGTCAGTCCCTCCCGCCTTCGCGATCAAGAGTGCTTCCGCCGCATGATTTATGCGAGCTCGAATTAACAACTCACGATAAGCGCAGCTTTGAAAAATCAGGATAGCGGTGTCGGTTTCCAGATTTTCAACGTCATAGGTTGGAAACCGCGTCAGAAAATCAGTCTTCATCTCCGCGACGATGGCTTCAAAGTCTAACTTTTCGACAATATCCGGCGGCGACAAACGCGATAAATCAACCACAGTCGGGGCGTAAGTCATCCGCCGGCTCCATCCGCAAACAATCCTGAAAGGTCAATGCTGCGGCGCTCACCACCTGTAAAATCGCCCTTATGACCGCGCGGATAGTAAACACCTTCAATTATCCAACCGGTGCGCCCGGTGCGATCCAACGCCACCAAATCAACACGCGTCGGCGCGAAACGCGGCTCAAACAGCAACAGCCCCATGCTGACGGCCCAACGAAATCTCTGCACCTGTCGCGGGTTCACCAGCGCCCCAAGCAAACGCGGCACAAATGTGCCCACATGAGGCCGCATAACGCGGGAAAAATGGGAGGTGGAAAACAACCTGTTGGTGGATTGCAAGACATGGTCCCATCCACGCAAAACCCGTCCGGTCTGGGCGTCTATCCCAACCGCTTCCAGTTCTGACATAACTGCTTCCCTTCAAGGGATTTTGAAAAATGCTCGCCCGCTTGTCGTATGTCCGCAGTCCGCCGCGTGGCCTGCTCGGCAAACCGGGATGCCGCAAATTCGGAAGCGACTGGTCGCCTCCGCCATATATGGCGCTGGCGCATGCGGCGGAGTGAATGGAAAATGCGGCTCAACCGCATCGCCCAGAACAACCACCAAATTGCCTCGCACCCGGAATATCGACTGACCGCCACCCAGCTGCACGCCGCCTGCTTGATCAACGTCTACACATGCGATCCCCGGCATCACTCAAACTCGTAATCATCGGCGACGGCGCTCAGTCCATCGGCTGTCAATTTTAATGACGTACCGTCAATCGAAAAAACAATTTCGCGCGCGGACAACTCAATCGAGGCTCCACCAATTTCAACGCGATACGTTTCTGGTCGCTCACTTGGCGCGGCATTTTGCTCCGAAAATGTCGCCGGGAGGTGAAAGCCAACGCTCAAGTCTCCATTCGGCGAGAATAAAATCATCTGCTGGCCAACCGACGGCGGAGCCCATGATTTGATAGCGCCAGCATGCTCTGACCACGGACGCCATGGGCCAAGAACTTTATCTCCGCCGTCCGGGTCGCTGATCAATAACCGCACACGCTTACGGTCCAAATCGACAGCCTCAACAGTCCCATAGCGCACCGTCTTGGCGGATCGATGCCGCAATCGATTGATTTCCTCAGCTTGCGCCGCCACCTCGCGGCGCAGGTCTGAAATATCCATGGCAATACTCATGGCGCGCCTCCAATAGAAATATCACTGACTATCGTTGGGTTTTCCGGCGTTTCATATGGAGGCGCGACGCCAAGGTCACGAATGACGTCATCATCGACGCCAAGACGTGCTTGATCCCGGCGCCAATCAGCAAGCCCATCGTTGCGGCTAACTAATTTTCGGATAGCACGGCCCGTGGGAGCTAGATCCGTCACCCCGTCAAACAAGGCGAGGAGCCGAGACCACGGCGCAACGTCAAGATCTCTGCTTACAAGCGGGTCATCGATCGGCGCGACCTCAATACGATATGTGCGGCTGGCTAGCTCCAGTCCATGCTCCGTGTCACCGCCGCGCACCCACTTGCACCGCTCGCGGATAGCTTGGTCAGAGGCAAGATCAAACATCCGCAACAAATCCGACCACGCGCCGCCCGACGGCGACGACAACGCCATAATGATTTCATACCAAAGGAGGTTCAGGATATCCTCACCGCCACCGTCCGCCGGGTGAATGGCGATTTTCTCCCCCTCCCCACCATCGATTTCAACACGGGCGGCAAGAGCGATCTCAATAATAAGCGACAATCGACTCGACGCGCCGTTAAGCGCTCGCTCGTCGCCGCTTTCACCACCATCAATGCTGACGACAACGATCGGCGTACGCTGTTCCTTGATCAAATCTTCGATTGGAGAAAGCTCAGAATCCGCAATACGCTCTCCAGCAAGTGTCTTCGCCTCAAGCAACGCCCGGCATACGCAATTACGGATGGCCAAATTAGCAAGACTCATTGCGGGCTCCTGACAAGGCGCAGCGTCTGATCGCCAAGATCGGTCGGCTGCACGCTATCGACCGCAAAGCAATCTTGCTTTTCCCGTGAGACCAGAGTGATCAAGTCGCCTTTTTTAATATCATATTGGAGAGAGCGCGCCGTCACCGCAGAAATGGTCAACGCCGCTGGATGAGAGCCAAGCTCCGTCGCCCCCGCGCCATCTCGATCATTCCGGCCCAGATGAGGTATTTGCGCGAATGTCTCAACATACACCCCCCAAATTTCCGCTTCCGGGCGGTCTGGGTCTGCTGTAGGCCCTGTCCGCGACGCTTTAACAACCGGGGACAAGAGGACCGCTTCGCCGAAATGACGGTCCAGCGCCCCCATAGCACGATCAAAGACGCTCATCACGGTCAGTTCGCCGTCGTCAACTTCACGTCGGCGACGGCGGCGTCTTCTGCCGCTGCCGACCATGCACGGCCGATCAATGTGTTGCCGCTCGCCGTCGTTGTTACATTCTTGTCAGCGCTCACCCAATAAAGTTTGGCTCCTTGCGCAACCGCCACCGCCGCTTTCTTCAGGCTGAACACGCCATCGCAAACAATCACAACTTCTTCGCCTTCGAGCGCAGAGGTCTCCGCAACGCCCGCGACAGCGCCGACAATTATCAAGTCGCCTGACGTAACCCCGCCGGATGGCGCTATAGCCACCATCCGCTCGCCTTTTTGGACATAATTTTTCATCTGAATTCTCCATGAAAAAAGGGCCAAAAAGCCCCGAAATAAAATTGGCGGATAGCTAACCGGAATCAGTTCCCGGGATTTTTCCAAAGGCCGCGCCAATCAATAGCTTTAGCTGCAAAGTCCAAACGCCCCTTGATTTCAATCCCGTCCACGTCGAAGCCAATACGCTCCTCCGTATAGAGCCCCTCTTCGCCCTCAAGGTACGAATATTCGATCGTGTCCCAACGCGCCGGATCCGTGATCATGAACCAGGGCTGCGTCCCTGCTTCAGGCTTCAACCGATTTTCAACAACAGGTTCAAACGCGCCTTGGTAAACATTCACGTCGCCGCTTTTGGCCGCAGTGATGCTCCCCAACAGCTTCATGGTGGCGACCCGCCGCTTTTGGGTGATCGCAATAAACCTTGGGGACAGATTGAGAGGCTTTTTCGCAGCGTCCAGATGCGCGCCCATCGCGATCTCAGCCGCTTCGATAGTCGTCTCTGATACATCCCCGCCCGAACCTGCAAGGTTGCCGTGGTCCGCGTGGAACAAAGGCTTGCCGTCGCCCATTACCGGATTCGACGTGAAGATCCCCCAAACAACGTCATTCTCCAATTCGGCTGCAGCGCGGCCAAATAAAGACGGCAACCGGTCGAATGCGCCCATATCGTCATTGATCAACGTCTGACGCGTAATGGCGATCTTTCGGCCATATGTCGCAAGTGCGTATTTCTCGACAGATTCTGAAAGTGTCGCATATGTATATTCCTGACCTTCCCTGATCTTGCGCAATTCAGGGATACCAGCCAATTGCATGACTGCTTTTTCTTTGAAATCAGGCGCGTTGGATTGACGGCAAAACTTGCGCCACCCCTGTTCGGCCGCGCCATAGGTGTCGCGCAGGCGCTTGGAGACCACATTCGCCAAAAGGTTGGGGAAGTCGCTTGTAGACATCATTCCAGCGCGCGATGACAACCCTAACAACACACCAGCCAACTCTTGCGAAGACATCCCTCGCAACCTGACGCCTTGCGTATCCTCGATATACGAGCGGCCAATTTCCATGAGCTTCATTCCACGAAACTCGCGCGCGGCGTCGGTCAATGTAACTTCTGACGGCGTGGCGCGGTGGAGAACGGCGCATTCCACCGCCTCCCGGCGCGTGTCGCCTTCATCCACCAAAACACGGACATGTGGCGTTTGGCGCGGGGCTTCCCGCTCTTGCGCCTTTACAGCTTCGGCCTGCAATAGATCGCGCGCATGATCAACATTATCCGCACGCTCCAATACATCGATCCCGGCGCGCTCATCCAGCCCAAACAACCGCGCAGCTTCTCCTATTTTACGAATATCACTTGCGGTCCAGCTAATCGTTTGCGTGGCGACGTTTTCAGCGTGGGCGGCGAGCGGCGTATTGTTAGAACGCGTCTCTTGGCGGTCACCGTCAATATTTTCGCGCTCCACCTCATTTGGCCCCGTATTGGGTTGGTCGGTAGGTTTTGGCATTGTAGAAATCTCCTCAAGGGGGGCGCTCGCCCTGTTCAAAAACTCAATTGGGAAAAGATCGACTGCGCTTCTTTGGCCTTGGACCTGCGCATCCGGATCTGCAGGGATTGTCACGAAACTGATTTCGTGAGGCGTCCAACGCTCAACAACCCAACGCGTAACGCCAGCTTCTTCCTTGGGCTCGACCACCCGAACCTTGTCGATCGAATAGCCAACCGAAATGTTCCGAATTATCCCTTCGCTGGCGAGTGCGAACACACGATCCGATTGTTCATCGACTCCTTCTGACGGGAATTTGATACGCGCGTATGCTTTGCCATCTGAGAGCCAAACGTCATCGACAACTGCGATTTGAGAGCGCGTCGACCATGCTGAATGGCTATCCAAAACGGGCGCTCCAGCCTTCATGCGAGCAAGATCAATGGCCTTATCGCTGACCACGAGTTCTTCGTCGTAAACCTGAACGCCATCGGAGTATGTACGCCGTCGGCGACGCACGCTCGCGCCAGCCGTCCAAATCACATCCATTGTCCGCGCGTCTGCATCAGGCTTCGCAATCGGCGCCAGACGCGTTTGCGCTGGCATCCCCGCCTCTTCCATGGCTGTCTTTGGCATTTTATTTCTCTCCTTGGGTGGCAGTCGCCGCTTGTTTTTTATTCGCCGTTCCAAGGGCCGAAAGACGCGGTTGATATTGCTCGATCTCATTGATCTGCTCTTCGGGGTCATGCCCACGCGCAGAAACTTTATCGACCCAGGACTCAAGGCCGAGCTTCAACTCGATCTCTTCAGCTTTCACGTCCTTGAGAGGGTCCACCCATGGACGGCGCGGAATGTTCCAGATTGATCCAAGATCAGCGGGCACACCGGCTCGCGGGCCAGCCAGGCGCATCACCCGTCGCCACGCAGGAGTGCACACCTGCGGGATCAGCATGAATTGCTGCCACTGATCCAAAACTTGCCAGAAATCCAGCTTTCCCTCCCGGATCGACGAATAATTGACGTGTCTTAGGTTTCCCGTGAATTGCTCAAATGTCAGACCGATACCCGCCGCGCTCGCCAAAAGCTGTTGGTCCAGATGATCTGCGTAGCCATCGCTTGGAGCCGGGTTGAAACTGGAAATTTCCTCTGCTTCATCCAGATAAGCGATAATGCCGGGATTAACTTTTTCTAACCGGCGACCCTTGCCGTCAGTGCTTTGAGCTGCACCTTGCGCCAAATTCCGCGCACCGGAACCCGACCTCCTGACCAAAACAGTCAGACAGGCTTCAATTTTCTTGCGAACAAGGGCCGCTTCTTCATAATCCGCAGTATCGCGCAAACGCAGCGCGATCGGCGCAAACCATGGGACACCCGTAACTTGCCCCGGACGATCAACGCGAAACACATGGTCAATATATTTCGCCGGGATCCGTTCAGACAAAAACCGTTTCCGCGACAAGCTGGACACCTCGCCCGGATGAACCGGGAAGAGCCAATATGCGACACGGCGACCTTGTGGATCATGCTCGACCCCTTGGACAACAGCATTCCCGCCAGGTAAAACTTCTGTCTTGCGAATATCCAGGAACTCATGCTCAAGGACTTCGCATTGTAAAGGCACAGCCAAGCCTTCCGCCGGGTCTCGCAAATGCCAGCGCAGAAATGCCGCGCCGCTCTCCACTACCTCGCCGGCCAACTGCGCTTGGATGCCATAAAACGTCGTACGCCCAGCCGGGTCGCATGTTTCATTAAAACTGGACCAGATCTCCGACGCTTTAGCCTTAACCCGCGCCTTTGTGGCGCGAGGGGGGCGCGGCTTCACGCCCGTTCCGACCATATGGGCGGCAAGCTTACGTTTCGCACCTCCCGCCCATTCATTGTTGCGGCAGAGGTCACGGCTGCGACGGCGCACAAGCTCCAATGCCCCGGAATTCTCCGAATTGGCGTCGCCGCTAGACGCATTCCATCCAGCCGTACGCCGATCGATGCGAGCCGCGTCAAAACCTCGCGCCTCCTGCATCGCCAATGCCAGAGACGCTTTCGAATGCAATCGATGCACGCCCCAAACTGGAGAAATTCTGGCAAAGGCCCGCTCGATCATAGACAGGGAAAGCATGGTTCAATCCCGCGCGAAAACAGCAAGCGTTGATGAAGGACGGCCAAACCCAAGCGCATGCTCGACGATGCCGATAGCCGACTTTATTTCTGCAATAGAGCGATATTCCACTTCACGGCCATCCGCGAAACGAACACGCTTTTCCCCGCTCGTAAGCGCCAGACGTAAACGAGCAAGATCATCAGCTGAATAGCCCATAATTCACCAATCGATTTTATGGCCTGCAAGAAAGTCCTGATCGGGAGCGTCGCTAAGATCGCTTTCGTTCTCAAGTTTTGGCGAAGGCGTGGTAAGTTCCGACGTCGCCTCGTCAAAAACTTCTTCAACGTCTGGCCGGAGACTAAAGAGATCCGTTTCGCGTAATTCAATAGGCATCCCGCGACGCTTGGCGATCAATCGCCACTCATCTTCCGTCATTGTCGACAACCCAAGATATTCAGCAAGCGCGCGGTTATAGACACGGCAATCAAAAAAATGGTTGTCATCGTAACGCTGCTTCCAGCGGCGACCGACACGGCGTCCCTTGATTTTGACATCTTCGAGATATTCAGAGGTCAACTGCTTGAAATATCCCTCGTCCACCCACATGCCAAAGTGACAATAACCATCAGGGTCCTGATCGGCCCCAGAACGCACCCCTTCTTTTCGAAGGTCTGTGTAAACGTCGGCCTTAAGCGGCCATGTGCCAACGCCCCACACTTTGGCGCCCTGCTTTATTTTCGCGCCTTCAAGATCAATATCCACGAGCGACGGCGTTCCCAGAGCCGGCTTTCCCCAGCCTTCCATTCCCTTAAGCGCGAGGATGACATCTTCGCCCGTCTCTGGGTGCATTCGCTGCCAGCGCCGCACAAATGAATAAACCACATGCGCGCGATATCCGCTGTCTACGCCCAAGGCGTCCAATCCGCGCTTGCCGCCAAAAGCATCCGGAAACTTGCGCGTTAAAGCCTCGCGCCGCAGTCCTTCGAAACCCGCTCCATCAACCTTGGATGTGTCGCCTTCAATATATTTCGCCTCTACCAACCAGCTTTCACCGTTCGGAGCGTAGGCGACCACTTCGAACCAAATGCCTCGCATCTGAACATCAGCCGCGCCAACCAAAAGCAAGCCACGCGCTGGAATGTGCCGACGAAGCAAACCTTCTTCGCGCCGGTCCAGCAATTTCTTATGATCAGGCGCATCGCCCTGAAAGTAATATGGCAGGCCGAGTACAAGGTTCGTAAAATCCTTGCGGTCCAATTCCCCCCGGCATTCCAAATAGTCATCGGCGATATCGCCATAACTCATCATCAAAGAGATAAATGCGTCTATATGGAACCCAGGATGCCGCGTTTCTCCTGCGGCCGTCGCGATCCACTCCCCGGCGCGCACGGCGACTACGCGCTCGCTCTCACTCAAATGATGGCCGCAACCAGGGCACTCATATTTGCTTAAATGAGGGTGCTGTGTATTGATCTTCAGACCGTCAATCGTTTGGTAAAAAAGCACCCCGCATTCCGGGCATGTAATATTCCAAAACCTCTGATCTGACTTCAGAAAACGGCGATCAATGCGGCAATGCCCCTCAGTCCGCCCCTCAGGGTCGCCGCTATCGACTTCAGGCGTTGATATCTCCAGAATTTTATAGGTTTTTGTTCGGCGAAATGCGGTGAAACGCCCCCAGAACAATTTCTCGGGATCCTCCCCACCGGCAAGATCTTCCCATTTTGATAACTCGTCCTTCACGCCAAACCGCACAGTATCGCCCGACAGGTCCGCTTTCGTGTTCGCATTGGCCAAAGCCAAAAACAAATCATCGCCAAACCGCTTTTCATCCGACTTGGACCCCTGACCAGATCGCGCAACTTGCGGCAAGAAAACCTGACGTCCGTATTTTCGCTCAAACGCTTTGATCAAAGGCCCTAATTTACGGCCAGAAATATCGCTCACAAATTCTTTGCCCGGAGCGGCATATAAAATGCTGGCAGGCTCGACAGCCGCCACGTAAAGACACCAAGCAAGCGCCAGAATAGATGCGCCTGTTTGTTGGCTCTTCCTGACCGTCACACAATTGCTCGGGTGATCCTCTGTCAAACAATTGGCGATCTCGACCAGATAAGGCGCGCCGTCGGGCGTCCACGGACGCCCACGATCTGGGCCATCAATCAAGATTATATTTTCCGCGAACCAATCCGCCGGCAAAATGCTGGCCGCCGGCTGGAAACGATCACACAAGCGTTCGCTTATCGTCTGCGCGGCGCTGGGAAACCCGTTCAATGGACAGCCTCGTCTTGAGTTTGTGAAGACGCGGTTTGATCAACATCGTCATAAATCAAGTCCGGATCATGAGCGCTGGCTTGTTTTGCTACATCCCGCATAGCTCGCGACATTTCAAAACGTAGATCACGTGCATGCCCTTTGAGCGCAGAGCGCAAACCGTGAAGCCCTCCTTTATCCACCGCGGCGGATAAATCATCCGCCAAGGAAGGCAAAGCGTCCACTACACGACAAAGCTCGCTCGCGCAGGCGTCCAGCGCCGACAACACTTTATCCCGGCGCAGTAACTCTTTGCGCGCCTCTGCGATATTAAGTCTATTCGCCTCAAACTTTATCCAGGCGTTGCGGCGATCAGCCTCTTCTCGCGATCGCGCGTCACGAAGGTCATCGCCCCCACACCCCGCTCCAGTTGTTTGAGTAATTGATGCGGAAACTGGAGACCGGCGCATCGCGGGTACGCCAAGGTGTTGCGCCAATTGATCATATTGCACCACGTTAATGGCGACCACTGCGCCGCGATTATTCCGCTCAACATAAAGGCCGCTGGCGACCAGCTTCTTCACACGTTTTGACACGGCGGCCTTTGAGATCCCATCGCGCGCCGCAATTTCCGCAACGCTCCAAAGCGCTTCCGCCGCCGGCGTTTCGTTAACCACCGTGTTAACCTCGTTAACCCCGTTAACCCAGATTTGCAGACTGTAAAACTGGCGTTTTTGCGGGCTGCTGGGTGAGGCCGGTTTCACGGATTCAGGGAGGACCCGCCGTGAAACACCCTCAAAGATTTTCGTGAACCGTCGTTGATTGCGTGAAACATTCGCGCGGGGCTATGGAAGCAGGCGCGCGAGCTTCTTGGCCACTTCTTTCTCGATCAACCGCCCCGCGTCCCGCTCGAACATCTCAAGCGTTTCGCCTTGAACAACTTCCTTGGCGATTGACGGGCCATACAAGGGACGAAGCCCGGCCTGCCCGACACCCGCCACAAGACCGCGCGTGGCATGACGATAGGAGCGCTGAAAACGATGCGGGTTTCCCCATGGTCTGGCGGAAACAAACCCCTTCGCAAGCCCTTCGATTTTCTCGAACCGCCCACTTCTTGTGCGCGTCTGATCTTCCCAAGTGCCCGTTCTCACCTCGCCGCGAACGCGGAGGCCCTTGATTTCTTCAATCGGCATCGCCTTCTTTGATCCGCGAATGTGGTAAGCCATCAGGCCGCCATGATGTAACACCCCAACCACACGCTTGGTGATTGAGCCATATTTTTTCGTGTTCGCCTGCTTGTGCACGGACTTGCGGACCATGGTGCGCATCTTCCCGCCAGCCGACTTCAGCCCTTCGCGCATACGCGGCAGAGCCTTGGCTTTCGTCAAATGCTCGGAGGCGACAATGAAATCAGTCATTCCTTGCCGCTTGTAGCTGACCTTGACCCATCCAATCAGGCTCATCGCGCGCTCCGCTATCGCAAATGAAAAAGCCCGGGGCGAATGCACCGGGCGGCTGTCAATGTTAAGTCGATAAGCTCTGGAAGAAAAACGCCATAGAAAACCATCGCGCCGAAACCGCATATCCTGCGTTTTATCCGGCTGGGTCCACTTCTCTGATCGCTCCCACAAACGCGGGGCCCAAAGGATCAAGCAGATCATCCTCATTCACCGATAAAATTATTCAAAACATTTGTCAACCGCATGGCCATTTCAAAAGCCATTTTCGCTGCTTTTATTACTGCCTAACTTACCTAACCTCTGCCTAACTAAAAAACATATAAGTTAGGCAGTATTTCTTAATTGTTCTCAACAAGTTAAACATATTGCCTAACCTGCCTAACCTATTTTCACCCTTTTGGGAGAAAGGCCCAAAGGGGGGGGCTTCGGCCTCACGCGCGCACGCGCACGCGCGGGGGGCAAAATAGGTTAGGCAGGTTAGGCAGGTTAGGCAACCACTTGATATTATTGTTCTTTTTCCTGCCCAACCTATTGAAAACATTCATTTTTAGGTTAGGCAGGTTAGGCAGTAGAGCTTTCAACGCCGCGATGGCGCTGACGACGGCGAACGCCAAAATCTTTTAAAAAACACAAAACCCATCGCGCTGGGGCCGCATAGCCTGCGTTTTCCCCAGCCTGAGTCACGTTTCCGCCCGCCCGGCGATGCGCCGCGCAAAAGACCAATCAAATCGTCCTTTTCATCCATATGCCCGCTTTGACAGCGCGTCAACAGGAACGGTGACTTTCACAGCCCCGCCCGCCATGCCGATATCCACGCGCGCACGGCGCGCCGCCTTGGCGTAAGCGCAGATTTTGGCGTCAAACCCCGCGAAAGGTCCAGACATCAACAAGACATTATCCCCAACCTGCAGCGAAATCTTTGGCGCTGGCGCCGACAAACGCGCCATATCCGCCACGGTGTTGATCACCCGGCGGATCTCACGCGCCGACACCTGCAAGGCCGGGCCCTCCAGGCCAAAAGACAAAACGCCCTCCACCCCATCGCACCTGCGCGCCTGGTCCAGCGTTTGCCCCGCCGCCCGGTCGACGCCGGCGAACAAATAACGCGGGAACACCGCGCGAACAGTCTCCACCATTTTCCGCCCTTGGCGTGGTTTTCGTCGCGTGGTGACTTCCGGCAGATAGGCCGCCACGCCGCGCGCGCGCAGCCCCGCCAACGCCCGCCGTTCACACTTGATATTGGTGTAAATCACATACCATTCCAGTTCGCCCAGCGGCTTGTGCGTTTTCATGATCATCCCAATAGCCCTTCTCTATCCCGCGCGGCGTATCGCCAGCCGCAGTCATTTTTACCGCTCGCCATCGTCCGGCCAGTCCACGCCCTGTCCAACGCTGGCCTCAAACTGCGCCCGCGCTTCTTCCAGCGGCGGGAAAATATATGCGTAGCAGCGCTTTCCACCGATCGTGCGCCGCGCGACCTCCACGCCCGGCAACAACAGCTTGAGCCGCCGTCCGAATTGAGTTTCCTCCGCCCGGCGCTTGATGCCGATCTTGTCCGAAATCTCCAGATATTCCTTATGCAGCTCTGCTTTCAAAACATCGCCATGGGGCTGCCATTCGTCGTCGGCGCGCAGCAAGCTCCCGGCCATGAGCCGCTCGAAGATGTAACTGTCGATACTGTCCAGTGACCGGATTTTCTGGTCCAAAAGCGCCCCCGTGCGCGGCGCACGGCGAACATTTACGCGGGATATATCCAGCGCCAGCAGATCCGCCAGCAGCGCCTCGCGGCCGCCGTTGTCCAGCTCCTCAAACATTTGCTCAAAATAGGCGTGGTTTTCTTTCACCGTCGGCGCACAGTCCAACACGCAATAGCGCCGCTCGTCCTTGCCCGCCGGGATCACCCAATCTTCGTTGGAGGTCATGATCAGCCGCACGTAATTTTGCAGGCGAAAAGGGTCGACGCCCTTGCTCTCGATCATTTGCGTTTTGGAGGTGATCAGCCCCTTGAGCCGGCCTTCCGCCACTTTGTCTCCCGCCCAAACGGCCTCTTCGGCTTGCAAAAGCAAACAGCTGGACATATGGGCGTTGAACTGACCGGTGATATAACGCGGCTCATCCACCTGAAAATAATGCGCGTCAATCAACGAGCCAAAAACCTCGCCCAAAATAGACTTTCCGGTTCCCATCAGGCCGCGCACGACAATCGCCGTTCCGGGTCTGTCGCGCGGTTTTTGCAGCATGTGCGCAAACCACGCCCAGACCCAATCAAACAATGCCTGATCGCCAGCGCAAATATTGGTCAGCACGTGATCGCGAAAAATTGTGTAGCGCCCGGCGCCGGCGTCCGCCCGGACGGAAAACCCACGCCACAAATTGAGATATCCCTTCGTACCGGCCTCAAAATCGCGGCTTGGATGAAACTCGATGCCGTCATATTGACGCCGATCCCGGTCCATTTCCCAACGCTTGGCCCAGGTTATCGCCTTGACCTTGCCATCAGCGCTCATAACCTGTGTCATCCGGTTGGCGTAAAGCGCCCGGAAAGCGTCGATCTGGACAACCCGCAAACGATCCTCAATCGGCGCGTCAGACTTTTCGCGCGACATCACCGCCTTGGAGCCAATCAGCACCAGCGCCCATTCCTTGTTGCGCCTCTCGACCGAATACCCCCAGTCCTGCGGCGCGCCGTCCCCCGGCGCGTCGACCTCTCCCGCCAGAGCGTCCAGCGTGTCATCGTCCACTTGCGGCGTGTTGGCCGCATCCATAATCGCGCGTATGCGGCTCTCGCCGCGCCCTGCGCCATTGGCCCGGAAATC
>JBLXBZ010000012.1:0-64065 GCA_048265185.1 Stappiaceae bacterium | reverse complement strand
GTCATGAACAGCCTTGGCAAAACCGAAGCCATGTATGAAGCTTACACAGCTGGCGAGAAAGACTATACGGCCCTCGTGTCGAAGTTGAAGTCGGAGAACATTGACGTTCTTTACGTGGGCGGCTATCACACGGAAGCTGGGTTGATCAAACGTCAGATGGCCGATCAGGGCATGGAGACTTTGCTTGTGTCGGGTGACGCGCTTGTGACCGACGAATATTGGTCGATCACGGGTCCCGCTGGCGAAGGCACGCTGATGACCTTCTCTCCTGATCCTCGTAAGAACGAAGTCGCCAAGCCGGTTGTGGAGGCTCTTGAAGCTTCCGGAAAAACCGCTGAAGGTTATGCTCTGTACACTTACGCAGCCATTCAGACTTGGGCTGACGCTGTGAAAACCGCTAAGTCCACAGAATATGAAGACGTTGTTGAAGCGCTTAATTCTGGCGAGTTCAAAACGGTTCTCGGCGATCTGGCCTTTGACGAGAAAGGCGACGTGACCCTGCCAGGTTACGTTTGGTATGTCTGGTCGGATGGCAAATACGACTACGCCAAGTAAGATGAGCGCATGAGCGCGGCGACACCTAGACTAGCGTTTCGCCGTCGTCTCAAGCTCTTGTTTGTAGATGCCCGCCCGAGTATTCGGGCGGGTTTTTTGCTGGATAAGACGCGAAACTTTCGTTCCGGCGCCATACGCTGGATTTCTGAATTGTTCCGCCTTACTTTGGCTGCTTGATTTTCGCGTGAATTTGCAGGGATGGACACATGATCAAAGAACAGCTTCCCGCTTCCATTGACGACACCCTCGCGATGTTGGATCGCGCTGGGTATGTGGCGGATCGCTCGCTGGCGACCGTGCTTCATCTCGCTTTGAAACTTGGGCGCCCGCTGTTTCTTGAAGGAGAGGCGGGGGTGGGCAAGACGGAGATCGCCAAGGTTCTCGCCCAAACGCTGAAGCGGGATCTCATTCGCTTGCAATGTTATGAGGGATTGGACGTCTCCGCCGCCGTCTATGAGTGGAATTACGCCGCTCAGATGGTCGAAATTCGCATGGTGGAGGCCACCGGCGGCTCCGATCGAAATGAATTGTCCGCCAGTTTGTTTTCTGACCGTTTTTTGATCAAGCGTCCTGTTCTTCAGGCTTTGGAGGGCTCTGAAAAGGGCGCGCCTATATTACTGATAGATGAGCTGGACCGCGCGGACGAGGCTTTCGAAGCTTATTTGCTAGAAATCCTTTCAGACAATCAAGTGAGCATTCCCGAGCTTGGAACCATCCGCGCGTCGGAGCCGCCTATCGTGGTGATTACGACGAATAGAACCCGGGAAATTCATGACGCGCTCAAACGGCGTTGCCTCTATCATTGGGTTGATTATCCTGATGCGCGGCGTGAGTTGGAGATTGTTCGGCGCAAGGCGCCCGGGACGCCAGAGAAACTGACGGCGCAGATTGTCGCTTTTGTTCAAAAGTTACGCGCCGACCACGATTTGTTTAAACAGCCGGGCGTCGCTGAAACCCTTGATTGGGCTAATGCGCTGGCGGAGTTGAACGAATTGGCTCTCAACCCTGAAGTTGTCGATGATACGCTGGGTGTGTTGTTGAAATATCAGGACGATATTGAGAGGGTGAAGGGCTCGTCCGCTCGCAAGATGATTGATGAAATCGTCAAGGAGCGCGCTTTGGCGAGTCAGCCGGCGATCTAGATGATGTCTGACGCCAAGGCTCCCTTCTCGCAAAACCATCTGGTTGATAACCTCGTCTATTTCGCGCGCGCCTTGCGCCGGGCCGGGTTGCCCATCGGTCCGGCCAGCGTTATTGACGCGGCGCGCGCGCTTGAAGCTTCCGGGATTGAAAGCCGAAAAGATTTTTACTGGACCCTCCATGCGGTTTTCGTGCGCAAGCATGAGCATAGCCTCATATTCGATGAGACCTTCCGTCTGTTCTGGCGCAGTCGTGGTTTGATCGAAAAAATGATGGAGATGTTGTCGCCAGTGGCGCCGCCGCGTGCGGACGGACAAAAACCCCGTGCGGGCGAAAGCCGAGTGGCTCAGGCGTTTAAAGCCTTGAAGGAGCGGGAGAGCGAGTTGACCCGGCCTGAAATTGAGGTCGACGCGCGCTTCACGGTGTCCGGACGAGAGGTTCTGCGCTCCAAGGATTTCGCTCAGATGAGCGTTGAGGAACTCAGCAAAGCCCAAAACGCTATACGCCAATTGAAGTTGCCGAATGATCAGCGCGAGACCCGGCGCTTGATTTCCTCGCCGCGGGGGGCGCTGGATCCGCGTAATTCCCTGAAGGCGTCGTTGCGTTCCGGCGGCGATATGATTGTGCTGCGCCGCCGTCGTCCGGCCATTCAACCGCCGCCCTTGGTGGCGCTGTGCGATATTTCCGGCTCCATGAGCCAATACACGCGAGTATTTCTACACTTTCTCCACGCGTTGATGGAGTCTCGGCGAAATGTGCATGTGTTCCTGTTTGGAACGCGCCTGACGAATGTTACGCGTCAATTGCGCATGAAAGACCCGGATGAAGCGCTGATGGCGTGCTCCAATGGCGTTGAAGATTGGTCGGGCGGCACGCGAATCGCTGGGGCCCTGCATGATTTCAATAAGCATTGGTCGCGCCGCGTTTTGTCCGGCGGACCGACGGTGTTGCTGATCAGCGATGGACTTGAACGTGATACGGACGAAGATTTATCGCGCGAAATGGATCGCTTGCATCGTTCCTGCCGGCGGTTGATTTGGCTGAATCCGTTGTTGAGATTCGATGGTTTCGAAGCCAAAGCTCGAGGCGTTCGGTTGATGTTGCCGCATATTGACGAATTCCGGCCGGTGCATTCGCTTGATACGGTTGGCGATTTAGTGGCGGCTTTAACCTCTACAGGCGTCGATTACGCGGCGGATCCGCGTCGGTGGCTGAAAGGGGGAAGGGCGGATAAGCAGGAGTGACGGGCTTTTGCGCCAGAGTTGAGCGCCGAGCGTTTTCCACCAGATGTGAGCCGCGCCGTAATGAAAAGCTTCAACCCAATCATTCAGTTGGTCGATACGCTTCGGTTGTTGCTCGCTGTGTAGGACGCGCTCTCACGGGCCTGGCGGTCTTGCGCCGCCTTCCAGGCGCGCAGGTTCAGTTTATCAGCCTTATCGCACCGTTTATCATCCGGTTTTCGTAAATATTGTTCGGCGATCAAATCGCAATAATAGGCGTATGCTTCGCCGTCGACGCCATAATCCACCAGTTCCCGATAATATTTCAGACAATATTCGTCGACCCTTCGTCCGCCTTTGACGACATATGTGCTTGAGCAATAGCCCTTCTTTTTCAAAAGGAACCTTGCGTAATCTGGATCCACGGAAGGTTCTTCAGAAAATGAAGTTGCGGGAAAAACAAGTGCGCCCAGAAGAGAAATCATAATGGTGAAGGCGGTTTTGCGAGACGACCTGCCGGCCGCGTTTGCAGCGATGGCGTTTTCATCCGAACATATGCTCATTTACAGCTCCTGCATCGAAATGTCATGAAACTGAAATTATTATGTCACAATAATTGTATGCGCACAATGTGCGTCTTTTCGGTTGGTTTCACGCCGCTAGCGTTTGGGCCAATGCAGTCCGTCGCCGTCGCGCATGATGGCTTGGGAGAGGGGGGTGAAGCTTGACCCTTCTTTTTGATGCAGGATATGGCCGGGTAGCAGACGAAGCGGCGCGCGGCTGGCGCGTATGGCGCGTATAAGAACGCGAATTGCGGGACTTTCAGGCCGTGGATGCAGCGCCATGACGTCGATGGCCCCAAAGCGGCCCTCTAGAAGATTGGTGAGTTCTATCAGCCCATCGGCGCGAAAGATCAGGGTCAGCGAACCGCCTGGGCGAATGACGTCCGTTGCGGTGCGTATCCATGGTTCGAGGCCTTGGTGGTCTAGCACATGGGCCGCCGCGCGCGCGGAAGAAGGGGAGGCTTGGAACGCGCGCCGTGAATAGTACGGCGGGTTCATGATGGCGTGATCGATGGATTCTGGCGTCAGACCGGCGGCGTGACGCTGAACTCCTTTAGCGACGATATCGGCTGGCAGGAGGCAAACGCGGTGGCTGAAATATGCATTGTTCTCATGGTGGATATTGCGCTTGGCGAGGTTTAGAACCAATGGGTCATTGTCCACGAGCTTGACGCTTACATTGGGTACGCGAGATGCAAGGCACAGGCCGGCGGCTCCCACGCCGGCGCCTAGATCGGCGACGACGCCGCTTGTCTCGGGGGGAATGGCTGCGGCGAGGAAAACCGCGTCAAGCCCTGCGCGGTGACGCCCCTTGGCAGGTTGCTCCAGAATAACCTTGCCGCCTAGAAATGCGTCTCGGGTGGTGCCTAATTCGACCGGATCGATTTGCGCTGGCGTCGAAATAGCGGAGGGCGAGTCAGTCATTTGTCATGCGTCACTTGTTTTTGGGGGCTTGATTTCGTCGTTAAGACCTGCGTCGGCAAGCAATCTTCGCGCTTGAGAGAGGCTTTCTTCCTCCACGAGAACCCGGCGCGGCAAAACTCCGAGCGAGCCTTCCAGAACGCTCATATGGGTGTCGAGCACCGCATATTTGATTTCGGCTTCGCCGAGCACCGCCTCTATGAAGGAAATCATCACCGGATCATTGGTCCGCAGCAGCTCTTCCATGGTCTCAGGTCTTTCCGATCGGATTATTGGGCATGGGCGAATTCTTCCACGTGTTAGTGCTCGTTCATAGAGGTGGAGCGTTTATTTTGTCTATGTGACGACATGGAAATTCACCGTCAATTAAGTTTGAACACGCTTTAACAGTGAAACGCGACTTGCCGCGCGACGTAATGACTCCTATTGTCCGGCGGTGTGATACAAAAGAGGTGAATTCACGTGGGTGTCGTAGTTCCTCTGTCGGATAAAATGAAGAAAAGTCCAAGCATTCAGTCTCTGACCGAGTTGGTGAGCGAGGGAATGGAGGCCGTTAATCAGCTCATTCTATCCAAAGCGGGCTCGAATGTTGATATGATTCCGGAAATTGCCGGGCATCTTATTTCCTCGGGCGGCAAACGCCTTCGTCCCATGTTGACGTTGGCGACGGCGCAAATGTTCGGCTATGAAGGTGCGGGACATGTAACTCTCGCAGCCAGCGTCGAATTCATGCATACGGCGACGCTTCTGCATGACGATGTGGTTGACGAAAGCGACATGCGCCGTGGAAAGTTGGCGGCGCGTAAACTTTGGGGAAATCAGGCCAGCGTTCTGGTGGGCGATTACCTGCTTGGGCAAGCTTTCAAGATGATGGTCGAGGTCGGGTCGCTTGAAGCGTTGCGCATTTTGGCTGAGGCTTCTTCCGTTATTGCGGAAGGAGAAGTGATGCAGTTGGGCGCCGCGCAAAATATAGATACGGATGAAGCGCGCTATTTGAAAGTCGTTGAAGCCAAGACCGCCGCTCTTTTCGCGGCCGCAGCGGAAGTTGGGCCTGTGATTTCAGGGGCGAGCGCGGAAATGCAGGCCGCCGCGCGCCGATACGGCATGGATCTGGGGTTGGCGTTTCAGTTGGTGGACGACGTTTTGGATTACGGAGGGTCCGCCGCTGATCTTGGGAAAGACGTTGGCGACGACTTCCGCGAAGGGAAAATGACGCTGCCAGTTATTTTGGCCATGCAGCGGGGCCGGGACGAAGATCGCCCGTTTTGGAAGCGGTGTCTTGAAGATCGAGACATTAAAGAAGGGGATCTGGAGTTCGCCACGCAAATTATGCGCCAAACCGGAGCCTTGGCGGAAACCATCGATCGCGCCAAAGCTTATGGGGACAACGCCGTCGAAGCGCTGGAGCAGTTGCCGGCCGGTCCGATCCGCGATTCGTTGCGCGAAGCGGTGGAGTTCTGCATTTCGCGCCTTCATTGAGGAGGAGCGATTGCGGGAACCTGAGCGGCGACGCACCACCAGTTTGGGCGCCGCGAGTTGAGGCTGGCGGCGCAGGCTTGCGCTTGGGCTAAGGTTTGGGTGATGGCGAAACATGTGGCGCCTGAACCGGACATCCGCGCCAATAAGATCGAGGGGAGTCGCTTAAGTTCGTCCAGAGCTTGATTGATGACGGGCGCGAGTTGACTTGCTGGTTCTTCGAGGTCGTTCCTGCCTGTTCTCACATAATGAACCAGCTCTTGCACCGTGGCGAAGCCGGTGTCTGGCGGCGGCGTCATCGGGGCCTTGTGTTTTTTGCGTAGCACGCGAAAAACCTCGGGCGTCGAAACGGCGACGCCGGGATTGACGAGAACGAGGGAGAAGTTCGGCGTGCGTTTCAACGGTGAAATGTTGTCGCCAATTCCCTGAACTCTTACAGGCCGTTGCTTAAGGCACATTGGCACGTCCGCGCCGAGGGACAAGGCGACTTCACTTAGGCGTCGGCGAGAGATTTGTCCTTCGAATAGTCGGTGCATGACGCGAAGCATCGCCGCAGCGTCGGCGGAGCCGCCGCCGATTCCCGCCGCGACGGGCAAGTTCTTCGCCAAAATGCAATCTAGCGTCTCTATGGGAAGGTCTGCCGCCTTCAAATAAGCCTTCGCCGCTTTGATGACGAGATTCTCGGCGGTTACTGTGCTGGACAGCGCTGATCCGAATGGACCTGTAATTTGTAACGCGTCTTGCGCGCCAGCCGTCCGGCGCACGGATAATGCATCGCCAAAATTGGGAAAAAAGATCAAGCTGTCGAGCAGGTGATAGCCATCGGGGCGTTGCCCCGTCACATGCAAGGTGAGATTGACTTTGGCGCGCGCCACATCCGTGACCGCTGCGAACGGCGCATTGCTGGATGGTTCACGCGCCATTTGACGTCACGCTCCTGTTATCGCCCTTCATGTTTCGAAGCCGTTTTTTCAACGTTGCGCGTTCTTATCAACGTGTCACGAACAACCGGCGGCCTTAGCCCCCATTTTCTTCTGTAGAGGCTTTCGCGGCTTCGGTGACGGGAGCTTCTTCACTTAGGTCATTGGCGATTTTGTCGAGTATTTTTTCCAAAAGCTCAGGTTCCGGGTTAAGGTCACGCGCGTGATTCCACTTGAACCGCGCTTCGATCCTACGTCCGATGCGCCAATACGCGTCGCCCAGATGATCATTGATCACCGGGTCGTCAGGCTTTAGCTCTACGGCTTTTTCAAGCTCCCGCGCGGCTTCCCGGTAGCGGCCCAGCTTGTAATACACCCACCCAAGACTATCGACGATATAGCCGTCCTTAGGATTCAGCGCGACGGCTTTTTGGATCATGTTCAAGGCTTCATCAAGGTTTTGTCCCTGATCCACCATTGAGTAGCCGAGGTAGTTAAGTACGAGAGGCTGGTCAGGGGCCAGCTCCAACGCTTGCCGCAGGTCTTTTTCCGCTTCGGGCCATTTCTTGCTACGCTCTTTTGAAATGCCGCGGAAATAATATAGCGTCCAGTGTTTCTGCTCGGGCGTTTCAATCGTGTCGACGCCGCGGGTGTAGACCTCGTCGGCTTCTTCAAAGAGGTTGTGGCTTCGCAGCACGTTGCCAAGGGCGATGATCGCCTCAAGATCCGACGGGTCATTGTCGATAATGGCTTCCAAATGCTTGCGTGATTGCTCCAGATTCTCCAGCGCGTTGTAATCAAGCCCGATTTGAATTTCAGCGTCGCGCTTCAATGGCGACGACGGGGCGATTTTTTTCAGTACTTCAATCGCCCGTTCTGGTTTTCCAAGGCGCTCAAACAGGTTGGCCAAAGCGATTGAAGCGACCGAGGCTTTGGGGTCGAGTTCGAGCGCCATTTGTAAATATACGGCGGCTAACTCTTCGCCGCCGTCGCGCCCGATGGCCGCGCCTAAACCATAGAGCACTTCAGCTGCGCCTTCGCGGGCGTCATTGACGATATTGGGCAGTGGCGCGTCAGCTTCGATCGCTTTTCGAGTGGCGAGAAGCACCGGATGGTCAGGCAACAGCTGGTCATATCTGTCGAGAATGGTTAGCGCGCCAACCTTGTCGCCAGATTTCGCCATCGCCCTTGCGTGAGCGTCGATAACCCGAAGGGCGCCTTGATCCGCGCCATAGGCCGAGGCGAAATTATCGCGAGCGCCTTCTTGCTCCCCGTCCAGCTCTTGAATTAGTCCGGAATGATAGGTTTGAAAAACCGTGTACCAATCAGGACCTTCGAGAGCGGCTATACGCTCCAACGCCTCCGCCTCCGCGCCTTGAGCCTGTTCCGCCCATGCGGCGATGAGGCCGGCGGTGAGCTTGGCCAGCGGACCGCGTCCGCCAATCTTCATTAGATCTACGGCGGTTTCAAAATTATCTTTTTTCATGGCGTTCGCCGACAAGGCTAAGCGCGCGAGAAAGTGATCCGGCTCGTTGTCAATCAGTTGTTGGGCGTAAGCTAGCGATTGGTCAAAGTCGCCGTTTGCGAGAGTCAAAATGAAAGCGCGGTCAAGCAAAAAAGGGTTGTTTGGATCTGCTTCTAACGCTTCGCGAAAAAACGCGGCGGCCGTTGCTATGTCTTTGTTTTTTCCAGCAAGCCGTCCGGACAAATAACTTCCGGTCAAGGTTACGGGCAAATTGATGGCTGCGTCCGCGGGAATGGTGATTTCTGCGTTTGCGTTCGTCGCGCTCGCCATAACCGCAAGCGCGGTCGTCGCAAACGCCAAACGCCGGAGTTCTAGCCTTGACGTTTTGATCAGCGTATTCTTGAACGAGCGGAAGCGGGACATCTTTACGGGTAAAAATGCGCACGAAAAATACAGGGTGCGGTTCATATCTCGCTGCGGCTCCTTAGATCGTCGACTCGGCGTATACCTATACGCTCATAATATACTTTAGGATGGCGTCTTTGTGGCCATATCGCAAGGAGTTCGCTCATTTTTATATGAATAACGGGGTTGCGCGAATGCGGAGACGGTGAAATTTTCTTTTATCCCGCATTGCATCATTTGTTTGAAAGATGTGATGCTGTGATCCGCGTGGCGCGGCGCGGCGCGTCTGGATGCGGCGGCGCAATATGAGCGGTGGGGCGTCTTACATTACGTAGCGAATTACGTAGCGTAGGATGATGCGGATAACAAAAGGACGAACGTGATGACCAAATGGGTCTATAGCTTTGGGGATGGTTCCGCGGAAGGGCGCGCCGAATTGCGCAACCTTCTGGGCGGCAAAGGCGCGAACCTTGCTGAGATGTGCAATCTGGGACTCGCGGTTCCTCCGGGCTTCACTATCGTCACGGACGTATGTGGCTGGTATTATCAAAACGGGGAAACGTTTCCTTCTGAGTTGCGTGAGCAGGTCGTCGCGGCTTTGGAGACGGTGGCGGCGCAGACGGGGCGCCGATTTGGCGACTCGGAAGACCCCTTACTTGTCTCCGTTCGCTCAGGCGCCCGCGCCTCCATGCCCGGGATGATGGATACGGTGCTGAACCTCGGTCTCAATGACGTGACCGCTCAGGCGCTTGCGCGCGCTTCCGGTGATGAGCGTTTCGCCTATGACAGCTATCGGCGCTTCATTCAAATGTATTGCGACGTGGTGATGGGGCTGGACCATCATGATTTTGAAGAAATTCTCGAACGATACAAGGATGAACATGATTTCAGTCTGGACACCGACCTTGGGGGAGAGGACTGGAAAACAATAATTGAACTATATAAGTCTCTTGCTGTTGAAGAGCTGGGCGAGCCCTTTCCCCAAGAACCGCAAGAGCAGTTGTGGGGCGCGATTAGGGCGGTTTTCAAATCGTGGATGAACCCTCGCGCCAACACCTATCGCCGTTTGCATGACATTCCCGCCAGTTGGGGAACGGCGGTTAATGTTCAGGCGATGGTGTTTGGCAATATGGGGCGAACTTCAGCTACTGGAGTGGCGTTCACCCGAGACCCGTCCACGGGCGAGAAACAGTTATACGGCGAGTTTTTGATTAACGCGCAGGGCGAAGACGTCGTGGCCGGCATTCGTACGCCGCAAGACCTCACGGAAGCCGCGCGCATAAGCGCAGGGTCGCAGGCGCCGTCGTTGGAGACGGAGCTTCCAGAGGCGTTCAAAGAGTTTAAGCTTATTTGTCAACGCCTTGAGAAGCATTACCGAGACATGCAAGATCTGGAGTTCACGATTGAGCGCGGCAAGCTTTGGATGTTGCAAACGCGGGCTGGCAAGCGGACAGCGAAGGCGGCCCTGAAAATTGCGGTGGATATGGTCGGCGAAGGCCTGATAAGCGAGGAAGAGGCGGTCATGCGGGTGGACCCCGCCTCCCTTGATCAATTGCTTCATCCCACTATTGATTCTGCGGCGCCGCGGGACATCGTCGTAAGCGGATTGCCTGCCTCTCCTGGAGCCGCGTCGGGGGAATTGGTGTTTTCCTCGGAAGAAGCGGAAGCGGCGAAGGCGGCTGGGCGAAAAGTGATTTTGGCCCGTGTGGAGACCAGTCCGGAAGACATTCATGGGATGCATGCGGCGGAGGGAATTTTAACGGCGCGCGGGGGCATGACCAGTCATGCGGCTGTTGTGGCGCGGGGCATGGGAAAACCTTGTGTATCCGGCGCTGGCGCTTTGCGTATCGATTATCGCAATGGCGTGGCCATGGTCATGGGGCGTCAGTTGAAAAAGGGAGATTTGGTCACGATTGACGGCGCGAGCGGTCAGGTGCTCATGGGCGAGGTTCCCATGTTGAAACCTGAATTGTCCGGCGATTTTAATAAATTGATGGGGTGGGCGGATAAGATTCGGCGAATGCAGGTTCGCGCCAATGCGGAGACGCTGGCGGACGCCCGCGCCGCGCGGGAGTTTGGCGTCGAAGGGATCGGCCTGTGCCGAACTGAGCATATGTTTTTTGAAGGCGAGCGTATTCTCGCCGTCCGTGAAATGATACTGGCGGAAACGGAGGAGGGGCGCCGCGCTGCCTTGGCGAAGCTTCTTCCAATGCAAAAGGCTGACTTCGTTTCGCTTTTTGAAGTTATGCAGGGGCTTCCGGTTACGATCCGGCTTCTTGATCCGCCTTTGCATGAGTTTTTACCGCATAACGATGCGGATATCGCCGAGGTGGCGCGGGCGATGGGGCTGGAGGAGGCGCGCCTGCGAGACCGCGCTCTTAGCCTGAATGAGTTTAATCCCATGCTTGGGCATAGAGGATGCCGGCTTCTTGTGTCCTATCCGGAAATTGCGGAAATGCAGGCGCGTGCTATTTTCGAAGCTGCGGTTGAGGCGGGAAAGACCACAGGAGCGCCTGTCACGCCTGAGATTATGGTTCCGCTTGTTGGCATGAAAAACGAACTGGATTTTGTCCGGGAGCGCATCGAGGCGATGGCGGAAACCGTGCGTCGGGAAAGCGGCGTTCAGGTTTCTTATCAGGTGGGCACTATGATAGAATTGCCGCGCGCGGCGCTACGCGCGAAGGAAATTGCTGAAAGCGCAGACTTTTTCTCATTTGGCACCAATGATTTGACGCAAACGACATTTGGCGTTTCACGTGATGACGCTTCGTCATTTTTGGGCTCTTACCAACACAAGGGCTTAATAGAGCAGGACCCTTTCGTGTCATTGGATCAGGACGGGGTGGGCGAACTTGTGGCTATTGGCGCAGAACGGGGCCGGGAGGCTCGCGCTGATCTCAAACTTGGAATTTGCGGCGAACATGGAGGTGATCCCGCCTCGATTGACTTCTTTGAGAGAACGGGGCTCGATTATATTTCTTGTTCGCCGTTTCGCGCGCCAATCGCCCGTCTCGCCGCCGCGCAGGCGATGCTGCGGGCGCGAGATGGAGTTCCGTATTCATGATCAGGCCCGGCCCGCGTTCGGTGCAAGAGTTGAAAACGGGGGGCAAAACGGCGTTATCGCGTGCATTGACAGCAATTGAGACTGAGGGTGGATCGGAGCGATTAGCGCGATTTCTGGACGAGGTTTGGAATAGCTCCCAGTTCTCGTCGGACGTTTGGGGGGTAACCGGGCCACCTGGGGTTGGAAAGTCGACGCTCATAAACGCCATGATCCAAAATTGTCGGGAGCGCGGGGAGCAGGTGGGCGTGATCGCTGTGGATCCGTCGTCGCGTTATTCCGGCGGCGCTTTGCTGGGGGATCGCACGCGCTTAACCAGCGCCCAGGGGGAGGGCGTTTTCATTCGTTCCATGGCCGCTCGCGATCGTCTGGGCGGTCTGTCCGATCAGGCGCTCGCCGCCATCGTGATCATGCGCGCGGTGATGGACCGCGTGATTGTGGAGTCTGTTGGCGTCGGGCAGTCTGAAAGTGACGTCGCATTCGCGGTGGATACGACAATCCTGTGCGTTCAGCCCGGAGCTGGCGATAGTCTGCAATTTATGAAGGCTGGCGTAATGGAAACGCCGGACGTTATCGTGATTACGAAAGCGGACATGGTTGCATCGGCGCGTCGGGCGCAGGCGGATGTGGAAGGGGCGTTGAGTTTATCACCGCCCCAAGGTCGTGAAGCGCTGCCAAAGGTTTTGTTGGCCTCAGCGGGAGCGCCGTGCGGTTCACAGGGCGTTGACGAACTGGTTGAGACGTGCAGATGCGATACGGGCCAAGAGCGGGGGAAGGGAAGCGCGGGACTTCGGCGCAAACAACAGGCCTCATTCTGGGTGCGGGACGCGGTTCGACTCGAGTTCGGAACGGCGGGTGTCGGGTTGTGTGACATTGATAAGGCGATTGAAACTCGCGGCGGGCCGTTTCTTGCAACTTATGACTTGCAAAACGCGCTTCGAGCCAAATTGGGAATGCAAGCGGTTCTTTCCTGACATATGCGCCGCCGTTTAGCCCGGACACGCGCTTGCGCGCTCAAGCCGCGCTCATGTGACGGCTGCAGAGGGCGCCTTCAAGGAAGAGGCGTCTTCCTTTGAACTCGTTTCGGCGTGCTTTGAGGCTGGAATCCCTTTTTTCAGCTGTTCCTGAATTTGCGGAATAAGGCTTTTTTGCACGGGGCGCGAAAAATAGAAACCTTGCAGGCGATCGCATTTGGTCAAACGCATGAAAGCGACCTGCCGCTCAGTTTCAAGGCCCTCGGCGACGACCTTCATGCCGAGCGCTTCGCCCAGATTAATAATCGTGGCGATGACCGCGGTCGCCTGATGTGAATTCTCCAGGCCAGCGATGAAGCCTCTATCGATTTTTAACGTGTCAAAGGGAAACAGACGTAGATAATTCAAACTGGAGTAGCCGGTGCCAAAATCGTCAAGCGCGACCTTGATGCCCTTGCTTTGAATGTCTTTAAGAGCCCGCAATACGCCTTCAGTGTCTCTGGCGAAAACATTTTCGGTTACTTCAATCTCTAGTTTATTGGGATTCATATCCGAGTTTTGAATAATTTTCGTCATCTGGTCGACGAATTGCGGATGGCGGAACTGTGACGGCGACACATTGACCGCAACGGTCAAGTCACGCCAGTGTTTCGCGTCGCTGCAAGCGCGTTTAAGAACCCAAAGGCCCAAATCATTGATGAGACCGGTTTCTTCGGCGAGAGGAACGAAATGAAAGGGGGATAATTCTCCGCGAGTGGGGTGGTTCCAGCGTACGAGCGCTTCGACGGCGACGACGGTTTTTCCATCAATGGTCATTTGAGGTTGGTAGACGAGATTAAGCTCGTCGGTGTCAATGGCGCGGCGTAACTCGCGGGCGAGGTTTTCCCGTGTGCGAACCTGTTCCTCCATGACCGGATCGAAGAACATCCAGCGGCTGCGGCCGGCGGCTTTTGCTTCATAAAGCGCGATGTCCGCCTTGCGTAAAAGCTCGCCTAAAGAGTGTCCGTCTTTGGGGGCGATTGCCGCGCCAACGCTTAAACTCACATGAATTTGATTGCCGGCGATATGCATGGCCGAGGAAAAGCGGTCTTGAATGTTATTCAGGAGCGCTTCCAGAGCTTGGCGGGACGTTAGTTTCGGAATCATCAGGGCAAATTCATCGCCGCTAATTCTGGCGATGAGTCCATCCTCGGGAACAATAACGCGCAGACGGCGCGTCGCCTCGCGTATAACGTCGTCCCCGGCTCCATGTCCCAACGTGTCGTTGATGTCTTTGAAATGATCGAGATCAATGTAAACGACGCCGAGCAGGTCGTTTCGCGCCATCCGCTTTTCAAGCGCGTCATTGAAACGCCGCGCGAAGAGATCCCGGTTCGCAAGTCCTGTCAGACTATCGTGTAGGGAAGCATATTGCGCCCGGGCTTCGCTTGCCGCCAGCTTGTTTGCGCTCTGGCGTGTGTAAATTAAAACAAGGCTTGTTAAAACGCTGATACTCAGAATGATGAGGCCAAGGATCGGGGTGACGCCTGAAAGAACTTCCGAGCCTGGATAGCTTGGCGTCCAGGTGAGATATGCGGCTGGGCTGCCCGTGGGGCTTTTAAGCAGTATTCTAGCTTCATCCTGTTTGATGTCGCTTTTCCGTTTGAAGCGCAGCTGGGACACTGCGGCCATGCGTGAGAGCTCATTGAGGGCCTCTTCCGTCAGCACTTTCGCGCTGATCAGCGTTACCGGCGGCCTTCGTTGGTGGGTGATCGTACGCAGCTCTGGCGTGACGGCGGTGACGCTCACAAGCGCGGGGCGTCCGTTCAAGAGCGCGACGCCTTTTTCGCTAATTGGTTGCGAATGGCTCGCGGTTGTTTGCTGAAAGACGAATAAGCCTGATGGAAGCCTGCGAAAGTCAGAAATAAAACGTGCTCTGGTTCTGCGAATGAGCGGTGTTATTTCTCGTATGAAACGTGGGTCAGGAGCGTCAATACGCATATCGCCAGCGAGCGAATAATAAATCGGCGCAAAATTTTCATTGAGCATCAAGGTGAAATCTTGGCCGTAATTGGCGGAGAGAGATTGACCGATGTTTACATGCAGCCAAGTGGCGTCGAGCGTTTTGAGCTGGGTGTTGTAAAATGTGTCGTCTCTGACGGCCGTTCCTTCCTGCTCTTTGGCGAGGATGTCGAGCTGAATCTGAATGCCGCCGCGAATCAACCTTTTTTCATTGTTTAGGGAAGCTTCATCCGTTGTTTTCGCTGTCCAGATAATCAAAGCGATTGCGAACACGATGGCGAGCAGAACTATTCCTACAATAGGAAAGAGAATGGCGTTCACCTGCTTCGCACTTGCGCTTTTGATGTCAGCGACCATTATTTCCTCATATTCGCCTACGTGCAGGTTGCCGCATAAGTTTTAATAAAATGACGGGAAGTATGGTTAAGTTACATTATATTTTCAGGTTTGCGAAAATCGTCAGCCTATAAATTCCTTCCACGTTTGAATTATATTGACCACTGTAGGCGGTTAAAACGTTTGATCAAAAATTCACAAGGCTGTCATACCAATGCAAGCGTTCCTCAAGCTGAACTCTCTATCTATGTGTTGTTTTTCTTTCACTGAGCCATTTCGTCAGCTCGTGAGCGGGTAATGGTTTAGAGAAATAGAACCCTTGCAGCAAACTGCAACCTGCGGATTTCAGAAAATCGCTCTGTTCTTGAGTTTCAACGCCTTCTGCGGTCACGGTCATACCCAGAGCGCTTCCCAAATTGATGAGCGTTTCCACGATCGCCGCCGCTTCAGGTTCGGTCACCGCGTTGATGATAAAAGAGCGGTCGATTTTGAACTTGTGAAATTGAAACTGACGTAAATAGCTCAGGCTCGAATATCCAGTGCCGAAGTCATCCAGAGCGATCCTGACGTTGATGGCGATCAGGTCGTTGAAGACGCGCTTCGCCGCCAGCGTATGATCCATGACGATGGCCTCCGTCACCTCCAACTCTAAGAGGTTTGCATCGAAATCTGCTTCCTGAAGCGCTGTTTTAACCGAGGAGGCGAAGCTTGGATGTCGCAGTTGCGTGGGCGAAACATTCACCGCCAAAGACAAATCTGGCCATTGCTTAGCTTCCTTCATGGCCGTTTTGAGCACCCACATGCCCAACTGGTTCATCAGGTTGTTTTGTTGTTCCGCAACAGGGAGAAAGAAAGCAGGCGAGAGAAGGCCTTTTTCTGGGTGCGCCCAACGGATCAAGGCCTCCACACCGACGACAGTGTCATCACTTGATCTTATAACCGGTTGATAATATACGATAAATTCATTTTTTTCCAGCGCGATGCGCATATCTTCTTCAATTTGCCGTTTGACCTGAAGCGTTTCATCCATATCCGGTTCAAAGAAGGTGTAGCGGCCACGCCCTTGTTCTTTGGCTTTGTATAACGCGATGTCGGCTCGGCGCATGAGCTGTGTCAGATCTTCGCCGTGTTCTGGATAAATCGCAACGCCTATGCTTGCCGACGTTGGTAGAATGTGTTCGCCAATGACTAGGTCATGCGTGAGAGCGGCGTCGATTTGGCGGCAGACCTTCAGAATTCTTTCCTTATTGGCGTCGTGCGCCAGCATGATCAGGAATTCGTCCCCGCTAAGGCGCGCCACGAGATCTGTGGAGTTGACGCTTCGTTTGAGGCGATGTGCGATTTCTTGAATGAGTTGGTCGCCAATGGGATGCCCCAGAGTGTCGTTCACTTCTTTGAAGTGGTCCAGGTCCAGATAGATCAACCCCAGTTGGTTGCCGGCGTGTTTCGCTTGTGTGATGTAGTCGGTGGCGAGTTCTGTGAACAATATTCGATTTGGCAGACCGCTCAGGGAGTCGTGAAGCGATGCTTGCCGCGCGCAAGCTTCGCTAAAGGCGAGTTCATCTGTGGTTCGTACCATATGGCGCAATACGTAAATCGTAATGCCGAGCATCATTGTGACAAGAACGCCCATTACGCTGGCGAGGATTGTGATGAGCGTTGAAAGGCCCTGTCCGGACTCCCAGTCGATATATCCCAGCGTGGCTCCGTTAGGCCCGGCAAGCGGGATGGAAGTCTTTGGTTTCGCGCCGGGATCCGCAGAAGTGCTTAAATGGATTTTTCTTAACCCGGTGTCGGCTTCAATTCGAGCAAGCACAGCCTTGTCGATCGGCTGCGTGACGATGACGACGCTGGGGGTGGCGGAGGATGTTTTGTTGCTTAGCTTTGTGGACGGCGCGACGGCCACGAGAGCCGCGAAGGCGATTTCGTCGTCGATTTTGACAAAGGTTGATCTGGAGATAGAACTATTGGAGGCGTCGAACCATATGTCGCCGTCGTCAGTTCTGATAATCGATTTTAGGTATGCTTTCTGGGTAGCTGTAACTTCAGAATCAAGCGAACTTTTGAGATTTACATTGTAATATGACGGGAGCCAAGAATACCCAAAGCGATATGCGAATATAGGACGCTTATGTCTGTTGAGTATTATGTAGGTATTTTTTTCTTCTTTTCTTCTATAAATATAGGTTAAATGGTCATGCGCCCATTGAGAGGAGTATTCTATTTCGATATTTTGATATGCGTCGTCAGAAATAGCCAATGAAGAAATTTGTTCGATCAACTCTTGCGAGATAGATTGAAGCTCTGAGCTAACAAGATGTAATTCGAGATCTGTTGCTAAATCATTGGCTTTTGAAAAGGTCCATGAGAGAACTATCGCCGCTCCCAAGAGGGAAATCGCCATTAGAGAAAACCATAGCGCAGCGAATCTCAAAGCTATTCTACGTCGAAATTTGATCGAAGCCCTTAACGCAGTGTTGGAAGTAGGGGCTGGTTCCTGAATATGGGCCAAGGCCCGCAACTCCATGGCCTGAGTGGGATAATCAATGCCTATTCTAGGCGGTCATCGCATAAATGTGAAGTATGCGCGTTAAAAATAGAACTCATCTTTGAAACTTATTTTTGGAAAGGAGGGAGTATTTTATTTTTTAAATTTATTTTGACGTTGTTCTAGAGTATTATTATGGTGAAACGTTATTTTGAGCGTATATATATTATTTTATATAGTTAAAAATTTGGTGCTCTAATTTATTACAAGTTTTTATGTGTTTTTTGCCCCATTTCGACGTTATATGAGTTGAAGGCCTTTGAAGCTAGCATGGCCGTCACGACCAACGATGATGTGGTCGTGAAGAGTAATCCCCAGCGGTTTGGCTATTTCAGCGATTTGAGTTGTCATTTTAATGTCCGCGGTCGAGGGCGTAGGGTCTCCTGATGGGTGATTATGGACGAGGATGATCGCGCTCGCCGAAAGTTCAAGAGCGCGCTTGACGATTTCTCGAGGATAGACGGGCGTGTGATCGATTGTGCCGCGTTGCTGGACTTCGTCTGCGATCAAAACGTTTTTGCGGTCGAGAAACAGGATTCTGAATTCTTCACGTTCGGCGAAGGCCATGGCCACATGCACATATTCGATTACGGCAGACCAAGAAGATAACACTCGTTTTTCAATCACGTTTGACTTGGCGAATCTCTGGGTGACGGCGTAGGTGAGCTTCAAGTGGTCGGCGACCTTATCCCCAACGCCTTTGACTTCGAGTAGTAAGGTGCGGGGAGCGGCGAGAACCCCGGCGAGCGAGCCGAAGCGCGCCAATAATGCTTTCGCCACCGGCTTGGTGTCAGCGCGTTTGATGACGGCGAACAACAACAGCTCCAGCAGTTCATAATCGAGCAAAGGGTCATGGCCGTGATCGCGGAATTTCTGGCGCAACCGATCTCGGTGGCCATGGAAATGAGAATCTGAATAAGCTTGAGATTCGGAAAATCCAGGACCTTTTTGGGTCATCACCGCCTCCGGCGCGTATTTGATGTCGTTAAGGAGTGGCGCAAGGATTATCGAGACCTTTGGGAGACTGCGTAAAGATTTCACACCCTTGTTCGGTTATGCCAATCGAATGTTCGAATTGCGCGGAAAGCGAGCGATCTCGCGTCACCGCCGTCCAGCCGTCGGATAGAATTTTTACGGTGGGGCGCCCGAGGTTGACCATGGGCTCAATGGTGAAAATCATACCGGGCGTTAGTTTGACGCCTTCGCCTTTTTGACCGTAGTGCAGAATATTGGGGGTGTCGTGAAACAGTTTTCCAACGCCGTGGCCGCAAAAATCTCGAACGACGCTGCAGCGTTCGCCTTCCACATAGGTCTGGATTGCGGCGCCAATGTCGCCGGTGGTGGCGCCCGGTTTGGCGGCGGCTACGCCGCGTTGAAGTGATTCGTAGGTGACGTGGATTAAACGCTGAGCGGCGCGTTTGATTTCGCCAACGGCGTACATTCTGCTGGAGTCGCCGTGCCATCCATCGACGATGAATGTGACGTCAATATTGACGATGTCGCCCTCTTTTAGGGGTTTTTCATTGGGGATGCCATGGCAGACGACATGATTGATCGACGTGCAGCATGACTTGGTGTAGCCACGATAGTTTAACGTGGCGGGAATCGCTCCGTTGTCACGCCCGAATTGATAAACGAAATCATCAAGTCTTTGCGTCGTCACCCCGGGCGCGACCAGCTCCACAAGCGCGTCAAGGCATTGGGCCGTCAATTGGCTCGCGCGTTTCATCCCCTGGAAGTCTTCCGGGGTGTAAAGCCGAATTTGTCCGGTGTTTTTAAGCGGGGAACTTGCAGCGTCAATATAGCTAACCATTGTCAGTCCAATTTTTTGTCGATGTCTGAGTGACCGGTTTTGTCGTTTTTTCCGCCGTCTCGACGATAGATCGCGCATCGTGATTATTCACCGAGGATAAAGTCATGTGGATGCAAGGTGAGCTGGCGGGATCATTTTCAACTCTTATATCACCTATTTTGTGAACGGCGTTCATAATATTTGTCCACTCATTTGTCATGACAATTGTCACAATGGCATAAGAAACGCAGAAATCTAACCTTATGCTGCAATTATATGTAATTGATTTGGCGGCATGCAATTATAAAGAGATGTTTTCTGGGCTTGCGCGATCCGTCAAGGACGTTTATCGAAGATGTAATGCGGGCATGGTGGAATTGGTATACACAACAGACTTAAAATCTGTCGAGCCTAGCTCATCCGGGTTCAAGTCCCGGTGTCCGCACCAAAGTCTCTCTCCTGAAAGTCACTTTCATATTAATTGATGGCGCCATAGGGCGCTTTAGAATTTATCATAAAAATTATAGATCTTATTTATTCTCAGTTTGTTTTATTTTTTCAAATATGTATTTATTAATTATATTAATAATAAATATTTGTTCTTTTTGAATATTGTTTTTATTTGATAAGTGATTCCACCAATAAATGATGGGGGGATGCTTTGATCAATTATTCTTCAAGTGGAATTAATACGCCGCCACGAGTTGATCCAACCTTTGATATTTCTAGCTCCCCCCATCGGTGTGGTTGTGGTGCAAAGTTTAGAGATGCATGTTCTAAAGTAAAAAGATTTTTCAAAAAAAATAATAATAAAAATAGTCAGGAATTTATTTTTGTAAGAATGGGTTCTTTAGAATATAAGATTAAGTCACCCAAATGGAATTCTAAAATAAATAGTAATTTTATTCCTGAAATCGTATCATGTAAAATTTCGTCTGAATATAACTGGTCTGATGAAACTTATAAAGAGATTACTCCAATTAAGTGTAAGCGTATTAAACACGCATTATTGAGTGGAGGTAGTGTATTTCCGGAAGCTTATGAGCTTTCTGAAGGAAACAAGACATATAGAAATCGGGGGCGGGGGTTGCGGCCATGCGATCTGCCTGAGGTTTTTAGCGAAGAGCAGTTGCGACGTACTCAAATTCCTTCTTACAGCTCATGGCATAGGCGGCGATTTAAAAATACTGAAGAGAAAGTTTGGGCCGCAGATGGGGGCGTTGCTTCTGATCAACGAGGTAAGGAGCCGGTATGGTGGGTTCGTCCGGGGGTGGGAAACGGTGCTTGCGTGCCGTGGCCGGAGAGGTTTTGGACCATAACGGATCTTTTTACTGAGTATGGAAAATGCCAGAAAGAGAAGGGGGAGCGTCTTGGCGTTAATGACGAGGCGATTTCATCTTCAGAGTATGAAGTGATTCATTTTTAAAAAAAGAAACGCTATTTTAGATTACTCATTACCTTGAAAGAGGAAAGCTCTTTTCTCTTAAATAGAATCGCTTTCACTTTGGATGATTTGCAGCTTGAAATTGCAATAAGTGCTCGCGGTTGATTTGTGTCGTAAATCGCAAAATGGTGGCGTAGAAGCGACGCTGATTAAGTGGACGCTTTTCTGCGTGCAGCTATAAAGAAGATATGACGCTAGAGATTGCCTCTGGCGCAGTTGCCGAATAGATTGGCGAATCAGCGCCCTTGTTTGGAGTTTTCTTCATTCGGGGGATGGTTTTTTCGGTTGTTTCGACTCTACGGATTTGAACGCCGGTTCCTTATCTTAAAACGGGGTTGCGCCCTTTGCCGTCTCTTCGTCCGGTTTTTCATATCCTCGGTTTACTTTATTTTGGCCTAGCCACTGGGATGCTGTTGCCTGCGATTGTCGACATCGCTCATAACAATACGGATTGGCAGGCTTTTGCTGGAGCTGCGCTTTTCACTGGGTTGGTGGGGTTGTTATTCGCGGTTTCGTGCTCGGGGGAGTTGGGGCCTGGGCTGAATATTCGTCAGGCCTTTTTGTTGACAGGCTTGGCTTGGGTGACTTTGCCGGCCTTTGGCGCGCTTCCTTTTCTCGGCTTCGGGGTTCCTTTCGCTGACGCGGTTTTTGAGTCCGTGTCAGGCTACACCACGACGGGATCGACGGTTTTATCGGGGCTTGATTCCCTGCCGCCGGGGCTGTTGCTCTGGCGAGCGGTGCAGCAATGGACCGGGGGCGTGGGCATCATCGTGATGGCTATTGTCTTGCTGCCTTATTTGCAGATCGGCGGCATGCAATTATTCCGCATGGAAAGTTCAGATCGCAGCGAAAAAGTCGTGGCGCGCTCTGCGGATTTGGTGCGCTTGATCGCCTTGTTCTACGCAAGTCTTACGGCCCTCTGCGCCTTGGTCTATTGGATGACGGGCATGAGCGCGTTTGACGCCATGATTCACGCCATGACCACCTTGTCCACCGGCGGTTATTCAACGCATGACGCATCTTTTGGTTATTTCACCAATCCGATGACCGCCTGGTTCGCCGTCATATTCATGCTAGCAGGTTCTGTGCCCTTCACGTTGATGATTCAGTCCATACGTGGCAAGCCTCTGGCCCTCTGGTATGACCCCCAGGTTCGGGCGTTGATCGGCTTGATCGCCGTGTCGGCTTTTGGCGCGGCGATTTATTTGCGGCTGTCCACTGGAATAGACTTTCACGATGCGTTGTTGCTGACGGTGTTTAACTTTACCTCGCTCGTGACCACGACGGGCTATGCGCTTGGCGATTACACCACCTGGGGCGCTCCAATGGTGGGCATAGCGCTGGCGCTCACCTTCGCGGGAGGCTGCACCGGCTCTACGTCGGGGGGCATCAAGATGTTTCGTTTCATCGTGTTTTTTGGCACTTTGCGAAACCATATGCGCCAGATGATCCGTCCGCATCGAGTTCTTTCGTTTCGCTACGCCGACACGCAGCTCGACCCGCGCATAACTTTTTCGGTTCTGGCTTTTCTGGTTGCTTACATGGGTTCCGTCGGCGTTATCACCGTGGTCTTGACCTTTATGGGAATTGATCCGCTGACCGCGATAACAGGCGCGGCGACCGCCGTCGGTAATGTGGGGCCCGGCCTTGGGCCGATAATTGGTCCCGCAGGTAATTTTGAGAGTCTACCCGACGGCGCGAAACTGGTGCTGGCGTTCGCCATGCTGCTCGGTCGTCTGGAGCTTTTCACCGTTTTGGTTTTGCTCGATAAGGAATTCTGGACGAATTAAGCGCGTTTATGCTTTCGTGCGGCTAGACGATAACAGGCGGGGGCCGTGTGCGATTTTCTCAAAACTTGATTTCGGCGCGGCTGGTGAAACGCTATAAGCGGTTTCTCGCCGATGTGATAATTGATGAAACTGGCGAGCAAGTAACGGCTCACTGCGCTAACCCCGGCGCTATGCTGGGACTGCAGGAGCGTGGCGCGCGGGTCTGGCTTTCCGTGTCTGATAATCCCAAGCGTAAGCTTAAATACTCTTGGGAATTGATGGAGGTTAACGGCGTTCTTGTGGGGATGAACACGCTTCTTCCCAATAGAATCGTTGAAGAGTCCTTGCGTGAGGGGCTTCTGCCTATGCTTGAGCCCTTTGAAGAAATTCGGCGAGAAGTTAAATACGGTGAGAAGTCGCGCGTTGATTTTCTTCTTATCGCTCCAGACGGCGGCTCTACATATGTCGAGGTTAAAAATGTCCATCTGATGCGCACGCTGGGGCTTGCGGAGTTTCCCGATAGCGTCACCACGCGCGGAGCGAAACATTTGCAGGAGCTCGCGTCGATGGCGTTGCAGGGAGCGCGGGCGGTGATGATATATCTGGTGCAAAGACCAGATTGCAATCGCTTCACATTGGCCGGGGATTTGGATCCGGCTTACGCCAAAGCCTTCAAGCAGGCGCGTGAATGCGGCGTCGAGGCCTATTGCCTTGGCTGTGACGTGACACGGCGCGAAATTCGCGCCGCTCGTTTGTTGCCGGTCGAAATGTGACCACGCCTCTATTTAAGCCGCCGGGGCGCCGTCTTGATAGACAATGATTGGCGAGCCGTTTGGTACGCGGTTGTAGAGATCGATGATGTCTTGATTCATCAGTCTCACGCAACCGGAGGAAACGGCGGTGCCTATTGTCCAATACTCGGCGGTGCCATGTACGCGGTAGAGCGTGTCTCTGCCGTTTTCGAAAATATAAAGCGCGCGTGCGCCGAGAGGGTTATCGATCCCCGGCTGCATGCCGTTACGGTATTTTTCCAGCTCGGGCTGACGCTCAATCATCTCAGCTGGCGGCGTCCAGGTTGGCCACTCACGCTTATAGGCGATTTTCGCGCGCCCGCCCCAGGAAAATCCCGCGCGGCCGATGCCCACGCCATAGCGCATCGCCTGATTGTTTTCCATGGTGAGATAAAGAAAACGGTTCGCCGTGTCGACGATCAACGTTCCGGGCCGTTCCTGAGTGGGGTAATGAACCACTTGTCTGTAGTAGCGCGGATCCACTTTTTTCAAATTTACGGCCGGAATTGGAAACCGTTCATTTGGCATTGCGCTATACATTTTCAGATAATAGGGATCTTGCGCGGGATCGAGCACGACGCTCACCTGCTGTTGTTCGCGGGTGGAGCAGCCTGCGAGAAGCGCGCTGCCTGCTACTGCTAGAAATTTACGTCTGTCGAGGGTCATATAGCACCCGCCATATTTGAGGTGTCTTGGGAACCGTGAAGGTGATTTGTCGATTTTTCGTTAGTCTATTCGATAAATTGAGTTGATCAGGCGTTTAGGTGGCGGCGGCTGAACCGAAATAATATGCGCTGGCTGTGGCGACTTTTTTGTCGGCGGAGGAAACGCTTGGGTCATTGGCGGCGTCAAATCATAAGTGGTGAGGGACGCTGCGCCGATCTGGCATACGCTCGCGTTAGCGCAACGCTTTCCTGACCAGCCATTGTTGGCGTAGGCGTAACCTTTCGGCGCGATCTTTGCCGATAATTGTTCAGTTGGCGCTCGCTCTATGAGCACTCCTTTCGCGCTGACGTTGGTCAAGCCCGATAGTCCTTGCAGCAGCGTAAAAGCAAGTAGAGCCAAAATTCTGGCGAGCTTTCCATTGTGTTTCGTTTGCATCATCGCGCCGGTATAGCTGTCAATTATCGTCAAAATATTGACAAGAAATCACGATTGCGTGACTGCTGTCGTTCAGAACTGCGCTTTACCCTTTGCTGTGGGGAGCTAACGACATTATCCGTTAGAGGAGTGTGAAATCGGAGGTTGGAACTGCCAACCCATATCCCAGGGAAAATAGATCCACGTGTCTTGGGAGACTTCCGTCACGAAGGTGTTGACAAGAGGGCGCCCCATTGGTTTTGCGTATACGGTCGCGAAATGCGCTTCCGGGAGCATGTCCCGCACAACTTTCGCCGTGCGGCCGGTATCGACCAGATCGTCGATGACGAGAACGTCGCTGCCCTGACCATCGTTTAGATCGATGATTTTCGGGTCAACTGGTTTGATGACCTGCAATTCACCTTGATTTTCATAATCATGATAGGAAGCGATACAAACGGTTTCGATCAAACGAATTCCCAGTTCACGCGCCACGATCGCCGCAGGCACGAGACCGCCGCGCGTGATGCAGACAATGGCGTTCCATTTCTTTTCCTGTCCGGACAGGCGCCACGCAAGGGCCCGGCAATCGCGGTGAAATTGATCCCAAGAAACGGGAAAGGCTTTTTGTTGTTGGTTTTCCATCTGTGAACTTTCAGGTCAGGAGCTTTTGAGTTGGGCGATGACGTCCAGCACCGCTTGCGACGCAGCTTCGAGGATTGCTTCATCGCGTGAACGAACAACGACCTGTGTTGAGAAGAGGCCGTCGATGGAGCGGGGATAGGAGCCGATCATTGCGCCGGGGTTGGCGTCTTGCACCGCTTTGAGACCCGCGGCGATACGGCTTTCAGCCAAGTCGGCGTCTATGGCGCGCGACAGGATGGGCGCGCCTGTTTTTAGGGTGGGGGCGATAGCGTCGAGCATCGCCTGCATGACGGCGGGAACGCCCGCCATGACGTGGACATTCGCCAACCGGAAGCCGGGAGCTTTGGAAACGCTGTTTTCAATCAGGTCCGCGCCAGCGGGAATGCGCGCCATTCTCAGCCGGGCTTCCGTCAAACCGCCGTCTTCATAGTGATCTTTTAAAATCGCCACAGCCCTTGGATCATGGTCAATGGAGACGTTGAAAGCTTTGGCGATGGCGTCGGCGGTGATGTCGTCGTGGGTTGGGCCAATGCCTCCGGAGGTGAAGACATAGTCATATTGGCCGCGCAGCGCGTTCACCGCCGAGACGATCCGCTCGGTGACGTCAGGAACCACGCGAACCTCTTCAAGGTCAATGCCAAGCGCGGTGAGATATTCTGCGAGATAGCCGATGTTCTTGTCTTTTGTGCGCCCCGAAAGAATTTCATCGCCAATGACGAGAAATGCAGCCGTCACTTGCTCTGGGTTGCGCGCGGTGGTGGAGTAAGCGGCGCTCTTGTCATTCATTTGCGGCATTTGTCTTCAACTTTTCGACTTTCAGCCCCCGACAAAGCTGCGCCAGAGTGAATAAGATTGAGAGCCATTTATCTCACGGAAGGCTTTTCCTCAAGCCCCGCGTTTAAATGGGATGATCTGTGGCGTTAATTGGGCATGTTTTGCATGGCGCTGTGGTGTGGGAGCCGCTTTAAATGCTCTTCCAGCCATAAAGCCAGTCCAAACGGGCTAGGAGATTCTTGGGCTGGGAAAGGCGCAATACCATATCGCGGGCTAGTGAGACGGGGAACCCCATGTGATAAACGCCGTCATTTGTGTTGGCGAGCTTCATTACCCTGTCAACGCGCTCGCGCCGTGAGGTTTCATAGCCGCTCAATGCGATGGCCACATTGTCCGTGACGGAAAAGGCGTCGGCCAGTAAGGCGGCGTCTTCAATGGCCATCGCCGCGCCCTGAGCGGCGAAGGGCAACATTGCGTGGGCTGCGTCCCCTAAAAGCGCGACGCGCCCGTCAACCCAGATCGCGCCGGGCTCTGAAGCGCAGAGCGCCCACTTCAGATAACTCTCGGGCAAAGTCAGAATCGAACGAATTGCGTCAGGCCATTGATCATAGCGCGTTAAAAGGTTCGCCGTCTCCGTTTTCGAGGACCAGCTCTCCTCTTCCCAGGTTTCGTTGATGACGGCGACAAGATTGAACATCCGTCCGCCGCTGACCGGGTAGTGCACCACATGCGCGTCTTTTCCAAGCCAGAGTCCGACGCATTTTCTCCATTCAACGGGAACGCTTTCGATGGGGATCAGCGCGCGATAAGCTGTACGATGCGTAAAAGCGGCCTGGCGAATTCCCATCACTAGGCGCCGAACGTTTGACCAGACGCCGTCCGCGCCGATCAATCCGCTGGCTTGCATACGTTCGGTTCCCGCGGCTGTGCTGAGCCCAATGGCGACGCCATCTGCGTTTTGATCCGCGTCGCGAACTTCAACGCCAAGCTTTACTTCGATTAAGTCGCGATGACGCGCAACAGCTTTCAGAAGTATGTTTTGCAGGTCGGCGCGGTGTATCGAGAGATAGGGAGAGCCATATCGGCTCTCGGCAAAGTCGCCCAGCGGAACGGAGGCGATTTTTTTCCCCGTTCGCGCTGACATAAGCTGAACGCATTCGGGGCGAACCGCTTTTTCGCGCAGCGCGTCGCCAAGACCGAGCTGCGCGAGCACATACATGGCGTTTGGCGAGAGTTGCAGTCCGGCGCCGATGGGTTCAATGGTCGTCGCGCGCTCCAATACGGTGGCGGCGACGCCTTTTTTCGCAAGCGCAAGCGCCGCGCAAAGGCCGCCGACGCCAGCTCCCGCGATGACCAATCCTGCATCCGTCATTATTCAGCGCCTTGAAATCAGATGATTATCAAGCGGCTTCCGGTTGCCAAACGCATTCGGCCGGAGTCGCGGCGTTTGCTTCCAAACTGGAGTTGTATTTGTAAAGAGTCGAACAATAAGGACAGACGATTTCGGCGTCATCGCCCATGTCCAAATATACATGAGGGTGATCGAAAGGCGGCGTCGCGCCAATGCACATGAATTCTTTCGCGCCAATTTCGACCACGTCAACGCCGCGATCATTTTGAAAATGTGGGACGACTGAGACCGCCATTTTGAAATCCTGCTTTAGGTTCATTGTAGGTTGGCCAGAGAATACGCATCCTGAGCTCAATTGAACAGGGGGCATGAGGCACATTCTGAATATCGTGGCCGGAACTTTGTTTTTCCTGACTTTGCAGCGGTGACGCAAGAGGATATTCTGGCGTAAATTCATATCATCTTTACGTCAGCGTTAGGAACACAATGCCAGTATTCGACTCAAACGGTATGCGGATCGCCTATATGGAGCGCGGCGAAGGCGACCCAATTCTTTTGATTCACGGTTTCGCCTCCAATAAGGACGTAAACTGGAATTATCCTGGCTGGGTTGATCTTTTGGTGAAAAATGGGCGCCGAGTGATCGCCATAGACAATCGAGGCCATGGAGAAAGCGGCGTCAGTTATGACCCGGCTGACTATGGCGCTCCGACCATGGCGGAAGACGCGCGGGCGCTTCTGGATCATTTGCAAATAGAACAGGCGGACGTCATGGGCTATTCCATGGGGGCGCGTATTTCCGCGTTTCTGGCGCTTAATCATCCGCAAAGAATTCGAAGCGCGATTTTCGGCGGGCTTGGCTATGGCATGATTGACGGGGTGGGAAGCCCGGAGCCTATTGCGCAGGCCTTGGAGGCTGAACGACTTTCTGAGGTGAAAGACAGGACGGGACGTTCGTTCCGCGCTTTCGCCGAGCAAACAAAGTCGGACCGCTTGGCGCTGGCCGCCTGTATGCGCTCCTCGCGCCAGAAAATTTCAGCGGAAGAGGTAGCTCGTATTACTGCGCCTGTTCTTGTCGCCGTTGGAACCACGGACGACATCGCCGGTTCAGCGCAGGACCTTGCGGACTTATTGCCAAATGGGCAGGTGTTGGACATTCCAGGTCGGGACCATATGCTCGCCGTCGGCGATAAGGTGTTTAAACAGGGCGTTCTGGAGTTTTTGGAGACGCGGCGATGAAAGGGGAGATGGTCGTCTTGCGCGGGGCGCAGGGCGATCGGCTGGTCATGGACTGTTATGGTTCGCCAGATGACCAACCGCTTCTTTTTTTGCATGGCGGTGGGCAAACACGTCATGCGTGGCGTGGAGCCAGTCGCAAATTGGCGCAAGCTGGATTTTACTCCCTATGCGCTGATCAGCGTGGGCATGGCGATAGCGACTGGGTGAAAAGTGGTGATTATGACTACGCCGATTTTGGCGAAGACGTTGTCGCTCTTTGTCTTCAGATCAAGCGGAATACGGGGCGGACGCCCGTTGTCATCGGCGCTTCTTTGGGAGGAATCGCCGCAATGTTGGCCGTGGGGGAGTTGCGTCCAGGATGTGCTGGAGGGGTAGTTCTCGTTGACATCACTCCGAGGGTCGATCAGGGCGGCGTGTCGAAAGTCGTGAATTTCATGGCGGAGAAAATGCATGAGGGCTTTTCCTCTGTTGAGGAGGCGGCCGCGTCGGTCGCCGTTTATTTGCCTGATCGTCCGCCTCCTAAAAACCTTGATGGATTGCGCAAGAATCTTCGCCGCCGCCCCGATGGCCGTTACCGCTGGCATTGGGATCCACAGTTTATCGAGAGCCGCAAGGCGCCGCCTGATCTGAATTATGACGATGAACGTGTGGCGCCGGCGACGGCTTTGTCCGATTCGAAGAATGCAGAGGCGCGTTTGCTTGACGCCGCGCGCCGGCTTGACGTTCCGGTTTTGCTCGTGCGCGGCGCGCGCTCGGAGCTGGTTGATCGCAAGCATGTAGAGGAGTTTTTAAACCTCGCGCCACATGCTGAATTCATCGATGTCGAAGGCGCTGGCCATATGGTGGCGGGGGATCGAAACGATATTTTCGCCGATGCGCTGATCGATTTTTTATCCCGAACCTCGTTTAGATCATAGCGAAACGTCGGCGCCTGTTTGGTTAGGTGAGTTCCTGTGTTAAAAGGAGCTTGAATTCAGGCGTGAATATTTCAGCCTGAGCAGGAGAAGAGCCATGAAACAATCGTCGGGCGTGTCCGAGTCGGCTTTTATCAAGCGTCATGATCCTGTGTGGGATCAGCTGCATAAGGAAGCGGACGCTATGGTCGCGGATGAGCCGGCCCTTTCTTCCTTCGTTTATGAGACTTTGTTGAATCACGACACTGTCGAGGCGATGGTGATTCATCGTTTGGCGGATCGGCTTGGTCACGTCGTGGTTTCCCCGTCATTAATCCGGCAAACATATCAAGAAGCTTTGTTGGACGAGCCGGAGCTGGCGGAGATTTTCCGTGTGGATATCGTCGCGGTGAAGGATCGGGACCCTGCTTGCAGTCGGTTGCTGGAGCCAGTGCTCTATTTCAAAGGCTTTCACGCTTTGCAGACCCACCGTTTGGCGCATTGGCTGTGGAGGCGCGGGCGCAAGGACTTTGCCCTTTATTTGCAAAGCCGGTCGTCGGAGGTTTTTCAGGTCGATATTCATCCCGCCGTTCCCATGGGCCGCGGCATCTTTATTGACCACGCCACCGGGGTGGTCATTGGCGGCACCGCGGTTATTGAGGACAATGTGTCCATTCTACAAGGCGTGACCCTGGGCGGCACGGGGAAGGAAACGGATGATCGTCATCCCAAAATTCGCTGCGGCGTGATGGTGGGCGCTGGAGCTAAGGTGCTGGGCAATATTGAGATCGGACGTTGCTCGCGCGTTGCGGCGGGATCTGTGGTTCTTGATCCGGTTCCGGCGAATACGACCGTTGCGGGCGTTCCGGCGAAGATAGTTGGTCGTGCGGGATGCGCCGAACCTGCGCGGAATATGAACCAGCTTTTGGACGGCGAAGAAAAATGAAGGCATGAGGCTGGGGAAATCGGGGTGAGGCGGTTGGCAGGACGCTTGTATCGTGTAGGTTCGCCCGGATCCTGACTGACGCGGCGCGGTGTTAAATCGCTTCGCTCACGAGCTGATGTGACGCCTGAAAGGAGACGGCCTTGAAAAAAGAAGAAATCGCGAAGCTTGAAGCGTATCTTAGAAAAGTTTTTAAACTGGACGCCTTGAGCGTGAGAACGCGGCCTATCAAGGATGATTCCGCTGAAGTTTATATTGGCGACGAGTTCATTGGCGTGATTTTCCGCGATGATGAAGACGACGATGATTTGAGCTGGAACTTCCAGATGGCGATTTTGGAATATGATCTGGATAATTGATGGTGTTTCCGACATGCGCCTGTTTTAGCGCATGCGCATGTTCGGAAGCCTTTTTACGGTTGCTCGCCGACCATTTCTAACTCTACGCCGGGTTTATCAGACGTTTAGCGAGGGTTTGGATTTTGGCGTCCATTTGACGCCATGAACGCAACTGTCCTTGACGGAAGCGATAAGTGAGGATGAGTTCCGAACTAATCCTGATTTCACGATGACATAAGGCGGCGACTGAGCGATCCGTCGGCACGAAACACCGGCTTGCGAAGCCTTCGGTCGCGTCATTGCTGTAAACGACGAAATCCGAACCTCCAGATGGCTCCGTGGCCGCAGCTTCGCCAACGCCGCGTATTTTCTTTGAAGAAATAGGTAGAAGCATAAGATCCGCAGGGCCGGGAATTGGTTCGCCCGTGGCCAGCGCCGGATAGACTTTGCGCATACGCTCTTGCGTTGGAAGGCTGGTGCTGTTCGCTTCGATGGTGATCAGGATTAATGGCGACTTTCTACTGGTGTCCGCGAAGGCTTCGGCGACGCTTGCGTCATAGCCGCGCATGTCGGGGGCGAGAACGGCGAGGTCCAGTTTTTCCAACCGTCGTCCGTCAACGCGTTGGCTGTTGTAGCGCACCATATTCGCCGGCGCATGTATTGGAGTGTTTCCAATTCGCAAATTTACGAGCGTGCGTTCCTCGCTCCAGCTAATGTCGTTACGCGTGAAAGTGACCCATTCTCCCACAGTTTTCATCATCATAGCCGACCCTAACATCGCAAGCGCGAGAATGAGGCCAGTAAAATGAACCGTCTTCATCCCGGTTGGTCGGGGAGAGGCCAGAGGCGCTAACGACATTGCCGATCCTGCGTCATTTCGGTGTGTGGATGACGGAGCTTGGCGACGATTCCTGCTTGAGACGCGTTTTTCATGTTTGGCGCCTCTGGAATGACGACATGGTGCATACCTGCGCAGTTAACGACTTAGAAAAAAGCGGCCGCGGTGCGACGGTTCTTGATGAATATTAAGTTAATTTTCCTCTTTAATGGTTAATAAGGGGTTAACCATTTGTTTGGGAGCCCATCCGCCGTCTTTCTGGATCGGAGCGCGGGCGGTTAAGGCCGGTCACGAATGAATTGCTGGCGCTTGGGATATGCGCTGGTTATAGAGTTCTTAATATCGCATTAACTCTATTTTTTTGGAGGTGGCCGTGCCCGTATTCTCACTTACTGATCGTCAACCACAGTTTCCGCCAAAGGAGAACTATTGGGTTGCGCCCACCGCCAGCCTCATTGGCGATATTTTGCTTGAAGAGGACGCAAGCGTCTGGTTTGCAGCGGTCTTGCGTGGAGATAACGAGAGGATCACCGTTGGCGTTCGCTCCAATGTGCAGGATTTATGCGTGCTGCATACGGATATGGGGTTTCCGCTGGTGATAGGGGCGGATTGCACCATTGGTCATAGGGCTATTCTTCATGGTTGCGTCATTGGCGACAATAGCTTGATCGGCATGGGGGCGACGATTTTGAACGGAGCGCGTATCGGCAAAAATTGCATTATTGGCGCCAACGCCTTGATCGGGGAAGGGAAAGAGATTCCTGATAATTCGTTAGTTGTTGGCGTGCCGGGGAAAGTTATTCGGACGCTGGGGCCGTCGGACGCAGAGAAGTTAACCGCTTCTGCGGCGGGTTACGTGCGCAACTGGCGCAGGTTCGCCAAAGAACTGGCGCCAGTTTGAGGAAGGGCGTCGTGTTACCGGCCTTGCATTTCAGTTTTGACGATGGCGGCGCTGAGGAGGGCGCTGGTCGTGTGCAGGATTAATTCTGAATGCTGGCGACGGCGCCGACGCGGAAGTCGGAGATTTTCGCCCATTTTTTGGGATTTTTAGTCGATTGACGTTTTACGAAACGATAGGGCGTTGAATACCAGGGCATGACGGCTTCAATCTGATTGTCCAGAATTACGTCGCCTTTATCGGTCCGCACCACGAGAACGGCGTGTCCTGCGTTTTGTTGATCTTTGACCACTGTGATCAAGACCGCGCTTTGCGGCCAGCCGCGGGCGAGCAATTGGCGCTGCTTCTCCAGCACGTATTCTTCGCAGTCGCCTGCGCCATTTGTCGGATACGTCCAATATTCTTCAACGCCGAATTGTTCGCGGTCGGTGATAGGTTTGATGCGTGCGTTCACTGCGCTGTTCAGCTCAATCAGTTCATTCCAGCGGGTCTCGTCCAGTTTTACAACAACTGGGCTTTCGCCGTTTAATGTACAGACGGATGGATTTTCTTTGCAAAATTCCACGTGTCCGGTGGGCGCGGTTGATGTTCCTGAAACTTTCATGAAACGACCAACTTCTGCATGGGAAGATGTTGGTAGCGAAAGTATTGATGTAATTAAAAGCATAGAAATTGCGGTAAGTGATTTTTTTGTTGCCATCGTGAAACCCTCCTCAAGGTTGATTTCACAATGAATGATGTTTTTTTATTCTGATCTAACTTGCGTTTCTGAATTTAAATCAAATAAATACATAGTTTTATCTTTATTTGAATCAAATTTTAGATAAATTGTAAAAGAGGTGGAGACTGAAAAAAGCGGCTCGCTAGTCGCAACCCTAGCTAAATTGCGCTGTGGAGTTTGGGAATGGAGAAAGGAGACGAGAGTTCATGGTTAAAATGAGGGGGACTTACAGCGCCTGCGCCGCCTTTAAAGAACGGTGATTGTCGTCAATAAGCTGTGGCGATCGTTTGAATGAAAATATTTTTTGAAAAATTTTTGAAAAAATTATCGTTGCGGGTTCTCGTTTGGAGCTGTTCATGGAAGCGTGCGCGCGATGGACGCGTGCGCGCGAATGGAATTAGCCGTTTGCGAAGGAGACGACCTTCACAGTGTTTCACGCGCTTTGGCGGCGCCTGGAGTTCCATGAAAGCAAAGGCTGAATGCGAGGGCGCGCTCAAGAAATATGTTGTTCCAGGAGGTTTCTGTTCTGAATTGCGGCGAATTCAACCGCAACGCCGTCTTCCGTATGACGGACGACCCGTGCCCGCATTTTACCAAGGCCGATTGCTGTTCCAATAGCGGGTCTGACGTCTGTCTTCAAAGCCGCGCCGGAGAGGGAGACGTCAAGCAGGAGGCAGCGATATTCGCGTCCATCGTCAAGCACAATGTTTGTGAACGGGTTCTTTGGCACGAAACGGTCATGGCGACGATCTTCCGGCAAATTGAGGTGGTCGCGGTTTGCAAGCCAGGTCAGGATGGATGCGAGTTTGTCTCGTTTTCTTGCGCTTGCGCGCAAATTCATTGCGAATCCACCGTCGATTTCACGAATAATAACGCCTTCGACTCTTCCTATGTGATCAAGATATGCAATGACTCTTTCGCCTATCCTGCCAATGTTTGGAGTGATGAAAGCGGCCCCTCCTGGAGACATATTGATGACATGGCAGGGGTATTCTTGTCGGTCTTCCAGCATATAGCGCCCAAGAACATTGATCTTGACGCGGCTATGCTTCCGACGGTCAACCTGCCCTGCAGCGAGGATCGACAGTGGTTCTCCAGCAGTGGCGCGCGTCATGACATGTGGATCCTAGGTAAGTCGCGAAGAAATTTTCGCTCGTTGGTTGTCGATGGCATATGTGTTTTTGGTTAACATATCATGATAAAGACCGCATCCATATGGGCAAGTGGCTCTAATGTTTCCCGCCTTGTATAACGGTTAGATGTTGCACGCGCCGTCTTGGCTGAGCTAAATGCGCAGGAAAATTCGGGGGCGTGCTTTGGGGAACGGTAGATAGCGCTGTCGGGGATGGGCTACTCGCCAGACGAGGCTCTTTGTTAGGCCAGATGAGACGCAGGCCGCCTATTGATTGTTCCAGGATCGGATGCATGCCCATCCAGTAAGGGGTTTGCATCGGTGCGCAAATTCCAAGAATTCGGCTGCAACCTTCTCCGGGCATGTGAAGCGGCAACAAGAGCATCTCAAGATCGACGCTCTGCCCATGTTCGGTCAACCCTTGCACTTCCAAAACGGCGACGGCGGCGTCATGCCTGACTGCGGCGAGGATGCTTGAGAGCGAGTTATGGTCGCTTTGGCTCCATCCGCGCAGGATGTTTTTACCCTTTAGCTCGCGGCAATGAAGGGCGCAAAGGCGCGTTCCCGCTAATCTGTAGCGAAAGGTAGTCTCGTCAACGCCTTCAAGAATGAACGTGTCTCCGAGCACTGAACGCAAATGAGCAGGATCGATCTCGCTGCGGTCCGGCGCTGGGCGCGGCCCGCGTATGCTGTCCCAATATTCGTATAGTCTTTGGGTTGCGTTGTGCTTCATTCTGCGTCGTCCGACTTATTTGAATTCGTGTTGTTGATTTTGCGCCGTGTTGTATACGCAAGATCGGGTTGGATGCGCGATCCATTGAGTTAAAAGCGTTATTTGGCGCCGTTGCCTGATTTGTTTCATTTCGGCACTGTCAGCTTTCTGATCGTCATGGTTCTGAGGTTAAGAGCAGGAGTTATGCCAAATGCGGCGGGATGCGCGCCTGAAAACGCGTTTGGAAATGCGCGGGGCTTATGTCGTTGCCGTTAATGCTTGGGGACGCTTGATTGTCGACTGCTGAGAATGTACCGATTTAATCAACTTGCGCTTGCTGAAATGCGCTGCTTGCCGAAAAGACAGGATTATATATGTCTGGTTTTGACACTGTCCCGCCAATTTCTGAAAACCCTGAGCCAGCCTTGAATGTTCCAGGAAGCGTCGCGCTGCTGGCGGCGGCGTGCCTTGGGGTTCATCTGGTTCGGGTGTTTGCGCTTTCACCTGCGATGGATTATGAGATTTTACTTCTATTTTCATTTTTGCCGATCCGCTATGACGCGGTTCAGCTCGCCGGAGCCGTTGCTCCGGGGGGAGCGGCGGCGGATGCGTGGACGTTCGTCACTTATGCCTTTCTTCATGGAGGGTGGTCTCACATAATTTTTAACCTGCTGTGGTTGGTCGTATTTGGTAGCGCCGTTGCGCGTCGCTTTGGAGCGGGGCGGTTCTTCTTGATATTTTTGGCGGGGGCTATTGGCGGGGCCGGAGCGCACTTATTGACGCATTTTGGCGAAGCGGCGCCGATGATTGGCGCTTCTGCAGGCATTTCGGCTCTGATGGCGGCCGCATCTCGCTTTGTTTTTGAAATGGGCGGTCCTCTGGGCGCAATGCGCCTTGGAGATGATGAGCGCGCTTATCGTATGCCCGCGGTGGGGCTTGCGCGCGCGTTGAGTAACCCGCAGGTTTTGATATTCTTGGCGGTGTGGTTCGGAGTGAACCTCATTTTCGGCTTGTCTTCAGCGCCGATCGCAGGAGAGGGGGCGACCATTGCATGGCAAGCTCATATTGGCGGCTTTATCGTTGGTTTGCTGCTGTTTCCGTTATTTGACCCGGTGCCTCGAAGAAGGACGCCTGAATAAGCGCGTTTATGTTTCCCCGACCGCAGGCGGGTTGAGAAAATAGTATGTTTTCTGAAACGTTAAAATTTGGCATGATGCGCTCATGGCCAATTGAGAGATGCGTGTTCTCTTGCGTCTGGTCGATGGTTTAATTGGTTGGACGGGAGGAATTGCGCAATGACGGTGGCTTCCATACTGAATGACAAAGGCCGGGACGTATTTAACGAGCGAGCGAGCGCTGCGTTAGGGGACATTTGCAAAAAGCTGGGAACGCATGGCGTTGGCGCTATCGTCATCACGTCTGAGAAAGGCGTGATCGAAGGGATTATTTCCGAGCGTGACATTGTAAAAGCCATCGCGCGTGAAGGGGTGAGCGTTCTGGATCGTCCGGTTTCCGAATTCATGACCCGGGCCGTCGTCACATGCACTGAGGAGGAGCATGTGAATGAGGTGATGGCGCGCATGAGCTCTGGCCGGTTCCGTCACGTTCCGGTGAAGAAGAATGGCGTTCTGGCGGGCCTCATATCGATTGGGGACGTGGTGAAGTATCGAATTGCGCAGATTGAGCGAGAAGCGGAAGACATGCGCAGCTATATCGCCATGAGCTGACGTCAAACAAGGGGCGGGAAGCGATAAAGACGCTTGCCGCCGCATTATATTTTTAAACGATTAGCGGCCGTTTAAAAGTTCGGCGCCTGTGTGGCGCAATTGAATTTCCCCGTTTTTATTCATGACTACCGATCGATAAAAACAGGCGCGATATCCCACATGACAGGTGCCGCCGTCGCCGCCAACCTTGACCCGCATTACGAGGGCGTCCTGATCGCAGTCGGTGAGAATTTCCACAACGGTCTGCGTCTGTCCCGACGTTGCTCCTTTGCGCCAATACTCCTGCCGGGAGCGGCTCCAGTACCAAGCCTGCCTGCTTTCAAGGGTGCGGCGCAACGCCTCGTCGTTCATATAACCGACCATGAGAACCTCGCCGCTGTCAGCGTCGGTGACGACGCAGGCGATCAAGCCGTCAGAGTCGAATTTGGGTTGAAACGTCGCGCCGTTTTCGATCTCGTTCTTCGCGCCGCGCGGCGGAAAAATCGCATTAGTCATTATGTTCAAGCCTTATAAAAACATGCTTCGGCGTATGGGGTTATCCAATACCACCTCTGAGAAGGGTCATGAAACGCACCTGCTCCGCAGGGTCTTGGCGAAACACTCCAGCGAATTGGGTGGTGATGGTGGAGACGCCCTGTTTTTGCACGCCGCGCATGCTCATGCATTGGTGTTCGGCCTCTAGCATTACGGCGAGGCCGCGCGGGGCGAGATGATCGTTCAGGGCCGTTGCGATTTGCGCCGTCAGGTTCTCTTGCGTTTGCAATCTGCATGCGAAAACGTCAATGACGCGGGAGATCTTTGACAGACCGATAACGCCGCCATTCGGGTAATAGGCGATATGGGCTTTGCCGATGAAAGGCAGCATGTGATGTTCGCAAAAAGAGTGGAACGGAATTGAGCGCATCAGCACGATGTCCTGATAGCCGCCGACTTCCTCAAAGGTGCGTTGCAAATAATCTTCCGGCTTTTCAGCGTAACCTTTGAATAGCTCGCCATAGGCTTTGGCGACGCGTTTGGGCGTGTCTTGCAAGCCTTCTCTGTCTGGATCGTCGCCGATCCACGCAAGCAGGGTGCGCACGGCCGCCTCGGCTTCTTCTCTGCTCGGACGGGTGAGCTGGCGCGGCTGATTTTCGCTGGCGCTTGTCTTTTGAGTTGGTTTGCTACTCACGTCCATTCGACGTTCCCTTGAATTGCATCGGCGTCCCAGCTTACACATGTAAGGTGTTCTCGCCGAGGATACGATCCTATATAATCGGTTTACAACCAGTGTGAAGACATTCGGCTTCACGAAGAGGCGATTATGCTCGACGCTGTATATAATACAAAAATTCTAGATTTAGCCGGAAATATCCCGCGGTTGGGCCGTCTTGAAACCCCTGACGCAAGCGCTAGCGCGCATTCGCGACTGTGCGGCTCAACCGTCACGGTTGATCTCAAGGTCGAAGATGGCGTGGTGACGGATTTCGCTCATGACGTTAAAGCTTGCGCTCTGGGACAAGCCTCGTCGGCGATTATGGCGCGCAACATTATCGGCGCCGACATTGAAGAGCTGCGCGCTTTGCAAAAGATCATGCGTGCAATGTTAAAAGAGAACGGTCCCGCGCCTGAGGGGCGGTTTGAAGAATGTCGTTTTTTGGAGCCGATACGTGAATATAAGGCGCGACACGCCTCGACGCTTTTGACATTTGACGCTGTTGTCGACGCTCTTGACCAGATTGAGGCGAAGGCCGAAGAGAACGGCTGATTCGCGCCTTTTATCGCCGACTATAACGCCATCGCCTTTGGGGCGCTCGCTTGGAGAATTGCAAGTTGTGTCATTCTCGATCTTAAAAATCCCCGCCTTGATCGCCAAAGCCTTTATTCGATTTTATCAGCTCACTTTTTCACTCATATTGGGGCGCAGTTGTCGTTACGCGCCGAGCTGTTCAGAATACACGGAGCAAGCGATAACACGTTATGGCTTGTGGGCCGGCGGCTGGATTGGGCTGGCGCGCATCATACGGTGCCATCCATGGGGGGCGTGCGGATATGATCCTGCGCCGACGCGACTTCCTCCTGACGCGCGTTGGTATTTGCCTTGGCGCTATGGGGTCTGGAGCGGCGAGCATATTGATCCGGATACACGGATGGATCGCGAATAGCCCAGAGGAGGACGTTGTCCACCGCAAACTCTGGAAAATTGCTATCCACTTTTGACATCCGCCGATGAGAGTGGCATATCCACAGATGACGTGGAGGAGTGCCCGAGTGGCTAAAGGGGACGGACTGTAAATCCGTTGGCTACGCCTACGTTGGTTCGAATCCAACCTCCTCCACCATTCCTTGCTTTCATCAAATTTTTGGCTTTATTCTCTTTAGGCTGGCGCATTAGAGGTGTTGGCGGCGTCGGCGCGTTTTTTTCTGGAAAAAGCTTTTGAATTGAGGATTGGGCCTATGGCGCTTGGAATGACGATCGGCGCTCTGTCGGAGCAAAGCGGCGTGAAAATCCCGACAATTCGGTATTACGAACAAATAGGGGTGCTGCCGCCTCCTGATCGTACTCAGGGCAACCAGCGTCGGTATGATCAAAACGCTCTGGATCGATTGAGAATGATTCGTCATGCGCGCTCTCTTGGGTTTGATATTGACGCCATTCGGGATTTTCTGGAACTGGCGTCCAGTCCTGACCGAGCCTGCGCGCATGCTGACGATCTCGCCATGCGCCATTTGTTGGAGATTGAGGCGAAGATTTCAAAGTTAAGCAGTTTGCGGGATGAGTTGCGGCGAATGGTGCGCGAATGCGAAGGCGGCAACGTTGAAACGTGTCGGGTGTTGCAGGTCTTGAGCGACCATGAGCTTTGTAAAGGGCCTCACTAGGGGGGGCTGGCGCGCGTGAAGGGGGCGACGGCCGCTATTGCGTTCAAGGTGAAAATACTCAATTTTATGTAGGTATATGGCTGGAATGGGCGCGCGCCTCTGGACGCGTGAGCGGATTGGCTTTAGAACGCCCGCCCATAAGTATGTTCCCATAAATCGCTTACCTGCCATTGTTTGCAGGAGTGAGCAGGAGGCTCTGATGATTCATCTAACGTTCCCAGATAATTCCGTGCGTGACTATGACGCCGGCGTCACAGGCGCGGCGGTCGCTGCGGGGATTTCCAAATCTCTGGCGAAAAAAGCCGTGGCGATGACGCTGGACGGCGAATTGCGCGACTTGTCCGATACGATTTCCCGTGACGCCAAAATCGAAATTGTCACCCGTGACGACCCGCGCGCGCTGGAATTGATCCGCCATGATTGCGCTCACGTTCTGGCGGAGGCCGTGCAGGAGCTATGGCCCGGAACGCAGGTCACCATCGGGCCGGTGATCGACAATGGCTTTTATTACGACTTCAAGCGTGACACGCCCTTCACCACTGAAGATCTGCCTGTCATTGAAAAGAAGATGTCGGAGATCATTCAGCGCAACGCGCCTTTCACAAAGGAAGTATGGTCGCGCGACGAGGCTAAACGTCATTTCATGGCCAGAGGCGAGACTTATAAAGTCGAGTTGATTGACGCGATTCCAGACGATCAGGAGTTGAAGATCTATCGTCAGGGCGAATGGCTTGATCTTTGTCGCGGTCCGCATATGACTTCGACCGGGCAGATCGGTCAGGCCTTCAAATTGATGAAGGTCGCCGGCGCTTATTGGCGCGGCGACAGCGATAATGAAATGCTGACCCGGATTTATGGAACGGCGTGGTCAAGCGATAAAGAGCTCAAAGCTTACCTTCATATGCTGGAGGAGGCGGAAAAGAGGGATCACCGCAAGCTCGGCCGCGAGATGGATCTGTTTCACTTTCAGGAAGAGGGGCCGGGCGTGGTGTTCTGGCACGCCAAAGGCTGGAACCTGTTCCAAAGCCTCGTGTCCTATATGCGCGGTCGTCTTGCCGAGGATTATGACGAGGTCAACGCGCCGCAAATTCTTGACACGTCGCTTTGGCAAACGTCCGGACACTGGGAATGGTACCGGGAGAATATGTTCGCCGTTAGCTGTGCTGACGAGGAGTCGGAGGATACGCGGGTTTTTGCGCTCAAACCCATGAATTGCCCCGGTCATATCCAGATTTTCAAACATGGCCTGAAGAGTTACCGCGATCTTCCTTTACGCATGGCGGAATTTGGCGCGGTGCATCGCTACGAGCCTTCAGGGGCTATGCATGGTTTGATGCGGGTGCGCGGCTTCACTCAGGATGACGCCCATGTGTTTTGCACCGAAGAACAGATGGCGGCTGAATGCCTGAAGATCAATGACCTCATTCTGTCGACCTATGCGGATTTCGGCTTCAAGGAAATTGTGGTCAAGCTTTCAACGCGTCCCGAGAAGCGGGTTGGAGATGATGCGTTGTGGGATCACGCCGAAGCTGTGATGGGCGAAGTTCTCAAGACCATTGAGAAGACGTCCAATGGCCGCGTTAAAACCGATGTTTTAGAAGGCGAAGGCGCTTTTTACGGTCCCAAGTTTGAATATACGCTGCGCGACGCCATTGGGCGTGAATGGCAGTGTGGAACTACGCAGGTTGATTTTAATCTTCCGGAGCGGTTTGGCGCCTTTTATGTGGACCGCAATGGAGAGAAGAAAACGCCTGTGATGATTCACCGTGCGATTTGCGGCTCCATGGAACGTTTCCTTGGAATTCTGATTGAGAATTTCGCGGGGCACTTTCCTTTGTGGCTTGCGCCTTTGCAGATTGTCGTGGCCACTATCACCTCGGACGCTGAGGAATACGCCCGCGAAGTTGTGGCTGATTTGCGCAAGGCTGGCTTGAAGGTCGAGTTGGATCCGCGCAATGAAAAGATCAATTACAAGGTTCGCGAACATTCATTGGCGAAAGTTCCGGTGATCCTGGTGTGTGGTAATCGTGAAGCGGAAGAGCGGACGGTGAACATGCGCCGTCTTGGCTCCAAGGACCAAACGGTGCTGGGCCTGGATGAGGCGATCACGAAATTGGCTTTAGAGGCGACGCCGCCAAACGGTTCTTCTTCGGAGGAAATCGTGGATCATGAAGTGAAATGAAAATATGATGGTGAAGGCGTTCGATGTTCTGGTCGAACGCCTTTGAATGCGGTTTCGGGGGAGAGCATGACTGTCTGACATTGGTCTTTTACGCATTGTCTTGCTTTTGTCATGTAAACGCCGCTTACTCGGTGCTTAGTCGTGTGACCGCAAATCAAAGAGGTTTCGGTGGATTACAGTGCGTTGACTTATGCGAACCCCGCGCATCCTCCTGTGAAGCGCTGGATTATTCGCACCGTAGAAGGGCTTTCGGGACGCCGCCGGCTTCTCGCCATTTATTACTTGTGGAAAAAAAGTATTGTGGGCAAGTCGACTTATGTCTGGACCGATCTTCTTGAATTGATTGGTCTGCGGTTGGAGTTGTCCGAACCTAGCTGGCCGCCGGTGGGCTTGCCGCAGGGGCCGTTAGTGGTGATCGCTAATCATCCCTTCGGAATTGGCGACGGTCTCGCCATTCTTTCTTTGGCGGAACGTTTGGATCGCCCTTATCGTATTCTCATTAATAATGAGCTGCTAAAAGTTCCCGAGGTTCGTCCGTATTCATTGCCTGTGGACTTTGAAGAAACCGCCGATGCGTTGCGTACAAACATGAATACGCGCAAAGAGGCGCTGCGTTTGTTGAACGAAGGCGTGACGATTGTTGTTTTCCCCGGTGGCGGGGTCGCCACCTCGCGCCGTCCGTTCGGCAAAGCGGAAGAGTTGCCGTGGAAAACATTCACCGCCAAAATGATCCGCTCGTCGCGCGCGACAGTTTTGCCGCTTTATTTTGAAGGCCAAAACTCACCGTTGTTTCATCTGGCTTCAAGGTTTTCGCTGACATTGCGATTGTCTTTATTGGTGCGCGAGTTCAAACGCATCATGGGAACGAACGTTCGGGTTGCCGTTGGCGCGCCAATCGCCTTCGAAGAGCTTGCCGAAAAGGGCGATCAAAAATCAATGATCGGCTATTTATATGAACAAGTTCTTGGACTGGCGCAGCCTGCGCCCTCCAAACGCGGGTTGTTGCGGCGCAAACAGGCGGCTTGAAACGCGTTTGAATAAACGGCTGAGGTGAGGGCGTCGCGTCATTATGGTGGGGAGTATTCTCTCACTGCGTTGGCGCCTGAGGGCGATCCTACGCGTGGACGCCGAGGACGAAACGCCGCTGGAACTGAGCGAGCTTGAACACGGAAATATGTTCAATTCGTTGTGGACGCCAAAACTTCGACTTCACTGTCTTGTCCGGTGTTCACTTCGAACTTTCTGCTGAAAATTTTTCCATTGTTTCGTGCGATAACCTGATAGCCGCCGGAGGAGAGCACGAAGCTAGGGAATGCGCCATTGGCTTCTACGACCACGTCGCCGCCGGGGGTCAAGACCGACCAGGCTGTATTGGCGAGCGCTTCCCCACCGTCTTCCTTGACCAGCTTCATGGTGATGTTAGCGGCGTTGTGATAGACGGTGGCTTCCGTCAGCTTTCCCGGTTGAACTTGAATGTCGGCGCGCACCACGGCGTTGACCGTTCCAAAGCGACTGACCACATGGTAGGTGTCGGAGTTTAGGCGAACAATATTGCCCGGTGGAATGTTCGCCGCGATGAGGCGCCTTTCGCCGCGGCTGTCGAAGTCAGTCGCATAAATGTCAAAAGAGACGTCTTCAGGCGTTTTTATAGGCACGCCCTCGCTCAGCTCCGCGTCAAGCTTGATGCCGCCCGCGTTGAGGACAATTGTTTCGCTGGATATGCCGTTTCCAACTCTTATTCGCGTGGTGGCGCCTGCGTGTCCATAGGAAGTGTGGACAAGATACTCCCCCGGGTCGAGGCGGAACTCGGCGTCTCCTCCAGATGCGCTGGCGACCAGTTTGAGTTTGCCCTCTTCGTCCAGCTCTTCATTATAAACGCGCCAGACAACGCCGCTGGAGAGCGGGGGGCCGTCTTCAGTGAGCTTTGAAATCATGTAGAGCGCGCCTTCGCTGAATGCGTCTGGCAGGCCCGTTCCAGAAAGAGACGATGGCGCGTAGGGGAGCGGGTTTGAAATCAGCTCAGGGGCTTTGGGGCCGCTTTCAAGCAAGTTCTCGATTGCGTTTATTTCTGCGTTGACGCCACTGTCAGAGCTTGCCAGCGCAGACAGGTCAGGTTTTGGTTCAGGAAGAATTGTGGCGGGATCCGTCGATGTTTGAGCGCTCGCGAGGCTCGCTGCGATAGTCATAAAGGACACGAGCAGTCCAATTCGGATCATGAATGTGCCGAACCGGCGTCGCAATGCCTTCATAGTCGTCTGATCTCCTGATGCGGCTGACCATATTACTGGGAATAGCTCGCGCGTAACATCATCATCTCATTGGTAGTTTCTTTGAAACCCTAAAAATCAGGCGAATTCAAGTCACTTTATCATTCTTTGCGGGGAGGGCGTTGTTCCAATCGTTGGTTTATGTTTGGAAAGCATTGACAAGCTCATCGGTTAGCCTTTTAAAATGCGGTCTTGAAATTTCGCCAATGGCACGAATGCAATCCGCCATTGGAGCGCCGCGTCAAGGTAACCTGCGCCTCCATCGCTAATCTTGCAAATTGTCCGTTCTGAATTCGCCGCGCTGTCGATGGTCTGATGTTGCAAAACTTCCGGTTCGATTAGCGGGCTGCAATGAAGTGGTTTGTTCTAATGTCTGCATATTCTCCTGAAAATGATAATGCGCTTGAGTTGCTTTTAACCCGTCGTTCTCATCCTGCTCTTTCTTTGGTCGAACCGGCTCCTGACGCTGAACAGATTAAAACGCTTTTGACGGCGGCGGCTCGTGTTCCAGATCACGGCAAGCTATCGCCATGGCGCTTCATCATTTATCGCCGGGAAGCATGTGGAGAGATTGGCGAGACGCTGATCGGGTTATTAAATGATGCGGGTGAGGCTATTGACGACGCCCGTCGTCAGCAAGAGTTGACGCGCTTTGCGCGTGCGCCATTGGTGATTGGCGTTGTGAGCAGCACCGCGCCTCACCCAAAAATTCCGCTATGGGAGCAAGAGCTTTCGGTGGGAGCTGTGTGCATGAATATGCTGCTTGCCGCGCACGCTATGGGGTTTGCCGGTCAATGGCTGAGCGAATGGATGGCTTTTGACGAACGCGCCGCTCGTTATTTGGGTGCGCGTGACGGCGAGCGTTTCGCCGGCTTTATTCATTTGGGAACTCCCAGCTTGCCGCCATCGGAGCGCCCGCGGCCTGATATAGATGAACTGACCACTGAATGGGGAAAAAGCTGATATGTTCTATTCTACCGACAAAAACGACCATGGCTTGCCGTACAATCCCTTTAAAGCGATTGTCGCGCCGCGGCCAATCGGTTGGATTTCATCGGTAGACCTGAATGGCGCGCCGAATCTGGCGCCCTATAGTTTTTTTAACGGGGTTTCGGACGCTCCCCCCATTGTTATGTTTTCTTCTACAGGGTGGAAGGATTCAGTATCAAATGTTGAGTCGAGCGGTGATTTTGTTTGCAATCTGGCGACGTTGGATCTCAAGGATGCTATGAATCGCACTTCCGGCGCGTTTCCGCCGGGAGTTTCTGAGTTTGAAAAGGCCGGCTTGACGCCGGTTTCCTCGACATTGGTGCAGGCGCCGCGTGTTGGCGAGGCGAAAGTCGCGTTGGAGTGCCGACGTCTGCAGATCATTCAATTAAATGATTTGAACGGTGAGCCAGTAAACAATTGGGTTGTTTTTGGTCAGGTGGTTGGGGTCCATATTGATGATAGCGTTTTGAAAAATGGTATCCTTGATGTGGCGGCTTTAAAGCCTCTCGCTCGTCTTGGCTATAAAGATTATGCGATGATTGATCGACTGTTTCAGTTGGAGCGTCCCAAGGTAGATTAGGTTTGTCTCGGCTGGACGGTGCGTATCTGCGGCTAAAGATCGAAAATTTCGGCGTATTTTGCAAAATACAACAAGTTTTGGCGCTAGTTTGCGTTTCGTTAACGGTTCGTTAACTAAAACGCGTTGATCCTTAACAAAGGTTAAGTTTCTCAAGTGTCGAGGGAGAAGGGCTATGAAAATCGCCGAAACGTCCTCGGTCGCGTCTCGGATCGAACAGGCCTTTCGCACGGCGGACGGTGCTACGGGCGCTTCGTTTGACTATCTCGTTAAAACCGCCGCTCGTGAATCCTCTTTTGACGAGGACGCCAAGGCCAAAACTTCTTCTGCTTCGGGTTTGTTTCAATTCATTGAAAGCACATGGCTTGAAACCATGAAAGAAGCTGGTCCTCTGCATGGGCTTTCAAAATATTCCGATCAAATTACGCGCACCAGAAGCGGAAAATATCGTGTCGACGATCCGCAAATCCGCAAAGAAATTCTAGCCTTGCGGGACAACGCTGAAATTGCGTCATTGATGGCCGGGGCGTTTACGGAAAAAAACGCGAATTACCTTACGGGTAAATTGGGGCGCCAGCCTAATGACGGCGAGCTTTATATCGCGCATTTTCTGGGCGCCAGCGGCGCGAACAAATTGATTACGCTGGCGGAGAATAATCCGAACCTTTCCGCCGACAGCGTGTTTACGCGGCAAGCCAAGGCCAATCAATCAATTTTTTATAATCAAGACGGAAGCGCTAAATCCGTCGCCGACGTATACGCCAATCTTGTGTCCAAACATGGTGGAACGTCTCACACGATGATTGCGAGAGCGGATTTGGGAACGGCGTCGCCTACGCCGGCGCGCGCGTACGTTCCGTCCGCCCCCGTGGCGACGCTGGCCATGACCGAAGACGGTTTGAAGATGGCCAATCCTTCCAGCCGCGTTACTTCGGCTTGGGCGGTTTCCACTTCGATCGCCTCGCCGTTTCACGCCTTGTTTAGCGATCAAGCTTACGACAATGGAACGACTTTGGCCGCGTCATTCCTGAACTCTTATGCGTCAAACGATTTTTTTCAGGCGGAAGATGGGGAAAGTGGAGCTGAAAAGCCGCAAGCATCGGTTCAGCTCGCCCAAACCAGATCATCTTCCTCAGGGAATGGGAATGGCGCAGTCCGTCCTCATGATTTGACCGGTTATCTCAATTACCGCCCCTTTCAGGAGCCCAAGGATATTCTCCCACCCGTGTAAACGGGTTTGACGGCGCTACATTGATCTATTTGTCCTTTGTTTAAAATTATGGTGAACCGTTCGTAAACCTTTCCGTCGCACAATAGATGGTGTCATTGTTGTCGCGGGTGCGGGAAAGCTTCGGTTTGAAATGATCGTTCACAGATTTCTTGATTGGGTTGGAACGGCGCCGGCGCCGCAACGCGCGGAAGCGGCGGCGGCTTTGGCGCGGGCGTGGCTTTATTCCACAATGAGCGAGGAAGAGCGCGAGGCGGCGGAAGCCGCGCTGACGTTGCTGCTTGACGACCCGGCTCCGCAGGTTCGCTTGGCTCTTGCGCAGGCTCTTGGCGGGAGTTTGCGAGCGCCGCGCCACATAATCTTGTCACTCGCCAATGACGCTACGGATATCGCCGCTATCGTGGTGCGGCGCTCGCCTATATTGACGGATGCGGAACTCGTTGATTTTGTCGCTGCGAGCGAAGAACCGTTGCCGGCGTCGGTTGCGCAAAGGCCAAATGTATCGGCCGCGGTGTGCGGGGCGGTGGCGGAGGTTGGCTCGCGCGCCACATGCGCGGCGCTACTCGATAATCCCAAAGCCATGATTTCACGTTTCAGCATGTCGCGCATCGCAGCGCGGTTCGGCGATGAACCGGATATTCGCGATCGATTGTTCGCAAGAGCGGACACGCCGCTAGAGATACGCCAACAATTACTCAAACAGCTGACAGACTGTTTGTCCGACCACCCTTTGGTGCAGTTTGGCTTGCGTGGGCGCAGTATGGATTCCGTGATGTGTGAAGCGCGCGATCAAGGCACGCTTGCGTTGGCGGGGCAGGCGGCGCCGGAAGAAGTGGCGGCGCTTGTCGAGCATTTGCGGGCCTCGGGGCAGTTGAGCGCTTCATTGCTGTTGCGCGGCCTTTGCATTGGAAACATGGTTCTTTTTGAAGCTGCGATTGCGCGTTTGGCGCATACGCCGGTAGAAAGGGTCGCGAGAATAATCTCTGCGGCGCGCTCGGCTTCCGTTCGCGCGCTTTTCTCCAAGGCGGGTTTGCCTGAGCGAACTCACCCTGCATTTATGATTGGCGTGGAGGTTTGGCGTGAATTGCGCAGTGAAGGGCTGGATCCGCGCGATCCTTGGGTTTCACGCCGAATGATTGAGCGTGTTCTAGGGCGTTATGAGCAAAGTTCTACAGAAGAAATGGACGATCTCGTGACAATGCTGCGCAAGCTTGAAATGGTTGCCGCGCGTTCCGCCGCACGGTCTTTCAAGCAAAGACTATGCGCGGCTTGAGGCTGGATCTTATTGATTTTCCGCTTTTAACGCGTCGCTCTGGTTGGCGACGAAAGTGTTCGTAGCTTCCGTCAATTTGTCCAGAAGCGCTTGAGCGGTTGGGTTATCGTCTGATTTCACGTTTTCTTTCACCATGGCGCTGATCGCGTCTATGTGTTGTCCGACCAGCGTCAAGGGCAGCGATGCGGCGGGTTTCACGTGTTCCAGTAAAAAGCAAAGGCTAGCCGCAACTGCTCCAACCAGAGGATAGCCGAAAGTCGCCGCTTGTCCTTTGATGTCGTGCGCTTCGCGCATGAGCTGAAAACATTGTTCGTTCGTCAGTGCGTGCGGATCGGAGGAACGCCAGATTCGCCGCAGGGTATCGACTTCTTCATGCATCCAATGATTGAATTCGACGGAGAGTTTTTGCAACGCTTTCTCCGCAGCTTCAACAGGGTCGAATTGCGCGGCTTCGCGTTTGCTTAGAATTCGAACCTTTTTGCGTAAATCAAACGGAGGCTTTAGCAATTCGCTTGGTTTATTTTCTTCCTCCGGCGCCGATTGCATTTTAAGGTCCTTGCGCTGTTCTGCGTAAAAGGATGTGCGGTTGCAATTGCGTGTCGGAGCCAGCGCAGATCTGGCCGACGCTGTAATTATGCCTGATTGACGCCAGCGCCGCTATTCAATAACGAAACATTTCCGTCAAAATACGTTCATCCCATCCATGATGCGCATCGAACATGATTAAACTTTTAGAGCGTGGGTCTTCCCGCACGGCGACGCTGGTGACATTGCGGATTTCAGTATGGTCAGCGGCGGCGCTGACCGGACGTTTTACGCCGTCGATAATGTCGATTTTCACCGATGCGCGGTTTGGAAGCAGGGCGCCGCGCCATCGTCGTGGTCGAAAGGCGCTGATCGGCGTTAGCGCAAGGAGCGGCGCGTAAATTGGTAAAATAGGGCCGTGGGCGGAAAGATTATAGGCGGTGCTGCCAGCGGGGGTGGCGACGAGAACGCCGTCGCAAACAAGTTCATCAAGCCGAACATGTCCATCGACGGTGATTCTGAGATTGGCGGCTTGATTGGTCTGGCGCAGCAAGGAAACTTCATTGATGGCCCGGGCGAGATGCGTCTTACCTTCGGTGTCTTTTGCCTCCATCATCAAGGGACGGATTTTCGTTACGTCTGCCGCGCGCATTCGCTCAAGAAGATTTTCTTCTTTGTATTCATTCATCAAAAAGCCAACTGAACCACGGTTCATTCCATAAATCGGTTTATTGGCGTTGATGAAACTATGAAGCGTCTGCAACATCAGGCCGTCTCCGCCAAGGGCGACGATCGCGTCGGCCTCTACAGGGGAGTGAGAACCATAAAGTCGCTCTAGCTGTGCGTGAGCATGCTTGGCGTCCTGCGTGTCGCTGGACACGAAGGCGAGTTTTTCGATTTTGTCAAATGACTTGGCCATGCGTTTTCTCCGCAAGGGGCGTAGCACGGCGCGCCTTAATTGGAAATGTCCGTTGTCTGTAGGACATACTACATTTCATTGATTTAGCTATTAAATCGTTATTGCTCTTTGGCGCTTAACGGAGGGATGCTCTTTAAATAGGCGGCAAGCGTAGCACGATCCTCAGGCGGCGCTTTGGCCCAGTTTTCCTGCACCGAAGTCATGCTTCCACCTACCGAATCAAAATCAGGCGTGAAGCCTGTCTCCAAATAATAGCTGATGTCTTTCGCGCTCCAGTCGCTCAAGCCTTCCGCGGAAGGGGTGATATTGGGGACAATGCCCTCGCCATGCGGGCTGGGAGCGCCAGAGAGCCATTTGGACAATTGCAAGCCGCCCATGAAGTCACGCGGCGTATGGCATTCAGCGCAATGCCCCGGACCTTCCACGAGATAGGCTCCGCGATTGATCTCCTCGCTCCATTGTGGGTGTGGCTTAAAGGGGCCTGTGTTCAGGTAGAGCAACTTCCAAATGCCGAGACCCGCGCGAATTGAGAACGGAAAGGGGATGTCATGTTCGGCCACATGGTTGTCTGAAACCGGCAAAGTGTCGAGAAACGCCTTGAGATCCATTAAATCCGTCAGCGTCATGTTCGTGTAGGACGTATAGGGGAAGGCGGGATAGTAATGAGTGTTTTCCGGGGAAGAGCCTTCCACCATGGCGGTGACGAAATCCGCTTGGCTCCATCCGCCGACGCCTTCCGTTTTGGAGGGCGAAAGATTGGGCGCGCGAAAGGTTCCAAAGGGCGTGGGGAGTTCAAGACCTCCGCTTAGAAGGAGCTTGTCGTCGCCTTTCGCGCCTGGCGCTGCATGACAGGAAGCGCAGCCGCCTTCCCAGAATAGAACCTCGCCATTGGCCAGATCCGGCGTATGGTTAGGAAGCGCCGCCGGCGGAATCGAAATGGGCCGGGTGATCCAAAGACCAGCTCCAGCCATAAGGGCGATTACGCCGCCGCTGATGATGAGGCGCTTGAACATGGTTTAGTTTTTCTTGGCGCGAAATTCTTGGTGACAGGCTTTGCAGTTTTTCGCAATGGAGCCGAATGAACCTTTCAAGCTGTCCAGGCCATTTTTTGATGCTGGAATGGCGGCGAGCGCCGCGCCGGCGAAATCGGCGGAAATTTTATCGAACTCCGCCTTGTTTTCCCAGATTTTCGGGCTGGCCTCCGTATCGCCCGCGTCGGAACCTTCGGGGAACTGCGTTGGAAAGGCCACGCCTGCGGTGAACAGCAGTCTCACGGCGAGTTCGGCGCTGATCGGGTCATAGGGGATTTCGCCTTTGACCATTTTCCCAAGCGTTCCGGTCGCCGCGCCCACGGATTTCATAATGTCCTGCCGAGTGGTCACAGGGTCGGCGGCGCTGGCCGAAGATGCGGTGATGATCATTGCCAGCGCGATAGCCGAAACAGTTTTATGCGTCATGGGTAACCTCCTCAGGACATTGTGGCTCGATCCAGTCTAGCAGCGTTTGTCTTTGTAAAACAAATTCTATTCCGTAATCACGAAACTTTGAATAGGGTTCGAAGAGGAGACTTTCACGATTTATTCTCGAAACGGAAAAGTCTCCGCTGGGTTTAAGCTGGAACGGCCAGAACCGCGAGGCAGTCGCCAATTTTGACCAGCCCGGGGAAATGGCGCGCCGCCAGCAATCCATCTCTCTGAGCCCTGTATTCAAATGGCCTGACGCCAGTGCGCTCCACCGAGTGAATCAAGGCGACGACATCTCCGACGTTGACGGGTTCGCCCAGGTCCACGACTGGCTCCACCAAACCTTCATGCTCGCAGAAAACGTAGCAGTTCATATCGGGAATATCGAGCGCGACGCTGTCTCTGATTTCCGGCTCGCCTTTCATGATTTCGCAGTGTTTGAGGAAATTGGCGACGCCGCGTTTGGTAATTGCGCATGAGCGGGCGGTGGAGGTTCCCCCGCCGCCAACTTCCGTGGAAATGAATACTTTACCTTGGTTTTCCGCCGCCGTGTCATACATGCCCACATTATCTATCTCCAGAAGCATCATGGAATAGGGGGCGTTGAAGGCGTGCATTGCGGCGACGCAGCGCGCCTCTTGCGTTTTGTCCGGGAGAACATGGGCAGCGGCGAATGGGATGAAGTCCAGAGTCTTGCCGCCTGAATGGATATCCAGCACGTAATCGGCCATGGGCAGAAGGGTGCGCTCGAAATAATCGGCGATCTTTTCCGTGACGGAGCCGCCCGGGTGGCCGGGGAAGGTTCGGTTGAGATTGTATTTGTCGATGGGCGAGGTGCGGCTGGCGCTACGGAAAGCGGGGTAATTCATCGCAGGCGCGATAATCACTCGGCCATCAACGTCTTCAGGCTTTAAAGTGTTCGCCAGATCGAATAGGGCCACCGGGCCTTCATATTCATCGCCATGGTTTCCTCCGGTCAATAAAGCCGTTTGTCCGGGGCCGTTGCGGATCACCGTAATGGGGATCATGACGGACCCCCATGCGCTGTCGTCGCGTGAATAGGGAAGGCGCAGATGCCCGTGATGCGCGCCGTCTTCGTCAAAGGGAACGGTGGAGCTGATCGGGTTATCTGGAAGCGTTACGTGAGTATGCATGCGGGATCAGTCCTTTACGAACAATTGGCGCGGAACATTGGCGAGAACGGAGACCTCTCCTTCAGTGATGGCGATGCTCTCGGTGATCTCGATGCCCCAACTGTCCATCCACAAGCCGGTCATGAAATGAAAGGTCATGCCGGGTTTTAGCTCGGTGCGGTCGCCGGGACGCAGGCTCATGGTCCGCTCTCCCCAGTCAGGCGGATAAGACAGGCCAATCGGGTAGCCCGTGCGGTTGTCTTTGATGAAGCCGTAGCGGTTGAGTACTGCGAAAAACGCATTGGCGATATCTTCGCAGGCGTTTCCCGCGCGCGCCGCCTCCAGACCAGCGTCCATTCCCTCCAAGACGGCTTTTTCGGCGTCGAGGAAATGTTGCGGCGGGTCGCCGAGGAAAATCGTGCGCGATAAGGGGGCATGGTAGCGTTTAAAACACCCGGACACTTCAAAGAAAGTGCCTTCGCCGCGTTTCAAGGGCTTGTCGTCCCATGTCAGATGCGGCGCCGAGGCGTCTTCGCCCGATGGCAACAAGGGGACGATGGCCGGGTAGTCCCCCCCCATGCCGTCGACGCCGCGAACTCCAGCGTCATAAATTTCAGCGACCAGATCGCATTTACGCAGTCCAACGACCGCTTTCTCCCGGATACGCGCGTGTATCGCTTCCGTGATGCGCGCCGCTTGGCGCATGTAGCTAAGTTCAGTCGTCGATTTGACCGCCCGCTCCCAGTTGACCAATGCGGTGGCGTCTTTGAACGTGGCGTTTGGCATATAGTTCAATAAAGACATATAGGCGGCCGCCGAGAAATAGTAATTATCCAGCTCCAGCCCGATGTGATGGTCGCCATACCCCCGATCCGTGAGCATCTGCGACAGCAAATCCATGGGATGACATTCTGTCGATTGCACATATTGGTCAGGATAAAAAAGAATATTTTCTTCGCTCAGATAAGATGTGCGCAATGCGCCATTAGCGTCTTGCGAGCGGCCATACCACAGTGGTTCGCCGTCCGGCGTAACCACCACGCATTGGTGAACGTAAAAGGACCAGCCGTCATAGCCGGTCAACCACGCCATATTTGACGGATCTGATATGATCAGAACGTCCAAACCGCTTTTTTCCATGGATTTTCGGACTTTAGCCAGCCGCTCGGCGTATTCTTCACGTGAGAAGTTTAAAGTGACCTCTGTCATGGTCTGCGTCCTGAGTGGGCCGATATCGGCCGCGGGTGGTCGGGTCAGTTTTCAAGAGAAAGACCAGCGTTTTCGGATGTTGCGCGCAGGAGCGCATGGGTGGCGATTGCGGTGTCCTGCACACCCGTTCCGGTCAGATCGCAATAGGTAATCTGGTTGTCGTTTGTTCGCCCTACGCGTTGCGTGGAGATAATGTCGCCAAGTTCGGCGAAGAGCGTGTCAGGCTTTATGAAGTTTTTCGCGATGGCGTGATGTAATTCTCCCAGACGGCGTGTTTGGGAGAGGCTGTCGGCCACGTAGAGGTCGGCGCGCGCGACCATTTTGGGGTCGATTTCATTCTTGTGTTCCGCGTCGGACCCCATGGCGGTGAGGTGTTGGCCGGCTTCGATCCATGAGGCCTCTAGCAAAGGTTCGGTGGCTGGCGTCGTGGTGACGATGATGTCGGCGCCTTTGATCGCCGTACGAGGGTCTTGCGCAAAACTGACGTCGATTTTCAAACGCTGGCCGAGGTTTTCCGCCAAGATTTTTCCTTTGGCTGGATCACGCCCCCAAATTATGGCTTTTGTGATTGGGCGCACCAACGTCAGAGCTTCAAGTTGAAGGGCCGCTTGCATGCCTGCGCCTATAATCGCGGCGCATGACGCGTCGGCGCGGGCGAGGTGACGAGCGGCCACCGCGCCAGCGGCGGCCGTGCGCACATCCGTCAAATAACCATTGTCGAGCAGCAGCGCTTCCAATAGTCCGGTTTTGGCGGATAACGCCATCATCATTCCATTGACGCTGGGAAGGCCAAGTTTGGGATTATCGAAAAAACCTGGGCTCACCTTGATGGCGAAGCTGTCAAGACCGGGAACATAAGCGGTTTTAACGTCAACTTCGCCGTTGAATTCATGAATATCGAGACGAAGGATTGGCGGCATCACCACCGGTTGCGTCGCCAAAGCGTCAAACGCGTTTTCAATACAGGCGACGGCCTCGAGGTCGAGAGCGACGAATTTGCGAATGTCCGCTTCGGTCAAAATGCGAATTTTCGCCATGAATCACGCCCCCGTTCCACCGTTTGAAAGAATTTGTGAGATGATCTGATGATGCAGTTTCATATCGATATTCTTGCCTGAAAGAAGGCAAAGGGTCGGGCCTGAAATATCAATCTTGTCAGCGAGAATGGCGCCGATGGCGACAGAGCCGCTGCCTTCGACCACTTCATTTTCACGCCAATAGGCATGGGCGAGGCCGGCGGCGATTTCATCTTCGTCTAGAAGAATAATATCATCGACCAGCTCACGGACGAGATGAAAGGTGTGGCGATTGTCGAGGCCAATTCCACCGCCCAGAGAATCCGCCAGAGTTTGTAATTCTTCCACTTCGACTGGTTTGCCCGCCGTCTGGCTGGCGTGCATGGCGGCGCCGCGCTCCATGCTTACGCCAATGACGCGAATTTTCGGGTTTAGCGCTTTTGCGGCGATGGCGACGCCGGAGATCAATCCGCCGCCGGAAAGGGGGATGATCAGAGTTTCAGTCCGGGGAAGCTCTTCTAGCATTTCCAGTCCAAGCGTGCCTTGTCCGGAAATGATGTCGCTATGGTCAAAAGGAGGAAGCATGGTCATGCCTTCTTCTCTCACCAAGCGATCAACTTCAATTTGAGCCTCATCTTGACTTTCGCCAATAATGCGCACGTTTGCGCCTTCAGAGCGAATGCCGTCCACCTTGTTGGCTGGAACCAGCTTTGACATGCAGATGACGCAGGCTACGCCGCTAAGTTTTGCCGCATGCGCCAACCCACGTCCGTGGTTGCCAGTGGAGACGCCGACCACGCCCTTGGCCTTTTGGGCCTCGTCGAGATTTAAAACGGCGTTGAGCGCGCCGCGAAATTTAAAAGACCCGGTTTTCTGGTGGTGCTCGCATTTCAGCCAAACGTCCGCGCCGGTCTTTTGTGAGAGACTATTCGATTGTTTCACGGGCGTTTTGACGAGCTTTCCCGCCAGGCGTTTACGCGCCATGAGAATCGTTGACATGTCAGGAGATGAATAGGACATGGGATTATACCGTGGCTGGAGCGGGAAGAGAAAAAAGGCGGCCAAACTCCGGCGCTTCATGGTCGAGGCCGGCTTTGCGCAGGGTTAGCCAGGCCCCCGCCAGATTGCTGGTGACCACTGGCAGGCCCAGTTCCTGCTCCAGTTCAGCGACGCATTCCGCTGCTGGCAGCGCAGTGCAAGATATGAATAGGCCTTGAGCGTCTTTATGGATGGCTTCGCGCGCGGCCTGCAATATGGCGTCTTTGCGCACCCGCGCCATCTCACGGTCATCCGCCATATTGAAGTAGCAAAGATTGGCCACCTCCAACCCATTCGTTTCAAAGTAACGCGCCATAGGCAGGGCGGTTTCCAATAGATAAGGAGTGAGAAGAGATATTTTCCGCACGCCCAGAGCTTTGAACGCCGCCCGCGCCGCCATCGCCGGCGTTACGATCTTCGCGTCTGGTTTGCCCGTGTTGATCGCGCGCGCCACTTCATCGTCGCCAATGGCGACGGATGCGGAGGTGCAGCTGAAATAAACCACGTCAAGAGCTTGGTCTGGAACAATGCCGGCGGCGACCCGGCCAAGATCGGGCGCCATGGCGCGCAGGTTTTCCGGCGAGGTCGGGTTGGCGAAAGGAATACGGTTGCAGTGCAAACCCACAATGTCGCCGGCTGGTCCTGCGGAAATGAGACGAGCGAAATCTCGTTCGCTGGTCAAATCCGTTTCAAGCAGCACCAAGCCGATGCGTTTCATGTCTTTTTTTGCAAGCAGCGGCGGGGAGGGCAACTGCGTAACTGGAAAATTTTCCATGGCGGATACTAACCATTTTGCACTTTGAAGCGTTTTTCCAAATGACGCAGCAAAATGACGGAGGGCACGGAAACAATCAGAAAGAAGACGCCAACCATGGTCATGGGCTCAAGGTAGCGGTAGTTGAGATTGGCGACGGAGCGCGCTTGGTTCATTAGTTCAAGCACGGTGATCGCCGAAAGCAGGGGCGTTTCTTTGAACATGGCGATGAAGTAATTCGCCAAGGCCGGCAACATGGGCGGAAGCGCCTGCGGTAATATGACTGCGGTCCATGTGTGCCATGGCGTTAGATTGATGGCCTTGGAAGCCTCCCATTGACCGCGCGAGACATTATCGATCCCGCCGCGATAAACTTCCGCGGTGTAAGTGCCGTAATGCAATCCCAGCCCAATGACGCCAGCTACCAGCGGGCTGAGCAAAACACCGAGATTAGGCAGAATGTAAAATAGAAAATAGAGCTGAACCAGTAGCGGCGTGCCGCGAATGAAGTCGACGAAGAAGGCCACCGGCCATGAAATGAATTTATTGCTTGATCGTCTGGCTATGGCGAAGAGAAGGCCGATCACCATGGCGACTGCGGATCCGAGCAGAGTCGCCTCAATCGTGATCACCAGCCCCTCAAGCAATGTCGGCAAGATTTGCAGAGCGAAATTCCAGTCCCATTCCATGTTTCAGCTCCTAAGCTTTGTTTACGTCCAGCCCTTTGGAAAGATGGTTTTCCAAACGACGGATCGAGAAACTGATAACGCTGGCGATGAGGTAGTAGAGGATCAGAATTGTTAGAAACGGCACGGCGGTGTTTCCGGTCTGCGCGCGAACGACCTGAGCCTGGAAAGTCATGTCTGAGAGTGAAATCAGCGAAACGATCGCCGTTCCCTTCAAAAGCTCAATCGCATTGTTGTTAAAAGTTGGGAGCATTCGCACAAAGGCTTGCGGCAAGATGATATATCGCATGCGCTGCCAGGAGGTCAGATTGAGGGCTATGCCCGCTTCTTTCTGTCCCTTGTCGATTGACACGACGGCTCCGCGAACCACTTCGGAGCCATAGGCGCCAATGTTCAATCCAAGAGCCAGAACGCCTGCCTGCCATGGCGTAATTGGAACGCCGATCAGCGGCAGAACGAAATACGCCCAGAATAATTGAACGAAAATTGACGTTCCGCGAAAAAACTCAATGTAGCAGGTGGCAAGCGCTCTTACCGCGGCAAAGCGAGACAGTCGGGCCAAGCCGCCGATAAAGGACATGACAAAGGCCAACGCGCAGCCTGCGAGCGTGAGCTGGATCGTGACTAATGCGCCTGCAAATATCAGATCAAGATAGCCGCTCCATTGCGACATGAGAGAATGCCCCTTGCCAAGCTACCGCCGGATGAAACCCTATTGGGGTAACTCCGTGGTGGTGATCTAAGTTGAAACGACGCGTACGCCGGATGGTGTTGAAGTTCCCGGGAATGAAGCTTCATCCCCGGGAAAAATGTTGCTTAGTTAGGTCCGCCGCAAAGTTTTTCGCGGTTAGTTTGCATCGCAGCTTCCGCAGAGTAGCCGAAAGGCTCGACGATCTTGGCGAATTCGCCGGAGGCCTTCATCTCGGCCAGCACTTTGTCATAGGCGTCGCGCAAGGCTGTGTCTTGCTTGCGGAAAGCGACGCCGGCGCAGTAAATCGGCGTATTTTCAACCGGAGCAAACATTTCAAGGTTTGCGTCATCGGCCTTCTTTAAGAGATCGGAAATTGACAGAACGGGCAGGGCGTAGACGTCAATACGGCCGTCTTGCAGCATTTTCGTGCCTGATTGCGGATCTGGAACGACAACGATGTTTGCGCGCTCAACGCCGGCTTCAATCGCCAGCTTTTCTTCCGTGCCGCCGCCGACGACGCCGATTTTAACGCCTTTTTCTGCAACGTCCTTGAAAGACTTCACCCCGGTGGGGTTACCCTTCTTGATCATGAAGCTTTCAGCGTCGCAAAGGTCCGGCTCGGAATATGACACCGCCGCGCAACGCTCAGGCTTCATGAACAGACCGGCAGCCACCATGTCAAAGCGTCCGGCCTGCAAGCCGGGGATCATGGCGCCATACTCTGAAATTGACGCGACCACGTCGTCCACGCCCATTTTTTTCAAAACAGCGCGAGCGACTTCCGGTCCTGCGCCTGTGACTTCGCCGCTGGCCTTCACTTCGGTCCATGGCGGTTCATTGGCGATGGCGATGCGGGCAAAACCCTGTTCTTTCAATTTGTCCAGCGCTTCATCTGCGCTGGCGGTTTGCGGCGCGCTTGCGATGGCCGTCACTGCGAGAGCAAGAGTGAGAGCTGACGCGCTTAAACTGGAGCTGAGTGATTTCAAAACGTTCATTTGTTTGAACCCCCTAAGGTTATGTATGTTTCAGGCCTGTTTTATCTGGCCTGTGATTGGAAAAACGAACTGTTCGGCCTTTATGTCCGACGACCGATTTTGGTGACCGCAACTTCGAAGTCGCCGCCGCCTGTAAATTTTGAGACGGCGCATGATTTTCAGATAGAGCCTGAATTCTCGGAATAACCCCGCCCGGGGTTTCCGGCCAGAAACGCCGTAGCCGTTCTGGAAGGCTCTAGATCTGATGACCCGCCGCTACGATCTTTTTCAGGAACGCTTGCGTGCGTTCTTCTTTCGGGTTTTTGAAAATATCTTGGGGACGTCCTTGTTCGACGATGCGGCCTTTGTCGAAAAACAGGACTCTGTCGGCGAAGTCATGAGCGAAACCCATTTCATGGGTTACGAGCAGCATGGTCATATCTGTTTCGTTAGCGAGGCGTCGCATGACGTTTAAAACTTCTTCAACAAGTTCCGGGTCAAGCGCGGATGTGACTTCGTCGAATAACATGATTTTGGGTTGAAGAGCGAGCGCGCGGGCGATAGCGACGCGTTGTTTTTGTCCCCCGGACAATTGCGCCGGTTTGGCGTCGGCCTTTTCCGCCATCCCCACCATTTCGAGAAGTTTCATGGCGTGGGCTTCGGCGTCCGCTTTTGATTTTTTCTGCACCAAAATCGGCGCGAGCGTCACATTTTGCATGACCGTTTTATGAGGGAATAGATTGAAGTGCTGAAACACCATGCCGATCTTCTCGCGCATGGTGTGGAGATGTTTTTCATCGGCGGGTCCCAGAACGCCATTTTTCTCCATGTGCCAGAGATAATCTCCATCAACCCGGATCGTGCCGTTGTTAATGGTCTCCAAAGTCATGAGAATTCGCAGAATCGTGGTTTTTCCAGAACCGGAAGGGCCAATCAAGGCCAGCTTTTCTCCCGGTTGAACCGTGAAACTTAATTCTTTCAAAACTTCAAGCGAGCCGAAGCTCTTGGAAATCTGATTGATTTCAATAATGGGTTGACCCATGGCAAATTGCTTCCCCAGTGGACTTTGTCCTTGTTGTTGTGGAGCATGAAATCATTACATTACTCCGTCAATGAAAATATTAAATCAGTACAATTGTTTTTAAAACGCCATCAACATCGGTTCAGGCTCGCTGGCGATAAGGTTGCGTAGTATCGTGAGGCCGCGATCAAAATTGGCGTCGCTCGGCGCGCCGATTGAGGCCCTGACGAAACCGGCCCCTTGTGGTTCGCTGGGCGAAATCATGAAGGGAGCTGAGGGGGCTAAGGCGACGCCGGAGGCGCGGGCTTGAGCGACGAATTGATCTTCCCGCCACTGTTGAGGAATCGGTAGCCATATATGAAGCCCAAAGGGATGACTGTGATGGCGCAGGCCCATCAGGCGCGCGGAGGCGAGGGCGTTGCGCCGATAGAGCTGCTCGCGCTGCCAGGTGAGGAGGTCTTGCGCTTCGCCTGACTGTAAGAGAGTTTGGGCGATATCGGCGAGCAGCGTTGAAGCCATCCAGTTTGTGACGAGATGGCGGTTTCGCGCCGGCGCGACTAATTGCGGCGGCGCGACGAGATAACCGATGCGCAAGGCTGGCATCAGGCATTTGGTGAGGCTGGTGATATAGATGGTGTTATCGGGAGCGAAGCTCCATAGGGGCGGCATGTTGTTGCCTGGCAGAGGTCCCCATGCGTCATCTTCAATGAGAGTTTGATTGTTCTTTCGGGCGATTTTCGCAATTTGTTCGCGCCGCCCTTCGCTCATGACCGCGGCGCGAGGATTGCTGGCGTTCGGCGTGCAAAAAATGGCGCAAATGTCCTTGCTTTCACAGGTCGACTGCAGCGCTTCGGGAAGCATGCCTTCATGGTCGGACGCCACAGGGATCATTTCTAATCCGAGATAATTGGCCAGAGGTATGATGGCGTGATGCACGAGAGGTTCGGCGGCGATGGCGGAGCCGGAGCGCGCGACGCAGAGAAAGGCGACGTTGAGGCCTGCCGTCGCTCCGTTGGTGACGAGTATATTCTCGCTTGGGCATTGAACGCCGCAACTTAAAAGCCAAGGAAGGGCCGCTTGCTTGTGGGCGTCGAGCGCAATATTGGGGCGGAAGGCGAAGATGCGTTCAAGCGATATATCTGTATGCAGTTGCGCTAAAGCTCTGCGGACCGCTTCTTGATGCCGCTTGTCGCTGATCGGTTTTTGAATTGAAAAATCAATGAGCGATTCGCCGGGACGAGTGGGTAGATAGGGCGTTTGTGTTTCGCCTCGCGTTTCCAGCACATAGGTCCCCCGGCCGACGGAGCCGGCGATCAATCCTCGTTTCACCAAGCCTTCATAGGCGCGGCTGACGGTTTGGACGCTGACGTTTAGTTCAAAGGCCAGTTCCCTGTGAGTGGGAAGCCGGTCGCCGCTGCGCAGCTTTCCTTCACGAATAGCTTCGCTTATCTGCGCGATGAGTGAAATATAAACGGGACGCTTAAGTGACGTTTTGTCAGGTGTCCACACAGCCGTTGCCTTTATTGTCATGTTTGCAGTCTCCACATAATCATGACAATTGACAAGCCCATTGTCATGATATCACTGTGTGACAGATAAAGCGGAGGATGAGATTGTGACGCCCGGGTTGAAAATCGACGCGATTGATTTGCGGATCCTTGAAATTCTTCAAAAAGAGGGGCGGATCACGAAACTTGCGTTGGCGGCGCGTGTGAATCTCTCCCCTACGCCCTGCTGGCAAAGGTTGCAACGTCTTGAAAAAGCAGGCGTTATTAAAGGATATCAAGCTGAAATAGCCTTGAGCCGTCTGGTGTCGACGACGACCATATTCATGGAAGTTACTTTGGGGGCGCACAAGCAGCGGGATTTCCACGTCTTTGAAAGCTTTATTGGCGAGGCGGGAGAGATTGTGGAGTGTTGGGCGGTCGGCGGCGGCGTGGACTACCTGTTGAAAATTGTCGTGCGGGACGTAGACGCCTATCAGAGGATGGTGGATAGGCTGTTAGAGGCCGAAATTGGCATTGATCGCTATTTTACCTACGTTGTGACAAAGCGCGTTAAGCAGAATAAATATCCATCACTGGACGTAGTAGTCCCTCTTTTGAATGATGAATAAGATAGTTTCTCTATGTGTTTTTCATCTGCTGGTTGATTTTTCTTTTTCCTGACCCGGATTTGGAGACACTCTTTCCGCGCTTCCTGTCATCGTTAGCCTCACAATGGCGACCGTATAATGCTTCGTCGCCTGTCTAAACTCTAGAAATTGAGACGCTGTAGCGCTTTTTTTGAGCGTTTTCTCCAATAACCAAAGAGGCATGCTATGGAAGCGAGAGCAGTTCGTCAGGAAAGGACCGCCGACCTGAACCGTTTGGTCGATCCAAGGCTTTTGCGTGAAATGGCCTACGTGGGGGGTAAATGGACAGCGGCGCGTAGCGGCGCGGTGATTCCGGTCACGGATCCGGGGAATGGCGCATTCATTGGTTCTGTAGCCTCTTTGGCGGCGGACGACGTGACGCAGGCCATTGACGCGGCCGCCGAGTGTTTTTCTTGCTGGTCGCGGCTCTTGCCGCAAGAGCGCGCAAAATCTCTCGCTCGTTGGCACGAGCTTATCATTGAGAACAAGCAGGATCTGGCCGTCCTGATGACGCTGGAGCAAGGCAAGCCCTTGTCGGAGTCTCTTGGGGAAATCGATTACGCAGCGTCTTTTGTCGAATGGTATGGGGAAGAGGCGAAGCGTTGCAATGTCGAGAGCGTTTCGAGCCATTTGCCTGAAGCGGCGATGGAGGTGACGCGTGCGCCATTGGGCGTTGTAGGTCTGGTGACCCCGTGGAATTTTCCCACGGCGATGATCACTCGAAAAGCCGCCGCCGCTCTAGCCGCCGGTTGTGTTTGCGTGGTTCATCCATCGTCGCAAACACCATTTTCCGCCCTGGCTTTGGCTGAGCTAGCTGATCGCGCCGGCTTGCCCGCCGGGGCGTTTAACGTCGTCACTGGCGAGGCCTCGCCGCTTGTGGGGCAACTATGCGCTGACCCAAGAGTGCGGGCTATGAGTTTTACCGGCTCCACGGAAATTGGCGTGTTGATCGCGCGTCAATGCGTAGGCACCATGAAAAAACTGGTGATGGAGCTTGGCGGTCACGCCCCGTTGATCGCTTTTGACGATATTGACGTCGACAAGGCGGCTGACGTTGCGCTCTCGGCGAAATTCGCAACGTCAGGGCAGGATTGTTTGGCGGCGAACCGAATGTTCCTTCATGAGAAAATTCATGATCAGTTTGTCGCGAAATTCGCCGAGAAAACGCAGGCCATGCGTCTTGGGCATGGTTTTGATGCGGATGTGGATATTGGACCTCTCATGCATGAACGCGCTGTGGCGAAGGTTGAAGAGCAGGTGCGCGACGCGCTTGCGCGCGGGGCGAAGCTAGTGTGCGGCGGCTCTCGCTACTCTCCCGGTAGCTTGTTTTATCGGCCAACGGTGCTGTGCGACGTGCCGGACGACGCGCTGATCTGGCGTGAAGAAACTTTTGGCCCCGTGGCGGCCTTCCAGCGGTTTTCGGATGAAGACGCTGTCGTTCGCGCCGCCAATTCAACGGATTATGGACTTGTGGCCTATTTGTTGACGAATGACGGCGCCCGCGCGCGGCGCGTGGCGAATGCGTTGGAGTTCGGTATGGTCGCGGTGAATCGGGTGAAAATCACTGGCGCGCCTATTCCCTTTGGCGGGGTAAAAATGTCCGGTCTTGGTCGGGAAGGAGGGCGTCAGGGAATGGAAGAGTTCACAAGTCTCAAATATATCTGCGTTGACATGGCTTGAGAGACGCTTGGCGTTTGGCGCTTTTCCCAACTCTATCTTTTAATCACGGAGCATAAATAATGTTGACGAATGACCAACTTAGCAAATGGGATCGGGATCACTTTTTTCATCCGTCGACTCATATGGCAGGCCACGCCCATGGCGATACGCCTAACCGGGTGATTGAAGGCGGTGAGGGCGTTTATATTGTGGACCGTGACGGCAATAAAAGCCTCGACGCCTTTGCCGGTCTTTATTGCGTCAACGTTGGTTACGGGCGCGATAAAATCGCCGACGCCATTGGCGAACAGGCGAAAAAGCTCGCCTATTATCACGCCTATGTGGGGCATGGGTCAGAAGCTGCGATCACTTTGTCGAAAATGATCATTGATCGGGCTCAGGATCATATGTGCCGGGTTTATTACGGTCTTTCCGGTTCTGACGCTAATGAGACCAATATTAAGTTGGTATGGTATTACAATAATATTCTCGGTCGTCCGGAGAAAAAGAAAATCATCTCTCGCTGGCGCGGCTATCATGGGTCTGGTGTAATGACGGGCTCATTGACCGGGCTAGAGCTGTTCCATAAAGCGTTTGATCTGCCGCGTGCGCCGATTTTGCATACGGACGCTCCCTATTACTATCGCCGCGAGGACCGCAGGCAGACGGAAGAGGAATTCGCGACGCAATGCGCGGATAATCTGGAGAAAATGATCCTCGCCGAAGGACCGGAGACGGTGGCGGCCTTTATCGGCGAACCGGTTTTGGGCACGGGCGGGATTGTTCCTCCGCCCGCCA
>JBLXBZ010000011.1:0-65878 GCA_048265185.1 Stappiaceae bacterium | reverse complement strand
CGTTTCTGTTTCCGTCGAGTTGATCGTTCCGATCGCGATGGAAGACGGGCTGCGTTTCGCTATTCGTGAAGGCGGTCGTACCGTCGGCGCTGGCGTTGTCGCCGAAATCATAGAGTAAGCCAAGGACGAGAGGCGTGTGCGATAATCGCATACGCCGCCGTCTATCGGGGACTGAGACATGAACGGTCAAAATATTCGGATCCGCCTAAAGGCATTCGACCACCGTGTTCTCGACGCCTCTACGCGCGAGATCGTAAACACGGCGAAGCGGACCGGTGCACAAGTGCGCGGACCAGTGCCGCTACCAACGCGGATTGAGAAGTACACAGTGCTTCGCGGTCCGCATATCGATAAAAAAAGCCGAGACCAGCTCGAGATGCGCACGCATAAACGCGTACTCGACATTGTTGATCCGACTCCACAGACCGTCGATGCCCTAATGAAGCTCGATCTGGCTGCTGGTGTTGACGTCGAGATCAAGCTCTAGGGCGATTCACAAGGGGACACGCCGATGCGTTCTGGAGTGATCGCAAAAAAAATGGGTATGACACGCATCTATAATGATGCGGGTGAGCACGTTCCGGTAACGGTTCTGCAGTTGGAAAACTGTCAGGTAGTTGCTCATCGTACAGAAGAAAAGAACGGTTACGTCGCACTGCAAGTTGGTGTTGGCGCAGCCAAGGTGAAAAACACGCCAAAGGCGCTTCGCGGACATTTCGCGGTCGCCAAGGTCGAGGCCAAGCGTAAAATGGCCGAGTTCCGGGTGTCGAAGGACAACCTCATTGACGTGGGCGCGGAAATTACCGCCAACCACTTCCTTGAAGGTCAGTTCGTTGACGTGACGGGTACGTCTATCGGTAAAGGTTTTGCCGGTGTGATGAAGCGTCACAACTTTGGGGGCGGTCGCGCATCCCATGGTAACTCGATCTCGCACCGTTCGCATGGTTCGACCGGTCAGTGTCAGGATCCGGGTAAAGTGTTCAAGGGCAAGAAAATGGCCGGGCACATGGGTGATGAGCGGGTGACCACTCAGAATCTCAAAGTTGTTCGCACGGACATTGAACGCGGCTTGATCATGATTGAAGGCTCGGTTCCTGGCTCAAAGGGCGGATGGATCCTGGTTCGTGACGCGGTTAAGAAGGCTTTGCCGTCTGACGCGCCAATACCAGGCGCCTTCAAGATTGGCAACGCGGCTGAAGTAGCCGTCGCCGGGAAGGAGAGCGAGTGATGGAACTCGAGGTAAAGACCCTCGACGGCGCTGCCGCGGGTTCGATCACGGTGTCGGATGAGATCTTTGGTCTCGATCCGCGCGCAGATCTTATCCAGCGCGTTGTCAAGTGGCAGTTGGCGAAACGTCAAGCTGGCACGCATAAAACACTTGGCCGTTCGGAAGTGAACGGGACAACCAAGAAATTCGTGAAGCAGAAGGGCACCGGCGGCGCACGTCACGGTAACCGTAAGGCTCCGCAGTTTCGTGGTGGCGGGCGGGCTTTCGGGCCTGTCCTGCGGGACCATGCGATCGAACTTCCTAAGAAAGTTCGCGGACTTGGTTTGCGTCACGCACTTTCGGCCAAGTTGAAATCTGAAAACCTGATCATCGTTGACGATGCGAAGGCGGACGGTAAGACGAAAGCTTTGATCGAAAGCTTTGGAAAGCTTGGTTTGGCCAATGCGCTCGTCATTGACGGCGCTTTGGTGGATCAAGGGTTCCAGCTTGCGGCGCGCAACATTCCGCTTGTGGATGTTCTGCCCGTTCAAGGCATAAACGTCTACGACATTTTGCGGCGTGAAACTTTGGTTCTCACCAAAGCTGCCGTGTCGGCGCTGGAGGAGCGGTTTAAATGACGGACCTCAAGCATTTTGACATTATCGTGTCGCCGGTTATCACTGAGAAGGCTACCCTTGCTTCTGAAGAGAACAAGGTGGTCTTCAAGGTGGCGGCGACGGCGACCAAGCCCGAAATCAAGGCAGCTGTTGAAACGCTATTCGGCGTCAAGGTGACAGCGGTCAACACTTTGGTCCGCAAGGGCAAGGTAAAGCGCTTCAAGGGTCGTTTGGGCCAACAGTCAGACGTTAAAAAAGCGGTCGTGACTTTGCAGGACGGCGACTCCATCGATGTGACGACGGGCCTGTAGGCGGAGAAGGATAAAATGGCACTAAAGACCTTTAATCCGACATCTCCTGGCCGGCGTCAGTTGGTTCAGGTTGAGCGTTCGGGGCTTTGGAAGGGTAAGCCGGTCAAGAAGTTGACCGAAGGCCTTTCAAAGTCAGGCGGTCGTAACAATACGGGTCGTTTGACCTCGCCTAACCGTGGCGGCGGACACAAGCGGACTTACCGAATCGTTGACTTCAAGCGTCGTAAGTTTGATGTTAGCGGCACGGTTGAGCGGCTTGAATACGATCCTAACCGGACTGCATTCATTGCTCTGATCAAATATGACGACGGTGAACTTGCGTATATTTTGGCGCCTCAGCGTCTTGCTCAAGGTGATAAGATCATCGCAGGCGAGTCGGTTGACGTGAAGCCGGGTAACGCAATGTTGCTACAATCGATTCCGGTTGGAACGATTGTTCATAATCTTGAGTTGAAGCCAGGCAAAGGCGCGCAGATCGCACGCTCAGCTGGCGCTTACGCTCAGATTGTTGGTCGTGATCAAGGCTATACGATCATTCGTTTGAATTCTGGTGAACAACGTCGCATTCTGGGGACCTGCATGGCCTCGGTCGGCGCCGTGTCCAATCAGGATCACTCGAATATTAATCTCGGTAAGGCTGGTCGTTCGCGCTGGCTGGGACGTCGTCCGCATGTTCGCGGTGTTGCGATGAACCCGGTCGATCACCCCCACGGTGGTGGTGAAGGTCGGACATCCGGTGGTCGTCACCCAGTGACGCCATGGGGTAAGCCAACCAAGGGTAAGCGTACGCGGCGGAACAAGCAGACGGACAAGTTCATTGTTCGTAGCCGTCACGCGCGTAAGAAGTAAAGGGACCCACCATGACACGTTCTGTTTGGAAGGGCCCGTTTGTCGATGGCTTCATCCTGAAGAAGGCAGAAAAAGTTCGCGAATCCGGTCGTAATGAAGTTATTAAGACCTGGAGCCGTCGTTCAACCATTCTGCCTCAATTCGTAGGATTGACCTTCGGCGTTTATAACGGCCAGAAGCACATTCCTGTGTTGGTGTCAGAGGACATGATCGGTCATAAGTTCGGTGAGTTTTCACCGTCCCGGACCTATTACGGCCATGGCGCTGACAAAAAGGCGAAGAGGAAATAAAAATGGGCAAGCCGAAGCGTGAGCGGGTGCTCGCCGAGAACGAGGCGAAGGCGGTGTGCCGCATGTTGCGCGTTTCCCCGCGCAAGCTGAACCTCGTCGCGGCTACGATCCGTGGTAAAAAGGTCGGACCAGCACTTTCCGATCTTACGTTTTCTCGTAAGCGCATTGCAGATGACGTCAAAAAGACTTTGATGTCGGCGATTGCAAATGCGGAAAACAATCACGATCTGGATGTCGACAACCTGGTTGTCGCAGAAGCGCATGTTGGTAAGGCGTTCGTAATCAAGCGGTTTCAGCCGCGCGCCCGTGGCCGCGTCGGCCGGATTGAGAAGCCATTCTCCAATCTGACGATTGTCGTGCGTGAATCCGAGGAGACTGCCTGATGGGTCAGAAAGCTAATCCGATCGGCCTGCGGCTCGGCGTCAACCGCACCTGGAATTCGCGTTGGTACGCGGATAAAGGGGAATACGGCGCGCTTCTCCATGAAGATTTTCGCATTCGCGAATATCTGCTCAAGGAACTGAAGCAGGCTGCGATTTCTAAGGTTGTCATTGAGCGTCCGCACAAGAAATGCCGCGTCACCATTCACTCTGGTCGTCCAGGTGTAGTGATCGGTAAAAAGGGCGCGGACATTGAAAAGCTGCGCAAAGCGTTGGCTAATCTGACGGACTCCGAAGTGCACATCAACATTGTTGAAGTGCGTAAGCCGGAAGTTGACGCTCAATTGGTCGCCGCCTCCATTGCTCAGCAACTCGAACGTCGCGTCGCGTTTCGTCGGGCCATGAAGCGGGCTGTTCAGTCTGCCATGCGTCTGGGCGCGCAAGGCATTCGGATCAACTGCGGTGGACGTCTTGGCGGCGCTGAAATCGCGCGTATTGAATGGTATCGCGAAGGTCGCGTTCCACTACATACGCTGCGCGCCGACATTGACTATGGCACGGCAACGGCGCATACCGCTTACGGCGCGTGCGGCGTAAAGGTCTGGATCTTCAAAGGAGAAATCCTCGAGCATGATCCAATGGCTTCTGAGCGCAAAGCAAGTGAAGCTGCTGAGTCCGGTCAAGGCGGTGGACGCCGGGATCGAGGTGATCGCGATCGCGCCGCCTGATTGGCGGCCGACGCGCGAGGATTTTTGATAAGACGAGAGAGACAAGATGCTGCAACCAAAGCGAACTAAGTTCCGCAAGCAGCACAAGGGCCGCATCCATGGCTTAGCCAAAGGCGGTACGGACCTCAATTTCGGCGCCTTTGGTTTGAAGGCGGCGGAGCCGGAGCGTGTGACAGCACGCCAGATTGAGGCGGCCCGTCGTGCCATGACCCGTCATATGAAACGTGCGGGCCGTGTGTGGATTAGAATTTTCCCGGATGTTCCGGTTTCTTCGAAACCAACGGAAGTCCGCATGGGTAAAGGTAAAGGCTCGCCTGATTTTTGGGCGTGCAGGGTAAAACCCGGTCGGGTGATGTTCGAGATCGATGGCGTCTCGGAAGAGATCGCACGCGAAGCAATGCGACTGGCTGCTGCAAAGCTGCCGATCAAATGCCGCTTCGTCCAGCGCATCGCCGAATAACGCTGGGTTCGAGGAGAGCAACGCCATGAAGGCAACTGATGTCCGGGCTAAAACCCCCGACGAGCTCGCGACAGAGCTCGAAGTTCTGAAGAAGGAGCAGTTTAATCTGCGCTTTCAACGGGCGACGGGGCAGCTCGAAAACACAGCGCGTGTCCGGCAAATTCGCCGTGATATCGCGCGTATACAGACAATCATACGCGAAAAGCGTGTGATTGAGACCGCTTAAGGAGACAACGATGCCGAAACGTATACTTCAGGGCGTCGTGGTCAGCGATGCCAATGAAAAGACGGTTACGGTGCGTATCGAACGTCGTTTCACGCACCCGCTGCTGAAAAAGGTTGTGCGCCGCTCAAAGAAATATCGGGCGCATGATGAACAGAATACTCACAAGGTTGGCGACACAGTTCAAATTGAAGAATGTGCGCCGATTTCAAAGAATAAACGTTGGATTGTAGTCGAAAATTCGACTGCGAACTAAGGTGAGCATCCGGCGCGTGATAATGGCGCGCCGAAACAAGAATAAGGCGGCCTGTCATGATTCAGATGCAAACAAACCTCGACGTGGCGGATAATTCCGGCGCCCGTCGTGTCATGTGCATCAAAGTGCTCGGCGGCTCCAAGCGGAAATATGCGAGCGTTGGCGATATTATTGTCGTTAGCGTGAAAGAGGCAAATCCGCGTGGCCGTGTGAAGAAGGGCGATGTGATGAAGGCGGTTGTTGTGCGCACGGCGAAAGATATTCGTCGTCCCGACGGCAGCGTGATCCGCTTCGACCGCAATGCAGCGGTGCTGGTAAATAACAATAAGGAACCGGTCGGCACCCGTATATTTGGCCCGGTTCCGCGCGAACTGCGCGCGAAAAACCATATGAAGGTTATTTCGCTCGCTCCGGAGGTGCTCTAAAATGGCCGCGAAAATTAAAAAGGGCGACAAAGTAGTCGTGCTTTCCGGTCGCGACAAGGGCAAGACCGGCGAGATTGTACAAATGCTTCCTGATGAAAATCGCGCTGTTGTGCGTGGCGTTAATCTGGTGCGTCGTCACCAACGCCAGACCGCTCAGAGCGAAGGTGGCATTATTACAAAAGAAGCTCCGATACATGTGTCTAACATCGCTATTGCGGACCCGAAGGATGGAAAACCTTCAAGAGTTGGGTTCAAGACCAATGACGATGGAACGCGCGTTCGGGTCGCCAAGCGTTCGGGAGATCTGATCGATGGCTGAAACTAATGTAACTCCGCGTCTCAAGACCCAATATCAGGACGTTGTCCGTAAAGGGCTTCAAGAGAAGTTCAACTACACCAACCCTATGCAAATTCCGATGATCGAAAAGATCGTTCTGAATATGGGCGTCGGTGAAGCTGTGGCGGACTCGAAAAAAGCGAAGATCGCAGCTGCGGATCTCGCCGCTATCGCGGGTCAGAAGCCTGTGATCACGAAGGCGAGCAAATCAATTGCGACCTTTAAGGTTCGCGAAGGCATGCCACTAGGCGCTAAGGTGACTTTGCGCGGCGCGCGGATGTATGAGTTTCTTGATCGTTTGATCACGATTGCTCTTCCTCGCGTTCGGGACTTTCGCGGGTTGAATCCTAAAAGCTTTGATGGCCGTGGCAACTACGCCATGGGGATCAAAGAACACATTGTGTTCCCTGAAATCGAATACGATAAAGTCGATCAGATGTGGGGCATGGATGTCGTGGTTTGCACTACGGCGAAAACCGATGACGAGGCGCGCGAACTGCTGCGCGCGTTCAACTTCCCGTTTCGCAAGTAAGCGGTAAGCGGGAAAGGAACGAGGATCAACGATGGCGAAAAAGAGCGCGATCGAGAAGAACAAGCGGCGCGAGCGTCTCGTAGAAAAATACGCCGGCAAGCGCGCAGAGCTTAAAGCAATGGCGAAAGACGAAAGTCTTTCGCTTGAAGAGCGGTTCAACGCACGGCTGAAATTAGCCAAGCTTCCCCGCAATTCGGCTCCAAACCGGGTGCGTAACCGGTGTGAAGTAACGGGACGTCCACGTGGTTTCTACCGGAAACTTAAGATGTCGCGTATTGCGCTCCGTGAACTGGGCAACATGGGGATGATCCCCGGCCTGGTCAAGTCGAGCTGGTAAGGAGAGGCGCCGATGTCTATGTCAGATCCCTTGGGTGATATGCTCACCCGGATCCGTAACGCTCAGATGCGTCGGAAGACGAAAGTCTCTTCGCCTGCGTCGAAGTTGCGTGCGCGAGTTCTCGACGTACTGGCTACCGAAGGATATATTCGCGGTTACACGACCGTTGAATATGATGGCGGGAAGTCGGAACTAGAGATTGAACTGAAATATTTTGATGGGGAACCGGTAATTCGGACCATTCAACGGGTTTCCAAACCGGGCCGTCGGGTGTATTCCTCTGTTAAGAACATTCCTCACGTAAAGAATGGGCTTGGGGTTTCTATACTTTCAACGCCTCAGGGCGTCATGAGCGATCATGACGCACGTGATAAGAATGTTGGTGGTGAGGTTCTTTGCCGCATCTTCTGATGCGGCGAAGGCCTTTGTGTTGAATTTAAACCGTTAAGGTTGGTCACATGTCTCGAATTGGCAAAAAGCCAGTCCCCGTGCCAAGCGGGGTAACGGCAACGATCAATGGCCAGACGGTAGAAGTGAAGGGGCCTAAAGGCGTAATGTCTTGTGTGCTCGCTGATCACGTTCTGGCTGAAATGACTGAAGGTGGCATTAAAGTCGATCCGCGCGACGATTCTAAAGATGCGCGGGCGATGTGGGGCATGAGCCGCACAATAGTGTCAAATTTGATTTCCGGCGTGACGAATGGTTTCGAGAAAAAGCTCGAAATTACCGGCGTTGGTTATCGTGCGCAGATGCAGGGCTCAAAGAGCTTGCAGCTTGCGCTTGGTCTCTCGCATGAAGTGCACTTCCCGATTCCAGAAGGAATTGAAGTCAAGTGCCCTAAGCCTACCGAAATTCACATCTCTGGCATCGACAAGCAACAGGTCGGTCAGGTCGCTGCGAATATTCGTGAGTTCCGTCCGCCGGAGCCGTATAAAGGCAAGGGCATTCGTTATGCGGATGAGTTCATCGTTCGTAAGGAAGGCAAGAAGAAGTGACGGGCCGGTCAATGTCGAAGGGCAATACACTTTACGAACGTCGTCGCGCTCGCGTGCGTCGTTCGATCAAAAAGGTCGCAAACGGCCGGCCGCGTCTGTCGGTTTTCCGTTCGTCCAAGCAGATTTATGCTCAGATTATCGATGATACGAAGGGCTTAACGCTCGTCGCCGCGTCGACAATCGAAAAGGACATGAAGTCTGCTTTGAAAACCGGTGCGGACAAGAGCGCTGCGGAAGCAGTTGGTAAGCTCCTTGCCGAGCGGGCTATTGCAGCTGGCGTTAAGCAGGTTGTATTTGACCGTGGCGGTTACATGTATCATGGGCGCGTTAAGGCGCTGGCCGATGCAGCTCGCGAAGGCGGGTTGGAATTCTGATCGGCGTTTCTAGACGCACTTAAGAACGGAAGACGAAGATTATGGCGAGACAGGACATGCGGGAGCGTGAAGAGCGCGACAGCGAGTTTGTCGACAAGCTTGTTCACATTAACCGCGTCGCGAAAGTGGTTAAGGGCGGCCGTCGGTTTGGATTTGCCGCGCTCGTCGTCGTCGGCGACCAGAAAGGCCGCGTTGGCTTTGGTCACGGCAAGGCGCGTGAGGTGCCTGAGGCGATCCGCAAGGCGACGGAAGCAGCGAAACGCACTATGGTGCGTGTTCCGCTTCGTGAGGGCCGGACGTTGCATCATGATGTCGAAGGACAGCATGGCGCTGGTAAGGTTATTTTGCGGGCGGCTCCGGCTGGTACCGGCATTATCGCCGGCGGTCCGATGCGCGCGGTTTTTGAAACACTGGGCGTTCAGGACGTCGTGGCCAAGTCTCTTGGCACTTCGAACCCATACAACATGGTTCGCGCGACTTTCGAAGCCTTGAAGCAAGAAGACAGCCCTCGTTCGGTTGCGGCTCGACGCGGCCTTAAGGTTTCGACCTTGCAGGCGCGTCGTCGCGACAATGATGAGGCAACTCCTGCGGCTGCCGAGGCTTGACCTTGGTAGTTGCAGGCACCATTTAGATCGAGGGTTTGGTTCCATGGCGAACACTGAAGAAACCGTGACGGTCGAGCAGGTCGGTAGCCCGATCCGCCGGCCCGCCGATCAGCGTGCTACGCTTATCGGCCTCGGGCTCAACAAGATGCACCGCCGTTCTACACTGAAGGATACTCCTGAAGTGCGCGGCATGATCCGTAAGGTCCAGCATCTCGTGCGCATCGTCGACGAAGCGTAAGAGATCCGGGAGAGACGAAATGAAGCTCAACGAAATCCGGGATAATCCCGGCGCCGTCAAGGAGCGTATGCGGGTAGGCCGAGGTATCGGTTCCGGCAAAGGCAAAACTGGCGGACGCGGCGTCAAGGGTCAAAAGTCCCGTTCCGGCGTTGCAATTAAAGGATTTGAAGGTGGTCAGATGCCATTGCATCGTCGCCTTCCAAAGCGCGGTTTTACGAATATTTTCGCGAAATCCTATAATGTTGTTTCTCTTGGTCGCGTTCAGCAGGCTATTGAAGCCGGCAAACTTGACGCTGCTGAAACAGTGACTGTCGAAAGCCTGAAGGCGGCCGGCGTCGTGAAGCGCGTCAAAGACGGCGTTCGTTTGCTTGCCGACGGCGAGTTGACGACTGGAGTGACATTTGAAATTGCTGGCGCGTCGAAGGCTGCAGTTGAAGCAGTCAACAAGGCTGGCGGAAAAGTCACGCTTCTTGGAACTCAGGCCGAATAGGCCTGAGTTACTTTCCAATTAGTTGGTGAATATCGACCGGAGTACGGCATGGCATCGGCGGCCGAACAGCTAGCGTCAAATCTAAATTTCTCCGCTTTTTCTAAAGCTGAGGAGCTAAAGAAGCGTATCTGGTTTACACTGGGTGCGCTTCTTGTATATCGGCTCGGAACTTATATTCCGCTCCCTGGGATCAATCCCGCCGCTTTCGCTCAGGCCTTTGGTCAGGCGCAGCAGGGCGTGATTGGCCTGTTCAATATGTTTTCCGGCGGCGCTGTGGAGCGTATGGCGATCCTGGCGCTCGGGATTATGCCGTATATTTCGGCCTCGATCATCATTCAGTTGATGACTTCGGTGGTTCCCTCGCTTGAGCAATTGAAAAAAGAGGGGGAGCAGGGCCGTAAGGTGATCAATCAATACACTCGGTATGGAACCGTGGTGTTGGCGATTTTTCAATCTTATGGGATCGCCGTAGGTTTGGAGGCCGCTACGAACGTGGTCTCGGATCCGGGAATATTCTTCCGTATTTCGACGGTTATTTCGCTTGTAGGCGGAACAATGTTCCTGATGTGGCTTGGCGAGCAAATCACGTCTCGCGGCATTGGTAACGGTATCTCGTTGATCATTTTCGCCGGCATTGTCGCAGGATTGCCTAGCGCTCTGGTTTCGACTTTGGAGTTGGGCCGTCAAGGTGCTCTCGCCACGCCGATCATTCTTGCGGTGATTATTTTGTCGGTGGTCGTGATCGCGGTCATTGTCTTTATGGAAAGAGCGCAGCGGCGTCTGTTGATTCAATATCCAAAGCGCCAAATGGGCAATCGGATGTTCGAAGGCAACACTTCTTTCCTGCCTTTGAAGCTGAACACCGCCGGGGTTATTCCTCCGATTTTCGCATCGTCGCTGCTCTTGGTTCCTGCGACTGTGGCGAGCATGTCGGCTGGCGCTGACGCATCGGGGTGGATCACCACCATCACGGCGTTGCTTGGGCATGGGCAACCATTATACATGGTGCTTTATGCGACTTTGATCGGTTTTTTCTGCTTTTTCTATACGGCGATTGTGTTCAATCCGTCGGATACAGCGGACAATCTGAAAAAACATGGTGGCTTCATTCCGGGTATTCGTCCTGGAGAGCGCACGGCTCAATACATTGATTTTGTTTTGACCCGAATCACCGTGGCTGGCGCTGTCTATATTATTCTGGTTTGCCTATTACCCGAATTTCTCATTTCCGCGACCGGCGTTCCGTTCTATTTCGGTGGAACATCGCTTCTGATTGTGGTGAGCGTGACGATGGATACTGTTTCGCAGATCCAGGGACATTTGCTTGCGCATCAATATGAAGGGCTGGTTAAGAAAGCGAAACTCAGGGGGAAACGTAAATGAGATTGATATTGCTCGGCCCGCCCGGCGCAGGGAAGGGGACCCAAGCGGCTCGGCTTGTAGAAAAACATCGGATTGTTCAACTTTCCACTGGGGATATGTTGCGCGCGGCGGTAGCCAGCGGCGATGAAGTTGGACTGAAAGCCAAGGAAATAATGGACCGCGGTGATTTGGTTTCTGATGAAATCATGGTCGCGATCATTTCGAACCGCATTGACGAAGACGATTGCGCCCGGGGGTTCATTCTTGATGGCTTCCCGCGCACGATCGCTCAAGCCGACGCGCTACAAGAACTGTTGAAGAACAAGTCGCTTCGCCTCGACGCCGTTGTTGAGTTGAAGGTGGACGAAGAAGCTTTGCTCGGGCGAATTGAAACCCGTTCTAAAGAAACTGATGGCGCACGGGCCGATGACAATGCGCAAACGTTGAAGAAACGTTTGTCCGTTTATCGGGAGCAAACCGCGCCCCTGACCCGTTACTATGAAGAGCTGGGACTGTTGAAATCTGTTGATGGGATGCAGTCTATTTCTAAAGTGGCGGATGATATTGATGGAATCCTGAAAGCAGCAGTTACGGCCTGATAAGGCCTATTAACTTGCATTGCGTTAAAGAATCCGTTATATGCCGGCGCACATCGCAACTATATCGCGATTGGCGCCGGTTTCTTTTGAGAGATTCCGGGCCGGTCTTTTTGGCGTGTTTGGAATTACTCAGATATTTATGCACGGCGATGTGGAGATCCATCGCTGAGAAGGAGAGAATAACGTGGCCCGTATTGCTGGCGTCAACATCCCGACGAACAAGCGCGTATTGATCGCGCTGCAGTACATTCATGGCATTGGCCAGAAGTTGGCGGAAGAGATCATCACCAAGGTGAATATCGCTCCGGAACGTCGCGTCAATGAATTGTCCGATGCGGAAGTATTGGCGATCCGTGAAACTATCGATGCCGATTACATGGTTGAAGGCGACCTTCGTCGTGACACTTCCATGAATATCAAGCGTTTGATGGACCTTGGTTGTTACCGTGGTTTGCGTCACCGTCGCGGTCTGCCCGTTCGCGGTCAGCGCACGCACACAAATGCACGCACCCGTAAGGGGCCTGCTAAGGCGATCGCCGGTAAGAAGAAGTAATTTCCGGCGATTGTTCCGGTGGAGCCGCCGGTCTCACGGCGGTGAAGAGATCGAAGTTAGGATAACGAATGGCTAAAGAAGCAACGCGCGTGCGTCGTCGCGAGCGTAAAAATATTTCGTCGGGCGTCGCCCATGTGAACTCCACGTTCAACAACACAATGATCACCATCACCGACGCTCAGGGCAATGCGATCTCCTGGTCTTCGGCTGGCGCGCTAGGCTTTAAGGGGTCACGTAAGTCCACTCCTTATGCTGCGCAGGTCGCCGCTGAAGACGCCGCCCGGAAAGCGACGGAACATGGTATGCGCACATTGGAAGTTGAGGTTCGCGGTCCAGGTTCTGGACGTGAATCCGCACTCCGCGCCCTTCAGGCCGCCGGATTTTTGATCACGTCGATCAGAGATGTGACGCCAATTCCGCATAACGGGTGCCGTCCGCGCAAACGCCGCCGCGTCTGACTTTACGTCAGCGCTGTCTTTTTCCCATGGCGACGAATGGTTGAGGCGCTTGCGTTTCGACGGGATAGCCGAAGGGGGACACTGTGACTATACAAAAAAACTGGCAAGAACTGATCAAGCCCACAAAGCTGGAAGTGAAGTCTGGCTATAATCCTCGGTTCAATGGTTCGGTTATCGCCGAGCCGCTTGAGCGTGGTTATGGTCTTACTCTTGGGAATGCGCTTCGCCGCATTCTGCTTTCCTCGCTTCAAGGCGCTGCGGTCACCGCGGTCCAAATTGATGGCGTGCTGCATGAGTTTTCGTCGATCCCCGGTGTTCGGGAAGATGTCACGGACATCATTTTGAACATCAAGGAAACGTCGTTGCGCATGCAGGGCGAAGGCCCTAAGCGCATGGTTGTGCGTAAGCAGGGGCCCGGCGTTGTGACTGCGGGCGACATTCAAACTGTCGGCGATATTGAAGTGTTGAACCCTGATTTGGTTCTTTGCACCCTTGATGAGGGCGCTGAGATCAGAATGGAGTTCACGGTTAATGTCGGCAAGGGCTATGTCGCCGCAGACCGTAACCGTCCGGAAGACGCGCCGATTGGCCTCATTCCAATCGATAGTCTTTACTCGCCGGTGAAGAAGGTCTCTTACAAGGTTGAGAACACCCGCGAGGGGCAAGTTCTCGACTATGACAAGCTGACGCTTACTTTGGAAACCGATGGGTCGATCAAGCCAGAAGACGCTGTCGCTTACGCAGCGCGCATTCTGCAGGATCAGCTTTCCATCTTCGTCAATTTTGAAGAGCCGCAGCGTGAAGTTAAGGACGAAAGCGTTCCTGAACTTGCGTTCAATCCGGCCCTTCTCAAGAAGGTCGATGAATTGGAGCTGTCCGTTCGTTCCGCCAACTGTCTCAAGAACGACAATATCGTTTATATTGGCGATCTGATTCAGAAGACGGAAGCGGAGATGCTGCGTACGCCGAATTTCGGTCGTAAATCGCTTAATGAAATCAAAGAAGTTCTTGCTCAGATGGGTCTGCATTTGGGTATGGAAGTGGCGAATTGGCCGCCCGAGAACATCGATGAGCTTGCTAAGCGCTACGAAGATCATCAGTACTGACGGCTTTCCGTCGATCATGAAAACAAGCGGCGGCCTTTGGGATCGCCATCTTAGAAAAAGGAGAGGGCCATGCGCCACGCGAATCGCGGCCGCAAGCTCAACCGTACTTCCAGTCATCGCAAAGCGATGTTTGCGAATATGGCAGCTTCGCTCATCAAGCATGAGCAGATTGTTACAACCTTGCCAAAGGCGAAAGAACTTCGCCCTATCGTTGAAAAGCTCGTAACCCTCAGCAAGCGCGGAGATCTGCATTCTCGTCGTCAGGCGATTTCGCAAATTCGCGACGTTGAGATGGTTCGCAAGCTGTTTGACTCCCTCGCAGGTCGCTATCAGGAACGTAATGGCGGTTACACGCGCGTTCTCAAGGCTGGCTTTCGCCACGGGGACAATGCGCCGCTGGCTGTGATCGAATTTGTTGATCGCGACGTTGAGGCAAAAGGCGCTGAAGATCGTGCGCGCGCTGGCGTTAGCGAAGAAGCCGCCGCCGTTGCGTAAGTTACTTTTTTCGCATTATTGATTAGGGCGGCCGTAGGGCTGCCCTTTTTTTATTTCACTGCCTAAAATTATCGCAAAATTAACGGCCTCAAGCGTTAATAAGCTCAATTTTAAAGTGTGCAGCTTGGGGAGCTTCCTATGAACATGGTAGCGTCAGGGTTGAATCATCGGAGAAATCGGGTGTTTCGGCTTTCAATAATATTACCGGTTTTGATGGTTGGGTTGACATTGGCAGCCTGTTGCGCGGTTGGCGTGATTGGGTATTTGAACGGTCAGGCGGGTTTGGAAAAGGCCGCCACCGGAGAGCTTGGCATGCTGGCCAGGGCGCGTACCGATCTGATGAACGCCAAACTGGATAGCGTTCGCGCGGATTTGTCTAATATGGCGTCCGGTGGGGGAGTTGTTCTCGCGCTCACCACTCTCAATCAGTCTCTTGATAGTCTGCAAGCAGATGAGCCGGCGCTTCGCGAGTATTTCCAGGCGGAGGGTAGCACGCCCGAACAACGTAGTGAGCTCTCAGGAGAAGGAAATAAAACGGTCTACTCCTGGCGTCATTTGGAGATTCATCAGGCGTTCCTGTCGTCGTGGAAAAATGGTGGGTATGGCGACATTTACGTGTTGAACGCCGATGGAGTCATTGTTTACAGCGTCACGAAGAGTGGTGAGTTTTTAAGCTCCGTCAGCAGCGAAGGGATTGCTGAAACAGGACTGAGCGCCGCTTTTAACACCGCTATCAAGGCCCCTGAGGGGGAGCAGTTTTCTATTGATTTCAGCACCTATAATAATGGCGCTGACTATCGCAGCATGTTTCTCGCCGAACCTGTTTACCTAAATAAGACGGGGGCGACTGATGCGGCTGGGGTCGTCGTCATTCGTCTTGACGTCGGGTTTTTCGACGCTGTGCTGGCCGACCGCGATGGTCTTGGCGAAACTGGTCAGGTGTTCCTTGCCGGCGATAACGGTCGCGTTTTGAGCAACATGCCTCTGGCCTCCGTTCCCACGGCTCTGGTTGAAAGCGTCGATTATGACGCTGTGAATACGGCGATTGGCGGATCCATGGGCAATGGCGTCGGCGTTGGCGCTGACGGCGTTGACCGGCTTGTTTACGCCTATCCACTTTCGTTTCTTGGCCGTGATTGGTCGGTGGTGGCTGAGCGCACTGTTGAAGAAACAATGAAAAGCGTCGACACCATGCGCTGGAACATGATCCTTGGCACCTTGGTGACGGTTGGGGTCGCCACTGTCATTGCGCTCTTGTTCTCTCGCAGCGTTACGCGTCCTCTGACGACGCTTGTGGTTGCTCTGCGAGCCATCGCTTCCGGTAATCTGTCGACTGAAATCAAAGCGGCGGAGCGGGGTGACGAGATCGGTGAGATCGGGCAAGCTGTCGTTCAAATTCGTCAAAACGCGGTGGAGGATCAGGAGCGGCGCGCGGCGATTGACGCGGAAAATGCGCGTAGCGAGTCTGAGCGCCGCCAGGCGATGTTGAGTGAGTTGGCCGCTGAATTTGAAGCTTCTGTTGGGCAGGTCGTGTCGACTGTGCGCGAATCCGCCACCAATTTGATGGAGTCGGCCGAGGAAATGCGCGGTCTGACCGATACGGCTGGATCACGCTCGGAGCGTGCTACGGAGCTGTCCAATCGCACCATGGAAGAGGTGCAGATGATTGCCGCCGCTTCTGACCAGTTGTTCAGTTCGATCACGCAAATTTCTGAGTTGATCGCTCGCTCGGCCATGGTTGCGCAGTCCGCCACAGCTCGGGCCGAGGCGACGAACACCACGGTTCGCTCTCTTGCCGAGGCGGCGGATCGTATTGGCGAGGTCGTGACGCTGATTAGCGCGATTGCCGATCAGACCAACCTTCTGGCGTTGAACGCCACCATTGAGGCGGCGCGCGCCGGCGACGCGGGTCGCGGTTTCGCCGTTGTGGCCAGCGAAGTGAAAGAACTGGCGGCTCAGACTGGCCGCGCCACAGGTGAAATTCAGGAGCAGATTGACGCAATTCGCGGGGCGACGGAGGACGCGGTGAACGCGATTGCCGATATTCAGAAAACAATCACTGAAATCACCACGTCCGTAACGGAGGTTTCCTCCGCTGTTGAAGAGCAAAGCGCCGCGACCCAAGGCATCGTCGACAACACTCAGCGCGCTGCGGCTGGAACGACGACGGTGAGCTCCGACATGACTGACGTTCGCTCCGCCACGGAGCAGACCACAACGGCGGCTCAAAACTTCGTTTCGGCGGCGACGGCGCTATCGACTCAGGCCAACAGCCTTGACGAAGAAGTGCGCGGCTTTCTGTCTCAGGTTCGCTCGGCCTGATTTTCAAAAAAAACGCTCCGAACTTTCTTTCGGAGCGGACTCTATAATTTCTAATCTGCGAAGGACGGCGCCATAATATTGGCGTTGTCCTTTTTCATTTCATAGGACTTGGCGAAAATGTGACGTCGCCGCCTATTGCGGATGCGCTCACTTTGTGAGACCGCTTTGCAAGGTAGCTAAGAGTTAAAATTAAATTGCGGCGCCGAAGAGGATGTACGGATGAAGAAATCATATCTGCTCGCTTCCAGATCTTTGAAAAGGCTCTATGCATTTGCTCCGGCGGCGGGCTTGGTTGCGGCGATGGCGTTTTTCGCTTCAACGCCCAATGTGGTGGGCCAAGAACGCGTCATCCCTGAGACTTCAGCGCAAATGCAATTGTCTTTCTCGCCTATCGTAGAAAAGATTGGACCTGCGGTCGTCAATGTTTACGCTAGCCGAACCGTGCGTCAGCGCGCGCGTTCGCCTTTTCTGGACGATCCGTTTTTCCGCCGTTTTTTTGGGCGTGGCGCGCCGGATATGGGGCGACCGCGCGAGAGAGTGCAATCTTCACTGGGATCGGGAGTGATCATCGCCTCTGACGGTTTGGTGGTCACCAATAATCACGTCATCAAGGGCGCCGATGAAGTGCGTGTGGCTTTGGCTGATCGGCGTGAATTCGACGCCGACGTCGTGCTCAAGGATGAGCGAACTGACTTGGCGATCTTGAAAATAAATGTTCCGGAAGATGAGAGGACGCAAAACTTTCCAAGCGTGGCTTTTTCTGATTCCGATGAATTGAAGGTCGGCGATATTGTGCTGGCGATCGGCAATCCCTTTGGCGTGGGCCAGACCGTTACTCAAGGAATTGTGTCGGCGTTGGCGCGCACCCGGGTCGGCGTCACCGATTATCAGTTCTTCATTCAAACGGATGCGGCTATTAATCCGGGCAACTCCGGCGGGGCGCTTGTGGATATGCACGGCCGGCTTGTGGGGATTAACACGGCGATTTTCTCGCGCTCGGGCGGCTCAAACGGCATTGGCTTTGCGATACCTGCAAATATGGTGCGTTTTGTCGTTCAGGCAGCTGAGAATGGCGGCATGGTTCGTCGTCCATGGCTTGGCGCCAGCGTGCAGGCGGTGAGCGCGGATATCGCCGAGGCGATGGAGCTGGACAGGCCACGCGGGGTATTGATTACTGGCGTGTCAAAAGGAAGCCCGGCTGAGCTGGCCGGCTTGCGGGTAGGGGATCTCATTCTCAAAGTTGGCGAGAGCGAGGTGGCGGATCCGGACAGTTTTGGATATCGCTTTGCGACGCAACCGATTGGCGGCGTTTCCCAATTCACCCTCCACCGCAATGGAAGACAGGTGGATGTTTCCATCAAGCTTGTGGAGGCGCCTGAAGACGTGCCGCGGGATACGCGCGTTCTGAAGGGGCGTTCGCCATTTGAGGGGCTGACGGTGGCCAACCTCTCCCCGGCGGTTGCGGAAGAATTGCGTGTTGATATGATGGCGCGCGGGGTGGTTGTTATGGAGGTCGACGGGGGATCCAGTGGCGAGCGTGTTGGCTTCCAATCAGGAGACATCATCCTGCAGGTGAATGAGAAACCTGTTGGCGACACCAAGTCGCTGGAGGCTCTCTCGCGCGCGAAACCTCGTCTTTGGCGCATAGAGTTTAAACGCGGAGACCGTGTGTTGAGGTTTGCCTTGCGCGGTTGATATTGGATGTTTTGATGTCTTCGGATCTTTTCACCGCTTCGGGCTTGAATTCACTCGAATCGAGACCGCTGGCGGACCGGTTGCGCCCAGAGACGCTTTCCGAAGTCGTGGGACAAGATCATGTGCTGGGCCCGGAGGGCGTTCTGACGCGCATGTTGCGCACCAGAACGCTGGGGTCGCTGGTGTTCTGGGGGCCGCCAGGTACGGGAAAGACCACGGTCGCGCGGCTTTTGGCGGATGCGACGGATCTTGATTTTGAACAAACCTCGGCGATTTTTTCTGGGGTCGCCGACCTCAAGAAACTTTTTGAACGGGCGCGGGCGCGGCGTTTGAGCGGACGTGGCACTTTGTTGTTCGTGGATGAGATTCATCGTTTCAACCGGGCGCAGCAGGATAGTTTTTTGCCGGTGATGGAAGACGGCACAATCACATTGATCGGCGCGACCACTGAGAACCCGAGCTTTGAGCTGAACGCCGCTCTCTTGTCGCGCGCGCATGTGATGACATTCCATTCGCTCAATCAGGAGGGGCTTGCTCAATTGCTGGCTCGGGCGGAGGAACGTGAGCAACGCCCATTGCCGCTGGATGAGGCGGCGCGAGCTGTCTTGATCCGCATGGCGGACGGCGATGGTCGCGCCGCCTTGACCTTGGCGGAGGACGTGTGGCGCGCGGCAAGCGAAGATGAAGTGTTCGACGCTGAGCGGCTTCAGGAAATTGTCCATCGCCGGGCTCCCGTTTACGATAAGTCGCAAGACGGCCATTATAATCTGATTTCCGCTTTGCATAAGTCCATTCGCGGCTCTGACGCGGACGCGGCGCTCTATTGGATGTGTCGAATGCTGGATGGCGGTGAAGACCCGCTGTATATCGCGCGCCGCCTTATCCGCATGGCGGTGGAGGATATCGGCTTGGCGGACCCTCAAGCTATTGTTCAAGCCAACGCCGCGCGCGACGCATATCAAATGCTTGGCTCGCCTGAAGGCGAACTGGCTCTGGCCCAATGCGCGGTTTATCTGGCCACCGCTCCCAAGTCTAACGGCGTTTACAAGGCTTATAAAGCGGCGCTCGCCACGGCGAAATCAAATGGCTCCCTGCTTCCGCCCAAACATATTCTCAACGCGCCGACAAAATTGATGAAGGCCGAAGGGTACGGCGCTGGCTACCAATATGATCATGATGCTCCCGATGGTTTCTCGGGTCAGGATTACTTTCCGGAAGACTTGGGGCGTATGAATTTTTACGATCCGCCGGAGCGCGGGTTTGAGCGTGAAATTCGTAAGCGGCTTGATTACTGGGGGCGTCTGCGCAGCGAACGTCAGCGGAAATGAAGCAGGTTGAGCTTCGCCTTGCGCTGGTTTTTTATGGCGGCGTGTCTTTGGCCGTTCATATGCATGGGGTGACGCGGGAAATCCTCAATCTGACGCGCGCCTCTCATCGTCGTGAACGAGGCGGGACGAGCGATGCCTTAAGCCCTGCGGCGCAGGCTTATGGCGCGCTTCTTGATCACATCGGCGAAGTTGCGGACATCAAGGTGGTGCCGGACATTATCGCGGGGGCGTCTGCGGGAGGCGTTAATGGCATAATGCTGGCGCGCGCGCTGGCGCATGACTTGCCGTTGGAGCCGCACCATGATTTGTGGATGCGAAACGCGGATATAACCCGGTTGATCAATCCGTCTGCGGGGCCCACGCGCTATTTGAAGCGCGTTCTTGCGCCATTATTGGGTTGGCTAGCTTTTCGCAATTTCAAGGGAGGCGCGCCTGACCCTGAGACGCGGCGAAAGCTACAAGAATTTGTTCAGGCGCGCTGGTTTACGCCGCCGTTCTCCGGAGAGAAATTTATCAAATGGATGCTGGACGCCTGTGGGCGAATGCGTGTTGAGCAAAAGTCGTTGACGTCGCAGAGAAATGATCAAACGCTTATTCCTTCGGGGCAGAAGCTCGATCTCTTTGTGACCTTGACCGATTATCACGGTCGCCGCCGTTTGTTTCAAATCGAAACGCCGAGCGTTGTCTGTGAAATGCAGCATTGCCAGATCATTCATTTTGAAGCCTTGCGCCGGGGGGATGGCGAGCTTGTCTCGCAGCTTGACGATGCAGGAATTCCAGATTTGGTTTTCGCCGCCAGAGCCACCGCGTCTTTTCCTGGCGCGTTTCCACCGGCGGGCTTGGCGGAGATGGACGCCGTTTTGGCGGCGCGCGGTGAGAAATGGCTGAGGCGCTCCAGTTTTATCCGTAATGGCCTTCACATCACGGAAGAAGAGGCTAGCAAACGGCTCTACATTGACGGCAGCGTGGTTATGAACAAACCTTTTGCGCCGGTGATTGAGGCGATTAGCAATCGCGCGGCCGTCAGAGAGGTTATTCGCCGGCTTGTTTATGTCGAACCGCAAGGACAGACGCAGGAGAGAGCTGAAAAGCTGGATGAACCTGTAGGTTTTTTCAAGGTTATCTTGTCCTCGCTCACACAGATATCTCGTAACGAACCTATTGGCGACGCGCTTGAAGCGGTGGAGGAAAAAAACGCCGAAGTTCGATTGGTGAATGAGGTAATCGCCGCGGCGCGACCGGAGATTGAGCGGCAGGTGGAGCGAATTCTTCCCCTTAATCAAAAGCGCTCGATATTCGCGAGCGGCTTTGGGGAGGAAGAGTTGTCGGTGGATGCTTTGACGCGCGCGCGCGCCATGGCCCATGAAGCGGCTTACGCGCAGGCGGGTTTTGCTTATCCTGGTTATCAAAAATTGAAACTACGCGACGTTACGCGAAAGCTGGCGCGGTTGATATTGCAAATATCGAGAGTCAAAGATGAAAACGTTTCGATCTCGAATGTGTCAGATCATTTGTCCAGATGGTTGCAAGAGGGAGAGGAGGGGGAGAGCTTGCAAGGCCTCTCGTCTCCGCGTTCTGTTTGGTTCTTACAGGCTTTTGACATTGAATACCGCATTCGCTGGTTGCGCTTCGTCATACGCCGGTTGAATGAGCTATATCGAAACCCTGGGCATATGGATGACGCGGAGGTTCTGGGGTTGAACGAGCTAAAAAGCTTGCTCTATGCCCAGATCGATCATTTGAGCGAACGCTGGAGCCTCGGGTTTTACGGTGATGAAACAAAACTTTTGGTTCAGAGTTTCTTGCAAGGCGCAGGAGAAGGCGACGCGCGAGCGATAACGCGCGTGTTGGATAATTTTGAACGGCTTATGGGTTTGCGTGACATTGACAGACATATTGACGACGTTTTCGTCGCTACGGGGATGAAACAGCTTTCCTTAAAAACGCGATGTGAATTGCTTAAGGCTTATATTGGTTTCGCTTTTTACGATATCGTGGCGTTGCCAATTTTGCACAGGGCGGATTCGGCGGAAATCAATGAGATCAGGGTCAATCGCATCAGCCCGTCAGACGCTCAAACCTTGCGGCCCGGCGGGGTCCGGCTCAAAGGGGCCGCGTTGAATTCATTTGGCGCTTTTTTTAATCGAAAATGGCGCGAACACGATTACCTTTGGGGGCGAATTACGGCGGCTGATCGTCTTTTTGATATGGTGATGAATGCCGGACGCGAGCTTGGAAAGGAGAATGGCGTGGATTATGTCCAGTTGCGCGCCAATCTGTTTAACGCAATTCTTGATGAAGAAGAGACGCTCTTGACGGCCGATCCTCATCTCATTTCTCAGTGTCGCATGGATGTTGGCGCTTGGCTGGCGAGCCAGCGTGATGATGCGGAAACGTCACATAATTGGAATTAATTGCCGATGGGTGTTTTAGATTTTTCGCGTGATGGATGGGCGAGCTTTGCGGCGCTATGGGCCTGCGTTTATGGCGTTTTGTTGTTCTTATATTTCGCGCTCGGGCTCATTTTGCAGGCGATGAACCGTCGCCACCCGGAGCGGCGGATTCAAAGCCGCGCTCCCAGCGACGCCCGCACGGACATTCGCCAGTCGCTGGCGTCTTTGGCCATGATCTCGGTTTATGTGGCCGGAGGCCTGTTCGCTCAAGCTAACGGTTGGACCTTATTTGCGCCTCTGGAGCTTTCCTGGTGGTCGGCGCCCCTGACTTTCGCTGCGTCGATCATTCTTTATGACGCTTGGTTTTACTGGTTTCACCGGTTGATGCACACAAAACTGCTGTTTCGCTTTCACGCGCAACACCATAAGTCGATCGCGCCGACGCCATGGTCGAACAACAACGACACTTTTGTCGGCACGTTTTTCGAGCAAGTCTATTTTTTGATTATTCCCTTCGTCTTGCCTTTGCCGGCGCTGGTTCTCATCGCTCATAAAATATGGGATCAAGTCACGGGCATGATTGGCCACGCGGGGTATGAGTTTTTCGCCTCTCCAAGCGCTCGGGAGCCGTGGCCGATGATCTGCACCACTTTTCATGATCAGCATCACGCGTTTTTTCGCTGCAATTACGCCAACACCTTCTCTTTTTGGGATCGGGTTATGGGCACGCTGCATCCCAAATACGACGATAAGGTGCGGTATTTTGAAAAGCTTTCAATGGAGGCTGACATGCCGGCCGTGGCTGATCGTGACAAATGAAACGATGAAATCGGGGATTTGAGATGAAGCACTTGCTGCTTGTGGCTGTTGGCGGCGCGATTGGCGCTTCTCTTCGTCATTTGGTTGGGTTGGCTTCGCTCAAGCTCATGGGGCCTGGATTTCCCTATGGAACATTCGTGGTGAACGTTATCGGCTCCTTTGTGATGGGCGCTTTCATTGCGTGGCTGGCGGCGCGCTCGCAAGCCGATGTCTGGCTTCGATATTTAATCGCAACGGGTTTTCTGGGAGGCTTCACGACGTTCTCCGCGTTTTCGTTAGACGCCGTTTTCTTGTGGGAGCGCGGTGAGGCGACCACGGCCCTAGCTTATGTTCTTCTGTCTGTCATGCTTTCGATTTTTGCGGTGCTCGCTGGGCTTTTTTTGGTGCGCGCCTTGACCAGTTGAGGGATTGCATTCTCATGCGCGCGGGGGGAGTGTGCGATCATTGCAAAAGATCGCTTGCGGGCGGCGGGCGTCGGGATTAGGGTCGCTCGCTCCAGTTTCTTCCAGTTCGCGAGCGTCCCATGTCCGGTATCGAGACACGCAAAGTTACTGCGGATGAGGCCGATATGCGCCTCGACCGTTGGTTTAAAGTCCATTTCCCTGAACTTGGTTTCGGGCGTTTGCAAAAATTGTTGCGCACGGGTCAGGTGCGCGTTGATGGTAAAAGAGCCGAATCTTCCACCCGCGTCGCCGCCGGCCAAATGGTTCGTATTCCGCCGTTGAATATGGATGCGAAGGTTTCCGCCGACGACGCGAAAAATCAGAAGCCACGCTCTCGCAAACTGAATGCCGATGACCGCGCGGCGGTTGAAGCCATGATCCTTTATGAAGATCGTGACGTGATGGTGCTGAATAAGCCGGCGGGGCTTGCGGTGCAGGGGGGATCTGGCTTAACCCGTCATCTCGACGGAATGCTTGAGGCGTTCCGCGACGCCAAGGGAGAGAAGCCGCGGCTGGTGCATCGGATTGACCGGGACACCACAGGTATTTTACTTCTGGCGAAAACCCGCAAAGCGGCGCAGTCCATGACCAAGTCTTTCCGCGCGCGCAACACTCGCAAGATTTACTGGGCGCTTTGCGCCGGCGTTCCCAAGCCGCGCCAAGGGAAAATTTCCACTTATCTGGCGCGTGATGAAGAGTTTGAGCGCATGCGCGTGGCGCGTCATGGTGAAGATGACGCGCAGCACTCCATCTCGCTTTATTCGGTAGTGGAGCAGGCGGCTCAGAAAGCAAGCTGGGTGTCTTTGCGTCCTGTGACCGGGCGCACCCATCAGCTACGCGCGCATATGGCTCATATTGGTTGTCCGATTATCGGCGATTCAAAATACTTCAATATTGAAAACTGGGAAGAGATTGGCGGCGTCCAGAACAAGCTGCATCTGCATGCGCGCCGTATCGTCATTCCTCATCCGTCTGGGCGTGGCTCTATTGATGTTTCCGCGCCATTGCCTCCGCATATGCAGCAGTCATGGAACTTATTCGCCTTTGACGCGGCGCAATATGACCCCAGCACGGATGAACCTGAAGAGTAACGGATTGGCGAAACCAGAATGTATTTGGTGATTTTTGATTGCGACGGCACGCTTACGGACAGTCAGAACACGATTGTTCATGGGATTGGCGTGGGGTTTGAAGCCGTTGGTTTGAAGCCGCCTTCCCGGGAGAAAACGTTGTCGATCGTGGGGCTGTCGCTGGAGGTGGCCTTTGCGCGTTTGGTGGGGCCGGAAAAAGCGGAGCTCGCGCCGGTCATGGCCGAAGCCTATAAGGCGTCAAAGCTTCAACGTCGTAGAGAAGGGCTTGACCATGATCCGCTTTATCCCGGAGCGATTGCGGCCATTGATCGTCTGTCCGAACGAGAAGATGTTCTTCTGGGCGTCGCCACCGGAAAGGCGCTGCGCGGCGTGCGTCATATGGAGGAGGTTCACCGGGAGTTGAAAGGGCGTTTTACGACGATCCAGACCGCGGACACAGCGCCTTCAAAACCGCATCCCGGCATGGTTTTGCAAGCGCTTGGAGAAACCGGCGTTGAGGCGCATCGCGCCATTATGGTGGGCGACACCACCTATGATATGGAAATGGCGGTGGCTGCGGGCGTGCTCCCCTTGGGCGTTTCTTGGGGGTATCATCCGCGCGAGGCGTTGATTTCAGCGGGAGCGCTGGAAGTCATCGATCATTTTGATCAACTCTATGAGGCCATATCCAGACATTTGAAATTCACGGAAAGAGCGATCTGATGCGCGATTATCTTGAAGAGCTGCAAAAAGTCGAAGCGCCAGACCCTGTGAAAACGGCGCAAGAACTGTCGAAACGTGAGCTTCCCAAGCGTTTTTACGATCAGGTGGAAGTCGGGGAATGCGCCGAAGGTTTCACCATTCTTCTGGATGGACGCCGGGTTAAAACGCCGGGACGTTTAGCGCTTGGCGTTCCCTCCCGCGTTCTGTGCGAGAAATTGGCCGAGGAATGGGCAGCTCAAGGTTCTCATATTGATCCATCGCGTATGCCGCTCACCCGTATGGTGAATTCGGCGTTGGACGGGGTCGCGGAGCAGCATGGGCAAGTCGTCGCCAGCATCGCCGAATACGCCGGCAACGACGCCCTATGTTACCGTGCGCACGCGCCGGTGGAGTTGGCGGCGCAGGAAACGCGGGTTTGGGATCCGTTGCTGCAATGGGCTCACGGCGTTTTGGGGGTGCGTTTCGCTCTGGGCGTGGGCATTATGCCGCTTGTGCAAGACGAGCGCGTGGTTCCGGCTGTGGAAGGCTTGCTGGAAAGCGTTGACCCGCTTCGTCTGGCGGCGCTTCACACGATAACGGGCCTGACAGGCTCGGCGGTGATAGCGCTTGCGGCGATGCATGACGCATTCCCAGCCGGCGATTTGTGGGATGCGGCGCATCTCGACGAAGATTGGAACATTGCGCAATGGGGGACGGATAGCGAAGCCGAAGAGAGAAGATCTTATCGTCGAGAAGAGTTTGACGCGGCGATTGAGATTCTGAATTTACTTCGCCCCTCTACAGCCTGAATTTTATAAAGGGCGCCGCCTTCGTTAATAATGCGGAGGCGGCCTGTTGTCAGGTTCGCGCGTGTCCTCCAACTCTTCGATTTGTTCTTGAAAACGCATCATCGCGCGCGTTAATTTGTCGATTTCGCGGTTTTGCCGAGTGATTTCTTCGTTCAGGTCTTTAATAACTTCGGCTTGATGCGCGATGTGAATTTCTAGATCGTCAACTCTTTGTTCAAGTTCCGAGGACATTGGGTTACACCTCGAATTCGGGAATGGCGGCGACGGCGTCGCGCAGTTTTTCCGACCATAGGCTCGACAGATTTGAAAAATAAGGATCGTCTTTTTCTATTCTGATTTGCCTTTGAGCCGAATAACTATCCGTATTGTAAAGCAGCATGTCGATGGGCAGGCCAACCGAAAGGTTGGAGCGTAAGGTGCTGTCGAAGGACAGAAGCACCAGCTTCGCCGCCTCGCCAAGGCGCATGTCCTGTCTTGTGACTCTGTCGAGAATAGGTTTTCCGTATTTGTGCTCACCGATTTGCAAGAAAGGCGTATCTTCGCCTACCTCAATGAAATTGCCTGCGGCGTAAATCTGAAACAACCGCGGCTCTTCCCCCTTGATCTGCCCGCCAAAAATAAATGTCACGGAAAAATTTTCAGCGGTGGCGGCCAGAGCGTCGCCGTCGATGCGGCGCACGTCGCGAACTGCTTTGCCGACCAGCCTAGCGGCTTGAAACATGGTGTCTACGGTAAAGAGCGTTTCATCGGAAGGAGAGTCATGGGCCAGTTGCTCGCTCAACAGGCTGATGACAGCCTGTGTCACGGCGAGGTTGCCAGCGGAAAGCAGCGTGATGACACGTTCTCCCGGCTGTTCCCAAACATGTAGTTTCTTGTAGGTGGACACATTGTCCAAACCGGCGTTGGTGCGCGTGTCGGCGGCGAATACAAGGCCGCGCTCCAGCTTCAAGCCCACGCAATAGGTCATTGTAAGTCCTGTGTTCTTTGAGCTCGCGATATGCGAGCGCTCAAGCGAAATTGACGCAAGAAAGCGGTGTTTGCAATGCTTATTGCTGTATTTGACGTAATGCTTCGTTGACGGAAACCTCTACGCTCATATTTTCCGCGACGCCGCCGAATTGGACGCCGCGAATTGGAGCGGCGCTGCGCGAATCAAGACCCGTTGAAAGTCGAATATATCGCTCCGTGGGGCTGACGCCATTGGAGACGTCGAAGCCAACCCAGCCCAGCCCTTTAAGCAAGACCTCCGCCCATGCGTGATGGGCGTCGTCCTCTTCTTTGTCCCCCAGCAGCATGTAGCCAGAGACATATCTCGCTGGAACGCCGATGCAGCGCGCGGCTGAGATGAAAATATGGGCGTGATCCTGACACACCCCTTCGCCATTCTTGAGAGCGTCGGCGCCGGTGGTGTGCACATGGGTCACCCCCGGTTTATAGCGCACTTTTTCGCGGATGAGTTGCATCAACTCATGAAAAGCCGTCACGTCAGGTTCGCCGTCAAATCTGGAGACCAGTCGCCGGATGGTGTCTGAGGGTTTGGTCAAGGGCGTGAATCGGGTGAACACTGCGCTCGGTGAAGGGCAGGGGATCTCACCCAGAACGCCAGCGACGTCTTGCGTCTCCACTTCGCCCGTCGCCGTGATGTCGATTTCGCTCATGGGGTTTGTGTGACTGACGAGATGGACAATATTGCCAAATGCGTCCGTATAGCTGGCGGCGGTTTCGCGCCCGGGAAGTTCAAGGCTCCATTTGAGAACCTTTTGGCCGGGGACGTCGGGGGGCGTTAGGCGCAGCTGCTGGATCGTATGCGCCAGCGGCGCTTGATAGCGGTAACGCGTGGTGTGGCGGACTGTGAGAAGCATGTCTCATGTCTCCAACGCGCCTTTGAAGGAGTATGTCTTGAAGGGCGCGCTTTTAAGGGCTTGCGTGATGGAGCTTAAGCGAAATTGTAGTCGGTGGAAAGTTGGTCGCTCAAGGCGTTGTTGCGAGCGATGAAATCGGTGAGAAATTCATGCAACCCGATCCGAAATACATGTGGCATTGTCTGTTCTCTCAAGCGCCGGTACGTTCCTGTCGCCAGCTCATGGCTGGGAAGTTTTTCGCCGTAAAACTCGCTCAATTCCTCCATGCTGTCGCCAAGCCAGTCATAGCAATATGTGAGAGAGCGTGGCATGACTTTCTGCAAAATCAAAAAATCGGCCACATTGACGGCCTTCAGTTGGCTGTCCTTATAATAATGGCGATAGCTTCGATGGGCTGAGACTGAACGCAGGATCGTCGTCCATTGGTAGCGGTCTAGACTGCCGCCCACCACTTCATTGTCTGGCAGGAGAATCCAATATTTAACGTCGAGAATGCGGGCGGTGTTGTCGGCGCGTTCAATGAAAGCGCCTAACTGGGAGAAGTGATAGCCGTCGTCGCGCATGAGCGTGCCCAACATGGCGCCGCGAAACAGCATGGAGCGCTGTTTGACCCAAGAAAGAAAAGCGGGAAGTTTGTCGTCGCTCATGTTCTGGGGGCGGATTTCGCAGAACTCGATATAGGTTGTATTGATGCTCTCCCACATGTCCGAGGTAATGGCGGTGCGCACCGAGCGGGCGTTGTTGCGGGCATGGTCAAGACATGAGCGAACCGAGGCGGGGTTGCTGGCGTCGAATAATATATAGTTGATGACCGCGCGCGGCGTGACTTCGTCGTAGCGGTCAAAGAAACCGGCCTCGCAGCCAGCGCTCACCAATGTGGATCGCCAGTCTTCCATCGCGTCGGCGCCAAAGCGCGGCGTCATGGCGATGCGGAAGGCGACTTCCAACAGTCGCGCCATATTTTCCGCGCGTTCGTGATAACGGGAAATCCAGAAAAGTGATGCGGCGGTACGACCCAGCATAGTGTTATCCTACTAGTTTTAAGTCTGGTGCGTTAGTACGGGCGTCAGGTCAGCGGCTCTTTGTCTCCTTTGCCGTCGATGTGGAAGGCGTTTAATCCTCAAGCACCCAAGTGTCCTTTGTGCCTCCGCCCTGGCTGGAGTTCACGACCAGAGATCCGTTTTTCAAGGCGACTCGGGTCAAGCCGCCGGGGGTGACGCGCACCTTGTCGCCCACCAGCACGAAGGGACGCAGGTCAACATGGCGCGGAGCGATCCCGGACGCCACATGGGTGGGGCACGCGGAAAGCGATAACGTTGGCTGAGCGATGTAATTGCCCGGATTGGATTTCAAGACCTTGGAGAAGGCGGCGATTTCCTTCTTCGTGGCGGTGGGGCCGATCAGCATTCCATAGCCGCCGGAACCATGAACTTCCTTCACGACGATCTCGGGCAGATGGTCGAGGACATAGGCCAGATCATCTTTACGGGAGCAGTTCCAGGTGGGGACGTTCTGTAAAATAGGCTTTTGTCCGGTATAGAACTCGATGATCTCGGGTACATAGGCGTAGATCGCCTTGTCATCGGCGATGCCGGCGCCGGGTGCGTTGCAAATGGTGACGTTTCCGGCCCTATAGGCGTCAAAAAGACCGGGGACGCCGAGACTTGAATCAGGTCGGAAGGTCAGGGGGTCGAGAAATGCGTCGTCGATTCGTCTGTAGATCACGTTGACTTGTTGCGGCTGGCGGGTGGTGCGCATCCAGACTTTGCCGTTTTCGACGAATAGATCGCGTCCCTCCACTAAATGAGCGCCCATTTGATCCGCGAGAAAAGCGTGTTCGAAGTAGGCGGAATTATAAATTCCTGGCGTCAAGACGCAGATCACCGGATCGTGGTCGCAGGCGTTTGGCGTTACGCTTTCGAGCGTTTCGCGTAATAAATCGGGGTATTGGTCTATTGGGGCAATGCGGTGCTGACGGAAAAGGTCAGGAAACATGCGCATCATCGTTTCCCGATTTTCCAGCATGTAGGAGACCCCGGAGGGCGTTCTCGTATTATCTTCGAGAACATAGAATTCATTTTCTCCCGTACGAACGATGTCTGTGCCTATTATATGTGCATAGACTTTTCGAGCAGGGGTGAAACCCATCATTTCGGGAAGGAAAGCGTCATTCTGCAAAATCAATTCTGCAGGAATGCGTCCGGCGCGAATAATCTCTTGCCGATGATAAATATCATGTAAAAAAGCGTTCAACGCTTTAACGCGTTGGTCGACGCCGGCGGAAAGAACGCGCCATTCCTGAGCTGATAAAACGCGCGGAACGATATCGAAGGGGATCAGCCGTTCCGTTGTCGTATCGCCGCCATAGACGGCGAAAGTAATCCCTAGTCTGCGGAAAATCGTTTCAGCCTCACGGGATTTCTTGCGTAGGAGACGGGGAGGCAGGCTGTCAAGCCACGGCGCAAGATGTTGGTAAGGTGCGCGTGGCCGACCGTTTGCGTCAAGCATTTCATTATAGATCGAATCTTGCTCGGGCATGACTTTGGCCGCTCCCTTTTGTTTGCGCTATATGGGAGCATTGCAAACAAGATAGATATCGCCAAGTGTAAAGTGAAATCGGCGGCGCCTACGTAATAGGCGCCTTTATCGCGTTCCCATGGATGCGGTCATAGGATAGATTTCTCAAAACGACATGCGCATGATAAACATTGTGGCGGTAACTAGGGGAGGTTGCGGATGAAAGAAGTCTTGGCCGAATTGGAGGCGCGGCGCGAAGTAGCGCGTTTGGGAGGCGGGAAGAAGCGCATCGACGCGCAGCACGCGCGCGGCAAGCTTACGGCGCGCGAGCGCATTGAAGTGCTTCTCGACGAGGGCTCCTTTGAAGAGTTCGACATGTTCAAGCGCCATCGCTGCACTGATTTCGGCATGGATGAGAGCCATATTCCCGGCGACGGGGTCGTCACCGGTTGGGGGACGATCAACGGTCGCACGGTCTATGTGTTCTCAAAAGATTTCACAGTTTTCGGCGGCTCTTTATCGGAAACCCATGCGCAGAAAATTATGAAAATTCAAGATATGGCGCTGCAAAACAGAGCGCCTATTCTTGGGATTTTTGATGCTGGCGGCGCGCGCATCCAGGAAGGCGTGGCGGCGCTGGCCGGTTATGGCGAGGTGTTTCAACGCAACGTTTTGGCCTCCGGAGTTATTCCGCAAATATCGGTGATCATGGGCCCTTGCGCCGGCGGCGATGTTTACTCCCCGGCCATGACGGACTTTATTTTTATGGTGCGCGACAGCTCTTACATGTTCGTCACCGGTCCCGACGTGGTGAAAACGGTCACCAATGAAACCGTCACGGCCGAACAGCTTGGCGGCGCCTCTATTCACACGACAAAGTCGTCTATCGCCGACGGCGCCTACGACAATGACGTGGAAGCTTTGCTGCAAATGCGTCGTCTTGTTGACTTTCTGCCAATGAACAACACCGCCGACGTGCCGGAAATCGCCTCCGTGGACGATCCGAATCGCTTGGATGACAGTCTTGATTCGCTGGTGCCGGATAATCCCAACAAGCCGTATGATATGCGCGAGCTGATCGTGAAAACCTTGGACGAGGGGGATTTCTTTGAAATACAGAAGACTTTCGCCGGCAATATCATTACGGGGCTTGGACGCATTGAGGGGCGCACTGTTGGCGTGGTCGCCAATCAGCCCATGGTTCTGGCGGGGGTGCTGGATTCTGACGCCTCGCGTAAGGCCGCGCGTTTCGTGCGCTTTTGCGACTGCTTCAATATTCCGCTCGTTACCTTCGTTGACGTTCCCGGATTTTTACCCGGAACCTCTCAAGAATATGGCGGGCTGATTAAACATGGGGCGAAACTTCTGTTCGCTTATGCGGAGGCGACGGTGCCTAAAATCACCGTTATCACGCGTAAGGCTTATGGCGGCGCTTACGATGTGATGAGCTCGAAACATGTTCGCGGCGACATCAATTATGCTTGGCCCACGGCCGAGATCGCGGTGATGGGCGCCAAGGGCGCTGTTGAGATCCTCTACCGTTCTGAACTGGGCGACAAGGAACGCATCGTTCAGCGCACGAAGGACTATGAGGAGCGCTTCGCCAATCCGTTCGTAGCGGCGGAGCGAGGTTATATCGACGAGGTGATTCTACCGCATTCCACACGCCGGCGAGTTTCTCGGGCGCTGGCTTTGTTGCGTAACAAGCAACAGAAGAACCCTTGGAAGAAACACGACAATATTCCTCTTTAATCGAAAAAACGCTTTCGATTAAAGAGAGCGCCGCGCGTCAAGGCGCGCGGTTTAGTCATCCCAGTTCGAGAACAGCGGTTCGCGGCACTCATATCCAATCACGCATTGCGGATTGTCTTTGGTGGCGGAGCGCTTGGGGAAAAGCGCTTCTCCGCGATCGCAATAGCCCAGTGTGGCGACAAAGCGAAAATAGGTGTGTTGGCCGGTGGTCATGACGACTTCTCCGTGTTTTTTCACCATTTTCTGGGCTTGCTCGCACGTCATTTTGCGGGCGTCCGGTCTGGCGTGAGCTTGCGGGGCGGAGATAAAGAAGGAAAATGCCGTAATGAACGCCCATAGGCATGTGGATTGGCTTGCGTGTTTCATGATCTTGCTCCAGCGGTGCGGTCTGAAAGTCGCGTTTGCGATCTTGTCTCTTCAACGTCGGATGGCTGCTCGTTCGCGGGTGATTTCCACGCTGACTTTTCCTGTGGCGACGGGAAGGGGCGCGCCGGGTTTATATACGCGCACGCGCACGCGCTCAATTTTAGCGGAATTCGCCAGAACTTCGGACGCAATCTCTCCCGCCAGCCGTTCAACGAGGTTGAAACGGGTGGTGGTGACGACTGTTTCCACGACCTTGACCAAAGAAGCGTAACAGACTGTCGTCGCATAGTCATCCGTTACGCTGGCCTCGCTCAAATCAAGCCAGCAGGAGAGGTCGACCTGAAATCTTTGTCCGAGCCGGTTTTCTTCGTCGTACAAACCGTGATGCGCAAAAAAGGAAAGATCTTCGAGATGAATGACGTCCATTGCCGAACCTTGCATGTAAAATCGCCGTCCTTGTCACGTCGGCGCTGGCGCGACGTGTAACAGGCGCGGCGGTGGTTTGTCTAAAAGAATACCGAGCTTGAAGCGTTGGTTATTGACCAATTGTCTTACGATCGAAAGAGCTTAAGAGCGTTGCAGGGGATGAATGCACCGCTTACAACATAAGAAACATATAACAGGGAGCGGACGCAGCATGTTCTCCAAAATTCTTATCGCCAACCGCGGCGAGATAGCGTGCCGGATTATCAAGACGGCGCGGCGCATGGGCATCAAGACCGTGGCGGTGTATTCGGATGCGGATGCGGGCGCGCTTCATGTGGAAATGGCGGATGAGGCTGTGTTGATCGGACCGGCCGCGGCCGCTGAATCATACCTTGTTCCTGAGAAAATAATCGCCGCATGCAAGCAGACCGGCGCGCAGGCGGTGCATCCCGGATACGGTTTCTTGTCCGAACGCGCCAGTTTCGCCAAGGCGCTGGAGGCTGAGAATATTGTTTTCATCGGCCCCAACACCCACGCCATTGAGGCGATGGGAGACAAGATTGAGAGTAAAAAATTCGCCAGCGCGGCGAAGGTCTCAACCGTTCCCGGCTATCTTGGCTTGATTGAGAGCGAAGACCACGCTGTGCAAATTGCGCAAGAAATCGGTTACCCGGTCATGATCAAGGCCTCAGCCGGCGGCGGCGGCAAAGGCATGCGAATTGCCTGGAACGACGCGGAGACCCGCGATGGTTTCATACGCTCGAAATCCGAGGCCGCCTCTTCTTTTGGCGACGATCGCGTGTTTATCGAGAAATTCATCGAGAATCCGCGGCACATTGAAATCCAGGTTCTGGGCGATAAGCACGGCAATGTGATTCATTTGGGCGAGCGCGAATGTTCTATTCAACGTCGCAACCAAAAGGTTATTGAAGAAGCGCCGTCACCGCTTCTAGATGAAGAAACGCGTAGAAAGATGGGCGAGCAGGCGGTGGCGCTGGCCAAAGCGGTTAATTATGACACGGCCGGAACGGTTGAATTCGTCGCGGGCCAGGATAAGTCTTTCTATTTCCTTGAAATGAACACCCGGTTGCAGGTTGAGCATCCTGTGACGGAATTGGTGACTGGGATTGATCTGGTTGAGCAGATGATCCGCGTCGCTGCAGGCGAGCCTTTGTTGATCAAACAGCAAGACGTGCAGTTGAATGGCTGGGCGGTGGAAAGCCGGATTTATGCTGAAGATCCTTACCGCGGCTTCCTGCCCTCGATTGGCCGGCTGGTGCGCTATCGCCCCCCTGAAGAGCGCGTGGAGCATGGAATTACCCTGCGCAATGACACAGGCGTGAGCGAAGGCTCCGAGATTTCCATGTTTTATGATCCTATGATCGCCAAACTCGTGACCCATGGGCCGGATCGCATAAGCGCGATTAAAGCCATGAGCACGGCGCTTGATGGTTTCCTGGTGGATGGCATTCAGCATAATGTTCCCTTCCTTGCCTCTTTGATGAAGCATGAACGGTGGCGTTCGGGGGATTTGTCGACAAATTTCATCGCCAATGAATATCCGGACGGTTTTTTGCCGGCGGCCCCTGATGCGCAGGCGCGCCGGACGCTCGCCGCCGTGGCTCTGTCGATTCAGGCGGTGGAGCGGGAGCGCTTGGATCATTTGACGGGGCGCTTGCGGCCTCATTCCGGCGAAACGCGCGCTGAATGGCGCGTGCTATTGGATGACTGCCTCATGCCGGCGCGTATCGTCGCCGGATATCCCGCAGCGCCTATGGAGCTGGACGTTGCGATCGACGACGCGCCCTCGCAAACGCTTACGAGCGATTGGCGGCCGGGCGATCCGATCTGGCGCGGCGCCATAGACGGCGAGCAGATCGTGGTTCAGGTTCGTCCAAAGGAGAACAGCTACCGCCTTGATTGGCAGGGGTATTCGGTAAGCGCCCGCGTGATGACGCCGCGGGTGGCCGAATTGGCGGGTCTGATGCCTGTGAAAGTCGCGCCGGACACCTCAAATCTCTTGTTATGCCCCATGCCCGGATTGGTGGTTTCCATCAATGTGGCTGTTGGGCAAGAAGTGAAGGCTGGCGAAACTCTCGCTATTATTGAGGCGATGAAAATGGAGAACGTCTTGCGGGCGGAGCGTGACTGCGTCGTCTCTCAGATCAACGCCGGCGCGGGAGATAGCCTTGCGGTGGATGCGGTGATCATGGAATTTGAATAGATTAAGGAGCCTTCAGCCCCGCATCTTTCGTTGACCCTCTCATTGGGGTGACGGGTAGGTTGGCGGGGCGAAGGGGACTGTTCTGCGTGGTGAAGGACTTTCTCGATAGCGCGCCAAATGAAGGCGAGATGAGGTGTCAGACGCCAGTTTTTCTGAATATGTTTACGGGAGGCGGATAATGTCGCGTAGAGCTGTTCATGTGGCCATTGTCGGTAGGGTTCAGGGGGTGGGCTACCGCGCGTGGTGCTTCAACGCCGCGCGTGAGTTGGGGCTGTCCGGTTGGGTGCGTAACCGGCGTTCTGGCGAGGTTGAGGTCTTGTTGAGCGGGGCGAGCTCAAGCGTTAACCAGATGCTGGAGTTAGCCCGCAGAGGGCCGGCGGGCTCTCGGGTGGATTCGGTTGAGATTTTGAATAGCGGCGACATTTGCGAGGGTGATTTTGAAGTTTTACCTTCGGTTTGACGCCTGAATGCGCGTCAAACGTTTCTGGTGGCTCCGAAACGAGCTTCGAATTCATGTCGCAGCACTTGATCGACGTCTTCAATCGTTACCGGTAGTCCAAGGTCGACAAGACTTGTGACGCCGTGTTCGCTGACCCCGCAGGGAACGATGCCGGAAAAATGTTCCAGATTGGGATCAACGTTCAGGGCGATCCCATGAAAGGTCACCCATTTTCGCAGGCGAATGCCGATGGCGGCGATTTTATCTTCCCGCCCCGCCGCTTTTTCCGGACGTTTGACCCACACGCCCACTCTGTCTTCCCGGCGCTCTCCGCGAATGTGATGGCTCCAGAGCGTCCCAATGAGCCAGTCTTCTAACGCGGCGACGAATGCGCGGATGTCCGGCGTTCGCCGCTTGAGGTCAAGCATCACATAGGCGACCCGTTGTCCGGGGCCATGATAAGTATATTGTCCGCCGCGTCCGGTGGCGTAAACGGGAAAGCGCCCTGGCGCGATCAGATCTTGTGGATTGGCGCTCGTTCCTGCGGTGTAGAGGGGAGGGTGCTCCACCAGCCAGACGCATTCGTTCGCCGTGCCCTCGGCTATTTTCCTAACCCGTTCCTCCATGGCGGCGACGCAGGCCTCATAGTCCGCAAACCCTTCCAGCAGGGTCCATTCAACGGGAGGCGAGGCGACACGTGGCTTGAAGTCGATTGTCAGGTTCTGGCGGTCGGTCATGCGCTCATGCTTGTTAGGGGGGTGTTAACCATGTAGGGTCGAAACTTATAAATAGTTCGTTAAATTTTCACCGTTGGTTTTGCGGTGGTTTGTGCGTTCAAGCACCCAAATAGCCTTAGAGACTCAAGATGACAACTCTGGACGATATTTCCGTAAAAATTTCGGTTGTTCTCGGGACGGCTGAAATGCCGGTTCACCAGTTGTTGCGCATGGGGCGCGGGGCGGTGATCGAGCTGTCCGCGCGCGAGGATGACGACGTGAAAATTCTGGCGAATAAAATCCCCATCGCTCGCGGTCAGGTCGTTCTGAGAGGCGACCGTATCGGCGTCTCGGTCACTGAGGTTTTACTCAGATCTCCCGATAAACGCCCGCCAAGGACAGATGGCGTCGTTTGAGCGAACCAACAGGTGAAACGAATTTAATCTCGCGAAACAGACGTTCCCTGTGTATATCTTTGCTCTGTCCACTTGCGCGGCGGAATCCTATTTGATAGATGAAGCCTCGTTGAGTGGAAATGCTCACTACCACGATATGCGGTCGTGGCGGAATTGGTAGACGCGCAGCGTTGAGGTCGCTGTGGGATAACACCCGTGGAAGTTCGAGTCTTCTCGACCGCACCATCAAAAAAACCATAACCCCTTGTAAAAAGGGTTTATGGTTTTTTGTTTTAAAACTCGGTGTTTTACCCTCCCATTTAGTCCACAATGGCTGCTTCGCACGAAATCGGGCGAAGCTGGGAATTTGTTTTTAAACAAGTGAATTTTCATCTGGCGTCAATGGTTGCAGCGGGGTAAGCCTGACGCTCTGACGGTGGTGAAGCTGAATTCTTTTTTTGTTGAATTCAATGGGCGTGCGAGAAATCTCGCCGTGTGATATTCACGCCTGAACAGATGCTCGACTTTAAGAAATATGCGTGACGCGCAGAAAGCATCGGAGGTTTTCTTGTTGGAAGAAGAAACCATTCAGGACCCGGCTTTCGTGGACGCGCTTCCGCCGGTGCGCGATGAGGACGGTCGTTTGGGCCGTCAGTTTATTGAGCGTGTCGAAGGGGCGATTGCGGCGGCGAACCAGCAAGAGCTACGCTTGTTGGCTGGTAAGCTGCATGAGGCCGACGTTGGCGACTTGATTGAAGCCTTGAGCGAAGACGAGCGGCCTCAATTGGTTCACTTGCTTGGCGACGCGTTTGACTTTGTGGCTTTGACGGAGTTGGACGAGGCCGTGCGCGTGCGCCTTGTCGATCAGCTGCCGGCCAAGGATGTGGCCGACGGCATCGGTGAGCTTGATTCCGATGACGCGGTCTACATTCTGGAAGATTTGAGCGAGGAAGAGCAGGCGGCGATCCTTGATCAGATGCCGTTTTCCGAGCGAATACAGCTGCAAAGAGCGCTGGATTATCCGGAAGATTCCGCCGGCCGTCTCATGCAGACGGATTTTATCGCCTTGCCGCCTTTCTGGACGGTTGGACAAGCCATAGACCATATGCGGGAGGCCGAAGATCTTCCGGACACATTTTATGAAATTTTCGTGGTTGATCCCGGATTTCGTCTTATCGGCTCCGTCGCTCTGGATAAGCTCCTTCGCACCAAGCGCTCGAAGAAACTGGCCAAGATCACCAGCGAATCTCGTCTGCGCGTGAGCGCGACGGACGATCAGGAAGAAGTCGCTCGCTTGTTCGAACGCTACAATCTTGTTTCTGCGGCGGTGGTCGACGACGCGGAGCGTTTGGTTGGCGTGCTGATGGTGGACGATATCGTCGACGTCATTCAGGAGGAGGCGGAAGAGGATATGCGCGCCCTCGCCGGGGTGGGGGACGAGGAAATATCCGATAATGTGCTTTATACGGCTCGTTCACGGTTCACATGGCTTTTTGTGAACCTTTTCACCGCGATGTTCGCCTCTACAGTGATTTCGATGTTTGACGACACCATCAGCGCCATGGTGGCCTTGGCTATTTTGATGCCGATCGTGGCCTCGATGGGTGGCAATGCGGCGACCCAGACCATGACGGTGGCGGTGCGCGGCATCGCCACGCAGGAACTGGACGCGCGCAATGTCGCCAGGGTTTTGCGCCGTGAGGTGATGGTGGCGCTTCTTAATGGCTCCGGTTTGGCGGTTCTGGTGGGCTGCGTCGCCAGCATCTGGTTCAGCAATCTCGAGCTGGGCGCCGTGATTGGTTCGGCGATTATCGTCAATACTTTGTGCGCGGGCGTTTGCGGTCTCCTGATTCCCTTGGGTCTGAATCAGCTGAAGGTCGATCCGGCCATTGCGTCTTCGGTTTTCGTGACCATGGTGACCGATGTGGTTGGGTTTTTCGCCTTCCTTGGCCTTGCCGCCTGGTGGTTCTCTCTGCCAACCTGAGTAGAACTGTGTGCGGGTTTTAGGAGCGAATTGGAAAGGACTGTCATCTGGCCGCAAGGAGGAGCGCAAAATGTCTGGACAATGCGAAGTTAATAATCCGCGCCCGGCTTTGGGCGGAATTCTTGAAACCGCGGTTTACGTTGAAGATATGGCGGCGGCGCATCGGTTTTACGCCGGAGTGCTCGGTTTACCGCGCATGGTGGCCGGTGAGCGCCTCTACGCTTATGACGCAGGCCTTGCGCAAACGTTACTGGTGTTTCGGCGCGGCCATACTGGTGCGGACGTGCCCACGGAGGGGGGCGTCGTTCCGGGGCATCATAGCGAAGGGCCAAGTCATTTCGCATTCAAAATCAAGGCGAGCGATGTAGGGGCATGGCGAGGCTATCTTCGCGAGCAGAGCGTTGCGATTATCAGCGAAGTCAAATGGCCTGCTGGGGGCGTTAGTCTTTATTTTAACGATCCTGACGGAAATGTCCTTGAATTGGCGGCGCCGGCTCTTTGGCCGAATTACAGAGAATGAATCAGATTTATATCTATGATTTTATTTATTTATTTTTGTCTGTTTGACGGAAACGTAAACTTTGCATAATCTGGCGGCGGAGGAGCGATGCCCGATTATTTTACGATAAAGCAGCTTACGGACGAGTTTGGAGTTAGCGCGCGGGCTCTGCGCTTTTATGAGTCTGAAGGCCTGCTGTCGCCGGAGCGCCGTGGTCGCAGGCGTCTTTTCCGCCCGGGAGATCGCACGCGGATCATGCTGATTTTACGTGGGAAACGGTTGGGCTTCTCGCTCGCGGAAATTCGGGAAATCATTGAAATGTATGGCAAGTCTCCGGGAGAGGCGGGCCAGTTGAAATTGCTTTTGGATAAAATCCGGACGCGGCGAGCGGAGTTGCTTGGAAAGTTGAGCGACATTGAACTGACGTTGCGAGAAATGGCGGATGTGGAGCGCCAGTGCGAGTCGCGATTACGCGATATTAAAGGACGAGAAAATCATCAAGATGGCGCAGAATAAAATGAGCGAATTTGAACCTCGAGATCCCGATTGGCGCCAGCGCGTGCGCGATAGTTTCGCATGTCAGGCCCTGATGGGGCACTTGGGCGTCGTGATCGCCGACATGGAGCCGGGCCGGGTGACGTTGTCTTTGGAGTTTGATTCTCGGCTGACCCAGCAAAATGGCTTTCTGCACGCCGGCGTCGCCACCACGCTGGCGGATACGGCGGCGGGATACGCGGCGGCGTCGTTATTTCCCGCAGGCTATGATGTCTTGTCGACCGAGTTCAAGATTAACCTCCTGAATCCCGGGCGCGGAGAGCGATTTACTGGACAGGCGCGGGTGGTGAAGTCCGGCCGCACGCTCACGGTCGTTTCCGCCGATGTGTTTGGCCATTTTCCTGATGAAACAATACATATCGCGACGGGACTTTTCAGCATGATCGCATTGGAGGGCAAAGGATGAGCCCCGTGGTGACGATACGCTCTTTGGAGCCCGGCGACAGAGCGCAATGGGAGCCTTTGTGGATAGGCTATCTAACGTTTTACAATCAAACGCTTGCGCCGCAGGTGACGCAAACGACGTTTGAGCGCTTGATCGGCGACGGCGCGCATTCCGGCGTTGTGGCCGTGCGAGGTGGCGGGCTTATCGGTTTCGCTCATTATTTGCTCCATAACACCACATGGGCGATTGGCCGGACCGTCTATTTGGAAGATCTTTACGTGAGCGAAGATGCGCGTGGAGCCGGCGTGGGGGCGGATTTGATCGCTGCTGTGAAAGCGCGAGCGGAAGCCGAAGGGGAGGGAACGCTTTATTGGCATACCCATCGCCAGAATGCAGTTGCGCGTCGGCTATATGATCGGGTTGGCGTGTTGAGTGATTTTGTACGTTACGAGAACAAATAACGCCGCCTGCAATCTGCGTGTGAAACAGATATGAGCGGGTTGCAGCCGTATTGGGAGGAAGCGTCATGAGCGGAATCAATTTTCCATCCTTCAATTTCAATCTGGGCGAGACGGCCGATATGTTGCGCGACAGCGTAAGCGCCTTCGCTCGGGAGAGGATCGCCCCACTTGCCGCGCGCATCGACAAAGAGGACTGGTTTCCGCGCGCTGAGTTGTGGACGGCCATGGGCGATATGGGGTTGCACGGCGTTACCGTCAGCGAAGAAGAAGGCGGCGCGGGGCTTGGTTATCTGGAGCACTGCATCGTCATGGAGGAGGTCAGCCGGGCTTCCGCCTCAATTGGTCTTTCTTATGGCGCCCATTCGAATCTCTGCGTTAATCAGCTTCGCCGCTGGGGCGACGCTGAGCAAAAATCTCGCTATCTGGGGAAGCTGATCAGCGGTGAGCATCTGGGCGCGCTGGCCATGTCGGAATCCGGGGCGGGTTCGGATGTTGTTTCCATGACGCTCAAGGCGCAGAAAAAAGCCGACCGCTATATCCTCAACGGTTCGAAAATGTGGATCACCAATGGTCCGGACGCCGATACGTTGATCGTTTACGCTAAAACGGATCCATCCGCGGGGGCGAAAGGGATCACGGCGTTTTTGATCGAAAAAGGGTTCAAGGGGTTTTCTGTGGCCCAGAAGCTCGACAAATTGGGCATGCGCGGCTCGGAGACGGGAGAGCTGGTTTTCGAAGATTGTGAAGTGCCGGTGGAAAATGTCCTTGGCGAGGTTGGCAAAGGCGTCAATGTGCTGATGTCAGGCTTGGATTATGAGCGCGCGGTGCTGGCTGCCGGCGCTACTGGTATCATGCAGGCGGCGATGGATGTGGTGATTCCCTATATCCATGAACGCAAGCAATTTGGCCAGTCGATAGGCGGGTTCCAATTGGTTCAGGGAAAAATCGCCGACATGTATGTGGCGATGAACGCTTCAAAAGCCTATGTTTACGCGGTGGCTCAAGCGTGCGACCGTGGAGAGACGACGCGTGAAGACGCGGCGGGCGCGATCCTTTTTGCAGCTGAGAATGCGACGAAACTGGCGCTGGATGCTATACAATTGCTTGGTGGGAATGGATATATCAACGAATATCCTACGGGGCGGCTTTTACGAGACGCCAAGCTTTACGAGATCGGGGCGGGAACGTCGGAGATCCGACGAATGTTGATTGGTCGTGAGATTTTCAACAAAACGGCTTGAAGTTTGAAAATATGATTTTACCTAGCGCTTGAGCGTTTCGCCCGGCTTTTTTAGCGGCGGCGAAGTCATGCGCCAAGAAAGTTGCCAATCGCAAGTGTTTTTGATTTATCACTTGAGAAGAATTTCTGCGAAGATGGCGGGGAGTCGGATTTACTGATAGAGACGAAACATTGGATGTGTTTCACCGGCGGTGTTTTGACATCCGGTCGCTGCTGCGCCGACGACTGGAAGCGTAATTAGAAAATTCAGACAAAAACAATATGTGTTGCATATTGAGATGACAGAAATCAGAAAGAACAAAGGAGCGGTTGTTGCGCATGACCACCTACGACAAGCATCTTCCCGCACGTCTTGACGATGACGAAGACGACAAGACCAAGACGCCGCCGTCCATTCAGGTGGATAAGCATTTATTCGAAGCGCGCACGGTGCTTATTACAGGGCCCATTACGCAGGAGTTGGCGCGGGACGTTTGCGCCCGCCTGATGGCTCTGGCTCAGGTTTCCAATGATCCGATCACCGTCATTGTGTCTTCCCCCGGCGGGCATGTCGAATCGGGCGACATGATCCACGACACCATCGGCTTTATTTCACCGGAAGTCAGAATTCTTGGCATGGGATGGGTCGCAAGCGCTGGCGCTCTGATTTATATTTCCGTGCCCAAGGAGCGCCGTTATTGCACGGCGAACACGCGATTTTTGCTGCATCAACCATCTGGCGGTGCAGGCGGTCAGGCTAGCGACATTGAAATTCAAGCGCGTGAAATCATCAAGATGCGCGATCGTTTGAACAAACTTTTCTCCGCCGCAACCGGGCAGCCTATGGAGCGTATCGAGAAAGATACGGATCGTGATTATTGGATGGCGCCGGACGAAGCGATTGAATACGGCCTTGTGGGCAAGGTCGTTAAAAAGGTTTCGGATCTGGCGTAACGCGGCTTTGAAGCCGTCGTTTGACGCGCATTCGCATTGCTTTGGCGGCGATGGAGTTCCTGAAAAGGGGGTTCATCGCCGTCCTTGTTTCAAACTGCGGATTTGACGTTCAGATCACTAGAAGACTGAACGTTGGAATACCGATGTTTGACGACTTTCTCCGTTGTTTTCCAAAAATCTCAATCTCTCGTGAAGGAGTCCCTCGTGGATTATGTAAGCGTTAAAGAAGCAAAAATTCCGGCTCTTGGCCTAGGTACCTGGACGTTGACCGGAGATGTTTGCAAGAAACTGGTGGCCGCCGCTCTGGAAGGTGGCTGGACGCATCTGGATACGGCGGAGCGTTATGAGAACGAAGCCGACGTCGGCGCAGGTATTCGCGCCGCTGGAGCGGCGCGCGACAGCTATTTTCTCACGTCGAAAGTTTGGTGGGAAAACCTTGAACCGGACGCGCTTTTAAAGGCGGCGGAAAGAAGCCTTGACCGCGTGGGCTTGGAGTATTTCGACCTTTATCTTATTCATTGGCCGAATCCGAAAATCCCTCTGGCGGAATCCATCGCGGCGCTTCAGGAAGTTCAAAGCAAAGGTTGGGCCCGCTCAATTGGCGTCTCCAACTTCCCTTCGAAGTTGGTCCGCGAAGCTCAAAAGCTCGCCAATGGCGCTTTGGCGCTCAATCAGGTGGAATATCATCCGCTGTTGTCGCAGGCGCCGGTTAAGGCGGCGTGTGATGAATTCGATATGGCGATGACGGCCTATTCTCCGAACGCTCGCGGCGCGATCGCGGACCAGCAGGTCATCATCGACATTGGCAAGCGCTATGGTAAGAGCGCGGTTCAGGTGAGCTTGCGCTGGTTGGTGCAGCAGAAAAATGTCGTGGCGATCCCTCGTACGTCGAAAGTTGAGCGTTTGGCTGAAAATCTGGCGATTTTCGACTTTGCCTTGACGGACGAGGAAATGGCGGCGATTTCAGCGCTTAGCAGCAATAAAAATCGGACGATCAATCCCGCCTTCGCGCCGGAATGGGATCCAGCTTAATCTATTTGGCCGGCGCGTGAATATGCGCCGGCCGTTCTGGGCAGCTGCGTTTTCCCCGGTCGCATTTGTACGATGCTTTTTTTGCAATTGCGGCGAAGCTGAAAATGGGCGGTGAAAATGTTCGATGTTCTTTCCAAGATGCTCTTTTTCCTCATGCGCCCGTCAAATGCGCTCATTCTTCTGTTGCTTTTGGGCGCAACGGCGCAATTGACGCGCTTTCGCCGGTGGGGAATGGTTTTGATCGTCGCCGCCGTGGCGGGCTTATGCGCGGGCGGTTTCTCCCCTTTGGCGAACTGGCTTCTTTCTCCGCTTGAAAATCGTTTTTCCCCTCCACGCGATATGCCGCGGGAGGTGGCTGGAATCATCGTTCTTGGCGGCGCAATTGACACGCTGGTGAGCGGAAACCGGCCTTTCCCCGGCGTGGAAGGCGCGGGAGAGCGGATCATGGCGGTTCCACAATTAGCGCGCTTTTATCCTTCAGCTCGAATTATCTACTCCGGCGGCACGTCTCATTCGCGAGGCGAAAACGCCAGCGAAGGAGAAATAGCCAAAGAGCTCCTAGGGGAAAGTGGGGTGGCTTTAAGCCGGATTGATCTGGAGCAAGCTTCGCGAAACACATGGGGTAATGCGGTTGAAAGCTTCGAACTCGCAGAGCCGGTTTCAGGTGAAAACTGGCTTTTGGTCACTTCAGCGTCTCACATGCCGCGCGCCGTCGGTGCGTTTCGAGCGGCGGGCTGGGAGCGTATCATCGCCTATCCCGTAGATTTCGAGACGGCGGGGGTGGGAGACGCCACCCGTATCTTTATGTCCGCGTCTATGGGGTTGGAGCGATTGGACCGAGCCGTTCGCGAATGGTGCGCTCTGCTGGCCTATTGGATGACAGGTCGTAGCGATGCGCTTTTTCCTTCGCCGCGAGACAAGCAATAAATTCGCCCGCTAACGCTGCTTTGGATCGCGACTTTTTGTTCGGCGTCCTTATGGAAACGTCAATTCGCGACTGTCGAGGTCTTCTTTTCACGGATTGGCCACCTATCTTATTATCGATTATGATTATCCCGTCGTTAACGGCGGCCTTTTTACCTGGACCTTGGACGGGATGTTGAGATGGCTATGGAGGCGCCGCTTATTGCAGCGGATATTTTGCAATGGTTGCATGATCAGGCGGTGCGGATTGATAGTCCGACGGTTTTGATTGAGGAGCTTGGCAAGCGTCTGAACAATATCGGCGTTCCGGCGGAGCGTATCACCACCGGCATAGCGATTTTACATCCGAACGTGCGGGCGGAAAGCGTTATCTGGCTGGCGGGCTCCAATCAAACCGAATTGCGGCGCTTTATGGAGTCGCCGGATCTTGACGCCGCTTATCAACGCAGCCCCTTACGGGTCGTTTTTGTTGAAAAACGTAGCGTGCGTTTCCGCATTCCCCCGCAGGCGGAAGCGAATGAATATAATCTAACCGATGATTTACGCAAAGACGGCTTCAAAGATTACATCGCGTTGCCCATGCCTTTTTCGGACGGCACAACCAAAAGTCTGACGTTTGCGACCCGGGCGGAGGAAGGGTTCACGGAGGCGCATATTCGCGTTTTTGAGACGATCTCACGCCCACTTGGGCTTTTGTGTGAATTGCAGACCTTGAAGCGTACGGCGCGCACGTTGTTGGAAACTTACGTTGGGCGACGCGCCGGCGGCCGCGTTCTCGACGGCTCCATCAAACGCGGTGATGGAGAGACGATTTCCGCAGTCGTGGGTTTCGCAGATCTTCGACGGTTCACTGAATTGTCGAATGAGTTGCCGGCTTCAGAGCTGATTGAGCTTTTGAATACATATTTCAGCGCTATCGCCGTCCCGGTTGAAGCCCATGGCGGGGAAGTTCTGAAATTCATCGGCGATGAAGTCATGTCGATTTTCCCCTATTTTTGCGATGAGACCGCTCAGGAGGCTGCGCGCCAAGCGTTGCTCGCATCCCATGAGTCTGTGAATTTGATGGCGAAGTTGACGAAGAAACATGCGGATGGGCGGCCAAAGGTTCGTGCTGGAATCGCTCTTCATGCAGGAGACGTGTTCTTTGGCAATGTGGGTAGCGAGACGCGGCTTGATTTCACGGTGATTGGACCGACGGTTAATCTGGCGTCGCGGATCGCAGGATTGTCCCGCGATCTTCACAAGGATATTCTGGTTTCCAAATCCATCGCCGACATTATCGGCTGCGAAGGTGGTTATCTGGGGAACTATCAGGTGAAAGGGTTCTCCGAGCCTGTTTCTGTTTTTGAGCCCCATTGCGATTTCATTAGTCCTGACGGCGCTTTATGTACGGAAAGCGCGGCTTTTTTGGCTTTGGAGAACAATTGACGTCGGGTGATCACGACAAGGACCGCGAAGGTGGTGATTGAAAATATCATTGGGTCAATGAACCACCCCAAATAGCCGACGGCGAAAAAGAAGGCGCGTTGCCCGCGGGTGAAATGTCTTCCGGCCAGAACCATTAATTCGCCGCCTTCACGGGCGATGCGCATGGCGTGTTTCCATTCATCGTCGCTGGCGTCCGGAGCGACTTCCGGTGTTGCGCCCATGATGATGGTGGCGTAATTGAACAGCCTGTAAGCCCAGCCGAACTTGAAAAAGGCATAGGCGAAGATCAGCGCCAGGCCGAGAACCTTGATTTCCCAAAGAGCGGGGTTGCTGCTCATTTCCAAAGGCAGGTCGGCGGCGACCTTCATGATGCGCTCGGTGGCGTTGAGCAAGGCAAAACAGCCGCCGATGGCCAGAAGCGACGTGGAGGCGAAAAAGGCTGTGCCTTGCTGTAAGCCGCTGGCGATTCCCACATCCATGATTCGCACAGGACGTTGAACCATGGTCGTCATCCAGCGTCGCCGCTGTTCGTCCATGAAATAAGAGAGCGTTATTTTATGAAGCGGCGTGATCTCAATTAACGTATTGAAGCCAAGCCATGCAAAAAGAAACCATCCGAGAGCGTAGAAATCTCCGTTGGATAGAATAGACATGGCGTCTCCTCGCATTATCGTCAATTTGAGTTGAGCTACAATCAGGCCACAGTGTTGGAGTGTCAAACGTTGGACGTCGCCTATTGTGGCGGATAGAGAAATAACCTTGGATAACCGCAGCGCTCAAGTTAGGAAATTCGGTGGCGGGGGATAAGCCTTTTCAAGCTAATAACATACTGAATATATTAATGTTGTTTAAGGTTTTCGGCAAATTTGCGGCAGATATGTGGATTTCGCGCTTGCGAAATCATTTCCAACCGGTTAATGGCAGGGACGTCGCGAGCGGCAATTGCGTTTTAGGGGCGCCGCTTGAAACAAACAATAGGATTTTGATGGATCAAGATGTGCAGAAGTCCTGCTGGAGTGTCACGGTTTGGACCGTGCTGGCTTTGGGAGGCGCTTTAGCGTTGATTTATCTGGTTGGCGAATCTGACGCCGCAGAAATGGTGGCCATGTCGGTTCGCTAAGGTAAAAACAAGCGATTATTTTTAAGAAGGGCGCGGACAAACTCCGCGCCCTTTTTGTGTTGGCGCATGGAGGCGGGCGAGGGCGCGGAGCGTGTTTGTCCCTCGCCGACACGCTGAAAGACCTTGAACGCAAGGGGCTTTTCTCTGAAACTTGATGCAAGGACGCTGGTTGCTTTGGATGAGATGCGTTAGCGTGCAAGCGTGGGGAGAAAACGGGAAGCGCCCGTTTTACGGGTGCGGATCAAGAGGGGGAGAGGATGCCATCTGTCATTCATCGGGGCGTAGATCAGCTTTTGGCGGAGGCGAATGCGCAGGTTGAGGCATGGAGCGTCGAGGAGGCGCGATCAAAACTTGGCGGCGAGGATGTTGTTTTCGTTGATATTCGGGATATTCGCGAGTTGAAGCGCGAGGGGCGGATTCCGGGCGCGGTTCACGCGCCGCGCGGCATGTTGGAATTTTGGATTGATCCGGCCAGTCCCTATCACCGCGAGGTTTTTGCCCAGGACAAAACCTTCGTCTTCTTTTGCGCTGCGGGGTGGCGTTCCGCGCTGGCGGCGCTGACGGCGCAAGAAATGGGGCTTGCGCCTGTGGTCCATATTACCGGGGGCTTTAAGGCATGGCGCGAAAGCGGGGCGCCAATCGAAACGTTTCAGCAAAAAAGATGATGCGGTCGGCGAGTTGACGTTCAGTGTCGTTGGTGAGTTTTCGTTTTCTGATTGCTGGTTGAAAAGCAATCAATTACGAATTTCAATGGGCATTCTTTGGGGAGGCGTGAGACGTTCATGAAGTTGATCATTGGAAATAAAAATTATTCTTCTTGGTCTTTGCGCGCATGGCTCGCCGTTCGTTTGACCGGAGCTAGCTTTGAAGAAATTCTTATTCCTCTGGATACGCCGGAATTTTCTGAACAAGTGCGCCGTTACTCCGCCGCCGCGCGCGTCCCCGTGTTGCTGGATGGGGATATCGCTATATGGGACAGTCTCGCCATAATTGAATATCTTGCGGAAAAATTTCCCGATTGCGGGTTGTGGCCAGAAGACACGACAATGCGGGCGTTGGCGCGGTCTTGCGTTTGCGAAATGCATTCAGGCTTTTCAGGTTTGCGCAGTCAGTTTCCCATGAATTTGCGCAGAGCGCCTGCGCCGCACCCACAGGGCGCCGATGCGTCGGCGGATCTGGCCCGGATTGCAGCTATGTGGCGGGATCTGCGTGCGCGGCGCGTGGAGGGTGGGGATTTCTTGTTTGGACGGTTTTCCGCCGCGGACTGTTTCTACGCGCCCGTGGTGACGCGACTACTAACGTTCAAATTGCCTCTGGATGAGGTGTCACGCGCGTATTGCGAGGCGATGATGGCCCATTCCTTCATGAAAGAGTGGCGGGAGGCGGCTTTGGAGGAAACATGGATTGTCTCCGCTGACGAAGTCGAATGAGCGGTTAATGCGTCGTGTCGCCGCCAACGAAATAAACGGGATATGCGCCGCGCTTTTTGCGATCGGCGCGCAAGAGGAGTGAATGAGCCGTGACGATCTTGACAACGAAACTTCCCACGCATTCGCCAGAGGCCGAAGCGAATAGGTCAATGTGGTCGGAGCTTGTCACAGATCTCCACGAGGAGAGGGCTAAAGCGGCGATTGGCGGATCGCAGCGCGCGCGTGAGCGGCATTTGGAGCGGGGTAAATTGCTTCCTCGTGATCGGGTCGCCCATTTGATTGATCCGGGGGCGCCGTTCATGGAGCTCTCGCCTTTGGCCGCGCGCGGATTATATGACGACGCCATCCACGGCGCTGGGCTGATTACCGGAATTGGCCGGGTTAGCGGCCGTGAGTGCATGATCATTTGCAATGACGCGACGATCAAGGGCGGCACCTATTACCCGATGACGGTGAAAAAGCATTTGCGCGCCCAGGAGATCGCCATGGAAAATCACTTGCCGTGTATTTATTTGGTGGACTCCGGCGGAGCTAACCTTCCAAATCAGACAGATGTTTTTCCTGACAAGGAGCATTTTGGTCGGATTTTTTATAATCAGGCGAATATGTCCGCCATGGGAATTGCGCAAATCGCCGTTGTGATGGGGTCTTGCACGGCGGGCGGCGCCTATGTGCCCGCCATGTCGGATGAGACGATTATCGTGCGCCGCCAGGGGACTATTTTCCTTGCCGGTCCTCCGTTGGTAAAAGCCGCGACCGGAGAAGAGGTGTCCGCGGAAGACCTTGGCGGCGCCGACGTGCACGCCAAAGTCTCTGGGGTGGCTGATCATTATGCGTTGGACGATATGCAGGCGCTGGCGCAGGCGCGCCGCATCGTCTCCAATTTGAATGGATCGAAATTTCCCGACGTCGTGCTGCGCGAGCCGGAGCCGCCTAAAGTCGATCCTGCGGATCTCGATAAGGTCGTCCCGGTGGATTTGAAGAAGCAATATGACATTCGGGAAGTGATCGCCCGTATTGTTGACGGCTCCCGTTTTGACGAGTTCAAAGCCAATTACGGCGAGACGCTGGTTACGGGCTTTGCGCGGATTGAAGGCGTTCCGGTTGGAATTATCGCAAATAACGGGATCTTGTTTTCACAGTCTGCTTTGAAAGGGGCGCATTTTGTCGAGCTTTGCTGCCAACGTAAAATTCCCCTGTTATTCTTGCAAAACATCACTGGGTTCATGGTGGGGCGGGAGTATGAGGCGGGGGGAATCGCCAAGGACGGCGCGAAATTGGTGACGGCGGTGGCCTGCGCGAAAGTGCCGAAAATAACGGTGATCGTCGGTGGATCTTATGGCGCGGGCAATTATGGCATGTGCGGCCGGGCCTATGGCCCGCGTTTCCTGTTCATGTGGCCGAACGCGCGCATTTCGGTCATGGGCGGAGAGCAGGCGGCCAGTGTTTTGGCTACGGTTAAGACTGATAATCTCGCCCGTGAGGGCGCTGCATGGAGCGCGGAGGAGGAGGAGGCGTTCAAAGCGCCGATCAAGGCGAAATATGAAGAGGAGGGTCACCCTTATTACGCGACGGCCCGCCTTTGGGATGATGGGGTGATAACCCCGCAAGAAACGCGCCGCGTGCTTGGCCTGGCGTTTTCAGCGGCTTTGAACGCGCCTATTGAACAGACCCGGTTTGGCGTGTTTCGCATGTGACTTGAAAGCGGGCGCAATGGGCGTATGGGGCGGATGACGGACGGTGCGCGTCAAGCTTATGAGGCCGTACATAAAACGACGTTTACGTCAAATAAATCATCGCAGAATTGCGCCTGAGCCGCTGTGTTGCGGCCGGCGCTCTTTGCGGCGTAGAGCGCGATGTCGGCGCAATGCAGCATATGGTCGATCGAAGCTTTTTTAGCCAGAGCGATCGCGAAGCCGATGCTGACCGTCGGCGAAATTTTCTCTCCGTTGAAAATAATCTCTTCTGCGCTTAGCTGACGTCGGATACGCTCTGCTATCGCTGAAATTTCATCTTCTTCGACGTCTTGGAGGAAAATTGCGAATTCCTCCCCGCCAATCCGTCCGCATAGATCCGTTGATCTGAGATGGCTCCGGACTATATCTGCAAAGCGTTGGAGCGTATGATCCCCCGCTGCATGACCAAATTGGTCATTTATCCGTTTGAAGTGGTCAAGATCTAGTATGATTACGCCGATTTTTGCGTTTGTTTTTCCATAAGATTGAATTATTTGCGAGCTGTTTTCCAGAAAATAACGGCGGCTTAAACAGCCGGTCAATGCGTCCGTCGAGGCGAAAATACGTTGTTCAAGCTCTCGCCGCTCAACGGTAAGAGAGCGCATGAACACCGTGTTGGCGACCACCGCGAGAATATTGGTGAAAATCAGGAAAGCGACGAAAGCATGATTAAAGACGAGAGCGTTCTCCACCGGTCCGTCAAATACGGTGATGACGCGATATAAATACAGCAGCGCCATGGTGACGAAGACGCCAACTAGTGGCAAGCGAGAGGGCAAGTGGTCTTTGTACCCCTGACCGAGGGAGCAAGCTGTCAGGAGCGCATAGCTTGAAATGAGAATATTGACGACAATGACGCGCAAACCCTCCATGCTGAACAAAGAGGGGACGAGCCAAAGGCAAGCCCAAAGCATCGGACCTATGCAAACATACCACCACCGGAGCTTTTCCCGGTTGAAAGCTTTCGCTCCGAGCCAAGCGAAGCCGAACGCCAGAATGAGAAATGTGTTCGATAGATGGATGGACAAGGCGTCATGAATTTCACCACGAAAGCGAATGAGTAATAGAGATATTCCAACCAGTAAAAAATGGGCGGACCAGAATAATAAGGATCGTTCGTCTTTGGTTCTTAACCAGTTTTCAATCATCAAAATGCTGGCCATGACGGTGACGCCAGAACAAATATAAAGTAGCGTTTCTATATTTTCACTCATTCCAATCATTGTCATCGCCTTGCAATTTATAATTGAAACTGGTTTCAAGTATTTTGACTTTTGAAGGCCTTTAAGGCTACTTTTTGGATTGTATTGGAACTCAACAAAAACCATGTATTTTATCGACGTGCAACTGTTGATATGTTCGAAAGTGAATCCTCTCTTAATGGCTGTGTTTTTTTAGGCATGTTTTTCGTATTTATTTCGCAATAGCTGTGGTGTTTTCAGGTAATAATCAGTTAAATACACGCAACATCGTTTCGGGAGGATGGCCATGTTGAAGTCCGTGCTGATCGCCAATCGTGGCGAAATTGCTTGTCGGATTATTCGCACAGCGCGTCGGTTGGGACTGCGAACAATAGCGGTTTATTCAGAGGCGGATCGGGGTGCGCTCCATGTTCGTCTTGCCGATGAGGCTATCCATATTGGCCCCGCGCCCAGCAATGAATCCTATCTTGTGGCTGAACGTGTCCTGGATGCGGCCAAATTGACGAAAGCGGATGCTATACACCCTGGTTATGGTTTCCTGTCCGAGAACGCGGCGTTTTCAGAAGCTTGCGCGCAGAACTCCATTGTCTTCATTGGGCCAGACGCAAGCTCGATCAGGGCGATGGGCCTTAAAGACGGCGCGAAGGCCTTGATGGAGAAGGCTGGCGTGCCGGTCGTTCCCGGCTATCATGGGGAGCGGCAGGAGGTGGAGTTTCTTAAGCGCAAAGCTTATGAAATCGGATACCCCGTTTTGATTAAGGCGGTGGCGGGCGGCGGCGGCAAAGGAATGCGCCGGGTTGATAAGGCTATCGAGTTTGATGGCGCTCTCGAAGCGGCGCAACGTGAGGCGCTCGGCGCCTTTGGCGACGCCCGGGTTCTGATTGAAAAGTTTATCGTTAATCCCCGTCATGTCGAAATTCAGGTTTTTGGCGACGCGCACGGGAATGTGGTGCATTTGTTTGAGCGCGATTGTTCCGCTCAACGGCGCCATCAGAAGGTCGTGGAAGAAGCGCCTGCGCCCGGCATGGACTGGCAAACCCGCGCGGCGATGGGACAAGCCGCCGTCGCCGCCGCCAAGGCGGTCAATTACAAGGGCGCGGGAACGGTTGAGTTTATTGTCGATGGTTCCGGTCCTTTACGCCCTGATGGATTCTGGTTCATGGAAATGAACACGCGGCTTCAGGTTGAACATCCTGTCACCGAACTGATTACGGGACAGGACCTTGTGGAGTGGCAGTTTAAAGTGGCGTCAGGCGAGTCTTTGCCATTGCGGCAAGACGAGCTCCAGATCAACGGTCACGCGGTTGAAGTTCGCCTGTATGCGGAAGACCCCGATACTGGCTTTTTGCCTTCTTCCGGCCGGCTGGAGGTGCTGCGCCTTCCTCAGGCGACGGGTGTTCGCGTCGATACGGGAGTTGAGGAAGGGGCGGAGGTCTCGCCGTTTTATGATCCGATGATCGCGAAAATTATCACTCATGGTTCTAGTCGCGAAAAAGCGGTGGAGTTGATGACGCAGGCGCTGGATATGACCTCCGTCGCGGGACCGAAGACAAATCTTGCGTTTTTGCGAGCGTTGATGCGCCACGAAGAAATGCGCGGAGGCGGCTTTGACACGGGGCTTCTGGATCGTGAACTGGCGTTGTTGACTGCTGGCGGCGTGTCGAAAGCCGCCATCGGCGAGGCGGCTCTGCGTTTGCTTCAATCCGAAACTGATGGATCTTCAGGCGTAGCTGGAGGAGAGTGGCGCGATCCATGGGCCGTGGCGGATGGCTTTCAACTGGCGGGCGCTCGGGAGATGACCTTTGCGATCAAGGTTGATGGCGACGAGCGGGATTTGACGGTGGCTTGGCGTGATGGACGCGCTCGCCTCATAGAGGCGCTCGAAGCTGATGTGGACGTTGATCTTGCGCCGAATCGCGTGGCCGTGGCTTCTGAAGGGGGCGTCTGGGCGATGGAGGGCGGGCGTTCGGTGTTGGTCACGCGCGTTGATCCCCTGATGCGTTCGGCTGAGGATGGGGCGGAGGATTCTGGAATCAGCGCGCCGATGCATGGGAAGCTTATTGCGGTCTTTGTGGAAGAGGGCGCGCAGGTGGTCAAGGGAGAGCGCTTGGCGATCGTCGAGGCGATGAAAATGGAGCATGTTATTGTCGCGCCAAGAGACGGGCGGATTGAATCCGTGCTCGCGCAGGCCGGCGATCAAGTCAATCAAGGAGCTTTCGTGATGGCGATGAGCGAGATTGAGAAAGAAACTCCAGAGCTTGCTTGATAGGGAGCAGGTTCAGACAATAGGGGGAAGCGCGTTAGCGTCGCAATATCGGCTCCAAACCGCCCGTGCGTAAAGTCTCTGAAGAAGGTCTTGGGGACGGAATTTCAACAAGGTGATTGACTGGGGCGCTGGCCGCGTTAAACCCTGTGGCCATGACGCTCCATCTTGTTAAATTATGTGTCGGCGCTGGTAGCATCGAAGATCTTCAGGCTTGGATTGATTTCCGGGTGGCTGAAAATCGCGAGGCCGGGCGTGCGCTTGAGCAAATCCATACGACGAGAATGACCCCGACCCGCCGTGACGAATTATTAAGCGGCGGCTCGCTCTATTGGGTCATAAAGGGCTCGATCCAAGCTCGTCAACGCCTGCTCGATATTCGTTCTTACAAGGATGATGAGGGCGTTGGTCGTTGCGATATTGTTATGGCTCCGGATTTGACGCCTACCCAATTGCAGCCCAGAAGACCATTTCAAGGTTGGCGTTATCTGAAAGTGGAGGATGCGCCCGCCGATCTTTCCACCTATGGCGCGGGAGCCGATATCCCGGAAGAAATGCGTCGGGAACTTGCCGAATTATGTTTGATTTAGCATGCTGGATTTCGATGATGCGGGAGTAGTCGATAAGCTTGCGCGCGGTGTGATGAAAAGCGGGAAGCGACGCTATGGCGGATGACGGGGCGAAGGGAAAGACCAGAAACGACGCCATTGGCGAGAAGGCGAAGTTGCGTCGGGGTGTCGTTGACGCAAGAAACGCCAACTCGCCGGCGAAAACGTCTACGCCAGACGAGATTTCTCAATTTTTGAACAAGGCGAGCGTTTTATCCAGCGCCGCCGCCGTGGGGCGTTTGATTATCGCATTGGACGCGACCATGAGCCGCCAGCGGGCTTGGGACAGGGCGTGTGCGATTCAGGCTGAGATGTTTGAAGCGACGGCCGCCGTTGGCGGGCTGCGAATGCAGCTGGTCTATTTTCGAGGCCATGGGGAGTGCGGCGCTTCCAAGTGGCAGAGCGATGGGCGGCAGCTGGCCCGTCTGATGAGCCGGATTGATTGTCGCGGCGGCCATACGCAAATTCGAAAGGTGCTGCGCCAGGCGCTGAACGAGAGTGAGAAGCGCAAAATTCAGGCGCTGGTTTATATTGGCGACTGCGTTGAAGAGAATGTCGACGATCTTTGCGCGCAAGCTGGTGAGCTTGCCCTTCTGGGCGTCCCGGTTTTCATCTTTCAAGACGGGTTTGACGCGCGCGCCGAAGAAGCTTTTCGGGAAATTGTTCGGCTCACCAAGGGCGCCTATTTCCGGTTTGACGATTCCTCCGCCCGTGCGCTTAGCGATCTATTGAAGGCGGTGGCGGTCTATGCGGCCGGTGGCGCCTCCGCGTTGGAGAGGCTTGAACGTTCCGACGCTTCCGGAGGGGCGCGTTTGCTTTTGTCTCAATTACGCTGATGATCGAGCGCTGAAACCGGCGCAGCCCTTTTATCTATGGTAAACGTTTTGCATGAATGAGCTTGCGTAAACCGGTCAGGCCCCTTCTGGCGGGCGTTTTTGTATGGGTAATATTGGTGCTATATGGCGTTTTTATTAATTGGGGTTGCGCTGCTTTGCGTGTTTCTTCTGGCGGGTAACGCGTTCGTTCGGGCTAATCCCGCTTCTCTTGTGAAGCAATTACGTTTGTCAGGCGGCGTGTTGTTACTTGCGGCGGCAGTGGTTTTGGCGGTGACGGGGCGTTGGGTGCTGGCCGTGCCTATAGGCGGCTTCGCTTTGTCGTTACTGGGCGGGCGAAACCTGCCGGGATTTAGCGGCGTTGGGAGAGGGGGCGCGAAATCGGGCGATCAAACCTCGGTCGTTCGATCCGCCTATTTTGAAATGCGCCTTGATCATGGCGGCGGAGAGATGTCCGGGAGCGTTCTGAAGGGGCGCTTTGAAGGAAAATCCCTCGGCGCGTTGACGCCGGGGGACTTGAACTCTCTTTGGCGTGAAGCGCATGGCGATGCGCAAAGCCTCACGCTATTGGAAGCTTATCTCGACCGCAGGTTGCCCGGTTGGCGAGTAGACTTCAAGGCGGATGCCGCAAATGGGCAGGGAGGCGCGGCGAGCTCTGGCGCTATGTCCAAGGAGGAGGCCTACCAGGTTCTGGGGCTTCCTTCCGGCTCCGGCGAGGCGGAAATCAGGGCGGCCCATCGTCGCCTTATGAAGGGCGTTCATCCCGATCGAGGGGGCAGCGCTTTTATGGCTGCGAAGCTCAACGAGGCTAAAGACGTGCTTTTGCGAGGTCATTGAATCACCGTTACGCGTTTACTGATAGACGGCATAGCAGTTGAAATTTGCTTTTTTCAGTGTTGCGCATGCGTTTCGCGCAGCCACTTTCGTGTCAAATCCAACAAATCTAGCTCTGTAGAGGGTTGTGCCGCCGGTATTTACCGGCTCTGTGTAGGGGACGCGTCCACGCAGGTCGCCTCCTACTTTTCCTTGCGCTTTCCTCAACATGGAAACCGCTTTGTCTTCTGTTTCCGCAGCTGCGATCTGAACTTGCCAGCTGGGCTGTGGGTCGGCCGAGTTATTCGCCGCCACCGTGATTGTTTCGCTTTCGGTGGAGGCGACGTTGGGAATTGGAGCCGAAGGAATTGGCGCGTTTGGCGTGATGGCCAATGTCTTCACCATTCGTGACCCGTTCGCCGTCGCAGTGGTTTTGACGACAGGTGCGGGGGCGGCGCGCGGTGGAATAGGGATTGACGCCGTCACGATTGGTTGATTGAGGTCAGGTTTCATGTCTGGCAAAGGCGCTCGCGCCATGGCGGCGGCTTTAAAGACCTGCTTGTTGGAAGAGCGCGCCACAAGAAGCGGGGCCGTGCGTTTCCCGCGTGAAGCCTTAGGCAAAAATGAAGCGATGAGCTTGCGCATTTGCGCGTCTCGCGAGGCGCCCGTGCGTCCGCCGATGACCACGGCGACGATATGACGATTGTCGCGCTTGACGGATGTCACCAAATTGAAGCCGGAGGCGCGGATATAGCCGGTCTTGATGCCGTCAACGCCTTTAACGCGGCCAAGTAGCTTATTGTGGTTGCCGTAGCGGCGGCCTTTGTATGTGTAAGATCGCGTCTGGAACAGTTTATAATAGCTTGGAAAACGTTCCTGAATCGCGCGGCCTAGGGTCGCCATGTCCCGGGCGGTGGTGCGCTGTCCGCTGTTGGGCAGGCCATGCGCGTTTTTGAAAGTGGTTTTACGCATGCCAATTTGACGCGCAGTCGCCGTCATGCGGCGCGCGAAGCTCGATTCTGAACCAGAAATGTTTTCCGCAATGGTTGCTGCGGCGTCATTCGCTGATTTGGTGATGAGAGCAAGAACGGCGTCTTTCACCTTGATTGTGGACCCGGCTTTCAGGCCAAGTTTCGAAGGGGGACGCCCAGCCGCCCATTTGGAGACTTTTAGCCGACTGTTCATCGTGAGACGACCGGCCTCCAGTTCTTCAAAGACAATGTAGAGCGTCATGATTTTCGTTAAAGAGGCGGGATAACGCGGCGTGTCGGCTTTATATTGGTAAAGCGTTTTTCCGGTTTTCGCGTCGACGACAATGCCAGAATATTTGGAGTTGGCTTGCGCGCCGGTGCTTGTTGTCGCAATGGGGATTGCGACCATGCAGCATATGACAGCGCCGCGGACAATTCTCGAGAGCCTGCGTCTGATGACTGTTGCACTCTTACTCAACACGATGGGTACCCCATTTTGGCGATGCGTCTGCGAAAACGGCGCTGAACTTAATTTCAGGCCGCTTGCGTTTCAAATTTGGGAGCTGTTGCAACTCCGCCTCACTTCGACACAATGATCGAAACGCGGTTACGAATGTGTAAAGTTTGGCGAAATAATTCGAATTTCTTTTGATTTAAGCTCGTTTAAATTTATCGTTTCATGTAATTCAATTTTTGAGAGAGTTTTTATGTTGCGCTGCAATGAATCCTTGACATTTTTTGTGCGGCGCATACATTGTTGCATAATCCAGTTGATCTTCATGCCGCGTTCGGTGGACCATCGATGGATCAGGGGCTTGAAGCTAAAATCCTGTCATCCTTTAAGACGGAGAGAGTTATGCTCAATAAAATGGAAGACCTTCAGAAGCTCGGTAAAGAGAACATGGACGTCATGATGCAAAGCGTCGGCGTCATGACCAAAGGCTTGCAGGGAATTGCCGTTGAGATGGCTGACTTCCAGAAAAAGTCCTTTGAAGACAGCGCCTCGGCGATGGAAAAACTGGCGGCTTCCAAATCTCTGGACAAGGCGTTTGAAGCGCAGACTGATTACGTGAAATCGGCATACGAGGGCGTTGTTGGTGAAATGACGAAAATCGGTGAAATGTACACCGAAATCGCGCGTGACGCTTATAAGCCTTATGAAACCATCATGTCGAAGAATATTAAATAAACAAGAATACTTGTTTTGAGAGATGCTTAAGCCTGACATTTCGTCAGGCTTTTTTGTTTTTATCGTCCGAAATATATTTTCGCGTCCTTGACGCCGCTGTGACGTTGGCCTCTGTCGGAGAGATATTGATTTACGCTGTCATAGCGTTTGGCCTGTTAGTGTGCATCTTGAATTGAAACCACTTTGCGAGGGTCTTTTGGGAGTGCGCGTCGGGAGACGAGACATAATTATCGGATTTTAGATGTTGCGCCGTTGATTGAATATTGTGACGCTGACCTGGGTTGAGCTTGGAACAAGCTGACCTACATATAAGCACGAAGACGCCGACTAAGTTAAGGATGTCGACGGCGCAGCGGTTCAATTGTGGTTTTGACGTATGAGGCGTTTTTACGAATAAGCGCTGCCTGCTGCGGTGCGAGGTGAATGTGATTTCTTCCTCATTTGCAGCGTCGCGCCTAGGGATTAAAACTGTTGAGTAAATACGTCAGGCCGTAAAACCTATCGGTTCAATCCGATGTGCGTCTTTCTTCGGCGTGAGTTGCTTGGTAGGCTTTGACGTAATTATAATGTCCGACCGGGCTAAAGCGAGTTAGACTGAAATGGGAAGCGGGACGCGCCGAGGAAATTCCGACGACGCTGACACCATCGTCGTCACGAAGACGAAAACGGCCTTAAAGCGGCCTAATCTGTATCGTGTTCTATTGCTCAACGACGACTATACGCCGATGGAGTTTGTGATCCATGTCGTGGAGCGGTTCTTCCAGAAAAACAGGGAAGAGGCGACCCGGGTCATGTTGCATGTTCACCACCATGGCGTCGGTGAGTGTGGAATATATACGTATGAAGTTGCTGAGACCAAAGTGACGCAGGTTATGGATTTTGCGCGAAAGCATGAACACCCATTGCAATGCGTCATGGAGAAAAAATAAGGGGTCATCTGTGCCATCATTCTCCAGAAGCCTTGAAAAGGCGCTCCATCAGGCCTTGGCGTTCGCCAACGATCGCCATCAGGAATATGCGACGCTGGAGCATTTGCTTCTGGCGTTGATTGATGATCAGGACGCGGCGGCGGTGATGCGCGCCTGCAGCGTCGATCTTGTTTTGCTGAAGCGTAATTTGCTCGAGTACATTGAAAGCGAACTTGAAAACCTGATCACGGTGGGCGGGGAGGATTCCAAACCCACCGCAGGTTTTCAACGAGTGATACAGCGCGCCGTGATTCACGTGCAATCTTCGGGGCGCGAAGAGGTTACGGGCGCTAATGTGCTGGTGGCGATTTTCGCCGAACGGGAAAGCCATGCCGCCTTCTTCTTGCAAGAGCAGGAAATGACCCGTTATGACGCGGTGAATTATATTTCTCACGGCATAGCCAAAGAGGGGAGCGCGTCAGCTGCAAAGCCTGTCGATGGCGTGGCCGACGGCGCTGAAACTCTTGAAAATGAGCCGGGCGTTAAAAAGAAGACGGACTCCCTGGAAGCTTATTGCGTCAATCTGAACGAAAAGGCGATTTCAGGAAAAGTGGATCCGCTCATAGGTCGGGCGGGCGAAATTTCGCGAACGATTCAGATTTTGTGCCGGCGCGCGAAGAATAATCCTTTGTTCGTTGGTGACCCCGGAGTGGGGAAAACGGCCATAGCCGAAGGGCTGGCGCGTCGTATCGTCGACAAGGACGTGCCGGAAGTTCTTCTGGACGCCACAATCTTTTCGCTGGATATGGGCGCCCTTCTCGCCGGAACCCGCTATCGAGGCGATTTTGAAGAGCGCTTGAAGCAAGTGATGAAGGAAATCGAGGAATACGACGGCGCAATTCTTTTCATTGATGAAATTCATACGATTATTGGCGCCGGCGCAACGTCAGGCGGGGCTATGGACGCCTCCAATCTGCTCAAGCCCGCGCTTGCTTCCGGCGCGATCCGTTGCATAGGCTCGACGACCTATAAAGAGTATCGTCAGTTTTTCGAAAAGGACCGCGCTTTGGTGCGGCGTTTCCAGAAAATCGATGTAAGCGAGCCGTCCATAGCTGACGCGGTTGAAATTCTGAAAGGGCTGAAGCCTTATTTCGAGGAGTTTCATAAGGTTCGCTATACGAATGACGCGATTAAAACTGCGGTGGAATTGTCGGCTCGTTATATCAATGACCGAAAGTTGCCTGACAAAGCGATTGACGTGATTGACGAGACGGGCGCCTCGCAAATGCTGGTGCCGGAAACCCGCCGCCGCAAAACCATCGGCGTGAAGGAAATTGAAAACACGATCGCGTCAATGGCGCGGATTCCGCCTAAATCGGTGTCCAAGGACGACGTTGAGGTTCTTTCTGGGTTGAATGAATCCTTGAAACGCGTCGTCTATGGCCAGGATGAGGCGATTGAAAATCTGGCTAGCGCGATCAAGCTGGCCCGGGCTGGCTTGCGGGAGCCGGACAAACCTATCGGCAGCTATCTTTTCTCCGGACCAACCGGGGTCGGCAAGACGGAGGTTGCGCGTCAACTGGCGTCAACTCTGGGCGTGGAGCTTATTCGCTTTGATATGTCCGAATATATGGAGCGTCACACGGTCTCCAGATTGATCGGGGCGCCGCCCGGATATGTGGGTTTTGATCAGGGCGGCATGTTGACCGATAGCGTTGATCAGCATCCCCATTGCGTGCTTCTTCTTGATGAAATTGAGAAGGCGCATCCGGACCTGTTCAATATCCTGTTGCAGGTGATGGATCATGGAAAATTGACCGACCATAACGGTAAGCAGGTGGATTTCCGAAATGTGATCTTGATCATGACGACTAACGCTGGCGCCGCTGACATGGCGAAGGCGCCCATCGGGTTCAATCAGGTGAAGCGGGAAGGGGATGACGCTGAAGCGATCAACCGTCTGTTCACGCCTGAATTCCGTAATAGGCTGGACGCGATTATTCCATTTGCGCATCTGCCGATGGAGGTGGTCAATAAAGTCGTCGAGAAATTCGTGATGCAGCTTGAAGCTCAGTTGGCTGAGCGAAACGTGACTTTCGAGCTAACCGAGAGCGCTGTGAAATGGCTTGCGGACAAAGGTTACGACAACCAGATGGGCGCGCGTCCGCTTGGCCGTGTTATTCAAGAGCACATCAAGCGTCCATTGGCGGATGAAGTTCTCTTTGGCAAGCTGCGCAAGGGCGGCACGGTTAAGGTGAGCGTCTCGGAAGATTTGGCGGGCCTGCTTCTGGAGACGGTGGAAGACGCGGTGGTCAAGCCAAAGGCGGCGGCGAAGTCGAAGCCCAAAGCGAAGGCGAAGCGCCGAGCGCAGCCTAAAGCGGAAACGGCGCCTCCCGCCAAGCCTGTGAAAAAAAGCAGCGTTCCCAAGGTTCCTTTGGCGGAGTGAAATCGCTGAAGGATGAAGAGTTGCGAATGTGAGGTGGCGCCTTTGGGCGCCGCTTTCTCGTTTTAGGGGCCGAAGACATTTTTTGATGGATGCGGCTGGCATTGTTATTCTAAACTTGGAGGGAGAGGTGACCGGTTCGCCGCGACAGGTCCACCGCGTTTCATCTGTTTCTATACCCCGCCTGCGCGAATTCTGCGCTGAACGCTCCTTCCAAAATCGTTGAGGGTTGGTCATTTCACAACACACTCAGTCTGATGATTCTTTATTGCGGAAACCTACGCGCTATTGGGTGTTTCTTGGCGTGCGCTCCATGTTGTCGATTCCAGCCCTGATATTGACGGCTGCGTTTATCGGTTATGCCGGTTTGGCGCGCGAAAGCGGATTGACCCTCGCGCAAACGCTGATGATGGTTGGAATGGTGTGGGCGCTTCCGAGCATCGTCGTCTTGACCGGGGCCATCACCACGGGAATGGGTATGGTCACGACGGTGATCGCGGTGGCGCTGGCTTCCGTCCGCTTGATGCCTATGACGGTGGCTCTTTTGCCAATTCTCAAACCTGAGGGCAAAGCGCCGAAGTGGCGGCTGTATCTGGCGTCCCATTTTGTGGCGGTGACCGCTTGGGTTTACGCCATGAAGCATCTTCCTGACATGCCGCGTCACGCCCGGTTGCCGTTTTTCCTTGGCTTTGGCGGGGGGCTAACGTCCTTTGTGTTTTGCGCCACGGGGGCGGCTTATCTTCTTGTGGAGGGCATGCCCGCAGTTGTTGCGGCGGGGCTGTTCATGTTGACGCCGGTTTACTTCACTTGTTCGCTTTGGGGGGCGGCGAGATTGAGCTCTGACAAGGCCGCCATGGTTCTGGGGCTCGTTCTGGGGCCTTTGTTTTTTGTAATTACGCCAGGGCTTGATTTGCTTTGGACGGGGCTTGTCGGCGGCACTCTGGCTTATGCCGGCGCGCGCGGCGCAAGACGGTTGAGGCGGACGTGAGTATGGAATTTGCTGAAAACGCTTGGTGGTGGCCTTATGCGATGATCATTGTCGCCGGTTGGCTCGCCACCGATGTTTGGCGGTGGCTTGGCGTCGCCTTTGGCGATCGGTTGCGAGAAGACAGTGAAATTTTAATATGGGTGCGCGCCGTGGCCACCGCATTGGTGGCGGGAGTGATTTCTCGTCTCATTCTCTTTCCCGCCGGCGCGCTGGCCGAAACGCCCATGTTGTTGCGGATCGTGGCCGGCTTGTCCGGCGTGGGCGCGTTTTTGTTCTTGGGTCAGCGGGTTGTCGTCGGGGTTCTCACCGCCGAAATGGTGTTGATCGGCGGTTGGTTCTTGCTGGGCCTATAGGCTGGCGTCGTGCATGACTTTATAAGGCTTGGCGAATTTTTTCCGCATGTTCGGCCAGAACGTCATTGTTCGCCATCTCCCCCGTATGAGGCCGCAAGGAGACGCCTTCAAAGCGTGGGATGACGTGAACATGGGTGTGAAAAACAACTTGTCCGCCAGCGGTTTCTGAAAACTGCTGGATGGTCAGTCCGTCGGCGCTGAAAGCGGTTTGCGCCGCCCGTCCCAGTTTTTTGACAGTGGCCATCACTGCGTTCAGATCCGCTTGATCAATGTCGAAAATGTTGCGCGACGGCGCTTTGGGAAGAACGAGCAAATGGCCATCGCCGCGCGGCATGATATCCATCAAGGCGAAGGTGCGTTCATCTTCATAAATCTTGTGGCATGGTAGTTCGCCGCGAAGGATTTTTGCGAAAATATTCTGATCGTCATAGCTCGGCTGGGGCATTTATCAGTCCTCTTCATTTCATGGGGCGGCTGATTAAGCGCCGGATCACGATATTATTCTTGATAAAGGAATATGAAAAAGGATCAGGCGTTTCAATGTGTTTACCTGATTTTCTCATGTTTTCTTGAATGGCGAGTGTTCGAACAACGCTTGCGTCTCCATATCAACGGCGCCGCGTTCCTCTTCAAGGTAGTTTCTGACCGCGCGGCGCAGTCCCGGATGGGCGATGAAATGGGCGGAGTAGGTGGGGGTGGGTAAATAGCCACGCGCCAGCTTATGGGCTCCTTGCGCGCCGGCTTCGACCCGACGTAGACCATTTTGCATCGCAAATTCAATAGCTTGATAATAGCATACTTCGAAATGAAGATAGGGGTGATCTTCAAGACAGCCCCAGTTGCGGCCAAACAGCGTTGATGAGCCAATGAGGTTGAGCGCGCCGGCGATATAGCGACCCTCGCGCTTGGCCATGATCAGCAAGGTTTGATGGGCCATTCGTTTGCTGAGCATGGAAAAGAACGCGCGATTTAAGTAGGGTTGGCCCCACTTACGAGCGCCGGTGTCCAGATAAAACGAATAAAATGCGTCCCAATGCTCTTCGCGCAGCTTGTCTCCGGTGATCCATTCAATGGTGACGTCGTTTTTCAGCGCCTCACGGCGTTCCTTTCGAATCTGTTTTCTCTTGCGCGAAGACAAGGCGTTCAGAAAGTCGTCGAAGGTCTGGAAACCCTGATTACGCCAATGGAACTGCTGATCTTTTCTTTGCAGGTAGCCTAATTCCCCGAGGATGTCCCATTCTCCTTTGGTGAGAAAGGTGACATGGGTGGAGGAGGCGCCTGTTTGTCGGCATAATTCGACCAGGCCGCCGGCAAGCGCCGCGCTTCCCGCCTCCTTGTCAACGTTCTCACCGATCAGAAACCGTCTTCCGGTCGCCGGTATGAAGGGAACGCAGCATTGCAACTTGGGATAATAGTCGCCTCCGGCCCGGTGAAAGGCCTCCGCCCATCCGTGATCAAACACATATTCGCCCATAGAGTGGTTTTTCAGGTAGCAGGGCAACGCCCCCAGCGCGTTGCCCTCGCCATCCTCCAGAACCAGATGCCGCGCCAGCCAGCCGGTGGCGGGCGAAACACATTCTGTTTCTTCTAGTGTTGAGAGGAAGTTGTGTGAAATGAAGGGGTTATACTCTTTTTCCTCAAGAGTTGAATCATCTTGTTCAAGTTGCGATTCAGCTTGAACAAGCTGCGTGACCTCAAATGTTTCTTCCCGGCGCAAGCGCCCATGTTCGTCGAAACTCCAAGAGGGATTGGCAAGCTGGTCCCACGCGTTTGGGGATATATCCGCCAAAGAGTTGATAATACGAATGATGTATTCGCCGTTGGTGTCTTGATCGTTTGTCAACTGAACGCCTGTTGGCTGAACCTGAGTATCTGGCGCTATCTTGCACACATAAGCTGCGAAACGCGAGACGCAAGCGCGGCGTTTCCGTTATTTACCGCTGAGCGTTGACGACCTGATCCGCGTCAAATCCTTCGAAGACGATTTGATCGGCCAACACCGCCGCCCGCCTGCGGTCTTCCTGGGTGCGAACCGTCCAGGTGATGAGAGGATAGTCCTTGAAACGGCGCAAAAGACTGGGCGTCAGCGCGGGAAGGTCCTTGATGCAATAGGAAATGAAATGCGGACGCGTGCGCGGCAGATGCAGCATATGGCGTAAGATGAAACGTTCCATTCGGGTTATTTTGCGCCACTCGCCTTCATTGCGTGTGGCGTCGGCGACGATGCCGCGTGGGATTTGCGGCGCATATTCGCGCAGCGCCTGAAGGATGTCCGGGTCGAAGGATTTTACGGCTACACGGCCGGAATACGCCAGAATTTGATCTGCGATGGCGCGCACGAAAGGCGCGGGAGAGTCTCGCTCGCTGCGCGACTTGATTTCAATCACCAAAGGAACGCGGCCCGCGACCAGTCGCAACAGATCTTGTAGGCGCCACAGTTTATCTTCCGTGCCGCGCATGATCACGCCTGACAGTTGGGCGAATGTTTTCTCCTTCACCATTCCCGTTTCGAAGGTGAGGCGCTCTAACGTGTAGTCATGGAAAACCAGCGCCTCGCCGTCGGCGGTTTCTTGCAGATCAACCTCAATAGCGAACGCGTGCTCAATGGCCGCTGCGATGGAGGAGGGCGTGTTCTCAATGCGCCCGGCCTTTGCGTCATGATATCCGCGATGGGCGATTGGGCGCGCGGTCAACCAGCTGAGATCTGACGACATGTTGGTGGACTTGTCCTTAATGCGTTGAAAGACGCCCTTTCAGGCGTCTCAGGGGCTGGATTTAACCGGATTACGCAGTGACTTCGAAAATGGCTTCAACTTCGACAGCGACGCCAAAAGGCAGCGAGGCGGCGCTGACGGCGGAGCGAGCATGACGCCCTTTTTCTCCAAGCGCTTCAACCATGAAGTCGGACGCGCCGTTGATGACTTTCGGTTGTTCGGTGAAGTCTGCGGTTGAGTTGACAAAACCAACCAGTTTCACCAAACGAACGGTGTCCAGATCGCCAACGGCGGCCTTCGCCTGCGCTAAAAGGTTGAGAGCGCACAGACGCGCGGCGCGCACGCCTTCCTCAACGGAGAT
>JBLXBZ010000010.1:0-69723 GCA_048265185.1 Stappiaceae bacterium | reverse complement strand
CCCTCAAAATGTCATTAAAATCGCACCCATCATCCGCCCAAGCGGTCATGACGCGCCGTCCTGCCCGCGCCCATCTGCGCGCGGCCCGCGCATGCACCTGCTCAGCGGTGAAGCGGTCGCTATCCCCGTCTCCCAAGGTCACAACCTCATCAACGCAATCCGGGATCATCAAGGCGCGCTCATCCGCCATATCCGGCGATGGCCCCGGCACTTTCGCCGCGCGCCCGCCTGGCGTTTTGCGGTCCGGATGGCAGACTGACCCCGCCCCCTTCCCGCCCAAATGCTGCAGATCAATCGCCGACCAATAGGCCGTGCGCGCAAACATCTCGCTCCCATGCTCCACCCGCGCGATCGACAACACTGTCTCAACACCCTCGCCGATCACTAGCCGGTCAAAAGCCGGCGGCGTCGCCAACCGAATAGCCGCGCGAGACTTGCTCCCGCGTATCTTCTTCGCCGGGAGGCTGTTTCCCGTTTCCGAGCACAAGATAACGGCCTTTTTCCCCGGCCGATCCGCGTCAAACCATGTCATATGCACGCCAGAAAACCGCCCGCTTTCATTGGTGATCGCCGCCAGCATGGCCGGCCCCTCATGGATCACCTTGCGGTTGTCCCAATAGGCGAGCGCCGGCGCAAAACGCAGAGGCAGCCACACAGGCATTGGCAGCAACCCGCGCCCACGCAGATAATCGGCGCATATGGTCCCGCTCACCTTTACCCCGGCGCGCCAGATACCATATGCACGGCGGCGCTCCGCTTCGCGGTAACGCTCTTGCTCTTGCGCCCGGCGCGCGGCCTTGGCCTCATGCTCGGCGCGCTCCTGCGCATAAGCGCCCAGCGGCTCCGCCGCAATCGAACCGCCAAGCGCCGACACCGCCTCCAGAAAAGTGCATCCAAGGATCTCCCGGACAAATCCGATATGATCGCCGCTCGCCCCGCAGCCGAAACACTTGTAAACGCCCTCAAAATCAAGGCAGTGAAAAGACGGCGTCGCTTCACCATGAAACGGGCAGCAAGCCCAGAAATCACCGCGTCCCGGCTGGCTCTTGCGCTTATCAAAAGTCACCCAACGGCCAATAACTTCAGATATGGGCTGCGCCTTGATCCGCTCCAGCTCACCATCATCGATCTTCATGGCGCGCCGTCCCTGCCAGAAAAAGACCTTTGTCGTGCGCATAATAATGCGCACTATAACTTGACAGCACGCATAAAAATGCGCATAATAATACGCATAAACAATGAGTGAGCCAATGGAACGCAATAGCGCTAAAATCATCAAAAAGTTGAAATTGGACGGCTATGAACTGATCAGCGTTCGCGGCTCTCACCACAAGCTGAAGAAAGGCGCGCGGACAATCATTGTCCCTCACCCCAAAAAAGACCTGCCTCTTGGGACCGCCCGCGCAATCGCAAAACAAGCTGGCTGGCTCTAACCGAGCGCCGACCGGCAAAGGAAAAACCAGATGCAACATTACATCGCAATCATTCACAAAGACGAAGACAGCGCTTACGGCGTACAGTTTCCCGACGTTCCGGGCTGTTTCTCCGCTGGCGAGACACTGGACGCCGCCATCTCCAACGCCGCTGAGGCCTTGCGCTTCTTCGCGGAAGACGGTGAGCAGTTGAACGCCCCGCGCCCGCTGGAGACCATCCGCGCCGATCCGGAACACGCCGAAGACATCAAAGGCGGATGCACTTTCGCAGCCATACCGTTCTTTTTGGACGAGCACCGCACCGTCCGCGCCAATGTCACCATGGACGCGGGTCTGCTCAAAGCAATCGACGCCACCGCCAAGAAACGAGGCATGACCCGCAGCGCATTTTTCGCTGCTGTCGCAAGGCGCGAATTGACAGGCGGCGATCATGACGTCACCTCCGGGTGAGACGCGGGGTTGACCGCGCTCACCGCCCCATCGCCGTCCAGCCGAAATTGCATCTCGCCAAATTCGAACAGCAGCTGCAACGCATCTTGCAGGTCTTCTGCGCATACGCCGGAAAATCTGATAATATCATCTGTGCGAATAAACCCATCGCGCCCGGCGAAAGCCTGCCACGCCGCCAGCTCGCCTATGAGCCGCGCCGCCAAGCGCCGTCGCCGCCAGGAATAGCGCACCAACTCCGGGCCATTTGTCGCCGTTTCAAGCCTGAACATTACTCAGCCCCCGCGAATTGCCGATGCGCCTCCGCCGATAATGGCCGGCGGCTGTCTCCCTCGCATCTGGCGGCGTCCGCGCGCTCCGCACACGGCACATAAACAATGCGCATATGCGCCGCGCAGAACCCATCAGTCAGCGCTTTGGGCGCGCCGCAACACCGGCGCTCAAACGCCGGAACGTCATCGCCGTCAATGATCCATGGGCATTGACTTGTTTTCCGATCCAAAAAGATGGCCGCATGAGGCGCGTCTATAGTCGCCGCCATAGGCCGCGCCGCCGCGTCTCTCGCCGGCCGCCGCTTCAAATTGCGACGAGGGCCTATCGAGCGCGGCGTCGTTTGCCCCCCGCCGATCTTCAGCCCCGCCCGCGCGGCAAACCCCAAAACAGCGCCGCGCGACGCGCCAACACGTTCCGCGATCTTGCCACTTGTCAAACCCGCCACCACCAATGGCAAGATCAACTCTTTCTTCTCTTCCGGGCTCAACAGCGCCCAATGACGGGCCAAAGACCGCTCGCTTTGATCACTCATCGCCCCGGCCCCTTCCTTCATTGTGGCCAACGCCGATCAACAACCCATAGGCCAAAAACGACGCTCCCAGCACAAGCCCGCCGCCAACCACGGCCCAAAACGCAAAATCACTCATCGCCTCACTCCACGATTTTCAGGTCTGGCGCGCCGGCCTTGATCTCCGACAGGCTTTTGCGCAGCTCAGACAAAGGCACAATCAGCCCCGCCGCCGCCCGGTCCCAAAGCTCAGCTTCCGCCGGCGTCACCCGGCCATCGGCCAAGGCCGCCGCGCCAGAAGCCAACAACTCAGACGCCCGGTGCATCACTTCCGATTGACGGCTCATGACGCTGGCCGCCTCGCCCCCATCATGAGCGGGGTCAGACATCCGATAGCCCTGCGCCTCCGCCAGCACCGTGGTGACCAGCGGCAGGCCGCATTCAGACTCCAGTTTCATCAAGGCGGAAAGGCTGATCACGTCCGGATCGCGTGCGCTTTGCCAGCGCGACACCTCCGATTTGGATACATCCGCAACCTCGCCGGCGCGCACAATGCCGCCGCAAGCGCGCACCAGATCGCGCGTGGCGCTGTAAATGCGCAGCAGCGCGGCGTCAGATAATGAACGGCTCATGGCCAACTCCCCAAAAAGCGACAGACAACAGAAAACCGTCCGGGAAAAGCGAGAAGCTTTTCCCGTGTCGGGAACGCGCCAAGCGCGCCAAAGTCAAAACATCAGATCAGTCCGGCCCGCCAATCACGGCGACAGCCCAAAACACAGGAAATCACCCATGCGCCCCCTCCCGGCCAAGCGCCTCACGCTCCCCTCCCGCCGACGCCCCGCTGAGGGAGGAGGAAAGCGGGGCGACGGTCGCGCCATCGGGGCAAGCCCCATCCGGCGTGGGGAGAGGAAACGGCAAAAAACTTTCAGCTGTAAGCGGGACACCAATAGAGGCGGCGTAGCTCAGCAAAACCGGGTGGCACTTCTGCGGAATCAATCCGCCAGTCCCCCCTTTCTCACGCGGCATTCGCCACCGCTGAACACTGGTCAGCGATCTATTTGCCGCCTTTGCGACGGCTGATAATCCGCCCAAAGCGGCGATGATTGAGGTTGCTGGATCATGCATAGCGTTAAAAATATACGATTAACGAATATTTCAGTCAACAAAATTATGCGTTTTTACTATAACAACTCGATAAGCGTTTGTGGCAATTATAGTTTTATGGATACTGATTATATTGAGTGGGTTCGCCAGGGCCTTAAACAAAAAGGCAAGACGCAGGTCGGCTTAGCCGCTGCGCTAGGCATTGCTCAACCGCAAATCACCCGCCTTTTGCAAGGCATCCGCCGTCTGAAAACGGATGAAATTCCCAAAATTGCGGAATACTTGGAATCCCCCCCGCCAACCACGCGCCTTGCGCCAATCGTCGGCCGCGTTGGCGCCAACGCCGAATGCGTCATTTCATACGGCGAAGGCGATCCGCCAAACGATTTCGCGCCGCTCCCACCCGGCGGAAACGGCAACGCCGTAGCTGTGGAAGTTTACGGCGATTCAATGGGGCTATATGCGCCTGACGGCAGCCTTGTTTATTTTGAAGACAAGCAAGACGCCCCGACAGAAGACATGCTGGGCGAAATGGTGGTCGCCGGCCTTGCGGATGGCCGCGTGCTTTTAAAGCGCATGCGGCGCGGCTCCCAGCCCGGCCTATATGATCTGGAATCCGTGTCCGGCAGCACGATCAGCGACGCCGACGTCGTCTGGGCGGCCCATGTGACCGCTATCATCCCTCCCAGGCAAGCTCGTAAAATCATCAAAAGAGGCGGCTAACGGCAAAGAATAATCGCCAATGAGAAACGCCTTCAGAAACTGTGCACACAACACGAAAACACGGTGAAAAGATGAAAATTTCTGAAAAGGCGTTACTCAACCATAAGCACGGCCATGACGATGAAGAACGCGCCCTTCAAAAAAATAAGACCATAAAAGTCTAAAAATCAGAGGGAGGAGCGAACTTATGGAAATAATGATCCCTATTGTCGTTATACTTATTATCATTCGCTGGATTTTTACCAGCCCAAGAACCCAAGAAGTAGAAAAAAATGAAATAAAAGAAAAAAAATTCGACACGCCATATTACACAGAAACAAAAAAATTAAACAGTCAACATCGCAACAGAACATCGCCTAAGTTCCAAAAGAACCCTTCGACAACCTCAATAATATCAGAACAAAATAACAAAAACATCGAAGGCGAACCTGATACTTTTGAAATTGAGTACGCTGACGCAGACGGCGTGGTTACCGAACGCGTCATCACAGTAAGGAATATTACAACCTCAAGTGATTTACAGAAAACTTACGTGCGCGCATTCTGTCATTGGAGGAAAAGCGAAAGAACATTTCGCGTGGATAGAATACTCAAGATCAGACAGATTTCAAATGATGATTATATCGCCGATATTGATGAAGAATTCGCCAAGCGCATCGACCCGATAGACCTGCCCGATCCACAGCATAACGCCGTCATGGCGAGAGCTCGGCCATCTCTAAAAATCTTAATTTGGATAAGTCTGTCGGACCGAGACATATCGTCTGACGAAATAGCGGTTCTTTTGGAGTTCATTGAAGACCGAAAATCTTTAGCTGGTCAAAAATACAACGACACCCCCTGGGATAGGACAAAGGCTACAGTCTATATTGATGAAACACGCCCTACTTTTAACGATGCAGCCGGCGCATTAATGAAAATGCCCCCAACAGGAAAGGAAATAAAACTCGTATCAGAATACGCAACCCGTATCGCAAAGCTCGATGGGGAGCTCGCCGAAAAGCGAAGACAACGGCTGTTCAAAAAATACGAGAATACCGCGAGTCAAGCACCACCGGACCTTCATACAAGAACATAATTTATACGTTTATCGTATTTTTTATTGACTTAAATATACGATTATTGAATTATCCCTCCTACACCTAACCGTTGGAGGGACATATGACGCTGAATCACGCGATAGCCGCCGCCGGCTTCGGAATAACAGCGGCCGTTTGGCAAGCGGCCCTCACAAATTTTTTAATGTGAGGGCCGCGCCATGCTGATCGCAACTGATCCGGAGACAGGCCACCGCGCGCCCATCCAGCACATGGACGCGCGTCGCACCCTCCCCCCCGCCGCTGCGCGCATTGAAAAACTGCTAAGCGACACAACCGGAACGGAAGGCGCACTTGCGCTTACCCGCCGCGCGCTGGTGGAGCAGCTGGCCACCGCCCCTCACGACAAACCAGCGCTGGCGCGGCAGCTCACCGCTTATCGCAAACAGCTTGAAGCCGCTTTCGTGGCTTCTGCGGCCGCGCTTAATGACGTGAGAACCGGCCGATGAACATCACCCGCGAACAAGTCAGGAAGATCCAGACCACCATGGCCGAACTGGAGACAGAGGCCCGCGCCGCCACGGACATCGGCGACCCCGGGCTGGCGTCCTCCCTAGAGATCAGCGCCGCGCGCCTGCGCGCCGCCCTCAATGCACGCAGTTCAAGCACCGCCTATCTGGACGCCATTCTCGACGAACCAGACAGCCATGAAGACGCGGAACTGGCGACGGCGGAATGGCTGCGCGGCCTCGAAGACGCGCTCACTCACCTGCCTCTTCAAACGGAGAAACCACAATGAGCCAAAGGGCAATACACAAACTGGACCAGCTGATCGGCCTCTTGAGCCGAGGGCGGTTTGCCGAACGCTGCGACGAACATCTGGCCGATGCGCTGGCGGCCTTAACGGAGCTTCCGAGCGAAAAAGGCAAGGCGGAAATTAACATAAAAATCACGATCTCTTACGACAGCGGGCGGATCGATATTACGCCCGTGGTCAAATCAAAGCTCCCGGAAGGGAAAGCCTTCTCCGCCACTCCATTTTGGGAATTTGAAAATGGCCTTTCAGTGCAGCACCCGAACCAACACGACATGTTCGGTCCGCGCGACGCCCTGCGAGACGATGCAGCCACCAGCCTAATCAATAGCGGCGCGAACCGCGCCTGAACCTTGGAAAGTTGAGCGAATGACATACCGTGAAAGACGCCCCACAACACCGCCGCCGTCAGAGGATATCGATGATTATCCCGCCACCGATCCGTCTACAGCGGAGCTTGTTGCAAGACTGGCTCGCAAAACGGCGGAGCCAGCGATAGTAAAAATCTCGACGGACGGCCTTGGCGCTGGTCTGCCCGGCGAAATTCCCGCCTCCTGGGATTACGATAGCCAAGAAGCAAAATCTCTTGACGCCTTGATCGAAGGCTACCGACAAGACCCAGCGCGCCGCAAAGGCCGCGCAAAAGTAGATACATTGCGCAGTTTTATAGATCTAACCAATCGGCACAAAGATCAAAACAGCGTAATTTTCGCTCGCACCTCCTGGCCAGAACCAACGCTAACAAGCGTCATCGATTATCACACTCTGGATCATACCGCTCGGTGGGGAGATCATCAGGTCGAGTATAAATTTCCTGTGACCGATGAATTCAGCACCTGGATTAACAAGAACGCCACGTTAGCCGAACAGCTTGAATTCGCCCATTTCCTCGAAGAGCACGCGGCGGAACTGGCGGAGCCTACAAAAGAAGAACGAGAAACGTTTGAACCCTTGTTCAAAGAACGTTTTGCATCTCCAAGCGAGCTGATTGTCCTGTCTCGGGGGCTGGAGATCTATACGGGAGCCAAGCTCAAGCGGCAAGAACGCCTGCAGTCGGGTGAGCGCGTAATCGAATTTACCGAAGACCACACGGACGCCGCTGGCAACAAGGTCGACATACCCGGCTTGTTCATGGTTTCCGTCCCTGCCTTTCAAGACGGCGCGGCCGTCCGCATTCCCGCCCGTTTGCGCTATCGCATTCGCGAGGGAAATATCAAGTGGGCCTACCAGCTCTATCGCTGGGAATATTATTTGCGCAATCGCGTCAAGGCCGATTTAGACCTTGCCGCCGTAGAATGCGGCTTGCCCAGCTACGAAGGCGCGCCAGAATTAAGCGCCTAATTCCAGCTTAGCACCTGCCCCATCGACGCCAAGCTCAAGGGCCAAAAAGAAACCCAAGGCTTAAACACGGCGCCTGAAACCTGCGGAACAGCCATGAGCAAAGTCATGACACAACCGAGCACTCGACGCAGAAAGAGAAGAAACCCCGTCGACGCGGGCGCGCCTCCGAGCGTTGAGCGGCTACAGGAAGCGCTGGTTCTTGCGGCCTATATTGTCGACAAACACGGCCCCGTCTATCTGCCCATCATGAACCGGGTGGAGCGCGAGCTAATCGCGGCGAAACAAGTTGAGCGCGGGGTAACTCGCGCTCGACAGATCCTCGACGATTACATGATGACCAGTCAGAACGCCGAGACACCCCTCATCCCACAACAGACGCCGCCAAAGTGAGGTGCCGTCTACAAAGAGTTGTCCAGATAAGACATACACTTAAGATATTTACACCAGCGTGATCAAAAATAATTAATCTCGATAATCACGAATAGCTTTTTGGTTTAAATTTTTCGCAGGCACCAGCTTATAATGGCGCTCTTCAACCACTTTAATATCATTGTCTTGGAGCGTTAGCTTAAACATTGCTAAGAGCTGGCTCGGTTTGTCTGAACAGTTTCGAGCGTTTTGATGAGTGGATTTCCGCCTCGATTATGCCGCCGCCATCATCGGCGTCAGCGCGTTGAAGTAGCCTGACCCGGCGTCTGCCGGTCAAGGGATGAATGTGGGCGTCGGATGTTGTCAAAGGTCAAATAGCGGCCGACGCCAGCGCGGACCTCGGACACGATCTTGTAAACGTGGAGGTAGACTTTCTCTTATTTGATCGACCGCCAAAGCCGTTCGACGAAGACATTGTCCCACGGTAATCATCCCCGAAAACCATTGGGTTGAAAATTGGACTTCTCCGGCCTTTGATGCGCTTGGAGAACAAGATGAAGAAATCGAGATTTACGGAAAGCCAGATCCTTGCAATTCTGAAGCAGGGTGAGAGCGGTGTGCCGGTTGGCGATCTTTGCGGGGAACACGGGATCAGCAACGCGACGTACTACAATTGGCGTTCCAAATACGGCGGCATGGATGCATCCTTGATGGCGGAAATGAAGGCCATGGCCGAAGAGAACCGCCGCTTGAAGAAGATGTATGCCGAGATGGCGATGCAGAACGAGCTGCTGAAGGATGCTCTTGGAAAAAAGCCTTGAGGCCGTCTCAACGTAGAGAGATGGCCACCAGTGCAGTCCGGCTGCGCGGTGTGAGCATTGCGCTTGCTTGCCGTACATTCCAGATCAGCGAAAGCTGCTATCGCTATGAACACAAACTGGGCGACGAGAATGACGAGATCGCCGACTGGCTGGTCCGGCTGACGGTGACGCATCGCACCTGGGGCTTCGGCCTGTGTTTCCTTTATCTGCGCAATGTCAAAGGCTTTGCATGAAACCACAAACGCGTCCGGCGGATTTACCGGGCGCTCGAACTGAACCTGCGCATCAAGCCCAAAAAGCGTCTGGTTCGGGACAAACCTGAGCCTTTGGCGGTTCCTGATGGCCCGAACATGACCTGGTCTATGGATTTTATGTCCGATCAGTTGGCCGACGGGCGCAGCTTCAGGACCTTGAACGTTCTGGACGACTTCAACCGGGAGGGTTTGGGCATTGAAGTGGCCATTTCCATTCCAGCCCTTCGGGTTATCCGCACTCTGGAGCGGATCATCGAATGGCGCGGCCAGCCGCTGAATATTCGGGTGGATAGCTGTGCAGATTTCCCGAGCCGTCTCTCTGCTACATCGTCGTAACTATAAAGCGAGCGCATGCTTTTTCATAATTCCCTACCATATTAGAAAATTATGCTTGACTTGCCTTGTCCAAAACACAGTCAAGGACACTGTCCAGTAACATCAAAGTTGGTTCATGCCAGTTTACGCAGTCATCTACCTCAGCAATAAGAGATTTTTCGCCATGTGCAATTTCATCACGTTTGGCCTTCAATGTCATGCAGAACCCTTTGTAAGAAGCACAATCAAAATCAATCTGAAGCACGAAATTCACTATGAACCTCAGCCTTTTATAGCTAAAATTTCCGCTATCAAGAACAGTTTTATGTGCGATTACATCTATAAGCTTTGACTTGTCGTTTTGTCGAGGACGTAAGGCGCTTTCGTAGTTTTGGCCATCTGCCCCTTCCAGCATTAACTTCTTCGCACGAAATGCCTGCCAAATAGACCAGTAGTCATATGACTCGCTTGGGTTATTTTTAATAAACTCCAAATAGAGCCGAGACAACTCTTTGGTGAATTGGTCACAATGGGCGTACATAACCAAAGTCCAAGCTCGGCATAGATACGGAAGGTTGACCTCTGTTGCATTTTGAGCCAAATAACGAGCCTGCTGCAACTCATGTTTGCGCCACGCCACAGATTCCCAAGCAGCGCTTTGAAACTCTTCATAGTCCATCACGCATTTCCAAAATATGATTTACCCAGTTTAAGTAATTCTGGAATTCGACGTTGCGCATTCTTACCGCTCCCCGATGCAGTCTTGAAATCTTGTTCTTTACCTATCGTGTCTACTTTCTTTTTCAATGCCTCTTTGGTTGGCAAGTCATCCAAGTTTTGAGCGACACCTAATGCCACAGCTTCAAAAAATGAGATTGAAAACTTTCCTGTACCAGGTTGGCTTTTATATTTTAAAGCACTCCCCCCCCAGGCGGAGTTCAACGCTTTAAAGGTTGCCGTAAATTGCTCAGCATATGAATCGTAGTCGAAATTGTCATCATCGAGTATCTTCCTCAAAGCTGAAGTTAGAAATACATCAACTCCTTTAGATTTTGGGAGATTTTGGACCTCTGGCGATAGAAACGCAACAAATCTCAATACTAGTTCTACGTCATACCGAGTCGAAAGATCTCGATCAGAAAGGCCACAAACTTCTTTAAAGTTTTTATCATCGGCTAATTTTTCAAACCAATCTAAAGTTTCTGGTTTGCTGCCCGCCATTATTGCATTCCTCAATTCCTGGCCTGATATAGCCGTACCTCCGGAATTAAGTCTTTGAAATAATTCGAATTTAGCTTCTAAATCAGTTTCTCTTAGGAGAATTGTTAACTGCACCTTAGTTCGCTTTATATCTAGCTGTATTCTGCGGCCAAAATCACTCCATCTCTTGCCCTCGAATTCGCTCAAATAAAACAATTCATCGGTAAGATCATGAAATGGTTTATAGAATTGGTTCTTAGTTAATTCTGGCTTCAGTATCCCAAGGAAGTCAAATATTGTTGATAACCTTTGCATTCCATCTACAACCTCCCAAGCCCCGTCTTCATCCTGAGATACAAAGACTGAAGGAAGAGGCAAACCAATCAAAATTGACTCGATCAACTTTGATTTCTGTTCCGCTGACCAGCGAAAATATCTTTGATACTCAGGACGAAGTACAATTTCGTCTCGTTCATACATACTTGCAAGTTCGCCAATCGACATTGGGTAAGAGTCAGTCTTTACGGTCTGCCTAGCATTATCGAGCAGTTCTTCAAGGTTTGTAGCTGTCATCATTTTAGCCTCTTCCATCAATTAACTTCCAATAACACCTAACAGATTTTGTGGTTAAGATCAGTCAGAGCACGGTGATCCAGCAAAGCTTCACTCCACTAAACCCTGAATAGCCTCTCGTTTTCTAGACGCCTTCGAAGTTCTTTTTCAACCTCAAACACGTCCGAAAGGCAATGCAGGAGACACTCGAATAGACTGAAACACTCCACAAAAGCAAAACCCCACGCTTCATACGGCTTTGAGCACTTACATTAGACCCACAAAATGAGCAACAATTTGAGCAACAAGCTTATCAAAAAATACATTTAATAGTCTAAAAAACAAAGACTTAATAATAGTAGTGAATCCCTTCCTCTCCGCCATCCCCCCTTAATAAAACTTAATTATTTTCAATTTTTTTGGTGCTACCCGCCAACCTACCCACCATAAAGAAAGCGCTAGGAATTCATCGTTCTTTTGCGATCGTCTTGCTGCGAATCTATGTTGGAAGGGGTGCGGTCACTGGTGAGCTTGAGAAGGATAGCGTCTTCTCCAGCTGATTGTGCGACCATGGTTCAAACATAACACATGGTCAGCTCTTATTTCATTCGTGCATTTATCAATGACACGCCAATGCTTACTAATAGTGAGCGCAAATATTTGTGCTTCATTATTCAGAAAGGCCATGTTCAGCGCATTTGAAACAGGCTTAACCTGTTTCCTTCTCTGGTCTCTTCGCCAATTTCGCCTCTTTGGGATCGTAAACATAGCCTGAAATCGTCCCGTCCTTGATCTTATCAACCGCTTCCTTGATCACAAAGAGCGGAACGAGAAACCACTCGCGTGGCACAACTGGTCGCCCAAAGCGGTCCATAATCTCGATCTCAAGCCGTGCGGGCTCAAAAATGCGATGGATCAGGTTTTCCAGCTTCGTTCGGTTGATGTTGTAAAGCTCATAAGTTGCCACGATCTCGACATTGGCCATCAAGAATGTCGGCTGAAGGTGAGCCCCTGCAATGCGCTTTCCCACGTCCATATTGGTGACACCGATCTTATGCACCAGGTCTTGGTTCTCTGCCACAAGCGGGTGGTTGGATTTGCTGCGTAGCACATAGATTGTTCCGCTTGCCTCGTCTCCGTCGATCGTCTGATCAGAGAACAAGGGACCGGCGGTCGGCTCGGTGATCCGTCGTCCTGCTTCGTCCTTGTTCAAGGCGCGCTGAAGCGATCGCATGAGCATGTTGCTTTCGGTGCCATTGTCGAAAATCACCCGTAGACGAGCGTCTGTGCGTCCCTGATCGGTGGTTGTCGTCTCGCCCTTGTCCGCGACGTAGGCTTTCTGTCCTCCGACGATAAAGAAGCGTCCTTTCTCGATCTCAGCTTTCATCTCGAAAGGTCGCGTGTCACGCAAGCCGCTATCCAGTTCTTTCTGCACTTTCTCGAAAAGTGGCTTGAAGGTATCGAAGTCTTCACATTTTTCGCGGTTCGCCACCTCTTCGGCGGCCTTCTTTTCAGCGGTCGATCGAACATGCTTCAGCTCCGTGATCGGGGGAGCTCCAACCTCGACCCCCAACTCAGCCAGAAGCGCATCATCGTCGAGCTCTTCCTCATCAGCCAATTGCGCTTTGGCTGCACCGGTTAAGAGTCCCGTCTCGTCCAAAGGCTCGACCAGCTCGCGGCACTCCTGAAGCTCACGAATGCGCTCTAGCCTGACAGCGTAAAGGCGCTCAAAAATATCGCGCCCTTCCCCGTGTTGCGGTGCACGCCCATGCTCCTCGACAAACCGCTTTACCTCTTCGAAGCCCGCAATAATACGTTCTTCGCGGGGTGTATGACGAATGACCTTCTTCGTCTCCACCTCAACGCCAAGCTCAACCAGAAGCGCATCGTCTTCCTGAGTGAATTCTTTAGCCATTGGCGGCCTCCTGCTTCATACGCACAAGGTAGGCCACGCCCTCAGCCATCTTCTTTTCCCAGGCGTCTGGGGAAGTTATGTCTGGCAAGCGTCCACGCTCTTGTTTAAACTTTGTAGCGCGGCACGCCAGATCACGCGCCTCTTCAGGGGAGAGCTTCACCTTTTTTGCTGAAATCACCGCTTGTACCTGCTTCAGACTTTCCTCGCTCATAGCTTTGGCCAAGATCGCATAGGCTTGGCCAAAGGGATTGATCCTATCGATGAGGTCAATGTCGAGCTCGCGCACATCCATCGCAAATTTGCGCACACCGTCGATCAACGCCGTATTACCGCTTGCTTTCTCTTCGTCATCCGACGACATGAGAATGGCCTCTTTGGCCTTTTGAGTCAGGTTTAGTGCGGTTATAGCATGTTGGCGCACAGCCTCTTGATCCTCAGCGTCAAGTTCAGGGAACTTCGCCTCGATGATCTTGCCCATTCGCACCTGTGTCAGCTCTTCGGGCACCAGCTCTTCATCAAATAGCCCGCGTTCGATCGTCGTCTTGTCCTGAACAAAGGCGGTGATCACCTCGTTCAAGTCCTCTTGGCAAATGCGCTCGGCCTCTTTGCTCTTTGGCTCCACCAATCCCTTGATCTCGATTTGGAATTGACCGCTTTCCTCGTTGAAGCCGACATTTTCCTTCGCGGGGTCATAGCCGCCTTCACCGTAGTTGAAGCCTTCAACCGGCTCGCTCTTGGGGGTCTTCGGTGTGAAGTTGAAACGCGGGGCAAGCACCTTCTCCATGAGCAAGCTGGCGGCGATTGCCTTCAGCGTATCGTTCACCGCCTCAGTGACCGCCGCTTCGCTCGCATCCGGTTCTGCGATAAGATTAGTAAAGCGTGCGCGGGATTTCCCTTCGGCGTCGCGGGTTGCTCGGCCGATGATCTGCACGACCTCTGTCAGGCTCGCTCGATAACCGACTGTCAGCGCATGTTCGCACCAAATCCAGTCGAAACCCTCTTTAGCCATTCCCAGGGCGATGATTATGTCCACATGATCGCGGTTGTTCTTCTGGGAGGGATCTTTCAGCGCGCCGGATACCTTGTCGCGCTTCACCGCCTCATCATCCACCAGATCAGCAATCTTCAGAATGCGCCCTTCAGGCGTCTTCACAAGCTGAAAGCCGGTGGTCGGATCGGCGCCCTGCCAATCGCCCAGCGCATCGATAATATGCTCGACCTCGCGATGCTTGTCCTTCGTACTCTCGCGTGAATTCACGCTCGGGATGTGCAAGATCGTCTTCTCGTTCGGATCGAGCACCTTCAGGATGTCGTCAGCATAGGAGCCTGAGTAGAAGAAATATCCGATATCGAGCGTTTTCAGGTATTTGTAGCCGTTCAACTGCTCATAGTAGGTATAGGTGATCGTATCGAACTTAGCTTCATTTTCTGGCAATAAGATCGGCACGGCGTCACCGCGAAAATAGCTGCCTGTCATGGCCACCACATGCACGCGGTCACGAGCGATGAAGTCATTGAGCTGCTTGCCCAAAATACTATCTTCACTGGCAGAGACGTGGTGGAATTCGTCCACGGCGATCAGCCGATCGTCAAACGCCTCTACGCCTAGCCTCTCCACAGCAAAGCGAAAGGTCGCATGGGTGCAAACTAGGATCTGATCACCGCTCTCAAGAAAGGCGGCGACTGATTTGACCTTGCCGCCATCCGTCCCTGGCGAGTTGCACAGGTTCCATTTCGGCGCGACCGTCCAATCCGCCCAGAAACCAAATTTGGTCAACGGCTCGTCATTGAAGCTTGCGCCGATCGATTTTTCCGGCACCACCACGATCGCCTGTTTGAGACCTTGGTTCGCCAGTTTGTCGAGCGCGATAAACATCAAAGCGCGGCTTTTGCCAGAGGCGGGCGGCGACTTGATCAAAAGATACTGCTCCCCCCGCCTTTCAAAGGCGCGCTCCTGCATCGTCCGCATGCCAAGCTCGTTGGACTTGCTGGAGCTGCCATTCTGCGCATAGGTGACGGAAACTGAGGGGACTTTTTTTTTCATGTCGTTTTCTTTCTAGCGTCCGCAAGAGCTTCCGTGTTAGGGCAAATAATCAAAACCCGATCAAGTAATCTCTCCACTCTGAAACCATCATAAAACATTGATTTATAACTTTTTTTCAAACCAAACCCTCCTACCGGCATCGCCTCAATCAAAACCCGATCAAATCTTTTCCCGCTCACGCCCATGCAGGTACATAGCCGGCACGCGGGCGCTCTGAATCGGCTGGCCGGATCAAGCCGGCATCCAATGTCGTGCGGATCACCCGTGACGCCTGCGCAGCGTTCTGATCGTCGATGCCGAGCCGTTCGCGCAGCGTGGCGTTCGTCATCTTCTGGCCGCCTATATATTTCAGCGCGGCGTGCTGGAAACAGGCCCGCACAGCCTCTTCTGGCGTCATATCGGCAAAGCGACGCGGGGCAAACAGAACGACACGCACGGCGTCGCCTTCCCTGCGGAAGTCCGGTGGAGGTAACTGGTGGAGCTCGACTGCCGTGATCACCTTGTCGATACCGGTGCCTTGTTCTTCACACAGCTTCATACGCCGCATCAGTGATGCAAGGGCCTCGTTGCGTGATCGTGGGGGCGAATCCAGAAAACGATCCGGACTGACCAATGGCGCGCCGGGGTTGGTAATCTCCATCCGGTCGCTGAATAGTTCGATCAGCGGCCCGGCTCCGGTGATCGTCATGTCTTGGTGGATCAACGCATTGGCGATTACTTCGCGGATCGAGATTGAGGGGTAAAGCGGGCGTTCCTCGCGGAAGGCTTTTCCGATAAGCTCGTTACGCGGCAAAAGGCCGTCGATGTAATTCACCAACCCTTGAAATCCTGCTGCATAGCCGCGCTGGCCGTCATGGCGATGGACCACATCATCTGCACGGCCGGTGCCTACATAGGCTACAAAGCGAACACCTTTACGCTCTACCGAAGGGCCAAAATCGGCCAACTTTTTGGCATAGAGGATCGCGCCGAGATTGGTGATGTTCCAATGGTCACTCACGTCTTTCTGGATCAGGCGATCCGCCAACAGCTTATCGAATATCCCTTGTCTGTTATCAGGTAAGGGTTGTGCAGTCAGATCGAAATAGTTGGCATAGTCCAACCGCGCCAAAACCTCATCACCGGTCAGAAACTGCGCGGCGATGCCTGTCTCCCACGCATAGGGCTGTAGCTTTGCCCAGAGGGCACGTAGGCGCTCGGGGTGGTCGGACAGGCGGGGCGTGGCGCTGCCAATGCGCAGATAGGCGGTGCGGTCAAATTCAACGGGCGCTGTGGCGGCAGCGGGGATCGTCAACAGGATCAGGCGCTGGCCATCGTGATCCACTTCTTCAAACCGGAGCTCGATGCTTGGCTGGAGGTGATTGGCGATCCAAAATTCCAGCGGCTGGCCTTTCTCTTTTTTCACCGTAGGTTCAAAAGTGGTGCCGACAACCGCGTGGTCGCTGTCGCGCACGCCCCATACGACATAGGCGAAATGTTGATCGGCCAGACGCGCGGCGTTGGACAGGGCCGAGATCAGCTTGCCGATCAGCGGCCCGCCGACGTTATTTTCCTTGAACTCGATCCACGACGTTTCCGCAGGCTTGGCGCGCAGATCATCGATCAGTTTGCGGGTGCGCTGCGCGCTCATCACAGGGTCAGGCGTCATGCGCTCACCTTCGTCGTCATCTTGGTGTACATGTCGAACAGTTTTTCCAGCCGTTCCGTGTCGTTTTTGAAGCGGCGGCCGATATAGATGCGCTCAAGGGTCTCGTCGTTGCGGGCGTGGGCGGCGCGCAGGTTTTCGGGCATTTTTTCCGGGTCATAGAGATCGGCAATGGTGGCCGGGAAATGCGCCTCGCGCGCCAGAAGGATGTCTTCGGCGCATCGGGTCAGGTCTTCTCGGTTTTTTTCAGTGAGTTTGGGAACAGGAAAGGTGTTCCAGCCGAGAGTGTTGGAATAGCTAAAGTCGGTTCGCATTCGCACACAGACCGTTCCGATCCAGACCCAGTGCAGGCGCGAGGCGATCAACGCCATGTTCCATAGCGGGGCATCATAGAGGGCGAAGTTTCGGTCGCCGATAATTGTGCCGCCCTTAACGATGCCAACGGGCAGAAAATCGCGGTTCTCAGAACTCACCCGTGGGACCACGATCGTGTAATCAGATGGCTTGTGTCGGACTTCACCGAAACGATGCGGCCATGCCGCCGCATCTTGCGTTTGTGACTTTTTGCTGGTGGCTCGCATGTTTTTCACTTGAACAAGACGAGCTGCGATAAGTGCCGTATCCGCCGCTTTGACTGCGTCTGTGTCCTTAATCCACAGAGCAAATCTGGTTTTTCCATTAATAAGCTCCTCTGAGCCGATATAAGGCCTAACGAATTTTTTATACGCTGTCGCATTTTCGATTCGTATCGCTTCGGCTTCATCTCCTGATAGCAGCAAACCACCGCCGTCGACCGCGCTTTCGCCTCGATCCATAGCGGTTACACCATTGATTGGTTGTGTAGACTTTTGGAGATCAACATTCGGCCCGGCTACGAGATAGGCATTGATATTTTCAACCTGCCGCTCTTCTGCGCCATTGGCTTTGGTTTCGGAAAACAGCCGTCGTGCTTTAAGCGTGCCACGCGCAATTGCAACAATCACCACGGTGACGCCTGCATTGTGACTGGCGAGATTGTTCCATTTGAACGATGTATGGGCGAAGGCGATTTTGTGCCCGGTGTTGAATATCTCCGGCCACAGGATTGGCACCTGCTGTCCCTGACAAATGGAGTTGGTGGACACAAAGGCCGAAACGGTTGGCGTGTGCTGCCCGTAATCAGCGGCTTTCATAAACCAGCCGGCAACATAATCAAGCGACTTCCAGCTTTTGACCCGGCCTTCGAAAATGCGGCCCAGATCTTCCTTTTGCTCTTTGCTCTGCCATGTTGAGCCGAGATAGGGCGGATTGCCACAAATATAAGTCTCTCCACCTTCGTTCTCGAAGTCAATCTCGGCTTGATCGACGGGCGACATGAACAAATCATCGGCATGGTGCTTCACGCCTGTCCCAGTCGGAGGACAAATGCTCAGCCAGTCGAGCCTCAAAGCGTTGCCGCAGGTGATCCAGTTTTCAGCATTGAGCGGCAGGAACTCGGCCAAAGCCTGCTTTTGACCGCGCCAGGTCACATCGCACTGATATTCGGCAATAATCAGCGCCAGACGGGCAATCTCGGCGGGGAAGTCACGCAGCTCGATCCCGCGATAGTTGGTCAGCGGAATATCCGTCTTGCGGGCGCTTTCACCACGGCGACGGTTGATCTCCGCTTCTATGGCGCGCATTTCCTTATAGGCAATGACAAGAAAGTTGCCCGATCCGCAGGCCGGATCGAATACCCTGATCTTGGCCATCCGTTCCCGCAGGTTCTTGAGTTTGCGCCGATTGTCGCCTGCCTCTTCCAGCTTCTCGCGCAAATCATCGAGAAACAGCGGGTTCAGCACTTTCAGAATATTGGGCACGGAGGTGTAGTGCATGCCAAGCGCGCCGCGCTCTTCATCATCGGCAACCGCTTGAATCATTGAACCAAAGATATCGGGATTGATCTTTGTCCAGTCGAGACTGCCGATATGAATCAGGTAAGAGCGCGTAATCTTGGAAAAGCGCGGCACGTCTGTACTGCCTGAAAACAGGCCGCCATTGACATAAGGAAACGCATCGGCCCAACGCGGCAGATTTGCCTTTGCCCGTTCGGCAATCGGCGTATTCATGGCGCGGAAAATTTCGCTGATCACCTCATGGGTGTTGGCGCTATCGCGGCCCGACATTTGACTAATGGTGGCGGTAAACAGATCCTCGCTATTCAAAATATCGGTGTCTTCAGCAAAGAAGCAGAAGATTAACCGCGCCATGAAGTGGTTCAAATCGTGACGGCGTTCCGCACGGCCCCATTCAGGGTTGTCTTTCAGCAACTCCACATACAGCCGATTGAGCCGTCCGGTCGCCTTGATGTCAAAGGCGCTTTCGCGGATTTGCTTGACGGTGGAAATGCCAGCCAGTGGCAGGAAAAAGCCAAAGTGATCGGGAAAGTCAGTATAGGCGCAGGCAATCGTCTCGCCGGTGTTCAGGTCTTCCGCCTCAAGGTCTCTGCCATCGGTGGCCAGCACGAATTTCGCCTTGGCCTTGGTGGTGGCGGGACTTTGCTTGAGCTGTGCAAGAGTGGCAGTGACCGCTCCTGTCTCGCAAACCTTCAAATGGATATTATTGGTTTGAAGAACCCCGCCGTGGTCAGATTTGTTGGATGATCCACTGCGCAAACGTTTGATCGTCGTGGCTTTATTGCCAAAGGCTTCAAGGAAGGCGAACGGAAATTCTTCAGCGTCGAAAGGAAGTTCAGCCAATGCCGATATGGCTTCTTCGATCTCAACAGCGTTCATGTTCGTGCAACCTTCCAGCTTATTCGGTATTTTTTGCCAATGTAGCCTTATCCACCAAGTGATGCATCTTGAAAACTCTACTCCACACAGTAGAATTTTTCTTCGATGCGCATTGCGGAATTGGTCGCTCGCGCGCGTATTGGTCCTAAAATTATCAGGAGCATCATAAGAAGAAGTTCGCGCACATTAATCGAGTAACCAGCATTGATCTTTTTCACTCAAGCCGATTTTGTTCCGGGATTGAAGCAGAACAAGCTCGGTCCGCGTATTTCTCCACTGTGAAATAGCTCGTATGCGTAGAAAGAAAACTCTTATGCCTATGGCTAGATGTAAGATTGGCACGGTTTTAGAGCAGGGAACCGGGCGCGCTTTGGCACGGTTTTTAAGCCAAGGAATTTTCGTTCTTTTTCTGCCCTTGGCATGGTTTCCGTGCAGGGGATGCACGGTTTTTGCTCCGGGTTTCTGTTTTTCGATATTCCGCAGTGGGCGACTTTCCATCACAGGGTAAATGCGTCAAGCGCCATTCGGCGGCGCGTCCTTTGCCCTCCACACCTAGCGCCGCGCCCTTTGTCTGGACGATGAAGCCGCAGGTTATAAGCTCATGAATATAAACACTCACGGTATTGCGCGACACGCCCAGCGCCTTGGCGGCTTCACGGCTGGGCAGGTAAACGCGTCCATTGTTATGGCCATTAAACCGATGGATTAATGCGATATGCAGGGCTCGCGCGCCGGTGCTTACCCTCAGGCGCTCCCACTCGCCAATCAGCGCATGTGGAAGCTGCACGAATTTACCGCCTCCGCGTTTGAATTTTTTTGGGGCCATTACACCACCCCCCATTTCGAAGCCTGCGCAATTGTGCGTCGCAGGACATAGCGGGCCGGCATGCTGAAATTGGTGATAACTGCGCAATCTTCACGCCCTATGTGGATGTTGCAAACAGTCGCGCAACGACCACGCTTTCTATCCCAAGTTTCGGCATGAACGGCGTTCAATTTGACAATAGAATAACGGGCATGGCCCGAGCCATGTTTAGCCATATCCATGGCTCCTTTATTAATTGCAAGGAAAGAGGTGGGGCTAATATCGTGATGTTCCACTACTTACGATATTAGCCGCGGCCTCGTTTCAAAGGCGCGGTCTAACGCCGCGCTTCTTCCCAGAGTTCCAGTTCGGACAAACTCCAACGGGTACACCCCCGCGATAACGTCACAGGCTTGGGAAAGGTCGGATCCACCTTGGCCCAGCGCCAGGGCGTCGATCGGTGAACGCCATAGCGGGCGGCGAGTTGAAGATCGGAAAGATAAGTTTGCGCCATGCTGTTTGCTCCAATCAGTTGGCGTTGCGAATGATTGGAATATGAGGCGTTCAATGCCGCATGAAATAGCGGGCTCGGTTCAAATAACTAACCCTATTTTGCGCATATGATTAGCCTCCCGTTCATACGCGCGGGATTAAATGAAAGTCTCATTTCAACTATAGATATCTTTAGGTTCAATGGGTTAATCAGGGGGTAGGTTTCAAGAGCAAAGGGGGATGGTTATCCTCCGGTTGAGGGCGCGCCACCGCTTTTTTTCCAATTCACGAGCGTGATAATTCGATCTTTGGCGTTGTTGGACAGTTCGCCTTCTCCACGCCACGCATTTGGGTTGGCGTCTATCCATGCGGAAACGGCTTCTTTAACGCCTCTGGGGAACTTTTGCGTTGAAGCCAGCGCCTCCCAAGCCTTAACCGCCAAAGTTAACTCAGCGGAAAAATGGTCATGGGTTTGATCTTTGAAGGCGTCGGTGTCTGAAGAAGGTTCTGGAAAGAAAAACCTTGGCCGAAGGCCTTTTGCCTCTATCCAACTTCGGAGCTTATCGATTTTGACTGTCGTGCGCTCCCAATCAGGCTCCAGTCTGAAAAAATAATTTCGTGAATTGCTATCTTCGGGTATCTCGAAATTTGCCGAAACCAAAGCGTTAGAAGCGAGCAACAAATCATATGAAATCACTCCCTCGTCGTCTATTGGGAACTCTTCAAGCTCTCTGCTCAAGGCCGTGTTTATCGGCAATTGTCTTGCGAGATGCACAGCCTCGCACTCCAGTTCCATCGCGGTCACCGCTCTTGTAATGGCGCGAAAAACAGGAACAAATCTTGGTGCCCGCATGTGATTTTTTATTAGGCTGTGTTCTGTGCCGATGAAATGAAAACGCCCCTCCCATAAACGGTCAACCGTTGAAGGCTCAAGTTCAGAAGGGTTTAAATTAACCGCCAACATAGCCGCTTCAACCACCGAAAGAGTATCGCACCATCGCCATTCCTCCATCCATGAGTTGGAAAAATCCCCTTCGCCATACCTCATCCGATTCTCACCACATTAGCCCCAGCCTGCGTTTTGCCAGTCAGGTAATCCGCCCAAGAGTTCATCATCAAACGCCGTTTTTCCACCATGTCGCCACGCCGATAGGCCGCTTCAACAGCATTCCCGACTTTATGCGCCAAGGCAACCTCCGCCATATCGCCGGGAAAGTGCGTTCGTTCTGCGATCCAATCGCGAAAGGTTGATCGCAGGCCATGCGGCACTGCCGGGCGTTTGCTTATGCGATCTATATATCCCGCCCCATCTTGGGCTTTCTTGGCGGCGTGCAGGCGCTTCATGGCGGCGCTGAGGGCCATGTCTGACAATTGCCCACCTCGAGCCGCCGGAAACACCAGAGAGCTACCTTCTAGCCGTGGCAATGCACGCAATAGCGTCATTACATCGCCTGATAGCGGCACACGATGTTCGCGGTTCATCTTCATGCGGCTGCTTGGGATGGTCCACAACGCATTATCCAGATCAATCTCATCCCAACGTGCGCCGCGCACTTCTTGCGAGCGGGATGCGGTCAACGCTGCAAATTCCAGAGCTCTATTGCTAAAGCCCCCACGCTTGCGTAAATCCTCTAACCAAAGCGGCGCATCGTCAATCTGCAAGGCGGGTTGGTTCGCGTCGCCCTTGAGCTTGGCGGGCGCGGGCAGGAGCTCTTTGAGATTGCCCGCCCAGCGCGCCGGATTATCCCCTCACCGATGGCCAGCAACCGTGGCCCACGATAGGACTGACTCAATGCGCCCGCGCAGGCGTGATGCGGTTTCAGTTTTGCTGTGCCAGATCGGTTCGAGAACGCGCAGCACGTCTTGCACGTTGATATCCTGCACGAGCATCTTACCCAGCTCTGGCGTGGCGTAAGTTTCCAGCGTGCTTCGCCATTGCGCTCGGTGTTTATCATTTTTGAAGGCGTCGAGCTTAGCGGCCAGATAATGATCCACCGCTTCGCTAAAGAGCATTCCGCGTCGTTGATCGGCCACAAGCGCCGCTTTGAAGGCCTTGCGCTGGGCGACAGGATCGATCCCAGCAAGCACTTGCGCCTTCGTCTCGCGTGCGCGCTCACGGGCTTGGCTTAGAGTTATATCAGGATAACCACCGAGACCAATTTCGCGCCGCTTGTTGGCAATGGTTGTGCGCAACAGCCAAGAACGCCCCGCGCTGGGCGTTATCTGTAAATACAGACCTGCTACTCCTCCCACCGGAAAACAGACATTGCGTCCTACGCCGGGATGACGCAAATTCTTCACTTCAAGCGCAGAAAGCTCTTTTGCAATTTTTGGCATGGGAACCTAACTATTTTACCCGCCAACTTACCCACCAAAGATAATGCGCTTAGCTGCGACGTGTTGCAATATATCGCGATGGAAGTTTTATAAATATCCATGATATATAAGGATTTTACGATGGGTTGCGATAGATCGCAAAACGTTATGGCGGGCTCTCTGTCTGCCACTTCCCATTTCCATAGATTATTTTATTGGATACCAGATCTTTTCGGGCGGGTTTGCACTCACATTCGCATCCGGAAACTCGTCAATGTGGCGCCCCCAGTGGCTTTCGCTTCCAGATCCGGATTTCCTGTGATCTTGAAAGCATTTATGGCAAAACACCCATCCGAATTTTACTCGGGCCGATTCCCTCTATCAAGGCTCGACGTCTTAGCAGGCTCTTGGCTGGGCGGGTTGAAGTCGCGTTTTCAAAATCTCGTTTGCGGGGAACTTATGAGCCGTGACCTGCTCCCCTGAAAAGTCCGACGTTTTGAGTTAGCCAGTTCTCCAACTGAGGAGACAGACGATGAAGAGAAACCGTTTCAGCGAAGAGCAGATCATTGGGATAGTGAAAGAGCGTCAGGCTGGGTTTGTTGCTCATTCTCCTTGCGAAGCCGTGGGAGTTCCTTGAACGTATCCTCGTGATGACCGCCAGCAGGTCGAGTTCCCGACATCGCCGCTTCCAGCGGGTCAACGTCGAAAGCCCAAGTTCCAAATCAACGGCAATCTAGGCGATCGCGCCCGCTGGTTTCTGTCAGCCAACGGCTTCCTGCTTAAACTCTTCAGTGAATGCCCGCCTCGCGCGTTTGTTCATAGAGGCATACCGTCACGTTCAGCGCTATCAGAAAATCCCTCCACTTTCTCCGGGCAGGTTCATGTCATCAGCATTACGCAATACAGTATAGCCCAGCGTCTCCAGAGCTGAGCTAAGCTCGCCAAGACGTTCTTTCTGAAGCTCAACTTCCCCCAATTCTCCTAACTTATGAGCTTCGCACGCCTTGTCAGCCACTTCATGGAGATCATCGTGTAATTTAACGATCTCCTTCATTTCCGGCAATTGCGCAAAACGGGCATAATCTTCAGACGCCAACCAGCGACCAAACTGGCAGGCGCGCCAATCAACTGGGTCGCTGGAGGCGCTCACAGCGCCGTTCAACATAGCCAGAAGGCGCGCACGCCACGCTTTGTGAAAAACAATGGCTGTTAAAAAGGCGTGATTATGAGATCTGATGCGTTTTACCCCCTCCCAACTTTCCGGGCGCTTTTGAAAGCCGGGCCAATTGAAAAAATCCGCCGCCGGCATCGGGCGAGCGAAGAAATAGCCTTGCATCACACGGCAGCCCAGAAGCAACAGCAACCTCCCCTGCTCTTCCGTTTCCACGCCTTCAGCCACCGCTTCATTGTCCAAGGCGCGAGCAAGCGAGTTAATCGCGATCAGAATCGCCAGATCATCTGGGGCTTCGGTGGCGTTTACAACAAAATTACGATCAATCTTGATCGTGTCGATCGAAAGATTTCTAAGCTGCGACAGTGAAGAATATCCCGTTCCGAAATCATCAATGGAGATCGAAACGCCAATGGCCTTGCAAGCGGCGATATTGATCTTAGCCAGATCATTACTGCCAAGCTCGTTGGTTTCAATCACCTCAAGCTCCATTTGCTCCGGTCGCACCTCTGGAAAATCCCCCAGAGCGCAGCGAAGTCTATCGGCGAAGTCTGGATCCATGAGTTCATTGACGGATACATTAATACTAACACAAACAGTCTTGCCGCGCTTGTTCCACTCAGAAATTTGACTAATGGCGGAACGCATGACCCATGACGCGATTTCAAAATAAATCGGATGGCCTTCGATCATCGGCAAAAAGGCGGCGGGATAAAGCAAGCCCTTTTCAGGATGGCGCCAGCGGATAAGCGCCTCTGCGCCAACGGTTTGCCCCGTGACGGCGTTCACCTTAGGCTGATAATGAAGCTCGAACTCGTCGTTTTCAAGCGCATGGCGCAAATCCTTGATCCGTTGCTGCGCCGCATCCCGGTCATCATCAAAAGCATCTTCCGCCAGATAATAGCAGTTCCGCCCCCTGCTTTTGGCGGAATACATGGCATGATCGGCGCGCCTGAGCAAAAGGTCAGGATCGGCCACGTCACCGGGCCGGAAATAGGCCACGCCGATGCTTGCGGTGACGCTGTGCTCGCCGCCGCCGGAAGACACCGGCTTCGCCGCCTGTGCTAAAAGCTCTTCCACAATGGCGAGACAGGCATCTTCATTCTGGACACTCGCCAAAAGGACGACAAATTCATCTCCCCCCAAACGCCCCACTGTATCCACCGGACGCACGCAGCGCAAAAACCTTTTGGCCAGCGTGATCAGAACCTCATCACCAACGGCGTGGCCATGCACGTCATTGACCTGCTTGAACCCGTCCAGATCGATAAACAGAATGGCGACCAGCCCACTTTCGCCTGAGGTTGACGATATTGCCTGCGCCATCCGCTCGGTCAACAAGGAGCGGTTCGGGAGGCCAGTCAGAACATCATAATAAGCGGAACGCTCCAGCTCGCCCATATGGATTTTGTGTTCCGTCACATTGCGCATGAAAGCAAAGACATTGTCTGTCTGATAAAGATAAACAAGGTTCATCTCAATGATGAGTTCTTCTCCGCCCTTGATGCGCACCCCGGCTTCAATCCTATCGCGCCGGTCAATATCAATGCTGGCGAACATCCCCGATAGATCCTGGCTGATTTCATCAAAGCCAAATTCCTTGATATTACGCCCCAGCACCTGTTCCATGCTGCACCCCACCAATTGGCAAAACGCATCATTGGCTTCCCTGATCTCGCCATTACGGTCTAGGAGCAAAAAGCTATCGACCGAATTTCTCAACACAGCCTTGTAGAGCTCAACTGCGCCGCGAAGTTTGATCTCCGCCTTGCTGCGGCGCAGCACTTCCGCCGTCAGCTGTTCGGATTTCTCCTCCAGCAACGCATGGCTGATTTTCAAATTGTCGAGAGCTTCTTTTTCCCGCCAGTTCGCACGCGCAATGCGCCAACCACTAACAAGAATGACGGCGAATGAAAGCGCGAGACTCGAGAAAGCGATCAACCAGACTTCGCGTATTTTCGCCGCCAAAACGTCATTCGGCGTTTGCATAACCAAAAGCCAACGATAATCAGCCATTTTTTCCGACTGAGGTGACACGACATCAGCGCCATTAACGTCCAAACCATATAGTTCGGAAGATAGAGAGAAGGGTTTAAGCCAGCGGTACAGCCAGAAACCATCTTCATTGCGCAGCTCCCCCGCTTCACTCTTGGTGACCGCGTCCCAGATGTCCGGCGCGGTGACAGCTAGTCGCGCGCTTTGATCGCCATACATAAACCCCCATTCAGCGTCCGGAGCGCGGCTTAAAAACCAGTATCCCAAGTCATTCAAAAGCCAAAGATTACCCGGATCAATGGCGCGCAATTGCTCAAGCAATGGTCCAGCAAGATAATTGACGACAACGATGCCCCGGCTCGCGCCAGAGCGGTTATAAACAGGCGTAGAAATGCGAATTACCGGGACGGCCGGCTCTTCGATGACCCCATTTTCCACATTGAGATCAAGCGGCGAAACATAGATTTCACCCTGCTGCAACGTAATTGTCTTCTGGAAGTAATAACGGTCAACTTTGCTTTGCAGTTGATCCTGCGCGACAATCTCCGCTTCTCCATTTCTAAAATTGACCCTGACACGCTCCATGCCGTTTTCGTCAATCCAGCGAATTTGGTCGTAAGCGCCTTTCACTTCAGCAAGGTTGAGCCAATCTGCCTCTAATCTATTGATAGTAAATGTGCTTTTCGAGCTAGCAGCATGCATCATGGAGTTGCTGCGCGCGATGAAACGCAAGTCTGAGACCACCGGATCGATGCGATTGGAGATAATGGCGGCGCCTTCCGACAGTCGCTCAGCGCCGCGCAACCTCTGATCGGAATAAAGCTTGTCGACGCTAAAAACAGCGATGGACACCACCGACACGGTGATGACGAGAAGTGCTGACACTAGCCACAATCCGAGCCGATTAATTATAGGCGGAAAAAAAATGGGACTACGTCGGACAATTTTTGGCACGGCACTCATCACATTTTTTTGGGGGGATTATACAGAATTCAGTAGATCATAGCACTCCAAGCTGGAGCGTCACTGGAGTGGAATGATCTAGATTTTTTGAGGCTGATTCAAAATATTCACCATGAAAACTACAACCTAAATAAACATTAACTCTTTGAATTAGTTGGTCATATTTGAATATCAGACACAAACACGCAAAGAAGAAATGTGTATGCATGATATGCTTATTGCAGGCGGGCGGCAACCATTTGCAGTGGCTTTACTGAAATTGTGCTTGACAAAAATACAACCTTATGCAGGGAGGATCGCCTACTTATGCCGGTTTCTTAGTTTTCACCGAGAATTTCCCCATGCCCCCTACATGATTCCCGCAGGGGATGAAGCCGTGATAGACATAGCGTTGTAGAGCGTTATCAGGCGTTGGCGTTTTCGTGATCGGTTTTCGAGCCGGGAGATCTCCCATCGCACCGGATTGCCCCAGCATAGAGTGCACAAGTATCTGCGTGCCGATACAGTTGCCCCCACATTCAAGCTTCCCGAACGTCCCAGAAAACTCCATGCCTTTGCCGACAAGCTGTCAGCCTGACTGCGGGAGGCGCCGAGCAAGGCTCGCAAGAAGAAACGGACGATCAAGCAGCGGCACGCCAATCTGCTGAGTCCCGACTATGATGGTTCCTTATGAACGCCATCCTCAAAACGGCGACTATATAGTCGCACGACATCCACGAATGCGCTACAATCACAATATAAACGCCGCTCCTAGCATGTCTTGATAAAATTTGCCGACAACAAGTCCTCGCAACCGCGATCCTTAAGAGCTGCGGACAAGGCTGTCTGATAGTCGTCCTCAGCGCTTTCGAGACGCGCCTTCCCCTGATCTGTAAGAACTGTGTAAACTCCCCTCTTGTCATTAGGGCAAGTATCGCGAACGGTAAGGCCACTACGCTCCAAACGCTCGACCATTCGCGAAACTGAGCTCTGGTTCAAAGATAGATGCGCGGCCAACTCTTGCATTCGAAGTTCGTTATTCCGTGATCGCGATAATATTTGAAGCGCACGATACTCCGACAAACCAAGACCGTGCCGCTCTTGCAGAACCTTTCCCAGCTCCGATTCGACGTTCCCCACCAAGTGAACCAACCCAAACCATGAATCGCTTATCTTTGGCATGATGAACGCGAACTCCTTTGAGCAATCGGCGGCGCTATTTCATCCATATGTGTATGCCCATGCAGATATAATCTCTAGAGAAAATTTACAGACACACTGACCTCGCCGAATAGACGCCCCCCTGAGGCGGAGTTTATCGCCGGCAACAAACGAAAGACGGGCCGCCGGCGCCGCTAAATGGCTCACGGAAAAGACAAACCTTCTCCGCGAGCTGTGCTTTATATGTCTAAAAATGTCGCCGGTTTATAAAACTTTCCCTTGAAGCTTGGGGCTATCGGCAAGCTTCAACCAGACGACGCCGGCGATTATGATCGCCAGCCAAAAAGCCTGAACCAGCGTAAGCGGCTGATCAAGCAAGACGCTCCCGAAAACAACCGCGCCGACAGAACCAATGCCAGCCCATACGGCATATCCTATCCCCACGTCGATGGTGCGCAAGGCGGCGCTAAGGAAATAAAGCGTAAGCAGGAAGAACACCAAAGCGGCCGCTGACCAAGTCAAAACTGTAAACGCCTGACTGCTTCCGACGCTGAGCGCATAGCCGATTTCAAAAACGCTTGCGAGCATCAACATGCTCCATGCGCGCCCGTTTCTTGGAAGCTTTTCATCCGTTGTGGTCAAATCATGTTCCTTTCCGGTCAAGTGGGAGTTGTATAAAACAGCACTTCTCTACGCCGCGCCGCTAAGGCGCAGACCGACAACGCCCCCGATAACGACAACCATCCCAAGCCCCTTCCTCCAGTTTAACCGCTGCCCGAAGAATAACGTGCTCAAGATGACGATCCCGACGCCCGCAACCGAGGTCCAGATGGCGTAGCCCACGCCAACGTCAAAGGTCAGAAGCGCAAGACTGAGAAAAAAGGTGCCGATCGCTCCACTGACGAGAGTAACGATAGTCCACCCTAGGTGCGTGAAACCCTTTGCATTTCCAGCGCTGATCGCAACCGCGATCTCGAAGATCACGGCAATTCCAAGATATAACCAACTCATAATAATTTCCCTTCGTCACAGGTTGCCTTTGAAGCGCAATTGCCTGCGGATTATTTGTCGCCAATGGCGACGACCGCCGCCAATGCCAGGATTTGTCGAAATCGCTCGCCCAATTATTTGCATGCACATACATAATAAAAACAGAGCTATTCGTCAATATATTTGCATGCACATGCAGATAATTTGACGGAGCAATTCGAAATGGCCGATATTCTTGAAGAAATGCGGATTAAAGCGAGCTGAATGGATTCAGGAAAGTTTTCATCTCGCCTTCAGGCGTCGATTTAAAAAATTAAATATTTGATTTTATTAAAGAAAAATAAACCGCATAAAGCGACTCAAGCATCTGGACACAGATCCACCACGCAAAAAGGCCCGGACAAAATATCCGGGCCTTTCAGCGCTTCAATCATAGGAAAAAGGCTACTTCTTCAATCCTACGTTTTCAATCACCTCGCCCCACTCCTTAACGTCCTTGTCGATCATCGTCGCCATTTCTTCCGGCGACGTGTGCATCAACGTCATTGAGCGAGAAGCCATCTCTTCCTGTAACGCCTCGTCGCCAACGGCGACGCCGGCGGCTTCGTTCAATTTTTCGACGATTTTATCATCGGTCGCCGCAGGAACCATCATCCCGTACCAGGTCGAATAGGAAAATTCTTCAACCGTTTCAGAAATCAGAGGAGCGTCAGTTCCCGGCGCTACGTCAGTCACGCCAATCACGCGGATCTTGCCTGCGTCGATCATGGCGGTGAGCGAAGGCTTTGAACTGAGCAGGGCGTCGACCGCGCCCCCCGCCACGTCGACAATCGCAGCCGACGTGCCGCCGTACGGAATATGCTCCATTTCAATACCGGCGGCGTTGGCGAAACGCGCCATGCCCAAATGAGCCACCGCGCCAGCGCCGGCGGATCCATAGTTCAGCTCCCCTGGATGCTCCTTGGCGTAGGAAATCAGGTCAGCGACGCTGTGAAAGTCGCTTTCCGCATTGACCACCATCACATGAGCGGAGGTTGAAACCACCGCCACGGGTCGCAATTGTTCAACGATCTCCTCCAGTCCGTCGATTTGCGGACGAACCGCTATGCTGCCGGCGGCGGGGAAAAACACGGTGTAACCATCAGGCTTAGACCCGATCACATGGCGCGCGGCGATCACGCCGCCGGCGCCGGTCATGTTCTCGACGATAACGGGCTGGCCGAGATAATCGCCCATCCTCTTACCCAGCTCGCGCGCGACGATATCAGCCGGACCACCTGCCGAAAACGGAACGATCAAACGGATCGGCTGGCTTGGCCATTCATCCGCCATCGCCGGCGATACGGTCAGCGCAACGGCGCAAGCCGCGAGAAATTTTTTGAATTTTGACATTTTCACTCCCTTAGTACCCTAATAGGGCGTTTAAATCGGTCAAAGCCGACGTTGACCGGCTCACCCCAACAGCGAAACCACCGATGGGAATATCCGCTGATAAGCTTCGGCATAAACCGGCCCATCACTCCCTCCCTTTTGCCGGCGCTTTGACACAGCGCCGCGCTGAAGAGCCATGTTCTCGTAGTAAGACCAAAGCTTTTTCTGACCAGCCAGGCGGTGCATAGCCGCGAGCTTGGTCTCCCAAACCTCGGAAATATCGATAAGCGTGTCAGGAACGAACTTGCATAGTTCCGCTTGATGGGGCTCGAAACAGTAGACCTGCGGCGCTCCGAGAACTTGCTCCCCGTCCTCATGCCCATGGGCTTGCGCCACCATCCGCGCCTCCAACGCGAAGCGATGCGCCGTTACATGATCAAGATTGGAAGGGTCATGAGCCGCATGGGTCAGAATGAACTCAGGCTGCGTCTGACGTAGAATTTTCGCCGCCTCGTGCAGCATGACGTCATCAACGCGCAGCATATAGTCCTGACCTTCCAGGAATATGATTTTAGCGCCCAATTCCGCAGCGGCGCTGAGCGCTTCCCTGCGGCGAATTTCACGCGCTCTGGCGGCGGTCATTCCCGGCTCCTGAAACAAACGAGCGGATTCGCCCCGTTCACCGAAGGCCAGACAAATGATTGTAGCTTCGTATCCTGCCTTAACGTGCAGCGCGATCGCGCCGCCGCAGCGCCAAACGAAATCACCAACATGGGCGCTGACGACTACAAGCTTCTTTGTCATAGATTTCCCACTCCTGCAAAACGTCTAAAGACGTCACTAGAATCGGATTCTATCGATTCGTTTCATTAAACACAACGGCATTTCATTATTTTGCAAAAAACATCCGATATCGGACCAGGGCAATGATGAGACCGCCGCCGGACAAAACCGCCCCCAACAGCAAGCCATGCAACGCCCCTCCCGGTCCGAAGGTGAGGCCAATGGCGGCGAGCGAAGTGCCAAGCGCCTGCCCCAACAGTCTGGCCGTCGCCAGCGACGAAGAGGCGGCGCTCCCTCGATAACGAGGCGCGGCGCCCATCAAACTGTGGTTATTGGGCGTTTGAAACAGAGAAAATCCAACGCCGCAAACCGCTAACCGCAAGCAAACGCCCCAGGTTTCCGTATCCGCCGGCATTAAGGAAAGCAAAACCATACCCAGCGCCATCATCCCCAATCCAGCTGCGACGCATCGGCCATTGTACCGCGTATCGGCCAAACGCGCCGCCACAGGAGCCGTAAAAAGAAGAGCGAACGGCCAAGCGCTTAGTATCAAGCCTGTTTCCGCTGACGTGAAACTCATACCGACCTGCAAGGCGAAGGGCAGCGACACATACGCCAGCATTTGCGTGCTGAACGCGCAGATGGAGGTCGCCACTGACAGGCTGAACGCGGGCTGTTTGAATAGATCCAGAGGAACCAGCGGGGTCTTGGAGCCACGTTGCCGGCGAAACAGCGCAACGCCGCTCAACAGCCCGACCGTCAACATGACGATCGCCAAAAAAGCGCCCCCTTCCCGACTGGTAAGCACAAGTGAATAAGTAAAGAATCCAAACGCCGCCGCACTCAATAGCGCGCTTTTTCCATCAAAGGATCGCCGAACTTTCTCGCTTTCCGGCAGACTGATTACAGCAAGAACAAGCCCAATCAGACCTGTGGGCACCCCCAACATCACAACCGCGTTCCAGGGCAAAAAACCAAGAAGCCAACCGGCGATCGCCGGCCCAGCCGTGGTGGAGAGGGCGACCGCCATTGCGTTAACGCCAATAGACCTTCCCAAATGACTGGCGGGAACGACATAACGCAACATCGCCAAATTCACGCTCATCACGCAGGCGGCCCCGAGCGCCTGAAGCGCACGTGTCGTCACAAGCATTTCCAAACTGCCCGCCAGCGCATTCAGCGCGGCGCCGACAACGAAAACGGCCAGACCACATAGATATACCCGGCGATAGCCGAGAATTTCGGACAGACTCGCGATAGGAAACAGGCAGGCCACAATGATCAACTGATAAACGCCAACCACGACGGTCACCTCGCGCGGCGCCACCCCGAGCGTTTCCCCAATTTCTGGAAGCGCGACATTAATCGCGCTGCTATCCATTGTGATTGTTGAAATAGTAAGAAGAATGGCCAAAATGGCCACCCTTCGTCGAGGAGCAGGCAGCCCCTCGGCTTGAGAATCGGACATGAAAAACCGCACCTAGCTGAGCGCCGCGCCACTGCGAACGTTTCACTATCAACTATACTATTTCATTTTTTGCCTCAACGGCAGATATCACGCTCAATCAACTCTATCGTCATCCACGACTTCCGATCCCAGCACGCCATAGAAAAGCGCATCGCCCCCCAGAGAACGCGTCAAGCTTGCGGCCGCGCTTCGCAGATGAGGAAGATGACTGGTCACTGCGGCGCTGTGGAACCGTCCGGGCGGCCCAGTCACCGCAAGCGCTCCAAACAAACGATCCCCATCCTCAAAAATAGGGACTGCAAGGCTCGCGACCTGAGGATCTCGCTCGCCAGCGGTGAAATAGTACCCTTTTGCGCGAATCTCGTCATAAACAGCCCCCTCCTCCGCCTGATAAGCAAGGATGGTTCGACCCGGCGCCCCTCGCTCCAACGGCAGAATTTCGCCAACCCGGACATGGTGACGGATCGACTGCTCGGAATCGTAACGCAGCAAACAGACACGCCCTCCCGCCTCCGGAACGTAAATCGCCGCGCTCTCACCGGTGGTCCGCGATAATTGGCGTAACAACGGCTCCCCCACCTCGCGGATGTCAAAAATAGATTGGTAAAAACCGCCCAAACGCACCAGCGCCGGGCCTAACCGCCACGAGGTGTCCACATTCTGCACTAAAAAATGCTGAGCCGCGAGCGTTCGCGCCAATCGAAGCACCGTCGATTTATCCAGCTCGACGCGCCGCGCCAGTTCGGCCAGAGATAAAGAGCGCTCTCTCTCCCTGAAAGCCAAGAGAAGCGACAGCGCTCTCGTAACCGTTGTTCCGCCTTCCTGTTTCGCCATGTGTAATCCCGCCAAAATATGAAACGTCGTTTTTATACTTGAAACGCTGTATCAAAATCCGTTATCAAGATGCACTCTACTTCTTGAGCGGGAACAGTCAACTCGCCCGTTAACGCAGTCATTTTGCGGTTTGACATGAAAGAAACGTCAAACGCAGCATGAGACCTCGCTCCGACGTTCGAGCTAAACGTAAAACGGGATTGCGCTGGCTGCTCGACTTATAAAACACGGAGCCTCCCTTGATTGGAAACCGAATATTTCAACGGCGGCGGCGCGTCGCGAGTCGCTGGGTCGAAGCTTACCGGGAACTGCCGGTAGCCACCGTCAGCGACGCTATGGGACGCATGTTCGCCGGCGGAGCCAAGCTGCGCCCAGCGCATAACGGCGGCAAATTATGCGGTCCCGCCTTCACGGTCCGGGTCAGACCCGGAGACAACCTTCTGCTTCACAAGGCGCTGGACACAGCGGAAGCGGGCGACGTCATTCTGGTCGACGGCGGCGGCGAAACATCCAACGCATTGTTGGGCGAGATGATGAGCGCCTATGCGGCTCAGCGCGGCCTCGCCGGCGTCGTCATTTGGGGCGCGGTTCGAGACAGCGCGGAAATAGCTGCGAGCAATTTTCCTGTCTTCGCCGCTGGCGTCACCCATCGCGGCCCGTTCAAAAGCGGCCCCGGCGAAATAAACGCGCAGATCGCAATTGACGGCATGGTGATAACGCCTGGCGACCTCGTCATTGGGGATGCGGACGGGCTGATCTGCGTTCCTTTCGACAACGTCGAGGCGGTGCATAAAGCCGCCCACAAAAAACACATGGCCGAGACGCGCCAGCTGGAAATGATCCGAGAGGGCAGAAACGACCGCTCCTGGGTCGACAAGGCGCTGGAGGCCGCCGGCGTCACCTATGAATGACGCTATTGGCGAAAGCCGATGGGAATAACGGGGGGAATAAGATGAAACGCGACTATAGAGATATCACCGCAGGCGCTCTGATCCTGCTCTTCGGCGCCTTGTTCGCAGCTTACGCCGTCGTGAACTACGAGCTGGGAAGCGTCCGGCGTCTGGGCCCAGGCGCTTTTCCCATGGGGGTTGGCGTCATATTGATTGGCCTAGGCGCCCTGATCGCCCTGCCAGCCCTGTTTCGGTCCGGTAGCTTCACCCGCATCGCCATGCGTCCATCCATCGCCGTTCTGGCAGGGCTCATCGCCTTTGCCGTGACCGTGCGACCACTTGGCCTTCTTCCCGCAATCGCGGCGCTTGTCGTCTTGTCCTCTTATGGCGAGCGTCAGCCCAATCTCAAGGCGATAGCCGGCGTATGCGTTGTTCTCAGCGCGCTGGTGTACGGCGTTTTCTCTGTCGCTCTCGGCTTACCATTCACGATGCTCAAGTGGCCCTTCTGATGACATTCTTAGATAACCTCTCCCTCGGCTTTAGCGTCGCCTTCAGCCTCTCAAATCTATTGTACTGCTTCGTCGGCGTTTTCATGGGCACGTTCATCGGGGTCATACCCGGCATTGGCGCTCTTGCGGCGATATCAATGCTGTTTCCCATCACTTTCCATCTTGACCCGACCTCAGCTCTGATAATGCTCGCCGGAATATGGTACGGCACCGCCTATGGCGGCTCCACCGCGTCTATTTTGCTGAACATTCCAGGCACCACGTCATCTGCGGTCACCTGCCTTGACGGCTATCCAATGTCGCGCCAGGGGCGTGGCGGCGTCGCGTTATTGATGACCACCGTAGCTTCCTTCTTCGGCGCCACGGTCGGCGTCATTCTTTTGATGCTATTCGCGCCCGTAATCGCCGGTTACGCGCTGGAATTCGGCGCTGCGGACTATTTCTCGCTGATGCTGCTTGGATTGGTCGCCGCATCGACCATCACCGACAGCTCGGCCGTCAAAGGGCTGGCCATGGTCACCATGGGCGTAGCTTTCGGAATGGTCGGCACGGACATCTACTCCGGCCTCGAGCGGTTTACCTTTGGGCACCTGGAGTTGGCGGAGGGCGTCAGTCTCGTGGCCCTCGCCATGGGAATTTTTGGCGTCGCAGAAGTGATTCAATCCGTCGGCAAAGTTCAGGCGGAAAATATCGATCCGGAAAGCGTCAAGCTGAAGGCGATGAAACCGACGCGGGACGACGCCAAACGCTCGTTATTTCCCATGGTTCGCGGTTCTGCGATAGGCTCGTTCTTCGGCACTTTGCCAGGCACCGGGCCGGCGATAGCTTCTTTCATGTCCTATGCGCTGGAAAAACAAGTCTCCCGCACTCCCGAGCGGTTCGGAAAAGGCGCAATTGAAGGCGTTGTCGCGCCGGAATCGGCCAATAACGCCGCCGACCAGACCGCTTTCGTGCCGACGTTATCGCTGGGAATTCCCGGCAGTCCGACCATGGCCTTGATGCTCGGCGCTCTGATGATACACGGCGTCAATCCCGGTCCACGTCTGTTGACGGAGCAACCCGAAATGTTTTGGGGGCTGATCATGAGTTTCTGGATCGGCAATATCTTTCTGCTGATCCTGAACATTCCCTTGATCGGAATCTGGGTGCGCTTGCTTCAAGTCCCCTATCACCTGATGTATCCAGCGGTTCTCGTCTTCATCGCCATTGGCGCATTTTCGGTGCACAACGCAGTGGCTGACGTCTGGATGGTTGTCGCCTTCTCAGTCGTTGGGTTGGCCATGAGGGCTTTGAACCTGCCGGCGGCTCCTTTGCTGCTTGGCTTCGTGCTGGGACCGATGATGGAGGAGCATTTCCGCCGCGCCATGCTTTTGTCGCGCGGGGATTTCAGCACATTCTTTGAGCGCCCGATCAGCGCCGCCGTTCTTGGCATAACCGCATTATTCCTGATATACGCAGTATATTCCGCGTTTCGCGTCAAAGGAAAAGAACGCCGGGAGGTTGGCGCCGACTAACATTCCCTCTTGCAGAGAGCGCCGCATGGCTGAAGATGCGCGTTTGTCACCGGGGAGTTAAATGATGACGACCATCGCACTGATCTCGGCAGGCAATATGGGGGCGACCATAGGGAGCATCCTTGTGCAAGGCGGCGCAACGGTGCTGACCTCTCTGGACGGGCGCAGCCAGGCAAGCGCGGAGCGGGCCAGGAGAAACGGAATCCGCTCCGTCGACAATGAAAGCGAGCTTGCTGACGCGGACCTGTTCCTTTCGATCGTGCCGCCCGGCGTCGCTCACGCCACCGCAGAACGTTTCATCCAAATTTTTGGCAAAGCGACAAATGCGCCGTACTATATAGATTGTAACGCGCTCTCTCCCAAGACGTCCCGCGCCATCGGCGCGGTGTTCGAAAAGCGCGATCTTCCTTTCGCCGATGGCGCCATCATAGGAAGAACAGACGCCAACGCCCCTATACCGCCGCGCCTTTATCTATGTGGTGACAACGATGGCGTAGCCGAAATCTTGCGCGCGCACGGGCTCGATTGTCGCTTTCTGCCGGGCGAAATCGGAAGCGCCTCGGAACTCAAGATGCGATATTCGGCTCTCACCAAGGGCTTTCAAGCGCTAGCCATTCTGGTGACCTTCGCGACGGATGAACCGGACAAGCGCGGACAACTTCTTGAAGAGCTGAAATTGAGCCAACCCGAAATGCTGGAATGGCTCAAAACGCGCCTTCCACAAGTCAATCAGAAAGCCTATCGCTGGGAAGCTGAAATGAAGGAAATCTCTCGTTTTCTCGCGGATAGCGGCTTGGACAACCGAATGTTCGAGAGCGCTCAATCTCTTTTCCGCGACCTTGCGCAAAATCTGGATCAGGCGAATGTCCTCCAACGCTTTTTAGATGAAACCGCGGGTTAAAAGGTCCAGACCAGCATTTGGTGGATACGTCTCTGGTTAAACACCTTGATTCTGCGGCCTTGCCTTGAAAGGGCATTCATCAGCCGCCAAACGGCGCCGGGGTAGATGAAACATCTTCAGCTTGAGACTGCCGCTATCGCGCCGATTCGCCAGATCAAACTTCGCGCCATCAACATAGCAGACCATTGAACCGAGGAACCCATGACCGACATTTCAGCCTCTCAACCAATGGGAACCGAAGAGAACGCCGACCTTGATGTAGCCATCATCGGAGGCGGGCAAGCGGGGCTCTCCATCGGTTATTATTTGCGCCGCACAGACCTGGCATTCGCGTTGTTCGACGCGGAGCCCGCTCCTGGCGGGGCTTGGAGCCACGGTTGGGATTCGCTCCGTTTATTCTCTCCCGCCGGTTATAGCTCCTTGCCCGGATGGCCTATGCCTCCCAGTCAAAGCGGCGATTTCCCCAGCCGGGACGAGGTGATCGACTACCTCACTCGCTACGAAAAACGCTACGATTTGCCCATTGAACGCCCCGTGCGCGTTAAGGCGGTCGAAAAATTCGGCTCCTTATTAAGGTTGCGTTTTTCCGATGGAAGACAGCGCACGACTCGGGCGGTGGTGAGCGCAACGGGAACCTGGAGCGCCCCCTATATCCCCCCCTATCCCGGCCACGACGAATTCAACGGCGTAGAATTGCACTCCGCGCAGTACCAAAAACCAGAAACATTCAACGGCAAGAGAGTTTTGGTAATTGGAGGCGGGAATTCAGGAGCTCAAATCCATGCCGAACTCAGCCTGCACGCCAATTCCACATGGGTGACGACCAGACCGCCGCAAATGTTGCCAGACGACGTAGACGGGCGGGTTCTATTCGAAAGGGCCAGCGCGCGGGTCCGGGAGAATTTCGAGGAAAGTTCAACAACCACCTTGGGAGACATTGTAATGGTGGCGCCGGTCAAAGAGGCGCGCGCGCGCGGCGCGCTGTCAACCGTGCGCCCTTTCAAACGCTTCACCCGGGACGGCGTAGTTTGGACGGACGGGACACGCGAGAAAATTGACGCAGTCATCTGGTGCACAGGCTTTCTGCCAGCGACCGATCACCTTCGTCCATTGGGCGTGGTGAACGCCGACGGACGCATTGACGTCGAGGGCGATCACAGATCGAAGAAAGAACCGAACCTCTGGCTTATTGGTTACGGCAACTGGACAGGGCCGGCGTCAGCCACTCTGATTGGGTCAGCGCGCACAGCGCGCGCTCTTGCGCCGCAAATTCAGCTTTCCTTATCCCGGAGCGCATCCTGACTGAATGGATTTCCAAGCGGCCTTCAAAGCTTGCCTTTGCAAACAGTTTAACGAACGCCCGGAAAACGGGCAACCAAGCTGGAAAAACTTTAATGGAATAAGCAAGGTCGCCGACGCCAATTCGCCTGCGGCCAGCTCATTCCCTCGCCCCCTATGATTTGGGGCGAAATTCATCCGCCAGCATGCGGAAGAAATCTCGCACGCTGCGCAAACCGCTCTCGGCTGAGTTCAAGTGTTGCTCAAGCTTGTCGATTTCATGGTGCTGCGTCTCCTCAACGCGGCGTTCCATCTCCACCTTCAGCTGGGACAAGGTTTCTTCAGTCTCAGCAACGAGATGGGCCAGCTTTTCGCGTGTTAGCTTATGTATTTCAGTCATGATAAATCACCTTTTAAATCAATGCCGTAATTCCGAGACAGAGCAGTGGAATTACAAAAAAGACGCCCAAAATATACCCAAGCGCGATCACTTTATTCTCCGCCGCCGTTCGCCCTAACCATTCAGCCGCAGTTACAGGCAGAGGGCGCAGGAACGGCAAACCGAATATTATTAACACGCCCAAAACATTATAGGCGAGATGAATGAAAGCGATCTGCAACGCCGCTTCACCATTGCCGGTTACCGCCGTCGCGGCCAAAAGCGCCGTCAGGCATGTGCCGATGTTCGCCCCCAGGGTGAAGGGATAAATTTGTTTCAGGCCAAAAGCTCCCGATCCCGCCAAGGGCACCATCAGGGAGGTGGTGGTGGAGGAAGATTGCACGAGACATGTCACCAGAGTTCCCGAAGCGATACCAGACAATGGGCCGCGACCAATAGCGGTATGCATAATTTCACGCGCCCGACCGACCATCAATATCTTGAGAAGCTTGCCAATATAGCTGATCGAGACAAAAATCATGGCGATCCCGACGATAATCAGCAAGACGCCGCCCCAAACATCGCCCAGCGAGAGCAATGGCTCTTTGATGGCGTTGAGAACTGGCGCCGTCGCGGTTTTGACGAAATTAAAGTCGCCCATGGAAGCGTCGCCGCCGCCGTAGAAAGGCGCCGCCAAAGCCTTGCCAATCTTCTCGAAAATACCGAAAAATATTTCAAGCGGCAAGAAGATGACCACCGACAGTAGATTGAAGAAGTCATGAACCGTGGCGGCCGCGAACGCGCGTGAGAATTCCTTCTTCTCCCGCACATGGCCGAGCGACACGATGGTGTTGGTGATCGAAGTGCCAATATTGGCGCCCATCACCATCGGCACGGCCATAGACACAGGTAAGCCTCCCGCCACTAGTCCAACGATGATGGAGGTGACGGTTGACGAAGACTGGATAAGAGCTGTGGCCACAGTTCCCACCACCAATCCAGCGAAAGGATTCGTCGCAAATGCAAATAACGCCGCCGCTTCATCGCCAGTGGCTGATTTAAACCCTGACCCGATCAATCCCACGGCGCAGATCAGAATGTAAACAAGCCCTGCGACCGCCAGCCATTGCGTCCAACTGCTTTTCCTGGGCGCCTGCGCCAACATATCAGGAGCCGCGTGAAAAGTATCTGTATCCGACATCCGTGCTTTCTCCGTTATCCGCGGAGAACCTACAAATATTAGATATCAGTTTCATGTCAGGTTGAATTAACTGACGCAGCGTCATCACTTAACGGAAACGAATGCCGCAACCTGCAAATAATCAATTGAAAAACAACGTAACTTATTAGAAATTACGCTTTAGAAAATGGGGGAGCAGCAATGGAAAATCATCCGATCGCCAACACGTGCGGCGCCTTGCGTTGAACACGCTGCGTTCGTCCCTCGCCAGTAAAACGCCTCCAAACCTGACAAACCAAAATCTGGGGGAGCACAGGAGCCAACAATGAAAAAATTAATCAATGACGCCCGCTCCGTCGTGCGGGAGATGCTTGAAGGAATCGCGGACTGCAATCCGGAGCTGGCGCTTCTCGACACCGAGAACGTGGCCCTTCTCGCAGGTATTCCAGAAAACCCAGCGGACAGACCCGTGGCGATTATCTCCGGCGGCGGCGCAGGCCATGAACCCGCTCATGCAGGCTATGTGGGAAAAGGCCTTTTGACGGCCGCCGTCACCGGCGACGTTTTCACCTCGCCAAGCGTTGACGCCGTGCTTAGCGCCATTCGCGCTTGCGCTGGACCGTTGGGCGCCGTCCTTATCGTCAAGAATTACACCGGCGATCGATTGAATTTCGGTCTCGCCGCCGAGTTAGCCCAAGTAGAGGGAATACCGGTAGAGGTTGTCGTCGTCGCCGATGACGTCGCGCTTGGCGACCTTGTCCCGCCTGAGCGCAGGCGCGGCATCGCTGGAACCATATTCATTCACAAAATCGCCGGCGCCGCCGCCGTGGCGGGAAAGCCCCTTGCGGAAGTGGCCCTTCTCGCGCGGGACGCAGCCTCCCGGCTGGGCACCATGGGCCTCGGCCTTGGAACCTGCACCGTCCCCGCCGCGAAGCGCCCGGGCTTCAGCCTTGGAGAAAACGAGATAGAACTTGGTCTTGGCATTCACGGTGAAAAAGGGGTTGAGCGGACAGAGATCCAATCCGCCGACGTTTTGAGCGAGCGCCTGCTCACGCAAATCAAGGACGACATTCCCGTTCAATCCGGCGACCGGGTCGCCTTGCTCGTCAACGGCCTTGGCGCCACCCCACCCATGGAGCTGGCCATCGTGGCGCGTCATGCGCTCTCCTCCCTGCGCGGGGCCGGTATCATTGTCGAGCGCGCCTGGACCGGAAATTTTCTCACCGCCCTTGAAATGCCGGGATGCTCGATCTCCCTGCTTCGATTGAAAGAGGCGGACCTGCCGCTTCTCTCCGCCCCAACCTCGGCCCCCGCTTGGCAAGGAACCGGCGCGATCCCCCTCGAACGCGCCATCGTCGCCGCTCCCCCCGTCCCGCCAGAGAGTTACCCAACCGCCGGCGACAGCGCAGAGGCCCAGAAATTACGCGCCATAGCGCTGCATGTGGCGGACGCTCTGGAGCAAGCCGAGCCTCATCTGACAGATCTCGACAGCAAAGCGGGAGATGGCGACCTTGGCGTCAGCATGATGCGCGGCGCAGCGGCGATCAAAGCGGAGCCAAACGGCGCATGGAGCGACGCCGCCACGGCCCTGCTTTCAACCGCCAACGCATTACGCAAGGCCATTGGCGGCAGCTCCGGTCCATTTTACGCCGTGGCGCTGACCCGCGCCGGACGTTTTCTGGAAACATGCGAAACCATAGACGGCGGCGCCATCGCCAAAGCCTTTAGAATTGCGGTCGAGGCCATTTCGGAAATCGGCGGAGCCAAGCCGAATGACCGCACGATGCTGGATGCGCTTCATCCGGCCCTTCTCGCTCTGGAGGCGGCGCGCAAGCAAGGTCTTGACGGAAAGGCGGCATGGCGAAAAGCCGCTGACGCCGCAGAGGCGGGCGCCCAGGCCACCGCCTCCATGAGTCCAAAACTCGGACGCGCAAGCTATCTAGGCGAGCGCGCGGTGGGCGCGCCTGACGGCGGCGCGGCGGCGGTTGCCATCTGGATGAAAGCTATTGGCGAAAAACTATAAGATCAAACGCGCGGCTCTTGCGCCGCGCGCGTGGTTGGCGGCGCTTCCGTGATTCGCGCGTTCAGGGCTTCCTCCAGAACGCGCCATACGCGAATACACCAAACGCCGCCCAGCCGGATTTCACGTCAATGCCAACATATCAGTCACGATTTTCGAAACGCGCGCCAGCGCTGATCTTCGCGCTTTTCTCGCTTGCGCCGCTTATATTCACACCCGTTCGCGCAGGCCCTCCGGACCCGCAAGGCGTATGGATGAATGCGTCCGGAACGACTAAAATCCTAATCTCCTCATGCGCCAGCGGTCTATGCGGCAAGGTCGCATGGCGGGGAAAAGCGCCGGGACAAAACGAGCTGCAAATTGGCGCGACCATTCTCGCCGCCTTGAACAAGACGAACAAACCCCGCGTCTGGAAAGGCAAGAACCGCCGCGCAGGCAATCGTCAGCTCTATACGGCTTATGTCACGTTGGAAGGGAAAAATCGGCTCCTGCTGGAAAGCTGCGCAATTGGCGGACAGCTCTGCGACAAGGAAGTCTGGACACGCTCGACCTTGTGACCCAAAAAGCCAAAGGTCAAACGTAAAACGGACGAAAAACTTAACTTAGCTCTTCGCCCGTCATCGCGATTTTCGCAATCAATTATCTTTTTGATTGAAGAGAACAGACTGGGCTTTGGCGTCCTTCGCCACGTTAAAACGCGCGCGCTCCTCCTTGCCAACCAGCAACCCTCTCTCAACCGCAGGACGGCGTTTCAATCCATCTAGCCAGCGCTTGACATTGGGAAAATCCGTAGCCAGATCCATGCCTTGCCGCTCCCAACTATTGGCCCATCCCAGACAAGCCATATCAGCGATAGAATAATCGCCAGCAATAAACTCCCGATCCGCCAACCGTTTGTTGAGCACGCCATAAAGACGGCGCGTCTCATTCAAGTAGCGCTCCATCGCGTAAGGGATCTTCTGCGGAGCATAAATGCGGAAATGATGATTTTGACCAAGCATTGGACCAAATCCTCCCATTTGCCACATCAACCACTCGTCGACCTTCACCCGCGCGCGTGGGTCTTCAGGATAAAACTTTCCAAATTTACGGCCCAGATATTGCAAAATAGCGCCGGATTCAAACACCGAAATCGGCTCGCCTCCCGGACCTTCCGGGTCCACGATAGCCGGCATGCGATTATTAGGAGAAATTGCGAGAAACTCTGGTTTGAACTGATCCCCAGCGCCAATATTCACATAGTGAAGATTATATGGAATCCCCAACTCTTCCAGCATTACGGTAATTTTCCAGCCATTCGGCGTCGGCCAGAAATGAAGCTCTACAGGTTTTTCTTGGGTAATAGACATGTCGGCTCCTGAACTCAGATTGAGTTTTACAACTCCCGTGGCGCGTCGTCGCTTCGCGTTTTTTTAAACTATAACGCTGGTCGTAACATGCAACGCTCTCCTGAGAGAATTCCAGTTCGCGTTCGCCGCGAAAGCTACAATATGAATTTCATGCCTATATGGCTTTGCTCAAAACCAAGGCGCTTATAGAAACGATGCGCGTCAGTTCTTTGGCTATTGGAAGTCAATTGCGCCAAGCAACAATTTCGCCGGCGCGCCTCCTCCAACGCAAAAGCCATCATATGCGCGCCGACGCCCCTACCCCTCAGGTCTTCACGTGTGTGCACGCTTTCCACTTGCGCGCGCAGGCCGCCGCGAAAGCCAAGACCGTTCAAAAACGTCAGCTGAAACGTTCCCGCCACCGGAACGTCGGCCAGACGCGACACATAGAGAAAATCATGGTCGCTTGCCCGAATACGTTCAAAAGCCGGCTCATAGAGCGTAATATCGTCACTTTCGCTGCCTGCGCGGACCCCGACTGCTCCCGCATTTTGCAGTTTGAGAATTTCCGGCAAATCCTCCAACGTCGCTTCATCAATCCGAATATCGAGCAAACTCGCCTCCCCTCACGTCCTTAAAGTTTTGAGCGCCTTGCAGCCGCCAAACTTTAGCCTGAGCCAACGCTCAAAATCACTGACACAAGAGATTATCCGCCGCCAGCGGACGAACGCCCCATTGGGTCACGCGAAACCCGTTCGGTTTCCATAAATGACGCCATTGACCGCTAACAATCAATTCTTCGCCAATTGGCCGCGCGTTTTCCACCATCGTCCCGGGCCAGTTTCCATCTTCCATCGCCTCCTCAAAGGTTTTGAGGCTTCCACGGGCCGGCGTCCCGTCCGCCAATGTTTCCCCGCGCTCCCATACGGCGTAACAGTAAGGGCGGGACGCGGTATTTGTGCGCCAATTGTCCATAACAATTCTGGCGTCGGGGAAAAGAACCCGCAAATTTCCTCCCGTATAGGGATCGCTCGCGACAAAAGTGACTTGAGACGGATCTATGAAAGAAAGCCCTTCGGCGAGATCCTCGTAAGGCTTCATGTGCCGGCATTGGCCGCCGCACATGATTCTATCCGGCGCGAGAAGGCCTGGAACCCGAGCTAAAAACGCAGTGGCGGCGACAATACAAACAAGAACGACGAATAACCGCAGCCGTACAGGAGAAATGCGAGCGCGTTCTATGCGCGCAAAGAGCCAAACAGGCGCTAACAACAGCAAAGGATGCATGTGCCGCTCTTTGACGTAGGTGGCGCCGGAGGCGATGATGCCAATGGCGGCGAGCACGATCATGATCAGCACCGTCCGGCCAAGCAGACTGCGCAGCTCCGCCCGCTCCAAACCATCAATTGACCATGCGCGAGAATCCGCCGCGGGATTTTGGCGAATTTGCGGGAAGAAAATTAACACGACCAGCGGAATCAACGGCGCGGAAAATCCGATGAGACTCCAGAGCAATCGCGAAAGACCCGTGAGCGTTCGGCTCCAATGCGGTTGGGACGACCCTTCCACCAAAATCGCTCCGGTCGCCTGCGCCAGTGAACTGTCTCTTGTCAAAATCCAGATCAAAAACGGCGCATAGACCAAAAACAACGTCAGAAGACTAAAGAGCAGGCCCCCCAGCCGCAGCTTTTTTCTCAGGTTTGGCGCAATCAGTATCGCGATAAAAAACGCAAGCGGAAACAACGGATAAGAATGTTTAGACAGCATGCCTAGCCCGAAAGCCAATCCGAGCAGGCCGTAATCAACCATACGTCCTATCTCAAGAACGCGCAAAAACGCCCAAGCCGTCATCGAGCAGGCTGCGACGAGGATCGCCGTATGCGTCACCCCCTCATGCAGATTCCAACCGATTTGATAGAAGAGACTGTAAGAGAACACCGCTATGGCCGCGAGAGCCGGGGCGACGATCACCCGGCGGGCGGTGAGCAGAAGAAACACCGCCGCCAGCGTCAACGCTCCATATTTGACGATCAGAAAGCTCCAGATCGTCGGCCCGGTGAATTGCTGAACGGACCACAAAAGCCACTCGTAAAGCGGCGGCTGACGTAGCTGATAGCCGGCTTGTAAAACCTGCACAAAAACATTTTCGAACATATCGTCCGTGCCAAGCACAGGCGAAAGCGACGCGCGCAACAGAAGGTGAGATAATCCCCACAGGCCGACAATCAGCGCGACGCCGGGAACGCTCGCGAAAAAAGGAAGACGCTCTCTATGAGACGCTGATTTCGCGCGCGTCGCCATCACTCAATCCGATACGTTATTCAATACCGATTTTCGCTTTCAGCATGTCGTTCACAGCCTTCGGATTGGCCTTGCCTTGCGAGGCTTTCATCACCTGTCCGACAAACCAACCCAACAGCCCCTGTTTTTCCCGCGCTTGTTCGGCCTTCTCAGCGTTGGCCGCCAGAATTTCGTCAACGATCTTCTCAATAGCGCCCAGATCCGTAACTTGCTTCATGCCGCGTTTTTCAACGACTTCCGCAGGGTCACCGCCTTCCACCCAGATGATTTCAAACAGGTCCTTGGCGATTTTACCGGATATGGTGCCATCTTTCACAAGATCGACGATCCCGCCAAGTTGCGCCGATGAAATCGGACTCGTCGTAACGTCCAAACCTTCTTTGTTCAGACGGCCGAACAACTCGTTGATCACCCAATTCGCCGCAAGCTTGGCGTCGCGCCCTTTGGCCACCTCCTCAAAGAAATCGCAAGAGACGCGTTCGGCCACCAAAATATCCGCGTCATAAGGGGTCAGGCCGAAGTCTGCCACATAACGCGCCTTCTTTTCATCCGGCAACTCAGGAAGGGTTTCCGCCAACTCATCCACGTAGCTTTGCGCAAACTCAAGCGGAAGAAGATCAGGATCCGGGAAATAACGATAGTCATGCGCTTCTTCCTTTGAGCGCATGGATCGGGTCTCCCCCTTGACCGCGTCATAAAGACGGGTTTCCTGATCGATCGTCCCGCCGTCTTCCAGAATGCCAATCTGGCGGCGCGCCTCATATTCGATCGCCTGCCCCATGAAGCGGATGGAGTTGACGTTCTTGATTTCGCAGCGCGTGCCAAAAGCCCCGCCCGGCGCGCGAACCGACACATTGACGTCGGCGCGCATGGAGCCTTGATCCATATTGCCGTCGCATGTTCCCAAATAACGCAGAATAGTGCGTAGTTTCGTCACATAGGCCTTAGCTTCGTCGGCGCTGCGAATATCCGGTTTGGAGACGATTTCCATCAACGCCACGCCAGAGCGGTTCAAATCAACGAACGACATATTTGGATGCTGATCATGCAAGGACTTGCCCGCGTCCTGCTCCAGATGAAGACGCTCAACGCCAATCTCAACCTTCTCGCCGCTGGGCATATCCAGCAAAATCACGCCTTCTCCAACGATAGGCTGCTGAAACTGGGAAATTTGATATCCCTGCGGCAAGTCTGGGTAGAAGTAATTCTTGCGATCAAAAACAGACTTCAAATTGATCTGGGCCTTCAGCCCCAGCCCGGTGCGGATCGCCTGACGAACGCATTCCTCATTGATTACCGGCAACATGCCGGGCATGGCCGCGTCCACAAGGCTGACGTTTGAATTCGGGTCTTTGCCAAACTCGGTGGAGGCGCCGGAAAATAACTTGGCCTGCGAGGTCACCTGCGCATGAACTTCAAGACCGATCACGATTTCCCAGTCGCCGGTCGCGCCCTTGATGAATTTCTTCGGGTCTGGCGTACGTGTGTCGACAATTGTCATTTCGCTCTCGTCCTGTCTGCCTCGCGTGCATCTCCCAACAAAACCGGCAAGCAACTTCGGTTTTATTGTTCGCACAGCGTTGCTCCCTGCCGGGAGCGGTTAAAATCTCTCTATTGTTGGGTTAATCGGTTGCTCTCTCTCTCGCAAGCGCTTCGTGCGTTTTGACGCTGAGAATCCAGCAAAAAACGCCACGACAGTCGATTAAAACAGTTATTGACCAGACTCTTGCGCCATCTTGCGCTCTTCCAGCTCAATCGCCCGCCTGATCAAAAGTCGCCAGACCTCTTCCGCAAGCTGAGGGTCCAAACCACTGTTTTGCGCGTGATCCTTCACCTTCGAGACCACCTGCTCCACCCGCCACGGGATATCCGCCGGCAGTCCCTCTGCGATTTTTATTTCCGCCGCCCGCGCGATATATCCAACACGGCGCGTCAAAAGCTCCACAAGCTGCTTGTCAAGCGCGTCGATCCCTGCGCGAATATCCACCATGGAGCGGCAGTTCTCCGCAGACAGTGGAGCTTTGGGCGCAGCCGTTTCGCCGGAGCCGCCAGCCAGATCGGCATGATTTCTCATTCCGTGGTTCATTGGATTGCTCACTTGCTGATTATTTCAACTTTGCGGTTTAATTTTTTTCCGCACCCAATAAACAAGCGCCGCCGCAAGGCCGCCCGCAAACCAACGCACAGGCAAGACAGCAAGCGCACCCCCGTCAAAACCGCCCACAGGAGGAACCCCGCTCAAATGCAAAGCCGCATCCAAAACCACGCTCAGCGCGGCGGCGGCGAAACCGGCGATGAAAAGTTTGGCCGGAGCGTCGGCGTACCATCCCAAGCCCGCGCCGATCAGCAACGCGAACGGATTGAGCAGCCCTGCGACGCCAAGTAAAACCGTGAAAGCATCTGGTGTATCGATCATGCTTTTTCTCTATCTGTTCGCGACGCAAATTGCGAGCGTCGCTGTGACTATGCGTCGAAACATCACGCCTTCAATTTTATCGCCGCGTGAAATTCAGCTCATGCCCCGCGCAAAAGATCGGCGACAGCCTCACCCAGCGCCAAAGAAGACGTTAGGCCGGGCGATTCGATCCCGTAAAGAGCCAGGAGACCATCCACGCCATGCGTCTTCACGCCGTGCAGGCAAAAGTCCATTGCGCCGCCGTCACGCGACAACTTCGGCCGAACGCCGGAATAATCCGCGATCAAACCGCCATCCTGCAGTCCCGGCCAATATTGACGCACGGCCGCATAAAAGGCTTGCGAGCGCGTAATATCCACCCGGTAATCAATGGCCTCTGGCCCCGTTTCTTCCGCAAGCCACTCAACGTCCGGACCAAAGCGGGCTTGACCACCCATGTCCAACGTCAAATGCACGCCAAGACCGCCGGGCTCCGGCGCCGGATAAATCAGATGAGAAAACGGCGCCCGCCCAGCGAGACGAAAATAACTACCCTTGGCGAAATAAGTTCGCGGCGGGCGGTACCCATTCGTAAACTCCAGCGTCTCCATCACCAAGGTTGCATGCAGGCCAGCGCTGACCACGAGCTCCCGGCACGAAACCGAAAAGCCATCGGCGCCCACGCTCACGTCAAAGCCTCCGGCGCTGCGACGGCTTATCCCTGAAACGCCGGTGTTCAACACCACCTGACCGCCGTTCGCCTCCAAAACCCCCTGTAGCGCGAGCATGTAGGCGTGACTATCAAGGATTCCGGTGGAAGGAGAGAACAAGGCCCCCGCCCCCACCAGCTCCGGCTCCAAGGCCGCCGCCGAGCGAGCGTCCAGCAATTGCACGTCGTCCACCCCATTGGCGCGCGCTTTTTCGCCAATAGCGGCCAATAACGGCAATTGCCCTTCATTCGCCGCGACGATCAGTTTTCCCAGCCGCTTGAAAGGAACGCCATGCTCCCGACAGAAGTCGTAAAGCCGGCGCTTTCCAGCAACGCAGTATTCAGCTTTGCGGCTCCCAGCCTCGTAATACAGCCCGGCGTGTATCACTTCGCTGTTGCGGGCGCTGGTTTCAGAGCCGATCAGGTCATGGCGCTCCAACACCATGACCTCACGTCCCATTTGCGCCAGCTTCGCGGCGCAAGCAAGCCCGACCGCACCCGCGCCGACAACAATCGTTTCAACATCGACGGAAGGGGCGCTCACCACCATTTATGCGCGTCGAAGCGTCCCGCCGCCTGCTCGATCACTTCGCCAACCTGAAACAGGGTTTCCTCGCCAAACGGCTTGCCGATCAATTGCAGCCCAAGAGGCAATCCATCCTCGTTCAAACCAGCGGGAACCGAAATGCCGGGCAACCCGGCCATATTCACGGTGACGGTGAAAATATCATTCAGATACATGGTCACCGGATCCGTGATTTCGCCCGGCGCAAAAGCGGCGTCCGGCGTCGTCGGGGTCAAAATCGCGTCAACGCCGAGTTCCCACGCAAGATCGAAGTCGCGCTTGATCAGCGTGCGGACTTTCTGAGCCTTGAGGTAGTAAGCGTCATAATATCCGGCCGACAAAACATAGGTCCCGATCAAGATGCGCCGCTTCACCTCCGCGCCAAATCCGGCGGCGCGGGTGTTTTCATACATATCGGCGATATCTTCACCCGGCACGCGCAGTCCGTAACGCACGCCGTCATAGCGCGCCAGGTTGCTGGATGCTTCCGCAGGGGCGACGATATAATAAGCTGGCAAGGCGTATTTGGTGTGCGGCAGCGAAATTTCGACAATCTCCGCGCCCGCGTCCTTCAGCCAGTCCATGCCCTGACGCCAAAGTTTCTCGATTTCAGCAGGCATGCCCTCGACCCGATATTCAGCGGGAATACCGATTTTCAAACCTTTCACCGAGCGGCCGATCGAAGCTTCATAATCCGGCACAGGCAGGTCAACCGACGTGGTGTCCTTTGCGTCAACTGACGCCATGGACTGTAGCAAAATCGCGCTATCTCGCACCGTACGCGCGATTGGCCCCGCCTGATCGAGCGAAGAAGCGAACGCAACCGTTCCCCAGCGCGAACAACGCCCATAGGTTGGCTTGATGCCCACCGTCCCGGTCAAAGCCGCAGGTTGGCGAATGGAGCCGCCCGTATCTGTGGCCGTCGCGCCCATGCACAAATGCGCAGCGACCGCCGCCGCCGAACCGCCGGAAGAGCCGCCCGGCACCAACGCCTTATCGGATCCACGCTTGCGCCATGGATTGACCACGCCGCCGTAATAAGAGGTTTCATTGGACGACCCCATGGCGAACTCGTCCATATTGAGCTTGCCGAGCATCACGGCGCCGTCGGCCCACAGATTGGCGGTGACGGTTGATTCGTAAGTGGGCTTGAAGCCGTCGAGGATATGGGAGGCGGCCTGAGTATGCACGTCCTTGGTGGCGAAAAGATCCTTGACCCCGAGAGGAACGCCTTCGAGCGCGCCGCCTTCGCCCTTCGCCAATTTGGCGTCGGAGGACGCCGCCATCTCAAGCGCGCGCTCCTGCGTCACATGCACATAAGCGTTAAGAGCGTCATTCGCCGTGGCGATTTCCGACAAATACGCATTGGTCAAATCAGTTGCGGATATTTCGCGGGCCTTCAGCTTTTCGCGGGCCTCAGCGATAGTAAGATCAGTTAAATTTGTCACAAGTCTCATCCTTGCTGGAAGAGGAAATTCTGAAATGACGGCAGACTGACGCCAGTTAACTCAACCACCTTGAGCGGCTTTTCACTCAACCACCTTGGGCACCATGAAGAAATTATCTTCATGCTCGGGCGCGTTCTTCACGATGTCCTCAGGGTAGCCCCCATCCGTGACGCCGTCGGCGCGTTTTCTCATCGTTTGCTCGACCACCGAGGTCATGGCTTCAACGCCATTGGTGTCGACTTCATCAAGCATCTCGACAAACCCGAGAATTTCATTCAGCTCGCCCGTCATCCGGGTCGCTTCATCTTCTGTGACCTTGATGCGCGCCAAACGCGCGACCCGCTTCACGGTGCCGATATCGACGGACATGACTCTCTCCGATTGCGGCGGAGCGGCCTCCGCCTGAATAACATTGAACAGCCTATAGCACCGGCGAAAAAGCCACTGCAAGCGGGGGGAGCGTCACAGCGGCGCAAATCCGGCTTTTTCAAGCAATTTTCCTTCCCAAAAGCCCATTTGATCCATTGCAAAGCAAAATATGCGCTCGCGCGCTCGTGATCCCAAGTGAGCTGGTTTGATTGGATAGACCGCGCCGATTGCGTCATGGTCATCCATACAAGTCAATTGGAGATACAATCATGCGTTTCCCCACCGCCATTTCCGCATTTGCGCTGGCGACCGCTTTATCGCTAACCATGGCCCCGTCAATCGCCCTCGCCGACGACGTCACCACATTCGTAGAAGACGGCGCCGCGATCAAAGGCGTTGATCCTGTTTCCTATTTCACCGACGGCGCGCCGGTTCAAGGCTCTGATGAATTCACAGCCGTTTATGACGATGTCACATGGAAGTTTTCGTCGGCCAAAAATCGAGACGCCTTCAAGGCGAATCCGGAAAAATACGCGCCGCAATATGGCGGTTGGTGCGCCACCGGCGCAAGCTTCGGCGTCAAAATCCCCATTCAACCCGACAAATGGAGCATCGTAGACGGCAAGCTCTATCTGAACGCCCATGACGGCGCGCAAAACCGCTTCCTTAGCGATACGAAAGAAGTGATCTCCAGCGCCAACGAAAATTGGCCCAAAATCAAGGAAGTCCCCGCCGACGAGCTTTAAGCGCCAGCGCCTTCCCCGCGAGGACCGTCACGATGGACGGCGATGATCAGTTCGCCGTCCATCAAATTTCGTTACTGAAAAAGACCAGCCAAACTCAAAGTCTTCCTTCAGACCTCAAACGCTCCGCCCGGCGTCGCCACCGTCACCCGCGCGCTCTCCTCGCCCATTTCGCCGAGGAATTTTTCCGCTCCCTGATCAAGAATCGGAAAAGTGCCGAAATGGCAGGGAATGATTCTTTCAAAGGCGAAGAAACGCTTGCAGGCGAGCGCCGCCGTTCTCGCGCCCATGGTGAAACGATCCCCAATTGGAACAATGCCGACCTTGGGTTGATATAACTCGTTGATCAGCGCCATATCGCCAAAAATATCGGTGTCGCCCATGTGATACAGCGTCGGCTCACCCTCAGCGCGAATGACGATCCCATTTGGCGTGCCCATGTAATGTCGCGGCGCGTCTTCCAGGTCGATTGACGACGAGTGATGGGCCTGCGTCAACGACACTTGAAACGGACCAACGTCAACCGTTCCCCCACACCCCATGGGGTTTAGGTTCTCCACCCCTTGCGCGCCCGCCCACATGCAAATTTCATAATTCGACGTGACCTGCGCACCCGTGCGTTTGGCGATCTCAACAGCATCGCCCACATGATCATTATGGCCATGGGTCAAGAGAATATGCGTGACGTCGCTCGTCACGTCATCAACGCTCATACCGTTAGGGAAAACAGGGTTTCCCGTCAAAAACGGGTCAAACAACAGTATCGCGTCACGAAGTTCTACGCGAAATGCGGAATGACCATACCATGTGATTTTCATTGGGAGCCCTCTCTAACAACGCCATTTGCGCAAAAGCGTGCAATTTCACCAATCCTAGCCTAGCGTGAGCCGCGCTTTTACAAAAGCTGCATAGAACGTTAAAGATCGCAAAAGCAGCTACGCTCCACCGACAAACATGATAAAGCGATCTCATGTCAAACGACCCGACACTCTCCCATGAAGAAATGGCGGAAAAGCTTGGCCCCTCCCAGCGCCTTATCGGCGTTGATTTGGGGACCAAGACCATCGGTCTGGCTCTGTCCGATTTAGGGCGGGGAATCGCGACCCCACTTGAAACCATCAAACGCTCCAAATTCACGGTGGACGCCCAGCGCTTTTTAAACTTGTGTAAAGAGCACGCCGTCGCCGGCATGGTCATTGGCCTGCCTTTGAATATGGACGGATCCGAAGGGCCCCGCGTCCAGTCAACCAGAGCCTTTACGCGGAACATAGCCGCCTTGACGGATATTCCCATGACGTTTTGGGACGAACGTCTCTCCACCGCAGCCGTCACGCGCACGTTGATCGAAGCGGACCGATCCCGCGCGCGCCGCGCGGAGCTGGTGGATAAAATGGCCGCCGCATATATTTTGCAAGGCTATCTCGACCGCCTTGGGTATTTGAACTCCCAGCCTTACGCCAACGAGTGAAAGCTCCATGACATGACAATGATTCTCAACGCCCTTTTGCCAATTCTCCTCGTGATCGGCATTGGAAATTGCGTCGCCCGCCTGAAATTGATCACGGGAGAGCAATGGCACGGCATTGAGAAAATCGCCTATTTCGTGCTATTTCCCGCACTGTTGATTTCAACGGTGGCGAAAACCGATTTCATGGCGTTGCCAGCCTTTGAAATGGCGGGCGCCATGATCGGATCAATATTGATCATGGCGGCGGTTTGCCTAGCGTTGAGGCCCTTTCTCTGTAATTGGTTTTCAATAGACGGCCCGCGTTATACATCGATCTTTCAAGGCGCGTTGCGCTGGAACTCCTTCGTGGCGCTGGCGCTGGCGGATGAATTGATGGGGAGCGAAGGACTGGCGCTGCTGGCCGTGGCCATGGTGGCGATGATTCCGTTGCTGAACGTCCTATGCGTCACGGTCCTCTCGCGATATGCAGGAAGCGGAGAAGCGCCGGGTTTGCGTAAAATCGGGCGCGACCTGTTACGAAACCCTCTAATTCTATCAGTGCTGATCGGCATAGTGATAAACGCCAGCGGCTTGCCTCTCCCGCACGTCATGACGGCGACTTTGAGTATTTTGGGTCAAGCGGCGTTGCCAATTGGCATTGTCTGCGTCGGCGCGACCCTCGATCTGGGCGCCTTGCGACGACCCGGCCCTGCGCTCGCCAGCGCCGCAATCCTAAAGCTTGTCATCATGCCGCTAATCGCTTTTGGCCTGTGCCAAGCGCTCAGCTTAAACGGCCCCGCCTTCACCGCCGTCATTATCGCCATGGCGGTGCCCACCGCCAGCGGCGCCTTTCTTCTGGCCCGGCAAATGGGCGGCGACGCCAAACTGATGGCGGAAATCATCACATTCCAGACAGTGCTGGCCATGGTGAGCATGCCGCTCGCCCTGATGATTCTCACCTAGAGCGCGCCTTGCTTTCAACGGTCGGCGCGCCAATAGGCTCTTGCCCCAAACGCATTTAAATTCTATAGCGATGATCTTAATGACCCATTCGAACACATCAGCTGCGGAGCCCTATCCGCACCGTCATCTGCTCGGGATTGAGACGCTCAAGCCTCAGGAGATCATTGGTCTTTTGGACCGAGCCGAAGAAGCCGTCGCGGTAAGCCGCCAGGTTGAAAAAAAGAAGGCCGTTTTACGAGGCCGGACCCAAATCAACCTATTTTTTGAGGCCTCCACCCGCACGCAATCGTCTTTTGAACTTGCGGGAAAACGCCTCGGCGCCGACGTCATGAACATGTCGGTCGCCTCCTCATCGGTGAAAAAAGGCGAGACGCTGATCGACACCGCCGCAACCTTGAACGCCATGCATCCGGACCTTCTCGTCGTGCGCCATAGCTGCGCCGGGGCGGTGCATCTTTTGGCGCAAAAAGTCGGCTGCTCGGTGGTCAACGCCGGCGACGGAGCCCATGAACACCCAACTCAGGCGTTGCTCGACGCTCTGACCATGCGCCGCCATAAGGGCAAGATCGGTCGGCTGATCGTCGCCATATGCGGCGACGTTCTGCATTCGCGCGTCGCCCGCTCAAACATCATATTGCTCAACGCCCTCGGCGCGCGGGTGCGGGTCGTCGCGCCCTCAACCCTTTTGCCCGCCGGCGTCGAATCCATGGGCGTGGAAGTTTACAACGACATGAAAGAGGGGCTGCGCGGCGCCGACATCGTCATGATGCTGCGCCTGCAACGCGAACGCATGGCCGGCGCCTTCATCCCCTCCGTTCGGGAATATTTCCACTTCTACGGCCTTGATAAGGCCAAGCTGGAGTTCGCAAAACCCGACGCGCTGGTGATGCATCCCGGCCCCATGAACCGGGGCGTTGAAATTGACCCTGAAATCGCGGACGGACCGCAAAGCCTGATCCGCGAGCAAGTAGAGATGGGCGTCGCCGTTCGCATGGCCGTTCTTGAAGCGCTCGCCGCCCACCTTCCTGAAAGATAAGGCATTCACAATGACCGCAACGCCTTCTTCATCGGCGACGCCTGCGCCATTGGTTCTCGACAACGCCCGCGTGATCGACCCTTCTCGCGCCATTGACGCTCCCGGCGCGGTGATTATCGACAACGGCCTCATCGCCGCCGCCGGGCCGGAGGCTCTCAATCAAGGAGCGCCGGACGGCGCGCAAATCATTGATTGCGACGGCGCCGTCGTCTCGCCCGGCCTGATCGATATGTGCGCAAGCGTCGGCGAGCCCGGAGACGAACACCGGGAGACCTTCGCCAGCATATCAAGAGCTGCGGCGGCGGGCGGAATTACGACGCTGATCACCACGCCTCAGACAAACCCGGTGATAGACGACCCGGCGCTAGTCTATTTCTTGCTACGCCGCGCCCGCGACGACGCCAGCGTGAACATCCACCCCATGGCCGCTTTGACCAAAGGGCTCAACGGCGATGAAATGAGTGAAATTGGCTTACTGAAAGCGGCTGGCGCCGTTGCTTTCTCCAACGGACAGCGCTCTGTGGCCAATGCGCAAACAATGCGCCGACTGCTCACCTATGCGCGGGACTTCAACGCCCTGATCATCCACCACACCGAAGACCCCACGCTTGCGGGCGGCGTGGTGAATGAAGGCTTGAACGCCAGCTGGAAAGGCTTGCCAGGGGCCCCTCGCGAGGCGGAAATAATCATGATCGAACGCGACATGCGCCTCGTCGCCCTGACAAAAGGGAAATATCACGCCAATCTAATTTCAACGCCAGAGAGCGCCGACGTCATTCGCCGCGCCAAGGCCAAAGGGCTAGACGTCACGGCGGGGGTCTCGATCAACCATCTCACGCTCAATGAAAATGACATCGGCCCTTATCGAACGTTTTTCAAAATGTCCCCGCCCTTGCGCAGCGAAGAGGACAGGCAGGCGATGATCGAAGCGCTGGCCGATGGCGCGATCGACGTCATCGTCTCAAACCATGACCCACAGGACGTGGAGACCAAACGCCATCCTTTCGAAGAAGCGCAAGACGGCGCGATCGGCGTTGAAACTTTGTTGGCGGCGGCGCTGCGACTGGTTCATAGCGAACAAATTTCTCTCAGCCACCTGCTCGCCGCAATGACGTGCAATCCCGCCAAACGTCTTGGCCTTGCGGGTGGAACGCTCGCCAAGGGAACGAGCGCCGATGTGATCGTTTTCGATCCCAACCGCCCTTGGATTGTCAATAAAGACAGGATTCGCTCCCGCTCCAAGAACTCTCCTTTTGAAAACGCGCGGTTTTCAGGTCGCGTGCTGCGAACTGTTGTTGCGGGAAAAACCATATACGAATACGATTGATTCAATAAAAAACAACCTGAGAGGGATAATGTCTGATCCAATCAGCTGGACGCTCGCATGGCCGCATTATCTCGCGGCTCTTGGATTCGGCTACTTGCTCGGCTCCATTCCTTTCGGCCTGATTCTCACGCGATTAGCGGGCAAGGGAGATATCCGCTCCATTGGCTCGGGCAACATCGGCACCACCAACGTTCTGCGCACAGGCAGTAAAAAACTGGCGGCCATGACTTTGCTTGGCGATATGGTCAAGGGAACCATCGCCGTTATCGCAGCGTATCATTTCGCCGCGCCAGCCACCGCGCAAACCGCAAGCCTGATAGCAGGTTTGGGAGCATTTTTCGGACATTTGTTCCCAATTTGGCTAAAGTTCAAAGGCGGCAAAGGCGTAGCTACATATCTTGGAATTCTACTCGGCATTTATTGGCCGGCGGCGTTGATTTTCGCCGCGATCTGGATCGCCGTGGCGTGGCTGACGCGCTATTCATCTCTCGCCGCGCTCATCGCCAGCTGCGTGACGCCGCCGGCGTTAGCGCTGGCCTTTCAGCAATGGAGCGCCGCTGAACTGATGGCGTTCCTAACCGTCATGCTTTGGGGAATGCATCATCAAAACATCCGCCGGCTTTTAAGCGGGACGGAGAATCGCATCGGCTCCCCAAAATGACCCAGGCGCGGGACGACGGCGCCGTCATACGCCTCAGCGATGAGCAACGTTTGGATTGGTTACGCCTGATCCGCTCGGAAAACGTCGGTCCCGTCACATTCCGCGAGCTAATCAATCACTTCGGCTCCGCCCAAGATGCGCTGGAAGCTCTTCCCGAACTTTCGCGACGTGGCGGCAAGGGCGCCATCAATGTTTGCGCGCGCGCCGACGCCGAACGCGAAATGGAGGAGATTGAGAGTGGCGGAGCTCGGCTCATCGCCCTTGGCGAGCAGGATTACCCACCAAACCTGCGTTATGTGGACGGCCCTCCCCCCCTTCTCACAATACTCAGCAACTCTAAAATTCTCAGAAAACCCCAAACCATCGCCATAGTGGGGGCGCGCAATTGTTCACTTGCAGGCCAAAAGCTAACAACTTCCTTCGCCAGAGATTTCGGAGCGGCGGACTATTCAGTCGTTTCCGGACTGGCGCGCGGAATCGATACAGCCGCCCATAAAGCCAGCATTGACACCGGCACGATCGCTGTCATGGCCGGCGGCGTTAATATCATTTATCCGCCGGAAAACGCATCGCTTCGATCCGCCATCCTTGACGGCGGCGGCGCGGTGATCACCGAAATGCCATTGGGCTGGCGCCCTCGCGCCCGCGACTTTCCAAGGCGAAACCGATTGATATCCGGCGTTTCACAAGGCGTATTGCTGGTGGAGGCCGCCCGGGCGTCAGGCTCGCTGCACACCGCCCGCTTTGCTTTGGAGCAAAATCGGGACGTCTTCGTCATTCCTGGCTCACCGCTTGACCCACGCTCTGAAGGTGGCAATCGCCTGATTCAACAGGGCGCGGCTCTGGTCAATTGCGCCAAGGACGTTCTATCCGGCCTCAAAGAGTTCCAACAGCCCAGTCTAAACTATATTTCAGCCAATGAAGCCGACGCCAACCATTTCCCGCCAAAGGAAATTGACGACAGCGATCGTCATAAAATTCTGACCGCCCTCAGCGCCACGCCAAGCGAAATAGACGATTTGATCCGTTTCACCGGCCTGCCAGCTCGCAATGTTCAAGTGATTTTGTTAGAATTGGAGCTAGCAGGACGCTTGGAGCGCCACGCCGGACACAAGGTCGCATTACTTATCTAAGCGTTAGACTAAATAATTAGATGTAAATATTATAAAAAATAATAATTTTAATATTTACACGTCGTCAAAATCACCAATATTTTTACCTTTACTTTTTTGAATGGCCTCCATACGGGCTATTTCAAGCACATAAGCCAAAAACTTAAAATTATTATTCGCCGCAATATCTCTTAATTCATGACACAACTGCGCGCAATACTCAGCTATCGCGCGACGGTCTTCTCTACGATTTAGATTTCTCATATCATGACCATTCCTGACGCAATAGATAATAGATCAATACGTGAAACTTTAAATTGGAAATCACAAAAATGCAATTTTTAAGTTGTAATTTTCAAAATTACAACCTGAATTTATTCCCTTCAAAGGCCACATAGGCTCCATAATCCGCTTATATCGACTGCTTTTAGTCAAACGCCATTTGACAGTCGCGCCTCAATTGAGGATCGTCCATTCAATCGAGGGCGTCCGCTTGACGCCCTTTAAGTTGTATTTGCACCGTCAAACTCAAAAGATTTGGAACTCAATGAATATCGTCATTGTCGAATCCCCAGCCAAAGCCAAGACAATCAATAAATATCTTGGCTCGGATTATCAGGTTCTGGCCTCCTATGGCCATGTGCGCGATTTGCCCGCCAAAAATGGCTCGGTGCAACCCGATGATGACTTTGCGATGGTCTGGGACGTTGACGGAAAGTCGCAAAAACGCCTGAATGAAATCGTGCGCGCCGTCAAAGGGGGCGACCGCCTTATTCTCGCAACTGACCCGGATCGCGAAGGGGAAGCGATTTCATGGCACGTTCTGCAGTTTTTAGAGAGTAAAAAAGCGCTCAAAGACATTCCAGTAGAGCGCGTGGTTTTTAACGCCATCACCAAGAAGTCCATTTTAGAGGCCATGGAAAACCCGCGGGCGCTGGACGAGCCGCTTGTGGACGCTTATCTGGCCCGGCGCGCATTGGATTATCTGGTCGGCTTCACGCTCTCGCCCGTGCTGTGGCGAAAACTGCCTGGAGCACGCTCGGCAGGACGCGTACAGTCGGTGGCCCTTCGTCTCGTGTGCAATCGCGAAAAAGAAATCGAAGACTTTATTTCTCAGGAATATTGGTCGATTTTAGCCAATCTCGCGACCACTGAAGGCGGTGAGCTTCAAGGACGTCTGGTTTCATATCAGGGAAAAAAAGTCGCTCGACTGGATATTAATTCAGGCGAGGAAGCCGGGCGGATTAAAACGCTGCTGGAAAAAGCTTCCTTCAAAGTGGAAAGCGTCGAATCCAAACCGCAGAAACGCAATCCCTACGCTCCCTTCACCACCTCGACGCTACAGCAGGAAGCTTCACGCAAATGCGGGTTCGCGGCCGCGCGCACCATGCAGATCGCGCAAAAACTTTATGAAGGCGTCGATATCGGCGGCGAAACCGCCGGTTTGATCACCTATATGAGAACCGACGGCGTACAGATAGCGCAGGAAGCGATCAGCGCCGCGCGCAGCGTCATTGGACAGAATTACGGCGCCGATTATGTGCCGGAGAAACCTCGTTATTATTCCTCCAAAGCCAAGAACGCCCAAGAGGCCCACGAGGCGATCCGCCCAACGGAATTGTCGCGCCGACCACAAGACGTGGCCAGATTCCTCGACCCGGAACAGGCCAAGCTATATGAGCTTATCTGGAAGCGCACCATCGCCAGTCAAATGGCTTCCGCGATTATGGAGCGCACGACCGTCGAGATTTCCGCCGCCGACGGCGCGGATCGCGCGGGATTGCGCGCATCTGGTTCCGTCGTGCGTTTCGACGGCTTCCTGACCCTTTACCAAGAGGGTCGCGACGACGAAGAGGACGAGGAAAACAAGCGCCTGCCGCCGGTGGCGGAAAACGCCCCCCTCACCCGAAAATCCGTTGAAGCAAATCAACACTTTACTGAGCCGCCACCACGTTTCACCGAAGCGACTCTGGTGAAGAAAATGGAAGAGCTGGGCATCGGCCGTCCTTCGACTTACGCCTCCACCTTGCAAACCTTGCGTGATCGCGACTATGTGGAGCTGGATAAGAAACGCCTCATCCCGCAAGACAAAGGGCGTCTCGTCACCGCATTTCTTGAGAATTTTTTCAATCGTTACGTGGAATTCGACTTCACCGCCGACCTGGAAGAAAAACTCGACGATATTTCAGCGGGAAAATTATCATGGAAAAGCGTTTTGCGTGAGTTTTGGGATAATTTTTCAACCACCGTGGACGACATCAAGGATCTTCGGGTTTCGCAAGTTCTGGACGCCTTGAACGAAGCGCTCGCCGCTTACGCCTTCCCTCAAGTTGAGGAAGGAAAAGACCCGCGCGATTGCCCGGCTTGCGAAACGGGCCGCCTGTCTCTCAAGGTCAGTCGCTTCGGCGCCTTCATCGGCTGCTCGAACTATGGCCACGAGGAGCATCCTTGCGGCTACACTCGGCAGCTCTCCAAAAGCGGCGACGCCTCCGCCAGCGCCGAACTTGCGGACGGCCCCAAGTTGCTGGGACAAGACCCTGAAACCGGAGACGACATCACCTTGCGTAGCGGGCGGTTCGGTCCTTATGTCCAGCTGGGCGAGGCGGCTAAACCAAAGCGCGCGTCGCTGCCGCGGGGCTGGAAGCCGGAAGACATTGATCTGGAAAAAGCGTTGCAGCTTCTGTCTTTGCCCCGCGACGTCGGCACGCATCCGGAAGACGGAAAAATGATCACCGCGGGTCTGGGGCGTTATGGACCGTTCGTTCTGCATGACGGCACATACGCCAATCTGGAATCGCCTGAGGAAGTCTTTTCCGTAGGACTCAACCGGGCGGTGGACGCTCTGGCTGAAAAACGCGCCAAGGGCGGCGGAAGGCGCGGAACGGCGGCGGCGCTAAAGGAAGTTGGAGAGCATCCCGACGGCGGCGCGCTCACCGTACACAGCGGGCGTTATGGGCCGTATGTAAAATGGGGGAAGATCAATGCGACCTTGCCCAAAGATACGGACCCGCAAGACGTAACGCTTGAATCGGCGATTGAACTGGTCAATGCGAAAGCGGCCAAAAGCGGCAAAGCTCCCGCCAAAAAAGCTGCGGCTAAAAAGCCTGCGGCGAAGAAAACAGCCGCGAAAAAGCCGGCCGCAAAAAAAACAGCCGCTAAAAAACCGGCCGCGACGAAAGCGGCTCCCAAGAAAACAGCCGCGCCCAAGAAGGCGGCGAAAACAGCGTCCACGGATGACGCCACGGATGACCCATTTTGATCGGCAAGAAGCCTAAACCCACCAAGCAAAAAGGCACGGCGCTCATGCCGAGCCGCGATGAAATCCTCGCTTTTGTCGCCAGCCAGTCTGGAAAAGTCGGCAAGCGCGAGATCGCAAAGCATTTTGGAATAACCGGGGGCGCGCGTATTTTTCTAAAACGCGTTCTAAACGAGTTACGCGACGAAGGCGCTCTGGCGAAACGCCAGAAAAAATTAATTCGACCCGGCGACATGCCACCTGTCTTCGTCGTGGATCTCGTTGGTCGTGACCGCGACGGCGAACTGTTGGGCGAGCCAAGCAAATGGGACCATGACGAGGATGGAGCGCCGCCTAAAGTCCTGATCATCCCAGACCAGCACAAGCGCCCAAGCCCTGCGGGGGGCGTGGGCGACAAGGCGCTCGTGCGCCTATTTGAAGGAGAAAGCGGCCCGGAAGCGAAATATTGCGCGAAAATAATCAAACTTCTTGATCGCCAGCAAAACACGGCTCTGGGAATACTCAGAATCTCCCCCTCACGCGCCGCTCACCTTGAGCCGGTGGACCGCAAGCAACGCCCCGTAGACGTTGACGTCTCCGACCTAAAAGACGCGGTGGACGGAGATCTTGTTTCTGTCCAGATCGGCAAATTCGGCAGGTCTGGCCATGTTCGCGGCCGAATCCTCAAGCGCATCGGTTCCGTAAATTCTGAAATGGCGATTTCCGAAATCGCCTTGCACACGCACGGCATAGCCACTGTTTTTCCCGACGAAGTGCTGGAAGAGGCGGAGAGCGCCAAGCCGGTCACATTAAAAAACCGCGAAGACTGGCGTAAACTTCCCCTTGTGACCATTGATCCAGCCGACGCGAAAGACCACGACGACGCGGTTTTCGCCGAAGCGGATACGGATGCGGAAAATGAAGGCGGCTACATCGCTTACGTCGCCATCGCCGACGTGGCCCATTACATAAGGCCCGGCTCCGCCCTCGATCGCGAAGCCCATAAAAGAGGAAATTCGGTCTATTTCCCCGATCGCGTGATCCCCATGTTGCCGGAGCGCATCTCCAACAACCTTTGCTCCCTCGTGGAAAAACAGGACCGGCCGGCCATGGCCGTGCGCATGGTGTTCAACGCGGCGGGGAAAAAGATCAGCCACAGCTTCCACCGCGTCCTCATGCGCTCCGCCGCCAAGCTCTCCTATCAGCAGGCTCAGGCGGCCATTGACGGAAAAACAGGAGAGGCGACGGAAACCCTACTCGACGGCGTCTTGAAACCTTTGTGGGCCGCCTACGCCTGCCTGAAGCGCGGACGGGACGCGCGCGAGCCTTTGGAGCTGGACCTGCCCGAGCGCAAGATCAAGCTCAAAGCGGATGGAACGGTTGATAGGGTGTTTGTTCCCGAACGACTCGACGCCCATAAGCTGATCGAAGAATTCATGATTCAGGCGAACGTCTGTGCGGCGGAAACGCTGGAAAAGCGGAAGGTGCCCCTGCTCTACCGCATCCATGACGCCTCCAGTCCAGAAAAACTCGAAGCGCTGAAGGAGTTTCTCTCCACGGTCAATATCAAGCTCGCCCCGCAAGGCGGCTTGCGGCCAGCCATGTTCAACGGGATTTTGAAAAAGGTCGAAGGTCAGGCGAACGCGCAACTGGTCAATGAAGTCGTGCTACGCAGTCAAGCGCAAGCAGAGTATAACCCTGCGAATATTGGCCATTTCGGCCTCAACTTGCGCCGTTACGCGCATTTCACCTCCCCGATCAGGCGTTACGCCGACCTGATCATTCATCGCGGGCTCATTCGCGCCCTTGATCTGGGATCCGACGGCTTGCCGCCAGAAACTGACAGTAAGCTGGACGCGATTGGCGCGGAAATCTCCGCAGCTGAAAGACGCGCAATGCTGGCGGAAAGAGAAACCATTGATCGCCTAATCGCTTTGTGGCTCGTAGATAAAGTCGGGGCGACCTTTCAAGGGCGAATTTCCGGCGTGATCAAATCAGGGCTGTTCGTCCGCCTCAATGAAACGGGCGCGGACGGCTTCATTCCCGCGTCAACCATTGGCGAAGACTATTATCATTACGACGAATCGTCGCACGCCTTGATTGGCAAAAGCACCGGAGAGACATATCAACTCGGCGCAAACGTTGAAGTTCGCCTCGTTGAGGCGGCTCCTTTCGCCGGCGCCTTGCGATTTGAACTTCTGAGCGAAGGCTCCTATAATTCACAAAACGCTAAATCTCCATCACGCAAAGCCACCAGATTCCCTCGCGGTCGAGCGGGCTCAGGCAAACGCCCCGGTCGCCACCCCGGCAGATCAGGCGGCGGACAATCGAAAGGTCGGCGAAAATGACCGTCGCATATGTAAATGCTCCTCTTCCCCATGCGAAAGACGCTCCATTGCAGGCCCTGCCTCCACGCGACCTGAAAAAGGCGGTTCGGAACGGGGCGGTTTGTCGTTGCCCTTCTTGCGGCGAAGGCGCAATTTTCGATGGTTATCTGGCTGTCAACCCCAGCTGTTCCGCTTGCGGCGAAGAGCTACATCACCACCGGGCCGACGACGCCCCTCCCTATTTCACCATTATGATCATCGGCCATATTATCATTCCGCTGGTATTGGCCGTCGAAGTCGCGTTTTTCCCACCAATTTGGGTGCATATGGCGATCTGGCTTCCCTTGACGGTTTTGTCGTCCCTCGCCATTCTGCGCCCGATCAAAGGAGCTTTAATCGCCTTGCAGTGGGCTAAATACATGCACGGTTTCGATCCAAACTCAGATGATCGAGACTTGCCAATCGTCCATAACTCCGTAAATGCCGCCACATGACCACCCAAGAGTTGACGGCGCGTCTCTCCGCCTCCGAACGAAATACGGACACGCCTAATATACGCCCCAAAGACGCGGCGACGCTTTTGATCCTCGACCGGAGCCATGGCGCCCCGCGCGTGCTCATGGGGCGGCGGCATCAACGCCACAAATTCATGCCGGGCATGTTCGTCTTTCCCGGCGGGAGGGTTGATCCACAGGATTCGCGCATACCGGTCGCGCAAGGATATCATCCCGACGTGATCGCGAAATTGATGCGCGACATGAAAGGCCCCAAAACGCCTGCGCGCGCGCGCGCGTTTGGAACGGCCGCCATTCGTGAAACCTATGAAGAGGCGGGATTGTTGCTGGGACGCGCCGGCGAGCCCAAGTGGCGCGCGCCGGAAGAGTTCCAAGCATTCGCCGAACGCGGCATCAGCCTTGATCTCTCCCCAATCCGGGTCATTGCCCGCGCTATCACTCCCCCGCGCCGTCCGCGCAGATTCGACACCCGGTTTCTAGCCGTTTTCGCCGACGCTATAGCTGATCGCTTGCCGGAAGGCACAGGGCCTTCGGGTGAGCTTGAAGATCTCCATTGGATCACTCTGGCCGACGCGAAGTCGCTCGAGCTGCCAATGATCACCCTCACGATCATCGAAGAACTAGAGCAACGCCTTCTGGATGATCCAGATTTATCGCCGACGACCAAAATTCCGTTCTACTACTGGCGCTCAAAGGGGTTCGTTCGCGAGGAAGTTTAACCGGCGCTAACCTCGGCGCCGCCAACGAAAAGACAATGCTTGACATCCACCGCACGTTGCTTATGTTGCGCGCTGATTTCCAATAATCGCCCGGCCGAGATATTTTCCGTAAATACGGAATGCGCAAACTCACGGGCTTGTCGAATTTAAGGACGCATGCCATGGCCAAGGCGACAACAATCAAGATCAAACTTCTTTCAACGGCAGACACCGGATTCTTCTACGTCACAAAGAAGAATTCACGCACGATGACCGAAAAAATGGTCATGAAAAAATACGACCCGGTCGTCAAGAAGCACGTTGAATTTCGCGAAGCGAAAATCAAATAAGGCGCGATAATCATCGGTCTTCAAAAAGAGCGCTTTTAAGCGCTCTTTTTTTGTTCAAATTCAATTTCTAATGCGAAAAAGCCCCTCGGCCCACATAAAATAGCGTCCCTGTCGCGGCGTTCGCGCCAATATATAAATGCGCGACATGGATTGACGCCCCTCACCTGAAAGGCGTCAATCGCTCACTCTCCTAAATATGAGCGAACCGTCTCAAGAAATTTCACCACCGAAATAGGCTTGGAAATATACGCCTCGCATCCCCCTTGGCGGATGCGCTCCTCATCGCCCTTCATGGCGAAGGCCGTCACCGCAATCACGGGTATCATTTTTAAATCATCGTCCTCCTTGATCCATTTCGTGACCTCCAAACCGGAGACTTCCGGCAACTGAATATCCATAAGAATCAGATCAGGACGATGCGTACGGGCAAGCTCAAGAGCCTCCACGCCAGTGCGCGTTTGAAGCGTGGAATATCCATGAGCCTCAAGAAGGTCATGAAACAGCTTCATATTCAATTCGTTGTCCTCAACGATCAGGACCGTTTTCGACATAATATCCGCCTTTGTCGAAGTATCTTGCTTTAGCCTGTCAATCGAGGCTCAATAACATACGCCCGGTGACTTTTGCGTTATCTGCGCTTTCCATTTCGCACTATGCTAACCGTCAATCGTTTCAGAAAGGCAAACACGCATGTCGTTAAACGCCAAGAATACCCTGTCAGTGGAAAACGCCGAACTCATGGCGACAAATGCGCTCGCCTATATGGCCCAGGACACCGAAGCTCTCGGTCGCTTTCTCGCTCTGACCGGCATTGGTCCAACAGAGTTGCGCGCAGCGGCCAGCGAACCGGGGTTTCTTATGGGCGTATTGGAGTTTTACATGGGAGATGAATCGCTTTTGCTCGCCTTTTGCGAAAACCAAGGGGTCAGACCAACCATGTTCGCCGCCGCCCGCCATGCCCTCTCCAAAGAGACGCCCGAAACTTTCGAGGCGTTTTAAACAGTCGAGCCCACAGCAAAGAGTCACTTAGACCAGTATTTTCCTTGACGATCTGAGACTATGAGCGATCTATTTTCTCAACCCGCGACCTCACGCCCCCCTTCCCCTCTATGCAGGGATTGCGGCGCGAGAGCTGGCGCGCAGGCCACCCGCTGCACGTCATGCGGCAGCCCCCGTCTGGCGCGGCATATAGAGCTGGACCAGCTTAACATCGCTCATATCGACTGCGACGCTTTTTATGCGTCCGTCGAGAAACGCGATAACCCCGCTCTCATGGACAAGCCCGTGATTATAGGCGGCGGCGTGCGCGGCGTGGTCTCCACCTGTTGCTACATCGCCCGCGTATATGGCGTTCATTCCGCCATGCCTATGTTCAAGGCGCTTGAGGCCTGCCCCCAAGCAGTGGTGATTCCGCCAAACATGGAGAAATACACGCGCGTCAGCCGCCAAATCCGCGAACGCATGTTACAACTAACACCTATCGTGGAGCCTATTTCTATCGACGAGGCGTTTCTGGATCTTTCCGGAACGCAACGACTGCATCATGCGACGCCAGCGGAAATCCTCGCCCGCTTCGCACGGGAAATCGAAAGCGAAATCGGCGTCACCGTCTCCATTGGTCTCGCACCCAATAAATTTTTGGCGAAAATCGCGTCTGACCTCAACAAACCGCGTGGTTTTTCGGTCATTGGCGCCACGGAGGCGAAAAGCTTTCTAGCCGAGCAATCCGTCGGCCTTATTTGGGGCGTGGGGAAAGTTCTCAAGGAAAGGCTCGCGCGCGACGGCGTGCGCACCATCGGACAATTACAAATGATGGAGGCTTCAGAACTCGCCAAACGCTATGGCGCAATGGGGCTGCGACTGGCCAAACTTTCCCACGGTGAGGATGACCGCTCGATTTCACCTGAACGCGAAGTGAAAAGCGTTAGCGCCGAGACGACCTTTGACACGGATATTTCCGATTTCGACGCTTTGCGCTCAAACCTTCGCGCATTAAGCGAAAAGGTTTCCTGGCGGATGAAGCAGAGCGGCGTCGCAGGCAGGACGATCACCTTGAAACTCAAGACCAGTCAATTCAAAAGCATCACGAGATCGCGAAGCCTGATGGACCCAACCCAGCTCGCCGACCGCATCCACCGCACGGGCGAACTGCTTTTACGCAATGAGCTCAACGGCGCGCGCTATCGCCTTATCGGCATCGGCGTCAGCGAATTATCGCCCCCTGAAAACGCGGACCCGGATGATCTTGTCGACCCAAACGCGGGGAAAAGAGCGCGCGTCGAGCGCGCCGTCGATACGCTACGCGCCCGTTTCGGCAAAAACGTCGTCGAGCTAGGTCTCACCCGCAATAAAAAATAGCGAAGGCGAACATTCACTCACCCACGCAACTGGCTAACTCAAGCGGCGTCAGCTCCACAAGTCGCCCACGCATTTTGAAACTTCCATAATCCAACACCAGACGGCGACTAACGCCATTATCATACAATAAAAACTCAAGTTGATAGATCGGCGTGATTTCACCGCCCTGATCTACATTCTCAAAATAGGAGATCGTCACCGGCCAATATCGTCCAGAGCCAATGCTTTCAAAAAGGCCTTCAGTTCGAGAAGAATCAGATCCATTCCGGGTGGTTTCTTCGCCCCGCTTTTCTTCACCGATAATCGCGGTGGTCGCGTAAATTTTGTCACCGGTTTCAGAGCCGTCGAACACATCCGCCACAAGAATATTTTTCCCGGCTTTCGCCGTGGCCAGGATTTTTTGCAAGTGTTGCGTCGGGAACAAAGCCTCGCCGGGAATATTGACCGACTTAGGCTCTGGCTGGGTCAATTCCACCGCAACTCCGCTTTTTTCATGCAGCGCTCGGCCTCTGGTTTCATCCGCAAGAGCGCGGTTAATGAACATTTTATTCAAAAATTGAAACGTCTCGCCATTTCCCGCCTCAAAGGACGAGGCTTGAAGATCCGTCACCCGCGCGCCACCATTGCTATCTCCAAACCGCGTCACATACCTAAATGTGACGCTATATCCTTCACAGGCCGCGCCGTTGAATTCATAAACCATCCGCCCGGAGATTGCAGTGACATTGGAACCGGCGCCGCTTGCGTCAAGCTCCAGATCATATATCGCCCGATGCGGCATCAAATCCACGGTCGCGAAAGCCGGAACGACGGATAAGCCGACCGTTATGGCCGCGCAGGAGGCGAAAACTGCGCCGGAGCGAAGAATCTTACGACACACAAACATATTTCACTCCGATACTATCGCTAGAGACGTCCCCGCCACTAAACCAAAAGCACTAATCGCAAGCCAATGAAACTGGCAAATCAACAACAAGAAATTTGCATCGCCATAACAATCGTTTCAAGCACGCCGCGCCAAGCTGATTCCACGTAACATACATGATGTAAACATATTTTCGCCGCTTGAAGGCAAAGCAATTTTGCGCCAAGCTCGCCAGAATTCAAGTGTCGGAGAACAGTAATGACCAGCGAAGTCGAAAAACGTTTGTCGCAGCAAAACATCACTCTGCCCGCCGCCGCCGCGCCTGCGGCGAATTATGTTCCCTTTGTTCGCAGCGGGACGCAAATTTTCATTTCCGGGCAAATGCCAATGGGCCCGGACCGTCTTCAACACGTCCGGAGGCTGG
>JBLXBZ010000009.1:0-109618 GCA_048265185.1 Stappiaceae bacterium | reverse complement strand
CCCCCGTCCGTTTTCCCTGGCGCCCTTGAATTGGACGCCCCGCCTCGCCCTTGGCTCGCCGACTTTGGCGCAGCCTTGTGAGAGCTGGAAGACGTCCCGCGTCCGCTGCGAGCCTCGCCCGGAGCAGCGCTTCGCGACACTTGCGCATCCTTGCGCATGGAAAGCGCGATCCGCTTGCGCTTGATGTCGACCTCCACCACTTTCACACGCACGATATCGCCGGCCTTCACTACCGTATGGGGATCGGAGACAAATTTATCCGCCAGTTGCGAAACATGAACCAAACCATCCTGATGCACGCCGATATCGACGAATGCGCCAAAATTGGTGACATTAGTGACCGTGCCTTCCAGAGCCATGCCCGGTTTCAAGTCAGATAAAGTCTCGACGCCGTCCATAAAACTGGCCGTCTTGAACTCGGGGCGCGGATCCCGTCCCGGCTTCTCCAGCTCCGACAAAATATCCTTCACCGTCGGCAAGCCAAAAGTTTCGTCAGTGAACTCAGCAGGGTCCAGATCGGACAACAGCTTGTTATTGCCCATGACTTCTTTTAGGGGCCGCCCGCAGGCTTTAACGATGCGTTTGGCGAGCGGATAGGCTTCCGGGTGGACGGACGACGCGTCCAGCGGGTTTTCGCCATCGGCGATGCGCAAGAAACCAGCGCATTGTTCAAAGGCTTTCGGCCCGAGACGCGGCACTTTTTTCAGCTCCGCGCGCGAGCCAAACCCGCCAACGCTATCGCGGTATCCAACCACCGCGCTCGCAAGGCTCTCGCTCAAGCCGGAGATTCGCGTCAGAAGCGGCGCCGACGCCGTATTGAGATCAACGCCCACGGCGTTCACCGCATCTTCCACAACAGCGTCAAGAGAGCGGGCGAGTTTGATTTGATTAACATCATGCTGATATTGGCCGACCCCGATGGATTTTGGTTCTATTTTCACCAACTCCGCCAAGGGGTCTTGAAGCCGGCGGGCAATGGACGCCGCCCCGCGCAAGGACACGTCCACATCCGGCATTTCTCTGGCCGCCAGCGCAGAAGCCGAATAAATAGAGGCGCCCGCCTCGCTCACCATGACTTTCGTCGGCCGGTGGCTTGCCGGAATCTCCGCCAGAACATCGGCGGCGAGTTTATCCGTCTCCCGGCTTCCCGTACCATTACCGATAGCGATTAACTCAACCCCATGTTTGGCGATCAAAGCCTTTAGCGCCGCCATAGAGCCAATAACGTCGTTTTTCGGCTGATAAGGATAAATCGTCGTGGTCTCGACCAGTTTTCCGGTTTTATCGACCACAGCCACTTTCACGCCCGTGCGAATGCCCGGATCAAGTCCCAGCGTCGCGCGCGGCCCCGCCGGCGCCATCAACAACAAGTCCTTAAGGTTGCGCGCGAAAACGCGAATGGCCTCCTCCTCCGCCTTGTCGCGCAGCACATTCATCAAATCGAGCTCAAGGTGCAGCCCCACTTTGACCCGCCACGTCCAGCGGGCGACGTCCATCAGCCACTTATCCGCCGGACGCCCCTCATTCGCAATGCCGGCGCTTGCTGCGATCATCTGCTCCACGGGCTTGACCGGAGCCGGATCATCCGCATCCACGCTCAGTTCAATCGCCAACACCCCCTCGTTGCGCCCGCGCAACAGCGCCAGCGCGCGGTGGCTGGGGATTTGCGCCCATTTCTCATCATAATTGAAGTAATCGGAGAATTTGGCGCCAGCCTCCCCCTGTCCCTCAACGAGCCGTGAGCGCACGACGCCGCGCTGCATCAGGTAATCTCTAAGCCGGCCCACCAGCTCCGCATTTTCAGAAAAGCGCTCCATGAGAATTTGCCGCGCTCCATCAAGCGCGGCTTTGACGTCGGCGATTTTCTTCTCCGCGTCGACAAATGCGGCCGCCTCCACTTCTGGCGTTTTCGTTGGATCCGCCAGCAACAAGTCCGCCAAGGGCTCCAGCCCCGCCTCGCGCGCGATCTGCGCCTTGGTGCGTCGCTTTTTACGGAACGGCAGATAAAGATCCTCCAGCGCCGCCTTGGTGTCGGCGGCGGCCAATTTTCCCTTCAACTCGTCGGTCAAATTTCCCTGTTCATCAATGGTTTTGATAATCGCAGTTCGCCGATCCTCCATCTCACGCAGGTAAATCAGCCGCTCCTCCAAGGTGCGCAATTGCGTGTCGTCAAGCCCGCCGGTGACTTCCTTCCGGTAACGAGCGATAAAAGGCACCGTCGCGCCTTCGTCCAAAAGCTGGACGGCGGCGGCGACTTGCACAGGTTCGCAGCCGATTTCATCGGCGATCCTGCGGGCTATGCGTAAAACGATCTCTTGCGGCAAAGCGGATGTTTTTTTCGTCGCAACCGGCGCGGAGAAGCTTTCAACACTGTCATCAGTCATTATTTTATCACTTGTATTGAGTGCGAATGAATATCTAAAAATGAGATCGTCATCTGACGACGATAATTTTTTCCGCCGCCCGCGTCACCGCGGTATAAAGCCAACGCTCTCGATGTTCGCGAAAAGCCCAACTCTCATCAAATAACACGACGCTGTCCCATTGCGAACCTTGCGCCTTATGGACCGTAAGAGCGTAGCCATAATCGAACTCATCGGCCCGCCGACGCACAGCGTAAGGAATTTCGCCGGCGTTCGGCTCGAACATCGCTGGCAACACTTTCACCGGAACGCTGGACTTAGCCGTAGCGTCGTCTTCCGGAATGACGTCGAAACGCAGCGTATTCCCCTTTGAGGGGCGCAAGCGCTTAACCGTCCAAAGCCCGCCATTGAGCAGCCCCTTGGCCTTGTCATTACGCAAACACACCAATTTATCGCCAATGGCCGGCATTTCGGTGCTAAAGTCTTTCAGCTCCCGGATTCTGGAATTATAGAGGCGCCTAGTCTTGTTCGTTCCTACGAGAACCTGATCCGACGCCAGAATTTGCCCGGCGTCAATCTCCCGCTTGGAGATAATGCGGCTCTCGCCAAACTCGCCATATTCCAGTTCCCCCCCTTCCCGAATCGTCATCGACATACGCACGATCGGATTATCACGCGCCTGCCGGTGAACTTCCGTAAGCATGATGTCAGGCTCGGCTTCGGTGAAAAACCCCCCGCCCTTCACCGGCGGCAATTGCGCCGGATCCCCCAGCACCAACACGGGTTTGCCAAAAGAGAGAAGGTCGCGCCCCAAATCCTCATCCACCATGGAGCATTCATCGATCACGATAAGATCGGATTTCGCCGCGGTGCTGTCTCGGTTAATGGAAAAGGAAGGGCCATCGCCTTCCTCATCTTCATCCTTGCGCCCGCGCGGACGATATATCATCGCATGAATGGTGGTGGCGTCCGTACAGCCTTTCTGGCGCAGCACATGCGCCGCCTTCCCCGTGAAGGCGCCAAAGGTCACCGTGCCGTCAATCCCCTCGGCCAGATGGCGCGCAAGAGTCGTTTTACCGGTTCCCGCATAACCGAAAAGCCTAAACACCTGCCTGTCGCCGCGTTTCAGCCAACGAGCAGTTTCTTTCAAAGCGTCATCTTGTTGGGGCGACCAATCCATAAAGTTCCGGCTCCGTTCCTTCAATCGGTCCTGTCATAGCCGATTCAGAAAGGTTTCGCGATGGTTGATCGGAAAATTCACATGGTTCCAAGGGAGGGGCGTTTTCATCGCCCATCACCAGCCGTACCGAATTGCCCCAAATGTCCATCAACGCAAGAGAAAATACGCTGCGTCACTATATGACGCTCCCTCGAAATATACGTTTCCTCAAAACCTGTCGGCGCGATAAGGCGTCATATCAATAGGCGCAGCCTCGCCGTCAATCATTTCCGCAATTCGCTCCGCCGTGGCTGCGGCCTGCGTCAAACCATGATGCGCATGACCAAAAGCGTAATAGACATGATCCGTATGGGACGCTTTAGAAATCACCGGAAGACTGTCCGGTAGAGACGGCCGGAAGCCCATCCACCGCTCGCCGCCTTCGCTTCGCAGCCCCGGAACGATACGTTTGGCCCGGGTTACAAGCGCGTCAACCCGTCGCCAATTCGCCGCGGCTTCAAGTCCCGCAAACTCCACGGCGCCGCCAATGCGCAGGCCTATAGACAATGGCGAAAGCACAAACCCATAGCCCGGCAACATGATGAAACGTTTCAACGCGACGCCCGGCTCTGGAACCGTAAGATTATAACCGCGCTCCGTGTCCAGAGGCGTCCTGTCGCCAAAAAACTCCGCCAGATTACGCGACCACGCGCCGCAAGCAATGACCAACTTTCCCGCGCTTACGCTCGCCCCGTCGCCCATTTGAACCAGCGCGCCCTCACTGCTCAAGCCTGCATGAACAACCTCGCCGCGCACGAACCGCGCGCCTTTCGCGCCGGCGTAAACCGCCAAATCCTTACATAACGCGCGTGGATCGTCGACCTGCATCCATCCGGGTAAAAAACCACCCCCAACGATCTCGGGGCTGAGACACGGCTCCATCGCCAAAATAGCGTCCCGCCCCAACTCCTCCACCTTAATTCCGAAAGCGCGTTGCCCGTCCCAAACGGCGCGCTGACGTTCCAACTGTCGCGGATCGTCAAAGACTTCCAAACACCCCTCGCGACGCACGCGCCATCCCGTGCCGGTATCGCTCCACAAACGCTCCCAAGCGGAGACCGCCTGCGCATTCAGAGCGGCAATCGCCTTGGTTGACGCCTCCACCTTCAAAGGCCTTGAGGCCGCCATGAATTTCATCATCCACGGCAACGCTTTCAACGCGTAAGCCGGACGGACCGACAATGGCCCAAGAGGATCCAACAGCCAGCCCGGCGCCTTGCGCCAGATCCCAGGTGAAGCCAAAGGCGCAACATCTGTCCACGCAATGGCGGCGGCGTTGCCTCGAGACGCGCCTTCCCCCGGCTCCCACCGGTCAATAATCGTGACCTCGTAGCCTTTCCGCAAAAGAACGCAAGCCGTAGCCAGCCCGATAATTCCAGCGCCAACGATATGAACAGACGGCTTTCCCATCACACCTCCGGTAAATTCGGACGAACCGACAAACGTCGGCGATCATAGATTTCTACTTCACGCCAGCAACGCTTTTAGCCTCCCAAGCGAAGTGCGAAACCTTGCTCGAATGCGTCAAAGACATGGCCCAAGCCGTCTCAGATCAAAATGTTTTCATTTTTCTGAGACAAGATAAAAATTCCATAAGATCATCACGTAAGCCGCCTGCCCCCCTTCGCGGCCCGCGTAGCGCCCCTCGCTCCAAAGCCATTCCCGGCGTTCCAGGTATCGCGATTTCAACGCGGCGACCCCAGGCGAAGCCGCCCGATCGTCACCGCGAACTGACGCACGCCATCAGCGATAGCGATAAAACAACCACCACAAGAATCTGACGAGCTGATGAGCTTCCTCAAGAGAAAAGCCCAACGTTTTCTAAGCTACCCCTTTCAGGGCGAGAAAACCTTCGGCTTTCTCGCCAACGCCTTCGCCTCCACTCTTTGGCGAATGCTCTCAACATCGGCGCGCGGCGTAGCGGAAAACAACGTCTTGGTATATTCATGCCGAGGGTTGGAGAACACTTCATCCCGCGTTCCATATTCAACCACTTCCCCGAAGTACATCACCATGACCTTATCTGCGATATAACGCACCACGGACAAATCATGACTGATGAACACATAGGTAAGATTGAACTCTTCCTGTAAGTCCGCCAAAAGATTGAGTATTTGCGCCTGAACCGAAAGGTCTAGCGCCGACACAGGCTCATCCAGAACCAAAAGCTTTGGCTTCAACATGATCGCCCGGGCGATAGCCACACGCTGGCGCTGACCACCGGAAAACATATGCGGATAACGCCCGTAATGCTCCGGCTTCAAGCCAACCTTTTCCAGCATGGCCATGGCCAGCTCGCGTCGTTCGTCAGCGCTCAAATTAGTGTTCAGCAACAGCGGCTCTTCAAGAACAGCTCCTATTTTCTGACGAGGGTTCAAGGAGCCGTAAGGATTCTGAAAAACGATCTGCACCTTGCGTCGCATATCTTTTGACACCTTGCGTCGCCCAATATCCATGGACAGGCCGTCTATTTCCAAAGATCCCGCCGTTGGTTCGTCAATCAAGGTGAGCATGCGCGCCAGCGTCGACTTGCCGCAACCAGACTCGCCGACCACCGCCAACGTTGACCCCGCCTCCACGTCAAAGCTCACCTTCTTCACCGCCTCCAGAACCTTAGGCGGCGTAAACATGCCGGTGCTGGTCACGTAATTGCGCTGAAGATCCCGTACTTTAAGAACTGGCTCCGCGCTCATGCCCGCACCTCGCTTACGTCATTAGCCGAAAACTCATCGGCGAAATCGCTAACGGTGGGCAATCTGTCACCCGTGGCGTTCTCCGGCAAAGCGGATAGCAGAGCGCGCGTATAGGAATTTTGTGGGTTTTCAAACAAGGAGAGCACATCCGCCTCCTCCATTTGCCGGCCTTGATATTGAACGACGACGCGATCCGCCGTCTCCGCAACCACGCCCATGTCATGAGTAATCATGATCAGGCCCATTCCGCTTTTCGTCTGAAGGCTCAAGATCAAGTCGAGAATTTGTTTCTGAATGGTTACGTCGAGCGCCGTCGTCGGCTCGTCCGCTATCAGCAGCTTCGGCTCGCAAGCGATAGCCATGGCGATCATCACCCGCTGGCATTGCCCGCCGGAGAGTTGATGAGGAAAACTATTCAACCGGCGCTCCGGCTCCGGAAGCCCCACCGACCGCATCAGCTCCAACACCCGCGCTTTTCGCTCGACCCGATTCAAATCCGTATGTTCTTGCAGAACCTCCATCAACTGAAAGCCAATGGTGAAACATGGATTAAGGCTGGCGATCGGCTCCTGAAAGATCATTGCGATATCCTTGCCGACAACTTTCCGCCGTTGCTGGGGAGATAAGCTGCGAAGATCCACGCCTTCGAATTCCATTTTGTCGGCGGTGATCGTCGCCGTATCCGGCAACAACCCCATGACCGCCAACATGGCGACGGACTTTCCTGAGCCGGATTCGCCGACAATCGCCAAAACGTCGCCCATGTCGAGCGAGTAATCCACGCCTTTGAGCGCGTTGAACGCCCCCGTCATCGTATCGAATGACACTTTGAGGTTGCGAATTTCCAATAAGGCCATGCGCTCAGCTCCTCTTCAGCTTCGGATCAAGCGCATCGCGCAAACCGTCACCCATAAGGTTAATGGCGAGAACGGTGACGAGAATCGCAATGCCGGGAAAAGTCACGACCCACCACGCCCTGAGAATGAACTCACGGGCTTCGGCCAACATCGTGCCCCATTCTGGAGTTGGCGGCTGCGCCCCCATTCCCAGAAACCCAAGCGCGGCCGCGTCCAAAATAGCCGTGGAAAACGATAGCGTAGCCTGTACGATCAAGGGCGCCAGACAATTCGGCAGAATTGTTTTGAACATCAAACGCAGATTTCCCGCTCCGGCGATGCGAGCGGCGACCACATAATCGCTTCCCCGCTCCGCCATGACCGCCGCGCGCGTCAAACGAACGAAATGCGGCTGCAAGACGATGGCGATGGCGATCATCGCATTCAACAGCCCCGGTCCAAGCACCGCCACAAGCACCAACGCCAACAGCAAGGATGGAAACGCCAGGATGATATCCATCACCCGCATAACAAGCACGTCGACCCAGCCGCGAAAATATCCCGCGATCAACCCGATCACAATGCCGCCAGAGAGTGAAATGCTGACGACGACGCAGCCGATAAACAGCGAATAGCGCGCGCCGTAAATCAAACGAGACAACATATCGCGGCCAACGGCGTCCGTACCAAGAAGAAACGCCTCTTTCCCTCCTTCTTGCCAGACCGGAGGAACAAGAAAACTGTCGCGATACTGAAACACAGGGTCATGCGGCGCGATCAGAGGAGCGCAAAAAGCCGTCAGCACCAATAAAGTGAAAACCGCAAGGCCGATTACCGCACCCCGATTTTTTGAAAAATAATACCAAAACTCCGCCAATACGGCCCAGGTCGCATTCTGGCTCTCAGCGGGGATCTTGGAGGCTTTTTGAACGTTGTTCATAGTGTCATTAGCCTCAGTTGTGCCGGATGCGCGGGTTGACCAACCCATAGAGAAGATCGACGATCAAATTGACGATCATCACGATCCCCGCGATGAGAAGAAGCCCGCCTTGCACCACCGAATAGTCGCGCCGGGTGATGGATTCGACCATCCATTTTCCGATGCCGGGCCAAGAAAAAATAGTCTCAGTGAGAATAGCTCCCGCAAGCAACACCCCGACCTGCAGGCCAATTGTCGTGATCACCGGAATCAAGGCGTTACGCAGCGCGTGCAGGCCCACAACCCGGCGCATGGAAAGCCCCTTCGCCTTGGCGGTGCGCACATAGTCCTCGCCCAAGACCTCCAGCATGGCCGAGCGGGTCTGACGCGCGATAACCGCCAGCGGAATTGTCGCCAGCACAATTGACGGCAAGATTAAATGACTCACCGCTGAAGCGAATGCGCCCTTTTGTCCCGACAACAGACTGTCGATCAGCATAAAACCGGTGACTTGCGGAAAATAATAGAGCAGGGAAATACGTCCGGACACGGGCGTCCATTGCAAAATCCCTGAAAACAGGATGATCAACAGCAGGCCAAACCAAAAAATTGGCATCGAATAGCCAACCAGCGCCGTTCCCATGATCGCCTGATCGGTAAAGCTTCCGCGTTTGACGGCGGCGAAGACGCCGGCGGGAATGCCTATTATGACAGCAAGGAGAATCGCGCATAAGGCCAGTTCAACCGTCGCTGGAAACAGAGCCATAAACTCGGAAAAAACAGGTTTTTTCGTTGCGAAGGAGACCCCTAGGTCGCCATGGAGAACGCCTGTTAAATAGGTGAGATATTGTTCCCAAAGCGGTTTGGAGAAACCGAATTGATCCATCAATTGCTGATAGCGCTCCGGCGTCAATCCACGCTCGCCCGCCATCAATAACACCGGATCTCCCGGCAACAAGCGGATAAATCCAAAGGCGACAATCGTCACCCCGATGAATGTGGGGATCAGAAGTCCAACCCTGGCAAATAAAAACCGAAGCATTGCGTCTTCCAGTTGGAGAACATCGACCAAGAGCGCATTTCAATACATATGATTGAAAAGAAAACGCTTCCCAGATGCATTCTTGGCCGATGAGCAAATCACGATGATTGTCGGCGCGCGGACGCGCCGACAACATGGCGAGAGGCCTTATTCGGCGATGTCAACGCCGTCGAAACGGTGGCTGCCAAGCGGGTCCATGACATAACCGCTAACCTTCTTCGACATTGGCATAAAGACCAGAGAGTTGGCGATCGTCGCCCATGGCGCCTGCTCCTTGAACACGACCTGGGCCTGCTCATAAAGTTTTGTGCGCTCGCCCTTGTCGCTGACGACCTTCGCCTTCTGAATCAGATCTTCAAATGGCTGGTGACACCATTGCGCCCGGTTAGACCCGCCAACCGCGTCGCATCCCAAAAGAACGGCGAGGAAGTTGTCCGGGTCGCCATTATCTCCGGTCCATCCCAGAAGAACGGCGCCGTCCCGGTCCGTTTCAGAGGAACGCTTGAGGTATTCGCCCCACTCATAGGAGACGATTTCCACATCGACGCCGACCTTCGCGAAGTCGGACTGGATCAACTCCGCCATCCGCCGGGCGTTAGGGTTATAGGGACGCTGCACAGGCATCGCCCAAATCTTCATGCTCAAATCGCTGACGCCGGCTTCCTCAAGCATTTTCTTGGCGGCTTCCGGGTCGAACTTATCGTCTTCCACCGCATTGTTGTAAGACCACATGGTGGGCGGAATCGGATTTTTCGCCGCCTGCCCGGCTCCCTGGAACACAGCGTCCAGAATAGCCTCCTTGTTGATCGCCATATTCAGCGCCTTACGCACTTCAGGCTTATCAAAAGGCGGGACCTGCGTGTTATAGGCCAGATAGCCAACGTTCAACCCTTCCTGCTGCATCAGGTTAAGGTTGTCGTCGCTGGCGATGCTAGCGATATCCGCTGGCGCTGGATAAGGCATGACATGACATTCGCCAGCCTTGAGCTTCTGCAAGCGCACGGCCGCGTCGGTCGTGATTGCGAAGATGAGATCGTCGATCGGCTGTTTCCCGCCCCAATAGTCCTCAAACGCCTTGTAGCGAATGACCGCGTCTTTTTGATAGGCGAGGAACTGGAACGGTCCGGTTCCTATTGGCTGTTGATTGAGCAGTTCTTTCTGACCGGCGGCTTCCAGTTGATCCGCATATTCCTTCGAGAAAATCGAAGCGAAATCCATGGCCAGATTCGCCAGCATCGGCGCTTCGGGGCGGTTGAGCACAAATTTGACCGTCATATCGTCAACACGAACGATTTCCTTGATCAAATCCGGCATCGACATGCCGTTGAAATACTCCCACGACGCGCCGGCGGTGTACTCGTGCCATGGATTATCCTTCTTCAACTGACGTTCAAAGGAGAAAATCACATCATCAGCGTTGAAATCGCGCGTCGGCGTAAAGAAGTCTGTTGTGTGGAATTTCGTTCCTTCACGCAGCTTGAAGGTGAATTCAAGGCCGTCGTCGGAAATTGTCCAGCTCTCCGCAAGACCGGGAATGACTTCCGTCGTGCCGGATTTAAATTCCACAAGGCGATTGTAAATAGGCTTGGAGGAAGCGTCAAAAGTCGTTCCAGCCGTATAAAGCGCTGGATCAAACCCTTCAGGAGATCCTTCCGAACAATAAACCAAAGTTTTAGCCGAGGCTGCCGACGCCATCATAACGGCGAGGCTGGCGCCCAGCAAAGCTGTCTTCATAATGCGGTTACATGTCATGTCACTGCTCCCCAGAGTAATCTCTACGACTTGTTTTATAGGGCTCGTTTTTTAGGGCTCGTTCTTGAGAACTCGCCGACCTTAAGAATCTCGACATTCTCAAAATCCGTTCGCATGAACGCAATCAAAGGCTTGTTTGCCTTTAAAAATCAACAGGCATGTCATTGCCTTTTTCGCAGAAAAACGAATTATTATTCCACACTTCTGGTGACATTATGCAATTTCAACCTAAATCCTTCGACCAAAAGCCCAAGTTGATCCACCAGCATAAAGAATCAACCGAATATCATCTCTTTGTTTGAAAATATTTTCATATTAAATATATTACATATATTACAATACCTTAAAAAGAAAAATCCGGACAAATCGCCCGGATTTCACTTCAAATTCTGGACTTAAATTCAAAACCCACAGCGTTGGAATAAAATTCCAACGCTGTGGGTTTTTTCACTCATTAATCGACATCCTCTGACGCCGGAATATCATTTTTTATAGGTTTTTGTTTTTGTAACAAAGCTTTCCCCATTGGCGGCAAGGCCTCCGCTTCTTCGGCGCTCTCTCTTGCCCGGTGATACACCACTTGTGGGAACGGAATTTCAATGTCTTGCTCGTCAAACACAGTTTTGATGCATTCGTTATAGGCCCGACCCACGCCCCATTGCGACCCGGGAAGAGTTTTAATACGAGCGCGCACGCTAATCGCATTATCGCCGAATTCCGTGACCCCATGCATTTCCAGATCGCCCAGAATAGACACGCCGAAGCTTGTCTCTTTCAACCTGTCAAAGGCTTCTTTCATCGCCGCCTTGACCTGAGTGATGTCGGATTCATACCCAACGCCAATCACCGCCACATGATAGGCGAAGCCGCGCATGGAGTTGGCGACGCTGGAGACAGAAGAAAACGGAATGATATGAGTCGTTCCGCTGAGATCACGAATCGTCACCGATCGTATGGTCAATTTCTCCACCGTTCCGGAAACGCCGGCCACAGTCACCACGTCACCCTCATTCATGGCGTTTTCCACCTGAATAAACGCGCCCGTTATAATGTCGCGAACCATGGTCTGAGCGCCAAATGAAATCGCCAGACCGAAGACCCCGGCGCCGGCGATCAACGGCCCGATCTCCACGCCTAGCTCCGCCAACGATAACAGAAAAATCATAATCGCAAGAAGAACGGTGAACGCATTGCGGAACAGACCCAACAGCGTCTTTTCACGGGAGCTCACAGATCTGTTCGCTGGGTTCACTCGTGCGTCGACCCACGACATGGCCCCCAGCCAGATAATAAAGCCCACTAAAAGAACGATCCCAGCGGAGGTGACGTTTCCAACCAGTGTTTCACCTTCAGCGGACGAAAGCCAACCTGTGAAGTCAACAACCTCCCAGGCTTGAAGAATAGTCAAGGTGACAACCACGAAGATCAGGCCTTGCAACACAATATAAACGGTCGGAATGAACACATTCACCCGAGATTGCAGCGCTGGCAAAGCCTCGTTCATGCCCGATGGCAGAGTGAGCCCCTTTTTGACGGTTTTCTTAAGTCCCACCGTCAGCAAAGAGCCCAACATCAACGCAAGAATCGAGAGGCCTGTAGCCCTGCCCATGAACGCCGTCGCGTCAACCGGCCGTGACACCCAAACAACAAACAGCAGGAGAACATAAGCCAACGCCAAAAAGTGCCAAGAACGCGCCAGTATGTTCAAACCACTACGCATAAGCCCTCGTTCAAATTCAGCCGCATAAGACTTTATTCGATCACGGGTGGCTTTACGGTTATTAAAAATCGCGAAGATGGCGATGATGACGGCACATAAAACAATAGTGATACGCAGGGAGTTGGTGAGCATGAACGACAGCTTCTGTGAAGCCACCGGAAGAACGAACATCAACCCGTATCCAAGCCAACTGACAATAAACGATAGCCAGCTCGTCCAATAACTCGCCTGAGCATTATCCAGAGGAATAAGACGCAATTTCGGAAACGCCGGACAAATTACAAACCGCAACACAACCTTGGAAAGCTGAACAAGCAAGAACGCATTCAGGAACAACATCTCAATCAGCTCAAGAGCGCTGCTCTCGCCGCCGGCGTTGGTTACGATCACCATAATATACCCAACGCCCCAAGCGGCGACGGTCATAAGAGCTCCCACAACCGCCGACCCAAGCAACATTCCTCCTCGGGCCAAAACGTTCGTTTGCCCCGTGCGCTTGATGAATGCGGACACTAATTTTTCGCCATAACGGAGAAAAATAAAATTGGCCGTAAAAGTGATCGCTAACAAAACAGCGATGTCAATGAAGCCGGATTTGACAAAATTCCATTCCGCGTCAGTGTTCGCCGTGAGCGCGATTGGCAACACCACCAAAGATCTATATATTTGCAGAACGATTTTTTCAGTGTCGCGATACAGCTTTTGTGTCGCGTTGCCGATTCGAACCGCAAGACTGAGCCGCCTTTCAGGCGTTGCTTCTGTCTGAGGCGTAACTTCCCCGCCTTTAGTCTGCGCCTCCAAAGCTTTGATCAAGGCTTCACGAGAATCGGGATCTTTTAGAATAGAAATCAGCGTTTGCGTAGACTGCGCCGTTTCTTCCGCAGGCGTTTCAGAGGTTTGGGCTAGGACGCCGATTGGCATCAGGACCATCAGGACGGTCAACAGCTGCATCAGCCACTTGAGATCAAACCGCATAATACCTTCACTTTCTCGTTTGCACTGTCAGGTGAGCTTTGATCGAATGTTAAAGATGTAACGGTCAATAACAACCGTCTTTTCCTCCAACAACAGAAAACAACGATCCAAACCGGTTTTCTTTCACTTGCAATGATTTATTCTAGCCGCATCTCTACCATAAGGATATGTAACTTAATTAAATACTCGAATAACGAGTTCTCATAAGGTCGCTATTGGCTATATTTCTAGAGCCATGTCATAGTTACTCACTAAACTTTAACCACATCCCCTAACGGATTTCTAATCCTCACCTGTTAAGATCATGTCAAAGAATGGGATTCTCATGCTCAATGATCTGGTGACACTGGCTAAAGAAACAACGCAGGACGCACGCAGAGAGCTTCTCCAACGCGTAGCAGACGTTTTTCTTGATGGCGTAGGAGCTCATTCTCCGGCGGAGTTAGAGCTTTTTTGCGACATTTTACTGACATTGCTCGACAAAACTCCGTTGAAAGACCGCGTCAAACTTTCCCAACGTATCGCCCCCACCAAGGAAACGCCGCGCCCGATCGCCTATAGACTAGCCTCAGACACCCTGCCCGTCGCCGCCCCCATGCTAGAGTTCAGCCCTAGCCTGACCCAGAGCGATCTGATCCGGCTTGCGCGGCGAATGCCTCAAAAACACCTTGAGGCGTTAGCGAAGCGCTCAAATATATCAATGCAGGTTTCCGATTTACTGGTGGAGCGCGGAGAACTTGGCGTCTGGCGCGCGGTCGCCGCTAATGACAAAGTACGCATATCTACATGGGCCATGCGCTCACTAACGCATAACGCAATATCCGATAAGCTATTACGAGAAACCATGGCTCAGCGGGGGGATCTCACGCCCACCATTTGCGAATGGCTGCTGCCTCATGTTGAAGAAACCACGCGCCAAAAACTGCAAGCGCTTTTAAACGGGGGGCCCGCCCAACCGGGCGGCGGCGAACAAGCCTTGGCTGACACGCAAGACGTGCGTCAGAGTTTGCGCAAACGTCTTGGAATTTATATAGATAACTGCGACGTGCGCCGCCTGGCGCGCTTGATTGAGCGCAGAGATTTGAGCCTTGACGAAGTTGTGCCGGTGTTGCTGGAAGATAATCGAACCGGCGACGCCATGATCTTGCTCGCCCGCGCTGCAGGCCTACCAATACACAACGCCCACAAGGTTCTGTTTGAAGCCAAACTTGAAGAGTTGCTCGAAATGAGCCTCAAGGCCGAAGTGACCAACGCCACCTTTCTCGCCTTGGCGTTGGCCAGATGCAAACAATTGCGCTTTCCCGAAACGCAGGCCAAGCATTGGTTGGCGCTCTTCCAACGCCAGCGCTCAATCCGCAGCGCCGCCGCCGCGGTCCAATTCGCTCAAAACCCGAAAAATCCACGACCAGCGAGTTAAGCGCCCTCCTCCTTCAAGCAATGCGCCGCAATATCTGCGCGGCGACGGCGGTCATAACCGTCGCGCCTGCGTAAAACCATAATCCCGGCTGTGAAACAGCGCTCGCAAGGCCGCTGGTTTTCGCCGCGAAAATCACCAAGGCCACCAACAACACGTCCATCATTGACCACTTTCCCAAGGCGCAGAGCGCTCCAAGGCCGCGAATTTCGCCGCCGCCAATAGCCGCCAGATGGAGAGACAAAATCTTCAACGCGGGAAAAACGATCGAAAAAAGCCCCACTGCCCCGGCAAGCGCCTTATCGCCCCCGCCCCACAATCCAAGCACAACTTCCAGCAGCGACGGCGTGTCCACCAAAAAATACAGGCGCTCCAGATACATTAAAGGCAAAATCAGCCCTAATACGAATGCTGCGGTCAACAACGGCAATAGAAGGGCGAGCGTCAGTTTCATCATAAATTTTACCTTGTCACTGCGTCTTAGCCGTCACCTGAAAAAAAGCGGCGACCGCCTTCATGGAAGGGATCGCCGATAATACATTTAACTTCGACTTCGACTTACAACGTCGATCAATCCAGCGCTACAACATAACGCGACGCAGGCTCAACTGTCTTTATCAAGCCGCTTTCTTTCATAAATTCGGCGAAGCGTTCATATCTTTTGCGATCAATCGCGCCCGGACGTTTTGCGAAACGGGGAAGCGTGTCTCCCCACGCCGCTTTATTCAACTCATCGTCAAGCGCGGGATAGGCTTCCACAAACGCCTTCCAAGCCTGTTGCGGATGGTTGGTCAGAAAAATCGTCGCAGCTTCAACGGCTTCCAGAAACCGTGCGTATCTTGGATCTGAAACATTATCCTCGCGCACCACATAAATCAGCTCGTCATAGATCGGCACCCCGTGTTCTTCAGGGAAAAAGGCTTTGCCTTCATCGCCTTCAAGAGCGATCTGGGTTAACTCAAAATTCCGGTAACCGCCAATCACAGCGTCAACCTGCCCTGATAACAAGGCGGAAGTGAGCGCGAAATTGACGTTGATCAACTCCACGTCCCCTGCTTCAAGACCCGCGTCACGCAACATCGCCAGCAACATTGCATCCTCAAATCCAGAAACCGAAAAGCCGACCTTTCGCCCCTTCAAGTCCGCCAGCGTTTGAACCGGCCCGTCTTTTTTAACGATCAAAGCATTCAAAGGCGTCTCCACCAATGCGCCAATGGAGATCAAGGGTAGATCCTCATCAACTTGCTGATGCAGCACCGGCTGATAGGAGACCGCCAAATCGCCTTGCCCCGCCGCCACAAGCCGGGGCGGCGCGCTAGGATCGGCTGGCTGAACCAGCTCCACATCAAGGCCAACCTCTTCGAAGTACCCCATTTCCTTGGCGACAATTAACGGTGCGTGATCCGGGTTGACGAACCAGTCAAGCAAGACCGTCATTTTCTCGCTCGCCTGCGCTTGCGGCGCGGCGAACGCCAAGGTCGCCGTAAGAACGGCTACAAAAAAATGCTTCATAATTTCCTCCTAAAAGCAGCTTTATTAACGAGTGGCGTGACGGTCAGTTTTCCGCCTGCCAAGGAACCAGACGGCGGGTAAGACTTTCAACCGCGGCCCGTAAACACAGCGCCATCAGCGCCAGTAAAATAAGCGCGGCGAACATCAAGTCCGTTTGCATCCGCGCATTGGATTGCAGCATCACAAAACCTAGCCCGGCGGAAGAGCCGACCCACTCGCCGACAATCGCTCCAATCGGAGCGAAAACCGCTCCAACCCGCAATCCAGAAGTCAAGGACGGCAAAGCCGCGGGAATGCGAATGTAACGCAACGTCTGCCACCGACTGGCCTGATAGAGCGCACCAAGGTCCAGAAATTCCGGCGCGGTGCGCCGCAAGCCGTCGTAGAAAGACGAGGTGACAGGGAAGAAGATGATCAGCATCGCCATAACCACTTTCGAAGCAACGCCAAAGCCGAACCACAGAGCGAGAAGCGGCGCGATCGCGAAAACTGGCAACGCCTGAGTAATCACGATCAACGGCAACAACAACCGCCGGGCGATTGGGAAAAGCGAAAGGCAGAGCGCCGCCAAAACGCCAAAAATCACGCCAAACGCTAATCCTGCAAGCGTCTCGAAGCCGGTAATCATCGCGTTTTCAAGAAGAAAAGGATATTGTCGCCCAAAAACGTCCAGCACGCGAAAGGGACTTGGCAAAATAAAAGGCGGCAATGCAAACAACCAAATCGCCGCCTGCCAAATCGACAGACAAAAAGCCGTCGTCAACGCTCCCCGCAAAATAAAATACGGCGCGGCGCCAACCGAGGCTCTCGCCCCGCCAGAGAATTTCGTCGGCTGCATAAAGGATCTCCCCATCCGACGTAAAGCCGGCATGACGCTTTAAATAAACGCGTAATGATTACGGAGACCCGGGATTTTGGCTCAGGTTCCAGTCCCTTCGCCGGCATGACCCGGATCAGGTTCTAAGGGTCCGGCGCCGACACGCCATCTCAGCTCGCTAAGAGCACCCCTCGGAGTAAGGTAAAAGTGAGATGATTACCGCTTAAATGCAAGCATTTTATCTATAAACCGCAAATTAAACGCATCCGACGGCGAACCCGTTCAATAGAGCAGCGCGTTCTTGGGGGAATATCCGGTGAGGAACGCCGCCCGAGTCGCCGGTTCAGTTATCCGGCGAGGGCTGCGTCAATATGATTTACTCTAGGCCGTGCGCAACAGCTCCATAGAGTCCAATCAGAGATCAGAGTTCAATCAGCCCTGCTCCCAAGCGGCGAGAGCCTTTTCGACAGCATTCGCGCCTGGCGTGCCTTTTTCGATAGTCAAAATCGCCCGTTTACCATCAGCGTACAACATTGGAATGTCAATCCAGCCCCGCTCGCGCAACAGCACTAAATTCCGCTCAAGCTCGGACGGCACATTTGACAAGGCAACCCAGAAATATCCATCCGCCACTTTCACCGAAGCGCCCGCCAGGCCCTCGCCTCGCGCTTCTTCGGTGGTTTTCATCACCAAACCGGGAACATTGGAAATTGCGCCGCCAGAGAACCCTTCAGGCGTCACAAACTCAATTTCCAGCAAATGGCTTGCCGGAAGCGACGGATCCAGATTAGGCTTCAGCGAAATATTCGCGTTTAGATCTCGGCTGGGAATATCCGCCTTTATTTTCAGAACCGTTTGAGTCTCGCCGTTCGTTTCCTCTTCGGCGACCGACCACACGGTTTGACCGGAAGATGCGGTTCCCGCGCTGCTCGCCTCTGGTCCCTCTTCATAAAGAATAGCCCGCTGCGCCACCGCAATTCCATCTTCCGCCGCGGACTGTTCTTCGATGGAAGTCGTCGCCGACTGAGCCGAAGAAGACGACTGATCCAGGCTCCCATCTTCAACAGGATCGGAAGTGACCGCAGCCTCATCAGGTCCGGCGGCGTCTTCCGCCGCTACAGGCTGATCCTCATTCGCGTCTTCCTGCGGCGCCGGCGCTTGCGTCTCTCCAGCGCCATCCTCGCCATTTCGCGAAATTCGCATGGTTGTCACTGATCGCGCATCGGGAGACACCGGCTCACCATCATCCGTAAGCAACCGAGCGGCGTTCTTGACGCTGACAGCTTTCTCTGCGCCCTCGCCTTCTTGCTCTTTTTCGGCGGTCGCCGCCGTGGGCGCTTCAGGAATAAGCGCCGGATTTTCTTCACCACCGCTGAACAGGTCAGCCAAAGTCGTGCGCTGTGAATATCCAATAGCCCCAAGACCAGTAACAATCAAAAAAATCACAATGAGCGTTACGATCATCGGCAAGCGAGAAGGCTTCAACGGCGCGTCATTATAGGGAGCGGACGCGCTCGCGCCTGTTTTCACGGCGGCGGCGACTCCATTATTTTTTCTGCCACGGCGCGCTAAATTAGCCTCATCGTCCCGTCGCCATCCGCGTGTCTTGCCGTTTTCCTCGTAAGGCGTCGCGCTGCGAGACCGGTCAACCGATGGCGCTGACGGCGCAACGCCTTCTTTGGCGGCCCCACCGCCAGACTGGCGCGCGCTGACGACAGCGGCTTCAAGGCGGTCCACCTCCGAAGATTCCTGGCTATAGCTCGAAGCAGCGCTCTCGAAGGCTTGAACGCCTGCCGGAGCCTTATTCTCCGGAGTCATCGCTCTGGGCGATGGTGATGCCGCAGCCCGTTCCGAAAATGTAGGACGCACCTCACCAGAGTCGGCCGGCTTGACGGGTTTCGCCTCCGTGTAAACTGGCGCGGCAGGCATAGGAGCGGCAGGCATAGGAGAAGGTTTTTGCTCCGCCTCTTCCGTAGAAACTGGCGCTTTGACGGCAGGTTCCAAGGAAGGCGGCGGCGCGGGCGCGTGTTTCTTTTCAGCAGGAGGCGGCGCGGCGGGTTCGGGCGAAGACGGACGCGGCGATGGCGCGGGCCGCATGAGACTTTGACGCGACGCCTCAGCCTCAACCTTGCGAATCGCCTCTTCGAGCTGCAATTGCTCATTAGTGATTTCAGAAGGAGATAATGGCGGCTCATAAGCTTTGAGCTGGTTAACAATCGCCGTACGCGCGCGGCTGTAAACCGCGCGCCGCGTCGCGCCGCTACTTTCTGGAAGCGCTGCAACGGTTTTCTTCAAAACCGAATAATAATCCGCCATCTCACCGCTCGTATTCGTCGCGTTTCTATTTAACCTTTAATCCTGAAATGGATTTTGAACAAGAATTGTATCATCCCGTTCTGGGCTAGTTGATAAAAGTGTTACGGGCGCGCCAATAAGTTCTTCCACATGACGTACATATTTCACCGCTTGCGCGGGAAGGTCGGCCCAGCTCCGCGCGCCCTCAGTCGTTTCTTTCCAGCCGGGCAAAGTCTCGTAAATCGGCTTGACCCGAGCCTGAGCTCCCTGTGACGCCGGCAAATGTTCAATCCGCTCGCCGTCCAGTTCATAAGCGACGCATATCTTGATTTCGTCCAGACCATCCAAAACGTCAAGCTTCGTCAAGGCGATGCCGTTAATGCCGCTGGTGGAGACGGTCTGTCGCACCAAAACCGCGTCGAACCAGCCGCAACGCCGGCGCCGACCAGTGACCGTGCCGAACTCATGACCGCGCGTGCCAAGAAATTCGCCGACTTCATTTTCCTGCTCCGTTGGGAACGGTCCCTCGCCCACGCGCGTGGTGTAGGCTTTGGTGATCCCCAGAACGTAATCGATGGACCCCGGCCCGACGCCAGACCCCGTCGCCGCCTGCCCTGCGGTGGTGTTCGAAGACGTTACGAAAGGATAAGTTCCATGGTCCACGTCCAGAAGCGCCCCTTGCGCGCCTTCAAACAAGATGCGTTTACCCGCCCGGCGCTGCTCGTCCAGAAGTCTCCAGACCGTATCCATGAAGGGCAGGATCTGATCCGCCACCGAAGATAATTCTTCAAAAATGACGTCGGCGGAAATTTCTTCCTGATCAAGCCCCCGGCGCAAGGCGTTATGATGGGCCAGCATACGGTCGATCTTGGCGGGCAAGGTCTTCATATTGGCCAGATCCATAACGCGGATCGCCCGGCGTCCGACCTTATCTTCATAAGCGGGGCCGATCCCACGCTTGGTCGTGCCAATGCGCGTTCCGGTCGTGGAGCTTTCTCTCAAAGCGTCCAGCTCCCGATGCAGCGAGAGAATCAAAGTCGCATTGTCGGCCACTCGAAGGATGTCGGGCCCCACAGCCACATTCTGCTCGGCTAGCCGGGCGATTTCAGCCACCAACGCATGCGGATCGATCACAACCCCATTGCCGATCACGGAGAGCTTACCCCGCACCACCCCGGACGGCAGTAGGGAAAGTTTATAGCTCACGCCATCAATGACAAGAGTATGGCCGGCGTTATGCCCGCCTTGAAAGCGCACGATGACGTCGGCTTGCTCCGACAGCCAATCGACGATCTTCCCCTTGCCTTCATCTCCCCATTGAGATCCAACGACAACGACGTTTGCCATAAGTGTCCCGCCCTCCTGAGGCGCTTCGGCGTATATGCCAGCTCCAAAACACTGACACGCCATAATGATAAATTATCGCATTCTTGCGACGTGACAGCTTCGCCGATCATGACGAATGCGTTTAAAATGGCGCATGCGTCCCAGTTAGCGAATGCGGCTCTCGCGACTGGCCCGGCCAACTTTCCAAGCCTGACATGGCAAACCCCGGCGAATAACCGGGGCGTCCACGGCGGACTATATCGCCCCCGCGCCCGAAATGCGAGCTTTTCTGAGGCTCCTGTGGATTGGAACCCATATAATGCGACATCTCGCATTTCGGGTGTCGTGTAAATCAGTTTTCGCGTTAAACAAATGTGAAGATTTCACGCCGCGCTACAAGAAGATCTCTATGACCAACACCAAAACAATGGATGGCGCCACATGGGCGCTGCTTCTGATTCTGTCCCTGCTTTGGGGCGGCGCGTTCTTCTTTGGCAAAATCGCCGTCAGTCAAATCCCACCCTTAACCTTAACCTTTTTGCGTGTCGCGACGGCGGCCTGCATTCTTCATGCTTTTTTGCGGGCAATGGGCCACAGGTTTCCTCTCGATCACCCAACCCTCATTTCATTCGCGGTCATGGGCTGCCTTAACAATGTCGCGCCATTTTCCCTGATTTTTTGGGGGCAAACGCAAATCAGCTCCAGTCTAGCCTCCGTTCTCAACGCCACGACGCCGTTTCTGACGATTATCGTCGCCGCGCTATTTTTGAAGGACGAACGCCCGAGCGCGGCGAAAACCGTCGGCGTCCTGCTTGGTCTGTGCGGCGTGGCGATCATGCTCTCTGTAAATGTCAATGTCGGAACGGGGACTTATTTAACAGCGGAGATCGCCTGTCTGGGAGCCGCGCTTTCTTACGCGTGCGCCGCGGTATATGGCCGACGGTTCGCAGGCCTTCCACCCGTCATAATAGCCGCCGGGCAACTCAGCGCCTCCTCGCTGATCATGGCCCCCATCGCTCTTTATCAGATCAGCCGCGGAGAAATCGCCAATGTTTCGCTGAATGTCTGGGGAAGCGTTTTAGCCCTCGGCGCCGCGTCCACGGCCTTGGCTTATCTGTTGTTCTTTCGGATATTGCAACGGGCCGGAGCCACCAATGTCGCTATCGTCACGCTTCTCATTCCTGTGAGCGCAATTTTTCTGGGAGCCATTTTTCTCGGCGAAAAACTGGCGTTACATCAATGGATTGGTCTCGCCGTCATTTTTGTCGGACTAATCGTCATTGACGGAAGATTGATACGCCAGGCCATGGTGATTACGCGCGGCCGTGCGCAATAAAAAGGGGCGGCTGAAACGCCGCCCCAATACGCAAAATCAAGTTTTTTGACTAAACCGCCACGCGCTTCAGAACGACAAGGACTTAACCTGATTAACGTTTGGCAGAGATTCGATTTCCGTAACAACCGTATCGGAGACCTGTCCATCAACTTCCACAAGACAGATCGCTTCCGCGCCCTGCCCGGTGCGACCAAGGTTGAACGTCGCGATATTGACGCCCGCGTTTCCAAGAACCGACCCCAAATCACCGATAAAGCCCGGCTTGTCGTTATTAGTGACATAAAGCATGTTGGCGCCGAGTTCGGCCTCCATGTTAATGCCCTTGATCTGAATGATGCGCGGCTTGGCGTCGGCGAAAACCGTACCGGCGACCGAGCGTTCCTGACGTTCCGTGATCACGGTCAGGCGAATATAATTTTCATAAGCGCCCTGCTGTTCCCGGCGAACGTCTTCAACCTGAATGCCGCGCTCTTTGGCCACCGCTGGCGCGGACACCATATTCACCGTTTGCAGCAAGGGCTGCAAAACGCCCGTAAGCGCCGCCGCCGTCAACGCCCGCACGTTCATTTGCGCGACATTGCCTTCATATTCAAGACGAATGCCTTTGATGCCGGTTTCCGTCAACTGCCCCGCAAAAAGCCCCAATTGCTCGGCCAATTTGACGAAAGGCGTCAACTTCGGCGCTTCTTCGGCGGAAATCGAGGGCATGTTCAAAGCGTTGGTGACCGCCCCATTGATCAGATAATCCGCCATTTGCTCGGCCACTTGCAGCGCGACGTTTTCCTGCGCTTCATTGGTGGAGGCGCCCAGATGCGGAGTTGAGACGAAATTAGGCGCGCCGAACAACACGTTTTCTTTCGCAGGCTCTTCAACAAAGACGTCAAAAGCGGCGCCCTTGACTTTGCCGCTGTCGAGCGCGGCGCGAAGGGCGGTTTCATCCACCAGACCGCCACGAGCGCAATTGACGATATAAACGCCGTCCTTCATTTTTGCGATAGCGTCCGCATCAATGATGTCGCGAGTCTTGTCGGTCAACGGCGTGTGCAAAGTGATGAAATCCGCGCGGCGGAACAATTCGTCCAGCTCCACCTTTTCAACGCCCAAGTCAGCGGCCCGTTCCGGCGACAAGAACGGATCAAAAGCGGCGACTTTCATTTTCAATCCAAGGGCGCGTTCGGCGACGATGGAGCCAATATTGCCGCAGCCAATCAGTCCAAGCGTCTTTGAGGTGATCTCCACGCCCATAAACTTCGATTTTTCCCACTTCCCAGCCTGAGTGGAGGCGTCGGCGGCGGGAATTTGCCGGGCGACGGCGAACATCATCGCAATAGCGTGCTCAGCGGTGGTGATCGCATTGCCGAAAGGGGTGTTCATGACGATGATCCCCTTGGCGGTCGCCTTGGGAATGTCGACATTGTCAACGCCGATGCCGGCCCGACCGATCACCTTCAGGTTCGTCGCCGCTTCGAGAATTTTTTCCGTCACCTTGGTGGCGGAGCGAATGGCCAGACCATCGTAATTTTTGATGATCTCGGCCAGTTTTTCTTTGTCCTTGCCAACGTCCGGCAGAAAATCGACTTCGCAGCCGCGATCTTTGAAAATTTGAACGGCGGCGGGTGAAAGTTTATCCGAAATCAGTACCTTGGGAGCCATAATGCGGCCTTTCCAGAAATTGGATTGGGAAGGCCGGCGCGCATTGAGTTTATAAAGGCGCCGGCGAAACGTCGTCAGAAAAAATCAGGCCGCGGCGAGCGCCGCTTTGTGCTTGGCGAAAGCCCAGTCAAGCCATGGCAAAAGCGCTTCAACGTCAGCCAGCTCGATGGTCGCGCCACACCAAATGCGGAAGCCCGACGGGGCGTCGCGATAAGCGCCAATGTCATAAGCCACGTCCAGCTTGTCCAGCTCAGCCGCCATGGCCTTGGCGAAAGCCGCCTGACCCGCCTCATCCAAGGCGCAGACTTCAGGATCGACGATCTTCAAGCAAACGGACGTGTTGGAGCGCGTCGCCGGATCCTTGGCGAGAAAATCGACCCAATCCGTTTTCGCCGCCCAATCGGCCACCGCCTCGGCGTTCGCGTCGGCCCGAGACATGAGCCCCCCAAGACCGCCAACGCTTTTGGCCCATTTCAAAGTGTCGAGATAATCTTCGACGCACAGCATGGAGGGCGTGTTGATGGTTTCGCCCTTGAAAATCCCGGCGATCAGTTTCCCACCCTTGGTCATGCGGAAAATTTTCGGCAAAGGCCAAGCGGGCGTGTAATTTTCAAGGCGCTCCACGGCGCGCGGGCTGAGGATCAAAACGCCATGAGCGGCCTCCCCCCCCAAAACCTTCTGCCAGGAGAAGGTGACGACGTCCAATTTCGAGAATTCCAATGGCTGGGCGAAAGCCGCGGAGGTGGCGTCGCAAATAGTCAGCCCTTCCCGGTCCGCCGGAATCCAGTCAGCGTTCGCCACACGAACGCCGGAAGTGGTGCCGTTCCATGTGAACACCACGTCATGAGCAAAGTTCACGCTCGTCAAGTCGGGCAGCTCCCCATAGGGAGCCTCGATCTTGCGCGCGTCTTCCAGCTTAAGCTGTTTGATCACATCCGTCACCCAGCCGGCGCCAAAGCTTTCCCACGCCAGCATGTCGACAGGGCGCGCGCCAAGCAAGGACCACAGCGCCATTTCCACCGCGCCCGTGTCGGACGCAGGAACTATGCCTATGTGATAGTCAGAAGGAACTTGGAGAATTTCACGGGTTTGCTCAATGGCCTCGGCAAGTTTCGCCTTGCCGATTTTCGCGCGATGCGAACGACCGAGCGCAGCCTCTTCAAGAGCCTGAACCGTCCATCCCGGACGTTTGGCGCAAGGACCAGATGAGAACTGGGGATTCTTCGGCTTAAGAGCCGGCATGCTTATCATAGTCATGTGACTATCCTTTCAGATAGGTGCCTCTCGTTGGGGAGAGGTGTCCCACTGACGTGGATAGTCGAGCGCCCCTCAAAGCGCAAGCACAGAATTATTTTTATTCTCCGCCCTTAACATTTGCGCGAAAAATAAAGACTGCCCCTGGGATCTCAGCGTCATTCACCGATATGCTCTGGCGCTGCACGTCATTTGGCGTTACCGGTTTGTTCTATGAAGCATCCGATTCGAATTCTCGGCGTTGATCCGGGCCTCCGCCGCACAGGTTGGGGGTTAATTGAAGCCATGGGCAACCGCGTTAGCTTTCTCGGTTCAGGCGCAGTCACATCCGACAACAAGCTGTCGCTCGCAGAGCGCTTGCGCCAGCTTCACGATGGGCTGCAAGACGTGATCGCCAACCACGCCCCCCATGAGGCGGCCGTAGAGTTGACCTTCGTCAACAAGGACGCTGGAGCCACGCTTAAACTGGGTCAGGCGCGCGGAATAGCCCTGCTGGTTCCCGCCCTCGCCGGTCTTTCCGTCTCAGAATATGCGCCCAATCTGGTGAAGAAAACCGTGGTTGGCGCGGGACATGCGGACAAGGCTCAGATAAGAATGATGGTGAAGGTTTTAATGCCCAAGGCCCAGTTCAACAGCGACGACGCGGCGGACGCTCTCGCTATAGCCGTCTGCCACGCCCACCATCGCGGCGCGGCGCGCGGCAGAATCGCACAAGCGGAGGCTCGCACGAAATGATAGGCAAGCTAAAGGGAACCGTCGACAGCTACAGCGACGATCATATCGTTCTCGACGTCCATGGCGTCGGTTATCAGGTGTTTTGTCCCTCGCGAATTCTGCAAAGCCTGCCAAGCGTTGGCGAGGCCGCAGTTCTTTTCATTGAAACCATCGTGCGCGAAGACATGATTCGCCTTTATGGCTTTGGCGCCGAACAAGAGCGCGAGTGGTTCCGCTTGCTGCTAACCGTTCAAGGAGTTGGCGCGAAAGTCGCTTTAGGGATGCTCGGTATTTTCAAAGCTTCCGAAATCGCCAACGCCATCGCCTTGTCCGATAAAGCCATGATCGCGCGCGCCCCGGGGGTGGGCAAACGAGTTGCGGAGCGAATCGCCACGGAGCTGAAAGACAAGGCCCCGGCCTTCTCCAATGTAGAGGCGGGCGCCATTGAACTAGCGCAAGGCGTGGCGGAAGGCGCGGTCAAGGGCGGCGCCCGCGACGCGATCTCCGCCTTGGTGAACCTTGGTTATGGCCAAGCGCAGGCCAGCGCCGCCGTCGCCAAAGCAATCGCTGCGGCTGGGGATGACGCCAAGCCCGAAACCCTCATCCGCCTTGGACTTAAGGAGCTGTCCGCATGAGTCATGAGGACGAACCCGGCGCCCAGCGCCTCGTCACCCCAGAAATCCGAGGCGACGAGATCGACACCACCATGCGCCCGCAAACGCTGGATGATTTCGTCGGCCAAGCGCAAGCTCGCGCCAACCTCAAGGTTTTCATAGGCGCCGCCAAGACCCGCGAAGAAGCCCTCGATCATGTGCTTTTCGTCGGCCCACCCGGCCTTGGCAAGACAACGCTGGCGCAAATCATGGCTCGTGAACTGGGAGTGAATTTTCGCGCCACCTCCGGCCCGGTAATCGCCAAGGCGGGAGATTTGGCCGCGCTTTTGACCAACCTCGAAGAACGGGACGTTCTCTTCATTGATGAAATTCATCGCCTAAGCCCGGCCGTGGAAGAGATCCTCTATCCGGCCATGGAGGATTTTCAGCTCGACCTTATCATCGGCGAAGGCCCGGCGGCGCGCTCAGTGAAGATCGAGTTGGCGAAATTCACGCTGGTGGCGGCCACCACAAGACTCGGGTTGCTGACGACGCCCCTGCGCGACCGCTTTGGCATTCCCGTGCGTCTGGAATTTTACACCGTTGAAGAGCTGGAGTTGATCGTCACCCGGGGCGCCCGGATCTTGGGGATCGGCGTCAGCGCCGACGGAGCTCGGGAAATCGCTCGCCGGGCGCGAGGCACCCCACGTATCGCCGGCAGGCTTTTGCGACGTGTGCGCGACTTCGCTGTTTTTGACGGCCATGACGTGGTGAACGCAAGAATCGCCGACAAGGCTCTTTCTCAGCTTGAAGTCGACAACGCCGGCATGGACAGTCTCGACAGGCGTTATTTATCGCAAATCGCCCTAAACTTTGGCGGCGGTCCGGTGGGCATTGAAACCATCGCCGCAGCCCTTTCCGAACCTCGCGACGCAATCGAAGAAATCGTCGAGCCATTTTTAATTCAAAACGGCTATATTCAACGTACGCCGCGCGGCCGGATTCTGACCCCACGCGCCTTCGCGCATCTTGGCCTGAGCGCGCCGCAACGGCCGGACGCGCCGCAAATGGGACTTTTCGCCGATGACGCGGAGGTCTGATGACAATGACGCCTAAGGAAAACTGGCGAGACATAGCCGGGCGACTGGAGCTTGGGCGCCACGTTCTTCCAGTCAGAATCTACTATGAAGACACGGATTTCTCCGGCGTCGTCTATCATGCGGCCTATCTGAAATTTCTTGAGCGCGGTCGTTCTGATTTTTTACGTCTGTGCGGCGTTCACCACCATGAACTCGCCGCCGGCGCTTTCGGAGCCATGATCGTTTTCGCCGTACGTCATATGGAAATCGATTTCCTCAAACCGGCCCGCATCGACGACTTGCTGGAAATAGAGACCCGCCTTATTATCGCCAAAGGCGCGCGCTTAGTCTTGGAGCAAGAAATCCGTCGCGGCGAAGAGCGTTTGTTTCGCGCCTCGGTAACCGTCGCCGTTATGACAAGCGAGGGCAAGCCAACACGACTACCGGAAGTTTTGCGTCGAAAATTGACGTCGCATGTGGACGTTCCCCAACCTTAAGCGTCAGCGCCGAGGCGGAAAGAAGCCGGGAACTATGTCCTGCGCATTTCCAAAGACTGGCTCTCTTTTTCTGTAATTGCGCTTCTCTTAACGCCTCAGTAACCCTAACGAGGGCTTAATAGCGTCGTATATATTTTTGTGCAAAGCCGCAGATTTGCCTAATTCACCCAGCAGTGAGGTGCGCGGAATGAAAAATGTCGCATAATTCAGGCGGCTTTTTAGGCTAGCCCGATTGAAAAAGCGGGAATTTGCTAGGTGAAAATTCAAATGCGCGAATGAAGCAAGTGAGATCGCAGCGCGGAAATTGGGCGAAGTTCATCGCCGTCCCCTTCCCGTAAAACTTGCAAGCTTCATAGCGGCTGAAACGCACCGCCCCTGAACGGCAAACTAACGCCGCCGGCGCCGTCACCAGATGGCGAGGCGGATATGAGGTCATGGAAAACGATGCCTGTAGAACTTACCGATCTTGCAACGCCAGAGAATGGAATCTCATTCCTCGCCCTGTTTTTTCAGGCTCACTTCGTTGTGAAAGTCGTGATGATTGGTCTTATCGCTGCGTCCGTCTGGTGCTGGGCGATCATCATCGACAAATGGCTGCTTTACACGCGAACCAAGCGGCAAATGACCCGTTTTGAAACCGTTTTCTGGTCCGGTCAATCGCTGGAGGAGCTTTACCGAACGCTGTCCACCCGGGCAAACCATTCCATGGCGGCCTTGTTCGTGGCGGCCATGCGCGAGTGGAAGCGAAGCCACGAAGGCTCCAGGCCAGCCATCGCCAGTCTGCAACAACGTATAGACCGGGTGATGGACGTCACCATAGCCCGGGAGGCGGAACGCCTTGAAAGCAAATTACTGGTTCTGGCCACCGTTGGCTCCGCCGCCCCGTTCATCGGCCTGTTTGGAACGGTGTGGGGCATCATGACCGCTTTCCAAGCCATCGCCGCGTCGAAGAACACCAACCTGGCGGTGGTGGCGCCCGGCATCGCCGAGGCTCTGCTCGCCACCGCTCTAGGTCTTGTCGCCGCTATCCCCGCCGTGATCGCCTATAATAAGCTAACCGCCGACGCGGGAAAACTATCCGCGCGGATGGAAGGTTTCGCCGATGAATTTTCGGCGATTCTCTCCCGTCAGATAGATGAGCGGGTCTGAGCCATGGCCATGCAACTGGGCGCCGGCGGCGGGCGCGGCACGCGAGGAAGGCGGCGCAAACGCCATCAACCCTTGAGCGAAATCAACGTCACCCCCATGGTGGACGTCATGTTGGTGTTGCTGATCATCTTCATGGTGGCTGCGCCGCTATTAACGGTCGGCGTGCCCATTGACCTGCCGGAAACTCAAGCCAAACCCATGGAGGGCGACAATGAACCGATCACCATCTCCATTTCGTCCGACGGGCAGATTTTCATTCAGGAAAGCGAAATTACTTCGGAGGAAATTATTCCAAAACTCGAAGCCATCGCCCGCAATGGGTATGAAGAGCGGATTTTCGTCCGAGGCGATAAAGACGCCGATTATGGCGAGATCATGCGCGTGATGGGGCTCATCAACGCCGCAGGATACAAGCGAATTGGCCTCGTAACGCTGGAGGAGCAGAGCTGATCCCATGCGCGTCGGCCTGATCGCATCCACCGCCGGTCATATTGGTGTTATACTCTGGGGGCTCGTCGCCCTGCCGAGCACGAAACCATTTGACGCGGCGCCTGTGGACACGCTCCCGGTGGAGCTTGTGCCTTTATCTGAAGTCACCAAGCTTCGCCTTGGCGAGAAAACCGCTGAGCTTCGCGAGGAAGAGGCTCTAAAGCCCGCCGAAAAACCTACGGAAAAACCTGAGCCGGAGGCAAAGAAGCCCGGAGAAGCCAAGCCGGACCAATCGGCGACGCCCGCGGCGCCGCCGCCTGCCCCCGAACCGCCAAAACCCGCCCCCCCGGCGCCGCAAAAGCCAGCCGCGGAAACTCCCGTGCGCAAGGTCGAGGACGTCGCCAAGGCCGAGGCCAAACCAGCGGCGGAGCCCGCGCCGAAAGAGCCTGAAAAGCCCACCCCCGCGCAAGAGCCGTCTCCCGCGAAAGTGGCGCAGGCCAAGCCGGTGAACGTTAAGCCAAGGTCCAAGCCGACGCCGCCAAAACCAACGCCGCCGTCCAAAGACGCGCCGAAAAAAGAATTCGATCCAACGCAAATGGCCGCTTTGCTGAATAAGATCGAGCCCTCTGGCGGCGGCGCAAACTCAAATCAGCCTGCGTCTCTGGGCAGCCGAAAAGGGCAATCCAACGTTAAAATGTCCCAGTCGGAGCTGGACGCCCTGCGTGGACAGATTTCTAAATGCTGGAACCCGCCAATCGGCGCGGCGGGCGCGAGCGATCTAACTGTTAGAGTCAAGATCCATCTCACCCAGTCAGGCGATGTGGACACTGCGCCGGAAGTATTAAACTCCAGCTCGAACCCGTCTTTCCGCGCGGCGGCGGATAGCGCCAAACGCGCCGTTTTACGCTGCGCGCCCTATAATCTTCCTGCCTCGAAATATGGGGCCTGGAAAGAAGTCATTGTGAATTTTGACCCAAGGGAATTGCTCGGTGGTTGAATTCGAGAATGAAAAGGAATTGCGATCCATGTCTGTCATGACTTTGTCCGGCCCGGAAGCTCGCCTGAAACATTCGCGCGTCGTTTTCAGTCGAAAATCAAGCGTCCCGCGCAACGCGATATCTGAAGATCTTCATTTTTTCGCGGCTTTTCGCCGCTTAAGCGCTTTTGCGTTCATTCTTCTAGCGATTTTAACTCTGGACGCGCGCCAGCCCGCCAACGCCCTGATCGAGCTGGACATCACGCAGGGCGCCATTGAGCCACTGCCCATCGCGCTTCCCGATTTCTCAGGCGATGGAGATCTCGGCGCCAATGTAACCAGCGTCATCTCCGCTGATTTGAAACGCTCCGGGCTGTTTCTTCCGCTTGATCCCGCCGGTTTCATCGAGAAGAATCCAAGCGTCGGCGCACCGCCGCAATTCGCCTCTTGGCGCCCCCTTGGCGCGCAAGCTCTCGTGGTTGGCGCCGTCACCCGCGAGCCTGACGGTCGGCTGAAAGCCGAATTTCGTCTATGGGACGTGATTAGCGGCGAACAAATGATGGGTCAACAATTCTTCACCCAACCGGAGAACTGGCGACGTCTCTCCCACATTATCGCCGACGCCATATATGAACGTTTGACCGGAGAAAAGGGCTACTTCGACACGCGGCTGGTATATGTCGACGAAAGCGGCCCCAAAGACAAACGAGTGAAACGGCTGGCGATTATGGATCAGGACGGCGCCAATGTACGCTATCTGACTGATGGCCGCGATCTTGTGCTCACCCCCCGGTTCTCGCCGTCGCGTCAAGAAATCACCTACATGGCCTATACGGACACCGACCCGAAGGTGTTCCTTCTGAATATTGAAACCGGGCAACGCGAAGTAGTTGGCAACTTTCCCGGCATGACTTTCGCGCCGCGTTTTTCACCGGACGGACAACGCGTGATCATGAGCCTGCAACAAGGCGGAAACGCTAATATTTTCGTCATGGACTTAAGATCGCGAAAAACTACTCGACTGACCAATACGGCGGCGATCGACACCAGCCCCTCCTATGCGCCTGACGGGTCTCAAATCGTATTCGAATCCGACAGAGGCGGCGCCCAGCAGCTTTACGTCATCAATGCCGACGGCTCCAACCCGCAGAGAATCAGCTTTGGTCCGGGGCGGTACTCAACCCCCGTCTGGTCGCCGCGCGGTGACTTGATCGCCTTCACCAAGCAACATCAAGGAAGGTTCATGATCGGCGTGATGAAACCGGACGGCTCAGGAGAGCGTATCTTGACCGAAGGCTATCACAATGAAGGCCCGGCATGGGCTCCGAACGGGCGCGTTCTGGTGTTCTTCCGAGAGAGCCCAGGAGCGAACGGCGGCTCCCACCTGTGGACCGTAGATCTCACGGGCTATAATGAAATGCAGGTGAAAACCCCGTCTTTCGCTTCCGACCCCGCCTGGTCGCCGCTGCTTGACTAGGTTCAAAACTATGAGAAATCAGCGAAACGTGTTATAAAAAATGTTACGTTCATTTTCTGTTAACCAGTTTCGCCAACCGACGTTTAACCAATTTCACCTATAAAGCGTTTACCCTATTGGGATGCGCTGGGGATCTGGAGAGTAATGATCATGATGAATACCGGGATGGCGGCGCGGGGATTTCGTTTCGCCGCTGTGATTGCGACGGGCCTGGCGCTGGCCGCCTGTTCGCAAACGAAAACCGACGGACTGACCAACGGCGTAGAGGCTGGAACAGGACAGGACTTCGTCGTCAACGTTGGCGACCGCGTTTTCTTTCTGGAAGACCAGTCCACCTTGACGCCCGTCGCCCGCGCGACGCTCGACAAACAAGCGCAATGGCTGAATCTTTATTCTCAGTATAAAGTTACTGTTGAAGGCCATGCGGATGAGCGCGGCACACGCCAATACAACCTTGCGCTCGGCGCGCGCCGAGCGAACTCCGCACGCGACTATCTATTGGCCAAAGGCGTCGCCAAAGATCGGGTGAGAACCATTTCTTACGGAAAAGAGCGCCCTGTCGCCGTCTGTAATGATGATTCCTGCTGGACCCAGAATCGGCGCGCCGTCACCGTGTTGAACAACGCAGGCAGCTGACGCCCTAAGCGTTAGTTGAATGCAAAGGTCTCGTGCAGATCTTTCCAGATCAAGAAAGCCGGTGAAAAGCCGGCTTTTTCTCATCTTGACGTCAGGACCACAGAAAATAAGTGCTTTTCGTCAAAATTTGGCCGAACTATGCATGCCCTGTGCTATCCAAGAAGAACCATTACGATGGCTGAACCCGGAGGAGTACATGGCATTTCTTCGAATTTTCGCATTGGTGGCGGCCGTCATCATTTCCTTTGCCGGACTATCTACGCCCTCACAGGCGCAACTGTTCGGCTCAAGTGATGATGACGCCGCCACAAACGTGCGGCTGAACGACCTTGAAGAGCGGCTACGTTCGCTCACAGGCCAAATCGAGAACCTGAATTATCAAATGCGGACGCTGGAGGATCAAATTCGGCGAATGCAGGAAGATAATGAGTATCGTTTGCAGCAATTGGAAGGTCAAGGCGGGCGCAAACGCTCCGACGCGACCCCCAACGGCGCATCGCCGACGCAAAGCGCTCAATATGGCGCTTTGGCCGGACAAACAAATGGCGGCGGGTTTGGACCCGCCGCCGGAACCGTTGAACCGCAAGGCTCAGGCGACGCGGATTTTGAAGCGCCTCTCGCTGGATCAGGGCCAATTGACCTGTCCGCTCTGGCTCGTGGCGGGGCTTCTACCGGAGCCACGAACGCCGCGCCTCCTCCCCCTACGGCCCTTCCGGGCGTCTCAAACGAATTGTCCAACGCTCTCCCTGACGGGCAAACGGCCTCCCTAGCGCGGGGAGCGGATCCACGCTCAGATTATAACCAAGCCTATTCCTCCGTACTCAACGGCGACTATTCCTCCGCCGAGCAAGCATTTAAATTGTTCCTGAAAAATTACCCCAATCATGAACTTGCCCCCAGCGCCCAATATTGGCTTGGAGAAAGCCAATACGCCCGCGGCCAATTTCGTGAATCCGCCGATACATTCTTGAAAACCTATACACAATATCCCCAAGGCTCCAAAGTCAGCGACAGCCTGTTCAAACTTGGCCTTTCTCTTAAAGGGCTGGGAGAACGCGACGCCGCCTGCGCGACATTTTCAGAACTGCTGACAAAATATCCCGCCGCCCCTTCCGCGGTGCGGGCGCAAGCTCAATCCGAGCAACAAACCTATTGTTCTTGAATCATAAAAGCGTGCCCCCATGATCGAGGCGTTGACGCATGAAGAATCCGAAGCCTGTTTCTCGCGTCTCAAATCTTTTAAAAAAATTCTTGTCGGCGTCTCCGGTGGCCCGGATTCACTAGCTTTACTCATTCTCTTGCAAGACTGGGCGGCCAACCTTGGCCCTCAAGCGACGCAGGTCGTCGCCGCCACCGTCGACCATGGTCTGCGTAAAGAGTCCTTAGATGAAGCGCGCGCCGTCGGGGCGTTTTGCGCGGACCGCGCAATTCCTCACGCCATCTTGCGCTGGCGCGGCGCGGCTCCCGTGCGCAACATTCAAAACAGCGCGCGCAATATTCGCCGTTCTCTTCTTTGCGCCGAAGCGCGCCGAAGCGGCGCCGACGCCATCGCTCTTGCGCACCATATGGAAGATCAAGCCGAAACCTTCCTAGGGCGTCTGGCGCGCGGCAGCGGCGTTTACGGTTTGGGGGCCATGCGCGCGTTCGACGTCTGGGAGAATCTCCCCCTCGCCAGGCCGCTTCTCGATATCCCCAAAGCCCGCCTAGCGGCGACGCTCTCTCAGCGCCGAATTCCATGGATCAACGACCCTTCAAACGAAAATGACAAATTCAGCCGCGTGCGTCTTCGCAAGCTCTTGCCGCATCTCGCGCGCGAGGGCATGGATGCGCAAAGATTATCGCAAACGGCGCGGCAAATGCAGCGAGCGGCGGCGGCGCTGGACCTTTGGGTCGACACAATTTTACGATGCGATGCGCAAGTTCATCCGGCGGGCCCCCTGCGGCTTGATGTCGCCCATATGAATTCTTTGCCGGATGAGATAAAGTTTCGCCTTATTGCGCGTATATCATGCTTTATTTCTGGAACCGCGTATACGCCAAGACTTCAATCCTTGGAACGTTTCGTGTCCCTTCTTTGCGCGCGCGCCTTTGCCAAGCACACTTTGAACGGCTGCATTTTCGCGCTGCGAGGAGAGCGTCTTTTTTGCTGGCGTGAGACGGGCCGCGCCGGGCTTGAAAAAATATCCTTAAGACCAAAGGGAACCGCTCTATGGGACAACCGTTATTACATTGAAAACAAAAGCGAAGATACAATTGAAATCCAGGGCGCGCAGAAGACTGATTTGCCTGAGATCGAAAATTTGCAATTCAATTCCTGGCCCCGCGAGGCCTTCATAGGGGCGCCGATGTTGATTTTACAATCCGAAGAAAGCTTCATTTCAGGATTGACCCCTAAGACTGAAACGCAAAACCCAAATCTGTATAAAGTTACCCGCGCCACTAAATTGACCATGAGTGAGTAAATCGATTTTTGCCAAATCCCGTGGGATAATTTAAGAAAATAGTGAGGCTGACATGCGATTAATCCTGCTGGATCTTGGCAGAAGGCGCACAGATACCTATCTTGTTTCTACCACTGCAAATTTGCAGATAATCCGCCGCGAGAACGGTGAAGGCACGCTGACCGCCGCGCGAGCGGCGAAGGGATGAAAATGAACGCAAACTTCCGCAACTTCGCACTCTGGGTGATTATCGGCCTGCTTTTAATCGCTCTATTTCAATTGTTTCAAAATCCCGGTCAAAAAACCGCGAGCAATGAAATCCCCTTCTCCCAATTCCTCAATCAGGCGGAAAACGGGGACGTGCGGGAAGTCACCATTCAAGACCAGCAAATCACCGGCTCCTATGGCACCGGTGGCGCGTTCCAGACATACGCGCCCGAAAGCGCTGGCCAATATGTTGAATTGTTGCGCTCCAAAGGCGTCTTGATCAACGCACGCCCCCCCTCGGAAAGCTTCTCTTTGGTCGGCGCGTTGATTTCATGGTTCCCGATGCTGATCATTCTGGGGATCTGGATTTTCGTCATGCGGCAGATGCAAGGCGGCGGCGGCAAAGCCATGGGCTTTGGCAAATCCAAGGCGAAGCTTTTGACCGAAGCCCACGGCCGCGTCACCTTTGAGGACGTCGCCGGCATTGACGAAGCCAAGGAAGACTTGCAGGAAATTGTCGAATTCTTGCGTGACCCGCAAAAATTCCAACGTCTCGGGGGCCGCATTCCACGCGGCGTTTTGCTGGTGGGGCCTCCCGGCACCGGTAAAACCTTGACCGCTCGCGCGGTGGCGGGAGAGGCCAATGTGCCCTTCTTCTCCATCGCTGGGTCGGATTTCGTCGAGATGTTCGTGGGCGTGGGCGCAAGCCGCGTGCGCGACATGTTCGAGCAAGCCAAGAAAAATTCGCCCTGCATCATTTTCATCGACGAGATCGACGCGGTCGGGCGTCATCGCGGCGCCGGCCTTGGCGGCGGCAACGACGAGCGCGAGCAGACGTTGAACCAGTTGCTCGTGGAAATGGACGGCTTTGAGGCCAATGAAGGCGTGATCATCATCGCGGCCACAAACCGTCCAGACGTTCTTGATCCAGCGCTGCTGCGTCCGGGGCGTTTTGACCGCCAGATCGTCGTTCCCAATCCTGACATCACGGGGCGCGAGAAAATTCTCAAGGTGCACATGCGCAAAGTGCCTTTGGCGCCTGACGTGGACGTGCGCACGCTGGCGCGCGGAACCCCCGGTTTCTCCGGCGCGGATCTGATGAACCTCGTCAATGAGGCCGCTCTTCTGGCTGCGCGGCGATCGCGTCGTCTCGTCACCATGGCTGAATTCGAAGACGCCAAGGACAAGGTGATGATGGGCGCTGAGCGCCGGACTCTGGTCATGACCGAGGAAGAGAAGCGCCTGACCGCCTATCATGAAGCTGGTCACGCTCTGGTCGCGCTGCATATGCCAGCCTCCGACCCGATTCATAAAGCCACAATTATTCCCCGCGGGCGGGCTCTTGGCATGGTCATGCGCCTGCCGGAGAAAGATCAGGTCTCCCTGACCCGCGCCAAATGCAAGGCGGATCTGGCCGTGGCCATGGGGGGGCGCGTCGCCGAAGAAATGATCTTCGGCTATGAAAAAGTCACCTCCGGGGCTTCCGGCGACATTCAAATGGCGACCCGATTAGCGCGGGCCATGGCGACGCAATTCGGCATGTCCGACAAGCTCGGCCCGCTTCTTTACGGGGAAAATCAGGAAGAAGTGTTCTTGGGCCATTCTGTCGCGAAGAACCAGACTGTCTCCGACGAAACCCAGAAAATTGTTGATTCGGAGATCAAGTCTTTCGTCAACATGGGCTATGAAACCGCGAACCGCATTCTGCACGACCATGCCGATGAGTTACATACGATCGCCAATGGCTTGCTTGAATATGAGACGCTTTCCGGCGATGAAATCAAAAAACTGCTGAACGGGGAACCTCCCGTTCGCGAAACTGACGACGACAATCCGTCGGGCCGCGCCTCCGTCATTCCAAAGACCGGGGCGAAACGAAGCGGCCCCGACGACGCGCCATCTGGCGTGGAGCCGCAGCCCCAAACTTAACGAAGGGCGATCTGCGCAAAGACGATCATATGACGCCGCCTCATGAAGCGACATGGGGCGGCGTCATTGTTTTGAACGCCCTCGTTACATTTGATCATAATTTTTGAACGCCTTTCTGAGAACATAGCCTGTAAAAGCATCACCAAACCAATTGAACGCTGCATGATTCCTCCAAAACGCAGCCCATAGTTTGTCCACTCGCATTGGACTCCAGAAGACGCAAAGGCATGTGAACCAAGATGACACGCAGCTATTTCGGTACCGATGGAATTCGCGGAACAGCAAACCGTTGGCCTATGACGCCAGAAATCGCGATGAAAGTCGGCATGGCCGCGGGAATCGCCTTTCGCAGAGGAGGGCATAAGCACCGCGTGGTGATCGGCAAAGACACCCGCTTGTCGGGCTACATGCTGGAGAACGCGCTGGTGGCCGGCTTCACCTCAGTCGGAATGAACGTTTTCCTTCTCGGCCCCATGCCAACGCCAGCGGTCGCCATGCTGACGCGCTCCATGCGCGCCGACATTGGGGTGATGATCTCCGCCTCCCACAACGCCTTTCCCGACAATGGCATCAAATTTTTTGGCCCCGACGGTTTCAAACTCTCCGACGACGTAGAGATGCAAATCGAAGGCCTGTTGGAGCAGGATCTGACCTCGCAACTGGCGGCGCCTGAAGATATTGGCCGCGCCCGGCGTATAGACGGAATGCGCGACCGTTACGTCGAATTCGCCAAACGCACCATGCCCCGCGACATGAACCTCGAAGGCCTGCGGGTTGTGGTCGATTGCGCCAATGGCGCCGCCTATAAGGTCGCGCCGGAAATCCTCTGGGAGCTGGGCGCTGAAGTCATCTCCATTGGCGTCAGCCCTGACGGGGTTAACATCAACAAGGATTGCGGCTCGACCTCCACGGAATTGCTCCGCCAGAAAGTTCATGAAGTGCGCGCCGATATTGGCATCGCGCTTGACGGCGACGCCGACAGGGTCATCATCGTCGATGAAACCGGCACGGTGGTTGACGGCGATCAGCTGATGGCGGTGGTGGCCCAGTCCTGGCAAGAAGACGACCGGTTGACGGCGCCCGGCATTGTCGCCACCATCATGTCCAACCTCGGGCTCGAGCGCTATATGACGAGCCTGGGCCTGACCCTCGCGCGCACCCGGGTGGGCGACCGATACGTTGTGGAGCATATGCGCCAGCATGGCTTCAACGTGGGCGGCGAGCAATCCGGCCATATCGTATTGTCGGACTTCACCACCACGGGAGACGGCCTTGTAGCGGCGCTTCAGGTGCTGGCTTGCGTCAAGAAACAAGGGCGCCCGGTCTCGCAAGTGTGCTGGCGTTTCGAACCTGTCCCACAAATTCTCAAAAACGTGCGCTACTCCAAAGGCGCTCCCCTTGAACAGGAAAGCGTTCAGAAAGCCATTACGGCGGGACGTGAAATTTTGAGCGGCTCCGGCCGCTTGGTTATCAGGGCGTCGGGAACAGAGCCTCTTATCCGCGTCATGGGAGAAGCGGACAATGACGACGTTTTGGTCAAAGTCATAGACGATATCGTCGCCGCTGTAACCGCGGCCGCCACCTAGGCGCAACTGGTCTTGGTCGGCGCGCGCCGACCTTTCAATCTCCCCGCCCTCGGCCTACCCGCCCCCGGCGGGGAGAATTTTCTTACGCTTCTTCTTTAGATATTGTTAAGAAATTAAGATCAAAACCGTATAAACTTTACTTGTTGTTAAGGTAAAAAAACGCAGTTAAAAAATAAAGTTAAGCTTAGATTAAGCATTCTCATGCAAGTTATCCTCATGTTTCAGTGTACGACCAGCAACGCCATCGTTGCGGGCGTTCCAACCGAGGACCAAGACATGGGCAACCATATCCTTAAAATGTCTTTGGCCGGCGTCGTAATGATCGCTTCGTCGTCAGTATTCGCCGCCGATATGCCAATGCCAGCGCCTGTTATCGAACATGTGCCGCAAGTTCCAGCCACAGGCGGCTGGTATTTGCGTGGAGATATTGGGTATAAAACCTACCAAGATCCAAGCGCCAGCTTCAGCGACCCCATCATCGGCAAAGCGGATTTCCGCAATGAATCGCTGAATGACACCGGCCTCATCAGCGTTGGCGTCGGTTATAAGTTCAACGATTACTTCCGCGCGGATCTGACGGCGGACTATGAATGGCCCGCCAGCTTCTCCAGCGAAGCTTGCGCCGGCGTTTGCGCCTCTACCGGCAATAACGATTATTCACGCGAAACCGCGGATATCGACGTATGGACCGTCATGTTGAACGGCTACGTGGACCTTGGTAATTTCAACGGCTTCACGCCCTATGTCGGCGCAGGTCTTGGCGCGTCCTACGTGGGCGTTTCCAACGTGCGTTCAGCCAATCCCAATGGCGTTGAGACCCAATACAAAGGTGGCGGCAAGTGGAACCTTGCTTGGGCGCTTATGGCCGGCGGCTCATACGCCTTCACGCAAAACCTTTCCCTCGACGCCGGTTACCGCTACCTGCATATTGGCGGCGGGCAGTCCGCGCCGCTTTATAACGCAGGCACAGGCACGAACCGCATCAATTATGAAGACATCAACGCCCATGAATTTCGGGTTGGTCTGAGATATATGTTTGATTCAGAGCCAAGCTACGTGTCTTCAAACGCGGGCTACTTCTCCGCCGCCCCAGCGGTTGGAAACTACTGAAACGCGCCTCCAGCAAAGGCGGCCAGGCGTGAAACCTGAAGCCCGGCCTAGCTAGCCTGAAGCCACAACGCGCTCATGATTAAGGCGGCCCAAAGGTCGCCTTTTCATATTCAACGACGCCCCTTACCCGCGCTCCCAAGGTGTTTCAAGGTTCGCCGTAATGTTTGACTTGTTCTCCCTCCTCGGCATGCCCGCTTGGGAACTTGATTTGTCAAAGACGGTTCTGATCATCGCCGCGATCGCCGTCGCCGGGTTGATAAGAGGTTTTTCCGGCTTCGGCGCAGCCATGATTTACATGCCGGTCGCCTCCACGGTCATTGCGCCCCAGACCGCCGCCGCCGCATTTCTCGTCCTCGATTCAATCGTCACGCTACCGTTGTTGTTCAACGCTTTGCGCCAATGCGACGTCAAGACCGTCGCCCCCACCATAACCGCCGCCATGCTTTGCGTTCCCATCGGCGCATGGGTGTTGGCGCAGGCGGATCTTCTCACCCTGCGCTGGTTGATATGCCTGATAATTCTCGGCGCATTGCTATTGTTGATTTCCGGCTGGAGATATCGCGGCCAGCCAACGCTCTTGGCCTCGCTGGGCGTGGGCGCCCTTTCCGGCGTTCTGTCCGGCGTGTCTCAGGTCTCAGGTCCGCCTGTGGTCGCCTTTTGGTTATCGGGTCCCAAACCACCCGCCACCGTGCGCGCCAATCTAATCGTTTTCTTCGCCCTCAACAGCCTGTCTGTTTACGCCGCGTTTTTCTATTATGGTTTCTTCACACGCGAGACGCTGGCGCTAATCATCGTGACGGCGCCGGTCTACGCCGCCACGTTATTTCTCGGCGCCCAAGGATTTCGCCGATCCAACCCTTCGGTCTATCGCCTGCTCGCTTATATCCTGATCGGCGTAGCCGCCGTAACCAGCATACCTTTGTTTGACGACCTTCTTCGTTAAGGCTGAACAACGAAAATACTTAACGGAGCAACCGCCCACGGACCGCTTTATCCTTCAGAAAGAGCGTTCCAAGTGTCTTCGTCGATGTCGAAATTCGAATATACGTTCTGAACGTCGTCATCGTCTTCAAGAATGCCGATAAGTTTGACCAGCGTTTGCGCCTTATCCGCATCGACGGCGATCAAATTTTGCGGCTTCCAGATAAGATTGACGCTTTCCGCTTCGCCGAGCGCCGCCTCCAACGCCTTTGACACATCTCCCACATCTTCAAAAGCGCATGTGATCGTATGCGTCTCTTCGTCGGATTGCACGTCATCAGCGCCAGCTTCGATGCCCGCCTCAAGCACGGAATCAGGGTCGCCCACGCTCGCCTTGAAAACAATTTCTCCCACGCGGTCAAACATAAAGGAAACGGAGCCTGTCTCCCCAAGAGACCCGCCATATTTGGAGAAAGTTGAGCGCACGTTGGAAGCTGAACGATTTCTATTGTCCGTAAGCGCCTCTACGATAATCGCTGTACCGCCGGGCCCATAGCCCTCATAACGGATCTCATCGTAATTGGCGGCGTCGCCCTGTTGAGACTTACTGATGGCGCGTTGAATATTGTCCTTGGGCATGGACTGCCCTTTGGCGTTCTGAATCGCCAGACGCAAACGAGGATTGGCGTCGGGATCCGGACCGCCGACCTTCGCCGCAACGGTAATTTCTTTAGAAAGCTTAGAGAACATCTTCGAGCGTACGCTGTCCTGACGCCCTTTGCGATGCATGATATTCTTGAATTTTGAATGTCCGGCCATGTTTGTTCCCGGCTAATCCTGTTATTGTCGAATAGTGATCGAATTACCCGCTTATAAGGTGGATGATCGGTAAAATCCAGAGATCCGCCAAAAGCCCGGCGCAGAGCGTCTTAATGCGTCTCAGTTTTTTGAATCCGTCCAGAACCACGGCTTTTCCTGCGACAACCGCCCTCCCAGGCGCACCGGCGCCACATGCGTCGCCAAACCGCTTAAATCATCGATTTCAACCGCGACGCCGCAAATCGTGGCGTCTCCAAGAGAGGGCGTGAACCGATTGCCCGGAATTTTGCGCAAAAACCGGTTCACCGGCTCCTCTTTCTCCATTCCCAGAACGGAATCATAATCTCCGCACATTCCCGCGTCGGACATATACGCCGTTCCGCCTGGCAGTATCTGATGATCAGCCGTGGGCACATGCGTATGCGTTCCAACCACAAGACTGGCGCGTCCGTCGACAAAATGACCCATCGCCTGTTTTTCGCTGGTCGCCTCCGCATGCATGTCGATCACCACGGCGTCAGCCACTTCACCCAGGGGACAAGCGCCCAACGCCGCCTCCACCGCAGCGAAAGGATCGTCAAGGGCGTCCATATACACCCGCCCCATCACGTTCATCACCATAACCCGCGCACCATTTCGCGCGTTAAACAAATGCGCGCCTCGTCCTGGCGTTCCAGCGGGAAAGTTAAGCGGTCGCAGGAGCTGATCCTGACGCTCAATATAAACAAGAGTGTCGCGCTGGTCCCACACATGATTGCCCGTTGTGACCACATCCGCGCCGGCGTCGAGAACATCTTGCAAAATTTCTTCAGTTATCCCAAAGCCCGCAGCCGAATTTTCGCCATTCACAATGACGAAATCCAGCCGGTAGTCCTCGATCAACCCTGGAAGAGCCTCAATGGCGGCGTTGCGGCCAGCGCGGCCAACGAGATCTCCCAGAAACAACAAACGCATGAATCAAACTACCTTGTTACAAAAAATCACGTCACGCTCGGTGATCACCATATCCAATGGCTGATCATGAAGCTCGCACGGCACTGTTTCCACCTCTTGCTGCGAATAAGCAACACCTACGCAAAAAGGTTTTCGCCCCTTCGCTCGTAAATCGCTAATCGCATGATCATAATAGCCCCGTCCATAACCGATGCGCCCGCCCTGACGATCAAAAGCGGCGAGAGGCGTTAACAACACGTCCGGCTCGACCACACGCGCTTCCGGCGAGGGCGCGTAAGTTCCAAATCCCGCCTCAACCATTTCCGCTCCGGGCTTCAGCTCGCGAAAGATCAACGACGGCTTCACCACCACGGGCAGGCACAGGCTGTGACCTCGCTGACGCAAGGCGTCCATGAGCGGACGAGGATCAATTTCGTTTTGAATTGGCGTAAAGCCGGAGATGACCATCGCCCCGTCAAGAGGAACCGCGTCGTCCAGCGCGGTCAGAGCGCGCTCAGCCAAAACCAGCCCCCCTTCGATCGCCGCCATGGGGGTCAGCAACGCGCGCCGCTTCAGCGCCTCCTGGCGCAAAAGCGCCTTGGCCGACTTCAAAGAAGACGGCGATAAAGAGGATGCGTCATTCACGTTTTCGGCCCCTTCCCCTTAGCGCGTCATTCTCTTGGCGCGTCATTACGAAGCGCTGCACGCTCAGGCAGGGGCCGGCAAGCGCGCGGCGAGCCCCTTAACGCGCGAAAAACATGCGCTACGGCGCAGCCGCAACAGCCGTTGGAGGTGTGCAATCCCGGAGAACCTACAATGTAGGTGGGCGCCGTGTGCCCCGGCCCACGAGCCGGAGCAGGAACAGCTCCCTTAGGAATGCGTAAGGCCCCGGGGATATGTCTCCTGACGTACAGCGCAGCTACGCCGCACCCACCATATAAGCTTCTCACGGAGATATTTCCAGCGCATTAAGCTTTTCTAGAACGGAAAAAGGCCCGCCGCATGCGCCGCGGGCTTAAAACCGGGTAATGAAATTAAAAATAAACGTCCAGACCGCCAATTCCTAATCAATGAACGCTCATGAATTATTTAAATCAGTTTCATCGCAAAAAATATTCGAAATCACCGATTCAAAATACGCCAAACAAAGCCCGCGCCCTTAAGGTTTAACGCGCGCGCCGCCTGCTCCGAGCCGCAATTTCATCCATAGCGTCCTGTTCGCTCGCCTCCAACGCTTCGCGTTCGCGCATTTGATCGCGCTCCGCCAAAATTTCAAACTTCTTCAATTCCTCGACCGCCGTCGCCAGATCTTCGCGCGCTCGGTCCAGCTGCCCTTGCAACTCATGCGCTGAATTGGCCAGATTATCACGACGTTGCGCCGCCGCCTTCGCAAACGTGGGATAGGCGAAATGAGCGACGTCAGTGATGCCGACCCGCTGCTGCTCCAGCTTGATCTGATTGTCCAGCTCAAGCGCCATGCGCTCAAACTCCGCGACCATCGACTCGATCTGCGACAATTGCCGCCGCTTTTCATCAACCTGAAATTGCTTCAGCCGTATTAGGCTCTCACGAGACTTCATCAAACAGTACTCCCTTTACTCATGACCATCCTAACCGGGAGTCATTTCCAAAAGGTTGGCGAGCATCAAATATCCGTCCTCCAATCCCGTCGCTTCTGTCTTATTTTGAGACAAAAACCCCTCAATCGCGTCGTGGCGGGCGATTGCTTCATCCACCACCGGGTCAGACCCTTGCCGATAAGCGCCCAAACGGATCAATTCTTCCATATCGGCGTAAGTGGCCATCAATGCGCGCGCTTTTCGTAGAATCGGCGCCATATTCGCCGGAACGCACCTCGGCATCGTTCGCGAAACTGATTTCAAGACGTTAATCGCCGGGTAACGCCCCCGCTCCGCAATAGAGCGCTCCATAACTATGTGGCCGTCAAGAATCCCGCGCACCGCGTCCGCCACAGGCTCATTATGATTATCCCCCTCCACCAGAACGGTGAAAAGACCGGTGATTGATCCAGATCCGGCAAGACCTGGTCCCGCGCGCTCCAAAAGCCTGGGCAATTCGGTAAACACCGTAGGCGTATATCCTTTCGAGGTTGGCGGCTCCCCGATAGACAGACCGATTTCGCGCTGCGCCATGGCGAAACGGGTGATCGAATCCATCATGCATAAGACCCTAGCTCCCCTGTCCCGAAAAAATTCCGAGACGGTCATGGCCATATAAGCCGCCTGACGTCGCATAAGCACGCTTTCGTCTGACGTCGCCACAACGACCACAGAACGCTCCAACCCTTCCTCGCCAAGGTCGTCTTCAATGAACTCTTGAACTTCCCTTCCCCGTTCGCCGATCAATCCGATCACGGAAACGTCCGTGGCCGTATTGCGGGCGAGCATCGACATCAAGATGGATTTTCCAACGCCAGACCCGGCGAAAATACCCATTCTCTGTCCCTGGCAACAGGTCACAAAGGTGTTAAGGGCTCGTACACCAAGGTTAACCGGGCGCCCAACCCGAGCGCGCTCCCCAGGGGGCGGCGGCGCGGCGCGTAAACGATGCGGCGCCTCTCCCATTTGCAACGGTCCCTTGCCGTCGATAGGCTCGCCCATGGCGTTGATCACCCGGCCGAGCCAAGCTGTGCTAGGGTGGATCAAACTCTCGCGCGCCACCAGAACGGCCCGGCATCCCATGCGCACGCCCTCAAGGCCGGCGAAGGGCATGCACAAAGCCTTTTCCTCGCGAAACCCCACCACTTCAGCATGAACCGGCGCCATGTTCGGCCCGCCATCGATCGCCAAAAGCGAGCCGACGCTCATCTCATGAATGGGCCCGGCGACTTCCACGAGCAATCCTTGAACCGCGACGACGCGACCAAAAATTTCGGTGGTCAGAAGTGATTCAATTTCAGCGAACAGCGATTCCATCAATGATTCTCATTTACCAATTCAAACCCGATAGTAACCGAACGTTTACGACTTTGGTTAATCTTATTGGCGGGTTTTTATGGATGGCGTCTTATCCATGGGGATTCGTGCTGGATCTATTGAGTCGCAAGAGTCACTTAGAAGAGATTCTTAATGTGGATTCTGAAGTTTTTTAAGAAGGTTATTCCTTCTATTTTTCAGGATCTTGAGAAATTTTCTCAAACTTTTACGATCAGTGCTTGCAGGTGGGAATCAGATTTTGTTAACCATTAAGACCTAAGGTTCATATTCAGGTTAACTGCAGTCCTTTGCACCGGAGCGTATTGAGAGCGCGGCTTGCCCAGGATAGGCAATACTAAGGGGATTGGTATGCGTGTACTGCTGATTGAGGACGACAGCGCGACCGCGCAAAGTATTGAGTTGATGCTCAAGTCCGAAAATTTTAATGTTTACACAACTGATCTTGGCGAGGAAGGCATCGACCTCGGCAAGTTATATGATTACGATATCATTATGCTAGACCTCAACTTGCCCGACATGTCGGGGTATGAGGTTTTACGCACCTTGCGCGTTTCAAAGGTGAAAACGCCGATTTTGATTCTCTCCGGCAACGCTGGCATTGAGGACAAGGTGCGCGGTCTTGGGTTTGGCGCTGACGACTACATGACCAAGCCGTTCCACAAGGACGAGCTCATCGCCCGCATTCACGCAATTGTCCGTCGCTCAAAAGGCCATGCGCAGTCCGTGATCATCACCGGCGACCTGACGGTCAACCTCGACACCAAGACCGTGGAAGTGACAGGCCAGCGCGTGCATCTGACAGGCAAAGAATATCAAATGCTTGAGCTGCTTTCCTTACGCAAGGGCACCACGCTCACTAAGGAAATGTTCCTCAATCACCTCTATGGCGGGATGGATGAGCCCGAATTGAAGATCATCGACGTCTTCATCTGCAAGCTGCGCAAGAAACTGGCGGCGGCGACAGGCGGCAGAAACTACATCGAAACGGTTTGGGGACGTGGCTATGTTCTTCGCGAACCAGAAGAAAAAGCTGCATAATCAATTCGTCACGCGGTAAACCGCGATAGAAGTCCAGATACGAAATTATTTTGGCGGACCGCCTTACGGGGCGCCCCGTCAAAATCGCGCAAGTGAGATCATTTTCTGATGTATTACATCAGATTGAGCTGATAACTCATTGCCGTATTTACTCATCCCCTCCCTGAAGGGCGCGCCTTAGCGCCGTCAAACACGCAAGCTCCAGCGTACGCAACCGCTAGCCCCCCCCAAAAAAAGAATAAAGGCGCTGCAAGCGGGCTTTTTCCCACTCTGCAACGCCTTTACCCGTGCGCTTTCAACAGCTGACGGCTCTTGACGATCAGGAGAGCGCGGCCAGTCTGGACGACGGCGACGCGGAGAGCCGCGACGTCGCCGCTTTCTTGAGTTTGTAAAGTCCACGTCGCCCAGTCACTGGTTCGAACGCGTCTGTCAAACCAACTACCGTTTCCGCAGCGCCAAGAACAAGGAACCCATCCTCCGGCATCTGTTTGGCCAGCCGATGCAGCACCTCCACTTTCGTCGCTTGATCGAAATAAATCAAAACGTTCCGACAGAAAATAATGTCGAATTCGCCAACGCTTATCAATGATTCCAGCAAATTAAGCTTACGCCATTGGACCATAGCCCGCAGATCGGGATTTATTTGCCACAAATCACCTTGTTGGGTGAAATATTTCAAAAGGTGCTGGATCGGCAGTCCTCGCTGCACCTCAAATTGACTATATATTCCGCTCCTGGCTTTTTCCAAAACTTCATTGGAAAGATCTGTTCCCAGAATCTCGAAATTCCAACCCGAAACTTTCGCGCCCGCCTCTTTCAGGCACATCGCCAACGAGTAAGGCTCCTGACCAGTCGAGGCGGCGGCGCACCAGATTTTCACGCGCCGGCGCGTGGCCCGCGATTGCATCAACTCCGGCAACATTGTTTGATTAAAATGCTCGAATGGCGTTTTGTCCCGAAAGAAAAACGACTCATTCGTCGTCATGGCCTCAACCACCTGAACCGCCAAAGGCCCCGTCGGCGCTTTTCGCAGCGCCGTCACAAGTTCGCTGAGGCTCTCAAAGCCGGAGCGCCGTGCGACAGGTAGCAATCGGCTTTCCACGAGATATTGCTTCTCGTCAGACAAAACCAATCCGGAGCGCTGCTTCAAGAATTGTTTCAGATATTCAAATTCTGAAGGAATCACCGGAGGCCTCCACTTAATAGCCGGGTTATTTTCGCCCCTATCTGACCAAGGGGAAGAACGTCGCTGCATAGACCAGTATGCGCCGCTGCGCCTGGCATCCCCCACACAACGCTGCTGGCTTCATCTTGAGCAATAACGCTGCCGCCGCCGGCGGCGATGGTGCGCACCCCGTCCGCCCCATCATGCCCCATCCCAGTAAGCACGACCGCCAGCGCCGCCGAACCATACGTTTTAGCGACGCTATCGAACAAAGGGTCAACCGCCGGCTTACAAAAGTTCACCGGAGCGCTATCGACCAGACGCGCGCGAACCTGTCCAGCGTCCTTTTCCAGAACAAGGTGAATTCCGCCCTTGGCCACATAGACATGACCAGCCTTCAGAATTTCACCTTCTTCAGCCTCCTTGCATGGGCGCATAGAAGCTTTTGCCAGATGCTCCGCTAGAATTGTCGTGAATGTCGCCGGCATATGTTGCGTGACGACCACGGGAACGTCTTTGATGAAAGCGCCAATTTCTTTCATAAGAACCTGCAACGCCTGCGGCCCGCCAGTTGACGAGCCAATGGCGACAATCCTCGGGCGAGCGGAAGAGTAAGCGCGCAGCTTATAGCTCGCCGCAGGCTTGGCCACCGCCCGCGCCGAACTATTCAAAGAGCCAACCGGCGTTTGCGAGCTGACTTTCCCCGCAGCGGTTTGCGCACGCATGGCTCTGGGAGGCGCGCGCAGTTTTTTCGCTCGCGCTCCAAGTGATTTCACCTTTTCAATCAAATCGCGCCGAAAATCCACCGACGTCGTAACGGCGCTGTTCGTCTCAGGCTTGGGCACATAGTCCTGCGCGCCCAATGATAGAGCTTTCAAACTGATTTCCGCATTCCGCCGCGTCAAAGTGGAGGCCATTATTATGGTGAGATCGCGTTTTTTCGCCAGCATCAACGGCAACGCGGTCAGTCCATCCATGACAGGCATTTCGATATCAAGTACGACAACATCCGGACTTGAGCGCAAAATATCTTCAACCGCTAATTCGCCATTGCGATGCGAGGCGACCACGCTCAATGCAGGGTCCGCATCGATCCAACGGCCAAGCAACCCCCGAATGACGACGGAATCGTCTACCACCATGACCCGGATAGGGTCGGAAACGGGGCTGTTTGACACCGCCCTTCGCTCTGAAATCGTCATAAGGGCCACCGTTTGACGTTAGATCAAACCAACTTCTTGAAACTTCGCTTCGACAATATCCTTGTCGAAAGGTTTCATAATATATTCGTTAGCCCCTGCGCGGATCGCCCGCGCTATATGAGCGACGTCATTCTCTGTCGTGCAGAAAACCACCACTGGCGCGTCGCCGCCTTGTTCGTCTCGCAACGCGGTCAAGAATTCCAGACCGTCCATGACCGGCATGTTCCAATCCAGAAGGATGGCGTCCGGCATTTTCTCACGGCAAATGTCCAGCGCCGCCTGACCATCTTCAGCTTCACGAATTTCGAACTTCAAATCTTCCAGAATACGTCGCGCGACTTTTCTTATCACGCTCGAGTCGTCTACGACGAGGCACTGTTTCATTGCGAATGCTCCTCAAAGCCATTATCGGCTTTTTTCACGTCTCAGGCGACCATTGGATCGATCATGGCGCCCAGAAGACGATCTACATCCAGAATAACCATCAACTTCCCTTCCAAACGGTGAACGCCGCCTGAAATTTCAGCCCAGCGCCGATCCAGATTTGACGGATTGGGCTCTTTCGAGCTCAAAGACAACGTCAGAACTTCGCCAACAGTGTCAATGACGAGCCCATAAGACTCGCCCTTGTACTCTATTCCCACAGCCATCATCTGCCCCTCGTCATGAGGAGGCAAGTGTAATCGTTTGCGCATGTCGATCGCGGTTACGATTCGCCCGCGCAGATTCAGCACGCCGGCGACCTCTCGCGCCGCCAATGGAACCTTCGTGACGCTTTCCGGCATGAAAACGTCATGAACTTGAGCGATTGGCAATCCGAACAATTGCCCGCCAATAACCACCGTCACATATTGGATCACGTCGCCGGTGGTCGTCACAAGATTGTCGCTGTTGTTGTTCATGCCGCAACTCCCATCTCGCCAGAGAAGACATCCTTGAGCGCCGCAATCAATCCTGGACGGTCGAATTTCGCGACATAGTCGTCAAAGCCCGCCTGGCGGCCCCGCTCAATGGAGGCTGGCGTGACCACCGCCGACAGAGCCAGCACCGGAATTTCGCGGAAACGCGGATCTCGGCGCAGCGCTTCGCAGAACTCAAACCCGTTGATCTCCGGCATCTCGATGTCGCTCACCACCGCGTGAAAGACGGAACCGTTTTCCAGAAGCTCATACGCCTCATTAGGATGATCACAGGAAGTTACGTCATAACCAGCCGCTTTCAACACTGGCGTCAGCATGTTGCGGAAGAAAGCGCTGTCGTCCACCAGAAGAATTTTCTTGGTCAGCGAGGCGATATCCATTTCCTTGCGCATGAACCAGTCTTCGAACGCCTGAGGCAGGTAATAGCCAAGGTCGATGACCTCCGTCGCCCGCTCCTTGATGATCGCAGATCCCAGAACGCCGGGACGGTCCGAGCCCACTTCAATATGCATGTGATCTTCAACGATATCGACGATTTCGTCGACGACCAATCCCATAGACCGACCGGTGTCGGAAAACACCAGCATGGGCTGGGTGCCTTCGCTGCGATGAGCCTGTCCCGCGTCGATATAAATCAATGGCATCAAAGCGCCGCGATACTGAACCAAATCGCGCCCGTTCGAACGCTCGATTTTGTTGACTTCAAACTCCTCAAGCCGCGTGACAAGCGACAAGGGGATAGCCTTTGGTTCGGGAGAACCGGCCCTGAAGAGAAGCATGGAGATCGCGCTCTGCCCGCCGACGCTGGCGCGCAAGCGATTCTCGGCCTCCGCTTCTTCGTCCTGCTGCTCGACCACCGCGCTTGTCGCATGGCTGGCCATTGCGGAGGCGACGCCATTCGGATCAATAATCATGATCACCGAGCCGTCGCCCAAAATCGTGTTGCCCGAGAACATCGTCAGATTCCGCAACATGGACGACATAGGCTTGACGACGATTTCTTCGGTATGGAAAACCCCGTCGACAACGACGCCAAAGGTCTGGTTTCCAACCTGCATCACCACGATAAATCCGTTATCGTCCTCAATCGCCTCCAGCCCTTCGCGGCCATCCGCCACATCCAGAAGCTGCGACAAATGCATCAACGGCAACAATTTGTTGCGCAATCTGAGCACCGGCGTATCCTTGATGCGTTCGATCTTATGTTCAGAATTCATCTGAACCCGCACGAGCTCAACCACTGAAAGCTGAGGAATGGCGTATCTGTCTCCGGCCGCTTCGACGATCAAGGTCGAAACGATAGCCAAAGTCAGCGGAATTTTGATAACGAAAGCGGTGCCTTTGCCAACGACGGAGCGCAGGTCGATAGAGCCGCCAATCAGCTCGATATTATTGCGCACCACGTCCATGCCGACGCCGCGCCCTGAAACGCTCGTCACCGCGGAAGCGGTGGAGAACCCAGCCTGGAACACAAATTTATGGATCTGTTGATCCGACATTTGCTCCAACTCGGCTTCCGTCGCCAATCCGCGGTCAAACGCCTTGGCCTTGATCCTTTCAACGTCCAGTCCGCGCCCATCATCCTTGACTTCAATAATGATGTGCCCGCCTTCATGATAGGCGGAAAGCGTAATCGTCCCCTTGTCCGGCTTTCCAACCTTGCGACGGTCCGCAGGCATTTCCAGCCCATGATCGGCGGAGTTACGAACCATATGGGTGAGCGGATCTTTAATCAGCTCCAGAACCTGCCGATCGAGCTCGGTGTCGGCGCCGATCATTTCCAGCTCGATAGGCTTCTCAAGCTCCTGACTAAGATCGCGAACGATGCGCGGCAATTTTTGCCAAGCATTGCCGATAGGCTGCATCCGCGTCTTCATGACGCCTTCCTGCAGCTCAGCGGTTACGTTCGACAAGCGCTGCAAAGGCACCTTGAATTCGGATTCTTCATGGCGGCGAACGATTTCAAGCAATTGATTGCGGGTCAGAACCAGCTCCGACACCATGGTCATCAAATGCTCAAGCGTTTCCACCGCAACGCGAATTGATTGGTTGGAGACGGATTTTCCGGCGCTGGAGTCCGTTTTTTCAGCCTCTTTACCCTTGTTGTCCGAAGTCGCCGCGCTGGGGGCGGGCGGGGGCGTTGGCTCCGCCGCCGCGACAGGAAGCTCTACTTCCGTCTCGGTTTCGCGAAACGCCCGTTCTAATTCGTCAAGGGAGACTTCACCAACCCGCAAAGGCCGTTCAATCGTCTGTTCCGGCAGGGCGTCGTCGTCAGCCGCCCCCTCGTCAGCAGGCGAATTATCAGACAAAACCTGGTCCGCTGAAGTGGACATAAGCTCAAGTTGGCTGATCAAGTCGTCGTCGGAACCTTCCGGCTCAACGCCTTCATTTCTCTCAAGCTTTTCCAGGATCTCCTTGATCCGGTCAATTGTGTTGAGAATCAGCGACACAGCGCCGGGCATGATCGCCACGCCGTCGCGGAATTTCCCCATAAGGGTCTCCGCCGCATGCGCGAGGGCTTCCAATCTCGGAAGCCCCAGGAAACCACAGGTTCCCTTGATCGTGTGCACCAACCGAAAGATATTGTCCAATATCTTGGCGTTGTTGGGCTCTTGTTCAAATTTTACAAGCTCGACGTCAATAACATCAAGACTTTCATTTGTTTCAGTAAGAAACTCACTGAGCAGATCATCCATGACCATCATCACCCGACTGGTTACTGGTCCGCCCACAACAAAGCGGAGGGAACTCAATGTCCGTATCAGGCAGTCTGACGTTCAACAGTTAAGATACGTTGAAACTATCAACATATTTCTTAGGTATTAAATTGTATGCGCCGCTGTAATCAAAACCGTGTCGTCGTCTTTTTCTATAGAGACCTTCATCTGGCAATCTTGCGCCAATAAAACTGTATAAACCGGCTGAACGGAATGACCATCAATTCGTTCAGGATCAACTCCAGCGAAAATATCGACCATCGACGCGGGCGGCTTTGCGTTTTTCCCAACGGCGCGAACAAGGAACGTCGGAGACGCCGCATCGCCTTCCATGCTCAAAGTAATCGTTCCCCCACGCGGCACGCAATGATTGGCGACCAACACAAGATTCAAAAGGAGCTTCACCCGATTCTTAGGCATCAATAGACGCGGAATATCCCAGACCAATTCCGACTTTTCATTCTCCATAAAGCCTTGAGCCACCCCATGCGCGTCGCCCAGATCGATTTCGGCTCCTGCGGAACCGGCTGCGCCAAAGGCGAGACGAGCGAATTGCAGCTTGGCCGAGGCCTGACGCGCGCTCTTGCGGATCAGATCCATGGCGAACTCGCGCATATCCTCGCTGCCCTCTTCATCGAGAACTTCCAAGCCGTTTGTAATCGCGCCCACGGGAGAAATTATATCGTGACAAACGCGGCTTGCGAGAAGAGCAGCAAGATCCAGCGCAGACAAATCACTAATATTGGACATACTGCTTCCTATTTACTGCATTAGACCTACGTCTAATGGTCGAATGCCTTTAATGGTCATAGCGCCCAGAGGCGGCGGATGCGATTCGCATGGCTTGCTGCAAATTACACTTGCGCCATCACCTTGCCAACCCGCGATTACATACTGAGCTAGCGCCGGTAAGTCTTTACCGTTTTCCTGTGGAACAACCGACCGCGGGCGCATGGGCGGCGGCGTCTTTCAACATATGCTCCGGGTTGGCCATGAACAAAAACCGATTTGTAGACGAGTGAAACAGATAGAGCCGGGTATTATGAACCAAGAAAATTTTTGCGTTTCCAATCGTCGCGAATCCGCTGGCCAGCGCATATGGGTCGCACCCTGAAAATTGCGGAGCATATGTTCTGGGATCTGCCTCAAACGCCTGACGATTGCCTTCATTGACAAACACCCAAGTCGTCCCCTCCCACGAGAACGCTTGCGTATCTTTTCCAAAGCGCGGAGCGTGATCTATGAAGTAAGCGACGGGATCATGTCCGGAAAGCGCGTATCCCGTCGCCAGGTCCGTGTCGAATTTAAGTCCATCCGCTTGCGCCCCCGCAAGCGACGCCTCTAAAAACCACGCGCAACATATAAATGCTCGCGACCACATTCCCATCCTATTTTGGGTACAGTGTTTCAATGATTCGACCCTATATTGGCCTATGATTCGGCGCAAAAGAGACGCAAGCTAGGAATTTACGCGCTTACGCTCATGCGACGTCAGGCGTTCAGGCTTTTTATTCGAACGTGCGCGGCTCCTTGGAGCCTTACGAAAACATAACGCGGGAAAGAGCTGAAAACGCCGCGCAGTCCACACTTGGAGGCATACTGATGAAAACAAGCATAGTGAACCGTTTTTTTCAAAGGCGACGGCATGCCCTATCCACCTTTCCCCTGACACCTCTATTGTTGAGCGTTTTCATCTTGGCCGCCCATATGTTCGCCGCGGCGATTTTGTCGCCCGCCCACGCGCAAGCGTCGAAAAACCAGCTGCCTCCCGAAGATAATTACCAGCAAACAGAAATCGTCAACGCCGGTCATCAATTCTTTGGCGGCGTTTCCGGCGAATTCGCCTCCGTTTTGGAGAATGCGTTTAAAAATTACGGCGAACCCAACGGCTATATTCTTGGAGAAGAAGGCTCCGGCGCCATTATCGCGGGAGCGCGCTTCGGCGAAGGGCAACTTTTCACCCGCAACGCCGGCGTGCACAAGATCTTCTGGCAAGGGCCGTCCGTGGGCTGGGATTTCGGCGGCGACGGCGCCCGCGTCATGATGTTGATTTACAATCTTCCCTCCGTCGACAGCATTTACAAACGATACATCGGCATCAACGGCTCGGCTTACCTCGTCGGCGGCTTTGGAATGACCGTTTTGGGAAATGAAGATGTTTACGTGATTCCGGTGCGGGCGGGCGTAGGAGCGCGTCTGGGCCTGAATATTGGGTATCTCAAGTTCACGCCAGAACCTACCTGGAACCCATTTTGAGACGCTTTCGCCTTCCCTTGCATGATTCGAGATACCTGCGCCGGGAACGGCACTTGGCGTTCCCTCGCATGTAAGGTAAGCCAATAGTCAAATAACTTCATGACTATTGGCTGCGAGTGGTGAACGTCTTGATTGAAGCCACAATGTACATAGCGCTTGGCTTTTTCACCGCCGGGCTTTTGGCGATGGCGCTGTTCGCCGCCATTTGGCGACGGGCAGTGCGGTTGACGCGCAAAGCGATGGAAGCTTCAACCCCGCTTACATTGCATGACGTTCAAACCAATATCGACAGCAAGCGCGCGGGCTACGCGCTTGAGAACAGGCGACTGGAAATTATTTGCGAGCGGCGGCTTCAAGAAGTCACCGCCAGCAGATTGGCCGAAGCCAAAGCGCAGGCGAATGAGACCAATCTTCGTCTGGAGCGCGACGCGCTTGAAGTCGCCTTAGCCGAAGCTATATCCCGTGAAGGCGGGTTGCGCAAAGAGCGCACGTCTTTAGAGGAGGATTTGGCCCGCGCCAATGCTCGCATACGGCAATTGGACCGCGACTTGGAGCGCCACGGCAAACTTTACAACGAACTTGTCCTCCGCCACGAGAGAGCCGCTGACGACCTTGATCCGGCCCCTGCCCAAGACGCCCCTTCCCCGCAAGTAGAAGCGACTTCCACTCCCATGACGACAGAAAGCGCCCTCTCCTTTAACATGCAGGACATCCCCCCCAAAGAGCGTCACGATCACGACAGCCGCCCCGACGCAGGATACGCCGATCTTGAAGCTCGCTACGTCGCGGCTCTAGCCGACGTCACGCGCCTCTCTTTGCAACTAGAGCAGCTTGAAACAAGCGCGCGCGCCACACCGGAAACACTTGATGAAATGCAAGGTCACAATAGCCGCATGAGAGAATTGGTCGCTGAAAACCAGCGCTTGCAAGCGGAGCGCATGACGGATCAAGATTTCAAAGTCCTGCGAAATCAGCTTATGGACATCGCCGCGCATTTAACGATCGAGGCCGCGAGCGAAGAAGATCTCGCCCCCTTGAATGAGCCAGAGGCGGAAGCGGCGGCCGCGTCAAAACCGAAAACTGGCCGTGATATGAGCGCCCGAATTCGCGCTCTGCGTCGTCAAATGAAAAAGCCAACCGAAGAATCTTAACGGCGTGATCACGAACCAGAGCGTCGGAGAAACCGGGAAAAGAGCCGTAAGTCAGGCTTGAGCGCGACCAATGAGGCGGCGGCGACGATCGTCACGGCGCCCGCCAACGAAAGCGGCGCTGGCCAGCCTCCGAAAAAAATGACGTCAAACGCCAAAGCCCAGATCATACCCGTATACTCAAAAGGCGCCAGAACGGAAACCGGCGCCCGCGCCACCGCCTCCATGGCGGCGATATGCGCTAGCCCCCCGAAAATGCCGGCGCCAATCAGCGCGTAGAGCGCCAGACCTTCCGGCTCTCCCCACCCCATCGGATAACTTAAAGCTCCAATGACCGTGCAGGTGAGCGCGAAATAAAAGGCGATGCTAACCGGGGTTTCCGTCTGCGTTAACTGCTTGATTTGAACCCGTGCGAACGCCATCACAACCGCCATCACGACCCCAGCGCCAACGCCAATCAGCGTCCCCGCCTTAACCTCTTCCCCCGAAAAGGACGGCGCCAACATGGCGATGATGCCGCCAAACCCCAATGCGACGCTTATGATCACCACGGAGGTCAATTTTTCCCCAAGAAAAATGACGGCAGCCGGCAATGTGAGAATCGGAACGAGGTACAAAAGCGCCGTGGCGTTGGCCACGGGTAAATAAGCCAAAGACAGAAATGACAACGACATGGCCGCGCACCCCAGCCCAGAGCGGAGAAAATGTCCTTTGAGTCTTTTGGTTCGCAGCCCGGAGATCACCCCGCCGCGCCATCCAAGGTAAAGAACAATCGGGAAAATGGCGATAAAGCTGCGCCAAAACATTATCTGACCGACGGTGGCCTGCTTCGCCGCCTCATGGACACAGGCCGACATGGCCGTGATCAACGCGGTTGCGGCTAACCTGAGCGCAATCCCTTGACCATGTGTCATACAGACGCCAATCAAAAAAGAGAAAGAGGCCATTGGCCACGCTGACGTCAGGACGACGCCGCGACCATCATAAAGGAAAATGATGGTACGCCCAACGGGACTCGAACCCGTGTTTCTGCCGTGAAAGGGCAGCGTCCTAGACCGCTAGACGATGGGCGCTCAACCGTTGAAAAACGATGAGGAACCGGGATATATCCGCTCCTCACCAAGGTTGCAAGTCTAAAAATAAAGTCTTGGGAAAAACCTTGTGAATTTCTCCTGAAACCGACACTATTCCGCTGAAGGCGTCAAAAGCTTCACGTTTATCGCGCGACGAAGTCAGATCGGGCGATTTCCTGACCTGACGCCGGATCGATATAGATCAGCGATGTCGCGGCTCCTCGGCGAATCAACAAAATCAGCCGTCCATCGCTCAACTCCATATCAACAACCTCGGCGTCGGGATCGATCGAGATCGTCGCCGCCGCTTCGCTCATTGAGCCTTCGCGCGAAGTGACCTTGTAGAGTATGGCGGCGAAAACGGCTATAAGACCCGCAACCATGATCAGGCTGGAGAAACCCAGCATCCGCTTTAGCCGGCGCTGCAAACGCTCCGCGGCCGGGTCCAGCGGCGGCTCCTGATCGTCATCCAGAACGGGATTATTCATGCTTGATTTGACTCCGGCGGATATCGCGCCCCAGCAGGCGCAAGTTATAGTGACAATTGACGATGCGGGCGCCCGCATCGACGCGTTTCTCGCGCGCGCGATGACGGACATGAGCCGCAGCCGGATACAATCCCTGATCAAACAGGGGCAGGCAACCATAGGCGGGCGCAAAGTACTTGAGCCAAAGCACAGGGTCAACGCAGGCGACGTAATCCTTCTCACATTGCCGGAGCCGGAACCCGCGACCCCAGAAGGCGAGAATATTCCTCTCGACATCACCTTTGAAGACGATCACTTGATTGTGATCAATAAACCCGCAGGTTTGGTGGTGCATCCGGGCGCGGGCAATTGGAACGGCACGCTCGTCAACGCGCTGATCCACCATTGCGCCGACAGCCTCTCCGGCATTGGCGGCGTTAAACGTCCGGGCATCGTCCACCGGCTGGACAAAGACACGACCGGGCTTCTTGTGGTGGCGAAAACCGACCGTGTCCATCAGGGCTTGGCGGCGCAATTCGCGGACCACGGCCGCAGCGGCCCCCTTGAGCGCGCCTATTCGGCCCTCACTTGGGGCGCGCCCTCCCAGCTTAAAGGCACGATCAACGCGAATCTGGCCCGATCCATCAACAACCGCCAGAAGATAACGGTGGTGAAAACCGGCGGGCGCACGGCGGTCACCCATTGGCAAGTCCGCGAGCGTTTCGGCCCAGCTGACGCGCCGCCCCTCGCCGCGCTTATGACCTGCAGGCTGGAGACTGGCCGCACCCATCAAATTCGCGTCCATATGAGCCATATAGGCAATCCGCTGATCGGCGACGGCGACTATGGCGCCAGTTTCAAAACCAAAGCGGCCCGACTGCCTGAAACCATACGCCCGCTTGCGGAAGGTTTTGAGCGTCAGGCGCTCCATGCCGGCCTGCTTGCCTTCGAACACCCTGAAACCAGTGAAATTTTGCGCTTTGAAAGCCCGCTCCCCCAGGATTTTCAAGCGCTTCTTGACGGATTTCGCCAATTAGCGTCATGATTCTTGTCGCTTTGGCCGTGTTTTTGACGCAATGGCGCCTATATTAAGCTCTGGTCAACGCGCCATTATGGGCGTTGGAAAATGGGCGTTTGCCTGTTGAAGCTCCACCGACGGCAGGGGCCGCGAGAGCTTTAGGGAAACGTCGCGCAAATCTGGAGGGTGCATTCATGGCCCAGAATATACCGGTCTTGACCGCTGGCGAAGGTGGTCTGTCGCGATACCTAGATGAAATACGCCGCTTCCCCATGTTGGAGCCGCAAGAAGAATATATGCTCGGAAAACGCTACAAGGAACATGACGACCCGGCCGCGGCCGAGCGTTTGGTCACGTCTCATTTACGTCTCGTGGCGAAAATCGCCATGGGCTACCGCGGTTATGGCCTACCGCTTTCAGAGGTGGTTTCCGAAGGCAACGTCGGCCTGATGCAGGCTGTGAAGCGCTTCGAGCCGGATAAGGGCTTTCGCCTCGCCACCTACGCCATGTGGTGGATTAAAGCGGCGATTCAAGAGTATATCCTGCGCTCGTGGAGCCTCGTGAAAATGGGCACCACCGCTAATCAAAAACGATTGTTCTTCAATCTGCGCCGCCTCAAAGGCAAAATTCAGGCGCTGGAGGACGGCGACCTTCAGCCCGAACACGTCCAGGAAATCGCCACCAAGCTTGGCGTTTCCGAAGAAGAGGTGGTTTCAATGAACCGGCGCTTGGCCGGCGATTCCTCCCTCAACTCTCCTTTGCGCGCTGATTCTGAATCCGGCGAATGGCAAGACTGGCTTGTTGACGAAAGCGACAATCAGGAGACGATACTCGCCCATCAGGAAGAGCTGGACAGTCGGCGCAAAATGTTGAGCGACGCAATGGACGTCCTGAATGAACGGGAGCGCCGTATTTTCGAAGCCCGTCGGCTCTCGGAAAACCCGATCACTCTGGAAGATCTGTCCACCGAATTTGGCGTTAGCCGGGAGCGTGTTCGCCAGATTGAAGTCAGAGCCTTTGAGAAAGTTCAGAAGGCGGTGCACAAACAAGCCCTCGCGCTTGAAAGCCGTCCGCCGGAGCTGGAAGCTCAATAACAGCGGCCGCAAGCCTGTCGCAAGTCAACCGCGCAGGCAGCCGCCTCGCGAAGCGCAAGGCCCCCGGCCGCCTGCGCTTCGCGGCTCACTCATCCTCCGACGTCTGAGCCTCGCCGGGCGGCGCGCTAAGACGGGCGGCGAGCGCCGCGATGCGCGAAGACGCCTCGTCCAGTTTTTTCGCCAGTTCCGCCTCGTTCGCTTTGGCGCGCTGCGAGACCTCTGCGCTCTCGACGCGAAGCTTTTCAACGTCCTCCACAGCGGCTTTTAATTTTTTTTCCGCTTCATTAAGTTCGTCGGTGACCATAATTCCGGCCATAACGGTAAGGCGAAGATCGCCAATTTCCCCAAAGCTTTCCCGCAACATGTCAATGCTGGCGTCAAATCGTCCGGCCAGCGCGGTCAACCGCTCTTCTTCACCGTCGTCGCACGCCATGCGAAAGCTTCTGCCATTAATGGCGACCGTAATCTGCGCCATCTAATTCAACCTCCGTGGGTTTCAAGAACGGTGCGGATTGATTCCATCGCCGCCACAAGACGCCGAGACACCTCGCGGTTCGCCTCTTCAAGACGCGCCGCCCGCGCTTCCGTCTGGTCCAGCGTAGACGCCAATTGAGAGCGATCCTCTCCCATACGCTGCACGTCATCATGCAGAGCGTTGACTGAAGTTTCCGCGTCAAGGCGCCGTTCAATCGTATTTTCAAGCTGTGACATGGCCGCCTCAAATCGCGCCACCGCTTCGCCCAAAGCGCCATCGAGTCTTTCTGCGTCGCTCATAACACCCTTTTGATACGGTTATCGTGGTCCAGATTGAAAGGAAGGCATCCATTATAAATCAACATAACGCGTTCCTGAACTTCATTCACCTTACGTGAAACGACTATTTTCAAAACCCGCCGTCAATAAAAATCCTTTCACATCGGGATTTTAGGCGTAGCCGTTAGAGTTCCGCCTAAACAGGCGCCCGCCGCCGCCGCAGCGCCGTTCCATGACGGCCGCGCAAAACTTCATAAAAACGCCCGTGCTTCCCAGAAATCGCCTCATGCTTCGGCTGCTTTGTTGACTTGGCGCCTGTTCCTGATATTTGTCGAGCGCCGCCGCTGCGGGCGAACGCCCGGTATTCAACGGAAGGCGTCAGACCATTGCGCAATGAATGCGTCAATTTCGTGAGACCAGTTTCGACCATGGGCCGGACATTCCGCCGCGCCCGAACCGAAGCAAGCGACGCGTATCAAACGGGTGCCAAATGACCGATCTCGACAAACACCATCGCATGGCGAACGCAATTCGCTTCCTCGCCGCCGACGCAGTCGAAAAGGCGAAATCCGGACATCCCGGCTTGCCAATGGGAGCTGCGGACATCGCGACGGTGTTATTCACCCAATTCATGAAGTACGATTCAACCGCTCCCCATTGGCCCGATCGTGATCGCTTCGTTCTCTCCGCCGGCCACGGATCAATGCTGCTCTACGCTCTGCACTATTTGTTGGGCTCAGAGGACTTCACCATCGAGCAGTTGAAAAACTTCCGGCAAATGGGCGCATTGACGGCCGGCCATCCCGAATATGGTCATGGCGCCGGCATTGAAACCACCACCGGACCTCTTGGCCAAGGCCTTGGAAATGCGGTTGGCATGGCCATCGCCGAACGCATTCAAGCTGATCGTTTTGGCGAAGAGCTGGTCGATCACTTCACCTATGTTCTGGCGGGCGACGGCTGTCTCATGGAAGGCATTAGTCAGGAAGCGCTGTCCCTTGCAGGTCATTTGAAGCTGAACAAGCTGATCGTCATCTGGGACGACAACGGCATCTCCATCGACGGCAAGGTTTCGGTCACCGATTCGACGAATCAGATCGAACGCTTCGAGGCTTCGGGCTGGAACACCATCGCCATCGACGGTCATGATCCAGCGGCCATCGCCGCGGCGCTCAAATCCGCGCAAAGCTCTTCGCGTCCAACGATGATCGCCGCCAAAACCACCATTGGTTTTGGCGCGCCCAACAAGGCCGGTTCGGAAAAAGTTCACGGCGCGCCCCTTGGCGAAAGCGAATTGGCGGCGACCCGCAAAACCCTCGGCTGGGAGCATGAACCTTTTGAGGTTCCAAGCGACGTGCTCGACGCATGGAGAATCGCAGGCTTGCGCTCGGGCCAAGCGCGCAAGGAATGGGAAAAGCGTCTAGCGGAAAAAGACGCCGAAACCCGCGCCGAATTCGAACGCCGGATTCGCGGCGATTTGCCATCCGGCTTTTCCCAAGCCATTCAGAACTACAAAAAGAAGCTCGCAAGCGAACAGCCCACCATGGCCACGCGAAAAGCTTCCGAAGCCGTTCTTGGCGTCGTCAACGAAGTTATCCCTGAAACGATCGGCGGCTCCGCCGACTTGACAGGATCAAACAACACCAAGACCGCTCAAACCGCCTCCATTACGCCGGATGACTTTTCCGGACGCTACATTCATTGGGGCATTCGCGAACACGCCATGGCCGCGGCCATGAACGGCATGGCGCTTCACGGCGGCATGATTCCCTATTCGGGCGGCTTCCTGATTTTCTCCGACTATTGCCGTCCCTCGCTGCGTCTCGCCGCCTTGATGAAACAACGGGTCATCCACGTCATGACCCATGATTCCATCGGTCTTGGCGAAGACGGGCCCACGCATCAACCCGTTGAGCATTACGCCGCGCTTCGCGCGATTCCCAATCTTAACTTTTTCCGCCCAGCCGATGTGACGGAAACCCTTGAGTGCTGGGAACTGGCTTTGACTTCTTCGGATACGCCCAGCATTTTGGCCCTCACCCGTCAAAACCTCGCCCCGGCGCGCAAAAGCTATGAGGAAGAAAACCTCTGCGCCCGCGGCGCCTATGTCATCCTCGACTGTGAAGACGAGCCGAACGTCACATTGTTCGCCTCCGGCTCCGAAGTGGAAATCGCTCTCGCCGCCGCCCAAACGCTTACGAGCGAAGGTCACGCCGTTCGAGTTGTCTCGGTTCCATGCTTTGAGTTGTTTGAAACCCAATCGCATGATTATCAAGCCAGCGTCATTGGCCACAGCCCGGTGAAAATCGCGATTGAAACCGGCATCCGCATGGGGTGGGACAAGTTCATCGGCTCCGACGGCATTTTCATTGGTATGACCGGTTTTGGCGCCAGCGCTCCCTACAAGGAGCTCTACGCGCACTTTGGCATTACCCAAGAGGCTGTCGTGGACGCGGCGAAAGCGAAACTCACCGATTTGGCGTAAACGCCGGACGCTCCGTTTTAAGTCATGGTCTTAAAAATTTCGCAGTCAGCAAGCATTTTTGCGAAAACATTGCCTGCGCAAAATGAAGGGAACTGAAAATGGCGGTTAAGGTTGCTATCAACGGATTTGGTCGGATTGGCCGTAACGTGTTACGCGCAATTGTTGAATCTGGACGCACCGACATCGAAGTGGTCGCGATCAATGATCTGGGGCCGGTGGAGACCAACGCGCATCTCATGCGTTACGATTCGGTCCATGGCAAATTCCCCGGAACGGTCACCGTGGACGGAGACACCATTGACGTGGGCCGCGGCCCGATCAAGGTCACCGCTCTGCGCGACCCCAAAGAACTTCCCTGGGGTGAATTGGGCGTTGACGTGGCCATGGAATGCACCGGCATTTTCACTTCACGTGACAAGGCGGCGCTTCATCTGGAAAACGGCTCCAAGCGCGTTCTCGTCTCAGCCCCCGCCAGCGGCGCGGATAAAACCATCGTCTTTGGCGTCAATCACGACGCTTTAACCAAAGACGACCTCGTGGTCTCCAACGCCTCTTGCACCACCAATTGCCTCGCCCCTGTGGTTTACGTCCTGAACAAGGCCATTGGCATTGAAAAAGGCTTCATGACCACGATCCATTCCTACACGGGCGACCAGCCGACGCTGGACACCATGCACAAGGATCTTTACCGCGCCCGCGCCGCGGCCCTGTCCATGATCCCCACCTCAACCGGCGCGGCCAAGGCCGTTGGTCTGGTGTTGCCTGAGCTGAACGGCAAGCTCGACGGCGTTTCAATTCGCGTGCCTACGCCGAATGTATCGGTGGTCGATCTGAAATTCGTCGCCAAACGCGACACCAACGTCGAAGAAATCAACGCTGCGATCAAGGCCGCCGCCGGCGGCGAACTGAAAGGCGTTCTCGGCTTCACCGACGAACCGCTCGTATCATCCGACATGAACCACGACCCGCACTCCTCCATCTTCCATATGGATCAGACCAAGGTCATGGAAGGCACCCTTGTGCGCATTCTCACATGGTACGACAATGAATGGGGCTTCTCCAACCGCATGTCCGACACGGCCATCGCTCTCGCAAGCCATATCTGAGCCATGTCTCCGGCGCGCTTGAAAGCGCGCCGGTTCAAATTACATTTTCGCATAAAGAAATCCGGGGATACGATGACTTTCAAAACGCTTGATGATGCACAGCTGTCGGGGAAACGCGTTCTGATTCGCGTCGACCTCAACGTTCCCATGAACGAGAACGGCGCCGTTAGCGACTTCACCCGGATTGACCGCATCCTTCCAACGCTCAACGACGTCTCCAGCCGCGGCGGCAAGGCCATACTCCTCGCCCATTTTGGCCGGCCAAAAGGCGAAGTTGAACCCAGCATGTCCCTTGCTCCGGTGGCCAAGGCTCTGGCGAACAGAATTACAAAACCCGTGGCTTTCGCCTCCGACTGCGTCGGCGCCCCGGCTCAAGAGGCGATCAGCGCCATGAAAGCGGGCGACATTCTGCTGTTGGAGAACACGCGCTTTCATGCAGGCGAGGAAAAAAACGCCCCCGACTTCGTCAAGTCACTGGCGGAAAATGGTGATATTTACGTCAATGACGCTTTCTCGGCGGCGCATAGAGCCCACGCTTCGACGGAAGGTCTGGCGCATCTGCTGCCCGCCTACGCCGGCCGCACCATGCAGGCGGAGCTGACGGCTCTTGGAGCCGCTCTTGGCGCGCCAACCCGCCCGGTAATGGCCGTGGTGGGCGGCGCGAAAGTCTCCTCCAAGATCGATTTGCTGGAAAACCTTGTTTCACGGGTCGACATCCTCGTGATCGGCGGCGGCATGGCCAACACCTTTCTCGCCGCGCGCGGCATAGAGGTGGGCAAATCCCTATGCGAACACGACTTGGCCGAAACGGCTAAGCGCATTATGACGGCGGCGGAAAAACACCAATGCATCGTGCTGCTGCCGGAAGACGTGGTCGCCGCAAGCGAGTTCAAGGCCAACGCCGACAATGTAACTTGTCTGGCCGGCGCCGTGCCAGCCGACAAGATGATTCTTGACGCTGGCCCCGCCGCCGTGGACGCCATCACGGCGTGGATGGACAAGGCCAAGACCCTTGTGTGGAACGGGCCGCTCGGCGCCTTTGAAATCCCCCCCTTTGACAAGGCCACCGTCGCCGCCGCGCAATATGCGGCGAAGCGCACGGCCGATGGCCAACTTATGTCGGTGGCCGGCGGCGGCGATACTGTCGCGGCTTTGAACCACGCAGGAGCCGCCGACGCCTTCAGCTATGTCTCCACCGCAGGCGGCGCATTTCTCGAATGGCTGGAGGGAAAAACCCTTCCCGGCGTCGCCGCGTTGGAGAAAAACACGATTTAACCGATTTAGACAGCCAAGCGCCATCTTCCAATAAGCTGGGATTTTGGTAAAACACCTCAGCTGCAACGCTCAAATTCATGACCTTAAAGGAAAGGCCTCCCCTATGAGTGAACGTCTGGAAGATATTGCGCAAGCTATTGTAGCCAAGGGGCAGGGCATTCTCGCCGCTGACGAAAGCACAGGAACCATAAAGAAACGCTTCGATGGGATCGGCGTCGAGAATACGGAAGACAATCGCCGTGATTACCGTGAAATGCTGTTTCGCTCCACCGAGGCCATGACGGATTACATCTCCGGCGTGATTTTGTTCGACGAAACGATCCGGCAAAAATCCGCCGATGGCGCCCTCTTGGTCGATCTTCTGCGCTCAGCCGGTGCTATCCCGGGCATCAAGGTCGACAAGGGCGCCCAGCCCATGGCCGGTTTTCCCGACGAAAAAATCACCGAAGGCCTTGACGGTCTGCGCGATCGCCTGAGCGAATATCACGAACTCGGCGCCCGTTTCGCCAAATGGCGAGCGGTCATCGACATCGCCGACGGCATCCCCTCCGGCGCTTGCATTCAAGCCAACGCGCACGCCTTGGCCCGCTATGCGTGCCTGTGCCAGGAAGCTGGCATCGTGCCGATCGTCGAACCGGAAGTTCTCATGGATGGCCCGGAAGCCACCCATGACATCGAAACATGTTTTGAAGTCACCGAATGGGCGCTCAACACCCTCTTCACCGAGCTTTATCAAATGGACGTGATGCTCGAAGGCGTGATCTTGAAGCCGAACATGGTGCTTCCAGGCAAGAACGCCGCCAATCTGGCCGCGCCAGAGGAAGTAGCCGAACTGACGGTTCGTTGCTTGAAAGCCAGCGTTCCTGCCGCGGTGCCGGGCGTGGCCTTCTTGTCCGGCGGCCAAAGCGACGTTCAAGCCACCCAGCATTTACACCTGATGAACGCCATGGGCGATCTGCCTTGGAACCTAACGTTCTCTTATGGCCGGGCGCTGCAGCAATCGGCGCTGAAAGCATGGGGCGGCAAAGCTGAAAACGCGCCAGCGGCGCAAAAAGCCTTCCTTCACCGTGCGAAAATGAACGGTTTGGCGGCTAGGGGCCAATGGTCGCAGGAACTGGAAAACGCCTGACGCAACGTCATTGACGCGTGCGTCATATGAGCGCCGCATACTAACGCCATGTTTATGTTATAAGGGGGGCCCAGCGCCCCTCTTTCACTGTCTCCGCCGTATAGTCGTTTGTAGGAGTTTCAATTTTGCATCCACGTTTGTTTCTGGTAACGCCGCCCTCTTTTGATCCAGAAAGCTTCGCGCCCCTGCTCAAAGAAGCTCTTTCCGGCGGCGACGTCGCCTCTCTTCTGATTTGCGGGACCGATATGAACGACGCGGAACTGCAAAAAGGCGCAGCCGCGCTCACCCCGATCGCCCAGAAAGCCGGCGCCGCCGTCATGATCGCCAACAACACCCGCGTCGCCGGCCGCGTGCAAGCGGACGGGGTTCATATTGACGGCTCCATAGACGACCTCAAACTGGCTTTGGAAACCTTTCACCCAGATAATATTGTAGGCGCCGCCGGCGCGCGCACCCGCCATGAGGCCATGGTGATCGCGGAAACCGGGATCGACTATATCTTCTTTGGTCGTCTCGATCTTGACGACCGTCCTGAAGCCCACCCCAAAACGCTCACCTTCAGCAGTTGGTGGGCGGAAGTTTTTGAAACCCCATGCGTGGCCATGGGCGGCGACAATCTGGATTCCGTAACGGAATGCGCCGCCACCGGCGCGGAGTTCGTCGCCTTGTCTTCCGCCGTCTGGAACCATCCAGACGGGCCAAAGGCGGCCGTGGCCGCCGCCAACGCCACATTGGCGACGTTCACTCTAGCGGTTGCGGAGGACTAGCGACGATGACACCTGCGTGGCGGTCGACATTTTTTTCTCAAAAGCGCGCCTGCGTTCCCTCAAACGGAACTTTAGCTGGACGCTTTATGAAAAACTGTCGAACGACAAGCCTTCTTGCATGCGTGTTATTGCTGACCGCGGCGTCATCCGCCTCCGCGCAAACGCCCGCCCCCGCGCCGACGGACACGGGCGAAAGCGCTTCAGGGCCAATCTCGGCGAAGCCGTTGACAACGCCCCTGACGCCCTCCTTGATGGAGACCATGACGCCATCGGCAGACCCTCAAACCGGTAAAAACCCCGGACGTCGCCTCTTGTCTCCGGTTCACGTCCCCCCTCCCGCGCCAATCAAGGCGGAAGGCGAAAAAACAGACTTCGCCTATGGCGCCTTTCAGCGTGGCTGGTATCTGTCCGCGCTCGCGCTAGCGACCCCGCGCGCGGAAGCTGGAGGCCCCGCCGCCCAGACGCTTTTGGGCGTCATTTACGAATCGGGCCTTGGAATTCCGCAAAACCTTGAAATCGCCGCCAGTTGGTATGATCTTGCGACAACCGCCGGCGATAAGCGCGCGGCCGTGCGCCTTGGACTACTCTACCTCGCGGGCAAAGGTCTTTCGCAAGACAAAAAACGCGCCGCCGACCTTTTTGAAAAAGGCGCCGAAATCAATGTTCCCGAGGCTCTCTATAATCTGGCGATTCTCTATCAGGAGGGCGAAGGTCGTCCTTATGATCCAAAGAAAGCGCGAGCATTACTCGAGCGGGCGGCGGATCTCGGCGACGGAGAGGCGCAATACACCCTCTCCCTGTCCTACCTAGAAGGGCCCAGCGACACGCGCGACGAAACGCGCGGCGCCTTTTGGATGGGGCGCGCGGCCCGTGGTGGCAATGTGTCGGCGCAAGTTTACTATGGTATTCTTCGATTTCAGGGAAAAGGCGTCGAACCAGACGAAGCGGAGGCCGCCGACTGGTTCGAACGCGCGGCGCGCGTCGGCAATCCTGTCGCCATGAACCGTCTCGCCCGCGTATACGCCTATGGCCGTGGTCGCGAGCAGGATTTGATCGAAGCGCTAAAATGGCATTTGATCGCCCGCTCCCTTGGCGTGTCCGACCTCAACCTTGACGGCCTCGTCAGCGCATTGAGCGAAAAGCAGTTGGAAGAGGCGCGGAAACGGGCGTCCAGCTACGGGCAAATTTCGGTGGACCCGAACGCAAAATCCCCCGGGGAGCCCCCTTGATCGTCAACCATGACGGTTTTTGCTTGATCCCGCACACAAATTATGGTGCACAGACTCGCGCGTGAAGCGCGCTCGTACGATCAATCCCTCAGGACGCGGCGTCAGTATTAAACGCCATGGCCTCAGTTGTGATGTGCGATCAAAGCTGACGCGCGCTTCAGCAAACTAAATCGACAACTTAATTTTTCTCGAACCATCGGCCCTAAGTCATGAAGATCAACGGTAACGAAATCAAACCTGGCAATGTTTTGCAGCATCAGGACACGCTTTGGGCCACCATCAAGGTTCAGCACGTCAAACCCGGCAAAGGCGGCGCATTCGCTCAAGTCGAATTGAAAAATCTTATTGATGGGCGCAAATTGAACGAGCGGTTCCGTTCAGAAGACAAAGTCGAGCGGGTTCGCCTCGAACAAAAAGACTTCCAGTATCTTTACGCGCAAGATGACATGCTCGTATTTATGGACACGGAGACATATGAGCAGCTTGAGCTTCAAGCGGACTTTGTCGGCGAGCGCGCCGCCTTCCTGCAAGACGGCATGATGGTCACTCTTGAAATGCATGAAGAACGCCCGATCGGCATCACCTTGCCGCAATTCGTCACGCTGGAGATCACCGAAGCCGACGCAGTGGTTAAAGGGCAAACCCAGTCCTCTTCTTATAAACCGGCCATGCTGGAAAACGGCGTGCGGGTCATGGTTCCTCCATTCGTAACTTCCGGCGAAAAGATTGTCGTAGACACGGAAACCGTCGAATACGTCAAACGCGCCGAATAAGCTTTCCGCCGATGCGGGCGTCGCCCGTCGGCTTTCCCAAGAATGACAGGATGAAATAGCACAATGGCGCGTTCCGCCCTTCTCAACGTCATGGTTCAGGCCGCAATAAAAGCCGGCCGCGGTCTTGCTCGTGATTTTGGCGAGGTTGAAAACCTCCAAGTCTCCCGCAAGGGACCAAGCGACTTCGTATCGGCCGCGGATCTCAAAGCGGAAAAGGTCATTCGCGAGGAGCTTGAAAAAGCGCGCCCCGATTATGGCTTTCTCATGGAGGAAGCCGGCCAAATCAAAGGGAACGACCCGCAACATCGCTGGATCGTCGACCCGCTTGACGGCACGACGAACTTTTTGCATGGCATTCCCATATTCGCCGTTTCAATCGCCCTTGAGCGTCAGGGACAAATTGTCGCCGGCGTCATTTATAATCCGGCGATGGATGAACTCTACACGGCGGAACGGGGATCCGGCGCCTTTGTCAACGATAGGCGCTTGCGCGTCGCCGGACGTCTGGCGTTGCCTGACTGCGTTATCGGCACCGGCATTCCCTTTCTGGGAAAAGGCGATCATGGGCGGGCCTTGAAAGAAATCCGTCACGTCATGGGTGAAGTCGCTGGAATTCGCCGCTGCGGCGCCGCGGCGTTGGATCTTGCGTGGACGGCGGCTGGTCGTCTGGACGGCTTTTGGGAGCACGGGTTATCCCCTTGGGACATGGCGGCTGGGCTGCTCATGGTCAAGGAAGCTGGCGGTTACGTGAGCGACGCCAAAGGCGGCGAAAAAATATTCGAGACCTCTTCGATCATCGCCGGCAATGAGAAGATTCATGGTCAGCTGCGCGCGCTCTTGCGCAAAGCGCAGGACTAGATCTATTTTATCTGATAAAAAGCATGCCGGAACCTGCGAGCGGGCTCAATTTATAGTTCAAATCTTGAGAACGTCGCGAGCTTCCGGTATGAGTGAAATCAGGCGACATTTCATTTATCCGTAATTTGGGGGCCGATTCCAGCTCATGGCACGTGATTTCGATCCCTACAGTTTGTCCTCCCCATGGGTCTATCTTTGGCGGATGATAATCTTCCTGATTATCGCAGCCCTGATCGGCCTCATTCTATATCGACAGATCGCCACCGCCTTCATGAGCAATCCCGGCTTGAACGGATTGATTATCGGCGTTGGCGTGATTGGCGTGTTGCTGACTTTTCGGCAGGTTATCCGCCTGTTTCCGGAAGTTTCCTGGGTCAACGGATTTCGCATCGGCGACCGTGGGATTGAGGTTCGCCGCCCGCCGATCCTTCTTGGCCCCATGGCGACTTTGCTCGGCAATAAGGCCGGAGAAATGGCCTTATCTCCTTCAACCATGCGCTCGATCCTCGACTCCATCGACACCCGCCTTGACGAGGCGCGGGAAATGGCGCGTTATCTCACCGGACTGCTCGTGTTTCTGGGACTGCTCGGCACTTTCTGGGGCCTGTTGCAGACGATTTCCTCAGTCGGCGCGACAATCCAGTCTCTTGACGTTGGCTCAGGCGACGCCAATGTGATTTTTGAAGATCTGAAAGCAGGTCTGGAGGCTCCCCTATCGGGCATGGGAACGGCGTTTTCCTCCTCTCTTTTCGGGCTTACAGGCTCCCTGATCCTCGGTTTTATGGATCTTCAAGCAGGTCAGGCGCAAAATAGATTTTATAACGAGCTGGAGGATTGGTTGTCCACGGTCACGGACATCGAGCCCGAAGACATGAGCTCTTATGGTTATGGCGGCCTTGATCAACTGCAAATGACGCTGGAGAAACTTACCGCGAGCGTTCAGGAGAGTCGTGGTGGTGGTGGAGATGGCGGCGGCGCCAATCGCAATTCATCCATGGCCATGGCCAATCTCGCCGAGGGCATTCAGGGACTGGTGCAGCATGTTCGCGGCGAGCAGCAAATGATGCGCGACTGGGCGGCAAGCCAAAGCGAACAGCAAAAACGCATTGAGGAGTTGCTGAAAACTCTGACCAACGCCTTCGATCAGGCGAAGGACTAATCCCCATGAGCAGCCGTTCTCGCCGCCGCGACACAAGGCCGGACTTTTGGCCGGGATTTGTTGACGCAATGGCGACCTTGCTGCTTGTGATCATTTTTCTGCTGTCTATCTTCATGCTGGCCCAATTTTTTCTCAGCCAGCAACTTTCCGGCCGCGACACCGTCCTCAACCGTCTTAATATTCAAATCAACGAATTGACCGAGCTTCTTGCGTTGGAGCGCGGAGAGAAACGCGAGCTGGAAGACACGATCGCTTCGCTGCAATCAAGTTTCGACGACGCCGACGCCCAGCGCAAGCGCCTTGAAGGGTTGCTCGCCTCCTCCTCCGGCGCCGCTGAAGACGCCGACGGCCGGGTTGCGGCTTTGGAAAGTGGGTTGGACAATGAGCGTCAGGTCAGCCAACGCGCCTTGGCGCAAGTGGAGCTGCTGAACCAGCAAATCAACGCGCTGCGCCGACAGCTCGCCGCCGCCAATAGCGCTTTGGAAGCTTCGGAAGAAAAAGAGAAACTCAGCCAAGCCAAGATCGCCAACCTTGGCCAGCGTCTGAACGCCGCTCTCGTTCAACGGGTTCAGGAGCTGTCGCGCTATCGCTCCGACTTTTTCGGCCGTCTGCGTGAAATTCTATCCCAGCGCTCAGACATCAGCGTCGTGGGCGATCGATTCGTTTTCCAATCCGAAGTCTTGTTCCCCTCCGGCGGCGACCAACTCAATCCGGAAGGTCAGAGCGAAATGGAAAAACTCGCTCAAGCCATTCTTGAGCTTGAGGGTGAAATTCCCGATGAAATCAACTGGGTTCTTCGCGTTGACGGCCATACCGACAATCGACCTTTGTCGGGAACCGGGCGCTTCCGCACCAATTGGGATTTATCGGCCGCCCGGGCAATTTCCGTCGTTCGCTATCTGGTCGATCAGGGCGTTGACCCCAAACGTCTGGTCGCCGCAGGGTTTGGCGAGTTCCAACCCCTTGAAGAGGGCGACACCCCGCAAGCTCTGGCGCGCAACCGGCGAATTGAACTCAAACTAACAGAGCGCTAACGCTCCCCGGTGCAGTCGATTTCAGCGAACGTAGCCCACTGGAAAACAGAGCTGGCGACGCTTTCCCTCGCGCGCATCATCGCCGGCATTACGCGCCCTTTTCCAAAAAAAAGCCCGGACATGCGCAGCCGGGCTTTTTCGCGTCAATGCAAAGGCGTGTCAAAATGAAACGCACTTAGCTTGTTTAAAATTGCTTATCTTCGCTTGTCTCAGCGTCGGTTTCAATTGCTCCCGCGCTTTCACCGTCGTTCGTGCCTTCCGGCAGTTTCGCAAACACATCCTGAGGGGCCGCAACATCATCCTCTTCGCGTTTTGGCGCGTTGAGCTTGGCGAAGACGGCGTCGACATCGATCTCTTCCTCGTCAGGCTTTTTCGGCGCAGGCGTCGCGAAAGCTGCGGAAATCGCGTCTTCACTCGTGGTCTCATCCACCGACAACAGCGTTTCGGCGCCAGGGTCGCCGACAGGGCGCGCCGGCGCGTCTTTCGCCGCTTTCGACACTTCCAAATCCAATTCAATCTGCGAGCAAAGCCCCAACATCACCGGATCGGAAGGCGTCAGATTGGCGGAGTTCCAATGAGTGCGCTCACGAATAGCGGCGATAGTCGGCTTCGTCGTCCCCACAAGGCGCATGATCTGAGCATCTTTCAACTCAGGATGATTACGCACAAGCCAGAGAATAGCGTTCGGACGATCTTGCCGGCGCGACACCGGCGTATACCGCGGCCCGCGACGCTTGCTCTCAGGAACCCGAACTTTCGACTCAAACAGCTTCAGCCGATGCGCCGGGTTTTTCTGGGCTTTTTCAATCTCGTCACGGGTCAGCTGTCCGGTCATGATCGGGTCGAGCCCCTTGATCCCCTGCGCAGCTTCTCCATCAGCGATCGCCTTGACCTCAAGAGTGTGCAAGCTGCAGAAGGCGGCAATCTGGTCAAAACTCAACGCGGTGTTATCAACGAGCCAGACGGCGGTCGCCTTCGGCATAAGCGGCGTATTCGCCATCGTGTAAAATCCTCCTGTCATCTCCGCCGTTTTACGGTTGTTCCGCCTGTCAGGCGAAACATTCGGCGGAGGGCCGTAGATTAAAATTTGCGGGAACTGCGTGCATTATACGCCTTTGCGCCTCACAAATCAAATAGGCAAACCATCCCCATTCGAATTCTTTAAACCGTCAGAATGATTTTCCCTATGTGTTTAGAGGTCTCCATCCGCGCATGCGCCTTGGCGGCGTCGCGCAGGGGAAACTGCGAATCGATAATGGGTTTAATCCGGCCGCTCGCCAGCAAAGGCCAAACTTTTTTCTCAAGATTTTCTGCGATAGCGCCTTTGAATTCTACATCGCGCGCGCGCAGCGTTGAGCCGGTGTGCAGCAACCGCTTGACCATCAATCTGCTAAAATTGAGCTGCTCCGCAGCCCCGTTCAGATTAGCGATCTGACAAATTCGCCCCTCGACGGCGGCAACCTTCCAATTGCGCTCAATATAGTCACCACCGACCATGTCGAGAATAACGTTGACCCCCTGTTTTTGCGTCAGCTCCAAAATTTCCGCCACGAAGTCGCTTTTATTGTAATTGATCACGTGATCCGCGCCAATTTGGATCACAGCGCGCGCTTTCTCATCCGATCCAACCGTGGTGAAAACCTCAGCGCCAAACGCTTTGGCCAATTGGATAGCCGCCACACCAATTCCCGAAGTCCCGCCATGCACGAGAAACCGTTCTCCAGACTTCAAACCGACCCGATCAAATACATTGCTCCATACAGTGAAGAAAGTCTCCGGCAGGGCCGCTCCCTCGACCATGGACAAGCCTTTGGGAACCGGCAGCACGCTCGCACCATGAGCAAGGCAATACTCCGCGTACCCCCCGCCAGGCACGAGAGCGACCACCAGATCCCCCAAAGAAAGCGCCTCTGGCGCGCGCCTGCCTAACGCGACAATCTCTCCGCAAACCTCCAGCCCCGGAATATCGCTCGCTCCCGCCGGCGCAGGATAATGCCCTTGCCGTTGCAGAACGTCCGGTCTATTCACGCCCGCCGCCGCCACTTTGATCAAAACCTCCCCAGCTCCGGGGGCGGGCGTCGGGCGTTGCTCCGCGGCGAGAACATCGGGACCTCCAGCCACAGGGATCGCGATGGCGGTCATCATTGCGGGGATAGGGCTCATGTGAATCGGCTCCTGTCATATGATGAAAATATAAAGCTTGCCCGGTATATGGGCGCGCATGCGGTGATGGCAAAGTTTTTCCTGTAACAACGCCGCAATCACGGCGAAATCAGCCCTTCAACGCAGCTGCCATAAATAGTTTCGCATTTCATGATAATTTATCCTCGTTAAAGACACTGACACGACGCATAATGTCGCTGTGTTTCATGTTAAGGAGGAATGACATGACGTTCTTCAACGCCCCCCCTTCTTCACGACCCGCTTCAGAGAAAGATATTCTTGGGCAGGATCTGGCGCATTTTTCTGAAGAAGAGCTAGCAGAGCGCATTGATCGGTTACGCGACGAAATAAACCGCGTCATCGAAGAACAAGAAAAAAGACGCGGCGCGCATAAAGCTGCTGAAGCATTCTTCAAGACATAACCCCCAAGAGAGAGCGCAATAAAGATCACGCAAAAGTTGAACTCATGCCATATTTACAAATTATTAAGCTTTACATGCGTTAAATACTTTCATCCTTTTTACTGTATTCGCAGTTTTCAGGACTTTGAGTGGCTTTTATCCGCTCTGTTTGACGCCTCCCTGTTAATGACTCCGAGCCGCGCCCTTCGCGGCTCTTTTTTTTATTTCCGGTCCGGTGTATCCAAAGACCAAATTAAGACGACGTGGCTTTTTGAGGCCAGAACGTCAGTGTTGGCGCCATGTTTGCGATATCTGTTCAGAACGAAATGTTTTGCTCAAAAATGGGACAGTTTCAATTCTGCCTCATTTCACAAACAAGATCAGGCCTTGCAACTAAGGTCGCTCAGGCGATCGGCAGGCGCCCATGGTGGCGACGCCCGAAAGGAAAGCGTATTGGCGGATATGACGGATTTGTTCAGACATACAAGCGACGAACGCACAATTTCATTTGCGGACCGACTGGCGAGTTCCGAGATGTTTCAAAACCTGTTTCAGGAGGGAATGGGCCTTGTAGAAGAAACGGCCTCCTACCTTGACGGAGCGGGCCGGGACGATTCACGCGCCTTGGCGCGTCCCGCGTCTTTGGCTTATTCGACCGAATCCATGCGCCTAACCACCCGCCTGATGCAGATTGCCTCTTGGCTTTTACTGCAACGCGCCGTCAATGAAGGTGAAATGACGATAACGCAGGCGGGAAGCGAAAAGAATAAAGTCCAACTGGAAAAAATTCCCACATCGGCCGACGCCGAGACTTGGAGTTTACTCCCTTCCCATTTGCGTGATTTAGTCGAACGCTCTGTAAGGCTGCAACAACGCGTTCAGCATTTGGACGCGATGCTCTACAAACGGCGATATGCGGAGCAGATATCATTTCCCCACGGCGATAACACCGTGGCGGCGCAAATGAACCGCCTCTCCAGCGCATTCGGCTCGGTCGGCAATTTTAATTAAATGAAGCTTCAAAAAATTCGGCGCAGGCGGCAGCGTCCGCGCCATGCGCGCAAAGGCGCAGCCCGTCCCCCGTTTTAAAAACGTCAGCGACAACAAAAAAGCCCCGGTTATGACCGGGGCTTTTGTTATGCGCATATTTCGCAAGTCCTGAGGAACCTGAACGAAAAGTCCTAGCTTCCGAGGAACCCAGCGAATTTGTTCTTGAAGCGCGAAACGCGACCGCCGCGGTCCATTAACTGGCGATCGCCGCCGGTCCAAGCCGGATGCGTGCGCGGATCAATGTCCAGCTGCATTTTGTCGCCTGCGGCGCCATATGTCGAGCGCGTCTCGAACTCGGTACCATCCGTCATCACAACTGTGATCGGGTGGTAATCGGGATGAATATTCTCTTTCATAACCAGTCCTTTCCCGTGTCTGTCGTTCTCGTATATCGCCCGGCACGCCGTCCACGAGAGTTTAATCATGTTATCAAAGCGCTTCTAAAGTGATCAAGCGCCTTCACTAAACGAACATGCCGCCGCCTTCTTCAAACTCGGCAAGATTCGCGAAACGAAAAAAGGCTGCATCTGACTTTCAGACGCGGCCCGAAACCTCTGACGAGTGGCTATACATCATCCCCCCCCACGAAACAAGTGCCATGGAAGATGGTTTACATAGAATTCGCTCTTCTCATTCCCTAGCGTCTCAGCGTAATTGTCACATGGTGCATTTCCCGCTCAGTCTGCTAAGCAGATGCTAACGTCATATTCCAAAATCAGAAACTGGACAGAACCTTGAAACGGAATAGCTCTCACAGAGAAGATGATAGAAAATCCAGATCCGTTCGTCCATTGTTGGCGGTCAAGCCCTATCTGGTTCGTTATCGCGCCCGCGTGTGTCTGGCGCTGCTGGCATTGGTGGGCGCCGCCTCAACGACGCTGGTGTTACCCGTCGCCATACGCAGAATGATCGATTTTGGCTTTGGAAGCGATAACCCCTCGCTGATAAATAATTACTTTGGCGTTCTGATTTTAGTCGCCGTCGCCCTCGCCGGCTTCAGCGCGCTACGCTATTACCTCGTCACGACTCTCGGCGAGCGAATCGTCGCCGATATTCGGGCGGATGCGTTCGCTCATCTGACCCAGCTCAGCCCTGCGTTTTTCGACCGCGCCCGCGCCGGCGAGATGGTCTCCCGCCTCACCGCCGACACCACTCAAATCAAATCGGCCGTTGGCGCCAGCGCTTCTGTCGCCATGCGAAATTTGGTGATGTTTATGGGCGCCGTCACCATGATGGTGTTCACCAGCCCGCGCTTGTCCGGCGTTGTTTTGGCCGCTATCCCGTTGATCGTCCTGCCTCTGATCGCGTTTGGACGAAAAGTGCGCAACCGCTCTCGCCACGCCCAGGACACCTTAGCCGACGCTTCCGCCTACGCTTCCGAATCCATCAGCGCCATGCGCACCTTGCAAGCATTCACCCATGAAACGGCCTCCAACGTCCGTTTCGCCCACGGTGTGGAAGAAGCCTTTTCCGCCGCGCGCACGGCGATCAAAGCCCGCGCCCTCTTGACCGCCTTCGCCATTTTCGTCATTTCCTCCAGCATCGTCGCCGTTCTATGGATCGGCGCAAGCGATGTGCTTGCCGGACGAACAACATCGGGCGAGCTTGGGCAATTCTTGCTTTATTCAATTTTCGCCGCTGGGGCTTTAGGTGAGCTGTCCCAGGTTTGGGGTGAAATCTCTCTAGCGTCCGGCGCAATGGAGCGGTTGGCCGAGATATTGAAAATCAAACCCGAGATCGCCGCCCCCTCCCAGCCAAAGTCTCTTCCCGTCCCAGTGAAAGGGTTACTACGGTTTAATGACGTCGCATTTTCATACGCCGGAGACAACACGCCCTCCGTCGTTCATGATCTGAATCTGGAAGTCAAACCCGGAGAGACCCTCGCCATTGTCGGTCCTTCAGGCGCGGGAAAATCCACCCTGTTTCACCTTTTGATGCGCTTCTATGACCCCACCAAAGGCCAGATTACATTGGACGGCCTTGATTTGCGGGATTTGACGCCCTTCGACCTGCGCCAGCAATTCGCTCTCGTGCCGCAAGACACCGCCATATTCGGCGCCACGGCCGCAGAGAACATCGCTTACGGACGCCCAGAGGCAAGCCGCGACGAGATAATCAAGGCCGCGGAGGCCGCTCACGCCAGCCAATTCATCGCCGCCATGGAGTCCGGTTTCGACACGATGATCGGCGAACGCGGCGTCACCTTGTCAGGCGGGCAAAGACAGCGCATCGCCATAGCGCGCGCAATCCTTAAAAACGCGCCCGTCTTGCTCTTGGACGAAGCCACAAGCGCTCTAGACGCGGAAAGCGAAACCCTTGTTCAAGCCGCTCTCGAACAGTTGATGCAAGAACGCACCACCATTGTGATCGCCCATAGGCTCGCCACCGTTCTCAAAGCGGATCGGATCGCGGTTATGGAAAACGGAAGAATCGTGGAAACCGGCGCCCATGACGACCTGGCGGCGAAAGACGGTCTATACGCCCGATTGGCCAATCTGCAGTTCAACACGGCTTGAAAGATCATCGGGAGATAATGTTGCGAAGCGACTCGCTGCGCATCGTTACCGGCGACGGGATTGGCCTAGCCTTCACGGGATTTGTCCAGAGGCGCGGGGTGAATAACCAGCCCCCGCCAATCAACGTTGCTGGCGGTCATCGCCCCTCCCGTCACATCTTTGATTTACAGAATCACGCCTCCATCGCCCATTTGCCGACTTCGGAAACCAGCATATTCCAAGCAGGAATCCTTTTCCTTGAAATCCTTGGCGATAAGACCAAACACAAACGGGCGCTCCGCCTCGAACGTGAAGCTCTCGGCGTTGAACGTTCGTTCAGTTCATTAAAAACTATGGAGCCTGTAGTGTACAATGGCTATTGTGGCTTAAGATCGCCTGAACTAGAAAGGCTTTTGTAGTGTCTGTCGTCAGGTTGCGTTGGCTATAGATCAGCCATTTGCGTATTCAACAGCGCCGTTCGTTTCTATGCCAAGGCGCGGGTTAAGACATCCCGCATCAGGCTCGGCGCACGACCTAAAATGCGTGCGAGCGTGGGGTCAACGGCGGCAAACTCCCCTGCTTTTGCGGCGCGATAATAGCCCTGAATAACGCTTCTAACGGGGGCAGGCACGCCCGCGTTCTCTAAATTCTTGAGCATTTTCTCTTCGCTGATCGTCTCGCGGGTTACCTTCTTTTCGGTCAATGTGCTCACCATCTGCGCAAGGTCAGCAAGGTCAAGAGCCTCACTGCCCGTGAGAGGCGGTGTTGCGCCTTCAAATATTTCTTGCCCGGCCAGGAGACGCGCGTCAACTTCTGCCAAGTCTTCATGGGTCGCCCAAGCCACTTTGCCGTCCGCAGGGCCAACCAACCTACCGCACCCGAAGCCATGCGCGTTCATGCCCATAGCACTCTCTGCGTAAAAGCCATGGCGCAGCGCGGTCCAAGCCAGACCAGAGGCTGCCAGCATCTCTTCGGTTGCGGCGTGGTCGCGTGCCGGTGGGAACTGGGATTGCGCGCTGCTGGCTGTTTGGCTGGTGTAAAATATCCTTTCAGCGCCAAGCTCTTTTGCAACCTTTATGGCTGTTTCATGGTGCTGGAGCGGATCTTCTCCATAGGTTCGCGCATTGGATGACACAACCAAAACATGCCTCACCCCATCCCATGCATGACGTAGGCTATCCGCATCTGCGTAATCACCTTGGCGCACGCGCACGCCGCGCGCGGCCAGAGTCGTCAACTTTTGCGGGTCGCGTACGCTAATCCCAATTTGAGCCGCAGGGACGGTGCGCAAGAGCGCCTCCACCACAAGGCCGCCTAATTTTCCTGATGCACCAGTAACGATCAGCATTCTTCAGTCCCCCGGCAAAGATTGCGCGCCACAGGCGCAGTGGATGTTGATGCTCAATGAAATAACTGTTCTTTTGAGAATGTATAATCCGCACAATTGAGAATAGGTTGTTCTGTATGAAAAACAGTGTTTCCCCAGACGATCTCTCTGTCTTACTGACGGTTCTGCGTGAAGGGGGCTTTCGCGCCGCATCTCGCAGGCTGGGAATAGCCCCCTCTAATGTAAGCGCCACCGTCACACGGATTGAAGCGCAACTTGGCACGCCTGTTTTGCGGCGCACGACACGAAGCCTGCACCTGACCGATGCCGGACAACTTTTGGTAGATCGCGTGCGCCCTTTGTTGTCAGCGCTGGAGACAGCCTGTCATGAGGTGGCAACGCTTGGGGCGCAGGTGCAAGGTCGACTGAAGCTAAACGTACCGGGCGCGGTCATGCCCGACATCTTGCCGTCGCTGCTCGCGCAATATCGCGCACGCCACCCAAACGTTGAGGTGGAAGTCATCGTTGAAAGCGGCTTGATCGACATCGTTGCCGCAGGCTGTGATGCGGGCATTCGCTATGGCAGCGTGCTAGAGCAAGATATGATCTCAACTCCTATTGGTCCGCGCCGCCAGCAGATGGCGCTCGCAGCGTCCCCCGCTTACCTCGAGGCACGCGGGATGCCCCAGACCCCAGAAAATCTCACCGCACATGATGCCATTCGCTATCGCCTCGACGATGGAGCGATGTTGCCTTGGGTTCTGCAAAACAAAGGACGCTCCGTGCGTGTCGAACCAAGTAACGTGCTCGTTTTGAGCGTCGGCGCCCTCAATACAGGCCTAAAATATGCGCAAACAGGGCTGGGAATTATTCACACCTTTCACAATTGGCTGAGCGATGATTTTGATGCCGGGCGCCTTGTGCCCGTCCTGCCAGACTGGCTGTCTGAAATAGAGGGACCGCGTCTTTACTATCCCAGTCGCTTCGCCCCAGCGCCGTTGCGGGCGTTTATCGAGATATGTCAGGGCGAAACCAAGAATCCTTAACCACCTTCCAGTGGGGCTTCACGACGTTCTTTTATTCGCCTTCACCAAGGAACGAGCATTGAGACTACCGACTTCGTTCAGCATTTTCGACCCAAACTCTTTGGCAAACAAAGCGTGGGCTTTCACAGTGCAACAAGGTAATGTCGGCGGTGTGCGCATAAGATCATATGGTGCATACGGCAGCTAAGGTGGCATTCTTCACCCATAGGATTGAAGGCCACTTCTTGTCTTTACGCGACTTTAAACGCTCTTTCCGACCAATCGATAAATGCCCGAACGCGCGCCGACTGGTGACGCGCCCGCGGATATAAGATCGACACGGGCGTCGCTGGCGGCGGTGTGTTGCCAAGCACTTCTATGAGCCGTCCAGATGCCAAATCAGCTGCGGCTGAATAACGGGGCTTCTGGATGAGTCCCAACCCCAAGCGTGCGCATTCGGCAAGTGTATCCGCCGAAGTAACCGTAACCGGCGTTGGCAATGCAACGGTCATTAGTTCACCTTGCTGAACAAACTCAAGTGGCAGGACCGCCCCCGTTGCGGTGGATCTGAAGCCCACCATCCGGTGACCATCTAGCGCCGCAATCGTTTGCGGCGTGCCGAACCGATCCAGATACGCAGGCGATGCACACGTCACCTCTTCCAAGAACGTGAGCTTGCGGACGATCAAGTCACTATCGGCAGGCTCGCCCACGCGCAGCACGCAATCAACACCTTCACGCACTAAATCTACAAGGCGATCCCCTTCGCCGATTTGGATCTCTATATCAGGGAACCGCGCCAGAAAATCGGGCAGTGTCGGCAATAAGAAATATCGTGCAAGGATGCCGTGAACATGGACGCGCAGCTTGCCCTTTGGCTTTGCGCCGGAGAACGTAGATTCCGCGGAATCTACTTCTGACAAAATTGAAAGGCAACGACGGTAATAATCCTCGCCGTCCAACGTAGGGCGCACAACTCGTGTGGTTCGATGTAGCAAGCCGACTCCCAGCCGATCCTCCAGCCGCTTGATCGCATCTGTTACCGTCGAGCGCGGCAAACCCAGATCATTAGCGACTTGGGTGAAGCTACGCGCCTCTACAATGCGGGTGAAGACGTTCATCGCGTCGAGACGGTCCATCATATTGTCCGATCAATTCGAATAGTGATGTCAAATTATGACTAATTTTCGAAAGAACGTTCAAGGCTATACCAAGAGTGCGACAGGCAATACGCATTTCTCAGACAAGGACGTAAACATGATCGATCCGACTAGCCAAACAGCCCTCGTGACTGGCGCATCTCGTGGCATTGGAGCAGCAATCGCGGCTCGGCTCGCGCGAGAAGGGTTCAACATAGTAGTCAACTATGCTGGAAGCGAGGCCGCCGCAGTCGACATTGTGAGCAAGATCCAGGCAGACGGAGGCCGCGCCATTTCCGCCAGAGCCGACGTATCAAACGCCACCGACGTAAAGCGTCTGTTCGATTGCGCCGAGATGGAATTCGGGGGGATTGACGTCTTGGTGAACAACGCAGGCATCATGAAACTGGCCAAAATAGAAGACAGTGACGACGACCTGTTCGACACACAGGTCGCAGTGAATTTAAAAGGAACATTCAATACCTTACGCGAAGCCTCAGTCCGACTGTCCGACGGTGGTCGTATAATCAACCTTTCCACATCTGTTGTTGGGCTCAAGCTGGAGACATATGGTGTCTATGCGGGGCTGAAAGCGGCGGTCGAAACCATGACCGGCATCATGGCCAAAGAAATGCGCGGTCGTAACATCACCGTTAACGCAGTTGCCCCGGGACCAACCGCCACCGCCCTTTTTCTAGATGGAAAGCCTGAGGAACTCGTTCAGAAAATGTCAAAAATGCCTCCATTGGAGCGACTTGCCACTCCGGGGGATATTGCCAATGTAGTAGCTTTTCTTGCAGGACCCGATGGCGGTTGGATAAATGGCCAAATACTACGTGCCAACGGTGGTTTGATTTGAGCAAAGCTCCCCAAAGTTAAACCAGAAAAGCACCTCTTTTCACATCTGCTTAACAGTAAGTTTGGTTGAGCGCCTCGCAAAAACCGACGTTGCGCACTTTCAGCGAAAGTTTTGAAAGCCCCGCATACCCAACCACGGTGCAGTTTATTGGCCCATATAGCACAAGAAACGTTTACTTCGTGTTGGCCCCAATATGATCCTGTGCTGAGTGATCTATTCGCCAAAGGGGCAAAATGTGCGGACGTTTCGTTGATCCGAGCTTGCGGCATACGCAGGTTGATATGTCGCAAATTAAGATCAACCCTATCCCGAGGCGTTTTAAAGTTAAGCCAACCAATTCCGTCTTGGTTCAAAGGCAACGCCCTAAGGAATGGAAGGCGGCCACATTCAACGCGCGGTGTCTGACATCAACCAAAAGCGGAGGAATATATTTGCGGGCGGGTTAAAAAATTCAGGCTCCGCGATGAAGCGCGGAGCCTGAAAAAAACGTGGATCGCCCGCAAGCGCTGATTGCTCACATTCAGTCGGCTTCAGGCGCCGCAACTGTGTAGTTGAGCGGCAAACGCCCGCCGTCGGCGTAAATCGTCTGGCCTGTGATGTAACTTGCCTCGTCGGAGGCGAGGAAAAGCGCCACCGATGCGATCTCGGACGGCTCGCCGACACGGCCCATGGGCGTACGCGACAACACCTTCGCCCGCGCCGCGGGATCTGAATTCACCGCGGCCAGCATTTCCGTCATGATCGAGCCTGGGCCAATGGCGTTAACCCGCACGCCGTATTCAGCCAAGGCGAGCGCCGAGACTTTGGTCAGCTGGTTCATGCCGCCTTTCGAGACTGAATAGGGCACTTGATTTGGAATTGCGAAAACCGCGTTGACCGAAGACATATTGACGATCGCCCCCGGTTTTCCTCCCTCTTTGACCTTTTCCACCATATGGCGCGCCACCGCTTGCGAGCACAAGAACGCTCCGCGAAGATTGACCGCCATCACCCGATCGAAATCAGCCACGTCCAGATCAAGAAAGTCTCCCGTGGCGATAATGCCCGCGTTATTGACCAAAACGTCAATATCGCCGTAAGCGTCAAGCGCGCCCGCCACCAGATTACGCACGTCAAGTTTTTCCGCGACGTTGCAGTGGATGTAAAGCGCCTCGCCGAGTTCTTTCAGCTCGGCCTCGGCCGCCTCGCCGCGCTCATCGTTCACATCGGCGATAACAACCTTAGCGCCCTCCTGAACAAAGCGCTTGGCGACGGCGTAACCAATGCCGCTCGCCGCGCCCGTGACGATCGCTACTTTATTTTCCATAGACACCGGGAAACCTCATTGCTGTCCGTAAAATCGCAAAACACGCCGCTGAGGCAAGTTGCGCGCACCTGAAACCATCCGCGTAACTCACCCCTGACGTCGCTTGATCATCGCGACCATAAGCCTTCCCCGACCCTATGTCGACGCTGTTCAATCACCTAATCACGCCTGCCCGTTTATTCCCAGCGTTTTCAACGCCGTCGCCACTTCATCCAGAATAGCGGGATCGTCAATGGTCGCCGGCATTTTAAAGTCCACGCCATCGGCGATATTTCGCATAGTCGCGCGCAGAATTTTCCCCGAACGCGTCTTGGGAAGACGGTCCACGGCGACCGCAATCTTGAACGCCGCCACAGGACCTATTTTCTCCCGCACCAACGCCACCAGCTCCTTGCGAATGTCTTCATCCGGACGGTTAATACCCGAATTCAAGACCACGAAACCAATCGGCGTCTGGCCTTTCAATGTGTCAGAGACGCCGATAACGGCGCATTCGGCCACGTCCGGATGACTGGCGAGCACTTCCTCCATTGCGCCGGTGGACAATCGATGTCCCGCCACATTGATAATATCGTCCGTGCGCGACATGATGAACAGATAACCGTCCTCATCCAAAAGCCCTGCGTCGGCCGTTTTATAAAATCCGGGAAAATCATCCATATAAGCCTGCCTGAAGCGTTCTTCCGCTCGCCACAACGTCGTCAGGCACCCAGGCGGTAATGGCAATTTGATCACGATGTTCCCAAGCTCGCCTGCTGCGGATGGTTTTCCAGCCTCGTCAACCGCTCGCACGTCATAGCCCGGCATCGCGCAAGCGGGAGACCCGTATTTCACCGGCAACATGCCAAGCCCCACAGGGTTGCCGGCGATGGCCCATCCCGTCTCGGTTTGCCACCAATGATCGATAACCGGAACGCCGAGTTTATCCTGCGCCCATATGATCGTGTCTGGATCGGCGCGTTCGCCAGCTAGAAACAGCGAACGGAACTGAGAAAGGTCGTATTTATCAATCAAGTCTCCCTTGGGATCTTCTTTCTTGATCGCCCTGAAGGCTGTCGGCGCCGTGAACAAGGACACAACGTCATGCTCGGCGATGACGCGCCAGAACGCCCCCGCGTCCGGCGTTCCAACCGGCTTTCCCTCATAAACCAGCGTCGTGCATCCATGCAGAAGCGGTCCATAAACAATGTAAGAATGCCCTACGACCCAACCAACGTCGCTCGCCGTCCAGAACACCTCTCCCGGATCAACCCCATAAAGGTTTTGCATCGACCACTTGAGCGCGACCATATGACCGCCATTGTCGCGAACCACGCCCTTCGGCTGTCCCGTGGTGCCGGAAGTGTAAAGAATATAAAGCGGATCCGTCGCCGCTACGGGCGTGCACGCCACGCGCCGCCCCTGCGTCCGGGCCTCATCCATCAGTTTACCCAAATCAAGATCCCGGCCTGGAATCAACTCGGCCAAAGCCTCCTCACGCTGAAAAACAAATACCGCCTCCGGCTTATGCGCGGCGATGTCCAGCGCCGTGTCCAGTAGCGGCTTATAAGCGATCACCCGTCCAGGCTCCAACCCGCAGGACGCGCTTATAATCGCCTTGGGGGTGCAATCATCGACCCGCGTCGCCAGTTCCCGCGCAGCAAACCCGCCAAAGACAACCGAGTGCACCGCCCCAAGACGCGCGCACGCCAGCATCGCCATCACCGCCTGCGCGATCATCGGCATATAGATCACCACCCGATCACCCTTGCCAACGCCCTGATCGGACAGCGCCGCGGCCATGGCCTGCACATGCTCCAGCAGTTCCTGATAGCTGTAACTCTGCTTCTTTCCCGTATACCCGCTATCGAAGATAAGCGCGGTCTGGCCCGGGCGCCCCCGCTCCACGTGACGATCAAGGCAATTGTAACAAGTATTGCACTCGCCGCCAGCGAACCACCGCCCATATACGCCGCCTTCAGGGTCGAACACTTTTTCAAAGGGCTTTGACCAGTCAATTTCCGCGGCGGCGGTCGCCCAGAACCCTTCCGGATCGCTCCGCCACGCCTCATATGTTTCCCGATACCGACTTGTCATTTCACTGCTCCTCCTCAAACATCTCGCGGCGCGGCGCGCAAATTGAACGGCGACGCCATCAACGCCCTCACGTGAATGTGAACGCGCCTCCCACAAACACAGTGCGCCAGGAAAGGATAGTCATGCAATCAGCTATTGGGCGGTATTGACGAACATAAAATGGGCTGTCACACATCATCTTCCCGCCCCATATCTGGCCGCCTTCACATGACCCCAATTGATCTGCCGCTATTTTACGCCGCCGCGATTCCCGCGGTTTTATTGGTGGGTATGGCCAAAGGCGGCTTTGGCGGGGCGCTCTCGTTGCTTGGCATTCCGCTTATGAGTCTGGTCATCCCCCCCGTTCAGGCCGCGGGGATCATGCTGCCTATTCTGGTGTGCATGGACCTTGTAGGACTTGCGGTCTATCGACGCACCTACGACAAGCGCAGTCTGGCGATCCTTCTGCCCGCGGGAATAATTGGCATCGGCTGCGGCTGGGCCACGGCCGCTTATGTTTCCGAAGCCCACGTCCGGCTTTTGGTCGGCGCGGTCGCCTTATTGTTTTGTCTGGATTACTATATGGGCGGCGCAAAACGCGTCGAACCTCGCCCGCACCGCCCCATGAGCGGAAGATTCTGGGGTGTTATCGCTGGTTTCACCAGCTTCGTCAGCCACACCGGCGGCCCTCCGTATCAAATGTATATGTTGCCGCTGCGACTGGCGCCGCGCCTTTTAGCCGGCACCTCCGTAATTTTTTTCACGACGGTGAATGCGGTCAAGCTGGTCCCCTATTTCTTGCTTGGCCAATTCGACGCGACCAATCTGGCCACTTCACTGGTTCTTTTGCCGCTAGCGCCCATGGCGACCCTTGCAGGCGCATGGCTGGTCAGACGCGTGAACCCCGCGTTTTTCTATCGCTTCACTTATATGGCCGTGCTGATAATCTCGCTCAAACTCTTGTGGGATGGATTTTCCGCCTTTTGAGCGCATCGCCGCCGCAAAACCCTTGATCTCATTTGCAGATGACCGTTTCATAGCCTTCAGTTTCAGGGAGGAAGAATTGTGATCGACGCAAATATCGTCCAGAACTCCGCGTTTTCGCGTGATCTGGACAAAAACGCCGCAAATTACGCAGCGCTGTCGCCTTTGAGCTTTCTGGCGCGCGCCGCCAGCGTTTTTCCTGAACACACCGCCATCGTTCATGGAAATATTCGTCGCGATTACCGTTCGTTCTATGAACGCGCGCGCCGCCTCGCCTCGGCGCTGACCCAAAAAGGCGTAGACAAGAACGACACCGTGTCAGTCATGCTCTCCAACACCCCGCCCATGCTGGAGGCTCACTATGGCGTCCCCATGGCGGGCGCCGTCTTGCATTCGATGAACACGCGGCTTGACCCCGCCGTCATCGCGTTCCAGCTTGATCACGCCGAAACGAAAGTCTTGATCACCGACCGTGAATTTTCATCTCTCATGCGTGAAGCCTTAACTCTGGCCCGCGTCTCGCCACTGGTGATCGACTACGATGACCTCGAATTCCCGCAAAACGGCGCACGTCTCGGCTCCCATGACTACGAGGCCTTTCTGGAGGCTGGCGACCCAAATTTCGACTGGAGCCTGCCCGAAGATGAATGGGACGCCATAGCCCTCAACTACACCTCCGGCACCACCGGCGACCCGAAAGGCGTGGTCTATCACCACCGAGGCGCCTACTTGCTGGCGCAGGCCAACGTCATTACCGCCGCCATGGCCAAGCACCCCGTCTACCTCTGGACCTTGCCCATGTTCCATTGCAACGGCTGGTGCTTTCCGTGGTCGTTGTCTCTTGTCGCTGGAACCCACGTCTGTTTGCGCAACGTCCGGCAAAAGCCCATTTGGGACGCCATAGCCGACGAAAAGGTCACCCATTTGTGCGGCGCGCCCATCATCATGTCGACATTGTTAAACACGGCGGACAACGACAAGCGCGACCTGTCGGGCAGAACCGTGGAGTTCTTCACCGCCGCGGCGCCGCCCCCCGAAACAGTGCTCGGCGCAATGGCGGAGGCCGGCTTCAACGTCACCCACCTTTATGGGCTGACAGAGGTCTATGGACCGGCGGTGGTCAATGACTGGAAACGGGAGTGGGACTTGTTGGAGCAGCAAGCGCAAGCGGCGAAAAAAGCCCGGCAAGGCGTTCGTTACGTGGCGCTTGAGGATCTGAGCGTGCGCGATCCGCAAACTCTCGCCCCCGTTCCCGCCGATGGAGAAACCCTCGGCGAAGTCATGTTTCGAGGCAATGTCGTCATGAAGGGATATCTGAAGAACCCTAAAGCCACTAAGGCGGCCTTCGCCGGCGGGTGGTTTCATTCAGGCGACCTTGGCGTATTGCACCCGGACGGCTACATACAACTGAAAGACCGCTCCAAAGATATTATCATCTCCGGCGGCGAAAATATCTCCTCCATCGAAGTGGAGGAGGTTTTGTTCAAACACCCGCTGATCGCCTCCGCCGCCGTTGTCGCCAAACCGGATGAGAAATGGGGCGAAACGCCTTGCGCCTTTGTCGAGCTCAAGCCCGGCGCATGCTTAACCGGCGCGCAGATCATGGCTTTTTGCAAAGAACGCCTAGCCGGTTTCAAGACGCCGAAACACGTCGTATTTGAGGAAATTCCCAAAACTTCGACAGGAAAAATACAAAAATTCACGCTTCGGGAGCGGGCGAAATTATTGTAGCGGGGCGCTGTAGAAAAACATCAACACGGCCCCTTTCCGCCAGAAAGCCGCGGTCACCCGCGGCCTTTAAAGCTTAAACAGCCGGCGCGAAGCTGGAATGGTTCGCGCCGCTGATTTTTGCAATCCAGCTCTATGATGCTTCGTTCCAGCATGAGCTTCTTTTAACGCAACAGGTAAATGAAGCTCACCCTGCGAGAACGAACGTCATACAGATGCGCTCGAGATGTCCTTAGATCTTGAGCGGGCAACTCAGTGGATTGTTTCCGCCTCGCTGAGACGCTTGATCTCATCTTTCAACAGAAGCTTGCGCCTTTTCATCTCGGCGATTTCAAGAGAATCAACGCTAGGGTGGTGTTTAGCTTGTTCCAATTGACGTTCAAGATCCGCGTGACGGCGTTCAAGTTCACTGAGATGCGACTGTACTGACATGGACAACTCCTTGTCTTTATCATCGGAAACAACGGAAGTTTGACACATAACAAGCTTATCTGTCGAACTATTCCGGTTCGTCTAGGGCCATAAAGAATGCCCACTTAGAGAGATAGTTAGCCAGTTGTGAATTTCCACCCCATTCGCGGGCGTTTCAGATCGCCGACATGCTCAGAAAAAGAAATGAAGATTCGTGAAGCTTGCAAAACCTGTGAGAAAATGCGCAAATCCAACACACATATGCATCGTTTATCGACGAAATCGCCTTGGTGACAGAGTACGCGCTTATGAGTAACGATCTGGATGAGCAGGAAATACGGGTCGAATTGGCTAAATTACGTTTGGAGCACCGGGATTTAGACATGGCCATCGACGCGTTGAGCGCAAGCGGGCGGGCGGACGCCTTGCAGCTTCAGCGACTAAAAAAGAAAAAACTCTGCATCAAAGACAGGGTTTGCCAATTGGAAGATAAATTATTCCCTGACATCATCGCCTGAATTCAGACAGGCCGCGCCTCTTGCGAAGGAGCGCCCACTTCTGTATCCCGCATCATTCTCATTTTCCCGACGCGGAAAGCCATTTAACTTAACGTCACGTATCGTCAGGCGCTCAAAAAATTGGAGAATCCATGCCGTCGCCAACCCCCCAAGTCGCGATCATCATGGGCAGCCAGTCCGACTGGCCAATAATGAAACACGCGGCGGACACTTTGGACGCCCTCCAGATAAGCTATGAAGCCAAGATCGTATCGGCGCACAGAACGCCGCAGCGTCTATATGACTTCGCTCATGGAGCGCGAGACGCAGGCTTCAAGGTGGTTATCGCCGGCGCGGGCGGCGCGGCGCATCTGCCGGGCATGGCCGCCGCCATGACGCCCTTGCCCGTTTTTGGCGTGCCTGTAGAATCCCGTGCGCTCAAAGGCCAGGACAGCCTGCTTTCCATCGTCCAGATGCCAGCCGGCGTTCCCGTTGGAACTCTCGCCATCGGCAAGGCCGGCTCCGTGAACGCCGCTCTGCTGGCCGCGGCGGTTCTCGCCCTGAGCGATCCGGAACTGGCGAGCCGTCTTGACGCATGGCGCGCGCGCCAAAGCGCGGCGGTGGCGGAGGCCCCCGTCGACGAGGATAAAGCATGAGCGCGCCTGTTAAAGCTCTCAAGCCCGGCGACACTATAGGCGTTCTAGGCGGCGGTCAGCTTGGACGCATGCTGGCGCTGGCGGCGGCGCGCCTTGGCTTGAAAACCCATGTGTTTTGCCCTGATGAAGCCAGTCCCGCCTTTGACGTCTCCGCTCAAGTCACAATCGCCGCCTATGACGATCAAGACGCCCTCGCGCGGTTCGCCGATAGCGCCGACGTGATCACCTATGAATTTGAGAACGTCCCCGCGCCCACCGCCGACTACTTGCGCTCCCGGCGCCCGGTGCGCCCCGGTCCACGCGCCCTTAGCGTCTCGCAAGACCGGCTGCATGAAAAAACATTCCTGCGCGACGCAGGCGTCCCCGTGGCTGACTTCGCCCCCATTGACGGCGAAGCCGACCTGGAGGCGGCCTTGAAGGCCTTTGGCGGCGCGGGCGTTTTAAAAACCCGGCGCATGGGATACGACGGCAAAGGTCAGGTGATGCTGAAATCAATCGCCGCCGCCGCTGGCGCTTTGGAGACTCTCGCCTACGCGCCCTCCATTCTTGAGGCTTTGATCCCCTTTGAGCGTGAAGTCTCCGTTATCGTCGCCCGCGGCGCAAGCGGAGAAACCGCCGCTTATGACGCCACGGAAAACCATCACGAAAATCATATCCTGAAGACCTCCACCGTTCCCGCTAATCTGGAGGCGGAAACAATGGCGCGCGCCTGCGCTCTGGCCAAATCCATCGCCAATTCCTTGGAGTATATCGGCGTGATGGGCGTTGAAATGTTTGTGCTACGCGAAGATGGTCGCGAAAGACTGATCATCAACGAAATCGCGCCGCGCGTTCATAACTCCGGCCATTGGACGGATGACGCCTGCGCCGTCTCCCAGTTCGAACAACATATCCGCGCCGTCGCCGGCTGGCCCCTTGGCGATCCCACCCGCCACAGCGACGTGGTCATGGAGAACCTTATTGGCGGCGACGCCGACGGCTGGCGAGACATATTACGCGAACCAAACGCCGTCCTGCACCTCTATGGCAAAGCTCAAAGCAGACCCGGCCGGAAGATGGGTCATGTAAACCGTCTCTCCCCACGGACGGCGGCGAAATAACGCTTCGCGCCGTGCAGAATTCGCAACAAACCTCAACTCAGGCTGAGCGTTCCACCAGCCTGAGTTTTTCACGCAATGCGAACCGCCAGACCAGCAAAACCGACACGAACGCCAGTCCCGAAGCCAGACCAAGCCAAACGCCAACGCCTCCCAGTCCAGCAGGAAACCCTAACGTATAGGCGAGGGAAAAGCCGATAATCCAATAGCCGACGAAAGCGAAAATCATCGGCATATGCGTGTCCGACAGTCCTCGCAAAATATTTGCGCCGACGACCTGCGCGCCGTCGAACACCTGAAACAGCGCGGCGATCGCCAAATAAGACGCGCCAAACGCGAAAATCGCCTGAGATTCTGGATTTTCAGAGTTCAAAAACAGACTCATCAATGTTTCAGGAAACAGCCAGAACACCAACGCCGCCGCGATCATCGTCACCAACGACACGCCCATCGCCGTCCATCCAGCTCTGCCAACTCCGGCATGATCATTAGCGCCCGCCGCCAGCCCTACGCGAATCATGCCCGCCTGCCCCAATCCCAGCGGGATCATGAAGGCGATAGACGACAATTGCAGCGCGATCCCATGAGCGGCCAGTTGCACCGTTCCCAGCCAACCAACCAACACCGAAGCTGCGGAAAACAAGCCTACTTCATAGAGCAAGGTGGCGCCGATCGGCCATCCCAATCGCAAAATTTGCCAGAAAGCCGGCCAGTCGGATCGCCAGATCCGACCGAAGATCGAATAGCGCCGCAACTGGCGCTGAAACAGAACATAGGCGAGTATCATCAGGAAAGTCAGCGTCGCGGTGGCCACCGACGCGATCCCCGCGCCCACCATTTCAAGGCGCGGCGCGCCAAAAGCGCCAAATATCAAAACATAGTCGAACACCGCGTTCAAAATCGCGCCGGCGACAGTGGTCCACAAAACGACCTGCGCTTTTCCCATCACCGTGACGAACCCGCGAACCGCCATGGTCGCTTGCGAGGGCAGGAACGCCCACATCATCACTTGCATATATTGCCCGGAGAGCGCTGAAACGCCCGCGTCTTGCCCCAGGAACAACAGAATGTCTTGCGTATGCCAGAGCACGATCATACAGGGCGCGCTATAGGCGACAACCACCCAGAACCCCATGCGCACGACGCGGCGCAACTCGCGCGGGTTTCGTTGACCGCGAGCCCGCGCGGCAAGCGGGATCACCGCCTGCAGCAACCCCAATCCGAACAGCCAGAACAGAATATACAGGTTGAACGCTAGAACCGCCGCCGCCAGCTCTTCCGCTCCAAGCCAGCCGATCATGATCACGTCGGTGGTGTTGATCGCCATTTGAGCAAGTTGCGCGCCGACAATCGGCAAGCCGAGCATCAAACTCGCCTTGATCTCCGACAACCAAAGCCCCTTGGACCCCGCGTTTGCGGAGCCGAATTTTTCAGCCAGAAGCATATGATGTTCCAATAAATCGGCAAAAGACTAAAACACATTCAAGTACATCGCCGTCCTATGCCGAAGCTCCGGCGAAGTCCAGCAAGAACACAGTCGCGCGCATCTTCAAAACCAAGTCGCGGCTAAAAGAAAACCCTTATTGCGCAGGCGTCAACTCTGGCTGGGCCCGCGCCACGTCGCGCCCCCATTCCTCTTGCATGCAAGGAACCTTAAGAGAGACGAATTCCGGCGCCGCCTCGCCGCTGAAAGTCAATAAATGCCCAGAGGGAACGGAACGCCATTCCACCCCAGTCTCGTCCAAAGGCTCCGAGACCACGCTCAATCCCAACTGGCACCGCCTAAAATACAAAGACGGCGCAAAAGCGTCGCTCGAATAGCGAATCGCTCGCAAGGTTTTCCCGTCCCCAAAGGCCGCGGTGACCCTCAACGGCTCATGAATGTCCGCAGCCGTCATAATCGCGCGGATTTCGCCAAGCACAGCGGCGACCTTTTGCGCGACCTGTTCGGCGGCGCCGTCAAAACACCCACGCCCAAGCAGCGTCAGGAACAGCGCTTCGCTATCTGTCGTCCCCATGCGATGAAGATATAAATCATCGTCGATCAACGCTTCTATCTTGCGGCGAACCCTATCATAACCGCCAATCTGGCCGTTATGCATGAACAGCCACTGATCTTTGGAAAACGGATGGCAATTTGCGCGGCTGGTCGCCGTGCCGGTGGACGCCCGAACATGAGCGAAAAAGAAACGCGAACGTATTTGCGCGCTCAGCGAGAGCAAATTATCGTCGCTCCAGGCAGGCTGAACATCCCGGTAAAGCCCCGGCGTGTCCCGTTCGCCAAACCATCCCACGCCAAAGCCGTCGCCGTTGGTGTCGACCTTGGCTTCGCTGCACCGCCTGCTTTGATCAAGCAGCGAGTGTCCAGGCCGCGTGACGAGATCCTCAAGAAAAATCGGCGAACCGCAATATGCAAGCCATCGGCACATGTAAATTCCTCAGCTGAAATCAATAAAATTTTACAATCACTTTGTCATAAAGGAAATATAATGCTAGAACTTACCATATGAGAGTGTCCGGAATTTTTTCCAGAACACTTGGAAAAACCGCCGAAAGCGCATTCTAACAGGTGGACAAGTCACAATCCATCTGATAGACAATGCGCCACGTTGGGCGTTGCATTCGCGACGGCCACTTAAAGTTTATTCAGGCGGCGGCTTCGTTTTGCTTCCGGGCAACTGGTTTTCATGAAGATGCGTTGAGCGCTATGCGCTTGCGCGTGCAGGATGGGAAAAAACGCGTGCAGGTTCTGGTTCGCGACAACAATGTCGATCAAGCGCTCAAGGCGCTCAAAAAGAAAATGCAACGCGAAGGCATCTTTCGTGAGATGAAACTTCGTGGTCATTATGAAAAACCTTCTGAAAAGAGGGCGCGTGAAAAGGCTGAAGCAATTCGCCGCGCGCGCAAGCTGGCGCGTAAACGCGCTCAGCGTGAAGGTTTGATTCCAGGCAAGGTCGCCGCGCCGCGCCGTTAAGACGGCATGCGAAGCGATTGAAGTTTCTGGAACTTCATAAGTTGCGGAAATTTACGGGTCGTCATTCTGGCGATCCGTTTTTTTCGTTTAAACCTGTTTTCACGCCTCACGACAAGCTTTACATGCGGCAAGGTTTAGTCAGGCGCCGACAACCTTGAAAATCACGTCGTAAATACGTGAAGAGACAGCGCGTAAATTTCTTCACTACATGTTCCCCTATATGTTTTAAAGAGTTAGAAACAGGTTCATCCTAGTTTCTATCGACGCTTTCTTAGGAGATCGATGAGATGAATGATTTTGGCGCGAGGCGAGCTGCAATGTCCTGCGAAAGGCGCCTGAAGCGAATGACGCGCCAAAGCGCCCTTACCGCCCTACCCCTTTTTGCAGCCGCCATTTTATTGGCGGCCTGTCAATCGTCAGGCATCAGCTCCCCCGGATCCACCGCCAATATAGCCTCTCTCTCCTCGGTGATTGAAAACAACCCGGCGGACGCGGCGGCCTATAACACGCGCGCCATCGCTTACGGGCGCGCCAAAAAATATGATCAGGCGATCAAGGATTTCAACACCGCCATCCGTCTCGATCCAACATCTTATCAGGCCTACGCCAACCGGGCGCTCGTTTATCGGCGCATGGGCGATTCAGCGGCGGCGTTGAAAGACTACAATCAAGCGTTGACGATCAATCCGAATTATGAATCGGCGCTGGTCGGGCGCGGCAATACTTATCGTCAGAACGGACTTTACCCTCAAGCGCTGGCGGACTTCAACGCCGCCATCCGCCTCAACCCAGGCGACGCCCGAGCCTATCACAATCGCGGCCTGATCTACCAAGCTCAAAACCAGCAGCCCAAAGCCATTGAGGACTTCGCGGCCGCCATTGGCCTGGATCCCAACGCCTCGGAGCCTTATATTGCTCGCGGCATTTCCTATCTCGCTCTTGATGATCCTAAATCGGCTTTATCTGACCTCACGGACGCGGTGACCAGAGACAAACGCTCATCTATTGCATGGGCGAACCGTGGCGTCGCTCTGGAGGCTTTGGGCAAAGACAAAGACGCGCGACGGTCCTATAACCGGGCCATAGGCATCGACGCGTCCAACAAAATCGCCCGCGAAGGTTTGAGCCGCATAAATGAGGGCCGCGCTCTTTGAACGCGGCGGGCGCGGCGAGGCGAATGGCCCCGCCGCCCCATAAAACCTTCTCCATAAACGCTTCAATGAACCCCACAATAAAAAACGGCGCCGAAAGGCGCCGTTCGATTTTTCGATCCCAGCTCGTCGCAAAGCTTTAATTAGAATGGCGAATCCGGGAAGTAATATTGCGCAGCGTTGTCCTTAGTCACCAGAACCGAATCGATCGTGAAGCGCCCTTCAACCGGGGCGTTTGAAACGAATTTCAACGCCGTCATTTCGATCGCCGTCGCAATCATCGCCGGAGGATAAGTCACGTCGGCTGGAACAATTTTATCGCCATCTTGAACGCGCTTGATCATTTCCTTCATGCCGGCGCCGCCCAAGACCCACATTTCGTCCTGACGCCCAGCCTGATTAATAGCCTCCAGAACGCCAACCGTCATATCGTCGTCAGAAGCCCAAACGGCATCGATTTTCGGATATTTCGACAGGAAGTCCTGCATGACTTCAAACGCCTTGTCCCGGTTCCAATTGCCATGCTCCATGGCGAGGATTTCAATATCGGTCCCCTCGATAGCGGCTTGAAATCCTTCAACGCGCTCATTGTCAATTGTTGTGGGAATGCCGCGCAAGGCGACGATCTTGCCGCCGTCCGGCATCATTTCTTTGAAGAAGGCGCCTGATACTTCGCCGAAACCTTTGTTGTCGCCCGCGACATAGAGATCTTCGATCCCGTCTTGCGACAGGCCGCGATCAACAACGGTGACGAACTTCCCGGCGTCCGACACCCGCTTGACCGGACCAGTCAAGGGATCGGACTCAAATGGCAGCACGACCAAAGCGTCGATATTGCGCGTCGCCATCATATCTTCAATGTCAGACACTTGTTTGCCAGCGTCGCCAGCCGTAGCCAGAACGAAATCAAGCTGCGGATAGGTTTCCTCAAGCCGGGCGATGGCTTCCTGCGCATGATAATTCATGCCGCCCGCCCAGCCATGAGTGGCTGCGGGAATAGACACGCCGATAACTTTCGTGTCGGCCGCTTGCGCCGCCAAAGGCGCCGCCATCATGGCGCCAAGCGCCAAAGCTCCCAATTTTACTGCAAATTTCATCATCTCGCTCCCTTGTTTCCCCTCCCGGGGGATGCCGGCTTACCGTTCCGCTTTTTTCTGACGCTGCAGAACGACAGCCAAAATGATAATCATTCCCTGAATCGCCCCATTGAGATAAGGACTGACCAGATCCGTAAGGTTCAGAAGATTGTCGATCAGGCTGAGAATCAACACGCCAACCACGGTTCCCCACACACGCCCAAAACCTCCCTTAAGCATGGTTCCGCCGATAATCACGGCGGCGATGGCCTCAAGCTCCCAAAGCACGCCTGTAGAGCTGGAGGCGGAACCAAGGCGCGGCACATACATGATCGTGGCCACACCCACAAGCGCCCCAAGCAAAACATAGGTAGCCGTGCGCACCTTATCCACGTGCACCGCCGAGTAACGCGCCACCTGCTCATTGGAGCCAATGGCCGCGCAGTGACGCCCGAAAGCTGTGTGCCGCATGATGATTTCGCCGATAATCGCGATCATCGCAAAAACGATAATCGGCCAAGCCACGCCCAGAACGCCGGAATAATAAACCGGGCGATAAATTTCGCGCACGGAGAAATCCAGCGACAGCGTGCCCCCATCCGCTAGCCAAGTCACCAGCGAGCGGAAAATTCCCATGGTGCCGAGCGTGACGATAAAGGCCTCAATACGCGCCCGCGTGATCAGCAAACCGTTCACCAGCCCGGCGGCGAACCCCAGCGCCAAGGCCGCGCCCATTCCCACGAGAATGGTTCCCCAGCCCGCTCCCATGACAGGCACGAGCGCATTCATCAATAGAATCATCATCCCCGCGACGAAAGCCGCCATGGAGCCCACCGACAAATCCAGTCCGCCGCTGGTGATCACGAACGTCATGCCCACGGCGATAATTCCGATGAAGGCTGAACGCGCCAGCACATTGGTCATGTTGCCATAGCTGAGAAAATTCGGGTTCATGATCGCGCCGACCGCCAGCAAAACAAGCAGCGCGATTACGGGGCCCAGAACATGAAAGTCCAGTTTCAACCCAGCCGGATTTTTGGAGGATTGGCTCGCGTTATTCGTCATTGTTTTGATACTTTCCGCCCTCAAGTCCCATAGCATAGCGAACAATGACATCTTCATTGATGTCCTCGCCGACAACTTCGCCGGTGACGCGTCCGGCGCGCATCACATAAACCCGGCTGGCGAGCCCGATCACTTCCGCCATTTCAGACGAGATCACGATCACGCTTTTGCCTTCATCCGCAAGCGTGCGAATAAACTGGTAAATTTGCTGTTTTGTGCCGATATCAATTCCGCGGGTCGGTTCGTCAATAATGACGATTTCCGGCAGATTAAGCATGATTTTCGCCAACAGCAGCTTTTGTTGATTGCCGCCAGAAAGATTTCCCACCTGCACTTGCCGCGTAGGCGCGCGAATGTCGAACTCTTCAATCGCCCGGTCCAGCGCCTTGTTCTCCGCCTTGCCGTCCACCAGTATTTTCGTGAAACGGGCTAAAGAAAACAGAGTCAGATTTGGCCGCATGGTCTGGCGCAGCAAAAGCCCCCTCCCCTTGCGATCCTCGGTCAGATAGGCGATGCCTGCTCTGGCCGCACCTTGAACCGAGTTGATTTTGACGCTCTCTCCGTTCACCGCAATTTCGCCTTGAACAGAGCGCAGCCCCACAAGCCCCTCCATCAGTTCCGTGCGGCCAGACCCCACAAGACCGGAAAAGCCCAAAACCTCCCCTCGCCGCAAAGTGAAACTGGCGCCTGTGACGCCTCCTGCGACCGTCAGATTTTTCGCTTCAAGAACAATCTCGCCAGCGCAATCGGCCGGTTTCGGCGGAAAGAGATTGGACAGCTCCCGCCCCACCATATGCTGCGCCATGGCGTCTTCAGACAGCTGCTCGGCCGGCTGGGTGATCACCTTGCGCCCATCGCGCAAAACGGTGATGCGGTCGGCGAGTTGGCTCACCTCCTCCAATTTGTGAGAGGTGTAAAGAATCGCCGTTCCACGCGCCTTGAGCTTTGAAACCTGCTTGAACAACACCGCCGCCTCGCGGTTGGTCAGCACCGCCGTCGGCTCATCCATGATCAACACACGGGCGTTGCGCGACAAGGCTTTGGCGATTTCCACCATCTGCTTGTCTGAAACCGAAATATCGCAAACCTTGGCGCCGGGATCGACTTTGCACTCCAGCTCATCCAGAAGCGCTTGGGTTTTCGCACGCATAGCGGCGTGATCCAGCCAGAAGCCGCGGCGAAGCTCGCGGCCAAGAAAGATGTTCTGCTCGACCGTTAGCTCTTCCGCCAGATTGAATTCCTGATGGATCAAAATAACGCCGGCGTCCTCCGCCTCTTGCGAGCTGGCGAAGTGACGCGCCTCACCGTCAAGAAGCACGCTCCCCCGACTGGGCGCGAGATATCCGCTCATGATTTTCATCATGGTGGATTTTCCCGCGCCATTTTCTCCAATCAATGCATGAACTTCGCCCGGAAAAAGATCGAAATCCACGTCGAACAGAACTTGCACCGGTCCAAACAACCGAGAAACTTTCGCCAACGCCAAAGTGGCGACGGGAGACGTTTGCGGCGCGGCGGCGTTCAATTTTGGGCTAGCCGTCATGGGCGTCTCACCTTCGCCTAAAGCTTTACCCAAGCGCTGTTTTTCTTCGAAGACGCGACGCAGGCCTCCACGAAGGCCACCCCCGCCACTCCATCATGTACCGTGGGATAGATCACATCCGCGGCAAGGTCTTCGCCGCTTTGTTTGGCGAGAATCGCTCGCGCCGCCTCCACGTAAATTGTCGCGAAGCCTTCCAGATAGCCTTCCGGATGGCCTGGCGGAACCCGGCTCACGCGCCCGGCGGCCGCGCCCGTTCCCGCCCCCGCCCGCGTCAACAGGCGCTTCGGCTCGCCCAAGGGCGTGAACCACAGATAATTTGGATCTTCCTGCGACCACTCCAAGCCGCCTTTCGTTCCATAGACCCGCAGCTTCAAAGCGTTCTCATTTCCCGGCGACACCTGGCTCGCCCACAACATTCCTCGCGCGCCCCCGTCAAAGCGCAGCATCACATGAGCGTTGTCGTCCAGCACGCGGCCTTCCACGAAGCTTTGCAGATCCGCGCTCAAGCTCTCAAGAGAAAGACCCGTGACGAAATTGATCAGATTAAACGCATGGGTGCCGATATCGCCCGTGGAGCCGCCCGCGCCGGAACGCGCCGGATCCGTCCGCCATTCCGCCTGTTTGGAGCCTTCATGCTCCACCGGCTCGCTCAGCCAGTCCTGCGGATATTCGGCCTGAACCACCCGAATGGTTCCCAGCTCGCCATTGCGCACCATTTCGCGCGCCTGACGCACCATGGGATAGCCGGTGTAATTATGAGTTAGAATCAGCAAGGCGTTTGACGCTTCCGCCAATTTCGCCAATTTCTTGGCGTCCGCCAGATTGGAGGTCAGCGGCTTGTCGCAGATGACGTGAATTCCCCGTTTCAGGAACTCTCTCGCCACCGGATAATGCAAATGATTCGGCGTCACGATCGAAACCGCCTCAACGCCATTCTTCAGCCTCGCCTCGCGAATAGCCATCTGCTTGTAATCGCTATAGATACGATCTTCATCCAGCCCCAAAACCCGGCCGGACTCCCTTGAGCGCTCCGGCGTGGACGACAACGCCCCAGCCACAAGATCAAAATAACCGTCCAAGCGCGAGGCCATCCGGTGCACGCCGCCAATGAAGGCGTCATTTCCGCCTCCCACCATCCCCAGTCGGATATGCCTGTGGCGTTGTTCGTTTTTCGCTTCGATCGACATTGATCCTCCCCAGGAATTTTAGTCAGTACGCGCAATCAAGATTTATTTGTCGTCGTTAAAAGAGCCGGCGCTCACAGACCCAGCATCCGCCGATTGGCTTCCTCGTCCGTTCCCCCATCGGCAAAGTCGTCAAAAGCCTTTTCCGTCACGCGAATGATATGCCGCTTGACGAATTCAGCGCCTTCCCTCGCGCCGTCCTCAGGGTGCTTCAAACAGCACTCCCACTCAACGACCGCCCAGCCGTCAAAGTCATTCGCGGAAAGTTTCGAGAAAATCGCGCCAAAATCAACCTGCCCATCTCCAAGAGAGCGAAAACGGCCGGCGCGGTTCGTCCAGCTCTGATAGCCGGAGTAAACCCCCTGACGTCCCGTGGGGTTGAACTCGGCGTCCTTCACATGGAACATTTTGATCCGGTCGCGATAGATGTCGATATTGTCCAGATAATCGAGCGCCTGCAGAATATAATGCGACGGATCATACAGCATATTGCAACGCGGATGACCGTTCAGACGTTCCAAGAACATTTCGAAGGTGACGCCGTCGTGCAGGTCCTCACCCGGATGAATTTCATAACAAACGTCAACGCCATTTTCATCGGCGTGATCGAGAATCGGGCGCCAACGCGCCGCCAGCTCGTCAAAGGCCGTTTCAATAAGCCCCGCCGGACGCTGGGGCCACGGATAGACATAAGGCCAGGCCAGAGCGCCTGAGAAGGACGCCATCGCGCCAATTCCCATCAGCTTCGAAGCGCTGATCGCCTTCATCACCTGATCCACGGCCCAAGCCTGCCGCGCTTTTGGATCGCCGCGCACATGCGGCGCGGCGAAGCCGTCAAAAGCCTCGTCATAGGCTGGGTGCACGGCCACAAGCTGCCCTTGCAAATGAGTGGATAATTCAGTGACTTCAACGCCGTTCGCCCGGGCGACGCCCTTGAACTCGTCGCAATAGTCGCGTGACGTCGCCGCCTTATCAAGATCGATCAAACGTCCATCCCAACTGGGAACCTGCACGCCTTTATAGCCGCAATCCGCAGCCCATTTCGTGACCGAATCCCATGAATTAAACGGCGCTTCATCTCCCGCGAACTGCGCAAGAAACAAAGCTGGTCCCTTGATCGTCTTCATTCATCCCCCCAATGATATACGTACCTCAAGAACAGCTTGATAGGTGCATATAATTGCTTCGCTTGTCAATATATCTCAATTATTCTCGGTCAGCCCGCTTATAATGCATAAAAACGCGCAAACTGGAAGATCGCAACCAACGCAGCGCGCTTGATGGGCGGATATGGCGTGAAAGCCGATAAAAAAGACGCCTCCAATGGAGGCGCCTTTCAGGTTCGATGGGGATGAACCGTGCATTTATTCAAGGGTCAAGAGGGCTTCCTCTCAACCTACTCATAGCCGCTAGAAGCCTCCAGCAACTCTCCAAGCCCAATGGCCGCATTCAGCTCGTCGAAATCCGCCATGCGGTTTCGAAACGGCTCATTTGTCCCATGGAGCTTCAAGCTCTCATAATAGTCAGTAGCCTGACGCAGAACCGCCCGGGCGGCGCCGCCAGGGAAAATCACCACTGAATAACCGATTTGGTGTAAATCTTGCGCCGAGGTGACAGGCGTCTCGCCTCCCTCAACCATATTCGCCAAAAGAGGCACGCGTCCTCCGAACCGGCGACCAATCTCCGCCTGCTCTTCACGATTGCGCGGCGCCTCGATGAATAGAATGTCCGCCCCCGCCTCCACATAACGCTCCGCCCGCGTCATGGCCGCGTCAAAACCTTCGACGGCGATAGCGTCGGTACGGGCGATAACCAGAAAGTCTTCGCTGCGCCGCGCATCCTTCGCCGCCCGGATTTTCCCCACCATTTCATCGCTCGACACCAGCGTTTTACCGCTCAAATGCCCACAACGTTTGGGAAAGCTTTGATCTTCCAGTTGAATGGCGGCGGCGCCCGCGCGCTCATAATAACGTATTGTGCGCTGAACGTTCAAAGCGTTGCCAAAGCCTGTATCGCCATCGACAATCAGCGGCAACGACACCCGGTCTGCGATCAATGCGATCGTATCCACCATTTCAGAAACGCTTGTCAAACCAAGGTCTGGCCGCCCCAAACGAGTGTAAGCCACCGAAGCTCCCGAAAGGTAAAGACAGTCGAACCCCGCCTTTTCCGCCAGCAAAGCGGTGAATGCGTCATAGACGCCGGGAGCGATCAAGGCGCTGGTCCTGTTCTGCAGCAAGTCAGGCAAAGAAGTCATGTCACGAATATTTCCTTATGGCTTCCAAAATCGCGCCGCGCCGGCATGATCCCGGTCAAAGCTCATCTGATGCTCGTATGTGTCCGGGCGATAAAGCCCACAAATATATTCTACCGGGCGCTCATTCTCATCGCGCACGATCCGGCGAATGCTGATAAGCGCAGCTCCCGGCTCAATCCCCAGAAGATCCGCCACGTCGGGGACCGCGAGCGTCGCCGAAATCACCTGTTCAGCCCGGGCGATTTTCGCGCCGCCTCGCTCCAAAAGACGCAACAAAGGCTGCGCACTCAAATCATCCTGATCATAAGTGCGGCCGATATCCTCCGGCACGAATGTGGTCAAATAAGAAAAGGCGACCCCCTTGTGACTGCGCACGCGAATGACCTTCTGAACATTCACGCCGTCGGCCACTTCAAGCGCGGCGCAAACCTGCGCAGACGCCGCCACATAAGAAAACTCCACCACCCGCACATCGGTCTCAAGGCCCATGGCGATCAGATTTTCCAAAGATCCTGACAGACTGGCGGAAACCGGCGATTTGATGGAAGCTGGACGCACGAACGTCCCTCGTCCACGCGCTCTGTCAATCGCGCCCTCGCGCTCCAGCCGCTCCATCGCCTTGCGGATGGTGATGCGGGACACGCCGAATTGCTCCGCCAGAAGCATCTCGTTCGGCATCGCTTTATCAGCAGGGAAATACCCTTCACGAATTTGCTGCATCAACACCATGTAAACTTGGTGATGCTTTGGCCATGGATTCGCCTCTCGGGCGGAATCTCCTGATAGCTGCATGATTTTATACGCCTTTCGAGTTCGAACGGCCTGCTTTTACCGAAATACTAACGGGTTCTTCAACACCTGCCAAGATATTTGTTCTATTGACATAACAAAATGACTATGGTCACTTTTTAAGAGACATTGATTGTCAGACGAACTCCATGGGAGGAACCGTCGCATGCTGGAGGAGCGAGCATATGAATGACATTGAAACGGGGATTCGATCGACATTACGCAAAGCCGGACGCATGGCGATGGCCGGCGTCGCCGCCCTTGGCGTCGCCGCCTTTGGCGCGGCGAATTTTAGCCAGCCGGCCCAAGCAGAAGAATGGCCGGACCAACCCATAAGCATCGTTGTTCCCTTTAAGGCCGGCGGCAGCGCTGATCGTCTGGCGCGCTCTCTTGCGGAACATATGTCGCCGCGGCTGAACACGCCCATAACCATCGAAAACCGTCCGGGCGGCTCGGGCGGGTTGGGCGCGGCCTATTTCATGCAGCAACCCGCCGACGGGCACACGCTGCTGGCGATGCAGGCCACCCCCTATCTGGCCAACGCCATTCTGGTTGGCGGCGCCCCCGTCAAATGGGAGGATTTCTCTCTCCTCAACGCCCAATGGAATGACTATGGCATCATCGCCGTTCACAAAGACAGCCCTTACCAAACGCTGGAAGAGCTTGTGAACGCCATGCGCGAGCCCGGCAAAGTCAGCTCCGGAATCATCAACGGCAACGGCGGTCATATCCAGACGCTGATTATGTTGAAAGAGTTGGGCATTCCTGCGGAGAACATCCGCTTTGTCACCTACAACGGCGGCGCGCCTCTGCGCACGGCTCTAGCGGGAAATCAAGTGGATTTCGAAATCACCGCGGCTCAAGGCGCAAATTCAATCATGGATAATCTTCGGGTTCTGGCCCTCGTCAACGACTCCGACCCCGACAACCTCAATGCGCCCTTACTCAACGACGAACTAAAAAACTCGGCGCAAATTCCGTTCCCCTCATCGGCGGCAACATCACTGGCCTCATCACCCACTCCAACCTGAAGAACGACCACCCCGACCGTTATAAAAAACTCCTCGACGCTTACCGAGAAACTGTGGAAAGCGACGACTATAAAGCGGCGGCGACCAAAGCCCGCGTCGGCGCCGACTGGGTTGGTCCTGAAAAAAGTCAGGCTCTGGTCGATAGCGCATATCAAGCGCTGACCGGTTACGCCGATCTGGCGAAAAAATAACCTCTTGCCCGACGGCGACGCCTTTGCCCGCCGCCGGGCGCTTGACAGGCGCAACCTGATCAAGCGTGAAATTTGACGTCAGATTACGATTAATTGCGAGCGTCGTCCGCATTTTTCCGGTGATTCGCGCCACAATCGTTTAAACTCAAATAGTCTCACGCACTCTTATGGAAGGCGGGCCCATCCATGACGCAATCTATTTCGCCATATTGGCGCGCTTTGGTGCCGGCGCTCGTTTTCACAGGCGCGCTCGCCGCCGTCTTCGCATTTTATGGCTTTGACGTTTTTGAACGCTCGCGCGGCCTCACCGACTGGGTGATGATCGCCCCTTTGAGTTTGATCGGGATATTCGCGCTGGCGCTCTCCGCCTTTCAGGAGATTCGCGCCGCCAAACAAGCCTGCTCTCAGCCACAAACCTCGCCAGACGCCGACGCTAAGCCGCAACCCACCGCGCCAAGTCATGAGCCCTATATGAAACCCCTCGCCTTCATGGCTGGTCTTGGCGTTTACGTGGCCACGCTTCCATGGCTTGGCTTCGACCTTGGCACGATTTTATTCGTCTGCGCCAGCCTGCTGCTCCAAGGCGAGCGGCGCTGGTGGGTTCACCTTGGCGTGGGCGTCGGCGCCAGCCTGCTGCTGTGTTTTTTGTTCCGCTCCATATTGTTGGTTCGGATGCCAACTCTCTTTATGTGACAAAAAGTCAATAGGTTAGGTCGTCATGTTGGACTACTCCGCTTTATCTGACGCGTTGAGCCTGCTTTCGCGCGACGTCTCCGCTTGGCTCGTCGTGCCGCCGGGCATTCTCATCGGCCTGTTGTTCGGCGCGGTCCCCGGCCTGTCGATCTCAATCGCCATGGCGGTTTTCTTACCGGCGACGCTTTACATGGATTTCCTTCCCGCCATTCTCTTTCTCACCGCCATATTCACCGGCGGCGGTTTTGGCGGCGCAGTGCCGGCGATCCTAATGAATATTCCCGGCACTTCCGGCGCCGTAGCGACCACCTTCGATGGCTATCCAATGGCGCAATCAGGCCGTCACGGTCAGGCGCTCGGCCTGGGGCTGGCCGGATCCGTCATCGGCACGATTATTGGCTACCTCATACTTCTGTTTCTCGTAAACTCGGTAGCTGGATGGGTGCTCAAGCTTGGCCCGGCGGAAATGCTCGTGGTAGCCATCTGGGGGATGACCCTGATCGCGGCGCTAAACACGGCCAGTTTCACCAAGGGCGTCGCCGCTGGAGTTCTGGGGCTTCTAGTGGCCACCATCGGTTACAGCGACACCGGCCAGATGCGCGGCACATTCGGCTCCATGTATCTTCTCGACGGCGTTCCCACCATTCCCGCTCTTATCGGCCTTTTCGCCGCTTCCGAGTTGTTTTCCCTTGTAGGGCGCGATTTCATCATTCGCGAAGAGCGCCTGCGCGTCATTCACCTCTCAGCCATTTTGGACGGCATGCGCCAATGCGCGCGCAACCCTTGGCAGGTCATTCGCGGCGGCTTGATCGGCGCCTGCGTCGGCGTCATTCCCGGCGTAGGCGCCAGCGTCGCCAATCTGGCGTCTTACGCCGTCGCCAAACGCGCCTCAAGCTCCCCGCAAACTTTCGGTCACGGCGCCCCCGAAGGCCTTATCGCCTCGGAGGCGGCGAACTCCAGCTCCGAAGGCGGCGGCATGGTGACCCTGCTCGCCCTTGGCATTCCCGGCGGCGCCGGCACGGCGATCCTGCTCGGCGCATTCGCCATGCATAACGTCACTGGCGGACCGCGTTTCATCGCCGAAAACACCGACGTCGTTTATGCGCTCATTCTGGGCAACATCGCTCAAGCAGTTCTTCTCGGCGTCATGGGAATTGGTTTCGTCTTTTTCGCCGGCCGCATCGTCAAGGTTCCCCTGAGCATGCTCACGCCCCTTGTCATGTCCGTCTCCATGATGGGCGCATACGCCCTGACCGGCAACATGGTTGGCCCCATCACCGTGGCGGGAGCCGGAGTATTGGGCTGGCTGATGCGCCGTTTCGGCTTTCCCGTAGCCGCCACCGTCGTTGGGCTCATGATCGGCTCCATGGCGGAAGGCGAACTCGTGCGCACAATACAGATATCCGGCGGCGAGCTTTCCTATTTCGCCGGACGTCCCATCGCCATCGTCCTCACGTGCCTTCTTCTCGCATCTCTCCTGCCACGTTTTCTCGCGCCCCTTTTCAGAAAAAAAACCACCCAAGTCGCATCAAAGAAAATATCATGACCCAGCCCCGCACTCTGCTTGAAAAGATCCACGCCGATCACGTCATTCTCAGCGACGGTGAACAAGACCTACTCTTTATCGACCGGCATTTCATCCATGAGGGCTCTTTTCACGCCTTCGACAAATTGGCCGCCGCCGATCACAAGGTTCACCGGCCCCAGCTGACTTTCGCCGTCGCCGACCATTACGCCCCCAGCCGCGGCGACGAAGAGCAAGCCCCTGAAATCGCGGAGATGATCACCCGTCTTTCAACCAACACTCAGCGCCATGGCTTGGGCGCCTTCACCCTAGGAGACCCCCGCCAGGGCATTGTGCACGTCACCATGCCCGAACAAGGGTTGACCTTGCCGGGGACGACCATCGTCTGCGGCGACTCCCATACCTCGACCCACGGCGCCTTTGGCGCTTACGCCTTTGGCATCGGCGCCTCGGAAGTCGCCCATGTACTGGCCACCCAAACCCTGTGGCAACGCCGACCAGACCCCATGCGCATTTGCGTGAACGGCGTTTTGCCCTTTGGCTGCACCGCCAAAGATCTGGCGCTATATCTCATCGGCGAGATGGGCACAGCCGGCGCCACGGGTTACGTGGTCGAATATGTGGGCGAGGCCATTTCCGCCTTATCCATGGAAGGGCGAATGACCCTTTGCAACATGACCATTGAGCTGGGCGCGCGCGCTGGATTGATCCCGCCGGACCAAACCACATTCGACTGGCTGAAAGGCCGCGCGAACGCCCCCAAGGGCGCGGAGTGGGAAAAGGCGCTGGAAAGCTGGAGCGCGCTTTACAGCGATCCCAGCGCCGTTTATGGCCGCGAGCACAGCTTTGACGCCCGCAATGTGGCGCCCATGGTCACATGGGGGGCGAGCCCTGAAGAAGTCGCGCCGGTGAACAGTCGCGTTCCTATTGCTACGAATGAAAAAGGGGTGGAAAATCTGGCCTATATGGGTCTCAGCGGCGGCGAGGCGATTGAAGATATTGCGATTGATCAAGCCTTTATCGGCTCTTGCACCAACGCCCGGCTGGAAGATCTTCAGGCGGCGGCGGAAATTCTGCGGAATCGCAAGGTGAAAGTTCCCTTGCTGGTCTCACCCGGCTCCAGCGCCGTCAAGCGCGAAGCCGAGCGTCAAGGGCTGGATGCGATCTTTATTTCAGCCGGAGCTATTTGGGGGAAAAGCGCCTGCTCGCTATGTGTGGGAATGAACGGCGACCGGGTCGCGCCAGGACGGCGATGCGCCTCCACCAGCAACAGAAACTTCAAGGGGCGTCAGGGACCGGGAGCGCGCACGCACCTCATGAGCCCAGCGATGGTGGCCGCCGCCGCCGTCCACGGCCATATGGTCGACATTCGTTCAATGTAGTCATTTGGAGCCCAGCCATGAAACCTTTCAAAACCGAAACCGGCCCCGTGGCCGTCCTGTCGCTGGACAACATTGACACCGATCAATTGATTCCCGCGCGCTTCTTGCGCCGCACGCGCGCCCAAGGCTACGGCGATTATCTTCTCTATGACCTGCGCTTTTTTGAAGACGGCTCACAGCGTCCCGATTTTCCACTCAACGAGCGCGCGCAAGCGCCCACCGTCCTGATAGCCGGCGAGAACTTCGGTTGCGGCTCGTCCCGCGAAGCGGCTGTCTACGCTTTGGCCGACCATGGCGTGCGGGTGGTGATCGCTCCCTCATTCGCAGATATTTTTCGCAACAACGCCATAGAAAACGGCCTTCTCCCCCTTCAGTTGAGCGGCTCACGACTCGATGAGCTAATCGCTGCGCTCAAGCCGCTTGACGATCCCCATCTGAAAGTCAGCCTCGAACAGATGAGCGTCAAGGTTGCGCCTGATGGCCCCACATTTGATTTCGAGCTGGAGGGCGATATCCGCCAACGCCTGCTAGAAGGTCTCGACGCCATTACCCGCACGCGCAAACACACCCGGGAAATCGACGCATTTGAAACCCGGCGCTTCGCCCGCGCCCCATGGCTGTCGCCCCTCTCGTCGTCACAAGCCCCCTCGCCCACAGCCGATCCGAATGATCATTAAATCACCGGATGTTGCGCGGCGCGGCGCCACGCCGCGCCTGATCGTCTTATCAACGCATTACAAAATCGAGACTTGTCTTCCCTTTCATAATTGGTGTAGGAAATGCGCAAGGGCCTGTAGCTCAACTGGTTAGAGCCGTCCGCTCATAACGGATTGGTTGGGGGTTCGAGTCCCTCCGGGCCCACCATTTCCTTTAAAATCAGCGCCTTAGTTGCCAGTTTTCCTAGGTGGTACATTCTAGGGGGACATTTCGGTGTTCAATCCGGTCTATCTGGCGCAGTCTCGAAACGGCGTATTCTACTTCCGCTGGCCGCTGCCAAAACAGCTTCATCCACAGGGTAAACCGTCCACACTCAAGCTGTCGCTCCGTACAAGGGAGCCGCAAAAGGCATTGCGATTAAGCAGGTCTCTAGGCCAGATAGGAGAACGGTTGAACAAGTACGGACTTAATAGCGGTATGCGCTACGACGAAGTGCGAGCACGTCTAACAGACCACTTTCGCGGTCTAGTGCACTTAAGGAAACCCGTGTAGCAGCATTGTGATTGCTTCTTTCGCTGTGTTCTCCGTGACGTGCTCCCCTGAGATGTTCCCGATTTTGGGTTAGCCTGTTCCTCAACGAAGGAGACAGGCAATGAAACGGT
>JBLXBZ010000008.1:0-134491 GCA_048265185.1 Stappiaceae bacterium | reverse complement strand
GTTGAGACGTATATAGACCCCGCCCCGCCAAACTGTCAACAAACAAAAACAAAAAACGCCAACAAAGCCAAAAAACACAACCCGGAAAAGGGGAAAACAACTCAAAAACTCAAAAATTACACCACAAAATCAACACACTAACACCGCAAACCCCCTGTTGAAAACAAAACAAGCCTCATTAGCCACAAAACAAAACAACCGTCTCAAACGCCCAAGCCCCCAATGCGCACGTGCTAACTAACAGCCCCGAGAAATCCTCTCAATCCGCGTAAAGCCTTCGCCAGTCACAAGTCTGGGTTTGAGCCTTATCCTCGTCACTTTTGCCGTTCATCTTATGAAGCGACGCTCTAATATTGGCTCAGCGGTTTCCGCCCTCTAACGCATGGGAGCAATTCATGGGTGGCGAAGCCAATATATGCTAAGCCAAACAGTAAGGTAATTTGATCGGATCCGTTCTTTATCGACGCCCTTTCAAGGGAGGTTTCAAAAAGAAGAGTGCGCATTAATGCACAAAATAAGACCCAGCCATTTCCGAACAGCTGTCGCCCCCGATTTTGCGTCTGTAATGAAGTAGGAATTTACGATGTAACTTTCATATCCAATTAGAAAGGCGTGGCTTCAACGCCCTCCCCCGTCTCGCAAGCCGAGTAAATAAGCGCGTGATAGAGCGCCAATCTGCAAATTTGAAAGATTGAACCATGCGATTGATATTCCCGCCGCAAAAGCCATAATTTAAAGGCGTATAGCCAAGGGCGGCTCAAGGAAGCGCGACGCTCTTGGCGCATTACGACGAGATCAATTACGCCTCTTGCGGAGCAAGCAGGGTTTTAGGTCGCTTTTCTAGTCAAATTGTCGTATCTGCGGCATAGGCTATAATGATGCGCACAAATAGAATGTTTAACGTCTCTGGAGAACGTAACTACAATGCATGGCCGATTGCTCCCAACACATAATTCGCCAGAGGTGGAACTCGGAGACGAGCCGCCTCTTGCAATATATGATGAGCGCAATCAACTTCCGGACCGTCGTCAGGTCAGCACCCGTTGGCTGGCCGGGACCATATTGACCGGGTTCACATCGATTTTCCTCATGGGCGGAGCCTTAACCGCCGCGCTTGACGGACAATATCGATTGACCGAGGTTCCCTCTCCCGAAAAAACCCGAAACGTTGGGAAAAGCGCCAACCACACACCCGCCGCATCCACTAAAGGCGATCGCATCGCCCGCTCCGCCATGCAGTTCGCCAGCCGTCAGATCATTCCCGTGAGCACGGTCAACCGCGTGGGGGACAGGGATTTCATAAAAGTTCGGCCCTATGCATTGGTCACTTCGAGTCTCGTCACCCACACCGCGCGCGACCTTGATCTCGAAATTCCTCCCTTTAATCCGCTGGAAATGTTCGCCGATACGGATATTTTACCCGAGCGAACAAATAGCGACGCCATCTATGACGCCAAGATTGATGGCGAAGTATCGATCAGTCAGCGTGATTTTCCAGTCTCTAGCCCAATCATCGACGCTCATTTGGTCCCCAGCGAAGCTGAAATTGAGAGAATCGTTCGCGAGTCGGCTCGCTTTCTCGCCAATAATGACATGGAGATCGCCGCTCGGCCCATCGTCGACCCGGGCCGTTTCGATTTTGACCTAGCGCGTCAATCTGAATTATCTCGCCTATCTGTTAGAATTACGCCGGAAAACGTGTCTTTCGTCTCCAAAAGCGGCGATCTCGACACTTTCGTGGGAATGGAGGAAAAAATTGTCCCCATCACCAAGGAACGTTCGTTCCGAGACCTTTTGCTAGACAATGAAGCCACCGAAGAAGAGGCGGACGCCATCGTCAACGCCTTTTCAGAAGTCTATGGCATTGAGCGTCTCAGTCCAGGGCAACGCATCCGCTTAGCCATGAATATCGCTGATGATGGCAGCGAGCGTCTGCGCCCGGAACGCGTCAGCCTTTATGCGGACACAGTGCATAAGGCGACAGTCGCGCGCACCGACACCGGTAGTTTCATTAGCGCAGAAGCTCCCACCACCTTTCTTGCCGACGCTTTCGCCGAAGCCGATCGTCTTGGCTACGCAGGTCCTACCCCAAGCGTTTATGACAGCCTCTACCAAACCGCAATTGAACAAGACGTTCCGGAAGAACTAATCGCCAATCTCGTGAGGATTTTCTCCTTCGACGTCGATTTCAAGTCCCGCGTAACGCCCGGCGACGCTCTTGAGGTTTTTTACGGTCTGGAACAAGAAGACAGCGACGCGCCCGCCGAAATTCTATTCACCGCTCTCACCACTCATAATTCCACCCGCAAGTTCTATCGTTTCCGAACCCCGGACGACGGCAGTGTGGATTTTTATGACGAAACCGGAAAAAGCGCGAAAAAATTTCTTATGCGCAAGCCTATTAATGGAGGCAAATTCCGCTCCGCCTTCGGCATGCGCCGCCACCCAATTCTCGGCTATGGCCGCATGCATAACGGCGTCGACTGGTCCGCCCCTCGCGGAACTCCGATTATGGCGGCCGGTAATGGAACGGTCATCAGGGCCCGCTGGGTTTCCGGCTATGGGCGGCGCGTGGAGATCCAGCACGCCAATGGCTATATTACGACCTATAGCCACATGTCGAACTTCGCCGACGGCATCAAGGAAGGCGATAAAATCCGGCAAGGCCAAATCGTCGGCTATATTGGCTCAAGCGGCCTTTCAACGGGCGCTCATCTCCATTATGAAGTCAAGGTCAATGGACGCTTCGTCAACCCCATGCGCATTCGCTTGCCGCGCGGACGGGTGCTTGAAGGAGAGATGCTTGCCGCGTTCGAACGCGAACGCGAACGCATAGACGCATTGGTCGACAGAGGCCGCGGCCCCGCACGCATTGCGGCCACCGCCTCGGTTATAAAATAACGCAAGCTTCCCAATTGCCGGGGACCGGCGTCATAAAAACGCCGTCGCACTAGAGCATGTCGCCCTGTTCGCCAAATAGCCTCAACGTCAAAATGGAAAAACCGCCGACGCCGCCCAAACACGGCCGCCCCGGCGGTTTTTATATATTATACCTCAGCGCTTTCCTCAGACGAGCCAAGCAAAGCCGCCATTCTGATGAGCCGCGCCAAAATCAGTCCGCAACCGCGGACTGATCGGCGTTTTGCCCCTCCTCGCTAACCTGAAACACCAGCCTGTCGGAACCTGCGGCCACCGAGATTGTCTGACCGTCGGAAATCTTTCCAGCCAGAAGCATTTCAGCCAATGGATCTTGAACCTGCTTTTGAATAACCCGCTTCAACGGCCGCGCGCCATAAACCGGATCATAACCGGTAGACGCCAACCATTCGCGTGCGTCTTCATTAAGGTGAAGCTCTATTTTTCGATCCTCAAGCAGCTTTTGCAACCGCAGCAATTGAATATCTACAATGGCCGTCATTTGCGTACGTTGCAGCCGGTGGAACAGAATGATCTCGTCAAGCCTGTTCAGGAACTCCGGACGAAAATGCCCTTTCACCACTTCCATCACTTCGTCACGAACCACCGATGAATCCTGCCCCTCCGGTTGATTGGAGAGAAACTCCGCACCCAAATTCGACGTCATAATGATCAAAGTGTTACGGAAATCCACTGTCCGCCCCTGACCATCAGTCAGCCGCCCATCATCCAACACCTGCAGCAGAACGTTGAAGACGTCGCTATGAGCCTTTTCAATTTCGTCAAACAGAATGACCTGATACGGACGGCGGCGCACAGCTTCCGTCAAGACGCCTCCCTCCTCATAGCCCACATAACCAGGAGGCGCGCCAATCAATCTGGCGACGGAATGCTTCTCCATGAACTCAGAGCAATCAAGACGAACCATGGCGCTCTCGTCGTCAAACAAGAAACCGGCCAAAGCCTTGGTCAATTCTGTTTTGCCGACGCCAGTGGGCCCAAGAAAAACAAAAGAACCAATCGGCCTGTTCGGATCTTGAAGACCGGCCCGCGCACGGCGTACGGCGGTGGAAACCGCATGCACGGCCTCACGCTGGCCGATCACCCGTTTCGCTAGCTCATCCTCCATTCGCAGTAATTTATCACGCTCGCCCTCAAGCATTCTGTCAACTGGAATACCCGTCCACCGTGAAATGATTTGGGCGATATGATCCGTCGTCACCGCCTCCTCCACCATGGCTTCCACGTCTTCGGCCGTTTCCACGTCATTCAGCTTTTTCTCCAGCTGAGGAATCAGCCCATAGGAGATCTCTCCCGCTCTGGCCAAATCGCCTTGCCGCTGAGCGATCTCCAGATCACTGCGCGCCTGATCAAGCTGTTCTTTCAGCTTTTGCGCAGAGGAGAGCTTTTCCTTTTCTCCCTGCCAACGCGCGGTCAGGACGCTCGCGTCTTCCTCCAGCTCGACCAACTCATTTTCCAACTTTTGCAAACGATCCTTAGCGGCCTGATCCGTTTCTTTCTTCAAGGCCTCACGCTCGATCTTTAACTGAATGATCCGGCGATCCAGCTCGTCCAGTTCTTCCGGTTTTGAGTCTACCTGCATGCGCAAACGACTGGCCGACTCATCCAACAGATCAATCGCCTTGTCAGGCAGGAACCGGTCGGTGATATAACGATTGGAAAGCGTCGCCGCAGCGACGATGGCGGAATCCGTCACCCTCACGCCGTGGTGAAGCTCATATTTTTCCTTAATCCCTCGCAAGATGGATATTGTGTCTTCAACGGTGGGCTCAGAGACGAAAACCGGCTGAAACCTGCGCGCCAGCGCCGCGTCTTTCTCCACGTGCTTTCGATATTCTTCAAGGGTCGTCGCGCCAACGCAATGCAGCTCGCCACGCGCCAACGCTGGTTTCAACAAATTCGACGCATCCATGGCGCCGTCCGTTTTCCCAGCCCCGATCAGCGTGTGCATTTCATCAATGAACAAAATGATCCCGCCGCTTGCCGCCTGCACTTCAGACAAGACGCCTTTGAGCCGTTCCTCGAATTCGCCCCTGTATTTTGCGCCGGCGATCAATGCTCCCAAGTCAAGCGCCAAAAGCTTCTTGTCTTTCAACGACTCAGGCACGTCGCCATTGACGATTCGCAGCGCAAGTCCCTCCGCAATGGCGGTTTTCCCCACGCCCGGCTCACCAATCAACACCGGGTTGTTTTTTGTGCGACGGGAAAGCACCTGCATGGTCCGGCGAATTTCATCATCGCGGCCAATCACAGGGTCAAGCTTTCCATCGCGCGCGACCTGCGTGAGATCCCGGGCGAATTTCTTCAAGGCGTCATATTGATTCTCCGCCGACGCCGTGTCGGCCGTCCGTCCCTGGCGCAATTGATTGATGGCCTCGTTCAAGCCATTCGCGGTGACGCCGGCTTTTGCAAGAACCTTGCCCGCCTCGCTTTCCTTCACCATACATAAGGCTAGAAGGAGACGCTCGACGGTGACAAATGAATCCCCCGCCTTTTCAGCTATTTTCTCAGCTTGATCAAAAACCTTCGCCGTCATGGGCGCCAAGTAAAGCTGCCCTGAACCGCCCGATACTTTCGGCTGTTTGGCCAGCGCCTGCTCCACGCCAAGCATAGCGTCTTTCGCACGTCCGCCCGCGCGCTCGATCAAACCAGCCGCCATGCCTTCCGGGTCGTCCAGCAACACCTTTAAAATATGTTCAGGCGCAAATTGCTGATGTTCCTGCCCCAGCGCGAATGTTTGCGCGCTCTGCATAAAACCTTTGGTTCGTTCACTGTATTTATCTAAGTTCATATTCAAACCTCCTTGCGGCGCAGTCCCCCGAAGCAGGACGGCCAATAGGATTTCGAGCCCTGCCGATCAGGCGCCCGAGCAGCGTATAATGCTGTTCCTGAAATATAGTGTTGCAAATTGACAACAAAAGGGGCGCCGACAAAATTGATTTCAGATTCTCATTCCCCAACCAATATCCAGTCAGGACGTAAAAATGCAAACTTCATTAAGCGCCAGAATCATGCAACTCGTCCGCTACCCCTTGAAAGGATTTACCGGAGAAGCCTTGAACGACGTTGAACTGACGGATAACGCCGTCTTTCCATATGACCGCGCCTTCGCAATTGAAAACGGCCCTTCTGGCTTTAACCCGCAAGCGCCCAAGCATTTTCCCAAAGCTCGTTTTCTCATGCGCATGCGCAACGAAAGCGTCGCACGACTGACAACCCGGTTTAACGCCGAGACCCGAACGTTAACTTTCCTGGAAGCCGGCGTTCAATTGATCCACGCCAATGTTGACGAGGCCGCCGGACGCGACAAGATTGAAACCTTCATAAACGAACGGTTCAAGGACGAGCTTCGCGGGTCCGCGCATTTCCTCAGCGCCCCTGATCATTCTTTTTCCGATGTCCCCGACAAAGCCGTTCATTTGGTGAACTTAGCGACCTTGCGCGAGATCGAAACCCTTTCCGGCGCCCGCCTCGACCCGCTAAGGTTTCGGGCGAACATCTATATAGACGGCGCGCCGGCGTGGAGCGAATTCGACTGGATCGAACAGAAAATTTCTTGCGGCGACGTCCAGATGCAAGCCTACAAAAAAACCCGCCGCTGCGCCGCGATTGACGTCGACCCCACATCAGCGCTCCGGAACACTCGGCTGGCTCCTCTGCTTATGCAAACCTATGGTCATTGTGACGTGGGAATTTATCTGACCGTAAAAAAAGGTGGGCGTTTACGCCTGAACGACACATTGAATATAGTGGAATGATCTCGCAAAAAAGCGCCGCCGCAAACCGCGACGGCGCTCCTGATGTCTTTAACTCCGGCGCAAACTCACTCGAAGGGCCGTTCTCCGCTCAACCTGAAAGATTAGAGCTCAGACGCGCCAGAAGCTTCAGTCTCCACTTCCGGAGCTTCAACTTTTCGCGCTTTCGGCGCACGCCGCGTTTTCGGCTTAACGGCTTTCGCCTTCACCTCGTCACCATTTTCAGACGCATCCGGCGCGCTCACGGCGTTTTCTTCGTCGGCGGCCACTTTCTTCTTAGGCGGCCGTCCTCGTTTACGCGGCGCAGGGCTTGGCGTCTCCATGACGCTATCGTCAGAATCTACTGGCGAGGCTTGAACCTCAACGCTCGGCGCTTCTTCAGAATTCACTTCCGGACGAGGTTTTTGCGTAGGAACAGAAGCCTCGACAGCAGCCTCCACTTCAGTCCCCGCTTCAGCCCTCTCATCGCGTTGAACGCCCGCCTCGGAACCCGGCTGCGGCGACTCCAGATCTCTTTTTTCAGGCGTGAACGTGGTTTGCGTTTCATTCCCCGCCTCTTCATAACGAGGACGGCGCATGCCCCGCCCGCGCGCTCCTCGAGGACGACGAAGCAACCGTCCCTCGCCCGTGGGCGCGTCTTCGTTATTTACCGAAATCGGCGCCGCTTCATTGGCGGAGCCAGCTTCGCCATTCGCCATTGCGGCTTTCGTATTAATGCCTGGCATCCGGTCAATGAACGGCTGCGGCGCGTCAGGCGACATCACCGGTTGTCCATTGCTCGCGCGCCGATCTCTGCTATCGCGATCACTTTCGCGATCCCGATCACGACGATCATGGCCATGTCCTGAACGCTCCCCGCGCTCATGCCGCTCGCCGCGCGAACGGTCGCCGCGATCAGAACGCTCAGAGCGCTCAACCGGATCCGCCTCCACTTCCGCATCATCATTACGCAGCGCCGCCGCAGGCTGAGACGACGCAGGTTGCGCCGCCGCCACGATCCGCAAGTAATGCTCCGCATGCTGAAAATAGTTCTCAGACATCACCCGATCGCCGGACACTTGAGCGTCACGCGCAAGCTGCTGATATTTTTCCGCAATATGCAGCGCAGTGCCACGAACCTTCACATCAGGCCCGTTTGACTCAAAGGTTCTGGTGAGTGGATTTGGCCCTTTACGGCCACCGCCGTTACCACCGTTACCCCCGCCATTGCCGCGACCGCGCATGCGTTTGTTATTTCCGTTATTCTGATTTCCTGGTCTCATTCTGCCGTTTTCTCTCACGAACGGCGACCGGCACAATATAAGGTTCGTGTCTTGTTCAGCGTCTTGAACCGACAGCGAAAACCGTACCGATAGCATGTCAATATCGATCAGTCTGGTGAATGAACAGCATTTCCCGGCCCCCAAAAAGCAGGCTTTTTGGAACACAACCATCGTTCTCTACCAGACCAACGCCAAATGAGGACCGTGTTACGTCGGCTCCCCAAGATCCCATTTGCGATCACAACGTTCGCGGAAAAATCGCACTATCCGCGACCAAAATACCTTGCAACCAAAGACCGCTTTGCGTTCTCATCTGGCGTTATGGTGTTGTATTTCCCCGAAAAACCGATCGCGTATTTTTGGGTATCGGCAAGTCAAACCTAGCCCGTTCCGTTCGCTTTTCCAAGCGTCTTTTTCATTTAAACAGTCGCTTTTGTCGCCGAGTCTTGCATTTTCGCAACCAAAGCGCGATTTTTTCCGGCAAGGTCTTGATATAAAGACACATTTACCATCCCCGCCTGATCAAGCAAATTTGCAACCCCTTCCGCCTGATCCCATCCGATCTCAACAGCCAAAGCGCCTCCGGGCCGCAAGCAACGCCGTGATTCGGCAATAATCGCTCGATAGGCGTCCATTCCGTCTTCGCCTCCATCCAACGCCATAACCGGATCGAATTTTCTCACGCCCTCGTCAAGCTCTTGCAAATGGCCCGTTGGAATGTAAGGCGGATTGCTTACGATCAAATCATAGGCTTGTGCACAAACCTGATTGAAATTGGCCTGAGCCAACAGCAACCGGTCTCCCACATGATTGCGAACGGCGTTAACGCAGCTAATTTCAAGCGCCTCCCATGAAATATCCACCCCCAACGCCACCGCGCAAGGCAGCTCAGACAGCAAAGAGATCGCAACGGCGCCGGTTCCCACGCCCAGATCCGCAATTTTAAAGGCGTAATCGCGGCCTCCATTGGCCATGCACCACTCCAGCGCGACCTCCACCAAGGTCTCCGTGTCCGGGCGCGGCTCCAAGGTCGCCGGAGACAAAGAAAACTCCAATCCCCAGAACCCACGCGACCCAAGAATGCGCGCCACCGATCGCCCTTCCAGTCGCGCGGCGACGAACCCTCGCGCCAACTCACACGCTGAAGCAGCCACATGATCGCTCTCGCGCAGCACAAGCTCCTGCGGCCTCACCCCTGCAGCCGCGGCCACCAAAAGGCGCGCGTCCAGCTCCGGCGTGTCTATTCTACTTTTGCGGAAAACGTCCCGTGCGAGGCGGTACAAGGCTCCCAGCGAAAGGTCCCCGGTCTCTTCCAATGAACCAGCGGCAGGAAAGAGAGCCTGATTGCTCACTGTTCTTCTTCCGTCAGCAATTTGGTTTGATGATCAAGCACCAAAGCGTCCACCACTTCATCCAGGGCTTCTCCTGCGATGATTTGTTCAAGTTTATAAAGCGTCAGGCCAATCCTGTGATCCGTCACCCGCGCCTGAGGGAAATTATAGGTCCGAATTCGCTCGGAGCGATCTCCGGATCCAACCTGCACCCGCCGCGCTTCGGTGCGTTCGTTCGCAGCGCGCTCACGCTCCACGTCATAGATTTTGGCGCGAAGATGCTTCAGCGCTTTTTCTTTGTTTTTATGCTGTGAGCGTTCGTCCTGAACCGCAACGACAATGCCTGTGGGCAAATGAGTTATACGCACGGCCGAATCCGTAGTGTTCACATGCTGCCCGCCCGCGCCTGACGCTCTAAAAGTGTCAATCCGAAGATCGGCTGGATTAATATCCACATCCACCTCCTCAGCCTGAGGCAGCACCGCCACCGTGGCGGCGGACGTGTGAATGCGGCCGCCGGATTCAGTATCAGGCACCCTCTGAACCCGGTGTACGCCAGATTCGAATTTCAGCCTAGCGAACACATTCTCCCCTGAAATCGTCGCGATCACTTCTTTGTAGCCGCCCACTTCGCCTTCGCTGGCCGACAACACCTCCACCCGCCAGCCGCGAAGATCGGCGTAGCGCTGATACATGCGAAACAGATCGCCCGCGAAAAGAGCGGCTTCGTCGCCCCCGGTTCCAGCCCGGACTTCCAAAATGACGTCATGAGTGTCGGCCGCGTCGCGCGGCAACAAACCGAAACGAACTTCCTGGGCGAGGACTTCCACCTGCTCCTCTGCAGCTACGCGTTCGACCTCCGCCAACGCGCGCATCTCCTCATCATTCTCCGGATCGGCAATCAAATTAAGCGCATCGGCGAGATCCGCCTCCGCTTTTTTCAACGCCCGCACTTTAGCCACCAAAGGCTCAAGCTCCGCATAATCGCGCGACAAGCGAACATAAATCTCCGGCGCGGGGTTTTCGGTCATCCGATGCTCAATCTCAGCAAACCGGTTGAGCAAACCGTCAAGCTTATCCGCCGCTGACATAAGCGCGGTTCTCCCATTTCATTTAACAAAAGGCAGGGTCTTACACTGCAGATTCTATAATTCAGTAACCGCGTCCGCGTCTTGCGCGAAATCTCGCAAAATACTCCGCGGCGACGCATCGCTCCCCACCTCCAGGCTGGGCAATAACCGCTGCGACAACTCGCCAACATCAAGCGAACGCAACATCGCTTTCACCGGGCCATGCGAGGAAGCCGACATGGACAAATCTCGAAATCCAAGCCCAAGCAAAGCCATGGCCTCAAGCGGCTTGCCCGCCAGTTCGCCGCACAGCGTCACTGGCGTGCCGGCGGCGCGCGCCTTGTTCAATATAGAGCGCAGCGCACGCAAAAACGCCACCTCCATCGTATCGAAGCGATTGGCGACCCGCGAGTTGCCCCGGTCCACTGCGTAAAAAAATTGGAACAGGTCATTGGAGCCGATGGACACGAAGTCCACATGCTTTAGCAATTCGTCAAATTGCCATAACAAGGACGGCACTTCAATCATTACGCCAATGCGCACACGCGCCGGCGTTGGATGTTTGTGACGACGAAGATGGTTTAATTCACGCTCTACAAGCGCCTTACCCTGAATGACTTCATCAACCGCCGCAACCATGGGGAACATAAGTTTCAAGTCACGCCCGGCGCTGGCGTGAAGAAGCGCCCTGATTTGGGTGCGCAAGATCGCAGGGCGATCAAGGCCAAAGCGGATCGCGCGCCATCCCATGGCCGGGTTTTCTTCCTGAATGGAGCGCAGATAAGGCAGCACCTTGTCGCCGCCGATATCCAGCGTCCGGAACGTCACCGGGCGTTCTCCCGCCGCGTCAAGAACCTTTTGATAAAGCGCTTTCTGTTCGCTCATCCTCGGGAATCGAGACGCGACCATAAATTGCAACTCAGTGCGAAACAGCCCGATTCCGTCCGCTTTCGTCTCCTCAAGCGCCGGAAGATCGACCAGAAGCCCAGCGTTCAGTTGAAGCGATACGTCCTCGCCGTCAATGGTGCGCGAAGGCTTGTTGCGCAAGCGCCTGTATTGAGCCTGACGACGGGCGCGGAAGCGCACTTTTTCCGCATAGGCCTGCTCCACGTCCGCAGGAGGGCGCAAATGCACCTGCCCCGTTTCCCCGTCGATAATGATCGCGTCCCCGGATTCGGCGAGACTGACAATATCGTCGATTTGCCCAACCGCCGGAATCCCCAGCGCGCGCGCCACGATCGTCACGTGACTAGTGGGCGCGCCCTCTTCCAACATAAGGCCCCGCACCCGGTCGCGGCCGTAGTCCAAAAGTTCTGCGGCGCCCATGTTCCGCGCGACGATAATGGCGTCTTGAGGCAGCGTTTCAAGCTTAGGACCATGGTCCCGGCCCATCAATTCGCGAATCAACCGATGCGCCAGATCGTCCAGATCATGCAATCGATCCCGCAAATAGGGGTCGGTCTGGCGCATCATACGCGCCCGCGTGTCCGACTGCACTTTCTCGACGGAAGCTTCAGCCGTCAGACCATTGCGAATCGCTTCGTCAATTTTCCGAATCCAGCCCCGGTCATTAGCGAACATCCGGTAAGCCTCCAGAACTTCCCGGTGCTCCCCGTCTCGCGCCACGTCGCCGCTGGACAACAAGTCATCCAGCGACAAACGCAATCTGTTGATCGCCTGTTCAAGACGCGCCAATTCGGCGTCAGTGTCCTCGGCGATCAAATTCGTAACAACCACGCGCGGCTCATGCAGCACGATATGTCCAAGGCCGACGCCGTCAGCAAGCGCCACCCCCTTGAAATGCATTGGGCGTGAAAGGTCCAGCGCGGTGCCCTGACGAACAATGGCCTCCAGCTCGCCAGCAGCCACCATCTCCGCAATCACCATCGCGGTGGTTTGCAGCGCCTCCACCTCATCCTCAAAATAAGTTCGATGCGATTGGTTCTGCACCACCAGAACGCCAAGGGTGCGCCCAGCGCGCAAAATCGGAACCCCAAGGAAAGAGTTATAAGCCTCTTCACCCGTCTCAGGCCGATAGGCGAAAGCGGGATGCGCTTGAGCGTTAGGCAGATTGAGCGGCCGAGCGTCAGCGGCGATGAGCCCCACAAGCCCTTCACCCACGCGCAACGAGGTCTCATGCACCGCCGTACGGTTAAGCCCTTCGGTGGCGTAAAGCTCCAACACCCCATCGGCGCGCAAAATGTAGACCGAGCAAACCTCGGCGACCACATTGGCGGCGATAAGAACTACGATTTTATCGAGCCGTTCCTGCGCGTTGATCGGCTCCGCCATAACTTCGCGAAGTCGTCGCAACAAAACTCTCGGCCCGGCGAGATTGCTTCGCATCACCCGCCTGTTCCCTTCCGGTCAATCGGCGAGATCTTGATCGAAGAACCCTTCCTCAGGCTATCAACCGCCTCGCCTGTTTTTATCCGTCAAGATCGTATAGCGAATGCAGAGTCCTGACCGCAAGTTCCGTGTATGCTGAATCAATGAGCACCGAAATCTTGATTTCCGACGTCGTGATCGCGCGAATGTTGATCCCCTTAGCCGCAAGTCCACGGAAACACTGGGCGGCGATACCGGCGTGAGAACGCATCCCGATGCCGATGACCGATATTTTTACGACGTCTTTCGCGCCTTCGATCAATTCATAGCCAATTTCCGAGCGTTGCGCCTCAATTACGTGCACAGCCCGATCATAATCAATTTCCGGAACGGTGAACGTGATGTCGGTGGTTTTTCCATCAGGCGAAATATTTTGCACGATCATATCGACGTTGATATTCGCGTCCGCCAGCGGCCCGAATACTGAACCGGCGACGCCGGGCTGATCGGCCACATTGCGCAAGGAAATCTGGGCTTCGTCCTTGGCGAAGGCGATGCCGGTAACGATCTGTTGTTCCACTATCTCATCCTCGTCGCAGATAAGCGTTCCCGGCGGCAACCCGCCAACACCAATTTGAGGCGCGTTCGGGTCGTCGAAACTGGAACGCACAAAGGTGCGAACGCCGTGCACCATGGCCATTTCGACGGAACGAACCTGAAGCACCTTCGCTCCCAAAGACGCCATTTCCAACATTTCTTCAAAAGCGATTCGGTTCAAGCGCCGCGCCTTCGGCACGATACGCGGATCGGTCGTATAAACGCCATCCACATCCGTGTAGATATCACATCGATCCGCGTTGGCCGCCGCGGCGATCGCCACCGCGCTGGTGTCTGAACCACCTCGCCCCAGCGTCGAAATGCGATTATCGGGCGACAACCCCTGAAACCCGGCGATCACCGCCACCTGCCCTTGTTGAAGGCGCTCGATCAACCTTGAGCCGTCGATTTCGGCGATTCGCGCGGCGCCGTGGTTGCCGTCAGTGCGAATGGGGATTTGCCACCCCTGCCAGGAACGCGCGTTCACGCCCATTTCCTGCAGGACAATCGCCAACAACCCGGACGTCACCTGCTCCCCCGACGCCACGACCGCGTCATATTCACGCGCGTCGTGCATAGGCGCCGCCTCCCGGCAATAGCCCACAAGCGTATTTGTCTGTCCCGACATTGCCGAAACGACGACCGCGACTTCGTGACCTGCGTCCACTTCACGTTTCACGTGACGGGCGACATTGCGAATTCGCTCAATATCCGCGACGGACGTACCGCCGAATTTAAGAACCAGACGGGCCATTTTGCTCGTTGTGCTCGCTGCGCTCAAAGCGTTTCAGAAAGGGCTCAAGCCCCGTGATCCGCTTTTTAAGCTGTCATTGCGGTGCGTTAGCTCCGCTCGAATTGCAGCTATGCATACAGTCACATTTCCTTCACCGCAACCACAACATGAAATCAGCGCACAGGAGAGCGGGCGCTCAGGTGAACGGATCAAAAATTGCTGTTTCCATATTGGCGGCCATTGCTATATCCAATTCAGGAACCACAGGCGCGAGGGTGAAGCCATGCATGACGAAGCAAATTCCGCATCCGGAACGGTCGACGAAAAAGAAGTCGCCCACTTCTCGGCGATCGCCGCCGAATGGTGGGACCCTCGTGGAAAATTCAAGCCATTACACAAGTTCAACCCTGTGCGTCTGAGCTACGTCAAGCAACAGGTTTGTCAACATTTCGGCCGTGACCCAAACTCGGCCGGGGCGTTCAAGGGCCTTCGCTTCCTTGACATTGGTTGCGGCGGCGGCTTGCTCAGCGAACCCATGGCGCGCCTAGGCGCAAATGTCGTCGGCGCCGACCCCTCCACAACCAACATGGAGGTCGCCCGCCTGCACGCCGCCCAATCCGGACTTGAGATCGACTACCGCGAGACCACGGCGGAAGCCCTTAGCGAAGCTGGAGAGACCTTTGACGTGGTGCTCAATATGGAAGTGGTGGAGCATGTCGCCGACGTTCCTCTGTTTCTCAGCGCCTGTTCACAAATGGTTCGCCCCGGCGGCTTAATGTTCGTGGCCACCCTCAACCGCACTCTCAAGGCCTATGCTCTGGCTATCGTCGGCGCGGAATACGTGTTGCGCTGGCTGCCCAAAGGCACTCATTCCTACGAGAAGTTCGTCACGCCGAGCGAAATTGAAGGGCCGACGACGGAGGCCGGCCTGTTCGAAGTTGACCGCCTCGGCGTCACTTTCAATCCACTTAAGGACAGCTGGAATCGCTCAACCGACATGGACGTAAATTACATGATGCTTTTTAAACGTCCATGATTGGCGCTAATGGATCTTAAAACACAACCAACAGCATTGCGCTCAGGGTAAAATTCAACGCTGGTTAGCGCGTGCCGGCTTTTATCGTATAAAGGTTCACCGGTTCTTCGAAGCCAATCAGCTCGTGAGTTCCTGCAAACCGCGTCTCTTGCGACACATTACGGGCGATATCTTCGGTGACGAGAATACTTCCCAGAGTTTTCGTTAAACTCTCCATCCGGGCTGCGGCGTGAACCGTTTGTCCGATGACCGAGAAAGCGAGCCGCGAGGGAACGCCGATGTTGCCAAACATCACCTTGCCCACCGAAAGAGCGACGCCGCATCTCAATTCCAAAGGCAGGCCAACGCTGGCGTGTTTCAATTTGGCGTGCGCCTGGATGGCTGATGCGACGGCTTGTTCCGCCGCTTGCTCCATCCCCCCGCTCTCCATGGGAAAAATCGCCAACACCGCATCGCCGATGAAGTCCAGAATCTCGCCGCCATTATCAATCACCGCCCCCGCGCATGATTTGAAGTAGAGGTTCAATTGCTTGAGGTACTTTTCAAGGCCCAGTTGATTGGCCATAGGCGTCGAGCCGCGTAAGTCGCAGTAAAAGATAACAGCTTCAATGGTTTCGCCGTCTCCATGGCGTATTTGGCCGGCCAACATGCGCGCCGCCGCCCATCGCCCAAGGTAGGTCTCGGCGATGGTCAATCCGATGCGATTTTGAATATGCACGCGGCAACAAAGGGCGAATTTTTTTTGAGCGGCCTTTATCATCTGCGCGTGTTCTTCAGAAAAGCCATCTGGCGCGCAGGTCGCCCAGTTGATCATGATTCCAGTGCTTGAGCGCAACTCCGGCGTTGACGGCATTTCGAATGGATTGGCGAAAATGAGATCATCCGTGATCTCCTCTCCATCGTCTTCCAGAAAGTCGTCCAACGACGGGCTGGCCAGGTTTTCATGGAGTTCAGGAGCGGCTCCGCTTTGCAGCAATTTACTGACGGAAACCTTTAATTCTCCGACCTGTTCGTCCTTTTCGTGAAAATATTGTTCGACAGCCGCGCTCGCCCCAAGAGACCAAGAAACGGATTCCGCTTCGATCAAAGGGTGCAAAGTGGTCCATGTCAGAAAAGCTTTATTGAGCGGAATGCCCGCATATATCAGCTTCCCGCACAGTTCTTCGAAAATCTTCGGAATATCCGGAGAGCCAAGAGCTTCATCGGTCAACCAGTCCTGAATATCATTGAGTTTCGAGTTTGTGCTCATGACCGGATATTAGCTCTATTAGGGCGTTCGCGCCAAATGGAACTTAACTCACTGGAGCGGAATCCGGGAAATAAATTCAGCCCTTACATGAATTTGACGTTTGATTGAGCGAGCGCTCTCATACATTGAACTCAAGGCGTTTTTGAGGGCAAGAGAGGCGGCGACCCGTAATCGCCGTCTCCCTTCATTCGCTTACGCTCTTCAAGCGACTCCGCGGCTGTCGTCCTGTTTGTCCGAGCTTACGCTCTCCGGTTTTCGGACCTGTTTGATGCAGCCAGCGTCAGGCCAGCGCGCCGTGGCAATGCTTGTATTTTTTGCCGGAACCGCATGGGCACGCTTCATTGCGCCCAACCTTTCCCCATGTTTGCGGATCATTCGGATCACGCTCAAGCGAAGCGATCTGCCGTTGCTCCGCATCCGCTTGCGCAAACTCATCTTCGCCTGTGAGGGGATCAATGTGATGAGCGTGCATTTCCGGCAAATTAGCGTCGTCCAAACTTGGAGGAGGCGTCTGTTGAACCAATTCAATGCGCATCAACTGAGACGTTGTTGTTTCGCGCAAATTAGCGAGCATGGCCTCAAACAGCGTGAAAGCCTCGGTCTTATATTCCTGAAGCGGATCACGCTGGGCGTAGCCTCGGAAACCGACGACGGAGCGCAAATGATCCAGATTGGCCAGATGTTCGCGCCATAGCCGATCAAGAGTTTGCAAGAGGACGGCTTTTTCGACCTGACGCATGATGTCCGGTCCATATTGCGCCACCTTGCGCGCCATGGTCTCGTCAACCAGCCGCATCAGCCGTTCTTTGACTTCCTCGTCGGCGATGCCTTCTTCCTTGGCCCAATCGCTTATGGGGAGATCCAGCCCGAGAAGATTATTCACTTCAAGCTGAAGGCCATCGGTGTCCCATTGTTCAGGATAAGCCCGCTCGGGGATGTGGCGCGCCACGAGGTCTTCAATGACGTCATGGCGCATATCCGCGACAGTTTCCGCAATGGCCTCGCCGTCCATCAAGTCGATGCGCTGCTCAAAGACCACCTTCCGCTGGTCATTCATCACGTCGTCGAATTTCAGCAAATTCTTACGGATGTCGAAGTTACGCGCTTCCACCTTTTGCTGAGCCTTCGCGAGCGCGCGATTGATCCAGGGATGGATAATCGCTTCGCCTTCCTTCAGACCCAGCTTCTGGAGCATCCCGTCCATGCGGTCGGAACCGAAAATTCGCATCAAGTCATCTTGAAGCGAGAGGTAAAACTTTGAATGGCCGGGATCGCCCTGACGGCCCGAACGCCCACGCAGCTGGTTATCGATTCGCCGGCTTTCGTGGCGCTCCGTTCCAACCACGCAAAGGCCGCCGGCATCAAGCGCCTTTTGCTTCAAGGTTTCGATCTCAGCCTTGATCTGAGCAATTTTTTCGTCGCGCTCCGGCCCTTCGGGCATGTCGCCAAGTTCATGCTCAATGCGCATTTCAACATTGCCGCCGAGCTGAATGTCGGTGCCGCGGCCCGCCATATTCGTGGCGATGGTCACGGCGCCCGGGATGCCTGCTTGGGAAATGATGAATGCTTCTTGCTCATGGTAGCGAGCGTTGAGAACCGCAAAAATCTTGCTGGGCGTCTTATCCGTCAAGCCGCTCTCATAAAGAGGCGCAAAGGCGTTGGCGGCGGTGACGTCCACCTGTGCAAAGCCGTGCTTCTTGAGCAGCTCCGCCAGCATTTCAGATTTCTCAATTGACGTGGTGCCCACAAGAATCGGCTGCCCGCGCGACCTGCAATCGTCGATCAAATCGACGATTGCTTTGAACTTCTCTTCAACCGTCCGATAAACTTCGTCGTCGTCATCAATACGTTTGACAGCCTTGTTCGTCGGAATTTCAATTACTTCTAGATTGTAGATATCAAGAAACTCTTCCGCTTCGGTGGACGCCGTTCCGGTCATGCCGGCGAGCTTGTCATACATTCGGAAGTAGTTCTGGAAAGTGATGGACGCAAGGGTCTGGTTTTCAGGCTGGATTTGCGCCTTTTCCTTGGCCTCCAGCGCCTGATGCAGACCTTCGGAAAAACGGCGCCCCGGCATCATTCGGCCGGTGAATTCGTCAATAATCACCACTTCATTGTTGCGGACAATGTAATCCTTGTCGCGCTGGAACAACTTATGCGCTTTCAGCGCCTGCTGCAGATGATGAACGACCGATACGTTTTCGACATCGTAAAGTGATTCGCCTTTAAGCAAACCCGCGTCTTTCAAGATCGTCTCAAGTTTCTCATTGCCCGCCTCCGTAAAATTGGCCGAGCGGGATTTTTCGTCGAGCTCGAAATCCTCGTCGGTCAGCAGCGGTACGAAGGCGTCTACGGTGTTGTAAAACTCCGAGCGATCCTCCAGCGGACCGGAGATGATCAACGGCGTGCGGGCTTCATCGATGAGAATCGAATCAACCTCATCGACAATCGCGAAATTATGGCCGCGTTGGACCATTGATTCGCGATCATGCTTCATGTTGTCGCGCAGATAGTCGAAGCCGAACTCGTTGTTCGTGCCATACGTCACGTCGGCGGCGTAAGCGGCGCGGCGCTCCTCGTCGGAGACGCCATGAACGATAACTCCGGTGCTTAACCCAAGAAAGCGATAGACCTGCCCCATCCACTCCGAATCACGCTTGGCGAGATAGTCGTTCACCGTGACGACATGAACGCCTTTACCCGCCAATGCGTTTAGGTAAACGGGCGCCGTTGCGACAAGGGTCTTGCCCTCTCCGGTTCGCATCTCGGCGATTTCACCGGAGTGCAACGCCAAACCACCTATCAGCTGAACGTCATAATGGCGCTGACCCAAGACGCGCCGCGAAGCCTCTCGAACCGTTGCAAAAGCGGGCTCGACGAGATCTTCCAATTTCGCGCCGTTGGACAATTGTCGCCGAAATTCGTCTGTGCGCGCCCGCAAGTCGTCGTCGGAAAGGGCTCTGAGATCATCTTCAAGAGCATTGATCGCGACGACCCTGCCGCGCATAGATTTGATCTTTCGATCATTGGGAGAGCCGAAAATCTTTCGGACGATGGCGCCGAGGCCAGCCATGTGGCAGTCCTTTTCTCAAGTCGTGGCCGTGCCGCATTGCGCTTCTGACACAAGCCGTGAAATCTTAATAGCCGCGGAGCGTGTCGCAGGTCATGATGATTAGTTCATGAGCCTTGGAGTATGGCCCGCGCAAATGAGCCCCCCCACCATGAGGTGGGACGTTCGAGAGATAAGAGTGGGTATTGAGGTTGTCAACTTTGGTGAAGCTTGGAACAACGCAATAAAAAATCCACACCGCAAGCTAAGCGTTGAAAAATCAAGATAATTCAATTTAAAATTGTATTTAATTTTATTTCCCGCAAAACTAACAATCACGAAAGGCGCCATAAAATTGCGGGAAAGCTCGCTGAAGCTCGTCGCCTTACTTTTGATCGATATTTAGGATCAAAATAAGTATGAGACGGCTGGAGGAGAAATCAGATTCATTATTTGATCTCATTTGCTCCAGGTTCCAAATATGTCATGACCTCTCCATAATGAATTGAACTATTAGGGGGGGAAACTGTAAATGAAGATGAACGGCATGATTTTACGAGACGTCATGTTTTTTAGAATTCAAACGCATCTTTTCAAAACGAAGGACACTTCATGTTCGTAAAAACCACAGCCGCAGTGCTCCGCCCTCTTAGCGTTTGCGCGGTTCTCACGGGATTGCTCTTGTCTTCGGCGAGCGCGGATGAGGGCGCCGAAGTCGTGGCGAAAGTTGGCGACGGAGTTGTCACCGAGGCGGATATCGCCTTTGCAGCGCAGGATTTTTCCGGCCAATTGCAGCGGGTTCCACCAGCGCAGTGGAAAAAAGTTCTCACGGACGTGGTGGTGGACATGAAAGTCATGGCGGAAGCCGCCACGGCTGAAGGCATCGCCGATGATCCAGACTTCAAGAGGCAAGTCAGCTTTTTGACCATGCGCGCTCTGCGCAACGCTTATTTCGTCAAGGAAGTTGAAGACAAGATCACGGAAGCCGACGTCAAAGCGGCCTATGATAAGCAGTTCGCCGATTTTGAAGGCGAAATTGAAGTTCAGGCCCGTCACATCTTGCTGAAAACCAAGGAAGAGGCGGAAGCGGTCATCAAGGAGCTGGATAGCGGCGCGGATTTCGCCGAACTAGCCAAGGAAAAGTCAACCGGTCCTTCAGGTCCGGCGGGCGGAGATCTGGGATACTTCACCAAAGGCCGCATGGTGAAGCCATTCGACGACGCGGTTTTCGCCATGGAAACGGGCGATTACACCAAGGAGCCGGTGGAGACCCAGTTCGGTTGGCACGTGATCAAGGTGGAAGACAAGCGCAATCAGCCCGCGCCCGCATTTAGCGAAGTGGCGGATCAATTACGCCAGGAACTAGCGCGCGCGCGCTTTGAAAAAGTGATGGCGGACCTGAAGGCCAAAACCAAGATCGAAATTATTCCCGCCGCTGATTCGTCGGATGCATCCTCGCAGGACGATGAAAAAGCCGAGAGCGAGGAAAAAAGTAACTAACGCTTCAATAACCGCCTTGCCAGATGGCGCCGGTGGTGAAATGCATGGAAAGCGACGCCGTCAGCGTGCTGGCGGCGTCGCTGTTTTGAGACCTTGCGATTTTAGGGCGATCAGGCGTGTTTCGCCGTCCATAGAGGAATCCGTTCTTATAATCTCCCGGCCTTGAGACGTAGAGTTAAGGCATGGCGCATGCGATTTAAGCGCAAGACATGCCTTGGCTCGTTCAACAACTCGCCCTTTGATTGGCCTTTCTTTTGGAGCTTTCACATGAGCACCGACGTTTCTCCCCTCGCCCCCGCCTCTTACCCTGACGTTCCCGACATCGCCGGCGTTCGATTCGCCACGGCCGAGGCGGGCGTCAAATATAAAGGACGCACGGACGTTCTGCTGGCGGCTCTGGACGCGGGAACCGAAGTTGCAGGCGTCTTCACCCGCTCCAAATGCCCGTCCGCGCCTGTGGACTGGTGCCGGAAAAATCTTTCCGGCGGCGGCGCGCGCGTTTTGCTTGTCAATTCCGGCAACGCCAATGCGTTCACAGGCGTGAAAGGTCGCAACGCTGTCGAATTGTCCGCGCGCATCGCCGCTGAGGCTTTGGGCGTTCAGGAATCGCAGGTGTTTCTCGCCTCCACCGGCGTGATTGGCGAACCGCTCCCGGCGGAGAAATTCGAAGGCGTGATCGGTGGTTTGCGCGATCGTCTTGATACGGGGCATTGGCTGGAGGCGGCCAAGGCGATCATGACCACCGACACATTTCCCAAGATTGCGACCAGAACCGTCGACTTTGGCGGAACGAAAGTCACCTTGAATGGAATCGCCAAAGGCGCAGGGATGATTGCGCCGGATATGGCGACGATGCTGTCGTTTCTATTCACCGACGCGCCTATCGCCGCGCCTGCGCTGCAGGCGCTGTTAAGCGAAGCGGTAGGCGGTTCATTCAATTCGATCACCGTGGACAGCGACACCTCCACCTCCGACACGGTGCTTCTGTTCGCCACCGGCAAAGCGGACGCTGCGCGCGTGAACGACCCGGCGGACCCACAACTCGCCGCTTTCAAAGTCGCTTTGGCGGATTTGATGCGCGAGCTTGCCCATTGGATCGTCAAGGACGGGGAAGGCGCGCGCAAATTCGTCGAAGTCACCGTCAAAGGCGCCGAAAGCGACGCCTCCGCCAAACGGGTGGCCTTGTCGATCGCCAATTCGCCTTTGGTGAAAACGGCGGTGGCCGGGGAAGACGCCAACTGGGGCCGTGTGGTGATGGCGGTGGGCAAGGCCGGAGAACCGGCCGATAGGGACTTGCTGTCCATCTGGTTTGGCGATGTTCGCGTGGCCGTCAATGGAGAACGCGATCCGGATTACTCTGAAGTTGAAACCTCGGCGATCATGAAAGCGACCGATATTCCGATCAAGGTGGATTTGGGATTAGGCGCGGGGAAAGCGACGGTCTGGACGTGCGATCTGACCAAGGCCTATGTGGAGATCAACGGTGACTACCGTAGCTGACGAGGCTCCCGAGGCGCAGATTAACTGCTCGCTAAACGAGGCGCGCCGGCTGGAGGCTGTCAGTTTCACCGGCTGGCCGTGTCTTAGGCTTGTCCATGACGGAAGCTGGCTGATCCGTTTCGCCGGCGGCTACACCAAGCGGGCGAATTCGGTTAATTTTCTGGATCCGTTGGATGAGGAGAACGCGCCCGGGCGGATTGACGAAGCCGTCCGGCTTTACCACCGGCAAGCGATTGAGCCGGTGATTCGGATCACGCCTTTGACGCCGGCCAGCGTGAGCCGTGAGCTTGACCGGCGCGGGTGGGAGCGGTTTGATCGCTCTCACGCCATGGCGGGGCCGCTTCTTCCGATTGTTGAGGCGGCGGCGGCGGCGGATGTGTTCGACGAGGCGACATGCGTTCCCCGCGATTGGTTCGACGCGTTGTCGCGTTTGAATGCATTGGACGCCCGCCAGCAATCTGTTTTGCTAAAAATGCTGAACGCCGTCACGGGGGATAGAGCTTTTATCAGTCTCACTGTGAAGGGCGTGCGTCACGGAGCCGTGGCGCTGGCCGTCAGGCAGGGAACAATCGTCTCGATCTATGAAGTGTTCGTGGCGCCGGAATTGCGCCAGCTTGGCGCCGGACGGCGTCTCATAGAGACGTGCATGGGGTGGGGACGTGCGGGCGGCGCGCAAATGATCTCGCTGAACGTTCAAGCTGACAACGCCGCGGCCATTAAGCTTTACCGCTCTTGCGGGCTTGAGCGACGCTACGATTATTATTATCGGCGAGCGCCGCGCGCCAAATTTCACGATTGATTTGACGGATATGGTAAGCCAAAGGTTGACGCGCCGTCCAAGAACGAAACGCGGGGAAATATGAAACTTGTGCTTGTGAGCGCCTGCGCGCTGTTTGACGCGGACAATCGTGTTTTGATCGCCCAGCGCCCCGAAGGCAAGGCGCTGGCGGGATTGTGGGAGTTTCCGGGTGGAAAAGTGGAAAATGGCGAGCGCCCGGAGGAAGCTTTGATCCGTGAATTGGAGGAAGAGCTCGGCATTACGGTTAAAAAAGAGTGCCTCGCGCCATTAACATTTGCGAGCTTCGCTTACGATGATTTTCATTTGCTGATGCCATTGTATGTCTGCCGAAGATGGTCGGGAACGCCGACCGGACGAGAAGGACAGGCGTTGAAATGGGTGCGCCCCGTAAGGTTGCGGGACTATCCGATGCCGCCGGCGGATGAACCATTGATTCCGCACCTTATCGATCTGGTCTGACTGCGCGCCCTTAAAGCTCTTCGGTTGAAAAGACTGCGAACCGACAAACAGGGCACGGGCAATGACGAAATCACCCTTTGACGTAACGCGCGAGCCGGTTTCACCAAACGGAAAGCTTTCGCTTTTCAGGGCGGATGAAAACGGCGCGATGGCGGTGGAGTACGTGCTCATCGCCGGGTTGATCACATTAGCGATCGTAACCGCTATCGGGGCGATTGGCTCGCAATTGAACAGCGATGTTTTCGGGGCGCTGAGCGAAGCTTTCAACGCCGCGCTTGGTTGATATCGCGCGCCGACACATTTAATTTTCTTTAGAGCTTTTGTGATTGCGCCCGTGACTTTCACCTGCTGAGTATTCTTTAGCGCCCAGCGCGTCAGCCAGCCTTATTTTCGCCGACCCTGGAGCCAGCGGTTTTTGCTGATCCTCATGCGGCGCCCATCCTGACAGGGACACCAGATCAAATGTCGCGCGCACGCGCCCGTCCGGGTCGCTGTATTTTTGCGCGTAGAGTTCCGCAGCGCGTTGAAAAAGCATGCGCGAGGCCGGTTTTTTGCTACGCTCGGTCAAAATATTGGTGGCGCCCATAGCACGCAAATCTTTCATGAGATCGAATAAGTGATCATAGCGCACGATAATGCGATCCTGATCCGCCACCGGCAGCGCGAAACCGGCGCGTTGCAGAAGCGCCCCCATATCGCGAGCGCCGGCGAAGGGAGAAACGCGCGGCGTGACCCCCGCCGTTATTTCCAGCTCCGCTTGCAAAAGCGTATCGCGCAGCTCACAGAGCGTTTCCCCGCCGGGTAAACACGCCAGCAGCAAACCATCAGGCTTCAGAGCCTTGCGCATTTGAATCAGCGCGCCAGGAAGGTCGTTGACCGTGTGAAGCGTCAAGACGCTGACGATCAGATCCAGGCTCTCCGGCGCAAAGGGCAGCAGGTCCTCTCTCAAGACCAGCGCCGCTTGACCGGCGTCGCCGGAGGAAGAGACCACGTCGCCTTGAAGCACAGAGCTGACATTGGGCAATTGCTCAAGGGCCTGGGTGACTTGCCCTTCATGTCCCCCCAACTCCAACGCCACGTCAAATTGCCTGCTGACCACCGCCAGCCGCTCTATTGTTTCTTGGGCGGCCCGGCGCAAAAGAAAGTCGGCGCCGTCATGCGACATCCGGCGGGCGCGCTGACGGCGCATGAGCGCGCAGGCGCGATCAAACAAAGCGGAATTATCGGAAGGCCTTGGCATAATATGTTCCGGTTGACGCATTTACGGATGGTTATGGTATCTTGAGGCTTGCAGGGCAAGGGAGCAAGCGGGGCATGGGATGGTTAAGTCGCCTGAATCTTCGGAAACTGCACAAGAAAACTGAAGAGGGAGAAAATTATCTTCCGCTCACGGACGTCTCAAGCGAAGCGCCGACGCTCCCCTCTGGAAAGCCGGACTTGAGGACGCAGCCTCTTGAGATTCTGGCGCCTGAGGCTCTGGCGTCTGAAACATTCGCGCGGGGCGCGTGGTCATTGCGACTGCTCAGAAAAACTGCCGATTTGGTTTTTCCTCCTACTTGCGGCGCTTGCGGTCGGTTTACCGGCGATGAGGACGCATTATGCGCGTCCTGCTGGAGAAAAACGATTTTTTTGTCTCCGCCTTGGTGCGCGCGTCTTGGCTTGCCCTTCGCTTATGATCTGGGACCGGACGCCGTTTCGCCTGCGGCGATCGCCGCTCCGCCGATATTTGGCAGGGCCAGATCCGCTGTCGCTTTTGAGGGGCCGGCGCGCGATATGGTTCATATGCTGAAATATGGCGACCGGCCGGAACTATCCAAGCTAATGGCTGTGTGGATGGCGAGGGCGGGGGCGGAGCTGCTGGCGGACCGCCCTTTGCTTGCGCCGGTGCCGCTGCACCGGGGACGGCTGTGGCGACGGCGGTATAATCAGGCGGCGCTGCTCGCGCGCGCCCTTGGGGAGACGCAAAACGCTCCGGTCCGACTGGACGCTTTGCTCCGTCAGCGTCCGACCCGTAATCAGGTGGGACTATCGGCGCGCGCGCGCATGGAAAACGTTCGCGGCGCTTTCGCCGTCCCACAGGAACGTCTTGGAGAGATCCTCGGGCGCCGCGTGGTTTTAATCGACGACGTCTACACCACGGGAGCGACCATGAACGCTTGCGCGAAAACGCTGTTGAGCGCCGGCGCGAAGGAAGTGGACGTATTGACTTTCGCGCGCGCTCACGCGAATGAGCCATTGCAATGACGCTTACCTGAAAGAGACGGGCATCATGCGCCGAAGGCGGTAAATATCGAGAAGGACTTGTTCTCGACGCCAATATGCCAATATACAGAGCCTCAACTTTATGCTTTTGGACGCGGTTATCAAGGGATCTGCTATGGCCAATGTCGTGATTTACACTCGTCAAATGTGCGGATTTTGTACGGCGGCGAAACGTTTGCTGCAAAAAAAGGAAATCGCTTTTCAGGAACTGGACGCGACTTTCGAACCGGCGCTTCGTTCTGAAATGATTCAGCGTTCCGGCGGACGGGCCACATTCCCGCAAGTTTTTATTGGGGAGACCCATGTTGGCGGCTGTGACGACCTTATGGATTTGGAACGCAGTGGTAAATTGGACGATTTGTTGGCGGCGTGAGGCAACGTGAGAACAGAGCGCGCTGATTTATGGTTTCGCCCTTGACCCTCGGTGTAGTCAAATGATGTTTCAAGCTGCGGTTATTCAGCTTAGGTCCTGCGAAAATATAGACGTTAATATTGAGCAGTCCTGCGCCTTGATCCGCGCCGCGGCGGCGGCGGGCGCGGATTATATTCAAACCCCTGAAATGACGAATCTTCTGGTCCGAGGGCGCGATAAACTATTCAGTCGGATTGCGTATGAGGATGAGGATAACGGGCTGCGCGTTTTTCAAGCGCTGGCCAAAGAGCTGGACGTTATTTTGCATATTGGCTCGCTCGCCGTTCGTACGGGTGAAGACAAGGCGGCTAACCGGGGATATTTTATTTCCCGGAGCGGAGAGATAACGGCGCGCTATGATAAAATTCATATGTTTGACGTGGATTTGCCCGATGGCGGAACCTGGCGCGAGTCCGCGACTTATCAACCCGGCTCAATCTGTCCTCTCGTCGTTTCTCCATGGTGCCGAATTGGCGTGGCGATTTGTTATGACGTGCGCTTCCCGCAATTATTTAGGGCGCAGGCGAAAGCGGGCGCGAAAGTTTTGACCGCTCCCGCCGCCTTCACCCGCCCCACGGGAGAAGCGCATTGGCACGTGCTGCAACGCTCTCGAGCGATAGAGAATGGAGCCTATATGATTTCGGCGGCGCAAGGCGGCAAGCATGAGGATGGCCGGGAAACTTTTGGTCACAGCTTGATCGTCTCTCCTTGGGGAGAGGTGATAGGCGAATGCGATGGCGATGAGCCGGGATTCGCCATGGCGCTAATTGACCCCGCCAAAGCGGATGAAGCGCGCCAACGTATTCCCGCGCTTGCAAATGAGCGCGCCTTTGAACCATTTGAGTATGATCAATCCGGACGCCAGGAGCCGTTCTTGTGATCCATTATTCACTTGTATGCGCCGCGGGGCATTCCTTTGACGGATGGTTTCGCAATTCCGCTGACTTTGACGCTCAAAACGCGCGTAACCTGCTGACCTGCCCAGTGTGCGGGGCGGATAAGGTGGAGAAACAACTCATGGCGCCCGCTGTGGCCACCTCGCGCAAGAAAGAAATGAACCGTCAGGAAAAGAGAGACGCGGCGCCTGAAGCCGCGCCGGCGGGATCGTTGACGGACACGTCCCCGTCCGCCGCCGTGGCCTCTTCGCTCGGGACGGCTCCCGCAGGCGCTGAAGTCCCGGCGCAAGTGGCGGAGGTTTTTGAGAAAATACGCGAGCTAAAAAAAGAGCTCATGGCCACGTCGGATTACGTGGGACCGAAATTCGCCGAAGAAGCGCGGAAGATCCACTACGGCGAAGCGGATAAGCGCGGCATCTACGGCGAAGCTTCCCGCGATGACGTTGAAGCTTTGGTGGACGAGGGGATTGGCGTCATTCCCCTTCCCACCCTGCCCGAAGACATGAATTAGGCTCAAGGCTCATTGATTCTAGCCAGAAGATTACGGTTGCGGCGATACAGATGGCAGACATGAAGATGTGGGCGCAGCGGCCATAGCGGATATGGATGCGGCGCCAGTCCTTGAGCCTACCGAACATGTTCTCGATCTTGTCTCGACGGCGATAAAGCAACGGTATTCGGCGCCGCCCAGATATAAAACGCGCGCTCCCAACGGATTCTTGAGACCGCCTTTGACGAAGACCGGCATTTCCGCCTCTTTTTCACTTCACATACGCGCACTTCAGACGGCGGCGTCCAGCCCGACCATGTAAACCCTTCGCGTCCAACGCCCAGGCCGAACGCAAACCAGCGCTTACCCGCACGCCGCCGCAACGAACGAAACTCGCACTCTTTTCATTTTTCCCCACCTCCATCACGCGTTAAGTTTCCGCTAATATAAATAAACGCATGACTCTGGAAAATTCTTAATTCCTGCGGCGCAGGAGATGAAAACAGCGCCTGAAGCGCCACCTCTCTCAAAAAAAGCTCAGAGCGCGCACCCATGCCCCTTCAAGAAGGCCTCCACCTCCGCTTGACGCGGCAATGGCGCCACCGCGCTATAGCCTTGCACAGAAAGCGCGGCGGCGGCGTTGGCGTATCGCGCCGCGGCGAAGGGGTCCGCCTGTCGCAAATAACGGCTGAGAAACGCTCCGTCGAAAGCATCCCCCGCCCCTGTCGCGTCAACGGCTTTAACCTGAAAGGCGTCAATGGTTTTCCGATCGTTTTCCGTCGCCACCAATACGCCCTTCTCTCCCATGGTCAGGGCGACGACCTTCGCCCCAAGCCGCAAAAAATAGTCGGCGATGGCGTCAGGCTGTTCAAGACCGGTGAGAAGCATCGCGTCATCCAGCCCTGGAAGCACGATGTCGCTCATGGAGATCGTTTCCTTGACGATGGCGCGGGCGCGGGCGAGCGGCCACAACAGCAAACGCAAATTCGTGTCATAGGAAACAAGCCCATCCGCCACATGCATCCGTTCTATGGCTTCAAAAACAGTGTCGCAAGCCGACGATGAAATCGCTTGGCTAATGGCGGACACATGCAGAGCCTTCGCGCCATGAGGGAAATTGTCTCCCAGATCCGCCGGCGTCATCAAGCTGGCGGAGGAACCTGCCCGACGATAACTGAAACGATGCCCATCCGGCCCATGGGTCACGAAGTAAGCGCCGGTGGGCTCGCCAGCGCCGCGAGTGACATGGGCGCAAGAAAGCCCCTCCCGCTCCCACAACTCAACAAGAAGATCGCCAAAAGCGTCCGCGCCAACCCGGGTCATATAAGCTGTCGCAACACCCAGCCTCGCGGCGGCGATGGCCGTGTTTGACGTGTCGCCGCCAAACCCTTGCATATACATCCCGCCCGGTTCTGTTTGATTGAATTCAATCATCGCCTCACCAAGGCAAAGAAGCTCAGGCATAATCATCTCCAGAATTAAATCGATTTAAAGACGCATGTCTTCCCACGCCGCAGATGTCAACCCATGGCGAACAAGCTTTTTGCGCGATAGAGTTTTCCCGCTGGTTAATGAATGTCGTCATTGACCGGAACTGGCGATAACGCTTTTACATGTCATGAACTTCGCCATTGCAAGGACTGGATTATGCCGACCCACGAATTTCTTCCCGAACCGCCTGTAAAAGCCCTTCCCTTCGTTGAAATGGGAGAACGCGGCGACGTCCCGCTCATCTTCCTGCATGGATTCGCCGGTGACACTTTGACGTGGCTCAATCTCCAGACGGCGCTGCAAACCAAAAGGCGCACTATTTCTTTTGACCTTCCCGGCCACGGCAAAGCGCTTGACTGGCCACGCATTGGTCACGCCGGCGTTTCGGCCAAAGCTGTCAGCTCTTCCCTTGACGCGCTGGACCTTGAGCGCGTTCACCTTATTGGTCATTCCATGGGCGGCGCCGTAGCGGCGTTGACGGCCCTGCAAGCGCCAGAGAGAATCGCCAGCATGACCCTTTTGGCGCCCGGCGGCTTCGGCTCTGAAATCAACCACCAGCTGCTGCGCCGCTTCGCCAAAGCCAGCGCGCTTGACGAAATCGAACCGCTGCTGGAGCAGTTTTTTGGGTTTGAGCATATTCTTCCACGCAAACTCGCAGCTCATGTGCGCACAGCTCACGCCCGTCCGGGGGCTATTGAAACCTTGCAGGAAATCGCCGAAGCCATTCTCGATGGGCTGCGCCAGCGCACTCTCGATCTTGACGCCCTTGCCGCGCTCAACATTCCGACAAAGGTTATCTGGGGCGTTCAGGACCGCGTGCTGCCGGTGCGCCAAGCCCAAAAGTTGCCCGGGCTGTTCGCCGCTCATATATTCGAAGGCGTCGGCCATATGCCGCATTTGGAGGAGCCGCAAGCGGTCGCCCAATTAATCCTACAGAACACGGACCGAAGCTAGCTTGAAACCGACGGCGCGTCACGCCGGCGGCAGCAGATCGTCCCGCCACCGCTCCCCAAGATGGCGGCGCGCCATCATGTGAGAACGAGGGTGATTGACGCTGTCAACGGCGATCAACTGCTCATCCTTGAGATAGGCCACATAAAAGGCGCCCGCCTCCACGTCGCCAACGGCGCGCACCTCGTCATAACCTTGCGACAGACCGGCGATCTGTAATTTGACATGATACTGATCAGACCAGAACCATGGAATTGGATCATAGTCCTCATCGGCCCCGGTCATGGTTTTCGCCGTGATTTTCGCCTGATCAATAGCGTTCTGCACGCTCTCCAATCGAATGGAGCGCCGATAGCGTCCCGAATAAAACCGGGTGCAGTCGCCAACGGCGAAAATCGCGGGATCAGACGTCGCGCCGCCAGCATCCACCAAGACCCCGTCATCCACTTCCAGACCGGCCTCCGCAGCGATTTCATCATTTGGCGCCGCGCCCACGGCCGCCAGCACCAAGTCGCAAGCAATTCTTTCGCCGCCGGCCAAACGCACCGCTTGCACCCGCTCCTCACCCTCCAGCGCTTCAATCGCCGCCCCGAACCTCAAGTCAACGCCCTGCTCACGATGAAGCTTTTCATAAAACCTAGAAATCAACGGAGAAACCACCCGTTGCATCGCCCGCTCCCGTCCCTCAAGAACGCAAACCTCATGTCCGAGCGACCGCGCCACCGCCGCCACTTCAAGACCAATATAACCAGCGCCGATAATCGCCACTTTACACGGTTTCGAAAGGAGCTCCCGGATCACCTCCACATCGCCAATGCCGCGCAATGTTACGACGCCGGCGAGCTCAGCGCCCGGCAGCGACAACATTCGCGCCCTAGTTCCGGTGGCGAGAACCGCCCGATCAAAAGGAACCGGCGAACCATCCTCCAGGGCGACCACCCTTTCAGACACGTTTAGCGAGCGAACGCTGGAAGACAAGCGCAATGAGATATCGTTCTTTTCATAAAAGGCGTCCGGCCGAAGCCAAAGCCCTTCCGCCTCCATATCGCCCGAAAGAAACTTTTTCGATAATGGCGGGCGTTGATAGGGAGGGTGATCCTCGTCGCCGAAAAGGACAATCGGGCCTTGATGCCCGCTTTGCCTCAGAGAAAGCGCCGTTTGAGCGCCCGCTTGCCCTGCTCCAATAATCGCGATCGTGTCCTGCATAGCCGTCTCCAATTGGGCATTCGGTACCACGAAGGACGGCCCCGTTCAAATCGAAATCGAGCTTGTAAAAGAGCTGGCGATCACCTACCACGTCACACGCTGGGGTGGATCTGAAGCCCTTGGAATATTTCAATGAAAAACTCAGACCGCGCTATGCGCGAACCAGATGTGAAAAGAAGCCGCCCACAGTCGTCCGGACCTTGCCCGCTTCTCTAAAGCTTTATTCGCAATTAGAGTTCGCCTCCAACAGAATGCGAAAAAGCCGACACTCTCCTCTTGACTAAAAAGGATAATATCTTGGGCCAGCTTTTACACATGGCGACGCCTCTTGTCTTTGTCCTGCTGTGGTCGACGGGCTTCATCGGCTCAAAGCTTGGCGCCCCTTACGCAGAGCCATTCGCCTTTCTGACATTGCGATTTTTGCTCGTTCTGCCCGCTATGGCGCTGATCATGCTTTCAAACAACGCCAGACTTCCTACCTCGTGGTCAGACCGCCTGCATTGCGTCATGGCAGGCGCCCTCATCCACGGACTTTATCTTGGCGGCGTATTCTGGGCTATTGATCAGGGCATGCCCGCCGGCATCGCCGCCCTCGTCCTTGGTCTTCAGCCGTTGCTGACGACAGTGTTCGCCAGCCGCTTTCTTGACGAACCTCTTGGGCCACGACATTGGAGTGGCTTGCTTTTGGGGGCCGCCGGTTTGGGATTCGTCATTTTTCCCCGGCTTGGCCTCGCCCATAGCGGCGTTGGCGGCGAGACCATCGGCGCGGTTCTTCTGGCCGTCGTGGCCATTTCCGCAGGCACCGTCTATCAAAAACGTTTCACCGCCAAAATAAACCTGCTCGCCAACACGAGCTTGCAATATTTGGGCGCAATCGCCGTCGTGCTTCCTTTGAGTCTTCTGGAAAGTTGGAAAATTGAATGGAGCGGGCAATTTATTTTCGCCATTGGCTGGCTGACGCTGGTGCTATCCATCGGCGCGATTCTGCTGCTGATGCTGCTCATTCGCCAAGGAGATATATCGCAGGTCTCCGCCCTGTTTTATCTCGTGCCCGCCGCCGCCGCCGTTGAGAGCTATTACCTGTTTGGCGAAACGCTCACCCTGCCGCAAATCGCCGGCATGGCTTTAATCATGGGCGCCATTATTATCATCCGGCGCCAGCCGTTGCCCCGGCGCTGACGCGCCGGGGAGAAATCCACTTTCTGCGATCCAGACCGGACTACTTTGGATGACCCAAGTCACGGGCTGTCTGATACCCATCCATCGACCAAGTTTTGATCTCTTTCGCATCCAGATTCTGCTTGGTCAAATCGACGAAGCGAATCTCATTGCTATCGTAGGTGTGGAAGTAAAAGCGTTTGTTGGTGAGATCATCAACCGATGTCCACTGGGTATAGTCAGAAACGATATTCCCTTCCGCATCACGTTCCTCCTCGCGAGCCACACCTTTTGGAATATCAAAGTTGTTGAGAATGTGAAACGCTTGGAAAACAGCGTCCGCGCCATTGTCAACGGGATCAATGCCATTTGCAAAAATCGCCGCCCGCACGAAACGCGACGGAGACGTAAAGTCGCCCGGCATGCCAAGCAGGCCACTGCCTTGTCCCATGCCTTCAATAGTTACCCCGCCCAGCTTTTGCGTGGGCGCGTTTTTCAAATCGAGATTCACGTAATTCTGCAGATTGGTCATATGCCAGTCAAATGGCGGATTATTGGTGATCGTGCCGACTTCATTGTCATGCACGTTCAACTCGCCGTTCACATATTCGACAACGATCGTCGCGCCCGACAAATCCGTGACGACGAAATGAACCGGCAGAACCATTTTAAACGCTTTGAACTCGACAGGGGCTACAACAATTTCCGGCAACCCCTTCTTTACTTCTTCAACGGTTGCGAAGTTATCCAGAATATACGAGCCAAGCTGCCAGGACGCCATCGTCTCGTCAGCTTTTTCCGGAGCGTAAGGCTGATATTTCGCCGACTGATCGAAATAAAACAGCCCCATCGACAGGCCCTTTTCGTTCAGTCCATCGACAATATATGGCAAGTCCATAGGATTGGCGCCAACATTGGCGTATTTCACTTTCCAGGACTTTCCGGGTTTGCCGTCCGGCGTCTCGCCCACCCGTTCATAGCCGCGCGGCACAAGGATAACATTTGATTCCAAATTAACGTTGAATTCCATCGTCCGTGCACGAACCACATCGCTATTCTGCGCTTTGAGCGTTATGCCCGTACAAGCTTGCGCTACAGGCGTGAAGCCGATAACGCCAGCCAACGCCGAAGCGAATAATTTCGACAATGCCGCTTTTTTAAGAATCATAAACTTATCCTTCCTTTAGGACCAATATGTTACACCAAGAACAAAGAATAAATTGTGAATGAGACATCAGTCGTGAAGCATTGGATAACCGTTGACGAAGACCCAATCCGTATCCTTGGCCGGCATATGGCACTGAATACAGTCCGTACGATAATTCGTTGTTATGGTCTTATCCGGCGCATCGGCGTTGAATTTCGCCCAGCCCCAACCATCCCCCCACAAGGGCCCCTCCGGGCCCCCTTCCTTTGAAGGTTTTATCAATACGAACCACCCCTTCAGATCGCCATAGCTGGAAACTTCCTTGCCTTTCTCACCCTTCGTCACGGCCTCACGCAGTTCCTTGATGAGCACGGCGCCTTCCGGAAATTCGCCGGTGGCGCGATAAGCCGTCACGGTCTCAGGCTGAGTGAAGACGGTGTTGAATTGCTCGACGCCGTCGTCCCCCATATGCGCCCAAACGCCAAGAGTCGCCCAATTCCGTCGATAATCGTCTTTGGTCATGACAATTGAGCCGTCTGGCATGACCATTTTCGCCGCCACGCCTCCTTCATCGGCTGCGGAATGATCCGCGGCCATCATGACGGCGGCGGCTGAAACGGCGAATACGCCGGCGAGCAGGTAAAGAGCGTTTCTCATGAAATTAGACCCTCTATGGCGAACAGTTCAGTTCCACCAGATAATAAAATCCCGAAAATCTTAACGAGAGGCCAGATCCGTGATGATTGAATTGGCCAGTTCCCCGAGCGCTTCAGTGGCGTTCACGTCAAAACGGTTTATGACGGCGAACACGCCTACGCCGCGCGCCGGAGAAAAGGCCATATGGGTGACAACGCCGGTGTTTGCGCCGGTTTTCTGATAAACAAGCGGTCTGTCGCCATCGGGATGCATAATCACCCAAGCGAAGCCCATGGCGTCCATTTGCCCAACTTCAGCGGTAGAAAGAAAAACCGGAGAAAGCCCATCCCGCGACAGCCACTGAGCGTGATCCAGCAGGCGAATTTCCGCATCTTGATCACGGCTGGTTTCAAGGTGCCACTCAAGCCACTTCGCCATATCGCCGGCGGTGGAGAAGAAACCGCTTGACGCGTCCGACGGAGCCACGCCCGGATCCGCAATCTCCTTACCGGCCGGGCTTTGGCCATGCAGCCTGTTGGCGAGCTGCTTTTCGCTCGGCGTCAACGTGGTCGACGTCAAACCATACGGATGGAGAATTATTTCCGTCAAAAGTTCGAAATAAGGCTTTTTCGCCGCCGCCATCATCACATGCGAAAGAAGATCAAAACCCACGTTTGAATAGCTCACGCCCGTTCCCGGCGCGAAAAGAAGGGGGCGCTTGAGGTTTTCCTCAAAAATCGCCTGCGTTATGGGAGCGGTGGGATCAGGCGCTTTCCCCTTGGGAAACTCAATATCCCGCTGCAAACCACTGGCGTGGGTCGCAAGGTCAATCACGCGTATATCTCGGCCATCGACTTCAGGCCAGCTCGTCTCCCACTTCAAATATGTATTTGGACGCTCCTCCAAGCTGATCGCCCCATCGGCCACCAGCTTTGAGAGCATAACCCCGCTGAAGGTCTTATAGAGCGAACCTGTACGAAACAGGGTCGTCTCATCCGGCTTTGGCGAACCGGGACCAGCTCGCTCGCCAAACCCCGCCACCACCGTCTCGCCGTCATGGACGACAGTCAAAACCAAGGCGGGAACGCCCGTCTCCGCCATGAACGCGCCGCCCGACTGCTCCACCATCGTCCGAAGCATGCCTCCCTCATCCGCCTGAACATTCTGGGACGCCGACAACGAAAAAGTGAGAAATAACAAGGAAGCAGACAAAAACACTCGCATAGAGGCGCTCACCTTCACTCTGAGGAAAATAAAATAATCATCCTGCAGGATACTAGAATGGCGAAATTACATTTTAGTTACCAAGTTGAAATCGTCACCATATGCAAAGGAGAGCGCCGTTAACTTAGCCTACGGTCAAATGTCCTCCACCTTAGCCACCTTCATATCGAAAAATTTCAACCTACACCCAATCGCGCCAAATAGTTTTCCGAAAGTCCAGGGCGAACTATTGCCCTCCCTTGGTTCAGGCGTGAATTTCACTGGGTCATAAACGATATTTTGCGCGGCTTGCGCCGCGCTAGGATCCTTGATCATATAAAAGGTCTGAGCTTTTGACAAAATGGCTTCTGTAAGCTTTTCCGCTTCACGCAAGGCTAGGTTAGGGTCAATGCCGCGCAAGCTAGAAACGATCGTCGTCACATTGTCTGTCCCCATATTTGTGGCGACGCTCCCTTTGAAGGCTTTTACCTCCGATCCCGTTAGATTAGCGATTTGCTGACCGAGCGGTTTCACACCTTCCCCAGAATGACATACGACAAGCCTAATTTTATAATATTTGCTGAAATCAACATGACGCCCAAGATGGGCGTGAAACTGCTCGGCTGTCAATTTATCTGAATTGACGATGAATGCGGGCTCGCCGGTTTTCTTACTAAACCCGCCATGAGCCACGATATTCAACCTCGTTGTTTTCCCGGATACATCGTCAAAAACATATATCCCGCCGCTATCTGCAACTTTTACATTATACACGGGCTTACTTTTTCTGACACCACCCCTTCCTACAGATACAAGATTTTTTGCAAGTCGCTCTATATTTCCATCAGAAAAAATGGATAAATCACGATAATAACAACCTGATTCCTGCGAATAGTTGGTAGAAGACACCTCTTTTTCTGAATTTTTTATTTTAGGGAGATTTATTATTTCGTTTTCTAAAATTTTATTACTTTCATTTCGCACACCACAAAAACAAAAATAACTACCAAGAATATTACTATTTATTTTTTCCACAATGATCACTTATACTAATAAATTGATTAAATGTTATTATTAATAATAACATCAACCAATATAGTGACCATGAATATATATACATATAAAATATTAAAATTACGATTTTTTACGCCGAATGATTGCAGCGTTTAACTCTCCACCAAAAATAAACATCAGCGAGACTAAATATAAAAAAATCAGGGTCGTCATAATCCCGGCAAGGCCTGCGTAAGTCGAAACGTAATTGGCGAAACGCGCCAGATAAGCCCCGAACGCCGCTCCGGAAATCAACCAAAGCGCCAGAGTTGCGAAGACGCCAGGCAGGAGGTCAACAATACGCCTCCTTCCGGCGGGCAGAAAATAATGCGCGGCCAGCAACCCTGACGCCGTCATCAATCCGGCGACGATATAACGCGATAAATTAAGGCTCGAAGTAAAGGGCTCCAACCAGGGAAGCCATATGAGCGCCGTTTTCCAAATTAAAGGCGCCAAAACCACGAGAAACGCAAATACAATCAACACCACAGAGCCAAGAAGAACCAGACCAATCGATTGCAGTCTTCTCATGACATAATTACGTTTGTCGTCCGCTTGATAGGCTCTGTTCAATCCAACCCGCAAGGCCTCCACCCCATTTGAGGCGAACCAGATGGACGCCACGACGCCGAAGGTCAAAAGGTCGCCGCGCGGCCGGGTCAGAACCGTGTGAATTTCCGAAGCCACCGGCCCTGCAACCTGCTTCGGCCAGCTCTCAAAGATAATCTCGGAGATCTGATCGGCCATTGAGCCCAAGCCTAGAAACCCGGTGATGGCCGCGATGAAAATCAGAAACGGAAATAGCGACAATAAGGAAGACAAGGCCACATGGCTGGCGATGGCGAAACCGTCATCGTTACTCATATGCTCAAAAGCATTCCAAACAGTCAAAATCGCTGATCGGGTCCATGTTAACAATTGCATATCGACTTCACCAAAATCCTCGATCACTGAACTACGCAGTTATGAACGAACATAACTTGACACATAAAGCAGCGCCCTCCTCCTGTCTAAGGCAAAAAGGGGATTGCGTCAGACAGCGCCGCGGATACACTGTGCATTGCAGCAAAAAACTACCTAGCCCAGCGCATGCGGCGAAACGAACGAAAGCGGATGGCGTCAGGATAGTCAGCCGCGCGAACGAGGGGGCAAATAATGGCGAATTTTGAGACGGCGCGCTCAATTTTTCAACGCACGCAAAAGATTATCAATCCGTTAGATCAACTCCTCTCTCACGCCCTGCGAACCGTTCGCGGGCGGGTTAGCGTTAATGACAATATTTGCGCCCAAAAAATGGAAAAAGAACAACGCGCCGCTCATGGGCTCGCATGGCTCGCCACATACATTGAAGCGCTGCGCCAATTGGACGCCTATGGGCGCCGCCTGTTGAACGATGAAGCCTGCGGCGAGATGGAGACATTGATTATCCATCTGGGCTTCGCCGAGTATTTAGCGCAAATTTTCGGCGGCCTTCCCATGAATCAGGGCGAATATATTCGTTTAACCGATTTGGGACTTGGCCCGCGAGAGATCAGCTCCTCTCAAACTGAAGACGTCTTGAGCCTGATAGCGGACGCCAGCGCGCCCGAACTACGCGCACGGCTGACGAACCTTCTTTCTCGACAACAAGGCGCCTCCACCTTCGGCGCCAGCGGGCTGGATGAGACATTTGAGCAGATTCGCAATGAAATGCGCCGTTTTTCTCAAGAAAAAATCACCCCTCATGCGCATCAATGGCATCTGGACAACGCCTATATTCCCATGGACGTCATTGAGCAAATGGCCGAACTTGGCGTTTTCGGCCTGACGATTCCGGAAGAGCACGGGGGGCTGGGGCTTGGAAAGCAGGCCATGTGCGTGGTCTCCGAAGAACTGTCGCGGGCCTATATAGGCGTGGGATCGCTAGGCACCCGATCAGAAATCGCCGCCGAACTGATCTTGAGCGGCGGAACCGACGCGCAAAAACAAAAATGGTTGCCGCTGATCGCTTCCGGCGAAATTCTGCCCACGGCCGTGTTCACGGAGCCCAATACCGGCTCCGATCTCGCTTCGCTCAAAACGCGCGCGGTGAAAAACGGCGACGACTGGTCGATACATGGTAATAAAACGTGGATCACGCATCCGGTGCGCGCGGACGTCATGACTCTTCTTGCGCGCAGTGATCAAAGGGAAACCGGCTACAAGGGACTGTCTATGTTCATCGCCGAGAAACCTCGCGGCGACGACGACGTGCCCTTTCCCGCGCCCGGCATGTCCGGCGGTGAGATTGAAGTGCTCGGATACCGCGGCATGAAGGAATATGAAATCGCTTTCGACGGTTTCATGGTGAAAGGCGAAAACCTGCTCGGCGGCGTTGAGGGGCAGGGCTTCAAGCAGCTGATGCAAACCTTTGAAAGCGCCCGAATACAGACCGCGGCGCGGGCGCTGGGCGTCGCCCAGTCAGCGCTTGATAATGGTTTGAGCTACGCGCAGGATCGCGTTCAATTCGGCAAGCCTTTGATTGAGTTTCCCCGGGTGTCGGACAAGCTGGCTATAATGGCGACGGAAATAATGCTCGCAAGACAACTCACCTATTTCGCCGCCGCGGAAAAAGACTCAGGCAGAAGGTGCGACCTTGAAGCGGGCATGGCCAAGCTCCTTGGAGCCAGAGTCGCGTGGTCGGCGGCCGATAACGCCTTGCAGATCCACGGCGGCAACGGTTTCGCGCTGGAATATCCGATTTCTCGGATTTTATGCGACGCCCGGATTTTGAACATATTTGAAGGCGCCGCGGAAATACAGGCGCAAGTCATCGCCCGGCGATTGTTGGAAACGTCAAATCGTTAGAGACGCCCTTGCAGGCGAACCGCGCGGCTCTCACGCGGCGAGAGGATAAGCCTCCTCCACCAGATATGGACCGCCGCCCACGCTCGCCTTGGCGGAAAACAACACAAATCGACCTGCGATAAACTCCGGCGCCTGAAACCCGCCGCGCTCCGACAACCAGCGCGCCGCTTCTTCGTTCGTAGTTCCCCGCAACCGCGCCAGCGTCACATGAGGAATGAACTTGCGCCGTTCCGCCGGCAATCCAAGACGCTGAATCATCCGCTCCTGTTGCCCTTGCAGCTCCACAAGCTCTGGCGAAGGCGCCACGCGCGCCCAAACAGTGTGCGGCTTGCCGTTGCTGAAAGTCCCCAGAGAATCTAAATGAATGCGCATCGGGGCGCGCTTGATCCGGGTAAGAGCGTCGGCGATTTCATCCGCCATTCGCTCGTCGATGTCGCCAATAAAGCGTAATGTGATGTGATAATTTTCCGGACTGACCCAACGAGCCCCGCGCAATCCGCCGCGCAGCATTGAAAGAGAAAGTCCTGTGCTTGATGGAACTTCAAGACCGGTAAACAGTCGCGGCATGGAAAAACCCTCCGCTTTCGCTGACCGCTTCACTGTGGCTCATTTTTTTTGCACTGCGCAAGAGAAAACGGCAAATAATTGATAAATAGAAACTTTATTATAAAAGGCCTGCATTTTTTTCTCAAAAATCATCTTGGTTCCACGTTACGCGCACCAAGATGATTCTTTTAACGTCGCCGCTCAACAAATCTTCAAACGCGCAAATCATGAGCCAGAGACTCCACGGCCGCGTCCACCCCGCCACGTCCATGAGGAATTCCCAACACCTGCAATCCAACCTCTATGGATCCTAACGCTCCCAAAACCATCGGCGCGTTCACATGTCCCATATGGCCGATTCTCAGGCCTTGGCCCGCAATTTCTCCAATCGTGCCGCTGATGGTGACGTTGCAGGTTTCCTTGCAAAAACGTTTCAAAGCCGCCGCCTGTTCCTCCGGCAGACGGAGCACCGTCACCGAATCGGATCGGTGAGCGGGGTCTTCAATATTAAACTCGATAATGCCGCCCCGAGACCAAATATCAACCGCCGCGCGCACCGCGTTAGCCAGAAGGCGATGACGGCGCCAGACATTTTCAAGCCCTTCCTCCAGCAAGATGTCGAGCGCTTGCCGAAACCCGAACAAAAGGTGCTCTGGCGGCGTGCCGCAATATTTTTGATAGTGTTCAGCGCCAAGACGCGCCGTCCAGTCCCAATACCGCGTGCGCAAACCAGCGCTCTCATGCGCTTTCAACGCCTTATCATTGGCGGCGACGAACCCCAAGCCCGGCGGCGTCATCATTCCTTTTTGAGCGCCGGAAACCGCAACGTCCACGCCCCAGCCATCCATGTCGAACGGTATACAACCAAGCGAGGCGACGGCGTCCACCATGAAAAGCGCCTGATGGCCCACCGCGTTCATCGCCTCCCTCAACGCTGGAATGTCGTTGACCACGCCCGACGCCGTATCGATCTGCACGACCGCCACAGCTTTGATTTCTCCGCCAACGTCCGCCTGCAAGCGCGCCTTCAACTTCTCCGCGTCGACGCGACCACGCCAGCTTCCGGGCAAAACCTCCACGTTCAACCCCATAGCCTCGCCCATCTCGCCCCACCCCCGGGCGAAACGTCCAGACTCAAGCACAAGCACCTTATCTCCGCGCGACAAGGTGTTGCTCAACGCCGCTTCCCAGGCCCCATGACCGTTAGCGATGTAGATGAACGTTTCTCCGCTCGTAGAGAACACAGTTTTCAAGTCCGCAAGGCAAGCGTCGGTCAACGCCACCATCGGTCCCTCATAAATCTCCACCGGCGAACGATGCATCGCCCTCAAGACTTCATCAGGCAAAGTCGTCGGGCCGGGGATCATCAAGAACGGGCGACCGTTGGCAATCGTCATGGGAACCTCGAAAAAGGAAGAAAGGCGGGAGCGACAAGATTGACCCCATTTCCCCGCGCCCACAAGAGCTAAGACGCGTATTCCTCTTCCAAAGCGCAACTAAGCGCGCTCTCACGCATTAATGCGCGCTCGGCTTGGCCGGTGAAGCCGCCGCCGTTTTCTCCGCCGCGATCCACGCCCACTTTGGCCGAATGAACAGGAAACGCCCATAACCCGTGCGCTGAACAAACCACCACAATACCAACGGCCCAATCACCGCAACGATGGTGACGATCAACGCCATAACGCCCACATCCGTAATAACGCCGGTGCGCATCAATATTTGGCGGGTCACCGCCATTGGAATGAAGAACGCCAGATAAATGACAATCGAATTTTCACCGCAATATTGCAATGGACGCGCAAGCCCCGCTTTTGTCAGCACGGCGGAGATATTGATGATGGCCAATGCGCCCAAAACGCCCAGCGCCAGACTAACGCCGGGCGCGTCGCCCCAGCCGGAGAAGACCAGCGCTCCATTGACCAGCGCCCAAGCGACGAGCCCCGCAACCGCCCACGGCGCATGATCTCGCGCATAACTCGCAATTTTGAACCAATGCGCGGCGAAGATATAACCAGCGTAGAAATAAACGAAACGCGCACAGAACTGATCGATGATCACGGAACCTGTGAAAACGTCCAACATTTGCAATATGGCCGCGATCGGCAAAACGATTTTCCACGATACGTTCAATTCATGCAGCAGTTTCGCCAGCACGAAAAACAACGCCAGTTCATAAATGAACCACAGCGTCCCGAAGGGCTGAATGAACGTCAGGAAATACTGGCCAACGGCGCCTTGAGCGCCATATTCGGAGATAAAATAAGGCGCTTTGAACGCAAATTGAATCGTCACCCAAAGAAAATAGAAATAGGCGTAATGCACCAACTTTCGATCAAGATAGGTCCGCCAGTCCCGATCAATCACCCGCGCCAGAAACAATCCGGAAATCAGAAAGAAATCGGGCATTCTGAAGGGTTTCGCGAAGGCCACCACCCAATGCATAAAACCTTCCTCGCCCAGCCGCGCGCTTAATCCAAGCGTTGAATGCATCATAACGACGAAAATTATACAGATGCCTTTAGCCGCATCGACCCAGTCGACCCGACCTGCGGAATGGAGTTCTGCCTTCACGGTGCCACCTTGCGCTTTGCCTCGCCTTTAACGCACATGCGTCAATTGCCATCTAAACGCTTGTAGATATCAGAACGCGCTGAAAGGCGCGCTAATCAAGGACGAAATTCTCTTCAATAATTCGTGAAGACGCCGATAACCGAATGCCCGGGCTCGCCAGATCGGCTTCAATCGTGTTTTTTCGACCCGTCTTGATTCCCGTCTTCATTCCAGGGGCTAATTTTTTTTTGCGCTCCAACGTCGCCGGCGCCATCCCGATCATGTGAAGCGGAACGCGACGTCCATCCATCTTCGTCCAGATCGACAACCCGGCCCCCGCGCGTGCGGGCGCCGCCCGCTTGCACAACGGTGACGTTCGCCCGCGCCACGACGTAGCGCGCGGCGGCGGCGCGAAGAGGCGGCACAAACAATAAAAGGCCAATAAAGTCCGTGACGAATCCTGGAATCAGCAATAAAATGCTGGCGACGACCATCAGCGCGCCCTGAACCAGATCCTCGCCGGGCGTGCGCCCGGCGTCCATTTCACCGCGCATCCGCGTCAGCAAAGTCACTCCCTGCATACGCAACATAACGGTTCCCGCCATCGCGGTCGCAATTGTTAGAGCAATCGTCGGGAAAACCCCTATCCACGAACCGACCTCAATAAAGACAGCGATCTCCAATAAGGGAACGCCTATCAGCATCAAGAGTATGAGAAGTCCGATCGGCATTGAGGATCACCCGTTTCGTTACGATTTTCGATGGGAGGAACATAGGGACGACAAGCCCCTCATGCGAGGTTTTTTCACAAAAAAAACCATAATGCGCCTCCATGGTCTTGTTTAAAACCCTAGATACTGCTTGAAGAAACCTTACATTAGGAACGCATAGATTAAAACTTGGGTAAGCAGCGGTTTTAAAATTTGCGAGCCATATCTTCCATAAGCTGGCATTTTATGGAACCGATCCGTATCTTTGGCTCCAAACCAATGACGGCTTATGACATAAGGGCGCCTCAGACCCTTTCCTCTATGGAATGACCGGACGCGACATGAGCGAAATATTTGACATTTACAATATAATTTTCCTGGTTCTGGCGGTTGTAATTTTTTTCCGGTTGCGCAGCGTTCTTGGCAAACGCTCGGGAAATGAGCGCCCTCCATTTGATCCTTATTCATCATCCTCCAAGCCGGACGCCCGTGACAACGGCGACCTAGCCGCAGCCGGCGACAACGTCATCAAAATGCCTGGCCAACTCTCCGACGACGACCGCCATGGCCAATCCCCCGAAGACATGGCCGACGCCAGATTGGCGAAAATCGCCCCCAACGGCTCCGCGTTAAACGAGGCCTTGAAGCAGATTGTATCGGCGGATCGCTCATTTGAGCCAGCAGAGTTCCTGCAAGGCGCCAGCGCCGCCTATGAAATGATCGTATCGGCCTTTGCGGCGGGAGATCGCAAGACTCTCCAATCCCTTTTGTCAAAAGAAGTGAACGACGGCTTCGCCGAAGCGATCAGCGAACGAGAAGCGCGCAATGAAACCGTAGAGTCCACCTTTATCGGCTTGGATAAGGTTGAAATCGTTGAGGCGGCCTTGAAAAATACGACCGCACAGATCACCGTACGCTTCCATAGTCAGTTGATATCCGCCACCAAAGACGCGGATGGACGCATTATTGACGGCGATCCCAACCGGATAAGCGACGTCACCGACATCTGGACATTCGCGCGCGACACATCCTCGCGCGATCCTAACTGGAAACTGGTGGCGACAGAATCTGTTGAATGACGCGCCCACGCTCGCCTCTAGCAATAATCGTTTTCGCGGCGCTCCTTGGCGTCGCGGCGACGAACGCAGCTCCTACTAAGGCCAGCTCAAACGCGCCCGAACGGCGAACGCCCACCATGGTGAAAACAATGCTTGAACCGGTGCGGTTTGAAGATTTACCGGGCTGGCCCCAGGATTCGCACGCACAGGCGCTCAAAGCCTTCACACGGCATTGCGCGGCGAACGCCTCTCCTCCCCGAACCGGCGAGCTTGGCGTCGACGGCGCGGCCTTGCGCGTCTTATGCGTTCAAGCACGCGACAGCGGCGCAAGCCGATCTGACGACGAAGCCCGCCGTTTTTTTGAAACCTACTTCGAACCCATGCGAATCAAGGCCCGCGGCTTCCTCACCGGGTATTTCGAACCTGAACTGCGCGCCTCGCGCATTCGCACCAAGGAATTCACCACCCCTTTGCTGCGCCCGCCTGCGGCGATGATTCGCGTCACCGAAGAAAACCGTCCTAAAGACTGGGACCCCGCATTCAGTTACGGACTATTACGCGCCGATGGCGGTCTCGCCCGCTTGCCAAATCGCGGCCAGATCATGGATGGCGCTCTATCGGGACAAGGCCTAGAGCTGGCTTGGCTGGCGGACCCGGTCGACGCTTTCTACATCCATGTGCAAGGCTCGGCCCGCCTCTCCCTTCCTGACGGCGACAGCATGCGTGTTGGTTTCGCCGGAAAAAGCGGACATCCTTACTTTCCTATCGGCCGCGTCATGATCGAGCGAAACCTCGCCGCGCCCGGGACGGTGACAATGGACGTTTTGCGCGATTGGCTGGCGCGCAATCCGGAAGAAGTCTCAGACGTCTTACGGCGCAACCCATCCTACATTTTCTTTCAAGAGATCATTGGCGAAAATCCCGATAGCGGCCCCATCGGCGCCGCCGGATTGCCCCTCATAGATGGTCGCAGTCTCGCCGTCGACGCGGGCCTGCATACATTTGGCGCGCCAATCTTCGTCTCCGCTCATCTGCCAATGGCCTCAAACGCCGCGCAAAAGACCTTTCAACGCCTGATGATAGCGGAAGACACCGGCTCGGCCATTAAAGGACCAGCGCGAGGAGATCTGTTCATCGGCTCCGGCGCCGCCGCCGGGGTTGTCGCCGGGCGCATCCAGCACAAAGCTGATTTGACGATTCTCGTTCCTCGCCGGCGACAGGCGAAAGCCGAGGCGCGCCCGTGAGCCGCGGCAAAAGAAATTCAGGCCTGACGAAAGAAGATCAGGCTCTATGGGCTAAAGTCATGCGCTCCGCAGCCCCTCTTCATCCTTCAAAAGCCCTGACTTTCGAACAAGCTATGGATCTGGGCGAAGCGGAGACCTCGGCCAGCGCGCTTATCAAGCCCCCGCCCCGCCCCAAAGCCACGCCTCCAACGCTCACCGCCAAACCCACGCCGGCGGCGCCAAAGCCCCCCGCTCTGGCGCCTCTAGAGCGCCGTCACCGCCAGCAACTGGTCCGGGGAAAGAAAGCGATCGACGGCCGAATAGACCTGCATGGCATGACCCAGGCCCATGCCTATGAAAGCTTGCGTGGATTTTTATATTACTCCAGATCCCGAGGCGCCCGGATAGTTCTGGTGATAACGGGTAAGGGCGGCGGCGCTGATTTTTTCTCAGGGCGCGGCGTCCTTCGCCGCCAAGTTCCTCAATGGCTGTCGCTGCCGGAGTTTCGCACGCATATTGTTGGATTTGAGGAAGCGCACACAGTCCATGGCGGGGGCGGCGCTCTTTATGTCAGATTGCGAAAATCCGCTCAAAATCAAGAAAGACCGGATAGATGACCCCCTTTGGAGCGAAAGTCCGTGACTTGCGTTCGAAACGCGGCATTTCCCTCAAAGAGATGGCCTTTGCGCTCTCTGTTTCCAGCGCCTATTTATCGTCTCTGGAACATGGCAAGCGCGGGCGTCCCACGTGGTATATGGTTCAGCGGATCATCACCTATTTCAACGTGATCTGGGACGAGGCGGAAGAGCTGCAACGTCTAGCCGAAATATCCGACCCAAAAATCACCATCGACACGGCGGGCATGGCTCCGGAGGCGACGGAGTTGACTAATCTGCTCGCGATGAAAATAAACGGACTCTCAAAAGAATCTCTCAATCACCTGCTGCATCAAGTTCGCGTCGTCTCGGCGAAAGACGGCGTTTGAGACGCTTTCGTCTCGCTCCGCGATAAGAACATGACTACTATTCAGCGCAAGGTTTTGCCAAGGAACCTTCAAATTTCAATTACCACATGGCGACGGGACCGGTCCATTGACGAACAGAGCGCAAAAAGAACCATCCGGCCCAGACTTGATCGACGCAGACGCTCTGCGCCGCGAGCTCACCGCACTGACGGAGAGCGCGGCGGGCGACGGCTCGGATCCCAAAATCCGCTCAAAAGTGCTTGCGCGCCTAAAAGCGGTCATACGGGAGCGGCGCGCGGTCGTCGAGGCGCTTTTAACGGAAGACGGCGCCGGAATCCGATGCGCCGAACGCCTGTCGCATATTCAAGATGAGATCATTCGGGTTATCTACGATTTTGCGGTTTCTCACGTTTATCGCGTGACCAACCCATCTTCCGCCGAACGCATAGCCGTCATCGCCGTCGGCGGTTATGGGCGAGGAACCCTCGCGCCCTGCTCCGACGTGGACCTCCTGTTTTTGCTTCCTTACAAGCAGACGCCCTGGGGGGAGCAAATCGTAGAATATATTCTCTATATGCTTTGGGATTTGGGGTTGAAAGTTGGCCACGCGACCCGCTCGATCGATGAGTGTCTGCGTTTGTCACGTTCAGACATGACGATCCGCACGGCGATTCTGGAAGCCCGCTTTATCTGGGGCGACAAATCTTTATGCGATGACCTAATGACCCGCTTTGATGAAAAAGTCGTCGCCGGCACGGGCGCCGAGTTCATCGCCGCCAAACTGGCCGAGCGCGACGAAAGGCACCGCCATCAGGGAGCCACGCGCTATCTGGTCGAACCGAACGTGAAGGAGGGCAAGGGCGGATTGCGCGACTTGCACACCCTGTTCTGGATCTCGAAATATTTCTACCGCGTCCGCTCCCGTTCCGGTCTGGTGAAGGCCGGGGTGTTTTCTCGCAGCGAATATCGGCGGTTCAAAAAATGCGATGATTTTCTTTGGGCCGTGCGTTGCCATATGCACTTCCTCACCGGCCGGCCGGAAGAACGTCTATCCTTCGACATTCAGCGCGAAATAGCCATTCGACTTGGTTACACGCAGCATCCTGGCATGAAGGATGTGGAGCGCTTCATGAAGCACTACTTTCTCGTGGCCAAGGACGTCGGAGATCTGACGCGAATTTTCTGCGCGGCCCTCGAAGAACAACATGTGAAATCCGCCCCTGGCCTTACGCGCTTGCTGCAAAACTTAAATGTAACCCGCACGAAAAAACGGAAAGTCAAAGGTTTCCCTGACTTCATCATCGATAATAATCGCTTGAACGCCCTCAACGCCGACGTTTTTCAAAAAGACCCGGTCAATCTAATCCGATTATTTTCCATCGCCGAACGCGAGGACATCACGCTCCATCCAGAACTCACCAAACTGGTGCGCCGCTCGCTAAAGCTGATCAACGGCAAATTGCGCGACGACCCGGAAGCCAACAGGCTTTTTCTCTCGGTTCTGACCTCGCGCAACGCCCCGGAAAGCATCTTGCGAAAAATGAATGAAACCGGCGTTCTCGGGCGCTTCGTGCCGGACTTCGGCAAAGTCGTCGCGATGATGCAGTTCAATATGTACCATCACTACACCGTGGATGAGCACTTGATCCGCTCCATCGGGGTTCTGGCCGAGATAGAGCATGGCGACGCGGGCGAGGATCATCCCCTCTCCACAAACCTTATAAAGTCCCTACAAAATCGCAAACTCCTGTATGTAGCTGTGTTCCTGCACGACATCGCAAAGGGCCGCCCAGAAGACCATTCAATCGCAGGAGCGCGCATCGCTCGTCGCCTTTGCCCTCGCTTCGGCCTGACCTCGGCGGAGACGGAAACGGTCGCCTGGCTCATTCAGCATCATTTGGAAATGAGCACGATCGCGCAATCACGCGACCTGTCAGACCGTAAAACCATCGAAGATTTCGCCCGTATCGTGCAAAGTCTGGAGCGACTGAAGCTACTGCTTGTTTTGACGGTGGCCGATATTCGCGCCGTTGGCCCCGGCGTTTTCAATGGCTGGAAAGGCCAGTTGCTGCGCACGCTCTACTATGAAACAGAGCCGCTTCTGACAGGAGGCCATAGCCAGCTTTCCCGCCGCCAGCGCGTCAATTCAGCCAAGGAAGAACTCACCGTCGCTCTGTCGCATTGGGATAAAGCGGCGCGCGAGGCCTATCTGGAAAGACATTACGACGCCTATTGGCTTCGCGTCGCCCCCGCGCGCAAGACCGCCCATGCGGAAATGATCCTTGAGGCGGACCGGGACGGCAAGCAATTCGCCGCCAAAGTTTACACCCACGCCTTTGAGGGCGTCACCGAGATCACTATTCTCACGCCAGATCATCCCCGCTTATTATCCACCATCGCAGGCGCCTGTTCGCTTGCCGGCGCCAATATCGTCGACGCCCAGATCGACACCACCACGGACGGCTTCGCTCTGGATACGATTTTCATTTCTCGCGAACTGCAAGATGACGCGGATGAAAGACGGCGGGGAACGCGGATCACCTCGTTAATCGAAAAAGCGTTGCGCGGCGAAGAAAAACTACCTGACCACATAACGCGTAAATCATCAGGGCGCTCCCGAGTGAAAGCCTTTCGGGTCGAAGCCGACGTGCTCGTCAATAATTCATGGTCCGACCGATACACCGTGCTGGAAATCACCGGTCTTGATCGCCCGGGCTTGCTTTACGACCTGACGCGGGCGATCTCCGGTCTCAATCTTGACATCGCCTCCGCCCATGTCGCCACATTCGGCGAGCGAGCGGTTGACGTCTTTTACGTCAACGATTTGCTGGGGCATAAAATCTCTAACATCGGACGTCAGGAGGCGATTCGCGCGCGTCTGACCGAGGCCGTGGAAGACACGCAAGGGACCGATCAGGACACGCGAACGCAAGCCAAGCGCACGCTCCCTTCATGATCCGCGTCTGCACTTTTTGTTGCCCTAATCTTCGTGTTTTCCTTTCAAAGCCCAAATCGAGACGTCGCCCATGTCGATGCTGAAAAATTTCGCCACAGTTGGCGGCGCCACCATGTTGAGCCGGGTTCTTGGCTTCGCCCGTGACGTCATGATCGCCGCCTTTATCGGCGCAGGGCCCGTCGCCGACGCCTTTTTCGTCGCCTTCCGCCTCCCCAATCTTTTCCGCCGCCTTTTTGCGGAAGGAGCGTTCAACTCCGCCTTCATTCCCCTGTTCGCCCGCGCCGTTGAAGAGGGCGGGGACAAAGAAGGCGCGCGCCGGTTCGCCGGTGAAATTCTCGCCGCTCTTTTTTGGGCGCTGCTATTGGTCTGCGCATTCGCGGAAATCGCCATGCCGGTTCTCGTATGGGCGCTCGCACCGGGCTTTGGAGACGATCCGTCGAAATTCGACCTCACCGTTCTCATGTCGCGGATCGCGTTCCCCTATCTCATGTGCCTGTCCCTTGTCGCCTTTCTGTCAGGAATCCTAAACACCTTCCGCCATTTCGCCGCCGCCGCTTTCGCTCCGGTCATGCTGAATGTGGTCATGATCGCCGTGCTGCTGACAATCGGCTGGCTCGCGCCGGAAGACGAGCGCTCAATCGGCCTGTTGCTCTCCGTGGGCGTGGCCATCGCCGGTTTCGTTCAACTGGCGCTTTTGATCATCGCCGTGCGGCGCATGGGATTTTCGATCCCGCTCAAGCGCCCCCGCTTCACCCCCAATGTCAAACGCCTGCTGCGCCTCGGAATTCCCGGCGTTGTGGCCGGCGGCATCACCCAGATCAATATTGTCGTCGGCACGATCATCGCCTCCACCCAAGCCAGCGCCGTCGCCTATCTTTATTACGCCGACCGGGTTTATCAACTTCCCCTTGGCGTCGTGGGCATCGCCATCGGCGTCGTGCTCCTGCCCGATCTCTCCCGCCAGTTCCGCGCCGGCCGAGACGATTTAGTGCAGCATAGTCAAAACCGGGCGATGGAATTCGCATTAGCCCTCACGCTCCCAGCCGCAATCGCGCTTCTGGCGATTCCCTTGCCCATCGTCACCGTTTTGTTCCAGCGCGGCGCGTTTGACGCCGCCGCCGCCGACGCCACCGCCGCCGCCCTCGCCGCCTACGCCATCGGACTGCCCGCTTTCGTGCTCAACAAAGTGCTGTCGCCGGGCTTCTTCGCCCGAGAAGACACGCGCACCCCCATGTGGTTCGCCGGGGCCGGCATGCTGGTCAATGTGGCGGGCGCTCTGGCGCTCGCGCCTTTCCTTCACCACGTGGGCATTGCTCTGGCCGCCTCCGCTGCAGGATGGATCAATACAGGTCTGCTTGGATTTGTCTTATGGCGCCGTGGTCACTTTATCGCCGACGCCGCACTCAAACGCCGCCTGCCACTTCTGGCTCTCGCCAGCGTTTTAATGGGCGTGGCGCTTTACTTCGGCTCCGGGCTGATGACCCCTTATTTGCTTTCCCCCACCCTCCCAACCAAGGTCACCGCGCTTGGAGCTCTCATTGGCGGCGGCGTGGCGCTCTTCGCCCTGTTCGTCCAACTCACCGGCGCGGTGAATCTACTCGCCTACGCCCGAAAGCTCCGTCGCAAGACGCCGCCCGCCCCTTAAAGCCAGCGCATCAGAAAAACAGGCGTTGATTTTCCGGCGCGCCGCCTTCCGCGCCCTTGCGCAAACCTCTGGGCTTGTCCATAAATCGCCCTGTCCATCGCAGCGGCCTTGGATAAGCGCGATCCCATGGGTCCATACTAAGGGAAATAAAAATGAGTGAATTTCAGCCACGTATTTTCTCCGGCGTTCAGCCAACGGGCAACCTGCATCTGGGAAACTATCTAGGCGCCGTCTCGCGCTGGGTTCCACTGCAAGATGAAATGCCTTCAATTTTCTGCGTGGTCGATCTGCACGCCATCACCACATGGCAAGACCCTGTGGAATTGACCCGCGCCACCCGCGAAGTCACCGCAGCCTATCTCGCCGCCGGGGTCGATCCCAAAAAATCCATCATATTCAACCAAAGTCAGGTGAAAGAACACGCAGAGCTTGCATGGATTTTCAACTGCGTGGCGCGGATGGGATGGCTTAACCGCATGACCCAATTCAAAGAAAAAGCCGGCAAGAATCGTGAAAACGCCTCGGTGGGACTTTTCGCCTATCCAAGCCTCATGGCCGCGGATATTCTGGCTTATCGCGCCACCCACGTGCCTGTGGGCGATGATCAAAAGCAACATCTGGAGCTCACCCGAGACATCGCGCAGAAATTCAACAACGACTTCGCCGAACGCGTCGCCGAACTTGGCCTTGGCGTTGATAATCCGACCCCGTCGCCGGAACTGCCCGATCAACTCTATTTCCCGCTGACCGAACCCATGATCGCCGGCCCCGCCACCCGCGTCATGTCTTTGCGCGACGGCTCGAGGAAAATGTCAAAGTCGGATCCCTCAGACCTGTCGCGCATCAATCTCACCGATGACGCCGACGCCATCTCCAAAAAGATCAAAAAAGCGAAAACTGATCCGGAGGCTCTGCCAGGAGAGCTTGACGGTTTGAAGGGCAGACTTGAAGCGGATAATCTGGTGGGCATCTACGCCTCGCTGTCCGGCCAGAGCAAGCAAGACGTGCTTACGGAGTTTCAAGGCCAGCAATTCTCAACTTTCAAGCCGGCGCTGTCAGATCTAGCGGTCTCAAAGCTCTCGCCAATTAGCGAAGAAATGCGGCGACTGATGGCGGATCCAACCGAAATCGATCAGATTCTTGGCGAAGGCGCGGAAAAGGCGGCGGCGATCGCGGCGCCCGTTCTTCGCGACGTGCGTCAAATCATTGGCCTGCTTCCCAGCCGCAAGGGCCTTTGATTTCAAGTTTCGAAATCCATCCATAAACCCAAAAAAAGCGACCCCGCCGAAAGGCTTTCGGCGGGGCGTTTATTTTTCATATTATCAAACGCGCGTGAGAAATCACTCCAACCCGTCAAATAGCGCCGTGGACAAATAACGTTCGGCGAAACTTGGAACGATGATCACGATCCGCTTACCCGCCATTTCAGGACGCGCGCCGATTTTCACCGCCGCCGCCAGCGCCGCTCCAGAGGAAATCCCCACCGGAAGCCCTTCGATACGAGCGACTTCGCGCGCGCAGGCAAGAGCTTCCTCATTGGTCACTGTCGCCACTTCGTCATAGACGCCCGTATCCAGTACACCCGGAACAAACCCTGCGCCAATTCCCTGAATTTTATGCGGCCCCGGCGCGCCGCCGGACAGAACCGGACTGTCGGCCGGCTCCACGGCGACCACATGCAAATCGGGCTTACGTTCTTTCAACACTTGCGAAACGCCGGTGATGGTGCCCCCTGTGCCAATGCCGGAGACGAATACGTCAAGAGCGCCGTTCGTATCGTTCCAAATTTCCTCAGCCGTGGTTTTACGATGAATTTCAGGATTGGCCTCATTCTCGAATTGCTGCGGCATGACCGAGCCTTCAATTTCGCCAAGCAGTTCCTGCGCGCGCGCAATGGCGCCTTTCATGCCTTTAGGTCCCTCGGTGAGCTCCAGCTCAGCGCCAAGAAGCTTCAGCATTTTGCGCCGCTCAATAGACATTGTCTCCGGCATCACCAAAATCAGGCGATAGCCTTTCGCCGCCGCCACAAAAGCCAGCGCAATGCCGGTGTTGCCCGAGGTGGGTTCGATCAAAGTGGTCTCGCCCGGCCTGATTTGGCCGCTGGCCTCCATGGCCTCAACCATCGCCACCCCGATCCGGTCTTTCACGCTGGCCAGCGGGTTGAAAAACTCCAATTTGGCGACCAACTCGGCGCCAACGCCCTTGGCCTTAGCAAAACGCTCAAGCCGCACCAGAGGCGTGTCACCGACGGTTTCCGTCAATGATGAATAAATCCGGCCACGCCCAGATTTCCGCTCACTCATAATCTGTCTCCTTGCATCTTACGACCGAATTCAGCTTTAAATTGGGCCAAAGTGTACCCCCCCGCTCAAGCCAGCGCGACATCGCCAACACGCGCGACGACAGGACTTTAGAGAATTTAATTTCAATTATCCTTAAACCAATGGAATGTTATTCCATGTCACATTCCAAGCGCCTACGAACCTGTTGAGCCAAACCCTCCAACGCCCCGAAGCGTTTCATCCAATTCCGTAACTTCCACCAAATGGGCCTGCATGACCGGCGCAATGACCATTTGCGCAATTCGCGCGCCGCGCTCTATCACATGAGGGGCCGCGCCATGGTTGATCAGAAGAACTTTGATTTCACCGCGATAATCCGCGTCGACGGTGCCCGGGGAATTGAGAACCGTGACCCCGTGCTTAGCGGCCAGCCCCGAGCGGGGACGAACCTGCGCTTCATACCCTTCGGGCAAGGCGATGGCGACGCCGCTTGGAATCAGAGCGTAGCTTCCCGGCTGCAAGATCATCGGCGCATCCACCGCCGCCAATAGGTCCAACCCGGCCGCCCCGGCGCTTTGATACGCAGGCTCCGGCAGATCCGCGCCATGGGAGAGACGGCGAAATGTGACGCTTACGGTCCGCGATGGGGAGGAATTCTGGCTCATGCGATGCTCCTGCGCGTATAATTTCACAGCCAATGTCCTGACAGACGCGCAGGCGAAAAACAAGATCCGCCCCGCTTTGGGCGTGCGCCCCATGGCGCTTCCTCCACCTCTCGCCGCCGTCCGCATGTTCAAAATAGCGATAATTTTCATCTCCCCCCCTCATACGCCTTGACGACGGATAGTCCCTCTGCTTCTTGACAAGCATAACCAACATGATGGGACGATAACGCCATGAGCCAGGCTGTAATCATTGATGGAAAAGCAGTGGCGGCCTCCGTCACCGATGAAATCAGCAACCGCGCCGCGCGACTCGAGGCGCAAACCGGCCATAAGCCCGGCCTTGCGGTGGTGCTCGTCGGCGAGGACCCCGCCAGTCAGGTTTATGTGCGCAACAAGGGACGCATGGCCGAGAAGTGTGGTTTTCACTCCGTGCAACATTCCTTGAGCGCCGACACCGACGAAGCCGCGATTCTGTCGCTGGTGGAGACGCTGAACGATGACCCGCAGGTTCACGGCATACTCGTGCAGCTGCCCCTGCCCAAACATATTAGCGAAGGCAAGGTGCTTCAGCTCATCAAGCCGGAAAAAGACGTGGACGGCTTCCATCCCATCAACGTCGGTCTTCTCAGCTCCGGCCAAACCGACAAAGCGCTTGTCCCCTGCACTCCGGCAGGCTCCGTTCTATTGACCAAACGCGCCCTCGGAGCTGATTTGTCCGGCCTGAACGCAATTGTCGTTGGACGCTCCAACATTGTCGGCAAGCCCGTCGCCCAACTTTTGCTTCAAGAGAATTGCACCGTCACCATCGCCCATAGCCGCACCCGCGATCTACCACAGGTGATTGGCGCCGCCGATATCGTCATTGCCGCGGTAGGGCGCGCGCAAATGATCCGGGGCGAATGGCTCAAGCCGGGGGCGACCGTCATCGACGTCGGCATCAACCGCATCGCTGCGCCGGAAAAGGGTGAAGGCAAAAGTAGACTTGTAGGCGACGTCGACTTTGAAAGCGCGCAAAATATCGCCGGCGCCATTACGCCCGTCCCCGGCGGCGTCGGCCCCATGACCATCGCCATGCTTATGGCCAACACCTTGATCGCCGCACGCCGGCAATTGGGGCTTGCCGACGAAGCCCCGCTTTTTTGATTGAAAAGGCGCAAGAAAAACGCAACGGCGCCGCCAGAGATCGACGCCCTCGCCCGGCGCATTCCTTAGGACGGGCTGTTGAAAATTCTCACCCCGCCCTCTTTTGTTTCGATAAATGATTGCCGCGCCTATCAAGATCGGGTATGGCATGGTCATATGGTCGTTCGCCCATGAACGCACCCGTAGCTCAGCTGGATAGAGCGCTGCCCTCCGAAGGCAGAGGTCACAGGTTCGAATCCTGTCGGGTGCGCCATTTCAGAGAGGCCGAGCGATTCCACGGCGTCGATAGCGGCAAGCGCGCGCTGCACCTTAGGCCAACCGTCGAGGCGCAACAGGATTTCGCCGCCGGGGCGCACGAAGGGCAATGTCTGGAACGGCTCGCCGCGCCCGATGGCCCGCACAATGTCGATGCGGGAAACGACCGTGCCATGGTCGCCTTTCGCCCAACGGACGAAGGCAAAGACGCTGCCCGGCGCGAAGCCGACGACGCTGCGGCGGCGGTCGATGATCTGCTCGTAGCTCTTGCGGCCGAAGCGTATCCAGTGCTCGACCTTGCGTTTCTCGAAGGTCAGCTCGACCAATGTGGTGAAGGGCGCGGGCCCGTCCGGCAGCGGACGGCCGTGCGCGCTGCGGTGAGCGCGACGGGTCATTGTTCGTCTCCGGTGATATGCTGGGGGCTGCGCGGGCGCAGCGCGTCGAGCGCGGCCGTCATGGCTCGCCGTTCCCGGCGGAATCGGCACCACGCTTCGCCTGCGCGCGCGTCAAAGAAAAAGAGTTAGATTCTCTGTTAGATAAGTTAGCGGTCGGATTCCGCTCTTCAGGCCAAAGCGTTAGCTGCGGTTCGTGCGCCTGATCTGCCGATAGTGCTGCGCCTGATGTGCCGATACCCCGTGCGCCTGATCTGCCTATGGCATTAACAGGGTTATCAACAGTGCCTGTTGACAGGTTTTCGGGGCGGATGCGCAGCAGCTCGCGGCCGTCTTCCCGCTCGGTCTGGAGCAGGTAGCCGGGAAGCTGCTGGCGGGCCGCGATGCGGCGCAGGTCGAGCGCGAAGTCGGACGGCCGCGCGAGGCTGCCGGATTTCTGGTGAAGGTGCGCGACCTCGAAAATCCAGCCGTGGCGCTGGTGCCCGGCGTGCTTTCTGGCGACGCGGTAAAGCCAACGCTCGATGCCGCCAGTCAGCCGGAAATAGGCCGGGTCGATGGTGAGGACCAGCGAACGGTCGATGACGCTGTTGTAGAACCATTCGGGCAGGACGAACTCCATGCCCTCGACGCGGCCGGCGCGCGTCGTCATTTCCTCCCACTCGTTGATCCATGAGAATTGGCGGCGACGCCAATGCGGGCCGTTGCGGATGGTGGTGGCGATGACGGTCGATTGCAGCCGCGCCAGCGCGGTTTTCAAAAGCCGGTATTGCTGATTGCCGGTCGGTCGTCCGATGGCGCGCAACAGATGGTAGGGCGTGAACCGAACAAAGCGCGACGTGGTGAGGCCGTCGTTCTCGGCCGCGACGATCTGCGAGGCCGCCCATATCAGCACATCGGCATCCCATATGGTCGCCATGCCGTGCTCGGGCATCCCGAACACCTGCACCTCTATTTCGGCGGCCTTGTAGAGAATCGGCTTGGTGCGCGGGGTCTTCGCCAGCGAGAAGAACGGTCGTTCCATCAAGTCGCGCTGGTCGCGCGGCGGCGCGTCGCCTGTTGCGACCACGAAGGGGTCTAGGCGGCTGCGCTCGCTGTCCTCGGCCGGCTGCGCGGGGGTGTGATCGTCCTCGCGCAGCATCTAGCAGTCGCCCCGTTCTTCGGGCGTGAGCGGACGCGCGGGAAAGACGGTGCCAGCGGTTTTGTCGCGGGTGGATTTGCGCTCGCCAGCCGCGCTCCAGTCTTCCAGATCGCGGACGGTGTAGAGGACGCGACCGCCGACCTTGCGATAGGTCGGGCCGGTGCCGTAGGTGCGATGTTTCTCAAGGGTGCGGATGGATATGCCGAGGAAGCGCGCGGCTTCCTTGGTGCGCAGCAGGCGCGGCGGCAGGCCCGCAAGCGGGTTGGGCATGGATCACCTCCAGTCGGGATTGGGCTGCCGGGGACGGCAGCGGACTGTGGCGAACTATGGCGAGGGATCGGCGGCGCGTAGCGTGCCGCATTTGCGCCTGTGCGCTGGCGGCACCCCCCTTCGTGGCATCAAACGGCCAATAGGTGAGGGTTTTCAGCGGCTCATCGCCTGCCGCGCTGAATAGGCGAAGACATCACGGCCGGTTCGGATAGAAACGTAGATGGAGCAGACGCGCTGCTCTGGGGCGTAGTAACCCCTGACTAGCGGTTGGTGCCGGCCGTGACGGCACCACCATCCTCGAACCTTATGGTCGGGGAGCCCATGGCGTATGTCCAGGGCTTCTCGCCTAAAGGTCATGGGGCCGTCTAGTCACGGTTACTAACTCCCCGATCACCAAGTAGAGGGGCCAATTGCGGGGGCGCACCGCAAGCAAGGCTCTCTGGAATCTAGGGGGAATGGCTATGCGGGTTCCCGTCGAACTCGATCCCGATGTAGATGACGAAGCGCCGACCTGCGAAACCATAACCGTCTATGACGAACGCCACTACGTCACCTATCTGCGTTTGCTGGATGCGAAGGCCGAGGGCGCGGACTGGAAGGAAGTCGCGCAGATCGTGTTGCACCGTGATCCGGTCGCTGATGAACTTCGCACCCGCCGTTGCTGGCAAAGCCATCTCGAACGCGCGCAATGGCTATCGCGTGAAGGCTATCGCAAGATTCTGGAGCAGGCGGCAGCCAACAAGGCGTGAGGACAACACTCGCACGATCAACGCTTGCCGGGCTTGATCGGGTAATGAAGCAGCAAGCGATAGCCGCCGCGCATCATCTTGATACCGTGCGCGACCAGGCGGCGGGCCTTGTTCTTGCGCGGATCGTTCTCAAAGTCTTCCTTGGTGCCGCGAAAGGCAAGCAGGACTTCGGCGATGGTACGATAGCTCTCTCCGCGCAGCCGGGCGTCGAGCGTGCGCAGGGACAGGATATGCCATTGACGTAGTTGCGTGGGAACGGCCCGGAAGTCGGGACCGGGCGCTCGGCCGTTGAGGGACCGCCAGAATCGACGGACAGCGTGAGCGCGCAGCTCCAGAAAGGAATCCATCGGCAGGGTGACGGCATAGTAGGCGGCGGCATCCGGCTTCGCCTCTGGAAGCCAGAACTGATGTGCAACGCCATCCACCTGCCAGAGGCCATGCCAGCCATCGGCAGCGGGGCGCAGGTCTAGGCCGTCTAGGTGCGCCAGCGTCAATATTGGCTCGGTGTCGCCGACCTTGTGATCTACAGGCGACAACATCACAGCTTGCGGCTGAAGGCGCGGGCTCCAGATCGGCGATTGCTGGTCATGCGGCGCGTCTGGATCGCAGGGGAAATCGCAATCCCCAGCGATGCGCGAACTCTTCAAGGTCGCGGCCGGCCGATTGTCCATTAAATGCGATGGTCTGGAAGTCGTGACGATAATCGTCATTCCGGCGTAGGTATTCCCAAGCGAAACCAGCGGCAGGGATGTGCTTTGTGTGCCCGTATGCCGCCGGAGATCGCCAATCAATGCTGAGCATGGCGTCACCTCCCCAAGCCGGGATGCTGGGCAGCGCCCGGCAAAAAGAGGTTCAAGGATCACTGGAAATATAGAAGCCGCTCAAAGCAGATACCTTGAGCGGCTAACCCGATCATTCTTTGGTGTTTTTTTTGGCGACAGCCCGGCGACTCCGCGACGCCTGCCCGTATGAGGACGGACAGGCAGTCATGTTTTCACCTGTTGGAAAACACATGGACCTCGCCGTGCGCGGTCTCGATAGTGAACAGGTCGCCGCCCATCTCGGCGTCGCGCGCCATCCTCTCCCAATCGACATAGTAGCGCAGCGCTTCGGGGATCGTGACGCTCTCGGTGGTCAATTCCTCCATGTAGTCGGCGAGGCTGGCGAACTGACCATGATAGCAATCCTCCAACGTGGATTCGGCTTGGTCCATGTCGCCGCTGAACTGCTCCAGCAGGCCCGCGCCAAGTGCGCCATGCTCTGCGATGAAACTGGCCATCCGCGCCACGATGTCGATGCCGGCATATTCCGAGATGCTGACGCCCTCGAAGCCCTCGTAATCGTGAATGGCGTATTCCTCCGCGTCCTCGACAGGGGAACGGGCAAGCATCGCGGCAATCGCGCCCCTAATCTGGTCCGCGTCCTGATCCGCGTCGATCCAAGCGCCATGCAGATAGCCGTTGTTGTAGGCGGCAAGGCAAGCGACATAGATGCGGGGGGTACTGTCGGGTACGTTGGTCATGTCTCTGATCCTCGGGTCTGAAGGTCAGCGAAGCGGAACGCCGCGCCTGACCTTCTGGCCGTCGCCGAGACTGGGGTAGCAACGAGCAAGGGCGGCCGGGGTGGAGGGGGATCACCCGGTCTGCACAAGCGAAGCGCGGAAGGCCGGGGATACCGCCCCGGACGGTTCCACTTACCTTGCTGGCGCGAGGGCAACGCCCTTAGTGACTATCTTGAAGTAGACGAGGCAAGCAGCCAGTTCGGCCAGAGCAAAGTCGAGATCGAGCGCGTTAACTGGATCAGGATGTAGCAACGCGCAGGACTGGAGACACTGGCATCCGGACCGCCGTTCCTTGTGGAATGATCTCTCTTGCGGATGTGTATCCATTGGGTACACTTCCCGCATGACCAAAAAAGATGTCGGGTTGCGCATCAGGTTGGACCGGGATCTGCGGGACGAATTCGTCGCGGCGTGCCAAGTCCATGATCGCCCAGCGGCACAAGTGCTTCGAGAGTTCATGCGCGAGTACGTCCGCGAATGCATAGCGTCTTCCGCCGCCAGAGCTTCGCAGCGAGAAACGAGAGGGAAAGAAGAATGACATCGGCGAGCCTGCCCAGAGAAGGGCAAGACTTTAGCTCGACGGATGCGAGGGAGCTGGCATGAGCAATGTCAACGTCAGGCGGTTGGTCGAGAATATCCGTTCTGGCACCAATATTTACACGCCGCTGGTGGAGTTAGTGGTAAACGCCATTCAGGCAATCGACCAAAAGGGCGTCAAGAATGGCCTGATCCAGATCGAAATCCTTCGAAGCGGACAGGCAGACATCATTGACCGTCTTGAGGATATCGACGGGTTTATCGTCAAGGACAACGGGGGCGGCTTTACAAAGAGCAACCGGGATTCATTTGATACCCTCTATACTGAACAGAAGATTGCCGATGGCGGTAAGGGGTTCGGCCGTTTCACCTGCCTCAAGTATTTCAACCATGTGAAGGTGACGAGCACCTTCGCCGTTGGCGATGCGTTTCACCATCGATCCTTCAGGATGGGCCTCGACAAGGATATCATCGTTGACGAGCAAACGTCCGCTTCAGAAAAGCGGGAGACCGGTACTGCCGTTGAGATTTCCGGCATTAAGTCGGTCAGATTCCCGGACAAGCGCCTTGAGACCGTCAGTCGTGTGATCGTCGAACGGCTGCTGCCGTATTTCGTGGATAAAGAGCGGGTGTGTCCGCGTATCGTGATCAGGGAGGCGAAGGAGCCGGCTGGCGGCGTCTCGCTCAACGATTATTTGGGCAAGGGGGACAGCCAGATCGTCGAGATGAGTGTCGAGCACGGCACCTTCACGCTCACGAGCAACGAAGAGGCCAAAGAGTTCCAGGTCCGCGTTTTCAAACTCTATGCTCCGAGGTCGGCCAAGAGCAAAGTCAGCCTAGTCGCGCACCGGCGCGAAGTGACTGACAACCCGCTTCAAACCTATATCCCTGAGTTTGCCGAAGAGTTCTATGACACCGGTCCCGAACAAGACCTGTCCAAAGGGCGCAACTTTGTCGTCAAGTCCTATGTCTTTAGCGACTACCTGAATGACAACGTATCTCTCGAAAGAGGCGAGTTCCGCTTTCAGACCGATAACGATCTGCTCAACGGCATTTCCCAAAGCGAGATAGAGCAGAGGGCCGCAGAAATCGCTCAGTCGGCAGTCGGTTCGGAAATTACCGAGCGGAAGAGGCGCAAGCAGGCGCGTATCGCCGACTATGTTTCGGCCGATGCACCCTGGCATCGGACGCTCGCGAATGAGGTCGATTTCGACGCCTTACCCATGCGGCCGTCCAATCAGGATATCGAGCTTCATCTTCAAAAAAAGAAATACGAAAAGGAAATCCGGACGCGGTCACAGGTCGCCGCACTGCTGAAAGCGGAAAACTTCGATGAGCTAGGTGAAAAGATTAATCAGCTCATGGATAGCATTTCCGACACCAGCAAGAATGATCTCATCCACTACGTTTCCATGAGAAAGTGTGTTCTCGACCTATTCTCCAAGTCTCTGGAAATCGATGCCGGTGGAAAACACAAATCGGAAGGCGACGTGCATGACATCATCATGCGGCGCAAGAAGGACTCAGAAGACCTCGACTACGATGCGCATAATCTTTGGATGCTGGATGAACGACTGAATTTCTCGTCCTACGTTTCTTCCGACAAGCCGCTAAACAGAGCCAATGGCGACAGAACAGATATCACCATCTACAATCGGCGCGTGGCTTTTCGGGGGCAGAACGAGGCCAGCAATCCCATCACGATTTTCGAGTTCAAGAAGCCGCAGCGCGACAATTTTGCTGACCCTTCATCAAAGGAAGATCCGATTCAGCAGATCGTTCGCTATGTGAACCAAATTCGAGAGGGAAAGTTCAAGACTCCTACAGGACGAGACATTGTCGTCAACGGTACGACGCCATTCTACGGATACGTAGTTTGCGACCTCACCGCCAAGGTCAGAAAATGGCTTGAGTTCGAAAAAGATTTCACACCTATGCCTGACGGGCTTGGATGGTTTCGATGGTTCGGCAACAACAGTCTTTATATGGAGGTTTTAAGCTGGACTAAGCTTCTTCGGGACGCAGAGATGAGAAACAAGATATTCTTCAATAAGCTTGGAATAGACTGAACAAATTCGTACAAAAATTCGAAGGGGGGCTTATGGGAACGGCGAGCGACAGGGAAATCAAGGGCGCGTGGGTAATTCACCATGGTCGCAAGCTCGTTCTGGATGTGAACGGACCAGCGGAGTTTCCCGCTATCAACGAAGCAGCGAAAGCCGCTACCCTCCTTACGAAACTTGGCCAGACAAACCAAGCTACTGTCACCAAGGTTGAAGCCCGCGCCATCGCTGTGGCCTCGGGCCTCGATCCCCGCTTGGAGCTGAACGGGCTTCTCCAAGTTCTTGAGCGTAAGCGCTTGATCGATCAGTCCAAGGAGGACATCTCTATTCTGGGCGTCACGACGCGCGGTTCGCTTGGGCACGCCACTGACATCTACAACGAGGCTGAGCCGAGCACCTACGAAGAAGCGTCAATCACCTTGGCGGAAGTCGCTTCGGAAGCGCCCATCCGGCGCGCCGATGTCTCTCAACGGATTGGCGATACGCACAAGCTCACGAATGCCCAGGTCGACGATTTTCTCGATCGCGCTGAGGGCATTGGGTTCGTCGATAAGGAGGGCGATGGCAACGACCGGTTGCTGTTCAACGGCAACCTTTTCCGCCGGTCGTCCGTCGCAAAAACCCAAAAGGTACTGACCTCGCTCGACGATGCCGAACAGCGTCTAATTAGCGAAATCTCCGAACAACTGTCGAAGAGCGGATGCTTGAGCGTACAGCACGTTGAGCACGTTCTGTCGAAGCCGCTCTTTGAAAAGCTGGTTGCGGCAGCCGTCTATGATCTCAACGAGGTCACGAACGAGCAGGGCAGCCATGTATACGTCACTGCACCAGCCGCCTTTCATAAGTTTGTCGATCCGATGGTGGATGATTGCTTCGACATGGCTAAATCGCTTGTGGCAGCGCTCACCTACGGCATGATTTCTCGACCATCCTCCCAAGGCAGGATCACGCAGCTTCCTGCACTTGTGAGCAAGCTGATATCCGGCCGTGAGGTTGGACCGACAACTTCTATCGGGCAAGACTATCGGGTTCTTGAGGTCAACGGCGTCGTTAAGCTCCGGCGAGACGCGAGTTATGCTAATCGCTACTATCTGCGGCTACTTAAGAGGGAGGTAGGCGAGCTTGCGTTGCAGGTACTCACGCAGGGTAATGCCTATGCCCAATCTCTAGCCGATCTGCCGAGCGCGCCCATGGCAGGATACGTCGGTCCCGAGGAAAGCCGAACATCAATTCGTAAGAACCAATCCCCGTTGAGCAAGCGAGCGACGCGGGACGTGCTTGAGGCCGTTCGCGGCGGGCGGGTGCTGTGATGAACGATAAAGTACAAACACCCAAAGGGGCCGTCTTGGAGGAGGTTCTGCGCGCCTACTTCTTGCGTGCTGGGTTCTTCGTCATTCGCGGGGTTCCGTTTCGTTTTGCGGATGAAGACCTCACTGACGTTGACCTTTGGTTATACGAGCGTCCAACCGGCACATCTCGCCGGGTGCAGATTTGCGACATCAAATACAAGCAACGTCCAAAGGCAGTTGAGCGCATTTTCTGGACAAGCGGACTGGCCGATGCGCTCGACGTTGATGGTGCATATGTTGCAACGACCGATAAGCGTAAAAATCTACGGTCCGTAGCAGAGAAGCTGGACCTTCAACTAATCGATGGCACAGACATTCAACGCATTCAGAACAGTCAGGCTGTTCTCTATCCGGAGCGAATGGGTGATGAGCAACTGATCGCCGAATTGCAGGCCGTGGATAAGAGCTTCCGAAACAAGAACCTTCAGGAGGCACGGTTTGATATACTGTCGTCTCTATCGGAGGGGTTTGGCGCTCCGTCCGCAGTCAGAGCTTTGGAAGGCTTCTCTCGGTTGGCCACGGCCGCCGTTGCTTATCATCCGGATTCACAGGCTGCTCGCTCGGCTGGCCGCTTGGCCTACCTTGCTGGGGCCATCGCTTGCCAGAGCCTCGATTACGTAAGCGTCGGTGCGGCATTTCGGACAATAGACGAGAGGCGGGACTTGATCCTGAGGGCTGTGCGGCTGGGTGCATTGGGCAATGACGATGGGCAGCAGACGCTTCGCTTGGCTATGGCACTGGTCGAAAAATACGCGCCCGGTGGCAGGGGAACCGCTATGGCGGTAGAAGCCGGTTTAAAGCGGGATCTGGATCAAATCCCAGCCGAAATCGTCGCGGATCAAGCGGTACGGCTCCTCAAATCGGACCAGCTTTTCGTGACCGGGCGCGAGCTTGAAATGGCGAGCTACCACATCGCGCTGCCGACGTTTGATGGTCTCAGCGTCCAAACAAAATCGATGCTCGGAGCACTTCTCGACTATGCAAATGTCGATCGTCAACGATTCGCGAATGCATGGAAATCAACCTCTGGCGCAACTATCGCATCTGCCTAGGCGATGACTGAACAGGTCGAGAAGGATGCCTTGGAGCAACCCAACCTCTTCGGAAACGACGTGCGTCCACCGGGGACCTGAGACCAAGCCCAGGACGTTGATATAATAGTTGAACGACGGGGTCGGGGACACATGGGTAATCCACAAAATTTCAGCATCGACGTTCCTCGCAGATGCCAGATACTTCTTGAACAGCTTTGGCCTTTAGTCTCGAACAAATCCGATGGACGGATTCTTCCGTTGAACGCATCATTCCTCTTGGCGCTCTCAACGCCAATGGTGAATTTGCCCATCGAGAGGATATGGAAGCCGCAAAAGGGCAGAGCGGTCGGCCATCTCAATGATGCCGTTCTCGACGCCACATTAGCAAGAGCGGTAAAGGCGGATATCGGTGAGAGCGCTGTCGCCAAGGCACCATTCTATAACGTAGGCGCGTGGCGATATCATTATTTGCCAAAGGACGCGGCACTACCAGATCTTTCCAAGCAAGGTCTGCCGATGGACATTCAACAAGCTCTTGCCGCAGACCTCGCGCTAACCGCCGCCGGCGCGTTAGCCACGGAAACATTCTGCAGCATTCTGCGTAACGGGTTGGCGCACGGAGGCGTCCTATACCTCGATAGCCAAGGCCAAACGACGGAAGGGGCGCCAGTTACGAGGTTCTGCTTTGTTAGTACAAAGCAGAAAGATCGTGCCGTCGTGGGCCTCCATTTTCTTCAGATCACGATGAAAGATTATCGCGCTTTCCTCGGAAATTGGGTCGACTGGCTTCATGGAGCTGCTGCCAAGCCTATTCCGGGGAAGGCAAAATAATGGTGGCGTACTATTTGGCGAGGTTCGCGATTTTTCTAATATCTATTGAATAAATTCAGATCATGATGCGATAAAAGGAATCAATCAGCAGTATAGCTGAAGAAGGGGGAATTATGGCCGACGACGCGCCAGCACCGCGTGACATTCATCTGCTGACAATCGACGCCCTGCTCGCCGATCTGGTCGGTGGGCGTGCCGTGGCTCTCGGCGGTGGCGATGAACTCGCGATGGCTTCGGATGACGCGCGGGCGGTCCTCGACTGGTATCGGCAAAATCATGGCAGATGGCAGGCAAATCTGTCGGCCGGAGATACCGAGGCGATCATAGACATGATCGGCACGCCTCCGCCGACGATCGAAGCATCGGCCGAGGACGGTGGTAGCCGCGCCATCAAGACTTTGCGTCTGGTGAAGGTCGAGGCGCACCGCTTCGCGGGGTTACACGCCTATGGCCGACCAAGCGCCCCGCCGGCATCTTTCGTATTTGAACCGGGAAAGCCCGTGACGCTGCTGGAAGGCGTGAACGGTTCGGGCAAGACCTCGATCGCCAATGCGATTGTCTGGTGCCTGACCGGCCACCTGATCCGGTCGCAGCGGCCGCCAGAAGAGGGGCCGCTGGATTTTGCATGTGAGATTTTGCGTGACGATGGCGCGACCACGACGCACCCTATGTCGGCGATCACCCCGTTGCCGCCCAAATCGGCCGAGCTTCCCGCGGATGGCCAGCCGATCCCCGCAGATAGCTGGGTCGAACTGACATTTTTGGATTCGACTGGCACCCCATTGCCACCGCTACGTCGTTCACAAATCCGCACGACTCGCGGCAAGATTAACGAAACGCCTCCTGATCTGGGCGCTACGGGCATCGATCCTATCGCATGGCGGATCGGTACGATCATGCCCGCATTGCTGCCGTTCCTTTCGGTCGGTTCGACATCTCAGCTGGGCGAAGCGGTGGCACGACTGACTGGTCTGGCTGACCTCGTGGACCTCGCGCGGCACGCCGAAAAGATGGCCGGTCGTCTTGCCAAGACCGCGACGCCCGAGCTTGAAAAGCAGAGAGTGGAGATCGCGGGCCGCTATCAGCAAGCGGCCGACGACCTCGCCGCAATCCTCACCGAAACACCGAGTATCGCATTTGAAGGAGACCGGCCGACGGTAGATGCCGAAGGCGCACAAGAACGAATCGCTGAAATCGCGAAGCATTTCGTCGAACTCAAAGCCAAGGCATTGAGCGAAGCGCAAGAGGTGCTCGGTACAGGGTTTGACGCGGAGAACAAGCAGGCCCGCGACGATCTTGAAGCCAGCATTCGCCCGGCAATCGAAGGGCTAAAGGTCATCGGCGAATTGCCGTCGATTACCCGCCTTTCCGCGCTGAAGGTGGACGCTGCCGAGACCGCCAAAGTCGTTGAATTGCTGGCGCAGGTGGAGGCTGAAGCCGCGACGCTGTCGACGTTGGCTGCCGATCCCGATCGGGCGCGTCGTGCCCAACTCTATGCCAAGGTATCGGCGTGGATGCACGATCATGACCATATCGACGACGGCACTTGCCCCGTTTGCGTCGGTCAACTTCACGGCGCGTGCGATCCGGTGACAGGGGTGCCCGTAACCGATCATCTCGTCGAGGCAGCACGCGACCGGGAGGTGATTGCGCGGACGATCGCCGAATGGTCGGCGCATTGGTGCGGGCGCCTCCTTCAGGAACTGCCGCCGGCGATAAGTGGCGAAGTGCGCCATGACCTGCCCACCTCTCCTGCCGCGCTGCTTCGGGCTGGTTTGGCTGACGATCTTTTTGCAACGGAACCGTTCCGCGGCACCTTGGGGACGTTACGCACTGATGCCGTTGCGTTGATCGACGCACGGCTTGCCGCACTTCCAGAATTTCAGGAACCGGCTGGTCGATCGCTGCCCGCCGCTTTGCAGGCAGGCTCTGACCGGCTGCAACAGATGATCGATCGCATCGTGCGTGCATTGGCTTTCGCTGAATGGCGGGAGCAGAACGGGATGGCGCTGACAGCCTTTGTGCACACGGTGCGACGCGGCGGCGATGGGGATGCAGACGCAGATCGGGCGATCGGCAGGCGCTTGACCTCGCTTCTTCGGATCGTGGAAGGCGTCGCCCCGCTCAATTCAGCGAGCGAACAGGTGCGCCGAATGGAAGCCGCGCGCAAAGACTGTGACGCCAAAAAAGACCGTATCGCGGCTTGCGCGCGGGCGGTCACGGCGCTCAACCTTCTCGTTCCGCTCGGCGGTTTGGCGCAGACGCAGGTCGACACGCTGCGCCGCAAACTCCACAATCGGTCTGAATACTGGCGCCGCGCGATCTATCGCAATGCCACGACCTTTGCGCCCGACCTCATCGGTACGGACATGAATGCGCGAGGTGTGCTGGACCTCAAGGTCGGCCGCGAGGGCGTCACCGCGCCAGCGCAGCACATTTCCAACGCCTCCGCTCTGCGCGGTGCACTGTTCGGCTTCTTTCTCGCTTTCCGGGAGCATGTGCTTGCAACGCGTGGCGGGCTTTCGCTGCTCATTCTCGACGATCCGCAGGAATTGCTCGATCACGACAACCGTCAGAGACTGGCGCATGGGCTTGCCGCAGTTGCCGAGGCAGGCGCCCAACTGCTCATCACCACCCACGATCGCCGTTTCGCCCGTTCAGTCGTTGCGGAGAATCGTATGGCCGATCGTGTCCAGCATCTCTCTGTTCACGCGGTCAACAGCGTCCATCCGACCCTGAGCTTGTCGCCGACCATCGAGGAGGTCGACCGGCTCCGGCAGGCATTCATCAACAATCCGGATTCAGCGGTCGCGGCACAGGATTATGCATCTAACCTGCGCGTCTTTATCGAAGCACGTCTAGGCGATCTGTTCGATGATTTGGCGGAGCCGGCCCACGCGACATCGACGCAGGCGCTCACCCTCTTCCCTCTGCTTGATCGACTGCGCGCGCTGATAACCAATGGCGGCGGCGAGTTGTTCTCCAATCCGGTCCTGCGGCGTTTCGTCGGTGACCCTGGGCTAGTCGATGGGGCGGATCCACGACGCGTCCTCAACAAGGCCCATCACAGCGAACGGGCATCCATCACGTATGTCGATGTGAAAGACGTCGAACCGGCCTTCGTTCGACTGCGGACCGGGATCGAGAAGGTGCACGAGCAGTTCCGATTGCATCGTTGGCGTGAACCGCTGGCGCCGACCGATGCCTCGGAGACCAACGTCGTGTCTCTGCCAACGATGGCGCGACCTACATTTTCGGTGCCGATCTGCCCCGACATTGCAGCCTTCTCCCGCTCGGTACCGGCCGGCGGCTCCCAGAACATGGCCACCGAACAACTCAACGGCGAATGGTTCGACGGAAAGGCTTTGTTCTACGTTCGAGGCGAGACACTGGGCTTCGCAGTTCCATCCGGCGCGGTCGCAATCGTCGAGGCGGAAGCCTATCCCGGCCGCGACCGAAACCTCGTGATTGCTCGGCATCAGGGTAACGTGCTGGCGCGGCGGCTGCTCAAGGCACCCGGCTCACTTGGTATTTCACTCGCGACGCAAACGCCTGATCCCCGAATCCCGCGCCCGACGATGACCTATGACGAGAGTAAGGTTCGACTGTTTCGCATCGTTGGCGCGATTTTCACCGATATGGCTCCGCCATCCGGTGGTGGCGAAGCGACGGCAATCGACATGGTGCAGGAACTCGGTCGGATCGAGGTCGCTTACCGGATCCGCGAAGACAGCGCCGTGCCCCTTGCATTACCCGGCCAGATCATTCTGGGCGGTGCGGAACTGACCCCAAGCGAACTCGACGCATGGGAAGGGAAACTCGTCGCCGTTACGCTCGACGACGGGACAAGCATCTTTAAGCGCGTTGGCGCAAGCCTTTCTGGCAGCCTCGCTCACCTCCGCCAGTTCGAGACGATCGGCGGCCTTGGGTCGTCGATGGTGGTTGCCACCGAGGTATTGGACGGTGCCGCCAGCGCGCCGGCGATGGTTTCTGCGCGCCGGGTTTTGGGCGTGCTCTATGACCAGACTTGAAAGCTGATATCTTCTGGTACTTCCTTTGATTTTCAATGCCTTATGTCAAGAGTGAAAGCGTCTGAATACCCGCGCAATGTCCGGGGTGCATTTAGAGAGCTATAGCGTAGACATAGTTCTCATCATCACCCGGCGGGGCGCACCAGATACCGCCGATTGCTTTCCACAACACGCTATGGCCGCCGAAACCTAGTCTCAGACAAAGAGCGAGAGGCGGCTTACGGCCCGCCGCGGCCAGAGAACCTCCAGGGCAGTAGGCTCAACTTCAGGCGTTACTCGGAAGAGTTAGTGTCGCCAATGCGCTGGCAGGGCCGTCGAGTGAAGCAATAGCAGATGGCCAGGCATCCACATCGGCCACAAGAGCGGTGCGAAGCCAGGCGAGGCTGAGACGCCGCGTCGCCTCCAGAGCGTCAGGGGCTTCAATCTCGGTTTCCTTTGCATCCAACCCGGCAACGCCGCCCAGTCCGTGACAAACGCCATGCACGTTAACAAGGGCCTGCGCCCCCGGGCTATCATGGAACGCATCGGCATGCCACTCCGGGCCGCGGGGCGTGAAGTGCGGGTTGTCATCCGCGCCGCAGACCACAAGACTGGGGGGTGTCATATGCTCAAAATCTACGTCGAAAAAGGGAAAGCGGGCCGCACTTTGTCCAGTGAGGTCACGGCCACCACGACCAGGCGCCGCTAGCAGAACGCCCGCAGATATGCGCGTATCAGCAAAGCTCTCGCCTGCAAGCTGCGCGCCCAGAAGCAGACTAACCGTGTGGCCGCCAAATGAGTGCCCGGCCGCCGCGATGCGCCGATGATCGAGGCGACCCGCTATTGCCGGCGCCTGCTGCTCCACCTCATCGAGGCGGTCGAGAATTGCCCTCATTTCGGACACCCGCTGGCGCCAGAAATAGGGAGCGCCCGCAGCGTCACTCGGCAGGCCAGCGACCGGAGAATTTCCATGGGTTGGCTGGATCACGGCAAAACCGCGCTCAGCCCAAAACTGCGTCAGCGGGGCGTATCCATCCTTCGACGGAATATATTTGGACGGTCCGGCCCCGTGCGACAGCAGCACGATTGGCAGGGCATCGCCGCCAGCCGGCGCGGTCAGACGTAGCTCAAGCGGCGTTTGCCCTTCCATGGGCAAAGTAATCGGCGTGTACGCGATGGTCAATTTGGCCTCCGGCGTTGGTATGGCGCGCGACAGATCGATGAGATTGTTCATGTGTTATCACCCTTCTTGGCGCCCCTATGCGCCGTCGTGTCAAACAGACCATCCGCTCAGTTGTTGGCCTGGGTGGCTGTCTGGCTGAAGATTGTTTCAGCATCGGCCCCGGCAGGAAGGCGCATTGGCGAACCTTGCTCCGTCACGGCCCACCATACTGCCAATGCTACGTCTTCGGCCTCTGTTTTCGCAGTCGAGCTGCGCACCGTGGCGAAACAGTCCTGCACGAAAGCCTCATATGGCGCCGGAACGTTCATGCCCATACGCGCCACGGCATTCTTGCCGAAGGAGGTCGTCGGAGATGAGCCCGGCAACACAAGCCGCGCCCGAATGCCGAATTGCGCCGTCTCGAGGGCAAGACTTTCCGTGAACGCGTTGATGGCGGCCTTGCTGGCGCTATAGACCGACAACGCCGGAAACGGGCGCAGCGTGACGCTGGAACTGATGTTGACGATGACCCCTGTCCGGCGCGCGCGCATACCCGGCAGGACGGCCTGAGTCATAGCCATCGTGCCGAGGACATTGGTCTCGAACAGTTCGCGGGCCTTGGCGATGTCCACGCCCTCCAATACGTTCAACATGCCGACCCCGGCATTGTTGACGAGCGCATCTACAGCGCCGGCGTCCGTCACGGCTTGCGTTATGCTGGTTTGGTCGGTGACGTCGAGCGGCAGGATGTGCAGCCGTTCATGCGCCGCCAGTGCATGTGCGGCAGGAACGCGCATGGTCGCGATGACTTCCCAGCCTTGAGCGATGAAGAGTTTCGCGGTGGCGAGACCGAAGCCCGACGAAGCGCCGGTGATTAAAATCCTGGGCATTGAGGTATCTCCTGTCGTTGCTACGACGAGAGATGGACAAAATCCGTCGGACTTTCTATATTTATTAGTCCATAATAATTCATCAAAAGTCCGAAACATGGCTAATTCTACGGCAGATCCGCTTGCCAGCGTCGTCGCGCTGCTCAAGCCGGAACCTTCCATCGCAAAGCTTGTTAGTGGCGGCGGGCGCTGGCGCGTCGAGCGCACGAACATGGCCACCCCTTTCTACTGCGCCATGTCGAAGGGCGCATGCCTGCTGACCATTCGAGGCGGCCCGCCGATTGTTCTTGAAGCGGGGGACTTTGTGCTGGTGCCGGAAGTCTTTGATTTCACCATGTCGAGCATCAATCCGCCCCCAAGCGGCGCCCCGCATTTGCCGCTGAAAATCGGCCCAGGCATATTCCGCCTAGGCGAACCGAGCGCACCTACCGATGTGCAATGCTTGGTGGGCCACTGCAACTTTGCCTCGCCTGACCGGAAACTACTCGTTTCGCTCCTGCCGGCGGTCATCCATGCGCGCGCGCAGGGGCGTTTGATCGCGCTCGTTCAGATGATCCAGGAAGAGACACAAAGCGATCGAGCGGCGCGCGACATGGTTCTCCGGCGGCTTTTAGAACTGCTGCTGGTCGAGGCTTTGCGCTCCGCCGAAAGAACGACGGTAAAACCCGGTTTGCTCCGAGGCCTTGCCGATCCCCAACTTGCCTCGGCGTTGCGGCAGATCCATGCAGACCCAGGTGCAAATCTGTCTGTTCAATGCCTAGCCTCTGCGGCGGGCATGTCGCGCTCCACCTTCTTCGACCGCTTTCGCGGCGAGGTCGGATCCGCGCCCATGGAATATGTAACGGGGTGGCGCATGGCGGTGGCAAAGGACATGCTGTTGGATGGCAAAATAGCTATGTCGGAGCTCGCGCAGCGGGTTGGCTACGGGTCGGTTAGCGCATTCAGCATGGCGTTCTCGCGCCATGCCGGGTTCCCACCTGGCGCATTCGCCGCTAGCCGCCAAGCCGTATAGGTCCCACCGCAATCAGTGCGGGGTCGATCTCCGAAATGACGCGCATTGCTCCATGGCGTGATGATGGCGACGACGTGGAGGCTTTCATCAATCTTGCTGGGGCGGAGCCGCCGAGCGTCGCTCCGGCTGCTGGATCCAGCAATGCACCTTCGGGAAATCGATTGCGCCTCCTCAAACTGAGTGTTCATCGTTTCGCCGGCCTGCACGTCTCCGGGAAAACCAGCGAACCGCCTGAGATCTTTGAGTTCGCGCCAGAAAAACCTATCACCCTGTTAGAGGATGCAAACGGCTCGGGCAAAACCTCCATAGCCAATGCGATCATCTAGCGCCTAACGGGTCACCTGATCCGATCCCAACGCGCCCCTAAGCAAGGACCAGTAGAATTTCCCTGCAAGGTCTCGCATACGAATGGACCGTCGACTAAACATCCGATGCCGGCAATTACGCCGCTTCCTCAAGCGCCTGATCGATCTGACGGATACAGCGCTCCAGTCGGAGCGCGTTGCTCCTCTTGTTGTGGCGGACCTCGTCACTGCGATTCTTACTGTTCGTCCGGATGCCGAGCCATTGGCCTGGACAATGGCCGACATGCTGATCGCAATCCTACTGAAATGGGATCGTACCGGGCCGCTGATGATGTCCGTTGGCTACTTCCAGCCCATCACTCGCGCTGAACTGTCAAAGATTTTCGGCAAGGATGTCTTTGTGACTTCCCGTCCAATAACGTTGGTTGGCGCTGAAATCGAGTTCGTTGACGGTGGCGACCCCGCAGTTCAGACCTCTGCGTCTCAATGAGCGGAACTGGAAACTGCTTTGACAAAGCCGCTGTGGAAACCTTCTTCAAAACGATCAAGGCCGCGTAAATGAGAACTCGGGGCGACGTCAAACCGCGACAGGTCCATTTTCCGTTCGCCCCCCTTCCTTGCTCCCTACTGCGTTCATTCTGCCTCAGCCTCCTTCGCGTCGGCGTCTTCTGTAGGCGCGCCAGCAGCGCGCCGCCCTCCCCGTCTCCGCTTAACACAGACTTCACAAGCGGCTGCCTCCAGCGACACTGCGAGCTCCTCAGCTGTCGCTGGGCTGCCTTAATTTATTTTGCTCATAAAGTTGACAGAGATTAAAAAACGTTCAATTATTATTTAATAAGAACTACTTCTCAAATAATGAGAATTACAAATGTCAGCTGTTGAACGTACACTCGATGCATTATTAGTCATTACCGACGCGCAACGGCCTCTTACGGCCAATGAAATTGCCGCCGCATTGAACGTTCCCCTGTCTACGGCCTATCGGCATATTGCGATGCTGAAGAAATATGAGCTGATTGTTGATCTTGGCCGGGACGCTGGCTTTGCGCCGGGGGTTGGGTGCTGGCGTATTGGCCGCAGCTTTAACTCAGAACAGATTTCCCGCTCCCTCGCCCTACCGATCATGCAGGCTCTGGCCCATGAAACCAATGAAAGCGTCGGGTTGATGCAAGTTGTGGGCACGGATGTCGCCTGCATTGAAATGATCGACAGCCCGCTATCCCTGCGCTGTTCCTTTTCAAAGGGCGGCGCACATCCCCTCAAAACGGGAGCTTCGGCGAAATCGCTTCTCGCTTTCATGTCCGAAAGCAAAAGACGCTTCGTGCTGAAGTCCAGCTTTTCAGCTTCTGAGCAGCAAGAGCTCCTGAGCGAAATCAGCCGCATTCAAGATCAAGGCTATGCGGAGAGCGAAAGTGAAGTTGATTTTGGCGTCTGGGGGGTTAGCGCGCCGGTTTTCTCGCGCGCCGGACAACTCGAATTTTCACTCAGCCTGATGTCGCCGGTCATCCGTGTAGGTGAGCGCAGGCAGAGTTTTATCGCAGCAACAGTTGCCGCTGCGCAGAGAATTTCCGGGCAACTCAACACAAAAAACCACCAGAAAAAGGGAACAGACTAATGAAAAATATAAAGAAAATTGCTCTTGCAATGACAATGGGCCTCCTCCTCTCCGGCGCTGCCCACGCCAAGGATCGCACTCTTTCCGTCGCCACAGACGCAACCTTCGTGCCCTTTGAATATATGGAAGACGGTAAAATGACCGGCTTTGATATTGAGCTGGTCGAGGCGCTGGCGAAGCAGATGGGCGATACAGTCAAATGGACCCAGATCGACTTCAAAGGCCTCATTCCCGGTCTCGTCGCCAAGCGCTTTGATATGGCCGTTTCCGCCATTTACATTACGGACGCGCGCAAGAAAGTCGTCGATTTCACCAATACTTATTACCCCGGCGGGCTGGTGATCCTCACCAAGGCCGACAATAAGGACATCAAAAGTCCAGAAGACCTTTCCGGCAAAAAAGTCTCGGTTCAAGTGGGCACAAAATCCGTGGACTTCCTGAAGACAAACTATCCGGAAGCCGTCTTGGTTGAAGTGGAGAAGAACACCCAGATGTTTGACCTTCTCGACATTGACCGTGTTGACGCCACCGTCACCGGAAAGCCTGCGGCTATTGTTTATGCAAAAACCAATGAGAATGTTCAGGTCATCCCAGAGCAGGTCACCGTTGAAGAATATGGAATGGCTGTGCGCAAGGACTTGCCAGAATTGACAGCTGATCTCAACAAGGCCATCGACGCGCTGAAAGCCGACGGCACTTATGACGCGCTGGTCACCAAATGGTTCGGAAACGTTAAGTAAGGGCAAAGCCCAAAAGGAGTTTCCCGATGGATCTGGATTTCTCGCCTGTCTGGCAGGGAATGGACAGCTTGTTGCACGGCGCGGCTGTAACGATTGAGATTACAATAGCTTCGCTGGTTTTGAGTTGCATTGTCGGTCTTGCAATCGGCGTTGCGCGCCTCAATCCCCGCAACCGCATCGCCTATACACTCGCCTCAGGCTATCTTCTTTTCTTTCGGGGAACGCCCTTGCTGGTGCAGCTTTTCCTGCTGTTTTTCGGCCTGCCCCAATTCAACATCATGCTACCCGCCTTCTTATGCGGCGTGATCGGTCTTGGGCTTTACTCAGGATCTTATGTTTCTGAAATTGTACGCGGGGCCATTCAGTCCATCGACACTGGACAGATGGAGGCGGCCCGCTCCATGGGCATGTCCCACGCAAAAGCCATGCGGATCATCATTATCCCCCAGGCCGTCTTGCGCATGATCCCGCCTTTGGGCAATGAGTTCATCGCGCTTATCAAAAATTCGGCGCTGGTCTCCTTGCTAACGATTTCCGACCTCATGCATGAGGGACAGGTTATCATTTCCACCTCTTATCGCTCGCTGGAGGTCTATCTGGCGGTTGCCGCGATCTATCTTGTTTTGACCACAACGGCGGGACAGATCCTGCGCTTTATTGAGAAAAGACTGCGCGTGGGAGGTATGGTGCAATGACCCCTTTACAAACAAACGCTTCTAATCAACGCGCCAGCGAAAAATCCGCCAATGAGCGCCCTATCGTGGAAATCCGCGATTTGGGTAAGAAATTCGGCGACAACCGCGTGCTGCATGATATTTCATTGAAGGTTATGCCCTCCCAAGTGGTTGTGATCATCGGCCCGTCAGGCTCGGGAAAAAGCACGCTTTTGAGGTGCTGCAATTGTTTGGAAATCCCTCAGGAAGGCTCAATCACGATCTGCGATAAAGACATTGTCGCCGACGGCGTTCTTCTGCCGGAAAATGAGCTGAACCAATTGCGTATGCAGGTTGGAATGGTGTTTCAGTCCTTCAACCTCTTCCCCCATCTGTCTGTGTTGGACAATGTTTCCGTCGGCCCGCGGAAAATCCGCGGAAAAAGCAAAAGTGAATCGGAGGACATCGCCCATAAGCTGCTGCAGAAAGTTGGCCTTTCAGAAAAAGCCGACGCCTATCCGGCCATGTTGTCGGGGGGGCAAAAGCAGCGGGTCGCCATAGCCAGAGCGCTGGCCATGGAGCCGCGCGTCATGCTATTTGACGAGCCCACATCAGCGTTGGATCCGGAATTGGTGGGCGAAGTGCTGCAAGTGATGAAAGCGCTGGCCAAAGAAGGAATGACCATGATTGTGGTCACCCATGAAATGAGTTTCGCCCGCGATGTCGCTGATGAAGTTCTCGTGATGGATGGCACGGTTATTGAACAGGGCAAGCCTGAGGATATTTTCTCAAATCCCAAACACGAGCGAACTCAGAGTTTCTTGCAGTCGATCTTGTCGCCCGGCGGTTCGTGAAGCGATTCAACGGCCACCTTGATTTTTCAAACGCCCACCGCAAACCGCAACTCTCTTCCCAGCTGCGGCCAGCGCACACTCGCCGGTTATCAGAACGGATTATCGCAATGCCATCGAATAGCGTCCATGCCCGCGCGGCGCTCTTGTCCAATGGATGGGCTGACGACGTGCGCTTCACCATTGAACATGGCCTGATCACAGCCATAGAAGTCAACGCGCCCATAGCCAGAGATGATCTGCCCGTTGATCATCTTATTCCCGGAATGAGTTCTCACCACAGCCATGCTTTCCAGCGCGCCATGTCAGGACTTTCAGAAATGCGCGGCCATGCAGTCGACACCTTCTGGACATGGCGTGATGTGATGTATCGTTTTGCGCTGGCCATCAGTCCGGAGCAAATGGAGGCCATTGCCGCCCAGCTTTATATGGAAATGCTTGAAGGTGGATTTTGCCGGGTGGGGGAGTTCCACTATTTGCACCATGACAAGGATGGCGGGCCCTATGCAAATATAGGCGAAATGTGCGAGCGCATCGCTGGCGCGGCGACGGATGCGGGCATTGAGCTTTCTTTGCTCCCCTCCTTTTACGCCCATTCCAATTTCGGTGGGGAAGAGCCAACAGAAGGCCAGCGACGTTTCATCAATGATCTTGACGACTTTGCCGCCATTTTCGAACACGGCAAAGCCCTTGCCGCCAATCTCGATGGCATGAGCGTCGGCCTCGCCCCCCACAGTTTGCGCGCCGTCACCGCCGGGGAACTCTCCTCCATTATCGCAATGGCCGGCGATACGCAGATCCATATACATGTGGCGGAGCAACAAAAAGAAGTGGATGACTGTCTAAACTGGTGCGGACAAAGGCCCCTTGAATGGCTTCTGTCCCATGCACCCGTTGATCAGCGCTGGTGCCTTATTCATTCCACTCACCTCACGCCCCATGAACTTGACGCCATTGTGAAAACCGGCGCCGCCGTGGGCCTGTGCCCGGTAACTGAGGGAAACCTCGGGGATGGAATTTTCCCCGTCGACCAGCTTCTGCGCAAAGGAGGCAAATTTGGGATCGGCACAGATTCCAACATCTCCATTAGCGTTGCCGCAGAATTAAGACAGCTTGAATATTCCCAGCGCTTGAGCCGCCAGCAACGCAGTGTTGTCTCCTTTCAGGGACAGTCCACCGGGCGAATACTTTTTGATGCTTGTCACCAGGGCGGGCAATCGGCGCTGGCTGTCTCCACCGGCCTTGAGGTGGGAGCAGCGGCGACATTTGTCACCATGGACACCGCAAAAGCTCCTTGGCTTGCAAAAGACCACATGCTGGATGGATGGATTTTCGGTCAGGATATTCGCCTCGACAGCGTGTGGGTGCGCGGCGTTCAGCGCGTTTCAGGCGGTCAGCATAGTGAGCGGGAGCGAATTGCCAGCCGGTACCGCAAAACCATGCAGCAGCTCATGATCCAGACCGGTCTTTCGTGATGCGGACCGGCAGCCTGCGGATGTAAGCTGCCGGGATCACCTTTTTCTTTCTTGGTCGTTTCCTCACCCTCTCCCCATTGCCCTCGCCCTCAAGCGTCCCCGCCCCCGTTAAACCATTTTTTCATGTAGATCACAGCGCCGGAGCGCCGAAGCCACCTGTAGATGTCGTTGAAAGGCCGCTGAATGATCGGCTCTCGCACGCCAACGATCTCGCCTCGCACCAACCTGAGGGTCAAGTTGGAGCATGTCAATCCAGCCGGAAGCCATAATGCGCGGACAGCAAGACACATCATTCGAAAGGCCATCGCCGACGGTGAATTGAAGCCGGGCGAGCGGCGGCGGATCATTGAGAAAAGCGGTGGTAATTTCGGCGTCGGCCTCGCGTTTAAGGCGGCAAAGCATGACATCGGCGCCGGTAGCATCGGGACCCTCTCCGGCTATTCTCTACTGGAAGTCGGGGTGTTGGCTGGGCTGCTCTATGCCGGTTTGGCGCAATTTCTGTTCTACGGGATGGCTGCCGCTGGCGCTGCGCCTATCGCGATCGTCTTTGCTGTTCTTCTGGTCAACATTCGCTATCTCTTGATGGGTTCGGCGCTATCACCCTACTTCCGAGGGCAGAATATCGCGTGGAAATTCATTGGCGGAGCATTATTGACGGATGAGACCTTCGGTGTCGCCGCGCAACATGCAAAAGAACATGGAAATCTTCCATTTTTCTGGCTCCTCGGTCTCAATGTGACCGCCTACATCAATTGGTTGATCGCTAATCTCGTGGGCGTCGCGCTCGCTCGACCTTGGCCAGCAGCGCCAGGCTTGCCGTTAAGAGCAGAGCCCCATTGAACGGATGGAATGAGAGCGGCAATGGCTCCGAGCCCGCCGCCAGCAGCACTTGGACCAGATAGAGCAGAAAAACGAGGCCAGCCCACCAACCAAAGCCTCGGAGCCGGGAAACAGAAAGGCTGCCGCCAACAAGCGCAAGGACCGGGATCGCAAGAACGCCACCGACCGCCGCATGCATTTCCCAAAACTCGCCGTTCCGGAAAAGAGCTGAGCCAGCGCTGAGGAACTGAGTGAGAAGTCCAATAGGCAGAAGTCTTGCCGACCAGGTAAACCAGCCGGGCGCGCCGCATTCGAGATCGACGAAAGTGTCATGCATCTTGGTCGTCATGATCAGGCCCCCTTACTTTGCGTGTGTGGTTGACGCAATCCACGTCGCCAGCCGATCGGCATAGCGCGCCGCCGCAGACTTGAGCGCCTCGGGCGGCAGCTTGTGGGCTTCATAAATGATGAAGGGGGGCGTCCATTTGAGCCCGCAGCGGTTGGCCGTCGCGCGAAGCGGCGCCAGCAATGCCTCGACCTCAAACATATTGCTTCCACCTGGACGATAGGCTTCCGGCGCATTGCCGGCGGTCGCCGCCACCATGAGTTCAGTTCCTTCCAGCACACGGCCTTCCGCTTCATAATTGATATAAAACATGCGCGTAAGAACGGCGTCCTGCCATGCTTTCAGCAAGGGCGGGGTCGAATACCATTGCAGGGGGAACTGCAACACGATGCGCCCGGCGGAGAGCAGACGCGCCGCCTCGCTTTCACCGTCGCGAGACATCTCGATACCATCAGGATAGGCAAATTGCATATCCACGACTTCGACGTCCGACAGCCTTGCCGCCGCCGCGGCCAACGCCGCATTGGCGTTCGACCGCGAAAGGTCGGGATGAAACAGAAGGATGAGGGTTTTAGTCATGATCGTCTCCGCAAATTCAAGATTGCGAGACCATACGATCAATGCAATAATCACTCCAATCGATAACTAATCTAACGTATTATCTGTTTCATGAATTTAAGATCGCTCGACCTCAACCTCCTCGTCGTTCTCGACGCGCTTCTGGACGAAGCCCATGTCAGCCGCGCCGCTGACCGGGTCGGCCTGTCCCAACCGGCAGCCTCGGCGGCGCTGCAACGCTGCCGCCATCTCTTTCGCGACGAGCTTCTGGAACGAGGCCGCGGAACCATGCGCTTGACCCCAAAGGCCGAGGCTCTGCGGGCGCCTCTGAAATCGCTGCTGGCAGGTGTCGTGGATCTGGTCGATCCGCCGGACGTACCGCTCAACGAGATACGCCAGACCATTCGAATCACCATGGCGGATTATCCGGCGCTTCTCGTCATCGCGCCTATGCAGCGGGCGCTTCAGCAATCCGCGCCGGGCGTCGATATTATTATCCAGCCATGGCATGGCGCTGATGCTGCCCGTATTCAATTGGTGAAAGGAACGGTCGACCTGGCCATTTCCGTTTTTCCGCCAGCGGAGGATGAACTTCACCGGGAAGAACTGCTCGTTGAGCACTATGTGGTCGCCATGCGCGAGGGCCATCCTGCAGCCGACAACTTCGACCTAGATACCTGGCTGCGCTATCCGCACATCCTTGTTTCCGGCCGTGGCGATACGCGAACCCCGCTCGACGCAGAACTCGCCGGTCGACGGCTCTCCCGCCGTGTCGGCCTCGTCGTGCCCAATTTCCAGATTGTCCCGCCGCTCCTTCACGGCTCTGACATGATCGCGATGCTGCCTTCACGCATTGTGCTCACCGAAGACAAACTAGTCTCTTTCCCACCGCCAATCCCGATCGCTGATTTTTCCCTCCATCTTGCTTGGCATCGCCGCCAGGCCACGGACACAGCGCTCCGACACATTGCGACGATTATCGCATCGCTGCTGCGCGAGAGATAAGAGCATCTTTCATTCAGTCGCGCGCGTCAGCGATACATTCCCATTGACGCCAATGACGTCGAAGCAGACGGGCAATCTTTGGGAGCTCGCAACACCTGTGTGCAAGACCGAAATGGAGGCGGTGGACGTCTGGTGCTGTCAACCAGCTCTGTCGTCGCCCTATGCCTTATTTTAGAGGGGTAAAAGGGCTATGGAGTAGACAAAATTATCATTATCCCTCGGCGTTGCGAACCATTTATATAAATAAATCAACACGCAAGAGATACATCAATTTAATCAGAAATCTCTAATTCAGATTTTTGCATGCTCTTTGCGGGCTCTTACACCAATTTTTCGTACAAGCCCCGTACAGCAAAATTTTGATGATGGAGGCGCTCAGATCTAAGCGCCCGCCCTTCCATAAAGTCAAACCCTATCGGAAAGGCTGTTGAATCTTGATAGCGAGCGCGGCGGCAACGCCAAAACTATTCAAGGAGCCATCCGCGAATTGGAGCTTCGTGAATAGTTTGATGTTGATTGTGGAAGTTATCATACCAAGAATTTAAACTGATGCGGTGGACGCCTACACCCGGCGACGCCTAATGCGCCAAAATGGTTTCGTAGAAACCAAAGCGCTAGAGGCATCCACGGCATTAATTCACTTCGCCGCTTTCACCAGACAAGTCCAACAGGAACAAACCCGCTCGGATGGACATTCTCAGGTGCTATTGGTCCCTGTTCGCCTGCAGGTCTTCAAAATTAACCGGCTTGTAGTCAGCCTGCTCAAGACTGACGCAAATATGCCGGGGCGTCGGAGATGGCCGAAAATGCAAATGGCCATGAATGTTCCGCCTGAACCGCAGGCCAAGCCCACTTCGCTCTGACAAATCGAGCGGCAAATGCGTCAGAACGGTCTTGCTGTCCGCAAAGGTCTTCCACAGGGCGACGCTTTTGAATGCATCGTTAAGATATGGGGACGCCGGGTCATCGTGATTACCGAGTATGAGATGCTTTTTTCCCTTGAGCCGTTTCAGAATCCGCCACCCCTCTCCCAAGAACACATCTCCCAGATGGTAGACAATATCATTGTCGCCGACCAGGTCGTTCCAGTTGTCAGCAATACATTCGTTCATTTCCTGAACGGTTAGGAAACCTCGTGCGGTTTTATTCGCTGCAAGTCCGGTTGCGAGCAAACTGTTGTCTCCGAAATGCGTATCGGAGGTGACCCATTGCGTCATTTTGTTTTCCTTGTTTCCAGCAGGGTTCAGATTCGCACAAGACGGCGCAATCAGACCGGAGAAGCCACATCTCGGGCAGCGGTTCGGAGTTTTTTTGTGAGATATTGCGCGAGTTTCGCCGCGGCCGGAGAAAGTGTGCGCCCACGCAATTTCACCAGTCGCACATTGGCCAGCTTCATCTTTCTAATCCGCAGGAGCTGGACTCCATCGACCCCGTCCTCACCCTGATCATATAGGGACAGGCCAAAGGTGATCAGTCCGCCCGCCCGGCAGGCGCGTGCGATGGAGGCATAGGTGTTGCTTTCCACGGACGGAGTTAAAGACACATTGTCTGCGCTGGCCTGACGGTCCAGCATCAAACGCAGGCCAGAGCCTTGCGGCGGCAGCAATACGCGGTGTTTTGCGATTTCCGGAAGGCTGACCTCGCTATTGCCGGCAAGTGGGTGATCTGAAGAGACCACGGCATAGATCTCCTGATCAGCGCCCCCCAAAACCGACAGGTCAGCATGCTCACGCAGATTGAGGCACAATGCAATGTCGGAGTGGAATTCCTGAAGGTCCGTCAACGCCCGCGCGGAAGAAGAGTGGTTGACGGCCACCGTAACCGCAAGATTTAGTTGCTGAAACGCCGCCAGATGAACAGGGAGGAAACTTTCCAGCACCGATTGGCTTGCGCAGATGCGCACGTGACCGCTCGTGGATTTTTTGATAGCCTGAAGCTCGCCGCGCACTTTTTCAAGCTCGGCCAATTGCGCGCGCGCATGCACCGCAAGATAGTCTCCCGACGGGTTCAGCCGCAAGCCTCTGGAGGTGCGCTCGAAAAGGTCAACGCCGAAATGTGCTTCCAAAGCCAATATCTTGCGGCTTAACGCGGAAGACGTCAGCGACATATGCTCCGCCGCTTTGCGAATGGAGCCGAACTGGGCGATGGCGTCGAGGATTTTCAAATCATTGAGGTTTTGCATTTTTTGTCGCGGCTCAAGCCTCCAGAGGGACGATCTGGTCTCTAGAGATCGTCAATTCGACATGGTCTGCATGTTCCGGCTTGATGTCGGAATAAAAAGTCAGATTATGCCCCCTGACGTCAACGCTGACTTCAAAGCGGCCATCGATGAACACCATGTCATGCAGGCGAGCGGTGACATCCCCAGACTTCTTCACGATGCGCACGGCATTTCGGGGCAGCAGAATCCATTCATTGTCTTGCCCGCTCTGCGCCAGCACATTTTGAGGAAGAATGTTGCCGGAATTCAAAAAACGGGCGATTTCAACTGATCCGGGCCTGGTAAAAACTTCAAGCGGCGCGCCGACTTTCTGGATCTGCCCGCCGGACATCACGGCGATGCGATCTGACAATATCTGCGCCTCGCGCCGATCATGCGTGACGTTGATGCAGGTCAAGCCAAGCTGCTTGGCCAGCCTGCGGATTTCATGACCCAGATCATCGCGCAGATTGCTATCCAGACTGGCCAGAGGCTCGTCGAGCAGAATGACTTTGGGGGAGAGCGCCAGCGCCCGCGCAATTCCGACCCGCTGACGCTGACCGCCGGAAAGCTGGCGGGGATATTTACCCGCATGATCGCACATCTGAACCTGGGCAAGCACCTCGCGCACGCGGCGTGCGATATCCGCCTTGGCCCAGCCGTAGCTGCGCAAAGGAAAGCCGATATTATCATCAATCGACAGATGCGGCCAAAGCGCGTGATCTTGAAACACGAAACCAAACTGACGCGATTGCGTAGGAACGAACCGGCCCGCAGCAGCGTCATCAAGCGCCGCGCCATTATAAATAAGCGCGCCGCCATCGGCCTGTTCAAGTCCGGCGATAATCCGCAGCAAGGTCGATTTGCCGCAACCTGACGCGCCGAGAAGCGTTACAAATTCGCCTTCGGCAATATCGAGGTTGATCCCCTTGAGGATTTCAGTTGTTCCGAAGCTTTTTCGAAGGTTCTCAATATGGATCACGGATCACTGGCCTCTCTTGTCGCGCAGGCTGTTGAGGTAGTTCCCCAGAGCGATGAAGCTACCGGAAATCAGAACGGAAACGATGCTCATGGCCATGGCCGTGTTGACGGAACCCTGGTCAAATTGGTGAAATACAAATGTGGAAACGGTCTCAAACCCTGGCGGCGTGAGCAGAAGCGAGGTCACAAGCTCGCGTGAAGCGATTGAAAAGACGATAAAGCCCGATGCGACCGACACGCCCAAAAGCGCCGGGCCATTAACCCGCCAGATCACGCCGAGATCGCTTGCGCCGTAGACGAGAGCCGCATCCTGCATCGACATCGGCAATTGCCGGAGCGTGCTGGTGATCATGCGCACCGGATAGGGCAACATGATGCAGGTGTAAGCCAGCAACATGACCCACCACGTATTATAGGGGGTCCAAGGCCAGAAAGACTGATTCCACACAAGGATCAATCCGACGGCGACCGTCATCGCCGGGATGGCGTTGGGCAGGGTCATCATGAAATCCAGCGGTCCTGAGAGCGCAGTGCGCCAGCGCACAATAAAAAACGCGGTCAAAATTCCGATGGTCACGGTTACGAGCGCGGCGACAGTGGCCAGATGCAGACTGGTCAGAATGGCGGCTTGCGCCTCGCCATGGCTGGTGAAGAGTTCAACAAAGGCTGAGAAGTTAAGGTTTGAAAGCGTCAGTCCCGCTGACATGCGCTGCATCATCGCACTGGCGAGAATGGAGATCAGCGGCAGAAAAACGGCGATGAATGCGATCATGGACAGGATTCCATGACCCAGAATGGTCCAGAGCGGGCTTAGCTGCGAACGGCGCGTTTGCGTCTGAACTTCATCGACGCTGGTCGCGACCTGCCGGGTCAGCCTGAGATGAAACAAATAGGCAAAAAGCGCGATTGTGATCAAAATCAGCGAAAGAACCGAAGCGCCGGGCAGATCTATGGGCCAGTCACTGAGCTTTTCATGAATATAGGTCACGACAAAGTCGATCCCGACCCTTCTGCCCAGGATTTCGGCGGTGCCAAACTCTTCAACAGACAGGATGAAGACCAAAAGATTGCTCGACACAATCGCCGTGCCCACCAATGGCAGAACAATGCGGGACAGACGGCGCAGAACGCCGGCGCCAAAAACGCGCGCCACCTCGTCATAGCGCTTGCCGATGATCTGGAGCGAGCTTGAGGTTGTAAAATAAACGATCGGGAACAGGTTTAACGCCATCACCGCGACAATTCCGGCGAAACTGAAAAGCAGCCCCTCCATATTGAACCCGAAAATCTGCTCCATAAATCCGTTGCGCTGAGCGAGCTGAATCCAGGCGAAGGCGCCGGTAAAAGGCGGAATCAGAAAAGGGATCAGGAATAAAACATCCCAAAACGCGCCCAGCCGCCCCAGCTTTACCCGGATCAACGCGGCAATGACGGCAACCATGGTTGAGGCGGCGCAAACCGAAAGCGCCAGAGTGATCGAATTGATCACCGCAGGCAAAAGTCTCGGATCGCCGAGATGCGGGGCCAGATTAGTGAACGCCCCTTCAAAAGAAAGTTCGTTCAATTTGGGGAAGACCGCAAACAGCACAATAGCGAGGATGGGCAGGGCGACGACAACAAAGGAGATGCCCAGCGTCGCATGGAAAAGGGAGGCGCGAATAGCGCCTCCCCCCTGAACTGGCGCCGGTTGATGCTTATCGGCTGACATGAGATCTTTACTCGACCGCAGCTTTGAAGGACGCTTTGGTTTCATTGGCTTCTGACGCGGCTTTGACATAGTCAAAGTCAATCAGGGTCAGATCGTCCCAGCCGGGGCGCTCAGAGGCGACATCGGTGCGGGCGGGCAGGATCAATCGTTCGGCGACCAGCGCCTGACCTTCTTCAGACAGAACGAAGTCAACGAACTGCTTGGCTTCATCGGCCTGATCGGTGGAGCTTGGGATCATGATGGGACGCGGAGCCAGAACCGTGCCGCTTGCGGGGTAGACAACCTCGATGGCCTCTCCCTTCGCCTTTTGTCCCAGAGCAATGTAATCCACCGCGCCGAAAACGACGCCGCGGGCGCCGGACAGGACCGGGTTGAGCGCCGCCGCATTGGCGCCGGGCACGATCATGCCGTTAGCCTTCAACTCACCCAGCAGCTTCCACGTTGCGTCCGCATCTTTGCTGGCCAGCCCTTGAACCAGCGTCAAAGCGGAGCCGGAGGCGGTAGGGTCGGGCATGGTGACCATGTCACGATAGTCTTCTTTGGCCAGATCCGCCCATTCCGCAGGCGCAGGCAGGCCGAGCGACGTGTTATAAGCGATTGCAATCGCTGCGGCGCCTTGGGCTGCATAATCATCTGTTTTCAGAGAATCCGGCACGTTTTTCGCATTGGGAGAGCTGTAGGCCAGAAGTTCACCGGCGTCGCTCAGATTAATCGCATGTCCCCAAGATGCAGAGATGAGAACATCAGCCTGAGGATTGGATTTCTCAGCCTCGTAGCGCGCCATAACCTTGCCCGAGTTGGACTGGAACAAATTCACCTTGATGCCGGTTTTGGCGGTGAAGGCTTCAGCCAGCGCGGCCGACAAAGGTTTGGGACCGGCGCTGTAGACCGTCAGGTCTTCTGCGGAAACGGCGGTCGTCGTCATCAAGGCGACGATCGAAGTCGTAAACATGCGGATCATAATTCGGCTCCTGTGAGAGAGGATTCACTGTCGAGAATTTGCGTGGGCCACTTGCACGGGGAATATGCTGAACGCCGCAGTCGCCAGCAACATGGGACAAAAACCAATTTTGCAAAAATCGTCCCACTTCACGGGACATTTGATTGTCGCGCTACCACAGAAGTGCGACAGTTTTTTAAAGGTTTTCGTAAAAAATCCGGCTTTTACGTAATTAACCTCATCAAAAACGCTTCTCGGCGCATTTGACAACGACCGTATCGCTCGGCAGAAACTGTGCCGTAATATGTGACACTTTTATGTCCGTAATTGAACCTCCGCCCCAACGACCCGCACGTTTGCGTCTTCATTCTCAAACCGCAATTTCTACCGACAGCAAGTTTCGCACGTTCCTAAGCATACGTATTGATCACCGCGAAATATCGCGCTTTTCACCGCGGACGAGGTAAAATCTTGTTTCCTTCAATACATACGAAAAGGTTTGGCGAACGCCCTGTTATGAAAGCGCCAGCCATCGAGGCAAGGCCTAGCCTCGCCCGCGCGTTTGAATAACGCGCCGAAAGTCTCGTGTTTTTCTGTTCGGCGGCGCTCTTATGACGCTTGCTTTAAACCACGCCTCACTCTTTCGCCCTTGGCGCGCTGGAGCTGGGCGACCCCGGCGCGCTGGAGCTAGGCGGCGTTTCTATGATTGCGCGACACCGCTTTATCATGCTGGGCGCGTCGGCGGCGCTCGTCTTGACCTCAATGCGATCAATCTTACCGTCAGCGGCGGTGAGAATGGCCAGGCGGCAAGCCGGCTTGGCGGCAATTTTTTTCTCTCCTTCAGCCTCGCCAACAGCCTTGTCGACAGTCTTCAGGTCAGTCGTAGGAGACGTCTTGGAAGGAGCCTTCAGACCAGTCTTAGGAGCAATCTTAGGAGCAGTCTTCGAGGCGGGTTGGCCATCGAGCCTTTTATCAATTTTTTTATTGATAGACTCCCAGTAATATACAAGTTCCTTATTGTCGACATAGCGGGCGGTGGCCGGATTGGTCCCGATAATATGGCCTTTACGCCCGATTACCTGATAAGGCGATCCATATTCCAGAAAGAACGTCGCCGACGGTTGACCGATAAACCGGCTTTCCAACGTCACGTTGACGGCGGAGCTGAGACAAGCGCCTAATGTCAAACAACCAAAAATAACGAATACGCGCCGCATGGTTTTCTCCCAATCAACGGGCTTAAAATAAACGTCCGACGCTCAGGCGAGCCGATTAAAGAGGCGCCCAAACGCAGTTCATAGATATTTTCATGTGGCCGGGTCGCCCGCGTCTTGAAACCGAAGCGCGGTTCGGTTGACCCCGTTGGCGCGACTATTCGTGACCGAATGCGCGAGTTGGTGCACAAGAAAAAGACCAAGGCCGCCAATTTGCATATTTTCCACCGTCGCATCGTCAAGATTGACTTCCGGCGCCTCGCCATTATCAAACGGCGCCGCACGGTCCACGAGCAAAATATTGAACATCTCCCCCTCGCGCCCAAGCGTCAAATTAATCTCGTCGACTTCCCCGTCCGGATATCCATATGACACCGTATTGGCGAAAAGCTCCTCAACGATCAGACAAAGAGACCGACGCGCATGATTGGAGCCGCCCACCCTGCAAACGAACCGCTCCACAGTCTCATAGAGAACCGGCAGGCTCTCCAGTTCATTTGGCACAGCGACCGTTTCTTGCATCATCATCAAGTCTCCGTTGGCCAATCGCGTCGCAACCGTAATTCATCAAACCCGGTCCCTCTCCCCTAAACAAGCGCAAGAGCGTCCGCCTCCGTTTCCGCGACGGCCACGATTTTCAAAAAGCCTGAAACTCTCAAAACCTCCATAACCGAAGGATTGAGGGAAAAAAGGATCAATTTCCGGCCAAAAGGCGCCAAAAGCTTTCGAATGATCAGAATCGAGCGTAACCCAAAGCTGGTCACATAATCGACGGCGCTCATATCAATCAGCAGCGCTCCGCCCCCCGCTTCGATTTCCTGCTTCAAACTTTCCTCAAAGCTTTTGGCCGTCAATGTATCCAGCTTCCCTACAGGACAGACAATGCCAACGCCCTGCAATTCCCGGCGTTCAATGATTAGTTTAGAGGCGGTGACTTCATTCATGGTCTGTTTACTCGCATGTCGTTCGCAAATTCCTCGCGCTGCGCCAGTTTTTTAGCCGCAACATCTCTTCTATGTATCATTTCATGCTTTAATTAAGTTGTCATGACTCTCAGTTTACGTAAGGTTCCCCTGTGCGCCAGCTATCAACGCACTGTAAATGGAAAGTATTTTCAGGAGACGGTCGGATGTCCGAAGATGAATTCAGCGCTTTATTGACCGACTCTCGCACCGCAGCTGGACAAGCGCCCCTCGCCGATCCAGACGCCGCAGGGGCATTTCGCGACACCATGGAGTTTGAAACCCTCGACGCAGCGTTTCGCAAGATCGAAATCGACGGACCATCCGCCGTTGACTGGAAGTCGTTCAATGAAAAATCGCTGGATGTCATCCAGACCAAGGCTAAAGATCTCGTTCTGGCCACCCGCCTGACGTATGGATTATTTCTGAATGAAGGATACAAGGGCCTCGCCATCGGCGTCACCATTTTACAAAATATGACAGAGACGCATTGGGAAACCCTCCAGCCCCCCAAGAAACGCGAGCGCGGGCGTGTGGGCGCTTTTGACTGGTTTGCGGAAAAGCTTGCCCCATTGGTTGAAGCCACCCCTCCAAAAAACGATGAAAAATCCATGGCGCTCGTCGCTTATGAGCGTCTCGCCGTCCTCGACGATCTCCTCCAGGAAAAACTCGAGAAATTTCAAGTGGCCCTTGGTCCATTAACGCGCGCTCTGCGCCCTCACGCCAAGGAGGCGCGCGCCGAACTGGAAGCTGCGCGCCAACCAGAACCGCCGCAGGACGAGACGCCAGAACCAGCCGCAGCGCCCCCTCAAGAAAACCCGCAACAGGCTCCCGCGCAAGACGCCGCCCCAACCACGACAACGCCCCCAACCACGACGACACCGGAGCCTCCGTCAAGCGCGCCCTCCACTCCCCAACCCGCGCAACAGCCCCCCGCTCCTGAAATCCAAACGGACGGAACTGTTGAAGGCTCCTTGCGCGCCGTCTTCGCGGCGGCGATCAAAGCCGGCTCTCTCACGCGCCAGCAAGCTCCATCCGATCCGCGCGCGTATCATCTGACGCGTTTCGCCCTTTGGGGGGCCCTAACCATGATCCCGCCCAATACCGGCGGGAAAACGAATTTACCGCCCCCGCAAAAAACGCGTCTCTCCGAATTGAACGCCCTCGCCACGGCGCAAAACCACGAAGGCGTCGTCATGTCGGCGGAGACGACTTTCCTCTCCTCCCCACTCTGGCTTGACGCCCAATATCATCTCGTCACGGCCATGGAGACGCTCGGCTCGAATTATGACGGCGCGCGCCGTTTGATCCAAGGCGAACTCATGAGCCTGTTGAACCGTTTTCCGGAAATTCCAACACTGACGTTCAGCGACGGCACCCCTTTCGCCAGCGCCGAAACACAGGCGTGGATAGGCGCGACCACCGGAGGTGGGCCAGCGGCGACGGAGCGCGCCGACGGCGAGATGGACAACGCGATTCAGGAAGCGAATGAGCTGGCCCAAAAAGGACGCCTCGTTGAAGGCTTGGCGCTTTTGAAGCAACAAATAACTACATGCGAGAACGAAAGATCTTGGTTCGTCGCCCAATTAAAAGCCAGTGAATTTTGTCTAAGATTTGAGCTTCTTAGCCCTTTATTCGCGCTGCTTGAGCAGCTTCGGGAAGTTGCGGATAAACGAGAGCTTGACCGATGGGAGCCGGAACTGGCGGTTGAGCTCGCCACGCTGCATTGGCGCGCTCTGTCGCACAAAAACATTCGTCAGTTCGTTAATGACGCCGACGTGGTTTCCCAGCGCGCCGCCCTGATGAAAACCCTGTCCCTGCTCGACCTTTCTGCGGCGGCTCAATTAAGCGGCAAGAGATAAGTCGACAAAATTAGCATTGAATGCGATATTAATTGACGCAAGGTCAACTTATCTAAATAGAACTGACACAAAAGAAGACTACCAGTTATTTGAAGCGCAGCTGCGAAAGCGCGTCAAAAAACGATAAAATTCGCGCGCCCGGTGCATTCGCCGATTAGTTGTTAGGAGAAACGGTAATGTCGAAAGAATCTTCTGTCGCCCCCAAGGAGCGGGTGAACATTAAATACAAACCGGCGACAGGCGACGCGAAGGAAGAAGTCGAGCTTCCTCTGAAACTTGTCGTTTTGGGCGACTACACCAATCGGCCAGACGACACTCCGGTGGAAGATCGCTCTCTGATCAACATCAATAAAGACAATTTCGACGAAGTCATGAAGAGCCACGATCTTTCGCTCGATATTTCGACGGAGAACAAGCTTGTCGACGTTGAAGAAGGGGAGGAGCCGAGCAATCTCACCGTTTCGATGAAGTTTGAGAATCTCAAGGATTTTACGCCAGAGGCGATTGTGCGCCAGACGCCAGAGCTGAACAAATTGCTTGAGCTGCGCGAAGCGTTAGTGGCCTTAAAAGGCCCGCTCGGCAATGTTCCCGCTTTCCGCAAGGCGATTCAGGGCGTTCTTGGCGATGAAGAAGCGCGTTCAAAATTACTCGAAGAGCTGACGAAGGCCGCCGAAAAATAGGTGGAGATCAACGAACCGCCGAAAAAGGCGCAAGGGGTCTGAAACGACGCAAGCCAATTGAACCTCTTGAGACGCCTTCTCACGATTTGAATGCAGATAAAACGAGATCGCACAAAAATGGCTGAGACTGACACACAGCAACAAACTTCAGTGGAAACGCAAGAGCTTGACGCCTCCTTGCTGGATCAAATTCTTCAGGAAACCAAGCTAACGCCTCATGACGACGGTTATGACGTGGCGCGCAAAGGCGTCGCCGCCTTCATCTCCGAACTGCTAAAACCAACAGCCGGCGAAAATCAGGTCAATAGCGCCGCCATCGACATGATGATCACCGAAATCGACCAGAAGCTGTCAACTCAGGTTGATCAGGTGCTTCATAATGAAGCTTTTCAGAGCCTTGAATCGGCTTGGCGCAGTCTGAAGTTCGTTGTTGACCGCACGGATTTCCGTCAGAACATCAAAATCGAAATGATGAGCGTCGCCAAAGACGAGTTGTTGGAAGATTTCGAAGACAGCCCGGAGGTGGTCAAGTCGGGCCTCTACAAGCATATATACACGGCTGAATATGGTCAGTTCGGCGGTCAGCCTGTTGGCGCGGTCGTCGCCAACTATGATTTCGGGCCCGGCTCGCAAGACGTCAAGCTCGCCCAATATTGCGCCAGCGTCGGCTCAATGGCTCACGCTCCATTCATCGCGGCCACGTCCCCTTCCATGTTCGGCGTCGACAGCTTCGAAGAAATTCCAAATCTCAAAGACATGGAATCGATTTTCGAAGGCCCCAAATACGCCAAATGGAATTCGTTCCGCGAATCCGAAGATTCAAGATATTTTGCGCTGGCCATGCCTCGCTTCATGCTGCGCACGCCCTACGGCCCTGAAACGACGCCGGTTAAAGCGTTCAACTATCAGGAAGACGCCAACGGCGAGAGCAAAAACTATCTTTGGGGCAACGCCTCTTTCGCCATGGCGACGAAACTGACAGATAGTTTCGCCAAATTCCGCTGGTGTCCTAACATTATCGGCCCCCAATCAGGCGGCGCGGTTGAAGACCTTCCCCTTCATACCTTCGAAGCGATGGGGCAGCTACAGAGTAAAATTCCAACGGAGGTTCTAGTTTCGGACCGCAAGGAATACGAGCTCGCCGAGCAAGGCTTCATCTCCCTCACCATGCGCAAGGGAAGCGATAACGCGGCCTTCTTCTCAGCCAACTCGGTGCAAAAGCCCAAGTTTTTCGGCAATTCTCCGGAAGGCAAGGAAGCTGAGTTGAACTACAAACTTGGCACCCAGCTTCCCTACATGATGATTATCAATCGTTTGGCGCATTACATCAAAGTGCTTCAGCGCGAGAACATCGGTAGCTGGAAAGACCGCGGCGAGCTGCAAATGGAGCTGAACAACTGGATTCGTCAGTATGTGTCGGACCAAGACAACCCTTCGGCGGACGTGCGTTCCCGGCGCCCGCTGCGCAAAGCGGTCATCACGGTTTCAGATGTCGAGGGCGAGCCAGGCTGGTACAGCGTCGGCATGTCCGTGCAGCCGCATTTCAAATACATGGGCGCCGACTTCACGTTGTCTCTAAGAGGAAAACTGGACAAAGCGTAGGCCTTGAGGACGCGAACAATCATGATCATCGGAGCGTCGGCAAGGCGACGCTCCGCATATTGGTGTTAAAGGTGCGGCGACATGGCGATCAGCCTCTTTCAGCGTCTGGAAACCGACTTGACGGAAGACGCCTTCAGATCGGACGACCAGTTCGAAAGCGCTTTGCTCGACAGCATTCTTGCGGATTTGCGCATTCTGCTCAACAGCATGGCCGGTTGCTGCGAAACCAGACCTGATTTCGGCATGGCTGATTTCAACGCCGTGTCGCAAAGCCGTCAGGATACGGCGAGCGAGCTTTGCCGCGACATAGAACGTCAGATCAGAATGTTTGAGCCCCGTTTGAAAAATGCTGTCGTTCGTATGGTGGAGGACGACGCGAAACCATTGGAGTTTATGTTCAACGTTGAGGCGGAATTGGTTTCTCGTACGCGCTCGGTGCGCATACGGTTTGATTCAGTCCTCGACAGCTCCGGCCAAATCAGAGTGAACGCCTAGGACGGAAAGTCTGCGCTAAAACATGTCAGTCAATGCTTACTACCGCGATGAACTAAATTACCTGCGTGAAATGGGCGGTCTTTTCGCCAAGGCCAATCCACGGCTATCAAAGTTCCTTGCCGATGAGCCAACCGACCCGGACGTAGAACGACTTCTCGAGGGGTTTGCGTTTCTCGTGGGACGCCTGCGCCAACGACTTGACGCAGAAATGCCCGAGGTCGCTCATAGTCTTCTAAAACTTGTCTGGCCTCACTATCTAAGGCCCGTCCCTCCAATGACCACCTTGCGCTTTCGTCATGCGGCGGGCGTTAGCGAACCTTATATCACCGTTCCCAAAGGCACGCCGGTGAAGACGGAGGCCCGCGAAGGGCACGCCGCAAGATTCCAGACCAGCTATGAGCTAAAAGTCTTGCCGCTGGAGGTGGCGGGCGTTGAGCTTGAGAACCGCAAAGACAGCGCGAAACTAAGCCTCACCATCGAGCGTGTCGGCGGCTCCGGATTGCTTGCGCTTGGCGTGGCCCCCTTACAGCTTTTTTTAGGAGGGCAAGGCAACGCCACAACGGCGCGAGCGTTGTTTCTCGCTCTTATGACGCGAGTGCGCTCCGTGCAGTTCGTTCCCAGCGGCGGCGCGCCCCTTGACGCCGACGTCGCCATTGAACCCATGGGTTTTCCCCGCGAAGAGGCGACGCTACCCTATCCCAACGGCTCTTTTGACGGCTTTCGGATTATGCAGGAATATTTCGCCTGTCCGGAAAAGTTCATGTACGTCCGCATAAAGGGTCTTGAAAAATTCGCCCAGATTCAGGCCAATCGCTTCACGCTTGTTTTTCAACTATCCCAAAGCCTCGCCGACATAACCCGCGTCACCAAAGAACAAATCTGCTTGAATGCAACGCCGGCGGTGAATATTTTTAAAACCGAAGGGCAAGCCCTTCTCGTCTCTCACGACCGCACCGAATATCCAGTTCGCGCCCTTGGCGGAACCGATGTCTGCTCCGTTCTCGACATTGCTTCCGTCACCGGCTGGGTGCAAGGAAGCAACAAAAAAATAACCTATAACGCCTTCGAGTCCTTCTCCAATGACGGGGCCAGCGACAAAGAGCACCTTTTCTACCGCACTTCCATCCGTCCCTCGGTTTTAGGCGCGGGCGTTGATCACTATATTTCGTTCGTGACGCGGCTTAACGCCCAAAAACTGCCGCCGACCGAAACTATTTCATTGCAACTTATCTGCTCCAATGGGCGTCACGCCTCCCGCTTTGGGATAGGCTCGGTTAATCGTTCCACCTCAGCGACCCCGGCGAAGCTCACCTTTGAAAATGTGACCCCCATTTTAACCGAAGTCCCGCCGCCGCTTGACGATGGCGTCCTATGGACGCTCATCGCCAATTTGTCGCGTAACTACGCCTCGCTGATTGACGTTGACGCATTGCGCACCGTAATCGGAGCCTATGACTTTCGCGCCAATGTCGACAAGCAAGCCGCCATGCAAAGAGACCATTTGCTTCAAAGTTTCCAGACGTTCGAGCGAAAAGGCGTCGATATCTTTAGATACGGCCGACCGGTGCGCGCCTATGAGCTTTCACTTAAACTTGCGGAAAACGCCATGGGCGGCGAGGCGGAAATGTACCTGTTTGGAACCGTCCTGGATCAATTCCTCAAATCCTACGCCAGCATTAACAGCCTGCATCGTTTTTCAATCACCGGCACGGATGCGAACGTCGTGCACCATTGGAGTCCAAAAGAGGGGTCCGTGGCGCAGATATGAACAACGCTCAAATCTCAAGCTTCACGCCATCCAAAGCCCTTCCCGTCTCTCTCGCGCTGGAGACAGGCTCGCTTGAACCGCAAAAAACGGCGGCGTCTCAGGAGCTGGCGGCCCACATGGCCAACAGTCAGTTCTTCCAACTCGTCCATTTAATTGGCTTATTGCATGACGACGTAAACAAAATGGGGGCCGGACAGGATCCCGCCCGCGAGTCTATCCGCTTTCGCGCGACGCGCTCCCTGAGTTTTGGCGCCGGCGACATCTCGCAAATCCACTATGACGCGGCGGCGGAGCGCTTTGACATTCGCGTCAATTTTCTGGGCCTGTATGGACCTTCATCCCCGCTTCCTCCCTTCAACACCGAACGCATTATCGAGCAAGACGAAGCGCCGTCGGCGTTGGAGGACTTTCTTGACCTGTTCAATCACCGACTGATCACGCTGTTATTCCAGATCTGGCGAAAATCACGATATCACGTGCGCTATGCGCCAAAGGCCCGTGATCCGATATCCCGCCGGTTTCTCGCTCTGTGTGGGTTTCCGGTGGAAAGTCGCGATGAGATCGGCGGAGTTCCCAGATCGGCGCTCTTGCCTCACGTGGGATTGCTGTCGCTTTATTCCAATTCAGCGGAAGCGGCCGCGTCAATACTCTCCAATTGCCTCAAGGTTAATTGCAAAGTCGAAGAATATGTCATGCGCCGGGTTCATATCGAAGCCGCGGAGCAAATGGCTCTGGGCGTGCGCAACACCACCTTGGGTGAAGACGTGGTTCTCGGCGAGGAAGTCGATGACGATTTGGGAAAATTCACCCTGCGGCTCGGTCCGGCCACCAGCCAAGAGCTGGAGCCATTCATGCCCGGCGGCGCGCGCCATCACGAAATTCCCGCGCTCCTGTCCATGATTATCCGCGACCCGCTTGAGTGGGACCTCGAGTTTGAATTTATATCCGAGAGCATTCAGGCGGGACGGCTGGAAGGCGCGCGTCTTGGCGAAACCTTCTGGCTCGCCAGCGGCGACGGCGAAATGGAGACCCCAGTGAGGCTTTATCCCCGCGCGTCTCAAAGCGACGCATTTGACATACAGGGGGCGGCATGACTGTTACACTGACGTTATCCTGTCAGCAAACCGGAACCAGCCATACATTTGGTCCCGAGGGAGGGACTTTGGGTCGCTCTCAAAGATGCGACTGGGTTTTGCCCGACGGCGAGAGAATTCTTTCTTCCATTCACGCCCGCGTCATCTGTCAGGGCGGCGTCTATTATCTGGTTGATGAAAGCACCAACGGAACGTTTCTCGCCGGCGTGGAAACGCCGATAGGTCGGGGGCAATCCGTTCAGATCGGCCAGACCACCAATTTTCAAATCGGCCGCTATTTGATCACCGCTCACTTAAAAGCCGCGGAACCCGCCCCCGCGCCGCCACCGCCGCCGCCTTTAACGGCGACGCAAACTCACCAATCGCCGCCCCATACGCAAAGACCCCCTTCCTCGCGCATTGACGCTCAGCTCTCGCCCAATAGCGACACCTCCGGCGCGGCCGTACGCACAAAGCAATCGCTTGATCCTCTGGATTACCTCTCAGGCGGCCTCACGAAATTAAGCCAACCGCAAGCCCGTCCCATAGCCTCCCGGGCCGGTTATTCGCCCGCGCCAGGCGCCACCGCAGATCCAATGGCCTATCTTGACCGGACGGGCGACCAACCAGCGCCTTCCGCGCCGCAAAACCCTGAATTTGAACACCCCGCCACAAGTCTGCCGCCACAAGTCGAACCTGTGCGCGCCCCCGTCGCCGCGCCGGCGCCCGCAAGCCCCGTCTATTCAGAGCCGCAAACCAGCCTGCCCGCCGGGCGCCCCCAAGCTGGCCAAACGCCCTATTCGCAAGCTCCCAACGCACTTCCTCATAAACCCCAGAGCGCAGAACCAGCTCCCGCCCAAGAGGTTATTCCTGTAGATTTTCTTGATCAGCTTATGGGCGGCGATCTGGCGGCGGCCGCCCCCTCACGCGCTCCCACGACGCCTTCTCCTGCGACCCAGGCGCCTCCTCCCCCTCCGACTAACGCCGTTTTGAATGGCGACCAAGGGTTGAGCCCAGCGCTGAAAGCGGATCATATAGAAATTCTTACGCCGCAAAGCGCCAAAGAGCCCCAGCCAGACCGCCCCGTTCCGGCTATGACGCCGCGCGCCGCGCCCACCGGCGGCGCCGATCCCATCGATCATTTGGCTGCGCTCAAGGCGCGCCGCGAACGACGTCTGGCCGAACTGGACGAAAAAGCGAAACTATCCGCGCCCGGCGTGCGTCCCCCCGCAAGGCCAGCGGCCAATCCGCCAACGCCCCCGCTCCCAACGCCGCCAATCGGACGTTCTCAAACGCCCCCCACCGGACCTGTAGCCTCACAGGCTGGCGCCACCGCCACGGCTTCAGCCCCTCAACGCCCCGCCCCTCCTCCCACGCCGTCTTCTCCCTCCTTTCCAAAGGACGACGAGCAATTAACGCACGCGTTTCTTGTCGGTTTGGGGTTTCCCGACGCGAAAGTCGGCGCTGAGAAGCGCGCTGCGCTGATGGAGGAGGCCGGCGGAATGATCCGCGAGCTCGCCCAAGGCATGGTCGTGCTCTTATCCGCGCGCAAAATGCTCAAATCTGAGTTCCGAATGGACGAAACCCAAATTGCGCCGGAGGAAAACAACCCCTTCAAACATTTCAAGGTTGGAGAATTGGCCATCGACGAAATGCTTTTGACAAAGTCGGGAGGTTTCCAGAAGCCGGATCAAGCCACCAGACAAGCTTTTCAGGATCTGCAAGCTCATACGATGATCACCATGGCGGCCATGCAGCGCGCGATGCGAATAATGTTTGAACGCCTGTCTCCCGACATGCTCGCCGAGGATGACGAAGACGCAGGCGGATTGCGCATTCGAGGTCTGGGCGCGAAGAAAGGAAAGTGGGAGACCGCAAAGCAAAACTATAGCCGCATACGCAGCGACTTCGACGGCGTAATGCGTCAAATAATCATGGAAGCTTTTGCGCAAACTGAAGAAGAGCAGGCGCGGCGACAGTCGAGAGACTACTGGGAGAACCGGAAAAAATGATGTTAACGCGACGAGATCTTTGCAAAACGATTTTAATGTCGGGAGGTTTTACCCTCGGAGCGTGCTCAAGCACCCCCTCTCCCACGCCTGTTGGCGTGATGATTTACGCCGATGCGAATATTAACCCTAACGAAGACGGAAGCCCCGCGCCAATCGTCGTGCGCATCTATGAACTGAAAGGCATGACGGCCTTCAATAACGCGGACTTTTTTGATTTTGTCGACAATGACAAAAAGCTCCTCGGCGCAGATCTGATCGGAAGCTCCGAATACGAACTGGTTCCCGGCGCCACCCAAAAATATAACCGAAGCGTTTCCAATGAAGCGACCCATATCGGCGTCGTCGCAGGATTTCGCGACATCAAATTCGCTCAGTGGCGAGACTCGATCGAACTGCAAAAAGAAAAGACAAACAACTTTGATATTTTCCTGACAAGCCTTGCGGTGCGCATACAAAATAAACCAAGTCGTTTCGGGATATTTTAAATGAAAGACTGGGGCCAGCGCAGTCGCGTCATCGGAGCGTTGCGCTACAAAGAGCTGCATGTAGTTGTCGGCCAACCATGGCGCGCGGCCTTGACGTCGCTCTCCTCGGGCTGGAACCGTCGCTCGAAACATTTTTACGGGGGTTTGGATTGAACGCTAGTGGCAAACCGCTTTGGCTGGAAGGAATGTTCCTGAGGCCCCAGCATCTGCAACAATACGACCGGTGGATCGACACCAATCTTGAACAGCGCGCAAAGGATCTGATCCCTTACAGCTGGGGCGTGCGGCGCATAGAATTCAGCGCCGACGCGTCCGCGCTCGGCCAGATTCAAATCAGCGACGTTGACGTTGTTTTCCCCGACGGGACGATTTTCTCAACCTCATTGTCGCATGTTGTCTCGTCCGCGCGCCAAATCAGGTCCGAGCATCAAGGCAAGAAGGTTTTTCTCGCCCTTCCTCTGAAAGCGGCGGGAGGGCTTGACGTCAGCGAAGCCGACAAGAGCGACCGCAGATACCTGCGTCGCGAGATCGAGGCGCAAAACAACACCGAAGCGGAACGGCCGGCCGCTCAAATCCAAGTCGGCGCCTTAACGGCTCGTCTCATTATGGAAGGCGAAAGTCTTGATGAAACGATAAGTTTGCCGATCGCGCAAATTGACAGCGTTGAATCCAACGGCGCCGTCCAGCTTTCAAGCTCGTTCATTCCCCCTGTCCTGAACGTAAACGCGGCTCCCTATCTGAAGTCGCTCATGGAGCAAGTGCGCAGCCTGTTGCGCAAGCGCGGCCAAGCCCTGGCCGCAAACGCCGCAGGGCAAGGCGCAAGCACTCGCGCGGGCTTGATGGATCTCATGATGCTGGGCGTCACGAACCGGAATGAAGTCCTGCTGTCTCACATGATCGCATCCGGACGGCACGCGCCTGAAAGCCTTTACCGCGATCTGATCTCCCTCATTGGCGAGATCAGCGCCTATGGATCGGAAAGTCGTCGGCCACCTGACGTCCCGGCTTATAATCACCTTGATCTTCGCTCCACTTTTGACCAAGTCATTGAGATCCTGCGCGGGCAACTGAGCTTTGTGGTTGAGCAAAACGCCGTCAATATTCAGTTGGTCAAGAGAGACTTCGGCGTCTGGCTTGGAGAGACAAGCGACAGGATGGTTTATCAAAACCGCGAGTTCGTATTGATCGCCCACGCCAATGTGGGTCTTGAAGCGTTGCGCTCGCAAATGCCGATTCAAGTGAAAATCGGCCCGGTGGAGAAAATTCGGGAACTTGTGAACCTGCAACTTCCGGGCATTCCCATCACGCCCATGTCGGTGGCGCCGCGAGAAATCCCCTATATCCAGAACGCCGTTTACTTCCGCCTCGACACAAACAACGAATTATGGCCGCAACTCCAATCCTCCGCCGCTTTCGCGCTGCATCTAAGCGGTGATTATCCTGGCCTTGGCCTTGAGCTTTGGGCGATCCAGAAAGGGTCATAAGGGCTGCACTCATGACCAACCACGACGTCGACCAACCAACCGTAGCGCACAGGTTAAGTCCGAGGGCGCGCACGTCGCTGACCACCGGTCAATCGGGGTCGGAAACGGGGCCCGGATCGGGAGATGAGCCCACAGTGGCCATCCTTGGCTCTGGCGGAGCGCTGACGACAACCGAAGATCATTCGAACCGGGGAGCGGCGCTGCAAACCGCTGCCGTGGTGGTGCGTCAATTGCCGCTCAACTCGGAGAGAACCATCACGCGGGCTGCCGCGCCATTGCTTCTTCTTATCGCGCAGTTACGCAACACCATCGAACAAGCCGACGTCACGGCTCTTCGGCAAGAGGTCGTTGAGAACATCGATCGCTTTGAACAGGAGTGCCAGAAACTTGGCGTTGACGCGGGAGACATCATCGCCGCGCGTTATATTCTGTGCTCCACCATCGACGAAACCGTGTTGATGACCCCATGGGGCAGCAGGAGCGAGTGGAGTTCAAACAGCCTTCTCAACCAGTTTCATAACGAGACGTGGGGCGGGGAAAAGGTCTTCAGCATTCTTGAGCGGGTCAGCGAAGAGCCGGCGCGCAAACTAGCGTTGCTCGTATTGATACACTCCTGCCTGATGCTGGGCTTTGAAGGCCGATATCGCGTGCTGGAGGGAGGCCGCGACCAGCTAGAGGATTTGCGCAACGAATTGTCACGCGCGATCCGCCGCTACAGCAAAGTCAAGCCAGATCAATCGCTCTCGGAAATCACTCATGGTTTTCAGCGCGGGCGCCGTCTTAGCCATTTACCGCCGTTATGGATTTTTCTCGCGCTCGGCTTTGCGATTCTGGTTGTCGTGCGCGGATACTCCGATTTTCGCATAAAAGGCGAAATCGCTCCAGCATTGAACGAAATCAAATCCCTTCAGGCTCAGTAGAAAGGTACGTTCGCTCATGTTGCGCACCTACTTCGCCAGTTTGCTCCGACCATTGAGCCTGCTCATTCTATTATTGCTCGCCGTAGCCTCGCTTCTGGTCTGGTTTTTCGGCGGCTATGTCAGCATCGGCGGCGTCACGCCTTTTGAGCAGCAAACGCCGCGCGTCATTTTCGCCATAGCGCTCTTCGCCTGGTTTTTCATCATCACTTTCGCGCGCCATCTTCTTGCGCGCCGCGCCAACGCCAAACTCATAAACTCCATGCTCGCAAACGACGAGCTGGTTTCCATGGGCGGCGACCTGTCTTCCGACGAAGTTGAGATAATCCGGGAGCAGTTTCAAAAGGCGATGAACACCCTTCGGGACAACCCGCTGGACGGCAAAAAGAAACGAAATTACCTGTTCGAACTGCCGTGGTACATTCTCATTGGGCCGCCCGGAACCGGCAAGACGACAATATTGCGCAACTCTGGCCTTGAGTTTCCACTGGCGGGCGACAACCAGCAAGCGATTCAAGGGGTGGGCGGCACGCGAAATTGCGACTGGTGGATTTCAAATGAATCCGTCCTGATCGACACCGCCGGACGCTACACGACCCAAGACGTGAACAAGGGCGTCGACGCCGCCGCATGGAGCGGCTTCTTGGAGCTTTTGGCCAAACACCGCCGACGCCGGCCCGTCAATGGCGTATTGCTTTCCATCAGCATAGAAGACGTGGCTCTGGCCGATGAGGTAGGACGCAAACGGCAGGCGGAAATTCTACGCCAGCGTCTACGTGAGCTACACCGCGTTTTCGGAATGCGTTTGCCTGTCTATGTCATGTTTACGAAATGCGATCTGATCGCTGGATTCGACGAATATTTCGACGCGATTAGCGAAAAAGAGCGTGAACAGGTTTGGGGCGTCACCTTTCCCTTCGACGACCAGCAGGTCACCGTCGGCCCCGCTTTTGAGAAAGGTTTTCTCGATCTTGTCGCGCGTCTGGAGAACCAACTTCCGGCGAAACTGGGCTCCGAGCGCAACAATGGCCGGCGCTGCCGCATATACAGCTTTCCCCATGAGTTTGGCAGCCTCTCACAGGTCCTGCGCAGCTTTCTGGCGGAGGTGTTCCGGACCAGTCGTTATGAATCTCAGCCTTATTTGCGCGGCGCCTATTTTACTTCCGGCACTCAGGAAGGCGCCCCGTTTGACCGCCTGCTCGGCTCGATGAGCCGAAATTTCGCTCTTTCCCCCGCACAGCAACTTCCCCCGAGCGGGCAAGGAAAAGCCTATTTCATCAAGAATTTGCTTTCAGACATTGTTTTCCCCGAACAAGATCTGGTCAGCCAAAACGTCAGGGTGGAGCGGCGCCTTGCGGCCGCCTACGCCGGCGCTCTCGCCGCCCTCGCCGCTTTCGTTTTCGGCTTGTCGGCATATTGGCTTGCGGGCCTCAACAGCTCCGCTGAATTGGCGCAAAAAGTGGAACGTCAGGCCGAGCGCTTGAAAAACCTGAAAACCGACGCCAACCGAGACCGCTCCTTAACCAATATTCTGCCCGCTCTGGACGCCGCGCGCCAGTTGCGCGGCACAATCGACAACTCCGATAACTGGCTGACGGGAACCTTCGCCAGCGTCGAAGCGCGCTCCGACCTCGCGCCTGCGGCGGAGGCGGCCTATGACTCGCTGCTGGAGACCTATCTCTTACCCTCAATCACCAGCCGTCTGGGATCTCAAATTCAACTTGTCTCCAACGCGGCCAATAGCGACAATGGACTGCTTCGCGAGCAGCTTGAAACTTACCTTATGCTCACCACCGGCCAGAATTTCAAAGCCAATCAGGTGGAAGAGGCGTTCAAAGCGCAAAATGAAGCCGCGTTCATACTGAATCCGCAAAAGCGGGATCAGATGGCCAAGCATATGAACTCACTCGTCTCGCTCCTGCCGGTGGCGACCCCCGGCAACGCGCCAATTATCGCGGCGGCGCGCGCGCGCATTCAGAAGCTGCCGCAAGCGACCGGCATCTATCAACGAATGCAAAACGATGCGGCTCAACGCTTCCAGCTCGCGCCCATCGACATCGCCCGCACCTTGGGCGCCGGATCGTTATATGTGGCCACCGCCACCAGCGGCGGGCGCAGCATCATTCCCGGTTTTTACACCAAAGACGGTTTCTATAATTTCTTCCTGACCCGTCTGCCCCAATACATCCGCCAGTCCATAGGCTCTGACTGGGTGCTTGGCGACAATGGTCTAAACGACAAGGCCTATAACGCTCTGGCCAAGGAAATTGTGCGCCTTTACACGGATGATTACATCGCCGCGTGGCGCAAAGGCGTGTCCCACATCCGCGTGGTGGAGATCGGCGATCTGGGCCGGGCGCAAATTGTTCTACAAGACCTCTCCAGCCCTCAGTCGCCGCTCACGAACGTGCTCTCCATTCTGCGCGAAAACACGGAGCTGCCTCTCCCCGGCTCGCAATCGACAACCAACGGCGACAAGGAGCAAACAAGCGGACTGGCCGCCAATCTGGTGAGCTCCACCACTCAGGCGGCGCAAAAAGCGGCGGTGACGACAGCCTTTGGCGACGCCCCATGGCCCGGTCTGCGTATCGAAGACGCGTTCCGCTCGCTGAACACCCTCGTCAATCCACAAAACGGACAAGCCGCGCTTAACCGGGTCCAACAATTATTCGGCGACCTTTACGGCAATGTCTCCGGCGTCGTCACCGCGCCAGACCCCAACAAGGCCGCCTATGATTTCGTTAAAGCGCGCGCGAAATCGCCAACCAGCGACTCGTTCACAACCTTGCGCTCCGAAGCGGCGATAACGCCGGAGCCGGTTCGCACAATGGTCCTCTCCACCGTCAACCGAACCTGGAGCCTGCTGAACAAAGCGACCTACAACTACGTCAACGGCAGATGGCAGGACGAAATCGTCCCGGTTTGCAATTCAATCATGGCGGATAGATACCCCTTCTCCGCAACAGCGAAGGAAGATGTAAGCCTTAAAGATTTCACTGACCTATTTGGCCCAGCCGGAGTCATTGAAGCTTTCTTCAAAGACTATCTCTCGTCCTTTGTCACCATACGCGGCCAACACTATGTGGAGACAGAGACCCAAGGCAGCGGCCTTGAACTGTCTGACGCCGCCTTGAGGCAGCTATCAACCGCGAAAACCATACGAGAGGCGTTTTTCGCCAATGGAGCGACCACGCCGGAAACGAAATTCACAATCAAAGCGACCTTCCTTGATCCCAAAGCGCTGAAGTCGACCTTGAAAATCGACGACGAACAAATCGTCTACCGCCACGGACCGGAACGCGCCCGCAATTTCACTTGGCCAAGTCAATACGACGGCAGCACCGCCACCCTTTCAATCACCACCCTCGACAAAAAGACGGTGACGCGCGAAATGACCGGCACATGGGCAATTTTCCGCATGCTGTCCGCTTCAGGACTGTCGAAAGTCAGAGGGCGCGATCAGTTTGTCTTCTCCATCAAGGCTGAAGACGCGGTGGCGAGTTTCAGCCTCAATGCGGGAAGCGTGACCAATCCGTTCAATCTTGGTTTATACTCTTCATTCCGCTGTCCCCCAGCTCTCTAGCGCGGTGAAAGGTGAACAAGTTCCGCGTTCCAAGGGCGATAAGGCAATGCGGCAATGAGGCGAAAGAGTCAGGCGAGACGGTGATGCTTGGTGGATATTTTGGCAAACGGCCGGTGGAGCGTGACTTTATATTCAACGGCTTGTCGGCCCGGATCACGAACGCCTGGGCGGACATGCTGTCAAACTGGCTCGCCGCTGGCCAGATGGCGGCGCCAGAGCATTGGGCCCAGCGCTATTATGCGTCCCCCATTTGGCGTTTCGCCGTCCAGCCGGGCCTTTTGGGCGTCAGTGGATGGACAGGGCTGATCACCGCCTCCGCCGACGCGATAGGACGTGGATTTCCCCTCAGCGTCCTCATCCCGTTCCGCGAAGAGATTTCAAACCCGGATAATCTCACACCTTACCTCGACGCGCTGGAGCATGAGCTGCTCGCTTTCATCGCCAACGACATGAGCCGTTCCGAGTTTCAATCCTGCATAGAAAAAACAAGGGTGGATTGCGCCCCGGCTCTTAATCGCGCGGCCGCTCCTTTGCAGCTTCCCGAGCCTGACCTCGGCGAACGCGCGCTCTTTTTATCCATAGAAAAACCAACCAACGGCGTCATCGACATCAAGAGCGTCGCCGCGATGAAAACCGGCGCGACCTTTACCGCCCCCTCAATCTTAAGCTATTGGTGGCATGATGGGGACACGGACCATAACGGCGAATTTTGTATCTGCCGCGATCTGCCCGACCCGGTGATCGCCGCACGGTTCTTTCTGGGCGATCTAGGCGCCGATGACTGGCGCCCTCGCGCTTCCGGAAATCTTTAATCATGAAAGAGCCTCGCCTGTGACGACGCCTGCGCCTGCCGCCCCACCTTTGCTGGAAGTTGAAGCGGTGACCCGCCGCGGCCTTTCCCATGAACGCAACGAAGACGCTTATCTGGTAGATATGAACCGCCGGATATTTTTGGTTTCCGATGGCATGGGCGGGCATCGCGACGGGTATCTCGCCAGCAGGTCCATTGCGCAAGCCGTCGCCCAAACCCAAGAGCGTTGGCCAAATGAGCTTGAAAACAAACTGGCGGTTATCCGGCAATCCCTGGAGGCGGCGAACCACGCGCTTTTCGAGCCATACAGGAACGGAGACGCCGCCGATATATCGGGCGCCACCGCCATTTGCTTACTCATAGATGGCTGGTACGCCTGCTGTCTTTGGGCGGGCGACTCGCGACTTTACCTACTGCGCGACGAACATCTTTTCATGGTTTCCGAAGATCACGCCAATGCCGACGGCGCCCTGTTGCGGGCGATCGGTTCAGACGCCACGCTGAACCTTGAGCGGCGCGTGCTGAGCTTGTGTGAAGGCGACGCTTTGGTGCTATGCTCGGATGGACTGATAAAAGGAATTGATGAAACGGAGATGGCGGATATGATCGCCAACGGTCACAGCGGCCTCGCAGATCGCTTGCTCGCCAAAGCCGTCGCCGGCGGCTCCACGGACGATATCACGCTTATCGTGGTGCGAGTTGCCACCGATGAAAAATAAACCGGCGCCAGAGCCAATGATTGGCGACGTCCTTAAAGGGCGCTTCGAGTTGCTGTCCCTGATTGGTCAGGGCGGCCTTTCCAAAGTTTTCAGGGCGAGAGATCTGGTGGCGAAACACGCCGGTTTCAAACAAACCGAGATCGCGTTGAAAATCATCATCGAAAATCAGGATGTGGATGCGGATGTCATTTCCCTCATGCACCGGGAGGCGCGCCGGTTACGCGATCTGGTTCACCCCAATATCGTGCGCGTTTATGACATGGACCGGCAAGGCCGGGTCCACTTCATGGTCATGGAGCTTCTGGAAGGCAACACGCTCGCAAAAATTCTAAGCCAGGCTCCGGAGCGAACGCTGGCTCCAGATAAAATCAAACGGCTCGTACGCGACGTGGCCGGCGCGCTTTCTTTCTCCCACGGTCAAGGCGTCGTTCATGCGGATTTGAAGCCTGGGAATATTTTCATCGACCGCTCCGGGCAAGTGAAACTGATTGATTTCAACATCTCCGCCCCAATCGCGCGCTCCCTCCGCAAGGAAGAGGAGGACACGGTTCATATCCTCCAGCGTTTTGGCGCGGTCACGCCCGCCTACGCCTCGCCCCAGCGACTAAAAGGAGCAGAAGCCTGTGAAGCGGACGATGTTTTTTCTTTCGCTATCGTCGTTTATCTCGCCCTGCAAGGACGCCGGCCTTTTGGCAAAAAGACCTCTTTAAAGGCGATGGAAGAAGGGCTGGAGCCTGAAATTCAGGTCATCAAGGAGCGAGCGCACCGACACGCTCTGGAGAAAGCATTGGCGCTGGACGACGCCCACAGAACCGCCTCCATAACCGACTTCGCCAACGCTTTTCTAAGTGAAAGCCCCCTTGACGCCGCCGCCCGTTTCCTCAAAAGTCTCCGCCCTGATCGAGCGAAGTAAGACGCGAAAACAGCCCTTTAGCCGGTCCTGCCAGCTACTTTCGTAGGTTAATGCGCGAAGGCGTCGCTTCAATCAAAAGAAACGCCAATGTTTCGCGATCAATGATCACTCGCCCATCAACTTCATAGCCGGCCTCACGGTCCGCCGCATGGCCGGACACGGCGAAGACAATCGCATCGCGCCCTGACATGGCGCTCGCGCCGACAGGGGTGATGATAAGCTCCAACGTCAAGGGATGACCATCGCTCAACACGACGCTCGTACGCCCCAGCGCGCGAACGGAGCTGACCCCGTCCAGATAAACCTGCGGCGCGCGATTGCGTAGGTAATCATATATTCCGCAATGCAACGGATCCGGTTCCCGTTGCGCCGGTCTCCACAATGCCATCAACGTCCCCAATTCATTAATTACTCACCGCGCTGCGATAACTGCGCCTGCGCCATAGCCGCCACCTGCGAAACGTAAGCGCCCATGATATCCGCCCAATTGCCAAAATGCTCCGCCCGAGCCACGCCAACGGATGGATACCAAAGCGCGGTTTCATTTTCAGCATACCAATACCATGGACACGACGGCTTGCAGATGACAACTCCGGGCGTTCCTATGGCGCCGGCCAAATGCAAGGCAACGCCATCAGGGCCAATCATTATGTCCAGCAGGCTCACAAGCGCCGCCAGATCCGCAAGCGCTTCAAAATGAGCGCCAGCGTCGATCACGCCCTTCACCGACTTGAGCTGACGCCGCGGCGCATCCCACATGACGCTAATCATCGTTCCCGGCAAAAGATCCCGCAAGGACGCCATATCTTCCAGTAAAAGACCCGGACGGGCGGAATTCCAGGCAAGTCCGACCCAGGGTTTCGGAAATGCCTCCAGCGCGCGGCGCCATTTCGCCACCCGCCCCGGCTCCGGCGTCAGATAAGAACCGCTTCCGCACCTCCCTCCCCGCAGCTTTTCGGGAAACGCCAGAAGGATCGAAGCGGGGATAGAAACTGGCGGCATGCTTACTTCCGAGCCGACGTCAAAACCCAGATCATTTGGAACATACGCCATGTTTCCATAGAGCCGCGCCAATTGCTCCAAGCTTGACGGACCGGCGACAACCGCCTCCCGCCCCTTGGAAAGCGGCGAGACGAAACGCAAAAGCGCCATGGCTTCAAGATTCGTGACGCCCGCGTCCAGAATAAAGCCCGCGCGGTCCAACACGGCGCTCAAAACCTCATTATCAGCGCACTCCGCATTGGAGAGCTCCAAAACCTGCGGCAAAGCGTTATCGGCGAGAGAGCTGGTCACCGCTTCGATCCGCCCAAGCGACAAATTGCAATCGCGAACCATGCTCATAGTCTGCCGCCGCTGTTCCGGCGTAATTCTCTCAGCTTGCTTTTCAAGCGGCTGCAAAAGGTGCAAAGCCTGCGTGGGAAGTCCGGCCTGACGATAGGCCAAGGCAAGCGACAGGGTTGCGTCAACGCGGTTGGGGTTGCGTTTCACAACCGGCAAAAACTCGGTGAAGGCGGCGCGGCCCTCGCCTTTTTCAATCATAACCCGTACATAAATTTGCCAGGCGGCCAGCAAATTCGGAAACAATGACACACAGCGTTTGGCCAAACGCAAAGCGGCGGTCAATTGCCCCTGCGCCAGATAGTTATTTGCAAGGGCGATCATATAAAGCGGATTTGACGGTTCCGCCAAATAGGCGTCTTCGAGAAATGGCTCCGCCTTCCCACTATCGCCGAGGTTGGCCAGTATCTCTCCCACAAGCGCTTTCATTTCAACCGCTTTCGGCGCCATCGACAACGCGTCCTGCGCAAGTTCAAGGGCCGGACGAAAAAGTCCATAAGCGCTGTAAAGCTGCGCCATCGCCCTCACCACGGCGGCGTTGGCCGGATTCAGCCGTTGAATTCGACTCAACAAATCCTCGGCTTCAGAAAGTTTACCCGCGCCGACCATATGATCGGCCTTGGCGATCGTCGCCTCCACATGATCCGGGTCAAGCGCCAACGCCTGATCAATCATGGCTTCGGCGTCGGCCAGCGCTTCGCTCAATCGAAAAACCGCGGCGCATTGACAAAGAAAATCCGGATCGCGCAATGAACGCGCCGTCGCCCGGCGAACAAGCTCTTGCGCCGCTTCAAGCTCCCCAAGCTCCAACCGCACTTCAATCAGCTTCTGGAGCGCCGCAGGATGCCCGGGCGCCATATCAAGAACGCTTTCGCAAATGAGCGCCGCATTATCATATCGGCCCGCCTCGCAATGCACCTGCGCGGCCTTTAATTGGTCTTCGACCAGCAACATGTATGGTTTCCATTCGATCAGTTCATTGGCGTCACGTCGCGGTCAAGACCATCAACCAACGCTGACCCGTTTGGCGTCGAGGCGCACATCCTCTTTCGCCGTCACCATGGAGATTTCACTATTTTGCGTTGCGACGCTGTCAATATTTTCCACAAGAACTCCCGCGTGAACAGTGTCGGTTTCGCGAATGGAGCTGGTTCTAATCTGCGCGGAAGTCGTAATGGAGCGCGCCGAGACGACCTTATCAACGATGGTTTCGAAGGTTTTACTGAAATTCGCCACCAATTGCCGCCCGGTTTGCGCAACCATATCGGAAAGAATGGTCAGCCGTTTACTTGTGAGGCGCACATGCGGCGCGGTCAGCTCAAGCCGTCCCGTGGCGCAAATTTTCATCTCGGAAGCCCCAGGCGCCATCACTTGCGCGGGCAAGCTCTGATCGCGTTCCAGAACGTTCAGAATATAAGCCTCTTCATCGCAAACATAAGCCAAAACCCTGTCTCCGATGGCCGGAGCGAGCAAACAGCTCGCCGCCTGACGGGCGTGCAAACGCCTCTCGTCCGGCAGTGTGATCAAAGCCTGACTATCGGTGACCAAAGCGGCGACGGCGCCGATGTGAAGTCCGCCGCCGACGGCGTTCGTCGCCACAGCATCCAAAACCGCCGGCGACGGCGCCTTGTGTTTGTCGTCGCTAATGTGTTCGCTCATCTCGCATTCCGATCCGGCCAAAATGACCCATTTCAGATTAAATCTGGGCTGTGCTGGCGATCTTAGCTTCCCAAAGCGCAATCAACGCCTTGACGTTGCCCGTTTTGGCCTCCACGGCGTTGGCGTTGGCCTCCGTCGCTCTCGATTGAACCGCCACGCCATCGGCTTTAGCGCTGGTGGCGGATGTGTCAACCTTGACGGCCTTGGCTTTGAAGTTAGAGCCGCTCATAGAGACTTTGCCCTCCTTCACTTCCATTTTCCAACTGCAAAAATCAATTTTCAAAATTCCGCAGTCAAATTTAACGCCCCAAAACGCAAATTTAGTCAAAGCGGCGATATCCAAAACGGCGGCGAGCGCCAAATTAAACTCACCGGCAAGTTTCAAACTGACAGTCCCCCCCATGAAATATTTCAGATTACCACCATGTTGAATAGACGTCGTATTAGCGTATACTTCTTTAAAAGAATCCGCATGATATATTTCATACTTATTTGCTTCGTAATATTTACGTGAAACGCTTGTTACCTTCTCATAATCCTCGCCTTCCACCGTGATGGTCGACTTATAATACTTTTGAGTGACGTTCCCCTTGCCATTGGCCGCCGAAATAAGAATATCCTGCGGCTTTCCATCCCCATCGGTGCCCGATGTAATGGAGATTGCTCCGCCTGAACTTTCAATATTAATATCGTCATCCGCATTGATGAAAAGTTTTTCACCCGACTTTACAAGCATACGACCTTCACATGAAAGCAAAATACCTTTGCTTCCCCCCGCGGCCTTCTTGTAAACGTCGTCGCCCGACTCTTCCCTCACTTGCTCCGCGGGATAATAATCTTCGTAATCTCCATTCGTATAAGATTCTTCCTCGATATCTGAATATTCCCCCAAGCGAATAAAGGCGCCAAGCCCTGAGTCATCCGCCGACGACGTTGGATCGGCGATATCTGCGGGGACATAAAAATAGGTGTAAGTCGTCTGATAGTTCGTCCCGGCGTTATCCGAGGCCGACTGAGCGGGCTCTTCAGACTCCGCGCCCTGCGACTGTTCTGCTTGCTGCGTATTTGCCATGATTGATCCCCTTTAAGCGGCGCCATCGCTGATTTGCATAACAATGCCGGATGCGGTTCTGACCCGATAAGCGACATTCTGATTTGAAGAGGTGACCGGATTTGTCTGCTCGCCGTTTGAAACCGCGCCGAGAATAATCGGACGGTCCGGATCCCCATGGCGAAACCCAAGCAAAACTTCCGTCCCAATCAACAAAGAAAAATGAGACCCAAACCCATCTCCCCCGCCATAAGGCTCAAGCTTGCGAACGGCGTAGCTCGCCTTACCCGACTTCAAGTCGCTTTCCTCGTCGAGAATGCGAATACGGTAGCGGCCAGCGTCATCCAGCTCCGCGCGCTGGCCTTTCGTCTCGCCGTCGATCACCGCATTCAAATATCCATGCACCACCGGCTTTGGCGTCACCACCGGCGGCCGGTAGCCCTTATCAAAAGGAACGCAAACGAATTTATTGAAGTAAGGCTGCGGCGACTTATCCGCCGAACTGAAGCCCAGCGGCGTGGTTTGAACGCAATTATGCTCCACTTCAATAACGATATAGAGCCCGTCAAGTTCGCTAAGCGGATGGTCCGTCAGCTTGAAAAACTTACCCGGACGAAGTTGGGGAATATTCCCCTCGCCAGTAAACTGTAGCCGCTGGCCCTCCAGCTGCTCGACCCGCCGCTTGGCGATGAACCGCCCCTCCGACTCCGTCGGATAATTTTCATCGTAAAGAGTAACCACGCCCTGCCCCTCATAGGAGGCGTTTTCAGCAACCGACAGCGACACCTTCGGCGTGTCTTCATTATACTCGCGCAGTTCAACCGAACCGCTCGCCGCCGTGTAAGCGCTATTGAAGGACCAGATCGCGAAATCGCCGGAGCCACGAACTTGCTGTTTGCTTCGGTAAGGCAGTTTTTCGTCGTCATCAGGACCGACAAGCTTGGTGAAATGTTCTTTCCGATCGCCAAACACGACTTTCTCTTTGTCGCCGGAATGATCAAACAAGAAGAAAATCCCGAAGCGCTCGCACATACGACTGATGAAGTTGAAATCGCTCTCGCGGTACTGCATGACAAAGTCCAATTTCGGATAATCTCCGGCGGAAGCCAGCATGTCATGCTTGATATTGCGCGCGACCCGATTTGGCGACGTTTTCGAGTTCGACTTATTCGCGTCGCTCATTTCCGCGTCGAGAATATCAACGACCGTAACGTCCTTATTGGTGCCATAGACCTGATTTTGCGCGCTGTAGCGCAGCATTGAAAGCTCAGGCTCCAGCGTGATCTGATAGCAAAATTCACGCTTCGGAGTTGGGTTCCGTGTTTCAGCCTTGGCCACAACGCCATGGATTTTGCTTTTCTCGTCTCCGACTTCAAGTTCGAAGGTCGTCGCCTTCCCCAGCATATCCGCCAATTTCAAGGTTTCTTTAGTCAATAAACCGATGACAAACTGGTAACCCGCGCCTATTTTTTCAACGCCGGAAATACTTTCAACAAAAACGTCATTCTTGCTGACGCCAGGCAATGTGATCGCCATGCGGCTATGAGAGCTATTGTTGGACATCGCAAGTTCTCCAAATAATCGAAACGCTTTTACAGACTTGGGTTAAGCAAACGGATTTGAGACGGAACCAAGGTCATGCCCACGGAATTCGGCGAAAGGCCATTTTGCGCGGTCGGATCCATAAGCGCGCGCGTCGCCGGCATGCACTGAGTGAATAACTTGCTGGAGCCTTTGACGTTTCGACTATTGGAGCACACCATCCCGGAGGCGACGCCCGGCCCCGGTCCGCTAACGGTGACAGGCGCCACATTCACCATGTTATGGCTCGGCATGCACATGAGCAAAAAACGAAAAACCGTCGGAATTTCAGTGACTCTATAGCCCATGCTGAAAAAGGGGATCGGCACCGGGCCAACGGGGGTCGTCTGCAGGTAAACATCCGGCGCCGCGAAATCCATTCCTGGCAAAGGGCCTTGCGAGTTAACGAATGGCATCAGTCAGATCCTCCTGCGAAATTCACGTCATGCAACGCCACCTTCTCGGGGCGATAAAGCTCGGCGATCGCTCGCGCATCATCCGTTCCTATGTGGCTTCCCGATGTGCCAAGCGTCACAGTTTGTTCGAGTTTCGCCGCGTGAAACTTGGTGTTGGAGAAATTGGACGCGGCGAGATTCGCGCCGGACAGGTCCGCATGCGAAAATTCGACCTGGCGCAAGTCGCATTGCTCGAACAGCGCCGCCCGGCAATCAGCTTCTTGAAAGACGGAGGAAAACATTTGCGAGCCGTTAAAACGGGCGGCGCTCAAACTTGCGCCGGCGAAATTGGCCATCTCAAACCGACCGCCTGACATATCAACTCCGTCAAGCTTGCATTTGGTGAACCCGGTTGACTGCGCTGAAACGTTTTTCAACTGCGCGCCTTCAAAGTCGCATTCCGCGAATACTGACGCGTCAAGCGCGGCGCCGTTAAAATTCACCCCGACCAGCTTGGCCTGAAAGAAAGTGCACCGCCGCCACACCTGATTTGACAGATCCTTGCCCGATAAATTCGCGTCGGCGAAAAGCGCGGTGTCAAACACCGCGCCGGACAGATCAACACCGCGAAGGTCCGCCTCGGTCAACATGAAGTTGGACAATAACGCCCCGGTGATTTTCATCCCCTCCACGTTGCACGAAAGAACCAACGCGCGGTCAGTTGACGCATTGGTCAAATCGGCCGACGTCAAGTCAAGCTTGATGAGAGACGTCTGGTCGAAATGGCTTTCAGCGGCGAAAAGTTCGCGCGCGCTGCCAGACACGAGTTGTAAACGCTCAAGGTTGGAGGCGCTCAGATCGCCCCCGTCAAGGTCACAGCCGACGATCTGGGCGCCGGTGAGCGACGCCCCGGAAAAATTGGCGCCACGCAATTGGCAAGACACGATCTGGCTTCCGCTCAAGTTCGCCCCGGAGAAATCACACCCGGTGAGATCGCATTCAATGAACCGCGCTTTACTCAGGTTCATACCGGAAAACGACGTCCCGGCGGCGTTTCGCAACAAAATCGGCTGCTCATGCTCCAGAAAAGCGATAACGTCTTCAAGATCAATCGGAGTTCTGGGAGGCTTATCAGGCATGGGTGGGCTGATCCATTAATGTCGCGCCGAGATTTGCGCCGCTCAAATCGCAACTGGCCAATTTCGCTTCCACCAAACTAGCGGCGTAAAGATTGGCGCCCCGCATGGAGCACCGTCGCAAGTCCGCGCTGGTCATGGACGCATTGAACAAATTGGCGCCGAAGAAATCGCTGTCAGCCATTTTCGAACCACCGAACAGGGAATTACGGAAAGACCCCAATCTAAAGTCGGTCGCCTCCATGTCGCATGTGTTGAAGAAGCACGAGTGACATTGCGCGCGTAAGAAACAACTTTCCTGCAAATTTGCGGTGTTCCAGGAACTTTCGCTCGCCCGAATTCCATCAAACCGTGATCCCATGAGTTCGCATGCGCCCATAAAGCCGACAGAATGCAGTTTGGCGGCGCTGAAGTTGGCGCCGGCGGCCTTGACCTCCATGAACCCGACCCGCTCCAGATCCGCGTTCACGAACTGAACCCGGTCCATCGGGGTGGTGACGAACATGGCCCGCTCCACCCGACTTCCAGAAAAAGACGTCTCATTGGCGGAGCCCACAAGGCATTGAAGATCCGCGATCAAGCCATTGGTGATCGCCATTCCATCAAGCTTGCATTCGATAAACCGAACCATGGTTAAGCGGGCGCCATCCCCCAAAACGCCCGTCAAATCACTTTGAATAATCGTAAGATCGTCCATGATGGATTTGTTGAACCGCGCGCCGACAAGAGACGCCTTGCTGATATTCGCTCGGGTCAAATCCGCGCCGTCAAAATTCGCGCCGTCCAATAGGGCGCCGGTAAACACCGCTCCCACGAGATTGCATCCGGAGAAATTCGCGCCGGCGAGATTCGCCTGCTCGAAAAACGTTCCCGAAAGATCCCGCCCGCTGAAATTAACCCCGTCAAGTATCGCCCCCGCCAGATCCGCCCCTTTGAAGTCATGCCCTGCGGCGATCTTCTCTCGCAGAAAACCGCCGAACCTCTCAGCCACGCCAGCTTTGAAGGCCTCCATGGGAAATAGCGGCGCCGGCGACATTTGCCGGCCAACGATTAGCGACGCCTCCAGCTCTTCGTCAGCCGCGCTCAACCGGTTTTTCGCCTCGCTCACCATGTCGCCGGCGCGCTCATTCGCCGGTTTGGACAAAGTCTCCTCGTCAAGAGGCCCCGCCACCGACTGAACCCGGTCCATCAACGAACCAAAGGGATTCGCCTCATCCTCCAATTCGAGATTGGGGAACATTTGTTTGAATTTTTCGCCAGCCTCGAAGAGAGCTTCCCCCATCCGGGCGCGCGTGGATGGGGCGTCATCATATGGATTATGCGGGATCATGTTTTCCGCAGAAAGCGACAATGGCGCGCCGTCCGGCTCCGGCGCCTCCAAAGGGCCGCCGATGAGATCAAGAAACGCATCGTCCAGATCCGGCTCCGGCGCCGTCAGACCACCTTCGAGCATGCTCAGGTCAAGATCGTCCATGCTGGCGCGCGCCTCATGCAGGAGCGATCCTTCAGGCAGGCGCAGCGCCCGGGCGCAAGCCTGCGCGAACTGCTTCTCCAGCGCCGCCTCATCGTCGTCCGCGCCCCCGCCAAGGCTCGCAAGCGCGGCGCCTATCGCCTGCTCAAGCTCATCCGCGCGCTCCACCTCCTCATGACTGATCCCCTCCCTGAGCGATGTTTCAAGATCGGCGAATTGCTGGTCCATATTCTCGACGCCTTGCAAGAAGTCCTCCGGCAAATCGTCGATTGAAATTTCAGCCAGTTTTTCCTCGCTCACGATTGGCCGTAACGCCGCCGACGGAAGCAGGCCCGCAGGAGACGAGGCCACCAACGCCCGGCGCTGAAGCTCCGCTTTGGCCATCTCCTCGTCCATTTTCGCCATAAGCGCGGTCTCCAACTCCTTGACGTCGTCAAGAAGTTCCGCGAGATCCATCTCGCCGTTCTCCATTTCCTCTTGCGTGGGCGCCGCCACAAGCGGCAGCGTGGCCAGCATCGCGCCCTCTATCGGCGGGACCATATCTTCAGGAACGCCCTGTTCCTGCGCATATTTGCGGGCGGCCCAATTCTGGTTCGCGATAAACAGCTCACGATCGGCCTGCGCCTTGGCCAACCTTTCCCGCCGCCGGGCTCCAACGACCTGCGGGTCGCGTTCAGGCATCAGCTCGAAATCGGAAAGGGCGTGTTTATGCGCCGTCTCCGGCGAACGTCGTTTTTGAAAAATATCAAGATAGTAGGAAGCCTCTCTTGGCGCGTCGTCAGCCCGCTCAAGAGCCACCATGATCGCGCCGATGTCATCTGCGAACCGGTCCACGCCTTTGATCAAGCCGCGAAACGTCAATGTCGCCTTCTCCACATTAGGAAAGAGCGTAACCGTGTCGCAGCGAAGAGACGTCTCTATGAACGCGTCCGAGGCGGGCATGTGATAAAAACACCGCGCTCGAAATTTCGGCGTCTGACCGCCAACCGTCGGGGTTCCCCGGGACATGCCAGAAATGGAGAAAACATCTCCGCCTTCAAAATATTCGCCGAACCGCTGATCTTCCGGCGCTTCGCAATGATAAAGAGGGTTAAAATCCGCAGGAGGCAGAGGCGAGACATGCTTGATCCAGTGCTGGTCATACGTCCCAATGTACCGCATGCGCCCCGGATCATCCGCCGCCAGCGGCCCGAAATGCGCAGGTTTAGGCATATCGTCGATTGAGCGGATCAAAGCGTCCAGAGACTCCACATTGGGCAGCGGCGCGTCAAACCCCGCATTCACCAACTTGCGTCCGCCATATCCCTTTCCACGCGGATTTCCAACGAAATCAGGTCCGCCATAGGCCTGAACGTCGCCTATCGGCATCTTGAGAAAAGGTTCGGCGGAGGTCATCTCCACCCCATGCTCGCCCAAGCGCCAATACCTGTCTCCGAAAACGGCGAGCCGCTTCTCCCACGAGCCAAACCGGGCGACGACGCGCGTTCCTTCGATGGGCTCATCCGTTGGCGACAGAGCGCAACCGGAGATAATCACCTCGGCGCGCGGCTTGAGCCGCCCTTTGTCGAAGATTGCGCCATTTGGCGTTTGCTCGGTGACCATGGGCCACAACGCTTGCTCCGTGAGTAAATAATAAGGGTCGGAAAAATCAAATAAGGCGAAGACCGAGACAGTGGTCAAAGCGCCGTCGCTCACAGGATGCGTTTGATAAGAGACGGAAAGCCGCGATGGTTTGAAAATGGCGGGCACGTCACCCATCCCCCTATGAAAACGCGCGGCGCGCCAAACGCGCGGAACCGCAATTGCAACGTCTTTTAACTCGAAAAGCCCCCGCACTCATTTCGCCGGGCGGCCAACGTACACCGTCAAGATTGCGCTTTTGTCACAACGGCGCATATTCGTTCAGTAAAAAGTGACGCAGAGTTAATGTAAGGTCAATTTACATTTATCTGCACACAAGAACAAGTGACGACCGAAAAAGCGTCAACCTCCAATGAATTTCACCAAACAAAGGCTAAAAATACCCAATTCTTTTTCAACTCACAGCGTGTATTCATAAAAAATACACAAGTTGACGCGCAATATTTTGCACGCAAAGTCAGAAATTGTTTGGAAACCTGCACAGTGTCACATTAGCAAGCCGCGCGCCAGAATCCGATTATATCCTTTAAAAACAAATGGATAATGTTTTTTTCAGCAATTGGCACGCCTATTGCGACGTAGGGGAAGCTGGCGCAGGCTGCTCCGGCGCATTCGGTTAAATCTAGTTCAGGAGGCTGTAATGCCCAACATTGGTTACATCACAATCAAAGGCTCCACACAGGGTGAAATCACCGCTGACGCGTCAACGGCAGACTCCATCGGCAACGTATGGCAGCAGGGTCATGAAGGTGAATCCCTCGTATACAAGTTCGAAAGCAATGCGATCGTGCCGCGCGACCCGAATTCCGGAACGGCCATAGGCACCCGTCGCCACCAGCCGACAACCATCGTCAAGCCATTGGATAAAGCTTCTCCAATGTTGTGGCAGGCTTTGGCCACCGGCGAAAACCTCGAGATTGAAATGAAGTTCTGGAGAACTTCGACCACAGGCGTTCAGGAACATTATTACACGATCAAATACACCGACGCGGTTCTCGTTGAAGGCAAGACCATTTTGCCGGACGTCAATGACGACGCCAACAGCTCGCGCGGCGATCAAGAGCAGTGGTCCTTCACGCACCGTAAAGCGGAATGGACTCACGAAGTCGCCGGCACTTCGGCCTCTGACGACTGGCGCTCTCCCGTCACATGATGTGACGTGACGAGCAAAAAATTAGTTTGAAAAAATAAAAATGCCGTTTCGCTCGTCGGAGCGGCATTTTTTACATTCTCCGAGATATCGCATAGAAAGAAAGCTACTTAACGTAACGTTTTTCAACTGTTGAGCAGGCGTCATGAAAGTTCTGTCATAAAGGGACACTAATAATCTCAGGCCGAAGCATTGGAAAATGTGTTTCCAATTGCGCGTTAAGTGGTTTTACGAACTCTAAAGAATGGAAAAACAGTGCTGGACCTCGATCTTCGTCGACTGATTGGCCGTTTAAATTCCTACTCACGCCGCGCATTGGAATCCGCTGCCGGGCTCGCCGTCACGCGAGGCCACTTCGAAGTCTCGATAGAACATCTCCTGCATATCTTTTGCGACGATAGCCAGCATGACGTTCAAAGCGCCTGCAGGCATTTCGAGGTCGATCCGGCCGTGCTCAAGCGGCATTTACACTCTGTCTTGGAGTCGATGAAGCAAGGCAATCAAGGCCGCCCCGTTTTCTCCCCCTTGCTGATTGAGTGGATTTCTGACGCATGGCTCGTAAGCTCGGTAGAGTTAGAGCTTGATCAAGTACGCTCCGGCAGTCTGTTCGCGACGATTTTCGCACAGCCGAACCGCTATGGCGACCACCGGTGGCTAGACGCCTTGAAGCCCATCAGCTTCACACAATTCAAAAAAGATTTTTCCGACATCATCGCCAACTCCGAAGAAACGACCGCCGCCGCGGTCGGTCGCGGCGCGCCCCGTTCCGAAGAACGCCCCGACGCCAACGCCGACAGCGCGTTGGCGCGATTCTGCACCAATTTCACCCAGCTCGCACGTGACGGCGCCATTGATCAGGTATTTTGCCGAGATCGTGAAATTCAGCAAATGATCGACGTTTTGGGTCGGCGGAGAAAAAACAATCCGATCTGCGTAGGCGATCCGGGCGTGGGCAAAACCGCCGTCGTCGAAGGTCTGGCGCGTAAAATCGCCGAGAACGACGTTCCCGACATGCTGAAAAACGTTGAATTGATCGGGCTCGATCTTGGCATGCTACAGGCGGGCGCTGGAGTTAAAGGCGAGTTTGAAAACCGCCTCAAGGGCATTATCGACGAGGTCAAAGCCTCGCCAAAACCTGTGATACTCTTCATCGACGAAGCGCATATGCTGATCGGCGCCGGCGGCTCGGCGGGCGGCGCGGACGCCGCCAACCTGCTCAAACCAGCGCTTGCGCGCGGCGAACTGCGCACCATCGCGGCCACGACTTGGAGCGAGTACAAAAAATACATCGAGAAAGACCCCGCGCTTGAGCGCCGCTTCCAGCTCATCAAGCTTGACGAGCCCAGCCCAGAACAGGCCATCACCATCATGCGCGGCCTGCGCGCGGCCTATGAAAAGAACCACGGCGTCTATATCCGCGACAACGCCGTCGCCGCCGCAGCCAAATTGTCGGCGCGCTATATCTCCGGCCGTCAATTACCCGACAAAGCGGTGGACGTTCTCGACACCGCCTGCGCCCGGGTGAAACTCTCCCTCTCCTCAAAACCCTTCGTCATCGAGCTCAAAGAGCAACAATTAGGCGAATTACGGCGCGAACTTGACGCGGCCAAACGCGATCTTCAAGCTGACTTCGCCGCCGATCAACCAGAAATCGCGGAGATAGAACGCCAGATCGAAAAGCGGGGGAGCGAAATCGCCGACCTGACGGCGCGCTGGGAAAAAGAACTTGGCTTGGTCAATGAGATCCTGAAGATCCGCATTGATCTTGGCTTGAGCCTTGAAGGCGCGGCCGCCGCCCAAGAGGCCGGCGCGGAGGAAGCCGAAAACGCCGCCGCGTCTCAAAAGGCCGGCGCGGGAGAAGAGCAAACGTCCCTCGCCGAGGACCAACAGGCGGCGGAGGCGGACGATCTGAAAGAGCGATATGCGGATATCGCGCGCCAGCTCAAAGAGGCTCAGGCAGGCGATCCTCTCGTATCCTTCGAAGTCACCGAAGAATCCATCGGTCAGGTCATTTCCGACTGGACCGGCGTGCCTTTGGGACGGATGGTGCAAGACGACGCGGGATCAATCCTCACTCTGGCCGAAAACCTTCAGGCCCGCGTCGTCGGACAGGATCACGCGATCAAAGCCATTGACGAAGCTCTGCGAACGGCTAAGGCCGGCGTTCAAAACCCTGACGCTCCTATGGGAGTCTTTCTGTTTGTCGGTCCGTCAGGCGTCGGAAAAACCGAACTAGCCACCGCGATCGCCGACCAGCTCTTCGGCGGCGAGCGCTTCCTCATCTCCATCAACATGTCCGAGTTTCAAGAAAAGCACACGGTTTCAAAACTTGTGGGCTCGCCCCCCGGCTATGTGGGCTACGGCGAAGGCGGCGTTCTCACTGAAGCCGTGCGCCAGCGGCCTTATTCCGTAGTTCTTCTGGATGAAGTTGAAAAAGCCGACCTGGAAGTCATGAATTTGTTCTACCAGGTGTTTGACAAGGGCGTTTTATCCGATGGCGAAGGGCGCCAGATCAATTTCCGCAACTCGATTGTGGTTCTGACCAGCAATCTGGCCACGGATATTTTGACGGACATGGGCGCCCAAGCCGTCAGACCCACGGCGGATGAGCTTGTGGCCGCGTGCCGTCCAACCTTGAGCGCCCATTTCAAGCCCGCGCTTCTGGCCCGCATGCAGATTGTGCCCTTCTATCCGTTAATCGGCGAGCCGCTTGAAAAAATCGTGCGCCTAAAGCTCGACAAGGTTGGCAAGCGGTTGCTGGAAAATCAGAAAATGCGTCTTGAATATTCCAACGCCGTCGTCGAAGCGATCAGCGCGCGCTGCACGGAGGTGGAGACCGGCGCGCGCAACATTGATCACATCGTCAACCGAACCATCCTGCCTGAACTCGCAACGGAAATATTGACCCGCATGGGCGATGAAGAGACCAATTTCTCCAAAGCCTCCATCAGCGTGTTGGAAAATGGTGGGTTTGGATATGATTTGACATGACGCTCTGGCGCGGAAGCGCGCCCGAAAGCATGGAAGGCCCGATGAGTCTACGGGAGCGGTTTCTGCTCTTTGCGCGTAAAATCTCAGCCAAGGTGATTGTCTGAACACATGGATATCGAGGACTTAGTTAGACTGACATCGGCGTTTTCCAATGAGAGCAGGGTCGAAACTGTGATGGAGCTGACCTTAGAGGCTTCATTACAGCTGACCTCGGCGGAAGGGGCGTCTATTTATGCTCTTGACACGCTTGGCCAGCATCTTCACCGAACGTGCTCGAAATATCGCGGCGCCATCACCGCGACATTACCCGGCGAGCCCATCCCGCTTTATGACTCAAACCAGATACCCAATCTGAAAGAGCCCGCCGCGCTTACGGTGTCAACCGGCTCTCCCATGAACATAAGCGATATAAAGTCAGCGCCCGGCTATGATTTCTCGCGCGTGTATGGGGAGGACAAGCTTTGTGGAACTTTGACGAAATCTCTGGTAATCGCTCCTCTCACCGTGCAGCAGGATCGTTCAATCGGCATTTTGCAGCTGGTGAACCCTCGCAGCGACGGCGGTGAACCGGGCAAGGTCAGCGAGAAGACCATGCGCCTGTTGATGGCCCTCGCCAATCACGCCGCCATGCATATCTGGAATACGAGGCTAGTGGAGGAGAACACGCGTCTCACCCGTCAGTTCAATCGTCATCTCGCGGCTCTGCCTCGCCAGCGGAGCAAAGACCCGGCTCATTTGTCCAGAACGTTGAAAAAACCGTCAGGCCTTATTGGCGACAGCCCTCCGATAGAACATGCGATTTCTCTAATCGGCAAGGCTTCGAACTCCGACCTGCCAATTCTCGTTCGCGGCGAAACCGGGACCGGCAAAGAGATGATGGCGAGTTTTATTCACCAATCCAGCGCGCGAGCGGACAAGCCTTTCATTGTGCAAAATTGCGCGGCCCTTCCAGAAACCCTTCTGGAAAGCGAGCTTTTCGGCCACGTGAAAGGCGCTTTCACCGGGGCGGTGGCCAACAAACGCGGCCTTGCCCATGAAGCGCATGAAGGCACGCTGTTTCTTGACGAAATCGGCGATATGCCCCTGGCTTTACAGGCGAAACTCTTGCGTCTGATTCAGGAGGGCGAGGTGCGCCGGGTCGGGTCCACCAAGACCGAGAAGGTCGACGTGCGCCTCGTGAGCGCCACCAACGTCAACCTTGAAGACAAGATTCAGGCGAACGAGTTTCGCATGGACCTTTTTTACCGTCTTAATGTTTTCCCGATTCATTTGCCGCCCCTGCGAGAGCGACCATCGGATATCCCTAAATTTATTGATCATTTCTTGAAAATGGCGGCGGCCAAGGATGGAAAGAAGCCCCCGCAAGTCGCACCCGACGCGCTGGAGGCGTTGATGTGCTGGAGCTATCCGGGCAATGTGCGGGAATTGAAAAACATCCTAGACCGCGCGCGTTTGATGGTGGAAGATGGGTACCCGATTGAAAAGACTCATTTACCGCCCGAATTATCGGGACGCGTCGATGATTCCAGAAGACGAATGCCCAACGTCATTCCCGAAGGCGATCTGAAATCAATCGTTGGACAATATGAAGCCATGGTCATCGAAGCTAAAATGCGTGAGGCGAATTGGAACAAAAGCAATGCGGCGCGTATTCTGAAGGTCAGTCGACGTACGATCATCGACAAACTCCAACGCTATAGGATCACTCGTCCGTCTGGCTTTTAGAGCACGATGCAAGGATGCTAAAACTGAAATTCCTACGTCCCAAGGCAGGCTCGCCGCCCGCAGCCGCCCCGGAAGATGATTTCTCGTCGCTATTGACGGCTTTCACTTCCGGTCGGCTCGCCTATGACGCCTTACTAAGCCGCCTAAAGGAATGCGCCGCCCAGCAATCCAATTCTCACGACGCCGCGCAAAAGGCGATTAAAACCGCGGTGGAGAGCGGCAAACTGCCCAATGACCTCGGGCAAATACTGACCCATCAACTGATCGGGCAAAACCGTCCGGAGACCGATGAAAATGCGGGAGCCAAGAGGCAAACGCCTGCGCATTCTGCAGAATTCGACGATGATTTCGACGAACCCACCATCCCATTAACCACCGCCAACGCCACCTTCGCGCCGACAAGCGCCCCTTCTGGAGAGCGGCCCAACGAAAGCCCCTATTTGCCCCCGCTGCCTTTCCTTCTCGACCCGCCGACCACCGCCGGAGACTCCATGCGCGATAAGATCGACGACGTCGTTCTATCCTCTGTCGTCGACGGCTTCAAAGGCTTCCGGCGAGCGCATGACGGCAGCGCCGCCTCCACGCCCGCCGCGCCAACGCAGAACCCGGGAAAGCTCGACCACTTCCTCACCGATTACCGCAGCGCGCGTTTTCGCTCTGACGCGCGCCGCGCCGCGGACGGAAAATCACGCCAAACCGCCTCACTCGACAAACTCGGAGAAAGCGAGCGAGCGGGGGTCGGCTCGATCCTGCGCGGCCGCTTCATTCTCGATGAGGAAATTGGCCGCGGCGGCATGGGCGTCGTCTATTCGGCCGTGGACCGCAGACGTCTGGAGGCCGGCCATGACAAACCCTATGTGGCGCTCAAGCTCCTCAATGACACGGTGCGCGCCAATCCTGACGCCCTGCGCCAATTGGAGGCCGAAGCGCGCAAAGCCCAAACGCTGGCGCACCCCAATGTCGCCACCATTTATGACTTCGATAGGGATAAAGCCGAAGTGTTTCTGGTGATGGAGCTTTTAAGGGGAACTCCCCTTGACCGCCGCCTCGCCCTTTCCATCGGACGCGGCCTCCCCAGCGCCCAATGCGCTCGCATATTGCGCGGAACATGCGCCGCCCTTCAATACGCCCATAACAATGACATTGTGCATTCCGACCTGAAGCCAGGAAATATCTTTGTTCTGGAAGATGGGGCCGTGAAGCTAATCGACTTCGGTCTGGCCGCCGCCGCCGTCTCCGCTCAGGGCGACGACGGCTCTTTGACGGACGGCGCCTTCACCCCCGCCTACGCCAGTCCGGAAATGTTTTACAAAGCGCCGCGAGATCCCCGCGACGATATTTTCGCCCTTGGCTGCATCGCCTATCAACTACTTGCCGGCAACCACCCCTTCGCCATGCAAGCCTCAAATGAAGCCGCCAAAGACGGCTTGCGTCCCAAACCGCTGGACGATCTGGATCCCAAAGCCTGGAACGCCCTGCTTGGCGCTCTGGCTTTTGAGCGCGAAAAACGCACCCCCACAGTGACAAGCTTTATCAAAGAGCTCTTCGAAACAGACGACGCCTGACCATGCTCTCCTGAACCTACTCGATCGAATCGACGATCGTCTCAATGGCCCGGGTGAAAGCGTGATCGGGCTCAATGGTGCGAATGAGCCCAGTGCTGCCAATCTGAATAAGGTCGGTGGAGAGCGGCAGAACGGCCGCCACCGGGGTCCTGTAATTGGAAAATATCCGCTGTGCGAGGTCGTTGAAGTCAAATGTCTCCAGCGCCTTGTTCACCACGAGAAATAATTGCGGAACTTCCAGCTTTCGCGCAAGTTCAAGCGTCACCGCCGTGCCCTGATAATCTTGAATGTCTGGCCGCAGGATCAGCAACAGCGTATCGGAAATAGCGATTGAAAGCAGCGTTTCTTCATTCACTCCCGGATGGGTGTCAATCAGGAGATAGTCCAGCTCCAGCGCCTGACAAAGCTCGACGAACCCCCTGTTCAAATCTTCGACATCGTATTTCTCTTTCAAAATACGCGCTATTTCGCCTGTTTTAATCGAGGAGGGCACCAAAAACACGCGCCCGTCTCCGGTAACCGCCGGCTGTCCGCCGCCGTCAACCACGCCGCTCGTCACATCCAGAGCCGTATCCACCACATTGCAGTGCCCCCACAAGTAATTGTTCAGCGTATGGGTGACGCCGCCAAGATCGACCTTGAACAGGGCGTGGATTCCCGGAGACTGAATGTCCGTATCCACAATCCCCACTCTGTATCCACGAATGGCGAGGGCGGCGGCGATATTGGCGGTGACGTTCGATTTGCCGGTTCCGCCTCGGTAAGAGTGCGTTGAAATTATTTTGGTCACTGGGTCTCTCGCGGGGGAATGGGAGCTAAAGGATCAGGATTTATATTTCGAGCGAAGAACTTTCGCCCGCGATTGCAGCGAGCGGAAATAATCGGTGTCAGTCACTTGCTCGACTTCGACTTGCGCCTCCGCCTCGTCATAAGACACCTCAAACTTGTCCAGCCGATTGCGCAAAGCCTTATTCTCCTTCTGAAGCCTGGCCTCGGCCATCTCCAGCCGCCGGCGCGTCTCCGTCAGGTCGGCGATAAGCTGATTGGCGTGAAACTCTCGCGCCTCCACTTGAACGACCATGCCGGAAAAGGTTTCCGCCAGCGCGCGGATATCGTTGGAAACCTCTTCATTGGTAATCACGTCATATAGCTCTTCCACATCGTCAAATCGGCCATTGGCGATCGCCTCGCATGTTCGCGCAAGACTAGCAATGGCGGGCGGAAGTGCATCTGAAGACGTCACGGCGTATCCTTGAAGCGAGCGCGAAAGAACAGAACGCGGAAATAATCATGATATGCGAAACGCCTTTCATGAAACGCTACGGCGCCCGCGCTATTAGTAAATACAATTACTCCATAATATTTTCGCGACAAACCTAAAATTCTTATTTCATCTCACCCATTTCTCACGTTCTTCGCCTTTGCAGACCCAGACAAAGCCATATAAGACCATGGCGCGTCACCCCGTTGTGAGATTTTAATTCTACTTTGAAAATATCACTCCATACTGCCCCCACGCACGCGCATATGCCGCCAATAGGAGTTCATCAATGCCGCAATCGCTGATCACAGTGACCTGTTCGCTGATAATCGTCACGCTCATCGGGTGGCTGCTGGTGGTTGGACGCTCCTTGTTGCTGCCCTTCGTCATCGCGCTTATCGTCTGGTATCTGATCAACTCCCTGAGCGCCGGCATTCGCGCCATTCCCTTGGGGCGGTATCACATGCCCAAATGGTTCGCTCTTCCAGCCGCGTTGATAATGATCTTCATAATTTTCACGTTGGTGTTTGATCTGGTCGCCGCCAATTTGACCGAATTAACCGCTGACGCGCCTGTTTATCAAAGGCGGCTGGAAGCGCTTTTCAACAAGTTCTCCGCCGAGTTGAACCTGAAAGATCCTTTGGAGTTGAATGACCTTCTTCCCGATTCAATCGTCTCAAAAATGGTCACCGCCGGCGCCAGCATCGTCACCACCCTGGCCAGCTCCGCTTCTCTGGTGTTCATCTACGTGCTCTTCCTCTTGGTCGAACAAGGAACCTTCGACAACAAATTGGCGAAACTGTTCAAGACCAGTGAAAAAGCCGATTTCGCCTTCGCTCTTCGCCGGGAGGTGGGACGTTCAATCCAGCATTATGTGGGCATTAAGACCGCCGTCAGCGTCATGACCGGCGCTCTGACCAGCCTCTTCCTGATCTTCATGGGGCTTCCCTACGCCGCGCTCTTTGGCTTCATCGCCTTTATCTTGAACTATATTCCAACAATCGGTTCGCTTATCGGCGTTATATTCCCCTCGCTTTTGTCACTGGTCTATTTTGAAAGCCTGACGCCATTTTTGGTCATCACGGGCGGACTGGGATTAATGCAATTTTGCACCGGCAATATCCTCGAACCCAAATTGATGGGAACAAGCCTGAATCTTTCCGGGCTGGTCATCATGCTGTCTCTTGCGTTTTGGGGAGCGATCTGGGGCGTCACGGGAATGGTGCTATGCGTGCCTTTGACGGTGCTCGTTCTCATTATCTGCGCGCAAATTCCCGCAACCCGGCCCATCGCGGTGCTCTTGTCCACAAATGGAGACATAGGCCCGTCCCTAAATCATCCGCTCAACAGATAGGCCACGCCATCGCTGCGCCGCAATTAAGCGCAAAATAATCTTCTCAAATGATCCAAGGAGTTTTTCACATGATCGCCGCTTTTTCTCGCTCACGCCGCTCAGGCTCATGGAAAACCGTAGCCCTCGCCATCGCCTTGAGCGCCAGCGCGGCCTTCGCCGCTTCAGACGCCATGGCGGAACAACCACGCGTCGCCACCATTGACATTAATGGATCGGGAACCGTCACCGCACGCCCTGACATTGGCCACGTGCAAAGCGGCGTCGTCAGCGACGCGGACACCGCCGCCGAGGCGTTGGCCGCCAACACCGCCTCAATGACCAATGTGATCAAACAAATTAAAGCGGCTGGAATTGAAGCAAAGGACATTCAGACTTCGGGATTTTCAGTCTCGCCGCGGTACGAACGCGTCGCCAGTAAATCCGGCGGCGAAACGTCGCAGATTGTTGGCTACCGGGTTCAAAACAACGTCGCCGTCACGGTTCGGGATCTGGACAAAATGGGCGCGCTGCTGGACGTCATGGTCAAGGACGGCGCCAATCAGGTCAACGGGATTTCATTTAGCGTCAAAAATGCCGAAGAACTGAAGGACGAGGCGAGAACATTGGCGATGAAAGACGCTATCCGCAAAGCCACGATCTACGCCGACGCAGCGGGAATCAAGCTTGGACGGGTCTTGTCTATCAATGAAATCAACAGCGGCCCACACCCCAAAATGATGATGATGGCGCGCATGGCGGACGCCTCTATGGGCGAAGCGGCCCCTGTTGAGGCGGGAGAGGCATCTCTCGACATTCAGATTCAAGTAAGCTTTGAAATCAAACAATAGTAAGATCTATTGCGACGACGGCCCGACGCTGAAAAATGAGCGCCGGGCCGCCTGCGACGATCGGCGGCGCGGCCTCTGAGCGTTTTTCTCGCGGCGAAAAATCAGCCGGCCAATTTCATTGCGCCAGCTTCGCCTCACCGAGCTTCTCTGACTTAACTTCGCTGAAAAGCCATTCAATCACCGCCGCGCGCGCTTGCGAGGCTTTATGGCCGCGAGCCGTGGCGACGTAGTAACCGCTCTCATCCACCGCGCCGCTTCTCCATAAGATCTTCAGATTACCTTTGGCGACTTCGTCCCCGAGCAGAAGCTGCGGCGCAAGCGCCACCCCCTGTCCATTCGCCGCCGCGTCCATGGCGAGCCCGATTTGATTGAATTGCAATATTCTCCGGCGCGGAAAAAGCCCCGCCTCTTTAAACAATTTGTCCCATTGGCGATGCCCGTCCTGAATCAATGTCAGCTCGGTGAAATCGCTAAGTTCTCTGACTGGCGCGATTGTTCGCTCATAGCCTGGCGCGCACGCCGCGCACAGATCAAGACGCGAAAGCAACCTATTTTGATGACCTGCGTCGAAAGGCGGCCGCGTTTGCCGAATAGCGATGTCAACATTATCCGAATGAAAATCCGCAAGACGTTCGCTGGCCACGATTTGCAAATCAATTTCAGGGCGTAACGCGGCGAAACGGGTGAGGCGAGGCACCAGCCATTTAGACGCGAATGAGGGCGTGACGCTGAGAGTGACGACGGCGCTTTCCGAACGCAGCTCTTGCGTCGCCTCGTCGATGACGTGCAGAGCGTCGCGAATTGAAGAGTGGTAACGCTCCCCCGCTCGGGTGAACGCCAAGCCGCGCGCCTTGCGGTGAAACAACGCGCAGCCAAGCTGCGCTTCAAGGCGGCGCACCTGTTGCGCCACCGCCCCTTGCGTCAAGTTCAATTCCTCGGCCGCCAGTCGGAAGTTCAAATGCCGCGCGGCGGCGTCGAACATGCGCAGCGCGCTCAAATTCAGGTTTCGCGCCATTCTCAACCCCAGACAGTAGATTTTGTATAGTCTTGCGCGATCAGACATGATTGGTCAAGCCGCGCTCATTGGTCCATTTTGATCACACGAAACAAGGAGACTTAATCATGACGTTGAAAAAAGTAGCCCTCATAACGGCCGGCGGCAGCGGCATGGGCGCTGACGCGGCCCGGCGCTTATCAGAAGACGGTTACCAGATTGCGATCTTATCTTCTTCGGGAAAAGGCGAAGCGCTGGCGCAAGAATTGGGCGGCCTAGGCGTAACCGGCTCAAACCGCTCGATAAACGACGTGCGGAAACTGGTGGACCTGGCGATGAAACGCTGGGGACGCATTGACGTTTTGGTGAATTCAGCCGGCCACGGACCCAAAGGCCCCATTCTGGAAATCAGCGATGAAGACTGGCATTTGGGAATGGAGATTTATCTCTTGAACGTGATCCGCCCCGCCCGCCTCGTCGCGCCGATAATGGCGGCCCAAGGTGGGGGAACGGTCATCAACATATCGACGTTCGCGGCTTTCGAACCAGACCCTCTGTTTCCCACCTCAGGCGTATTTCGCGCCGGGCTCGCCGCTTTCACTAAGCTTTTCGCCGATAAATTCGCGGCCGACAACGTGCGAATGAACAATGTTCTGCCTGGTTTCATCGACAGTCTGCCAGAAACACAAGACCGTCGCGAACGCATACCCATGGGCCGTTACGGCAAAGCGAGAGAAGTTTCGTCGCTGATCTCCTACCTCGCCTCAGACGACGCAGCCTATATGACCGGCCAAAACCTTAAAGTTGACGGCGGGCTCACCCACGCCGTTTAACGGCAACAAACAAAAAAGGCGGCTGAAAACCGCCTTTTTCTCCTTACAATCATATACTATTGGATTACGTATATTTAAATATAAGAAACAATAGTTTGCTTACAAGAAAAGAACAAAATAATGTGACGCCATTACAATAATAAAATAACAATAAACCGCCACAAAATACACTTATTCACAAATCATATTTTTTCGACAAAAATAACCCTTTGAAATCTAAATTAATTAGCTGTTGTTTTTGTCATAAAACTGAATTATATGTTTTCTATTCCGGTTTTTACCGGGTCTCATCTACTGGTTGGGGAGGACGCAATGTCCGAAGACGCCCTCTTCCAATTGGGGATGGACTTGGAGGCTCGCAACGGTGAAATAACCGCTCACGTCGAGCCAAGAAGCACCTCCCAGACGGAAGAACACTACCACGCCGCGGAATCCACGCACGGCGCGAATGATCGATTGGATCACTTCATCCAACGCGATGGCGTTCGTTGCGCAGGATCGCACTTTATCATTGACCTCTACGACGCAAATCGTCTCGACGACTTGCCGTTTATTGAGGAAACGCTAAAAACTTGCGTTGAGGAAGCCGGAGCGACCTTACTGCATATTCATTTGCACCCGTTTCAGCCCGAAGGAGTAAGCGGCGTCGCCGTATTGGCGGAAAGCCATATTTCTGTGCACACGTGGCCAGAAGCCGGCTATGCGGCGTTTGACGTTTTTATGTGCGGGGACGCCGCGCCGGAAAAATGCGTCGCGGTTCTTGAGGCGGCGTTTTCGCCCAAGCGCACGAACGTCAGCGAATTACTGCGAGGCAAGGAAGTCAAATGAGCGATGAATGGTTTGAAGAAACGCTCCATGACGGCGTTGAAGTAAGCTACAAGTGCGACCGCATGATTCATCGCGAGAAAAGCGATCATCAGGATCTGGCTCTTTTCGAAAACAAGGTTTTTGGCAAGGTTTTAATGCTCGACGGCGTGACGCAAGTCACCACTTCCGACGAGTTCATTTATCATGAAATGATGGCTCATGTGCCGATCCTCGCTCATGGCGCAGCTCACGCGGTCGCCATTGTGGGCGGCGGCGACTGCGGTCTGGCTGAAGAAGTGCTGAAACACGCCTCCGTACAGCAGTTAACGCAAATTGAGATTGACGCCTCCGTCGTCGATTTCTCCAAAGAGCATTTCGCCGACTTCAACGCCGGCGTTTTCGACGATCCGCGCTTCGACTTGAAAATAGCCGATGGCGCCCAGTTTTTCGCCGAAACCGACAAGCGGTTTGACGTGGTCATCATCGACAGCACCGACCCCATAGGGCCGGGCGAAATTTTGTTTAGCGCTCCATTTTACCAAAACGTGCACCGCTGCCTGAAGCCAGGCGGCGTCGCCGTGTCGCAAAACGGCGTCCCTTTCTTTCAAAGCAAGGAACTGGTCACCGCCATATCGCGTCTTGCACATATCTATGCGGATGTGACGGCGTATGTCGCAGCGATCCCCACCTATTTTGGCGGGCATATGACCCTTGGCTGGGCGAGCGACGACCCTCAACTGCGCCAGACTCCATTATCACTTTTGCAAGAAAGGTTCGCTCGAGCGGATTTGTCAACGCGCTACTATACGCCTGAAGTGCATCAGGCCGCCTTCGCCTTGCCCCGCTTTATCGCAGATCTCGTGGAGGGAGCGACAAAGCGCGCCCCTTAAACGATAAAATTTATATCACGATAAGGTCGTCGCCTAACGCATAGCAGCGTTGCGAAGATGCCACTTGTTTAAGCAGCTTGTGCACTGCATATAAGCAGGGCCGTTGGTATTGCGGCGTTGCACTTCCTCCCAGCAGCGCCAGACGCAACCAACTGTTCCCCTCTGGAAGGTGATTATTTTGTCTACGGGCAAATGATCAAATGACTTACCGGGCCACTTGGCCCGGTTTTTTTTTGAAACGCCAGTTCTTCACATGGCGCGAAATCAATATTCCCTCTATTCCTCAATAACTGACAACCTCAAGCGCCCGTCCCTTTCCGACGTCGATTGAATTCTCGCAGGCTCGACGACTCCAAGCTCTATCGGCCGCTCATGCGCAGCGCCTGCAACGGATGAGCTTTTCGCATCGCTTCCCCAGAAAAAGTTTTTAACCTTGCCCTCAAACCATTCTCCAGAATGACGAAGTTGCGCGTTAAAACGGGTTATCCAGGACACAGGTCGATCATCCTCATCCATAACATCCACGAACTGCTGCATAAGACGGTCTTCCTGACGTCTATGTTGGGCGTTTAAAAGCCCAACCCCCCCCCGCAAGCAAGAGAGAAAGAACCCCGCCGCTTCAGCATAAGCCACACCGGTAATTACCTGACTAAAACTTAGATCGCCCTCTTCAGCCTCCCTCCCTCTTTCGTCAAGCGTTGCGCCATAGCCCGCAGCCAAAACCTTTCCTGCGGCGTAGGCCAACTTGAAAGCCGCCCCAATAGCGAACGCCCGGGTATTCGTCCCCCCTCCTCGAAGGCTCCGGTTGGCCACATACTCCGACGCCACGCTAACGCCATTCGCAGCCCACATGAACCACGCCTGAAAGGGACCGGTGGTAACTCCGTATGATTGCGCCAAGGCGGTGGCCGCAGTTCCAATAACTACTTGAACTCCCACAGCTTCGATTGCGGCCCCCACTCCGGGATGTCCACTCAGTATCGCCGTGTCCTTAACAACCCGAATGGAAGTCACAAGAGCGGAAGAAGTTAACGAAAAGGCCGCAAATTGATCAGACGCATTCCGCCCAGACCCAAAAGTGGTTGGAGCATAGCTTGCAGAAGTGCTAGATAGAAACGCGGTTTGAGCAACAATGCCGGCCCCATAATTAAGTCCCATTTGCAAGCCAACATTGGCGACTCCACCAACAATTTTGCCCGTCGCTGAACGGGCGCCGCCCGGGGCAAATAAATATAATAAAGTCTTACCTGTTTCTTTGAAAGAATTACAATAACTAGAATAATCATCAACTTCTTTGATGAGCCTTATAGATTTAATATCTGGGCTCAACACAGCTTTATCTTTCCTACCATCATAATTCAAAAGAATTTCTAAGAATTGACTACTTCCAAATGTTATATTACGCTTTATATAAACATTAGAATCAAAAGTTTCAATTTCTCTCAATAAATTTACTTTACTGGGGCTATCTTTACGATTTAATATTCCGAAATTCAATTGATCAACAGTAACGCAGTCTTTTTCACCATTGCAATAGTTGAAAAAATACGTGAAAGAATTTCCGTTTTCAAAATACTTACGTCCGTGGTGAGAAGCCGCTTTTTGAGAAACACTCCCCTCAAACCCGTTTATGATTGCAGCATCTACAATCCCTGCATTTTTCAAAAGCGGCTTACCAATATTATCATAAAAAGCATACACATACCCTTTAGGCTCAGATAATAACCTTAAAGCTTTACTGCATTTATTTAAATAATAATCATCATTAATCTTATATCTATAAACAGACCCTAAGAAATTATCTGAAATATGAACCTTCTCAAATTTATTAAGATTTAATTTTAATGTACTTTTATCTGATAATTCTTCAGATTCTCTTAAAGTTGAATTTAAAAATAAAGCAACATCATCTCCTTCGCAGAACTTATACAAATGCCTCGACGACGGAGGTGAGAATATTATTTCGTCGTCTACAGGGTCGTATTTGTAAAACGTCTCCTGCAAAGTATCGACATTAACCAGATAACCGCGCGAGGATAAGGCAAACTCCACGAAACCTCTTTCACTCTGGCCTTCCCGCACGGGGGCGGCGAAGCGCCGCACTTCATGTCCCACTTGCCCTGCAGACGCCACCACGCCGCATCGCCCATCCCGACTGTTGATTTTATAATTTGCATATTGAGATCGCCCAAGAATGCGTTTCTTTTCTTGCGTTAATATAAAATTTTCACGCAAAATGCGTTGGTTGGGGTTTTTAGACGGCGTATTTATTTTTGGCCATCGCATTTCAGACCCGGAAAGCCGCCGACCGCGAGCAACCGCCGCGCCAGTGCTAGCAACCGGCCCAGTTCCCAACAGTTCAGGAAGAAAATTCTTAATAGGGTCAGCCTTGTTTCGCGTGGCCTTAAGTCGCGGCACTACGCCAGCCTCTAAGCGACCCGCATTGGAGAACCGCCGCGAAACCGGACCGTCCTCTTCAGGGAAAGTATCCGCCAAAGGGGGCCGTCTACTCTGAGAGCCTCTCCACCAATCAGACCGGTCCGAGCTAACACCATGCATCACACACGCCTTCTTCAACTCATTGTATTAATAAATTTATAGTAATTACACTTAACTATCAATTATAGATATAAGTATAAACATATTTATTAAGTACAAATATTGGCCAAAATTACTAAAACTATGTATTATCTTTATAATTTCTGCATTTTATGC
>JBLXBZ010000007.1:0-163804 GCA_048265185.1 Stappiaceae bacterium | reverse complement strand
AGCAGGGCTCCCCCACCCGATCCCATGCCGAACTCGGCCGTGAAACGCCCTAGCGCCAATGGTACTCCGTCTTAAGACGTGGGAGAGTAGGTCGCCGCCAGGCTCGCTGAATGCAAAGGCATTCAACTAATAAAAAATAGCAATATTCCGATAAATATACATTCCTTAAAAAACAGGATAAAAGCCTGGGTAAGCGTGCAGCATTATGCGCCGTCTCCGTAATTAATGGCTCTATTATGTTATCCGAACGAATCTCCAATACACCAAGAATACACGACGTAGAGCAACATAACGGAATAAGGCTGACGAATGTTTCTTTCAGCTGTGATGATAGAGATATAATCAAAGATATTTCTCTTGATATCTGCGAAAAACGCGTCGCCTTTATTGGTTCGAACGGCGCGGGGAAGAGCACTCTTCTACGGATGATTAACGGTTTGGTGCAACCCGCTGCCGGTCATGTTTGCGTACATGGGCGCAGTGAGACTGTCGGACGCTCTACAGGAGCGCTGACGCAAGTCGCTGGTATGGTTTTTCAAAATCCGGATCATCAGATTATATTTCCAACGCCGCTGGAAGAATTGAGCTTCACGTTGACCCAGCGTGGGATTGGCCGCGCTGAAGCTAAGGCGAAAGCGCTGGCGTTTTTATCCGATTACGGATTAAGCCACTTGGCGGAGCGCCCCATACATGTTTTGTCCGAAGGACAAAAGCAACTTATCTGCATACTTTCCATATTGATCGGCCAACCCGCTGTATTGCTTTTTGATGAGCCTTTCTCAAATCTCGATCTTTTCGTTAAAGAATTTTTGTTGTCCAGAATCATGAAGTTGGAACAGCAGGTCGTCATGGTCAGTCATGATCTCGACGCGATTGTAAATTTCGATCGAATTATTTGGATTGAAAATGGCGCGGTGCGTGGCGACGGGAATTTTCAGCAAATTGTTCCAACTTATAAGGCTGCGCAAATAGCGCGGGCCGCTAGCGCTGACGAGGGTGCGATTTGATCGCCTTTTACATGGAAGGCTCCAGCTGGGCGCATCGATTGCCGGCTGGGTTCAAGTTGCTTTTCTTGCTGGTCGTCAGTGCTTTCGCTTTGCCAATCGAGCATCCGGTTTTTATTTTGGTTTTATTTCTGGGATGTTTGCTTCCCTACGCGAGTTTGGGAAAGCGCGGCATGGCGCGGCTCGGCGCCGTTCGCCCCGTCCTCTGGATTAGCGGCGTGATTTTTCTGTTCCATTTGGCTCTCGGGAGTCCGTTGATTGGATTCGCCGCCGCTATTCGTCTTGTTTCGATGGTTTTATTGGCTAATTTCGTGACGATGACGACACGGCTTGACGACATGTTGGCTGCGATTGAACCGGTCTTCTATCCGGTGAAGTTTATCGGAGCCAGTCCGGCGCGCATCTCCCTAGCCGTTGCTTTGGTGTTGCGATTCGTGCCAGTGCTTTTATCCACCTACGGCGGCTTGCAGCAGGCGTATCAAGCCCGCACCGGGCGAAAGAATTCGTGGCGCTTGTTGGCGCCGTTCGCGCTTCATGTTTTAAAATTGACCGAGCAAGTGAGTGAAGCGCTCACGGCGCGTGGCGGAGCAGGTGGTTTCACCTCTCAAGAATATGATTCAACGTTGCATAGGACAAATACAAATGATGAGTAGAGATAAATCACTGGTCATGGTCGCCTTTTATGCGGCGTTGATAGGGGCTTTGGGCATTCTGCCCATGGTGGCGATTCCCATATTGGGCGGCGTTCCTATTTCGGCTCAAACTCTGGGCGTCATGTTGGCGGGAGTCATGCTTGGGGCCACCCGGGGCGCGCTCGCCGTTCTGCTGTTTTTGCTGCTTGTAATGATAGGTGCGCCGTTACTGGCGGGCGGACGTGGCGGCTTGGGCGCTTTTATGGGGCCTTCAGTTGGATTTCTCATTGGTTGGCCGTTTGGCGCTTTTGTCGCGGGCTGGCTTATGCATGCGCTGCGTGGGCGAAATATTCTGTTCGCTTCGGCTGTTTCCGCTTTTACTGGAGGGGTGATTGTCGTCTACGCCTTTGGAGCGCCGGGGATTGCGATCATGGCCAAGCTGCCTTTGTGGTCCGCTTTTCTTGGGTCGGCGATTTACATTCCCGGAGATATCATCAAGGTTGCTATAACCGCCGTCGTGGCGCAGACGATTGCCCGGGGCATGCCTTCCGCTCTTCTTTCCCGGCAATGAGCTTTGTCGGCGCATCCCTGATGCGAGGCGCTGCTTCTTATGGGAGCGCGCCGGCGCTTGTAACCGAGGCGCAAGTTTTAACTTACCGGGCGCTTGATCGCGAAATTGAAACGATTGCGGCTGGTATAAGAGAAAAAACCAAGTTTCAGGACCGTATCGCTATTACTGCGCGCGAGCCTGACCGACTCTTGCGCGGTTTTCTCGCCGCCGCGCGCGTTGGCCGGGTTGGGGTGATTTTTGATCCTAAAATGCCCGATCGGAGCAATTTAGCCGTGCGCCGACAGCTGGAAATAGCGCTTGAGCTGGATGACGACGCTCTTGCGCATATGGCCGCCGCGCGCCCCTCGCAAGCGATGAGGCGATATCCGTCGACGCCTTCCGAAGCTTCATTCTACATAGGTCTCACATCAGGTACTACAGGGACGCCCAAAGGTTTTCGCCGCAGCCACCAGTCATGGTTAAATAGTTTTGACCTTGGCGTCAAAGCGTTCAATTTGCGCAGTGACGACAGGTTTCTCATTCCGGGCGGTTTGTCCCATTCGCTCCATCTTTTTGGCGCGCTTCAGGGGCTTCACATTGGCGGCCATGTCCGTTTGGCCGCGCCGTTTTCGCCAAAACGCATTATTGACCATATACGCGGCGACGCGATTACTGTTCTTTATGCGACGCCAACCCAGTTACGTCTCCTGTCCCAGTCTGTTTTATCCGATAAAGGGGAGGCGCGGCCGCGCTTGAGGTTGATTTTGACAAGCGGGGCAAAACTGCACGACACAATTCGAAGCGACGCCAGGAAGGCTTTTCCCGAGGCCGAGATATGTGAATTTTTTGGAACCTCGGAAATGAGTTTCGTTTCTGCGAACAGCTCTTCCGCGCCCGCCCCCGCAGAGTCTGTGGGACGCCCGTTGCCGGGGGTCGAGGTCAAGATTTGCGCTCCGGATGGGACGCCTATGCGTCCTGGTGAAACCGGGCGTCTTTGGGTGCGCAGCGATATGCTTTTTGAAGGTTACGAGCTTGGCGATGACGGCCAGACTCTCTGGAGCGAGGGATGGTTGACGGTTGGCGATTGCGGTTATCTTGACGAGCACGGTTTTCTTTACCTGACGGGGCGCGTCAAGCGAATGATGATTGTCGCCGGGGTTAATGTTTTTGCGGAAGAAATTGAACGTGTATTGAATGACGTGGCGGGCGTTGAGGAAGCGGCGGTGTTTGGGGTGAGCGAATTAAGGCGTGGGGCAAGGATCTTCGCGGCTGTCAAATGCGTCAAACCTCTGGAGGCTGAGGTTTTGCGCAACCTTTGCCGTCAACAATTAGGCGCGATCAAAACTCCCTCCCGCATTTTGTTTGTTTCCGATTGGCCGTTGCTTGCCGGAGGAAAGACGGATCTGAAAACGCTTGAAAAAAGGGTGATTGAGGAGATCACGCGCTAATGGAGCGACTGCATGGGACCATGCGCTTATATTATTGGAGCCAGCAGAACGGCGGTTATGGCGCGCGGGGGCGCTTACGCCGACCTCGAAGTTGACGCGTTAGCGGCGCCCGCGCTTAATCAATGTTTGGCGCAGGCGAGGGTGAGCGCACTCGAGATTGACGAGCTTATCTTAGGGAACGCGCTTTATGGGGGCGGAAATCCGGCGCGCCGAGCGGCGCTTTTGGCGGGTTTTCCGCAGAACATGCCGGCTTTAACGATTGACCGTCAGTGTTGCTCCGGTCTGGACGCGGTTCTGCTGGCGACGAGAGCCATTCGCGCGGGCGACGCCAGGCGGGTAATCGCTGGCGGCGTGGAAAGTTTTTCGCGCGCTCCTTTGCGGTTTCGCCGGCCAAAAGGTCCAGACGAACGGCCTGTGGAATATAAACGCCCTCCGTTTACGCCATGGCCGTCTCGCGATCCGCATATGGCCGATGCGGCGGCGCGACTTGCGCGTGAACGCGCCGTTAGTACGGCCCGGCAGATTGACTGGACAGTGCAAAGTCACGCCAAGGCGCGGTTGGCGATGGAAACTGGCGCGTTGCGGGATGAGATCTGCGGCGAAGACCGGGATAGTTACGCAAGAAAGCTTACGGCGAAGGTTTGTCAGCGCTCTCAGATTCTTGCAGGTGAAGGGGAGGCGGCGCTTCACGCTGCCTCCGCCGCAGTGGAGGCGGACGCGGCGGGTGCGCTTTGCGTTGTTGATGAAACGCAGATGCGGCGCGCGGCTCCCGGTTACGCCTTGAGAGTAATCGGTGGTTGCGCTCTTGGCGGCGACCCGCAACTTCCGGGGCTTGTTCCTGTAAAAGCTGTGCAAAATCTGTTAAAAAACTGTGAGTTGTCTATTGATGATTTTGACGTTTTCGAAGTGATGGAAGCCTATGCGGCGCAGGCGCTCGCCTGTGTCGAAGCGCTTGATATGGATGTCTCCAAGGTTAATCGGAGCGGTGGCTCCTTGGCGCGTGGCCACCCCATTGGCGCCAGCGGCGCCATTCTGCTCATCCGTCTTTTTTATGAATTACGCAAAGAGCCAGTGGGCGCGCGAGGGCTGGCGTGTATCGCCAGCGCTGGCGGTTTGGCTAGCGCTTTGGCGGTTGAGCGCATTCGCTGAAATTGGTCCTATTCTTCCGGGTACCAATATTCAGCCTCCGCCGCGCCGCGCTCAATGCGCACGAATGAATTTGCGAACACGCGGTAGCCATGGCTCCAGTCGCCGTCTGGCCATTGCACGCGAATGACCGCGCGTTCGGAAACCCCAAGCCCGAAATGCTGAAACCCAAGCTGTCCGGACGCATGTCCGCCGCCAATCTGTAGGGTTCGCGTAATCGTGCGTCCGCCGATGCGCACATTTATCCGGGCTCCGACAGCGTTTTTGTTGGCGCCTTTTTGAGAAAGTTCAACGGCGAGGAAATTGCCCAAAGGTTTGCCGGTTTTGGCCGCCTCGTCGCGCTCGGCGTTTGCCCCAAGGTTACGCAGCAGGCTGACGTTGGCTTTGCGGTTGACCACGATCAGGTCAAGCAGCCCATCCATGTTGAAATCAGCTAGACCGGCGCCGCGTCCTCGCGTGGGAAGGTCGAGACCTGCGATATCGCCAACTTCGGTGAAGACGCCGCTCCACTGGCCCAAAAGCAAGTTATCCGGATCAAAGGCGGCGAAATCCGGCATTTCCTCCACATTGCCCTTGGCGATATAAAGGTCCCAAAGCGTATCATTATTTACGTCTTGAAATTCGGCGTGCCAACCCGTTGAAGGGCGCATGTCTTCGCCCGTATAGGGGCGGTGCGTCGTCGCGCCCTTTTCAAAGGCGATGTCTCGGTAAACAGGTTGCGTGTCGTCGATTTCCTTGTCGAGGGTTTGCAGCTTCGTGTCGCCCATGCTGGTTAGGGCGTATTCGGGCAACCCATCGACGTCCAGATCAATGCTGGCGATGCCCATTCCCCAGATTTTCAGGTGGCGCCAACCGTCCGCGCGCCGATAGGGCCGGGCCGGACGCGAGGGGGGCAGCGCCCAGAGCTGCTCTTCGCCGCCGCGGTAATATTGCCGGTCGTTGGAAATTCGTAGCGCCGGCTCGCCCGAGCGGTTCCAATCGGTGAACAGCATTGAAAGCGCGCAATATCCGGGGCGCAGCGCTTGCGGTTCCGTGTAATTTGGATGGCTATTAGCGCCATCTTGCGGCCTGAACAATTGATTATCGTGGCAGGTTCCCCAAGGAGAGCCGGGAGCGGAGCGATCCACATAATTCCCAAACGCCATTGTAGGAAATTTTCGCTCCGGCTCATAAGTGGCGGCGAAAGAGGTGGTCCAAGCCCGGCCGCCGTCGAATCCCCAGGCTCGGTTGGCTTTTTCGAAGCGGCATTGCCCAAGGCCTTTAAGAAGAATATTCTCACCCACGCGCAAAACTGCGAGATCCGTGACGCCATCGTTGTCGATATCCAGCGGATAGGCGCCGGAGACCCTGAGCCGGTCGTTAGTGGAAAGGCCGGTTTCCACGTTTTCAAATGCCAGGGCGCCGCCGGTGGGGGATTTGTTTTGGTAGAGTTTCGCTGGACTGGAGCCGCCTGCGATGAAGACATCTGGCCGTCGATCGCCGTCGCAATCGAAAATTGCCGTTCCGCCGCCGACAAAATGCTCCCACGGCCCATCATAGCTGTGATTGATCCCCGCGGGGGCGGCTTCTTCGGTGAAGTGGGGTATGGGAGCTTGTGACGTCCGGGGCGCCTCGCTCGCCATTGCGCTTGCTGAAAACGAACCAATGGCCAAGACCGCGAGCAGCCTGCGTGAAAGGAAGGTCATGGGCGGATCTCCAATGAACGCAAGAAGGCGATGATGCTCTGCCGACTTTCTTCGTCTAGCGCGCTATAAGCTTCGCGCGCCGCACCGGCTTCGCCACCATGAGCTTCGATGACTTCGTGCAAACGGGTGATGTCGCCTCGGTGTCCATAGGGCGCGGTGGAGCCTATGCCCCAAAGCTCCGCCGTGATGAAAACGTCGCGGTCGACAAACCTTTGCCCCAGAAGCTCATTGCCGAATGCGTCATGACGCGCGTCGGCGATTTTGTGTCGCTTTAAATCGCCCCAGAGCGGCACAAGCAGATGGCCCTGTTCGTTTCGCTTGAGTTTCTTCGCCCAATCGAGCTGCGCCAAATCAATGCGCACAGGGGTTTGCGTCTCACCTTGTCGCAGGGTTCCCGCGCCTTCAAAGGGGCTGGGGTCTTCAAAAAGAGTGTTTTCCAAAGGAAGGAATGGCAGGTGACAGCTTGCGCAGCCGATTTGCGTGAAGACTTCCTCGCCCTTTACCGCCGCCGATCTCCAGCGTGGCGGGAGCTGTTCTTTGCGTGTGGGCGCGGGAAGAGTGGCTTGCCAGATCACCAGAGCGGAGACGTCTCCCGCTCCAATTTCATCCTCATGGCCGTCTTCGTCAAAGTCGTCGCTTCCCGTCCACGCCGCGCCAAAGCGCTCTTGCGCCTGAATGCCGTGATGCGCGTTGAGGGCGTTGACGGTGAATTGGCGTAGCGACGCGAATACGCCTTTCTGCGAGAAAGGCCGCAGTACGAGATCTGCGTCTATTCCCTCTATCCCGCTGATGTCGAGGGTTCCGTCTGGACGGGCTGTTATCGAGCCGAACGTCACATTCTTGGTTTTTAGCTTATGGGTGACGGGAGCGTTTTGCGCGCGCGCTTGACGCAAGGCGTCGCGCCGCTGCGCCTGCAAATCGGCGCTCATTTCCCGGGCCAGCAACTCCACCAGTCCTGCGCCCTGCAAGGCGTTCGTGCTGCGTTCATTGGAGAACTGTTGATCTATGGTGTCGAAATCGGCGCTTTCAAAGCCTTCCGAAACGAAGACATTGGTGGTGAAAGCGCCCGCGCCGCCGATGACGGGTTCATTGTGACAGGAGGCGCAGGAATTGGCGTCAGGGCCGGCCAGACGCTGAAAGGCGAAGGGAGAAGGTCGCCGCCGTTTGGTGGGAATGATCGCCTGTGTGGCGTTGGGGCGTCCGGCGCCGTCGGCGCTGGTGAATTTGCCAATAAAAAGCCGCTCGCCATGGGCGATCAAGGCGTCGGGGTCGGTTGCTGCGCTGGTCGCCGCTTCTTCCAAGGTGATAGATTTGGAGAGCGCTTCCTCGCTCCACGGTGGAGCCAACGCCGATTGTGCTGACGCTGGCCCGCTGGGCATGAGGAGGGCGCTGGCCAAAATAAAGATGTTTTTTGTGCGCGCCGCACGCCGGAACGACTTCAGGCGCTGATGAAATCTTGAGCGTTGACCTGTCGTTTGCACGGCGTATCCTCCATTGCTGCGCACGTTATTTCTAGGTGCTTGTCAGTCTCCCGCGAGGCTGGCTCCTGCGAGGCTGGATATTTTGGCGCGCGTGGCGGCGCCGGAAAACACCTCTCCGTCGAACCGCTGCATGGATTGGGCGACGATTCCATGCAAAATCAAATCTTCTTCCCAAGTGAGCGGTTCAATTTCTATTTCTCGCCGCAAGTCGCTGATGAGGGCTGCGTTGATGCTGCGCTCCATGCTTTCGCGCAAATAAGGATATCCCTGAATGCCTGCGCCGGTCAGCACGATTCGTCGAGGATCAAGCGTCGCGATAAGTCGCGCTACGCCATAGCCAAGCGCCACGCCGGCGTCGTCAAAAGCGACCAGAGTGGGAGCATGCCCCTGATTGGCGGCGGCCACCAGTTCGCCTATTGTTTCCCGCGTGATTTCCAGCGTGTCCGGAGCCGTGGTCCCCGGCAATTCGCGCGCGCGCCGCAAAATGGCGTAATCGCCTAGATAAGCTTCAAGGCAACCATTCCGGCCGCAGCGGCACAGGTTTCCCATGGGCATGTGATTGGCGTGGCCGATTTCAGATGCGGCGCCGGTTTCGCCAATGAACAATTGGTCGTCGATGAACAGTCCCATGCCCACGCCGTAATCGATGAAAACCACGGCGAAGGTTCCGCCATAACGTTCGGGGTCTCGCCAATGAAGCGCTTCGGCGATCATATTGGTGTCATGGGACAGCTCGCACTGAACGCCGAAGGCGTCTGAGAGCGGGGCGGCGATTTTGGCGTTGCGAAAAGAGATGGCGGGGCTCCAGACGATGGTCCCGGCCGTGTGATCGACGACGCCTTGCGCGGCGATGGAAATTTCCAAGTAACTTTCAGGCGGGCGGGGATGATCGTGAAGAAACGCCTGAATTATTTTTATCAGCGTGTTGATAAAGGCGGTTTCGCTTTGAGCGGCGTCGCTGTTGAAGTGCATCCGCCGGGTGGCGATTCTCTTGCCTGTATAATCGGCCAGCAGCAACTCGATGGTGTTGACGGAAATCTTCACCGCTAAAACCGATGCCGCCGCCGGGTTCAGCGTCAAAAGGCTGCGGGGACGCCCTCGCGCCATTCGCCCGCGTGGAGCGTCGCTCTCCAGCCCGATGATCAGTCCCTCATCAAGCAAATCGGACGTAATCGCCGTGACGGTGGCGGGGCTGAGCTGCGTCAGCTTGCCCAGATCCACGCGGGCCTGCTGCCCATTCCTGCGTAACGTTTGCAGAACGACGCGCCGATTTTGCCGCCTGATTTGATCCCGATCCGCTTTTTTTGTCATCTAAGGTCGCTTTTTTAGGTGTGATGCTAGCTATGTTTTTGTTTGTTTTAGGTAAACGCCGGTTCCATGCTCTGGTTTAGGGCCTGTGACCAGATGGTTTCAGGACAGTCTTTCCTTAGCTTGCAAGAAACCATGTTGACAGGAGGCGTAGTTTAGAGCAACTTTTTTTCGGACGTCGAAAAAAATAAATATCAATTTTGACCGCACCGATGCAGGTGGTGTTTTTCCAGCAAAGCCGAGGAGGCGCTTGTTGGAAAGACGGGAATTCAAAGTGGAGGATGAACTATTATGCGTAGATTTTTACCCCTTGTTGCTGGCGCTCTTTTATCCGCCTCGGCTATTGGCTTCGCCCATGCGGAAGATATCACCGTAGGCGTGAGCTGGTCCAATTTCCAGGAAGAGCGCTGGAAAACCGATGAAGCGGCGATCAAGGCCGAACTCGAAAAACTTGGCGCAAAATACATTTCTGCCGACGCTCAGTCATCTGCGGCCAAGCAACTTTCCGACGTGGAAAGCCTGATTGCTCAGGGCGCGAACGCTTTGATCATCCTTGCGCAGGATTCTGAGGCGATTCGCCCCGCCGTCGAAAAAGCCGCCAGCGAAGGCATTCCTGTCGTTGGCTATGATCGCCTTATTGAAATTCCGCAAGCGTTTTACCTGACGTTTGACAACAAGGAAGTTGGCCGGATTCAGGCTCGTGAAGTGTTTAAGGTCGCGCCTGAAGGCAATTATGTCTTCATCAAGGGATCTGCGGCCGATCCAAACGCTGATTTCCTGTTTGCTGGACAGATGGAAGTCCTGAAGGACGCGATCGACAGCGGCAAGGTCAAGAACGTTGGCGAAGCTTATACGGATGGCTGGTTGCCTGCGAACGCGCAGCGCAACATGGAGCAAATTCTGACGGCCAACAATAATGAAGTCGACGCGGTCGTCGCTTCCAATGACGGCACCGCCGGCGGCGCGGTCGCGGCGCTTGCGGCCCAAGGGCTGGACGGCGCCGTGCCCGTGTCTGGTCAGGACGCCGATTTCGCCGCCCTGAACCGGGTTGCCCAAGGCAAGCAGACCGTGTCCGTCTGGAAAGATTCTCGTGAGCTTGGCAAGGCTGCGGCCGATATCGCCGTTGAATTGGCGAAAGGCACGGAAATGTCGAAAGTCGAGGGCGCTGAAAGTTGGTCCGGCGGGCCGTCTGGTCAGGAAATGACCGCTATTTTCCTGAAGCCGGTGGCCGTGACTAAAGACAATCTCAACGTCGTAATTGACGCTGGATGGGTTGGAAAAGACATTGTCTGCCAAGGCGTCGAGGCGGGATCCGTGGCGGCCTGCGATTGATTTTTTGGGGCGGCCGCAGTGATGAGCTGGTTGGGCCGCCCTTTTCATTCGGGGGAGACGTCCCGAATGCGTCACGATTATTTAAAATCCATAAATACAGATCGTCGGTTTCCACGAATTCAGGATCCGTATTTGACGCTTTTGGCGTAACTGAAGTGAATTTAAGCCTGGGGGATGGCGGAGCGAAAATGTCTTCTAACGCGGACACCAACAAAACGGATCGAAATCGCTCGATTTTATCGGCGATGGAGGTTGATACACGTATGATCGGCATGATCTGCGCTTTGATCGTCATCTGGGTCGGGTTTCATATTTTTTCTGGCGGAAACTTTTTAACGGCGCGAAACCTATGGAATATCTCGGTGCAAACGGCTTCCGTCGCCGTCATGGCCACGGGCATGGTCCTTGTGATCGTAACGCGCAACATTGACCTTTCCGTAGGCTCCATTCTCGGAGTTACGGGCATGATCATGGCCGTTGTTCAGGTGGATTTTCTGACGCCGCTGCTGGGTTTTGGCAGCCCAATGATCTGGGCGCTCACATTACTTGTGGGCATGCTTGTGGGCACGTTGATCGGCGGTCTGCAAGGTTTCATCATCGCTTACATGGGCGTGCCGGCGTTCATTGTCACTCTTGGCGGGCTTCTGGTCTGGCGCGGCGCCGCTTGGTGGGTCGCCGCGGGTAAAACGGTGCCGCTCACGGATGACAATTTCAAACTTTTGGGCGGCGGCGCAAATGGCTCCGTTGGCGAATTTTGGAGCTGGGTCATCGCGGTTGTAGCCGTTGTTTTGGTGGTGATCGCGACGGTCATCGCCCGCAATCAGCGTAAACGTTTCGGTTTTCCGCTAAAACCGGTTTGGGCGGAGGTTGTTTTGGCGTCGACTGCGTCGGCGGCCATTATCGCCGCCACATTGGTCGTTAACGCTTATGTCTTGCCGGCGGCTTTGGCGCGTCGTTATGCGGCGGCGCATGATATTCCGGTCCCTGAAGGGGGGCTTGAGATCAGTTTTGGGTATGCGATTCCGGTTTTACTGGCGATTGGCGTTGGCGTCGTGATGACGTTTATCGCAACGCGCACCGCTTTTGGCCGTTATGTTTTCGCCATTGGCGGCAACCCGGAAGCGGCGGAGCTCGCCGGTATCAACACCAGACGCGTCACTCTCATGGTTTTTGCGTTGATGGGAATGCTGGCTGCAGTCGCCGCCGCGATTTCCACGGCGCGGCTGACCTCGGCGACCAACGCTCAAGGCACTCTGGACGAATTGTTCACCATCGCCGCGGCGGTCATTGGCGGCACGTCTCTGGCCGGCGGCGCAGGCACCATTGTCGGCGCCATGCTCGGCGCGCTGGTGATGCAATCCTTGCAGTCGGGAATGGTTTTGATGGGGTTGGATTCGCCGCTTCAAAGCATTGTCGTCGGAGCCGTTTTGGTGTTCGCCGTCTGGATCGATACGGTTTACCGCAAGCGCGTGAAATAAGGGGGAGATGAAATGGCTGATCAAAATACGGCGGAAGCCGGCCACCGCAAACCCGGCGCGTCGTTGATTTCAGGCACGCCGCTGGTTGAAATGAAGAACATGTCAATCTCTTTCGGCGGCATTCACGCCGTTGACGGCGTTGACGTTGATTTATTCCCCGGTGAAGTGGTTGGATTGCTTGGGCACAATGGCGCAGGCAAGTCGACGTTGATTAAAATGCTCTCGGGCGCTTATCGGGGCGACAGCGGCGAAATTAAGATCAACGGCGAGCTGGTTGAGATCAATAACCCCCGCGACGCAAAAAAGGTGGGAATTGAGACGATTTATCAGACGCTTGCGCTGGCTGATAATGTCGACGCGGCGTCCAACCTGTTTCTCGGGCGTGAGTTGAAGACTAAATGGGGCACGTTGGACGACGTGGCTATGGAGGCGGCCGCGCGTGAAGTGATGCAGCGGTTGAACCCGAATTTTCGCAAATTCAAGGATCCGGTGCGGGCCTTGTCCGGCGGACAGCGTCAGTCGATAGCCATTGCGCGGGCGATTTATTTCAACGCGCGCATCATTATCATGGATGAGCCGACCGCCGCCCTTGGGCCGCAGGAAACGGCTCAAGTGGCTGAATTGACGAAACACCTGAAACAGGAAGGTATTGGCATCTTTCTGATCAGTCATGATATTCACGACGTCTTTGATCTGGCGGACCGTGTGGCGGTGATGAAAAATGGTCAGCTGGTTGGCACGGCGCGTACGAGCGACGTGACCAAGGACGAGGTTTTGGGTATGATTATTCTGGGCAAATGCCCGGCCGGAGCGCAGCCCGGCCCCGGCGCTATGGTGGAAGACGCGGCGGCGTAAGACATGATGGTCGCCATCGTCGGATAAAAATTGAAGCCCGGAGGAATCTCTCCTCCGGGCCTTTTTATTAAATTCAATTTCGCGAGAGCCTTACAGGCTTACTTGGCGCTGGCCTCCGCGAGGACGCCGCGGCGGATCTGGTCTTCTTCAATGGATTCGAATAGAGCGCGAAAATTTCCCTCGCCGAAGCCTTCGTCGCCTTTGCGTTGAATGAACTCGAAGAATATTGGACCTATTACGGTTTTTGAGAAAATCTGGAGCAGGATTTTCGTCATGCCTCCGTCGATAACGCCTTCGCCGTCAATCAGGATGCCGTGTTTCTTCATGCGTTCAATGGGCTCGTCATGTCCTTGAACCCGGTCATGGGACATATCGTAATAGGTCTCCGGCGGGCCGGGCATGAATTTTAGTTGATTTTCCGCTAGACGGTCCGTGGCGTCATAAATTTCATCCGTTCCCACGGCGATATGCTGAATGCCTTCGCCTTTGTACTTGCGCAGATATTCCTCGATCTGGCTTTTGTCGTCCGTGGATTCGTTCAAAGGAATCCGGATTTTGCCGCAAGGCGAGGTGATGGCGCGTGACACGAGACCTGTCATTTTTCCGGCGATGTCGAAAAAATGGATCTGTTTGAAGTTGAATAGATTGCGATAAAAATCCCACCATTTGTCCATATTGCCGCGGAAGACGTTATGGGTCAGATGGTCCAGATAATAGAAGCCAACCCCTTGGGGATGAGGGTCCGTCTCTCCCTCCCAGTCGAATTCTTGCGCGTAGGCGGAGCCTTTGTCGCCGTAAGCGTCGATGAAATAGAGCAAGGAGCCGCCAATGCCCATGATGGCGGGGGCGTTTAGGGTCTTGTCGTCGCCTTCATAGGCTTTGGCGCCTTTTTCGATGGCATGGTTGAAGGCGTGCTGCGCGTCGACGACGCGCCACGCCATTGAAGGCGCGCATGGCCCATGTTCTTCAACGAAGCGCATGCCGAAAGAACCCGGCTCCGCGTTGAGGATATAATTGATGTCGCCCTGACGGTAGACGGTGATGTTTTTTGATTTATGGCGCGCGACGGGCGTGTAACCCATCTTGCGAAAGAGCGCGTCCAACTTCTCCGGTTCGGGATGAGAGAATTCGACGAATTCGAAACCGTCCGTTCCAGCTGGGTTGTCAGCGCTGATCTGCGCGGGCGGTGCGTCATGCGGAAAGGGTCCCATCCTCGTCTCCATAAATTTGCGTCTTGCTTTCGCAGACATTTGCGCGTGAGTGCCGAGGCTATATTTTGCCAGTTTCGCTTTGCATGGGCTGTGCGTATTGATTGTCAATTCTCAATATTTCGCACTAAATATGCGTGTATTTTAAAAAGGCGCATGAAATGATCGATGTTGACAGGTTTGATTTGAAAATACTTGCAGCTTTGCAAGAAGACGCAAGCTTGACGAACCAGCAGATCGGCGAGCGGATCGGTTTGTCAGCCTCGCAAATTTCCCGGCGCCGTCAGCGATTGGAGACAACGGGAGTTATTCGTCGCTACCGCGCCGACGTGGACGGCGCCAGTATCGGCGTCATGGTGACGGCGTTTATCGGTGTGGCGCTGGCCACTCATAACCGTCAAAACGCCCAGCGTTTTCGTGAAATGGTGCGCGTTATGCCTGCTGTTCAGGAGGCTTACGCCATGACCGGCGATATGGATTATTTGCTCAAGATAGCCACGGCGGACCTGAAATCTCTGAGTGTTTTGATCAATGACGAATTGCTGCCCCATGAAGCAGTCCAGAATTTGCGCTCGTCCATTGTTCTGGAAAGACTGAAGGATGACAATCGCTTGCCGTTGCTTTGAGCGCGTCGCCTCTTTTGAGCAGGAGAAGTCTTGCGAGAACGGCGGCGAGACCCCACCTGCGCGTAGGTGTTTTCAAAGGGATGAGCTGCGATGTTTGATGCGAAAAAATTGCTCGATCAATTTATGGGAACTTCTTTGGGGTCGAATGCGGGCCAAGGCTCAAACGCCGGAGCGGCGCCAGCTCAAGGCGCGGGTGATTTGCTGTCCAAAGGCAAAGAGTACTTGCAAGGAAACGCGGGCGGTCTGGCCGGTGGAGCCTTGGCGGGCGGATTGGCGGGAATCCTGCTTGGGTCGAAGTCAGGTCGCAAAATCGGCAAGAAAGCGGTGACCTATGGCGGAATGGCGCTGGTGGCGGGGCTGGCTTATAAGGCGTATCGTGATTATCAGTCCTCGAAAACGGGCGCGCCAGAAAACGCGCGCGCAGAATTTGCGCCGCCTCCGGCCGGTTCCCCGTTCGATCCTTCGCAGGCGGCGCGCGACGAGAACGACGCAGGATTGACGTTGATGATGGCGATGATCGCCGCCGCCAAGGCCGATGGTCATGTAGATGCGGAAGAGCAGGGGCGCATTTTCTCCAAGCTGGATGAATTGGCGTTGGACACGGAAGCCAAAGCCTTCGTCATGGACGAATTGCGCGCGCCTCTCGATATTGATCGGGTGGTCGCCCGCGCGAACACCCCGGAGATGGCGCTGGAGATTTACGCGGCCTCCCGGCTGACGATTGAACCGGATCATCCCGCTGAAAAAGCCTATTTGCAAATGCTCGCAGCCCGGCTTGGCCTTGAAGACGGCTTAGTGGCCGAATTGGAGCGCGCTGTTCAATCTGCGTGATCGGTTGACGCGGCGTGCCGGGTTTCATGGGCCGCGCCATGGAGCGCGCCATTGAGCGCGACTGATCTCGAATGAGGTTGAAGCGCCTTGTTGAAGCGCGTACCCTTTCCATGTGTTTTGGCGTATGGCGAGGGTAACGTGCGGTTTTTTCGGTTGTTTTTGTCTGCGGCGGTTGCGGCGGCGTTTATCGTCGTGGCTTTTGCGTCGCCAATTTTGGCAAATGAGCCAAGTTCGGCGAATGAGAAAATTACCGTCTTCGCCGCCGCCAGCATGAAAGAGGCGCTGGAGGGCGGCGCGAAAACCTATGAAGCCTTGAGCGGGCGCAAGCTGGTGTTCTCTTTTGCAAGCTCAGGCGTTTTGGCGCGGCAGGTGGAGGCGGGCGCGCCCGCCGACGTGTTTATCTCCGCCGATCAACGTTGGATGGATTACGCCCAATCAGCCGGCGCCATCGATCCGGACAGCCGTAGAATTGTCGCGCGCAATACGCTCGTGCTCGTGGCGCCGTCCAGCTCTTCCATAAAGGCGGTTCGAGAGGTTGGCTCCGCCGGGCTGGCGGCGGCGCTGGAGATGGCGCTTGGAAAAAAGGGGCGTTTGGCCATTGGGGAGCCTCAATCCGTGCCCGCGGGGCGTTACGGCAAAGACGTGTTGGAGAATATGGGACTATGGAGTTTGGTTGAGACGCGTCTGGCGCCTATGGAGAATGTGCGCGTGGCGCTTTTGAGCGTTGCGCGCGGCGATACGCCGCTTGGCGTTGTTTATGGCTCCGACGCGTTTGTTGAGCCGAACGTCAAGATAATCGCCACGTTTCCCCAAGACAGTCATCCGTTGATTGAATATCCGGCGGCGCTTGTGAGCGGGGCGAATGCGGCGGCGCGCGGTTATCTCGACTTTCTTTCATCTTCCGCTGGTCAGACAGCTTTCAGCGTCGCCGGGTTCTCCGCCGCTGGCGATAATTGAGCCATAAGGGGCGATGATGTTGCAACCGGCCGAATGGCAAGCGCTATTGCTTACGTTGAAAGTGGCGGCGCTGGCGTTGGCGGCGGCGCTTCCCTTGGCGGTGTTCATTGGTTACGCGCTGGCGCGCTGGCGGTTTCCCGGCCATGGTTTGTTGAATGGTTTGGCGCATTTGCCGCTGGTGTTGCCGCCGGTGGTCACAGGCTACGCATTGCTGCTTTTGTTCGGACGCAAAGGTCCGTTGGGCGCCCCTCTTGCGGAGTATCTGGGCGTTAGTTTCGCCTTTAACTGGACCGGCGCGGCGCTGGCCGCCGGGATCATGGCCTTTCCCTTGATGGTGCGCCCTATACGGCTTTCCATCGAGGCGGTGGACATGAAGTTGGAAGACGCGGCGGCCACTCTTGGCCTGGGGAGATTTCGCCGTTTTGCGTTAATCACTTTGCCTCTGGCGATGCCTGGCGTGATCGCGGCCGCCATTCTCGGCTTCGCCAAAGCCATGGGCGAATTTGGAGCGACGATTACTTTCGTCTCCAATATTCCCGGAGAAACGCGCACCCTGGCGCTCGCGCTTTATACGGAGGCGCAAACGCCGGACGGCGACGTCGCGGCTTTGCGCTTGATGGTGATCTGCGTTTTTGTCGCGTTGGGCGCGCTGGTGGCGTCTGAATATGTGGGCAGACGGTTGGCGGCGCGGATCGGAGAGGGGAAATGATTGACGTCGACTGCGCGGCGCGTTTCGGGGAAACGAAAATTCACGCCAGTTTTTGCGCCGGGGAGGGGGTGACGGCGTTGTTCGGAGCTTCAGGCGCCGGGAAATCCACGATCGTTAAAATGATCGCAGGCCTTGTGACGCCTGTGGAGGGCAGGATCAAAATTGGAGACGAGCTTTTGTTCGACCACGCGCGCGGGGTGAACGTTCCAAGCGAGCGCCGGCGCATCGGCTGCGTGTTTCAAGAGCCTCGCCTTTTTCCGCATGTCAACGTCAAGGCTAATCTGACTTTCGCGCGCTGGGCGGGGAGAGGTCCATCCGCTCGCAAACTTGCTGAAATAGTCGAGCTTCTTGGGCTGGAGGCGTTGCTTGAACGTCGCCCCATGACCCTGTCGGGCGGCGAGCGGCAGCGGGTGGCGATTGGACGGGCGCTTTTGAGCGCGCCGCGCGCTTTGCTGATGGATGAGCCATTGGCGTCGCTGGACGCCTCGCGCAAGGCGGAGATTCTTCCTTATCTGGAACGCTTGCGCCGGGAGCTGCGCTTGCCTGTGCTTTACGTCAGTCATGCGCTGGATGAAGTGGCGCGCCTTGCGGCGACCCTTGTAATCGTCAAAAATGGCGAAACCCCCGTCTGCGGTCCGGTCGGCGACGTCATGGCCCGGCTTGAGCTTGGCGGCGCATCGGCGCCTCACGATGTCGGCGCGCTTTTGACGGCGGTTGTGGAGGGGTATGATCCGCGCTGGCGGTTGAGCCATCTGCGAATCGGAGAACATGTTTTGCAGGTTCCCGGAGAGTTTGGACCTGTGGGCGCGGCGCTGCGCTTGCAGGCGCGCGCCCGGGACGTCTCTCTTGCTCGCGCGCGCCCGGATCAGGTCAGCATTCGCAATATTCTGCCCGTTCTCGTTGAAGCGGTGAAGGAGGGCGAGGGGGCTTACGCCGATGTTCTTTGTCGTTTTGAAACGCAAGTCCTGCGCGCGCGGATCACCCGCGCCTCCGTGGCGGAGCTGGAGCTGGAGCCCGGAGTGCGGGCTTTTGCTCTATTGAAGACGGTTGCGATTGACGAGCGGCCGGATTGACGAGCGATCGGGCGGATAACGTTAAGCTTTGCGGGCAGTTGCAGATAAAATATTTTTTGTTCAGTTTCGCGTAAGTTTTATGCTTTAATAGTGTTGATACGAAAGGTTGGATCCGAACCACACACCGGTCCAAAGGCATGACGCCGCTCCTTCGTCCCGGTGCGAACCCGGAATGTCCCAGATATGCTTTTGAAAGGGACAGAAAAATGGCTAACAGCATTCTCACAAACGCTTCCGCGATGACTGCTCTGCAGACTCTGAACATGACTAACTCTCAGATGTCTGAAGTTCAGAACCGCATTTCCACAGGTCAGCGCGTCGCCTCTGCTCAGGACAACGCTGCTTACTGGTCGATCGCAACAACCATGCGTTCCGACAACATGGCTCTTTCAGCCGTGCAGGACGCTCTTGGTCTTGGCGCTGCTACAGTCGACACAATGTACACGGCTATGAACTCAACCGTTGACGTTGTGAAGGAAATCAAGGCCAAGCTGGTCGCCGCCAAACAGCCAGGCGTTGACCGCAGCAAGATCCAGTCCGACATCACCGAGCTTCAGGGTCAGCTGAAAACCGTTGCTGATTCATCTGTTTTCAACTCTGAAAACTGGCTCTCGGTTGACTCCGGCGCTGCCGATTATTCCGCAACGAAATCGATCGTTTCGTCTTTCAGCCGCGCTGGCGGCTCGATCACGATCTCCACGATCGACGTTGACATCACCGCAACCGCGCTGTTCGACTCCAACGGTAACCTCGGCATCCTGGATCAGGACCGTGGCTTTGCAGCCGGCACGAACGTCACTGGTGATGGCGTGTTTGACGTTGACATCTCGGCTGTCACGGACGCTGACCTCACAGGTCTGGACACAGTTATCGCTGGCGTGGATGCGGCTCTTGGTGAAATGACGGATACTGCTACTCTGCTCGGTTCGATCAAGAGCCGTGTCGATCTTCAGAAAGAGTTCGTTACGGCTCTGACTGACGCGATTGACCGTGGTATCGGTCAGCTCGTCGACGCTGACATGAACAAGGAATCTACACGTCTTAAGGCGCTGCAGGTTCAGCAGCAGTTGGGCATTCAGGCGCTTTCTATCGCCAACTCCAACAGCGACAACATTCTTTCGCTCTTCCGTTAATAGTTCGGATTTCCGAAAGGTTTCAAATTTGAATGGGGCGCATTCCGCAAGGAATGCGCCCTTTTCTCGTTTTGGCGACATAATTCTCATATCTGGGCGTTTGAATCCCGCAACGCAACGCCCGCGCAAGCTTGCGTCCCCAAATTGGGACATGAAACAGTCTGGGACTGGTTCTGCGCAAAAGGATTGTTGGATCCTCGCGCCGCGATCCCAGCTCAGGACAAAGACACGCGCGATAATTTCGGAGCTGTCGCCATTCGATTTGCGAGGATTTCATGCCTGGTCGTGAACATGCCGAGAAAATTTGGGCTAATCTTTTGGAGCTTGGTCCCAGAAGGTTGATGGCTCTTGGAGTGATCGGCCTCCTGACCCTGCTGGTCGTGGGTGGTGGGGCTTACTTTCTGTCTCAACCGCAATTGACTGTTCTTTACAGCGGGCTGGACCGTCAGGATGTAAGCCGAATCGGTTCTGCTCTGCAGGACGCTGGAATCACTTATGACGTGAGCTCCGACGGTGAAACGGTGTTGGTGAAGCACGCCTCCACCGGCCGCGCGCGTATGCTTCTCGCCGAGCGCGGGCTTCCCCGCAGCGGTAGCTCCGGTTATGAGCTATTTGACGATCTGGGCTCCCTTGGGTTGACGTCTTTCATGCAAGAGGTGACGAAAGTTCGCGCCATTGAAGGCGAGCTGGCGCGCACCATTCAGTCCATGGAAGGGGTTAACGCGGCTCGGGTTCATATTGTTCTGCCGGAGAAAGGCTCTTTCCGCAGCACCCAGCAACCACCTTCCGCTTCGGTGGTTTTGCGCACCGAAAGCGGCGATAACGCGCGCACCGCGCAGGCTGTGCGCCATCTTGTGGCCGCCTCAGTTCCGGGAATGACTGCGGACAAGGTCACCGTTTTGAACTCCGACGGCACATTGCTCGCTTCCGGCGCCGACACCGCCAACGCCTCCATTGGGCAAATGGCGTCCATGGAGGACGTTATCGCGGCGCGGGTTCAGCAAAATATTCGCAAAACCCTGACCCCCTATCTGGGTATGGATCACTTTCAGGTGAGCGTGTCCGCTAAGTTGAACACAGACAAGGAGCGAGTGGCTCAAACCATATATGATCCAGATTCAAGGATTGAACGTTCCGTCAGGGTGGTGCGTCAGGAGGAGAGCTCGCAAAACGCCAGCAATCAGACGCCAACCACTGTCGAGCAGAATCTGCCTGATCAGGATGTTAACGCAAACGGCGGCGAGCGCTCTACTGAAGAGAACCAGCGCCGGGAAGAAACGATCAACTACGAGATTTCCTCCAAGACGATTGAGCGCGCCAGCGATGGTTACACGGTGGATCGCTTATCGGTCGCCGTGCTCGTGGATAAAGCCCGGTTGGCGGAGACCTTGAGCGATCCCTCGAACGCGGCGGCGCTTGCGGCTCAGGCTAATGAAATCGAACAACTCGTGGCCTCCGCTGCGGGCTTTGACGTGGCGCGCGGCGATCAAATCAAGGTTTCTCTTGTTGACTTCATGGCCAGCTCGGGCGGTTTGACGCCTGTGCCGCAGTTGTCGATCCGCGATATGCTCGTGCGTCAAGTTGGCAATCTCGTTAATGCCGCGGCTATTCTCGTCGTCTCCGTTCTTCTGATTTGGTTTGGGTTGCGTCCTGCTGTGAACGCTCTCGTTCCGCAGCTGAAATCCAGCGAGCAGGCGGAGCAAGTTGAAACTGCTCTCGCCACAGGCGCTGTTGAAGGCGAGGCTGAGGCGTTCGACGTCGCTGGCGAAAGCGCCAACGCGGTGTTGCTGGAAGATCTCACGCGTAAATTGAGCGCGTCGCCGGTGCGCAAGCTTGAGCAAGTCGTCGAACTGAATGAAGAGCAGTCAGCGGCGATTCTGAAACAGTGGTTTTATGAAACGGAGAAAGCGTGATGTCGCGCAGTCTGCTTAGCGTCATTCCAGAAAGGAAGGTGAAGCCAGCTCTCACGCTTGAGGAGAACCCGCTTTCAGGCGCCGATGAGGCGCAGGGCGAGGAAAAAGCCGAGCTGTTCTTGCTTCCCCCTTCCACCTCCAGAGCGCAGGACGTGGAAGAGCGCGTCGCCGCGGCGCGCAGTGAGGGGTGGCGCCAGGGGCTTGCGGAGACAAGGGCGGCCTGCACGGCGGAATGGGAAGCCGAACGCAAAGTGATGCAAGCGGAAAAGGAGGCTGCCTGCGAACAGCTCTCCCAAGCCTTTTCAGAGCAACTTCAAGAGCGTTTGGATGCGGAAATTAACCAGATGGAAGAGCGTTTGGCGGGCGCTTTATGCGGCGTGTTGCGTCCATTTCTTGATGAGCGGTTGCTGCATCTGGCGGTAGACGATTTTCGGAGCACAGCGCGTGAGTTGATGAGCGAGGCGCGCGTCGAAGCCCCTCTGCTGAAAGGGCCGGAAGTTCTTTTGGAGCTTTTGCGCGCCGATATGGACACGCAGCAGTTTCGGGTTGTGCAGGATAACGAGGCCTCGGAACTATGTCTTGTTCTTGGCGATACGGTTATCGAGACGCGCGTTGGCGCGTGGCTGGATCGGCTCAAGGGAGCGCATGAACAATGAGCGATGAGAAACCCCAAAACGAGCTGGTTATCGTCCGTCGGCGGGGGGATATCTATGCTGATAGCCCCAAAACGGGCGTTTGGAAAATCGCTCATGCGGATTTCATGACGGCGATGATGGCGTTTTTTCTGGTTATGTGGCTGGTGAACGCTACGGATCAAAGCGTTCGTGAGGGCATGGCTCAATATTTCAATCCTGTGAAGCTGGTGGAGACGTCGCCCCATAAAAAAGGGTTGTCGGATCCTGATACCGCCACGGCTGGTTCTCCTGAAGAAGAAGGGGACATGGAGCCGAGCGGGGGAGGCGTTGACGCCGAAATAATGATCAACGCTGAAGTTAAAGCCCCGGGCGACGGTGAGAACACCTCCGAGGGGGTGGCTGTTCCTGGCGAGAGTCGTCATTTCGCCGAGGCGGAGCTCTTTTCCGACCCATATGGGGTTCTGGACAAGTTGGCCATGCTTGAAAGCGACGTGACGGCTATGGCCGAAGCTGGCGTTGAAGGCATTGGTTTGAGCGAAAAAGCCGGCGCGCGGGGCGGCGAAGCTGATCGCGACCCGTTTGATCCGCTTTATTGGCGACTGGAGGCGCAGCCGCAAACATTGGTGGCGGAGCCTGTTCAAGAGACGGAAGTCTATGAGGGAGTTCAGGAGGAGATTGTCCTGACGTTTGCGGGGGAGACGAAAGATGCGCCGCGCCCGCAAGCAAAGCCGGCCGCGCCCGCAGGAGCGACTGAGGCTGAGGCTGAGGTGATTTTGGCCTCGGCTGAAGAGGAGGTTGTGGAGACGGCCGCGTCGGAATTGCGCCGGGAGATCGAGAAGGAATTGCTCACGTCCGGCGGGGAAGGCGTTTCCGGCAGGCTTGAGGTTGAGCTAACTGATGAAGGTTTGCTTATCAGTCTGACCGATGACGCCAATTTTGGAATGTTCGCCGTGGGGTCGGCGGAGCCAAATCCGCAAACGGTGCGGATGATGGCTAAGGTCGCCAAAACGCTGAAAAGTCGACCAGGTCAGATTGTCATCCGCGGCCATACGGATGCGCGTCCCTTCCGTTCCAAAGATTATGACAATTGGCGTTTGTCCACGTCGCGCGCGCATATGGCGCGCTATATGTTGCTGCGTGGCGGACTTAAGGACGCCCGCGTTGCGCGGGTTGAAGGTCGCGCCGATCGTGATCCACGCATAGGGGCCGATCCCAATGCGGCGGCGAACAGACGTATTGAAATTCTGCTATCCAGCCAGACAGGTGCGTCATGATGGGGAATTTTGTTGCTTCGTGCGGTTTTCGTAAAGCGCCGCAGGTTTGTTTGACTTCTTTCTTCGTCGTTTCCTTATTGGGCTCTTCTGTTGTAGGCGCGCAAACGCTTTCTCCGCAACAATCCTCGCGCGACGTGCGCATTGTTGGCGAAGGCGCGATTGGCGTCGTGAGCGGGCCGGTTTTGGGGAAGCCGGTGGAGAAAAATGAACTGCCGGATATTGGAGAGAACCCGCAAGCAAGAGATCTTGAAACGCAAGTTTCGGTCGGTGGGGAACTTGAACCTTACAAAATGTTGCGTTCGTTGCAGTTGCTGCAAGGGCAAGCGGCGCAAGGGTCTACGCACGCCCTTTCGGCGCAGCGCGATTTGCTTCGAGAGATGGATCGCCGTTTCATGCTCTTTCCTGACGAGGTTTGGGCGGAGCCGCGCAATGCGCGGGCGGCTGTTTTACATGTTTTATCTGGTGGGAATCCGCAGGTTGTTTGGCGTTTGTTGCAAATGTCGGAACGCCCCGCCATTGACGAGGGACTTCTCAAGGGCGCTTTGGCCTATGCGCAAGGCAAGAAACGGCTCGCCCGCGAACTTTTCGAGCAATTTGATCCATTGGCTCTTCCCCCGGCGCTCGGCGCGCAGGTCGCTCTGGCGCGCGCCACCCTGATAGCGGCTGACGACCCAAAGGAAAGCTTGAAATACCTTAGTCAGGCGCGCTTGTTGATGCCGGGAAGTCTGGTTGAAGAGGCCGCGCTTAGACGGGCGGTTTTCATTGCTGGCGGCTTGGATGATTTTGAGAATTTCCAGTCATTGTCGATTCAATATCTGCGCCGGTATCGCAATTCTGTCTTCGCAGATGATTTTCGTCGCCGTTTTGCTTTCGTTATTCGTCGCTTTGGTTTGCTGGAGACTGTCGAGGCTTTTCCGCTGTTGGAAACCTTGCTTTCAGAGTTTGATATCGATAGTCGCCGTGGCCTTTATTTGATTTTGGCGCGCAACGCGTTGGTGCATGGCAATATCAATACGGCGAAATTATCGGCGCGGGCGGCTTTGCCATTGTCGGTGGAAGATACGGCCGATTATTCTCGGGCGCATTTATATATTAGCGGTTCGATGCTTGACGCCGATGAGGTTCTTGACGGCGTGGAGCACTTGTGGGCGGTGGACCGCGACATGCTTGACGATCAGGATCGTCAATTGGCTGAAGCGGTTTCGGCCATTCTCAATGATATCCGTTACTGGCCGGAATCTCCCCATATTGCTTATGATTTTGCTGACGTTCGTCCGGAAATTTCGCCGGATGATCCGTCATGGGGACTTTTGGAAATTGCGCGAGGCCGCGCGGAGCTTAGGCGCAGCGATGAACTGATCGCGCAAGCGACGCAGCGCCAGGTCGTTGGAGGGGATTGAAATGACATTGCAACCTAGTTTGCCCAGCCCTCAAAACGGCGCAAACGCCCAGTCGGCGAAAACAAGCGCGAAGTCGCCGTTTGAAAATTCGGATTCGCGGGATTCGGGAGAGAAATCGAAAACTGGCGATGCGTTTCGCTCTCTTGTGGAGTTGATGACGGGCAAGGCGGCGAAGAAAACAGAAAACTCAAATTCTCACGAAAACGCTTCTGAAGTTAAAGATGAGAACGGCGAGGCGTTGGAGCTAAGTAAAAGCCAAAAAAAATTGGCGGAGTTCCTTGAAAAAAAGCCCATAGCTTCCGAAGCGGAGGCTTCGTTGGAAATGGGCGCTGATGTTGATGGGAAAGATAAAGTCCCTACAGAATCGCCCGTGTTGGAACTTGGCGAGCGACAGGTGGAGGCCGAGGAGGCTTTGAAACTGTCGCAGGTTGCGCCTGAGCCGCAGAACGGCAAGGCAAAAAGCGCGTTGATTAACGATGCGGAGGCAAAGACGCCCCCTCAGAATTGGCGTGTGAAGGCGGCGGAATCTGAAACGACGCAGGAAGCTGACGCTAGCGCGACGGTGAAAGATAAGCCGGTTAAGGACGGCGAGCGGTTGTTCTCGCGTTTTAGCGTTCCAACCACCACTGAGGCGCGATTGGATAAATCGGCGCGTGCGGTGAGCGAGGCGCTGGGCGCTGCGGGCGAGAAGGCTTTCAGCGTCGTGCGTACGGAAACGCATTTTGCGCCAACGGCCGGGTTGAGCCCGATCGGTCAGGTCGGCAAGGCCATGGTTCTGGATTTGACGGCTGCGGGGAGCGCCCCGGCAACAGATCCCGCCGCGAATCCTTTCGCCAACCTCAAACCGCGGTCTGAAGCTCTACGTGTTCTGGACATCCAGCTGCACCCAAGCGACCTAGGGAAAGTGCGTGTGAGCATGCGCCTTGTGGGGGCGGTGGTTGAAGTGAGGGTGGAGACTGAAACTGCGAGAACGGCGCAGCTTTTGGAGCAAAACCGCACAACCTTGGATAAGCTTTTGACCGGAGCTGGTTATAAGGCTGAAAACATTACGGTGGTGGCGATCGGCGAGCGTCCTACGGTGCAGGTGAGCGCTAACGGGAATGCGGCGCCTCCAACCGATTCTAGCGCGGGACAACAAGCTGAAGGCGGGGGAGCTGGACAAAGCGCCGGTGGCCAAGCGTCTGAGGGGCAGGCCTCTGGCGGTGAGAGCTCAAATGAGCAGGCTGGCGGCGTGGTGACTTCTGAAATGCAAGGTTTTGACGTTAACGGAGACGCGAGCGATGAACTCCCGCAAACGAATTCGTCCGGCCTCACTCTCTAGTTTGGCGCTACTTGTTGGTCTTAGCGCGGCGGGGGGCGTTATCGCTTCGCCGAACGCGCACGCTAAACCGGTTTGCGAACGGGAGATGAGCGCGGCTTCACGTCGTTACAATGTGCCGCTTGGAGTGCTTTATGCGGTGGGGCTTACGGAGACCGGGCGCAAGAACAGGTTGCACCCTTATGCGCTCAACGTTGAAGGCAAGCCCATATTCGCGACGTCTCAGACTGCGGCGCTTTCCGCTTTCCGCTCGGCTCGCGCCCAGGGACGTAAGTTGATTGACGTCGGTTGCATGCAGATCAATCATTACTACCATGGAGATCAGTTTCGTTCCGTGGCGGAGATGCTTTCGCCTCGGGCGAATGTTCAATACGCCGCTCGTTTTTTGAAACAGCTGCGCGCGCGCGAAGGCAATTGGACCATGGCCGTCGCCCGTTACCACGCTGGGCCAAACAACGATCCGGCGCAAAAGCGCTACGTATGCCTTGTCATTCGCAATATGGTGGCGAGTGGATTTGGCCAATGGACGGCGCAAGCAAAATCTTTTTGCGGATCCTAATATTAGAGCGAAAATCTCTCAATAGAGACAATATGGGGTCAGTGTAAATTTTGATTAAAAATGTATTAATTTAATTTATTTATCCCCATATGGGGACAAGTTTCAGGCAAGAATACTTTGCTCTATTTGATTGAGGCAGTTTGAGCGATTTTATGAAATGACGAGTTCCTTTCATAAAATCTCTTTAAATTCAACAGATTGAGCATTGTTCGTGCGGGACTTCCGTCTGAAACGTGCTCGCGGAAGCAGGAGAGTTTCCATGAGTCTTTATGGAGTGATGCGCTCGGGCGTGTCAGGAATGAACGCGCAATCAAGTAAGCTTGGCACCGTCGCGGACAATATCCAGAACGCGAGCACGACCGGTTACAAGCGAGCGTCTTCTGAATTCGCTTCGTTGATTTCCGGTCAGGGGAACGGCAAATATGTCTCTGGCGGCGTGGAGGCGAAAACCCGCTACGCCATTTCTGATCCTGGTAATGTGGCTTACACGACGTCGCGAACGGATCTGGCGGTTGAGGGCAATGGATTTTTCGTGGTTGCGGACCGGGACGGCACGCCAGCCTTGACCCGCGCCGGGGCGTTTGTTCCCGATGGCGACGGCAACCTTGTCAATACCGCCGGTTATTACCTGCAAGGATATAGTCTGGCCAATGGCGCGCCGAATGTGGTGGCTAATGCGCTCACCGGGCTTGAAAACGTTAATATCTCCCAGCTGCAGCTTGAAGCGGACCCTTCGACGGAAGGCACGTTCAACGGCAACCTGCCTTCCAACGCGGCGATTGTCGCGGCGGCGGATCTTCCTTCCGCCAACGCCGCGACGGCGACCATGACGGCGAAGTCTTCATTGGTGAGCTACGATAATCTCGGTAATGAAGTTATGTTGGACGTCTATCTGACCAAGAGCGCGGAGACGACACTTCCTGGGCCTCCTCCTGTGCCTGTCGACGCTACGTGGGAAGTGACAATTTATAACAAGGCGGATGCTGATCCGGTTTCAGGCGGCTTCCCTTACGGCGCCGCGGCGCTGGGAACCACGTCGCTGATTTTCGATCAGACGACCGGGAATCTGACAGGCGCCAGCCCCACGGATATTTCCTTCACGATTCCCAATGGTCAGCCCATGGTTTTATCCATGGCGCAGATGACGCAGCTCGCGGCTGATTATGAAATGAAGTCGCCCTATGTGAACGGTAACCCACCGGTAAGCGTGGAGCGGGTTGAGATTGGCGACGATGGAACGCTTTACTCCATTTATGAAAATGGCATGCGCGAGGCCAGCTATAAAATTCCGCTGGCAGACGTTCCAAGCCCGGATAATCTGACTCCCATGAGCGGCAATGTCTATCAAGCCAGCATCACGTCGGGCGACGTGCGCGTGGGCTTTCCCGGCGAGGGCGGACTGGGTTCTATCGCCTCAGGCGCTTTGGAGCAATCCAACGTCGATCTTGCTTCCGAGCTGACCAATATGATCGAGGCGCAGCGTTCGTTCACGGCTAACTCCAAGGTCTTCCAGACGGGTTCTGATCTGCTGAACGAACTTGTCAATCTCAAACGCTGATCTTGAGCTGTAAGACGTCTTGGCGCTTTAGCGTCGAGACGTTTGAAAAAAAGGGTTCATTCGTAACGAGGAAGTATCATGTCTTTGTCCGTCGCTCTCCAGGTCGCGCAATCCGCATTGACTGCGCGCCAAACTGAAGCTTCGATTTTGTCGCGCAATATCGCTGGCGCTAATGATGCTGGATATACGCGCAAATCCGCGTTGATCTCCACGCTCACCAATGCTTCAGGCCAAAGCGGCGGATTGAAAATCGAGGGCGTTGGCCGAGTATCGGACACGGCGCTGTTTCGCAATTTGACGCAGGCGACCGCGGTAGGCTCCGCGCGTCAGGCGATGCTTGACGGGCTGGAGGGCTTGTCGGAGACGATTGGCGATCCGGAGCTGGGGCTCTCGCCGGCGGCTCGGCTTGGCGAGCTTGTCAACTCTGTGCAGCAATATAGCGCCAAGCCTGAGGATTCGATTCTGGCGCAAAAAATGCTCCAGAACGCTTATGATATGGCGGAGACTTTGCGCACCGCGTCGGACGCGACGCAGCAGGTTCGCGCCACCGCTGACGAGAAAATCGCCGATTCAGTAAAAACGATCAATTCGCTTTTGTCTGATCTGGAGAGTCTCAATCAGACGATTATTAAAGGAACGCAATCGGGACAGGACGTCACCGACGCGCTTGATAACCGCGACCGGGTGTTGCTGGCCATGTCGGAGGAGATGGGGATACGCACCCAGACCCGCGCCAATAACGACATCGTCGTGACTACGGATAGCGGCGTGGTGCTGTTTGAGACGGTTCCTCGTGAAGTGAAATTTACGCCGACCAATACTTTCGCTCCCGGCGTTAGCGGCTCAGCCGTTTTCGTTGACGGCGTTAACGTTGCGGGGCCCGGGGCCACCATGCCGGTTTCAGGCGGTAAAATCGCGGGTCTTACCGCCGTACGCGATGATGCGGCCGTGACCTATCAAAATCAGCTGGATGAATTGGCCCATGGCCTTATTGAGGTCTTCTCCGAACCCCTTGGTCCGGGTCTGTTCATTCATAGCTCGCCGGGCGTTCTTACGCCTGGCGTCGTGAAGCCGGGACTGGCGACCACCATTGACGTGAATCCATTGGCCGATCCGGAGCAGCCCGGCGGTAGCCTTGATCGGTTGCGCGACGGCGGTTTCGCGGGACCTAGCTACAACCCCGGAGGCGAAGCTGGCTTTTCTGATCGCCTGCAGGAGATACTCGGAAAATTCGACGATCCAATGGTTTTCGATATCGCCACCAAGACTGACCCCACTAATTCCTTGACCGCTTTCGCCGGCTCATCGGTGAGTTGGCTTGAAGGCGCTCGAAAGCAAGCGACCTCGGAGGCCGACAGTCAGTCTGTCGTGATTGGCCGAACGGCTCAGTCATTGTCGAACGCCACCGGCGTCAACATTGATGAGGAAATGCAGCGCATGCTGGATATTGAACGCAGCTACGGCGCTACAGCCAAACTGATGAGCGCGATTGACGGCATGTTGCAACAACTCATGGCAGTAGTGAGGTAAAACCATGAAAACGACCTTCATTTCCAGCCAGGCTCTTTCACAGGCGACCCGTATTTCCCTGATGAAGCAAACCAGCCTGCTTGATCAATTGCAGAAGGAAATGTCTTCTGGACGCAAGGCGGACGTTGGATTGGACCTTGGCATCGGCACTGGGGAAACGGTTTCGTTGCGGCGTGAGTTTGAGCGTCTGAACACGATCATCGACACCAATGGTCTGGTGGCCACGCGGTTGGACGTCACTGAACAGGCGATGCTGGATTTGCGCGACAACGCGCAGGACTTCATCGCTAATCTGGTGGCTGTGCGTAACAGCGAAACGGGGCGCGACGTTGTCATCTCCGAGGCCAAGAGCAATCTTGAGCAGTTGCTGGCCCGGATGAACACCTCCTTTAACGGCACTTATATTTTCGCCGGCATCAACACCGACGTCAGCCCAATTAATGATTATTACGGAACGCCGGCGCAGCCGAACAAAACGGCGATGGACGCCGCCTTCTTGGCCGAATTCGGTTACGCGCAGAATGATCCTGGCGTGCAAACCATGACGCCGGCGCAGTTGGACACATTCCTCACCGGGGCCTTTCCAGCGGAGTTTGACGCCCCCGGCGCTTGGAACACGAATTGGTCAAGCGCGTCGGATAAGGCGGTTCGTAATCGGATCTCCACCAGCGAGTTGATCGACACCTCCGTCAGCGCCAATGAATCGGCCTTCCGCAAGTTGGCGACGGCCTACACGATGGTCGCGGATCTGGGCGGATCGGAAATGACCGGCTCCACATTCGAAGTTCTCGCCACCAAAGCGGTTGAAACGCTGGCGGAGGCTGTTCAGGAAATGAACACGCTGGTGGGGGAAGTCGGCAGCGCCCAAGAACGAGTGAGCAACGCCTCCACCAAGCTGAGCTTGCAGACGGACATCATCAACCGCCGGATAAATGCTCTTGAAGCCGTTGATCCTTATGAGACTTCGACGCGGTTGAGCAATGTCATAACGCAGATTGAAACGTCCTACGCCATCACGGCGCGGATCAAGGATCTCAGTTTGATGAAATATCTGTAAGCCTCTCGATTTTTCGTGATGCAAGTGAGTTCCGCTGGGATCTGATCGTAACAATTGAAACGCCCTGCGAGCGGTGTGAGGGACATAATGTACAGCTTTTATTACGCGGAAAACCTTCAGGATGTTTGCGAAGATTCTCGTGGACGCGAACGTTCCGCCATGGAGCACGTTATTGAGAGGTTGCGCCTAGTCAAGGATAGCGGTCTTGAAACGCCCGAAGCCATTAGCGCCATGCATGAAATGCGGCGCTTATGGAGCTTTTTCATAGAAGATTTGGCGGCGAAGGAGAACGATTTGCCCGAGGCTTTGCGCGCGGATTTGATCTCCGTCGGCCTTTTCGTGATGAAGGAGCTGGACCGTATTCGCAATCGCGAGTCTGACGATCTGGATTCCATCATTGAGATCAATACAATCATTCGGGATGGACTGAAGTAATGAAGCCCATGCGTTTAATGCTCAAAGCAGGCGAACGGTTGTTCATCAACGGCGCGGTGGTGCGCTTTGAACGGCGCGCGAGCGTTGAAATTCTCAATGACGTGGAGTTTTTGCTGGAGACTCATGTGCTGCAGGCGCATGAGACGACGACGCCTTTGCGCCAGCTCTATTTCGTCGTCCAATTGATGTTGATCGACCCAAGCACCGCGAAGGAGACGCGCGGCGTATTCACTCATTTGATTTCGTCGCTCATGACCAGCTTTTCCAACGAAGAGGTTCTCGCCGGCCTGCGCTCCGTTTCGCATTTCATTAGTGAAAAGCAGTGCTATGAGGCGATGAAGACCATACGCGGTCTTTACGCTATCGAAGAGAAAATCCTTGCGTCAGACGATGAAGCGGCGGCGGAATTGCGCGCGGCTCACTTCGCTGCGGCGGGCAAGACATCTACCCAGTTTTGCGCCGCTTGAGCGGGCGTTGAAAACACGTGATTGAAGGATGAAGGCATGACAACTGTATCTGCAACCAGCGCCGCCACGCCCGCCACTCAGTCCGACACGGCGGAGGCGGCGCGCAAGGCGTCGCTTGATTATGACGCATTTTTGAACCTCCTTGTCGCTCAAATGAAAAATCAGGACCCGACAAATCCTATGGATTCCGCTGAATACATGGGGCAACTGGCGTCATTCTCTTCAGTCGAGCAGTCCATTCAGACGAACCAGAAGCTGGACAACATGCTGGCGCAGATGTCGATCACGCAAGCTGACGGATTGATTGGTAAAACGGTCACGTCTCCTGACGGCGTCAGCGGAACTGTCGAGTCGGTGAAAATTTACTCCGATGGAGCGATTGCGACGCTGGCGGACGGCAAACAGGTTTTGATTGGACCCGGCGTAACGATTTCCTGATTTTCAAGGACCATCCCAATGAATGAAACTGATGCGCTTGATCTTGTCCGTGACGCTCTGTGGACCATTATCGTTGGATCAGGCCCCGCCGTCGGCGCCGCCATGGTGATAGGTCTTGTCATCGCGTTGTTTCAGGCGTTGACTCAGGTGCAGGAGATGACCCTCACCTTCATTCCCAAGATTGTGGTGATTTTTTTGATGATCATCGCGACTGGACCGTTTATCGGCTCTCAGATATTCAGCTTCACCGAAGTGGTTTACGATCGGATCGAGAATGGATTTTGACGATTCCGGCGCATGAGGGGAGAACGCGCGAAGTCTCAAGCTGGTTCTTGGCCGCGCGTCTCGCTTGTAAACTCTATAGTGTTGAAACTCTATAGAGCGGCCCTTGTTTTCAGGGGCAAATCGTAAGAACGCCGTCAGTCACGTCGCCGCGGGCGCAAATATATCCGTTGCTGGCCGTGAACATTCCCTGATCATTTATCCAGTCGGGGATTAGCGTGACGATCTCCCGAACGCTATCGTCCAGCGCGATTTGCGCGGAAAGCGCCAGGACGGCGCCGTCATTGCCTACGCTTGCGTCTATGGTGACTTCGCTGGGGAGGCTGCGACGGCGTAGCGTATCTTCGCCGATTTCCTCAACTAAGTCGCCAGCTTCTGGGCCAATGTAGACGTCGGCGCCTTGAATGTCGGCTCTCCAACCGTTCGCATAAGAGAGAGCGCGTGTTTGCGCCGCCGCCGCGTTCATTGATTGTGACGTTTCCCAAGGGGCATGGACTTTCGGGATCGGACGCTCGTCGCCAAGTTCGAATGGGCGCTCATCCGGCGCGCTTAGCTCCATGCATGAAGCCCTGCCCATGAACATGAGGAAACACTCGCGCTGGGCGGCTTCATCATGGGATAAAACGCGCCGACTGGCGTTGGAGAATTGAACTTGCGCTGGTTTGCTTTCGTCTTCCAGATTTTGCGTGACCGTCATTGTGAAGGAAATTGAATCGCTCGGCGTGTCGTCATTCAATGCTTCGTCAACGTTTTCGGCGCCGTAAGCCTCCACCAAATCCCGGTAGATGGCTGGACCCATATTGTAACGCCCCATCTGGATGGTGGAACGGCTGACGTTACGGGATGGCGATACTTCAGTTTCAATGTCCATTTTGACATTGATCCGCCAGCGCTCGAACTCCGGCTCGCCAAATAAGCGGATAGCTGTTTCGAGCGGTCCCATTTCGGCGCAATATCGCGCGTCGGCCTGGCTCATGTCTTTCAAGTTTGCGTTGGGACATACGTCTGACAAGGACAGCGCTTTGTCGCTCCATCCTTGTGCTTCGCCCATTTGCGCCGGTTTGGTTGCTTGCGCTGGGGCGCTTGCTCCCATCCCGATCAATGTGATCAAACACGCCAGCAGGGGAGTTGAATTGTGTTTCATGAATTCGCAGCCCTAACATCAATGAGGAGAGTGAAACGCGGAATTTATCGCCGAAAAGCGGGACGAGGGCGCCTCGTGCGCCATTGAGCGCATCGATTGGCTGCGCCAGATTAACCGGGCTTTCCTTCATGACGCAATCCTCGCGCAAGCCTTATGTCCCATTTTGAGGACATTGGAACTCATATGAGGGAGCGGCATGTCTGACGCTATCGTCGCCGCATCGGGCGAAACAGCCCCAAAAAACAGTCGGGATGTTGGTTTTGCATTTGGGATTGTCATTATCCTGACAATCCTGTTTTTGCCGATACCTCCGTTCTTGATCGATGTCGGTCTAGCGCTTTCTATCGCGCTTTCCGTTTTGATCTTGATGGTGTCCTTGTGGATTCACAAGCCGTTGGAATTCTCCAGCTTTCCGACGATTCTTCTCATCGCCACCATGTTGCGCCTGTCTCTCAATATCGCCACCACGCGGGTTATTCTCGCGAATGGGCATGAGGGATTGGGGGCCGCCGGCGCCATCATCAACGGGTTTTCCCAATTTGTCATGAGTGGCGATTTCGTCATTGGGCTCGTGGTTTTCGCCATTCTGGTGATCGTCAATTTTCTGGTTATCACCAAAGGGGCCACCAGAATCGCCGAAGTGGGGGCAAGGTTCACGCTTGACTCCATTCCCGGCAAACAGATGGCCATTGACGCTGACCTGAACTCCGGCTTGATTGACGAAAAAGAAGCGCAGTTGCGCCGCCGGGAGTTGGAGGAGGAAAGCTCCTTCTTTGGGGCGATGGACGGCGCGTCAAAATTCGTGCGCGGCGACGCCATCGCCGGCTTGATCATTACCGCGGTGAATATTTTCGGCGGCATTCTGATTGGCGCGACCCGCTACGATATGAGCGTGGGCGAGGCCGCTGACGTCTTCACCAAGCTTTCCGTCGGCGACGGCCTAGTCACTCAAATTCCGGCTCTAATCGTTTCGCTTGCCGCAGGGCTTCTGGTTTCCAAGGGCGGTACGCGCGGCTCGGCCGACAAGGCGGTTCTGGGGCAGCTTGGCACTTATCCACGGGCCTTGTTCGTAGCGGCGGCGCTTATGGTTATTCTGGCGCTTGTGCCCGGTTTGCCGGTGCTTCCTTTCGCCGCTCTGGCGGCGCTTATGGCCTTCACAGGCTATACGATCCCGCGCAAGTTGGCGGAAAAGAAGGCGCGTGAAGAGGCCAAGGCCACGGCCGAGACGAACCGCAAGCAAATTGAGACCAAGGATTCCGTGAAGGAATCTTTGAAAACCGCTGAAATTGAGCTTTGCCTTGGCAAGCAGCTTGGCGCCCAGATGCTCTCCTCTCATGGTGAACTTGCGCATCGGGTCAACAAGATGCGGCGCAAATTCGCCGAGCGATATGGTTTTGTCGTGCCGGACATTCGCTTGACGGACAGTTTGACTATGGCGCCTAAAACCTATGAGATAAAAATTCATGGCACGGTGGTTGCGGCGCATGAATTGCGGGTTGGCGAACTTCTCGTGATCACTGGAAAAGATAAGATAATCGATCTCCCGGGCGAAGAAACGCGTGAACCGGCGTTTGGCATGCCGGGCATGTGGTTGGCGAAAACATATGAAGATGAAATTCGCCGCAGCGGATTGACGCCTGTAGATAATAAGACGGTCATTCTCACGCATTTGAGCGAAGTGATCCGTAATAATCTACCGCAATTGCTTTCCTATAAAGATATGCGGGCGCTGCTGAATCGCCTTGATCCTGAGTATAAGCGATTGATCGACGATATTTGTCCTGCGCATATTTCTTATTCAGGTTTGCAGGCTGTGTTGAAGCTTTTGTTGGCCGAGCGCGTTTCCATCCGCAACCTGCATCTCATTCTTGAAGCGGTGGCGGAAATCGCTCCGCACGTGCGTCGCTCTGAACAGGTTGTGGAGCATGTGCGCATGCGCATGGCGCAGCAAATCTGCGGCGACCTTTCCGAAGGCGGTAAACTCAAGGTTCTGCGCTTGGGGAACCGTTGGGATCTGGCGTTCCATGAAAGCCTGAAGCGAGACGCGAAAGGTGAGGTGGTCGAGTTTGATATCGAGCCGCAGCTCGTTGAGAAATTCGGCTCTGAGCTTTCCGCTATCGTGCGCGATCGGATGGCGGCGGGTGAAAACTTCGTGCTGGTTACAGCTCCTGAGGCCCGCTCTTATGTGAGAATGATCGTTGAGCGTCTGTTCCCAACTTTGCCGGTTCTTTCTCATCTTGAGATCGCGCGGGGCGTTGAGATTCAGACCGTTGGCAGCGTTTCGTGAGTGAGCATGAGCGCTGTATGGACAGAGTTTCTTGTCGCTACCTTTCTGATTTTCTGTCGGATCGGCGCCTGTTTGATGGTCATTCCCGGATATGGCAGCACGCGGATTCCGCCGCAGATAAAGTTGTTTGTCGCTCTGGGAATCACGCTGGCGCTTGCGCCGCTTCTGACGCCGGTGTTGCGCTCGGCGTTGCCCGATCTACGCAGTTCGACGGTGGTGATATTCATACTCACCGAGATGTTGATCGGCGTTTCTATCGGCTTTGTCGGTCGAGCCTTTTTTGGCGCTTTACAAACCATAGGCACGCTCGCAGCCATGTCGATCGGCATAACCAGTCTGCCGGGAACTGCGGTGACGGAGCAGGAGCCTTTGCCGGCGCTGGCGAGTTTGATGACCCTGACAGCGACGGCCATGTTGTTCATTACCGGCCAGCATTGGGAGATTATCAGCGCTTTGGTTGGCTCCTATTCAGCAATTCCGCCCATCGGCGAGTTTTCCGCGCAAGCCGGGTTGGTTCAGGTGACGGATGGCTTGAAAGAAGCGTTTTTGATTGGTCTGCGCATCGGCAGCCCGTTTGTCGTCTACGCCGTTCTGGTCAATCTCGCGATTGGCTTGGCCAACAAGTTGACGCCGCAAATTCCGGTGTTCTTTATCGCAATGCCGTTCGTGATCGCGGGCGGATTGTTCCTCACTATGTTTGTGATTAGCGAAATGTTGCAGATTTTCGTTGACGCCTTCGCATTTTGGCTTCGAGAGGGATGAAATGTCCAAAAAGCTTTCGAATATTCGAAGAATATTGCGGGTCCAAGAGCAGCTGCAGGAACTAGCTCAGGTCAAAGTTGCGACGATCCAGCGTCAGCAGAGCGATCTTGAGAGTTCCGAGCATCGTTTGATGTTCCTACTTTCCGGGGGCGATCCGGTGATAAATGGAATGCTGTTGCACTCGGCCGCTCTTCGCTTGCGGGAGATTTCCTCGCGAAAGGCGCGCTTGAACGATGCGCGTCAGAAAGCGGAAGAAGAAATGGCCAAACGCAACGTCGTCAAACGCATGACAGAGCGGTTTCTCGAAGTGTCGCAGGCGAGTCACGCTCAAGAAGAAGAAAAACGCGAGCATATCCGCATTGTCGATCAGCTTGCCGCCCGCGTCGACGCAAGCTTCCCGTAAGCCCACGCGGTTAACGTGAGAAAAGCTGGGAATCGATTTTTGATTTGATGCATAGGGATAAGACAATGGCGATTTCACCTCCTTCGGATATTGTTTTAGGCGTAGCGCGCGCTGCGGAACCATCAAGTCAGGCTGCGGCGACGAACCGGCTGATGAGCCTTGGCCCGGTTGCGTCTGAACCGGGAGATTTCAGCGCGGTTTTTGGGGGGTACGCCAATCCTGCGGTGCTTTCCGACGCGGGAATGTCTGGTGGAGCGTGGCGTCATCAAGCCTCTGGAGGCGTAGGCGGCGTGGCGGAGAAATTCGAGGCGTTTCTTTTGCAACAATTCGTAGAAACGATGCTGCCCAAGGATGCGGAGGCTGTCTATGGCTCTGGCACTGCCGGCAGTGTCTGGAAATCCATGCTTGCCGAACAACTTGGCGGTCAAATCGCCGCCGGGGGCGGGGTTGGGCTTGCTGACGCTCTTGGGATCAAGGACGAAGATGCGGCGTGATTTCGATTTTAGCATTTATTTTTCAAATTGGCGTTGAAATTTTCAACGTTAATTGGTCCAGGAGGCCAATGTGAGCAAACTTGCTATTAAGACTGACGACCAAACGCTGACTAAGGTTTTCGACGAAGCTCCTTATGATGAGACCGTTGCGATCGGCGCTATGCTCTCTGCGATAGAGCGCACGCGCGCGGCGGTTGAAGCTGAGACCAGCGCGCTGCGCGAGCGTGTCGCCATTGATCTTGCCCCCTATGGGGACGGCAAGAACCATGCGCTTTTGGAATTGAGCCGCGCTGCGAAGCGTTTTGGCGAAAGGCCAGTGCCGTTACACATCGGCGAGCATTTGGAAGACCTTCGCGACACGCTAGAAGAGAACTTGAACTTGTTGGGATCGCATTTGGAGGCTGTCCGGGAAATTTCAGATATAGTGTCGCGTTCTATGCTCGATGCGGATTCTGACGGAACCTATTCGGCCACTTCGGAAATTCGGGAACGGATCAGATGACGCGTCATTTCATTCTCGGCCTCTGGGTCGCCGCGGTAACGATCGCCTCCAGCTATCTGGCTGGAATTTGGTTGACGGATGTTTTTGCTGCGGACCAGAATCCAGCGCCTATGGCGGGGCTTGATTATGAAAAAACCAGAGCGATTAGCGTCCCCATCATTTCAGAAGGGCGGGTTGCGGGCTATGTGGTGGCGCAATTCGTTTTCACCGTTGACGGAGAGGAGTTGGCGCGCCTCGCCGTGCCGCCGCATCCCTTCGTCATCGACGAAGCCTTTCGGGAGATTTATGCGGATGATTCCATAGATTTTGAAAATCTTGACCGATATGATCTGGCCGGCCTGAAGACGCGCATTAAGGAGAACGTCAATTCGCGCATGAAATCAGAGTTGTTACAGGACCTTCTGGTGGAAGAGTTCAATTACTTTCCGGCCTCGGTCGCTTTGTCGGAATGATTTGATTTTAGAACCATGTTTTCGCAGCTTCGCCGCGACTCAGGCTTTCATAGCGAACGGCGCAATATTAAAAAATCCAAAGTGGCGTGCTTGAAGCGCCTGAGCGTAAAACGGGAGGTTGCAAATATGCCCCTCTTATGCGCTCTCATGTGGAAAAAACCTTACTAATCTGATTATGCTCCCCTCAAGAATGTTCTAAGCTGGTTTAAATCGAGCCGGATGAACCGCCTTGCGGCGCTTTGCGAAATCGATGTCTTTTTTAGTATTGGGGAGGAATGAATGACCGTTCTTAAAACTTTGGCGGCGGCGCTGCTCACATCTCTTGTGGCCTCCGGCGCGGCGCAGGCCGAAACCCGGGTGACATATAAATCAGCGAAAGCTGGAACGTCTTATTATCAAATGGGCGTCGAGCTCGCCGAGGCGATCAAGCAAGGAACCAACGGCGACGTGATCCTGACGGTGGAAGAAAGTCAGGGGTCGGTTCAAAACGTCATGGAGGCGGCGGTTCGTCCCGGCAATTACGTTTTCACGACGCCGCCAGCGCTTGTTGGACTTGCCGAGGCGGGAAAAGGTCCGTTTGAAAAGCGTCCGAGCGAGAAATTCGCCGATATTCGCGGTCTGTTTCCGATCCCCTCTTTGACCATGCATTTCGTCGTCAAGGGCGGAAACGGATCGGTTAAATTGGCGGACCTTGAAGGCAAGACCATTCTTCTTGGCAAAGGCTCTTTTGGCGCGCGCGAAGGAGCTAAATATCTTGATCTGTTCGGTTTGAAGGATAAAGTCAAGATCGCCGACGCGGAGTTGAGCAACGCCACCGACGCGTTGAAGAATGGACAGATCGACGCTTTTGTCACCGCCGGTTCGTTTCCCGCGCCAAATGTGGTGGAAGCGGCGGCGAGTTCTGACCTGTCGCTGGTCAGCATGAGCGATGACGAGGTCGCGAAAACGAAGCGCACCCGTTTGGTGATGCCCGCTGGAACCTATGCGGGCGTTGAGGAGGATATCGTCACCACCTCCTTGCCGGTCATGGCTTACGCCACCACGCAAATGAGCGACGAAACGGCTTATTTGATCACCAAGACGTTTTGGGAGAAAAAAGCCGCAATGGGGGATAACGCCCCTTGGTGGAAGGCTGTGTCTCCTGAGCTGTTGGAAAACATGGTGGGGAAACTGCATCCGGGCGCGTTGAAATATTACAGCGAAGCTGGCGTTGAAACGCCAGCCGACCTCAAGTAACAACGAAAAACGCCGCCATCCGAGGACGGCGGCGTTTTTCTGCGCGCATCCTGTGCTGGCCCGGACACGCTCTAGGCGCATTACTCAATGATCTAACGAAGGGTTATGATGATGATCCAGCAGGCGAATGGCCGTCTGGCGTGGGTGGCGCTTGGCGTTTTGTCGATTGCGTTCCATCTTGGGCTGATCTTTTATGGCTTGGCGCCGGCGCTTGTGGCGCGCCCGATTCACATGGCGTTGGCGCTGCCCTGGATTTTGATTTTCATGGCGAAAACGCGCGGGCAGAAAGTCAGCGGCGTCTTGATTGCGGTGACTGGCGTGGCCGCATGTCTCTATATCGCTTTTAACGCCGCGGCGATTTCCGACCAATATGGTTTCGCTTATGGCGAGTTTCAGATCGCCCTTGGGTTTTTCCTGCTGGCGGTCACGTTGGAGATGGCGCGGCGGGCGATTGGTTGGCCTTTGCCGCTGGTGGCTTTCGCAGCGCTTCTCTACGGGCTTTATGGTCAATATCTTCCCGGCGAGTTTGGCCACCCTGGCTTGCCGCTTGAAAGTTTTTTGGGAACTCTGGTGTTCGCCGAAGGCGGGCTTTGGGGATCTCTTACGGGTGTTTCCGTCGGCGTGGTCGCAATTTTCGTTATTTTCGGCGCCGTTTTGAACGCGGGCGAAGCGGGACAGGGCTTCATGAATGTGGCCACCGCCGTCGCGGGTCGTCTAACAGGCGGCGCGGCGAAAGTCGCGGTTTTGTCTTCGGCGTTATTTGGCTCCATTTCCGGCTCCGCCTCGGCGAATGTGGCCTCCACCGGCGCAATCACCATTCCGGCGATGATCCGTCTGGGCTATCCGCGCGCCCTCGCCGGGGCGGTGGAGGCGGTGGCCTCCTCGGGTGGGCAGATCATGCCGCCGTTGATGGGGGCGGGGGCTTTTGTCATGGTCGAACTGACGGGGGTTCCCTATACGTCGATCATGGCGGCGGCGCTTCCTCCCGCCCTTTTGTACTTTCTCACGGTTTGGGTGGGGATCAACGGTTTCGCCACCCGCTATGAACTCAGGCCCGTGGACGCGGCGCAGCAACCGGACCGCCGAGCGATCATCGTCACTTCGCTGTTTTTCGCCGTTCCTTTCTTCCTTCTCCTCACAGCTATGTTCGCAGGAGGTTTCACCCCGCAATACGCCGCTTGCATCGCCATTGTCGCCGCGGCGCTCTTGCTGCTCGCAAACGCCAAGCTTGAGGTGTCCTTGCCTCAGTTTTTCGGGCGCTTCACCGACGCCGCGGTGGGGGCGGGACGTCAGGTGGCGCTGATCGGCTCCATCATTCTTTGCGCCTCGATCGTGATTGGCGTGCTGTCCATGACAGGTCTTGGGGTCAAGGTCACATCCGTCATTTTGTCGTTGGCTGGCGACGCTCTTTGGCCGGCTTTGTTTTTAACGGCCTTGGCCTGTTTGATCCTCGGCATGGAGGTTCCCACGACCGCGGCCTATGTGATCTGCATTTCTGTGGCGGGGCCGGCCTTGAGCGCTCTGGGTTTGGAGCCGTTGCTGGCGCATTTGTTCGTTTTTTGGTTCGCGCTTTTGTCCACCATCACGCCGCCGGTGTGCGGGGCGGTGTTCATCGCCGCGGGAATGGCGGGGGAAAACTGGTTAAAAGTGGCGGTGAGCGCCATGTTGCTTGGCCTCGGCCTTTATCTCATTCCATTGGCCATGATCGTCAATCGAGATCTGATCGCCCTTGGGACCGAGCCGCTTCCGGCGCTTTGGGCCTTCGTGAAAGTGGGAGCGGGGCTGACGCTTCTGTCGATAGGTCTTGTGTCTAAACGCCCGCCGGCGCAGCGGCTTGCGAGCGCTGGGGCGGGCGTTGCTCTAATTTTTCTGACGTAGCTTCTGGTGCGGTTTCGGGCGAATTTCAGACTTCGCCGTCTTTTTTCAGCCGGTAGCGAAAATCGCAATGGCTCGCGCCCTTCATGATGGTTTGGGTGCGCGTCAGCTCCATATTGGGGTTATAGCCGATGCAGAAGTCGCCATCCCGGTTGCAGGACAACAGGTGACCGATGTCGCCAAGGCCCATTTCCTTATACATTTCCGAATAGCGGCAGCGAGTGACGTTGAACTCAAGCCTGTCCGGGCTTTCCTCCAAAATGTCCATTCGCAAGGCGTCTTCCATTTTCCATAAGGGCAGGAGGTCGGAGAAGCTCTTCAGGTCGGGCTCCGCCGGCTCTTTCTCGCGGAATGTTTTTCCCTGCTCGATAGCGGAGTTGGACACGGCCTCGCCAATGACCTTTTCCGCTTCGTCGCGGCCGTGACGCTCTACGAGGACGTCGAAAACGCATTTCAGGATCTCCGCTTCGATCCGACGTTTTTCCAGCATGGGAAGCGTTGTCATCATTCATCTCCGTTTTGCTGGCTTGCGGGCGGTCGCCGCTCGCAAGCGTGGCTTTGTGGATTACACGGCGAATTTCCGCCGCCTACTCGCAGGTTCAAGGTTATGTGTGAATATGTCCACCAAGATAAGCGTCCGCGATACGGCTGTCATTGGCCAAATCATCGGCGGCGCCTTCAATGATGATCTTTCCGCCTTCGATCACCGCAGCCTGATCGGCGATCCGCAGGGCGGCCTTGGCGTTTTGCTCCACGATCAGAATCGAATAGCCTTCCGAGCGGATCTGTTCGACCAGATCGAAAATGAAACGCACCAGCATGGGCGCCAAGCCAAGCGAGGGTTCGTCCAGCAACAACACTTTGGGTTTACGCATGAGCGCGCGGCCAATGCAAAGCATTTGCTGCTCGCCGCCGGAAAGCGATCCCGCGTTTTGTTGCAGTCGTTCTTTCAGTTTGGGAAAGAGCTTGAGCACATGGTCCAGTTCCTGAGTTTTCAGGGGGCCGCCGCCAATCACCAGGTTTTCCCGTACGGTCATATTGGAGAATATTTGCCGCCCTTCGGGGGCTTGCAGTACTCCAAGGTCGACGATCTGGTGGCTCTTTAATCCGGTGATCGACTTACCCTCCAGACGGATTTCACCGCCGGTGGAATGATAAATCCCGGAAATGCAGCGCATCAAGCTGGTTTTCCCGACGCCATTGGCGCCGAGAATAGCCAGAATGCCTTTTTCCGGCAGACTCAAGGTGACGTTATGGAGAATATCCTGCACGCCGATCTTGAGCGACAGATTGTCAATATCAAGCACGCCCATCAGTCGACCCCCAAGTAAGCTTCCAGAACCTGCGGGTTCTGACGGACCTGCAACGGAACGTCATCGGCAATTTTCTGGCCGGAGGCCAGCACGATGACCCGTTCGCAAATTCCCATTACAAGGCCCATGTCATGTTCGACCAGCATGATGGTCAAACCGTCGGAATGTAGTTCTTTGATAAAGGTCGCCAGTTCAGCCGTTTCAGAATCATTGAGCCCGGCGGCGGGTTCGTCAAGGATCAGCAGATCCGGGTTCATGGCTAGAGCCCGGGCTATTTCCAGATATTTGCGTTTCCCATAAGCGAGGTTCGCCGCCAGATCATTGGCTTGGTCTGTGAGGTTTACGCGCTCCAGCGCCGCCCAGCTGCGCTCAGAAATTGCGTCGCTGCGTTTGCCGCCGCCAAAGATCGCTTGCAAGGACGATTGTTTGATCGCCCCAACGGCGCCGACGGAGACATTGTCGAACACGGTCATGTTTGGGAAAACGCGCAGATTCTGGAACGTGCGTGAGATTCCAAGCGAGGCGATGGCGTAAGGCTTCAGGCCGCTGATGGTCTGGCCTTTGTAACGAATGACGCCGGAGGAGACGGGGGTGAACCCGGAGATCAGATTGAACAGCGTGGTTTTGCCCGCGCCGTTGGGGCCGATGAGGCCAATCAGCTCCCCGGTATTGACGTGAGTGGTGACCTCATTGACCGCCATTAGCCCACCGAAGCGGCGTGAAACGTTTTCGATTTCCAGGATAGGGCTCATTTCCACCCCACTTTCTGTTTGTCAGCAGCGCCGCGCCATGCGCCGCCAAGCTGACGGCGGACAAAATTTAATGCGGAGACTTCGCCAAATAGACCATGAGGCAGGAACAGGATTGACGCGAACATGACGATACCGACGATGATGTTACGGATATCGCCCGCCTCGCGCAGGATCTCGGGCAGCAAGATCAGCAGCAAGGCGCCGATGATGGCGCCGGGAATGCTGCCAAGACCGCCGACCACGACCATGGCCAGAATCAGGATGGATTCGGAGAAATCGAAGTCCACCGGCGAAATATAACCTGTTGTGTAAGCCCAAAGCGCGCCGGCGATCCCGGCGAAGAATGAGGCGATGGTGAAAGCTTCCATTTTCAAACGGGTGGTGTTGATGCCCATGGCGTCGGCGCATTGGTCGTCTTCGCGCAGGCTTCGCAAAGCGTTTCCATAGTAGGAATGGCTAAGCAGATGGATCACCCAGATCGACAGGGTGACGATGCTGGCGACGACGAAGTAAATGCCCAGTTCGCTCTCCACGTTGAAACCGAACAGATCAATGCCCGAAAACAGCAGTACGCCGTTCGGCCCCTTGGTCACATCCACCCAGTTTTGCAGGACCAGATAGACCATCTGGCCGATGCCCAAGGTTGCGACGGCGAAATAGATGCTGACCAATCGCATGGTGGGCAGAGCCACGATAAAGGCGATGAAGGCCGCGCCTAATCCCGCCAGCGGCAGGCCGATGGTGAAGCCGACGCCGTAATCGGCGCCAAGAAGCGCGGCCACATAGGCGCCAATGCCGTAAAAGGCGGCATGACCCAAATGCAGCAAGCCTGCGACGCCGGTGATGAGTTGAAGAGAGACCGCCAGCAGGGAGAAAATCAAGGCGATGGTCACCACCTGATAAATATACCCCTGATCAAGCTTCACCAGCATGATCGGCAACAGCACGAACAGGAGGATGAGCAAGGCGAATTTCAGTAGATAAGGTTTCAAAGTATCTTCAGACACGTTCCCTCCTCGCTCCGAAGAGGCCTTGTGGGAAAAACACCAAAGTGATGAGCAGGAAACCGTAAGCGACCATATCCGCCCAGACGGAGGAGACGAATGTGGTGGCTATGCTTTCCGACAGCCCCAGAATAAGGGCGCAGATCACGGCGCCGGGAATGGAGCTCAAGCCCCCCATGACCATGGCCACAAACGCCTTGATGCCAGGGATGAAGCCCATGGACGGGAAGATGGCTCCATAATAGAGACCAACGAGAATGCCGGCTAGCGCGCCCATCATTGAGCCGATGACGAAGGTGAGAATAATGGTTCTGTCGGTGTTTACGCCCACATAGCGCGCGCCAAGAGGGTTGTTTGAAACCGCGCGGATCGACAGGCCGATAGCGGAATATTTCAGGAGATATTGCAAGCCCGCCATCATCAGGGCGGCGGTGACGAAAATGATGATGTCGCCGTTGACGATGGTGATTGGACCGATTTCGATCGGCTTGTTGATCAGGTAGTCGATATTGATCGACTGCAGTTCGGAGCCGAATAAAAGCTCCATGGCCTCGCGGGCGATGATGGACATGGCGAGGGAGGACATGAGCGTCGCCTCCCGCATGGCCCGCGATTTCAGAGAAGCTTCATCGGAAAATCGTCTGAAGGGTTTGAAGGCGAGACGCTCAAGACTGAAGCCCGCCAGCGCGCCGATCGCCAGCACGATAAAGAACACGACCAAGAGAGGTGGGCCAAAGGCGGCGATGGCCATCAGGCCGGCGAAAGCGCCGATTGTATAGACTTCGCCATGGGCGAAATTGACCACATTGAGCACTCCGAAAATCAGAGTGAAGCCGATGGCCATCAAAGCGTAGATCATGCCCAGAGACAGGCCGATCATCAATTGTTGAAGGTAATAGGGGTCCAACACAGGATCTATCCTCGGCGGGTGAAAGATAAAGGAACGGCATCTACCCGTGCGGCTCAGCTTTGGCGAGTGGGGCGATATCGTCCTGCACAGATGTCGCGGATGTTGTCATCCGTTTGTTGATTTTTGATTTTCCGTCCAGCGTCGAAGGCGGATCAAGGGGGCTGTGACCCGCCTTCGGGCGTTTGCTGCGGTGACGCCGCTTTTCAGTCGATTGCGCGTTTGAAAAGCGACGTTTGATTTTAGTTGTCGATCTGTGTGTAAACGCCGTCTTTCACGGTCGCTTTGGTCAATTTTTTCAAGGCTTCGCCGTCTTCGTCGAAAGACGTGTCGCCGGTGACGCCAGGGAAGTCTTTTGTTTCAAGCAGGGCGTCGCGAACGCTGGCGCGGGTCACATCCGGATAGGCGCGAACGATGGCTTCAAGCATGATGTTGACCGCGTCAAAGGCCTGGGCGGGAAACTGGCCGGGCTCTGCGCCGTCACGCTGTTCTTTCCATTTCGCGACGAAGTCCTTGACGTTCTCCTTGTCGCTGCTGGGCAGGAAGGTGGCCGTCAGATACAGGCCTTCAGAGGCGGGGCCGGCAAGCTCGATCAACTTCTGATTATAAGCGGCGGATGTGGAGTGCACGGGAATGTCGACGCCAAGCTGCTTCATCTGCTTCATGAACTGGGCGCCGTCTTCATAGAAAAAGCCGGTGTAGACAGCGTCGGGCTTGGCGCGTTCGATCTTGGTGATGATCGAGCGGAAGTCCGGCAAACCGCGGTTGAAGAACTCGGAGAAAACGATCTCTCCGCCGCCTTCTTCGATTTTCTCATTGAACGTTTTGGTGACGGACTGGCCCCAGTCGGTCTGCTCGGCGATCACGGCGATTTTCTTATAGCCTTTGTCGAGCATCCAGTCGGCGTTATATTCGCCTTCTTGGGCTTGGGTGGTGATGTTACGGAACTGCCATTCGGAGATTTTGGCGTAATCGGGGTGCGATGCGGTCTGACTGAGCTGCGCCATTCCAGCGCGCTTGTAGACCTGAGCCGCCGCCATGGAGACGGTGGAGGTGAAATCGCCGATTACCGCGACGATCTTGTCGTTGTCAACGAATTTACGGGCGATTGCGACGCCTTCCTTGGCGTCTGAGCGTGAATCTTCAAAAATGATTTCCACGGGCACGGGCAAAACGCCGGAGGCGTTGAAATCCTTGAGGGCGATTTCCGCCGCCGTCTTGAAGTCCTGACCATATTGCGCCGTGTTGCCGGTCAAGGGCAGTTGATAACCAATTAGAATTGGATCTTCAGCGAAGGCCGTGGTTGAAACGCCGAAAGCGCCGAGCGCGGCTGCGCCAAGGCCAATGAGGGTTCTGCGGGTGACGTGCATTTAAGTTCTCCTGTTCCCCAAGGGTAAAGTACTGGAATTTCTTCCTTATTATTGATTTAGAAGATTGTCGGTCTTCTCGAAAGAGAGCAGCATGCGCATTATGGCGTATTTTTGGAATTTCATGCTGCCTGGTCCATCGCGGTCAGTTTTGTTTCCCCTCCCGCGATGGATGAAAGAAATTATTATGCCGCGGCGGTTCCCGGCTCCACTTTCAGCAGGCAGCATCCGCTACGGCCCGGTTCCCATGTCTCGCCTTTAAAGGTGAAGCCGGCTCTCGTGAACAGGCCGCCATCGATGGCGCCCGCCGCCTTGCAGAGCAACTGAAGGTCTTCTTCGCTGCGTCCTTGCGCGGCCCATGTGTCTTTTAGAGGGCAACGATGAAATTGGATCTCCAAGCTTTCGTCGTCGCATTTTTTTACTTCGGGAGCGAACATTTCAGAGGCGCAGGGAATGCCGCCGAGGAATGCCGTTTTCAAACCTTCCAGGTTATTTGGCCCAAGGTCTTCAAATTTCTCGCCCATATCCGCGCCAAGCCGGCGGGTGGATTCGCCAATTAGCTCAACGGCTTTCTCCGCGCCAAACTCTTCGCGCAGGACGTCGAATATATGGGCATAGGCCTTTGCGCGCATCGCGAATGCGGCTTTCAGCATGTCCAATGTGATGTTGTGTTCGGTGTCTGCTGTTTTATTGTCTGCCATATGTGGCTCCTGTGCTGGTGTCCCTTTTGCGGTGATGTTTTAGCCGCGCTTGTCGCGCCATCTGTAAAGAGCGAGCGCCGCGGGGGCGATCCGGCGAGCAAGGTTTTGAAAGGGAATTGGCTTTGGTTCTGTAAGAGGAAGGGCGAGGGAGGATAGGGACGCGCCGCTGATGGCTTTGGCGAGCTCGCGGCCCAAACTCACGGAAAGAGCGACGCCGCGGCCATTGCACCCCACCCAGCTCCAGCCATTTGGTCCAAGCTGGTGTATATGGGGGAAGCGATCTTCACTCATGCCGATGTAACCGTTCCAGACATGTGAGAAGCGTGGCGTTCCAAGGGCGGGGAAGGCTTCGGCCAGACGTGCGCCGACCAATTTTTTCAATCTCTCGGCGCCGTTTTGCGGAAAGATCAGCGCGCCCCCGCTTACTAGGCGGTTGCGTGCGTCATAACGGAAGAAGCGCAAGTCGCCGTGGGTGTCGGAGACCGCTTGCCGCTGCGGCATGATCTGGCTGCGTTGTTTATCGCTCAACGGTTCCGTCGCCATTTGCCACGATAGAACCGGAACGATGCTGCGGGCGATTTTCGGCGCCAGATGTTTGACGTGAGCGTCCGTGTAAGTGTTCGTGGCCAGAACCAATGCGCGGGCGTTGATCTCGCCGTCGGGGGTGGTCACGCGCCAGCCGTCGCCGCGCCGTTCATAGCGGGAGACTGGCGTGTTTTCATATATGACCGCGCCATGGTTTTCCGCCGCCTTCGCTAGCCCGCGCGCCAGCGCCAACGGATTAATATGTCCGCCAGTCGGGTTGTACATCCCCCCATGCCAGAGGGAGGAGCCTAAAAGATCGGCGGCCTCTTGCTTGTTTAGCAGGCGGCAAGGTGCGCCGTGGCGGCTCCAGGCCTCCACTCGGGCGGCGCTCAGTTTCATGCGTCCCGCCGTATGAGCGGGTTGAAACCATCCATTTTGCTCCGCTTCGCACTTGATATCTTCTTGTTGTGCGAGGTCAAAAAGATAAGACGCGCTGTCGCGAATAAGGCTTACGAGTCGAGCGCCGGCGTCGCCGTGTTTTTCGACGATAAGATCTGGCTCCGCTGCTGTTAGCGTGGGGATTACTTGTCCATTGTTGCGCCCGGAGGCGCCCCAGCCGACAAGCGCGGCTTCGAGCACGGCGACGTTGCGCCCCTCTCTGGCTAGATGCAGCGCGGTGGAGAGGCCGGTGAAACCGGCGCCAATAATGACGACGTCGGTTTCAATGGAACATGCGAGCGCGGGCGTTGGGGCGCGTTCGTTTGTGACATGGGCCCAAAGCGAACCTGGGTGGTGATGGGGCGTTGGCATTGGACAATTCCTTTGCGGATTATTTATCCCGCCACAGGATTAACACAAATTGCTATGTGTTAAAGGCGTTCCTTTTTTGTGACTTCTCTTTCGTTCGGCATCCAGAACCAGCGCATGGCCTCCGCCTCGGCGGAAAGGGGCGAATGGTTTGGGCCTGTCCCTGCTTGTCCATTGAGTCCGGCCTGAGCGGGATTGCGCGCGAGTTCGAGTGCGGTTTCCATACACTTTTTGAGCGTTGGCGTGTTCGTTTGAATGGCGGGGGCGGGGGCGTCGCCGCGCCAGACAGCGCTGAAATCAGGCAAGTCGCTGGGCGTTTGGGGAAGGGGCGTGATGGCGCTCCAGACCCCATTTTCCGGATTTACCTGATAGAAAGGCAGGAAAGCCGCGCCGTTACGAGCGATGAAAGACACGGCTTCGATAATGTAATCGACGGTTTCCTCGTCGAAGAAATAATTGAAGCCAAGACGCACCCAGCCCGGGCGCATGAGACTGGAGCCTTGTTGCACCAGATTTTCATGACGTTCCGCGTCTGCGGGGCAAATCTTCAAAAGGTCGTGGGCGTAGGGCCCGGCGCAAGAGCAGCCGCCGCGCGCCTGAATGCCGAAGAGGTCGTTCAGCAAGGCGACGACGAAGCCATGGTGCAGGTCCTTGTCGCCATGGGAGATGTTGAAGGAGAAAATACCAACCCTGTCGGCGGATTTGGAGCCGAGCAGATTGATCGCCGGTTCGAGGCTCCAGGCGGCGATAGCTTTCTTCACCATGGCCTGCTCCAGCTCTTCGATCCGCTGGGCGCCCACGTCGCTTTTCAAGCGCAGCGCCATGCCGGTGCGAATGTCGCCAAGAATGCCCGGTGTTCCTGCTTCCTCGCGTCGTTCTTCATCACGCACGTAAGCCTGATGATCGCCGGTCACATAGCTCACCGTGCCCCCGCCGGCCACGGATGGGACTTTGCTTGAGAGTAATTTGCGATCGGCCACTAAAAGACCGCTGGCGCCGGGGCCGCCGATGAACTTATGCGGAGAGAGGAAAATCGCGTCGATATGATCATTTGCGCCGGGACGACTTTCGCTTATATCGATGGTCATATAAGGGCCGCCGGCGGCGAAGTCGCAGAAGAACAAGGCGTTATGCTCGTGCAGCAGCGTGGCCAGCGCCCGCACGTCGGTTTTGACGCCGGTGACGTTGGAGGCGGCGGAGAATGCGCCGATTTTCACGCTTCGATCCTCAAAGCGCGATAAGGCTTCGCGAAGCGTCTCTAGGCAAATTTGACCTTCGTCGTTCAGCGGAATGCGTTCAACGTCAACCATGGCTTCACGCCATGGCAAATCGTTGGAGTGGTGTTCATAGGGGCCGACGAAAACGACCGGCGTTTCTGATCTGGGTCGTAAGGACGGAGCGCGGCGCAAGGCTTCCGGCGCGTATAATCCCATGGCGCGCACCAGTTTGTCGACGGCGGCTGTCGCGCCTGAGCCGGTGAAGATGGCTGCGTGTTTGTCGCTTGCGCCAACCGCGTTCTTCACTTCTGCGCGAGCCATTTCCCGCAATCGGGTGGTCTCGCGGCCAGTGTAGGAGGTTTCCGTGTGGGTGTTGCCATAACAAGGCAAAGCGTATTTGACCATGGCGTTCTCAATGAAATCTAGAGAACGGCCGGAGGCGACGTAATCGGCATAGATGAGCGGCTTCGGGCCGAAGGGACCGGGCACGGGGCTGCGCTCGCCGATCACTCCGTCACGGATGCGCTTGATTAGCTGTTGGCAAGCATCGTCAGAGCTCTTCGAGGGGGAGCCGGGTGCTTTGCTTGATTTGTTCCATTGAGAAGCAGGAAGTGACATCGCTCAACTCTATTATATCAATAAATCTTTTGTAAAAACTGTCATATGACGAGTTGTTTTTAGTGATAACCTTTAAAACGTAGTCATATTCACCTGCCAATCTATTGACTTCAACGATTTCGCTAAAGTCGTTAACCGCGGCGTTAAATCTATCCAACCAGGCGCGATTGTGCTGATTGGTGCGGATCATGACGAAAACGGTAAGGTCTAGACCTATACGCTTTTGATTTAAAAGCGTTACTCGCCCATCGATAAAACCTTCACGCTCCAGTCGTTGAACGCGGCGCCAGCATGGTGTCGCTGACAAACCTATGCGCTCGGATATTTGCGCTATAGAAAGACTAGCATCTTCTTGGAGTATGGATAGTATCTTTCTATCAAATTCATCAATTTGCATATTCAAACTCCATATTGTCATTTTTATAGAATGTATATTTCATTATAAGGCCGATTTCAAATTTTGGTGAAATGACTGGCCTAATATTTTTCCTTTGAATTTCTGCTCTCTACTGCGGTGCACAACGGTAGGGGGGGCTTGTGGTTTTTTTCGCTCGAGAGCACCCTTGTGCGTAGAATCGCGTGTTTGAGGGGTATTATGAGCGAATTTATTGCAGAGACTGGCTGGCCACGGGTGCGGGTCGACCATGATTATAACGCTCGCGCTTCAGTTTCTCTGGAGATTTTCGAAGGAGAGATGCGACGCTATCGTGAATTGTCAGACGAGGCGCTGCGCATGCCTGGGGCGCGTCAAGGTGTTGTTTATGACGAAGAGAGCGGGCAAACCATTGATGTTCTTGGCGCGGCGGCGGGGGAGTTGCGGCCTGTTTTTCTGTTTATTCACGGGGGGTATTGGCGGGCGTTGTCGAAGAACGACTCGGCCTTTATGGCGCCTATGTTGGCTAGAGCTGGCGTGGCCACGGCCGTTATGGATTACCGTCTGGCGCCTGAAGTCACACTGGCGGAGATCGTGCGCGAGGTGCGCGCCGCCGTCGCTTTTATCTGGCGTAATGGCCCGGCCTATGGCCTCGATCCTCAGCGTATATTCGTGGGCGGCAGCTCGGCGGGCGGGCATTTGACCGGCGCTTTGCTGGCGGGCGGCTGGCATGACGCATTTGACGTTCCCGTGGATATTGTCAAAGGCGCTATGCCCATCAGCGGCCTGTTTCATCTGGGGCCGATCGCCAAGTCTTTCGTGCAGGAGTGGATTCAGTTGGATGAGGCTTCGGTCGCCGCCCTTAGCCCTTTGCTCAACATGCCGGATAACGGTTGCCCGATTCTTGTGGCCTATGCGGACGGCGAACCGGCTGGCTTCAAACGCCAGTCAGTCGCGTTTGATAAGGCGTGGCGCGGCGCCGGTTTCGAAAGCGCGTTGATGGAGGTTCCAAACCGAAATCATTTCGACCTTCTTATCGATATGACCCGTGAGGACAGCGCGCTTAGTCGGGGTTTGCTTCAATTGATTTATCGCTAGAAAAACATGCTGGCGCGGGATGCGTCGCCGCGCCGGCGTGTGTGGCGTTGAAACAGGCGAGGACGGCCAAGCGAAAGTGACTAGACGAGACGCGGCTAGTCTGGTTTTCGCAGTTCAAGCAAGGTGAACAGACCGAAAGGAGAAAGACGTTTCTCGTTAACAAGCTCCAGTCCGGATTGCCCCAAAATCCGTTCGCGTGGGAACTCCGGGTTCCATCCCAACCGCCCGGCGTGGCGATGCAGCCATTTCTCTACATGGGAGCGTAACCCTTTGTCGGTGGAAAAGTGATTGACCACAAAGGCCGCTCCGCCGGGGCGGGTGACGCGCTCCATTTCTCGCAGGACTTTGATCGGGTCCGGGGCGACGGACATGACGAACATGGCGACGGTGCAATCATAACTATTGTCCGGCAAAGCCATTTCGCAGGCGTCCATGGGCAAAAGAGCCTTGACGTTCGTAAGCTTTTGGGCGGACGTCTTTGATTGCGCCCGCGCCAGCATTTCCGGTGAAAGGTCGATGCCGACGATCTCGAGGTCATTTTTGTAAAGCGGCAAGGACATGCCGGTTCCAACGCCAACTTCTAAAATGCGACCTTCGTGCATGTTAATTCGTTTTACCGCCTCCGCCCGTCCAAAGTAGAAGGGGCCGCGGAAAATGGCGTCATAAACCGGCGCCCATCGGGCGTATGACAAGCGAACCGCTTCTTCGTCAAGCTTGCGGACAAGGCGTTTTTTTATATGCGCGCGGCGTTGCGAGGCAGCGGAAAGGCGTTGATTCATGCTTGCGCCACCACCGTTCTGGGGCCGTCGATAAGCCGCGTAATCGCCGCCTCTGACGCGGGATCTTTTCGGGCGCGCTGAATCCAGCCGCCGCCGAGAACGCAAGAATCATCCGCGTCATTGTCGAAAAACACGCAGGCTTGCCCGGGGGCGACGCCGGCTTCGCCGTCCGCCAACTCCACTGTGACCTTGCCCTCATCATAACGCAGCACAGCTGGGCGCGGCGGGCGGGTGGAGCGAACCTTGGCGAAAATTTCACGCCCCTCTTTGGGAAGGTCGGAAATTTCGCCCTCGCCAATCCAGTTGACGTCGCGCAGGTCAACGATCTTCGTCGCCAAAGCTTCCCGCGGTCCAACGATCACGCGGCTGTTGTCCGGGTCCAGATGCACCACATATAATGGATCTCCCGTGGCCACCCCGATGCCCCGGCGCTGGCCGATGGTGTAATGGATGATGCCTTCGTGCCGACCCAAAACGCGCCCGTCCACATGAACGATGTCGCCGGCTTCCGCAGCTCCGGGCTTCAGCTTTTCGATAATGTCGGAATACTTCCCTTGCGGCACAAAGCAAATGTCTTGACTGTCCTGTTTGTCGGCGATGGACAGGCCTAATTTATGAGCGAGCTCACGCGTTTCAGGCTTCGTCATGCCGCCGAGCGGAAAACGAAGGAAGTCGATTTGCGCTGGCGTCGTGGCGAACAGAAAATAGCTCTGGTCCCGGTCAAGGTCTACAGGACGAAACAGCGCCCGCCGCCCATTGACCAATTTGCTGCGGATGTAATGGCCCGTCGCCAGAACGTCCGCTCCAAGATTTTTGGCCGTCTCCAGAAGATCGGAAAATTTCACCGTCTGATTACAGGACACGCAAGGGATTGGTGTCTCGCCCGCAATATAGCTTTCTGCGAAACTGTCGATAACCGCTTCCTTGAAGCGTTTTTCATAATCAAGAACATAATGAGGGAAATCCAGAAGCTCGGCCACGCGCCGCGCGTCATGAATGTCTTGCCCAGCGCAACATGCGCCTGCGCGGTGAACGGCCTCGCCGTGATCATAAAGCTGAAGGGTGACGCCGATGACGTCATAGCCTTCTTGTTTGAGGATGCCCGCTACGACAGAAGAATCCACGCCGCCGGACATGGCGACCACAACGCGGGTGTCCGCTGGACTTTTGGGCAGGTCAAGGCTGTTAAGCATAGGTTTCACCTTCAGGATGGCGAGATGAAACGTCCCGTCATCATCCGTAAATTCAATTTTGGAATAATCAGACGCGCGGAGGCGTCGTGGAATATTCCGTGATCGGACTGACACGCATGACGCGATGCGGATTGTCTTGGGCCACCGCTTCGCCTGCTTTCAAGGGGAGGGGCTTGGTTCGCCTAGCTATTTCCCCATTATGAATGTCTTGTTGAGGCGCACTATATAAAAAATCTTCGCTCAAGGCCAATGGGCTAATTTCAACTCACGCGTTTTTATTTCAACAGCGTTCGGCAAGGATTGCCCCAACCCGGCAATCCTTGCCTGAATAAAATGGCGTAACTTTGACGCTGATAATTTATCTTATTGTTTTATAATGTAAATACTGATTTTCAATAGTGGCTTGGAACTTGCATGTCATAGGGAGATTTCTAAAATTCGGCTGGGGTGCAATTTTACCTCGCGCGGTTGTTTGAGGAGATGCCGTTGGATATCGGTGGCTTTTTTCTTATGGGGAATAACGGTTTGCGGGTGGGCGAGTCCGTGGATGAAGGGCTGCCCAGAGCGTCGGGAGGCAGTTTTTCTTCGGCGCTTACTGAAGTCGTCGGCGAAGTCTCGGACGCGGGGGCGGCGACGCTCGACATGGCCGGCGCGCCCTCCATGAAAATGGTGGTTTCCGCTTTTTCCTCCAAGAGTGAGGCTTCAATATCTGTCGATGAGGCCGAGGCGGCGAAACGAAACTTGTCTATTGGCGGTTCAGAGGACAGTTTCAGCGAAATAGCCTTGAAAGACACGGCTGCGACGGTCAGCGCCGCGTCTCTCGCTTCGATTTTACCTCCTGGGGAATTGCGAATGAACGCCGCGCAAGAGCGTCTGGCGGATGCGGACTTACAAGGGGAGAAATTGCTGGCGGCGGATATGGACGCGGCTGCGCATGAAAAGAGCGCGACGTCTGAGCCGTTTGAGGAAGCTGCCGCGGAGCAGTCGGACGTTAATTTTCCTCGGTTTTTCGCAAGTCCTGCGCTGGCGGCGCCTGACGTGTTGGAGGGGATATCCCAGCCCTCCGCCGAGGGCGATTTGCGCGTGGACGCCGCGGCCATATTGGAAAATGTAGAGACGTTGGTTGAGCCCGACTCCATGGTTTTTGAGCGCGCTCCGTCTCAAATGGTGGAAGCGTCTTTGGCTTTTGACGTGAAGACCGCCGTCGTCGCAGAGAACGTAGGGTCAGGCGCGCCGTTTGAGGAAAGAAGCTCTGCGGTTTCATCTTTGACAGGTAGTAAAGAATCTTCCAGCGCGGCGCCCGCCAATGCTGACGTTTTGGAGACACCGCCGTCCCGGCCGGAAATATTCTCTGGCGTGACGAACAGGATACGACGGGCGGAAGGGGAGACACTTGCCGGCGATGGGCGCAATGGCGTCAATGGGGCGGGAGCTGGCTTAGCGTTAGAGGCGAGCGCAAAATCCGCCGTTGACGAAGACTTGAAGGTGGCGGGTTTTCCGGTCGCCAAATCTGGAGGCGTGGAGACGGGGGAAAAACTGGCGCCGCCCATTCCAGCGACGAAAGCTGTTGAAACTCCCGCGTCCCCGGCTCCGGGTGCGGCGGGAGATGACGAGGGGGGCGTTCCCGGGGCTGTTGCTCTTGCGGCGCGTGTGGCGGCGTTTGGCGATAGCGCGAAAACTGGCGCCGTTCAGGTTAGTGCGTCATTATCTGCGCTATCGCCTGCTCCAGCGTCTACGCTGGAGACGTCTCAGCATTCGTTTCTTCATGCTAGTTTTGTGAAACAGATCGGCGTTGAAGAAAATAGCGCTCCGGTGGCTGTGACGCCTGTTCCCGCGCAGATGAAGAAAGGTGATGCGGACGGCGGCGCGGCGCCTTTAGTTGGAGCGGATATTGAGAGACGCTCGGTGAGCGGGGAGGGGGATGTTGGTGGACGAGCTGCGGAGAAATCGCCTGCAAACGGGCGTATTGCTCTGGAGGCGACTTTTGTAAAGGCGCAGGCTTCCTCTCTTGTTTCCTCAGTTTCAGGCGCGTCAATGGACGCGCCGGCTGTTTTGAATGGCGCTGGGAAATATTTCTTTATGAATGAAGAGGGCGGCGGCGCAACTGGCGGCGCTGTAGCGAAAGACGCCGTTGGGGCTGATGTTCCAACGCCGGCTGGCGCTGGCAAGCCTGTGTCGGGCTCCGCGCGTTCCGGGGTCGCCAACGCCGCCTTGACCTTCGTCAGCGCCATGGCCTCTGGTGGCGCGGCGGATGACGGGGGTTTTCAGTTGGACGGTGAAAATTGGGATCAAACAATGCAAACGGACCCTGCGCGTTTTGCGCGCAGCGTCCCGCAGCAGAATGCGGTCCAGAATCAAAACCCAGCGCTCGCCGCCGCGGCAATGGCTCAAGTCGCCAAACAATTGACGCAGCAGAGCGGCAAAGACTCCAGTCAATTTCATATTCGCCTTGATCCGGCGGAATTGGGCGGCGTCGACGTGCAGATGAAGATCGCGCAAGATGGCTCGGTGAAAGCGCATTTGTTTATTGAGCGGAGCGAAACGCTTGACATGTTCATGCGCGACCACCGCGGTCTTGAACGGGCGTTGGAGGCGGCTGGTCTCAAGACGGAGCCTGGCGGGCTTCAGTTCTCCTTGAAAGATAATGGTGCGCATGCGGGCTTCGGACAGGGACAGCAAGAGCGCCAAATGAACGATCAGACCCGCGCCGCATTGAATGAAGACGCGAAGCGCGCCGGCGAAATGGACGAGCTTTCGCAATCTCAATCTTTGGCTGGAAAAACAACGGTGAGCGGCGCCACAGGCGCGGTGGACATCCAGATATGACATTCAGAGCTGATTGAATGACCGCGACATCTTGAATTTGTGAATTTAACTTTGGAGACATGAAATGACGACGCTATGGCCTGTAGCCTCTGGTTCTTCCACGGGAGGAACGACGTCTCAATCCGGGTCCGGAATTAGCTCCGTTGCGGACAGTTATGAACTGTTCTTGTCAATATTGACGACGCAGATTCAGAATCAAGATCCGTTGGATCCTATGGATTCTTCACAATACACGGAACAATTGGTTCAATATTCTTCGGTTGAACAGCAGATCAAGGCTAATGACCAGCTGAGCGACGTTTTATCTTACGTGCAGGCGGCGAACGCCTCCAGCTTTGTAAGCTATGTGGGCGGTGAGGTTACGGCTTCAGGCGCGTCGACGTCCTTGAAGAGCGGCGAGGCGAGCTGGACGTTCGACGCGCCAGAGGCGGGCCGGGCGAATATCGAGGTGCGCAACGCCAATGGCGCCTTGATGTATTCGTCCGTTGAGGACGTTACCTACGGCGCCAATCAGTTTGTCTGGGACGGCAAGAGCAATACGGGTTCGGATTCCCCCGATGGGATCTATACGATCTCAATTCGCTCCGTAGACGATACGGGGCAGCTGGGGAGCGTCATTCCCACAACGATCAAGGGGATTGTGACGGGCGTCGACTTTAGCGGAACAGAGCCGATTTTGAAGGTTGGCGGCGGCCGGGTCGCTGTTAGCGACGTTATTGAAGTTAATCTCTTGTAAATATTAATTGCAAATTGGGAGTTTCTTTTGTTTTTCTTTATTTTTGTTTGATTCACTTCATGTTGACTCTTTTCTGAAGCGAGATTCGTTCGATGGTCTGAATGAGTCGCTTGAATTATTACCGAATTGTTGATGGCTGCTTAGGTAATTCTTAAAACCATCAGCGTATTCTCACACTCGAACTGGTCATGGTTAGTGTGAGAGTACAATGACCGAACAAGTGAGTGCACGAGTTAAATATGTTATCGGGCCGGACGGCAGTCCTTTGACTGTCGCCGACCTGCCGCCGCAAAACACCAGACGCTGGGTTATCCGGCGGAAGGCTGAAGTTGTGGCGGCCGTGAGGGGGGGGCTTCTCTCTCTTGACGAGGCTTGTCAGCGATACACGTTGACGGTTGAGGAGTTTCTCTCTTGGCAGCAGTCAATAGAGAAGCATGGGCTTGCGGGCTTAAGGGCGACGCGAGTGCAGCATTATCGCGAGTGAGGGGCGCCGTTAACGGCGTCGCTTCCTTGCGGCAAGCTTCTCGAACGTTAAACTTTGTCGGTCTGACGACAGGAGAATCACAAGAAATACTCCCCGGGTGGGTCATCCGTGGAGCAAGGCGCGAGGGATGCGGCCCGGCTAGGAAACACCGAATGAGACGTGTCTCGATCAAGGGTGTTTTTAATGTGTGAGCGTCGGATTTTCGATCGTGTTTCAAATTAAAAGGCTGGCCAATTTGGCCGGCCTTTTTTGTTTAAAACACTTCTCAAAAAATGCGCAAATCACTTTGTTCGTGCAGTTTTTTTCAGAAAATGAGAACTGAAGTTAATAAAATAGGTCAAAATTGCCGCTAAATTTTCGCATTTTGCACATAAAAAACGGCGGAATTCAGCCATTTTAGAAGTTTGTTAATTCTGTGTTAATAACTTGTTTACCATCTGGACGGCAAATTTTGCCCACCAGCCATTCAGAAAGGCCGATGTCATCCATCCCCTTTTGGCTTTTCTGGATGGTTTGGCCATTGGTTTGAGCAGTGAAATGCAGGTAGGCGCAGGTGAACGGATTTTCAGAGCTGATCAAGACGCTGGGGCCGACGCGATTGGCTGCGATGGGGGCGGTGGCCGCGATTCTCGTCGGCGCTTTCGCATTCATCATGTTGCGGGTGTCCAGTCCGCAGATGGCTCCGCTCTATACGGATCTGACCTTTGAAGACTCTTCCGCGATCATAACGCAGCTTGAGAGTCTTGGGGTGAATTTTGAAGTGCGCCGCGACGGCGCCACCATCGCTGTGCCGCAAGATGAGATATTGCGCCTTAGAATGCGTCTTGCTGAAGATGGCCTGCCTACGGGCGGCTCTGTAGGGTACGAGATTTTTGATAAAACGGATACGCTGGGCGCCACGAGCTTCGTCCAGAACGTTAATCTGGTGCGGGCGCTGGAAGGCGAGTTGGCGCGTACGATTCGCACTATCGACCGTGTGCAGGCTGTGCGCGTTCATCTGGTTCTGCCGGAGCGGCAACTTTTTCAGCGTGATCGCCAGCCGCCCACCGCGTCAATTGTGCTGAAAGTTCGCGGCACGCTTGAGCAATCTCAGGTGCGCGCCATTCAGCATCTCGTCGCCAGCGCTGTGGAAGGCTTGTCGCCGAGCTCGGTTTCTATCGTCGATGAAAGCGGCCGCCTTTTGGCCAGCGGCGACGAAGAGGGCAATGAGGGCTTCATCGCTTCTTCATTGCAAGAGCAGAGCGTTCAGATGGAGCGCCGCCTTCGCCTGCAGGTGGAGGAAATCGTTAACTCGGTGGTTGGAATCGGGCGCTCACGGGTGAAGGTGAGCGCGGAGTTGGACTTTAATCGCCGCACGGAAACATCGGAGCAGTTTGATCCGGAAAGTCAGGTGGTGCGCTCCACTCAAACTCGCGAGGACAATTCCACTTCGACGGATCAGCCGGAAGGGGTGACGGTTGGCAACCAGTTGCCGGACGCAGACGTTCAAAATGGCGGGACGGGGAAACGGGACGTCTCCAGTTCAAGCGAAGAAGTGATTAATTACGAAATTTCCAAATCCACCCGCACCGAAGTGATTGAGGCGGGCGGATTGAAACGGCTGTCGGTGGCGGTGTTGGTGGACGGCAGTTACGCTCCGGATGCAAATGGGGACATGCAATACACGCCCCGCACTCAGGAGCAGCTGGATCGAATCGCCTTGCTGGTGCGTTCCGCCGTTGGGTTTGACGAGACGCGCGGCGATACGGTCGAGGTGGTGAACCTACGCTTCGCCGAAGGTCCGAACGCTTTGTTCGTGGAAAGCGAAGAAGGGCTGTTCGACTTTACGCGCGCTGATCTCATGCGCTTTGTCGAGTTAGGCGTTTTGCTCCTGATCACGGTGTTGTTGTCTTTGTTCGCCGTGCGCCCGTTGATCAAGAAGATCTTGCATGAGAACGAGCCGGAGCCGGCGTTGGTGGTGGATTCGAACGGGCAATTGGTTGAAGAAACCGCTTTGACGGACCAGCGGCCGGAGCAAGAGACGCAGGAAAGCGGAGAAGAGAAAATCGGCTGGCTTGAAGAAGCTCAGGCGGCGGGCGCGATGCAAGCCACTACAATGAATAAAGTTGGCGAAATGATTGAAGAATATCCCACTGAAGCCGTCACGATTATTCGTGGCTGGTTGAATGAGGCGGCTTAAAATATGGATGCGTCATCATCTATGCCAGGGCGGCAGCTCACTCTTAGCGATACCGACACGGATCGGGATCTGGTTGGCTCAGAACGCGCCGCGGTCATGCTTTTGGCGCTGGGCGAGAAACATGGGCGCAAGATTTGGGAGCAGCTGGATGAGATTGAAGTGCGCCAGATTTCCGCGGCCATGGCTCGCCTTGGCCCTGTGACGCCAAAAATGCTTGAAGGTCTTTTCATTGACTTCGTGAAAAAGATCTCAAGCAAGGGAGCGTTGACCGGCAATGTCGACGTGACCGAGAGGCTGTTGGCGAGCTTTCTTTCTAATGACCGCGTCGCGGCGATCATGGAGGAAATTCGTGGTCCTGCGGGGCGCAACATGTGGGAAAAACTGTCCAATGTTCAGGAAAACGTTCTCGCAAACTATCTGAAGAATGAATATCCGCAAACGGTGGCTGTGGTTCTGTCGAAGATCAATTCTGAGCACGCGGCGCGGGTTCTGTCGATTTTGCCCGAAGAGCTGGCGATGGAGGTCGTCAACCGCATGCTGCGGATGGAGGCTGTGCAAAAGGAAGTTCTTGAAAAGGTCGAGCAGACTTTGCGCGTTGAGTTCATGTCTAATCTGACCAACACCAGCCGCCGGGACAGCCATGAGATGATGGCGGATATTTTCAATAATTTTGACCGGCAGACGGAAGCGCGGTTTCTCGCCGCTCTGGAGGAGGACAACCGCGAATCGGCTGAACAAATCAAAACGTTGATGTTCACCTTCGACGACTTGATGAAGCTTGACGCGGCGAGTTGCCAGACGTTGTTGCGCAACGTGCAGAAGGACAAGCTTGCGATCGCGCTGAAAGGATCTTCAGAAACGGTCCGGGATTACTTTTTGGGCAATATGTCCTCGCGCGCGGCGAAGTTGTTGCTGGATGACATGGAGGCTTTGGGGCCAATCCGTCTGCGCGATGTGGACGAGGTGCAGACCGCTATGGTCGCGACGGCGAAGGATCTGGCCGCCAAGGGCGAAATCATGCTCTCCAAGAGCAAGGGCGATGACGAGTTGATCTACTGATGACCAAGCTATGATGAGAGCCATGACCCAGACCGTCAAGCCGGCGCGATTTTTGTTTAATGAAGACTTCGCCGTCAGGAAGGCGGAAGACGCAACCTCTTCGCGCGAGGCGCCGGCGCCGACGCCTGAGCCGCCGACGATTTTGCTTGAAGCTCATGAAGCGCTTTTGGCCGAGGCCGAAAAAGCGGCCTATGAGCGAGGCCTTGCGCAAGGTGAAGGCAAGGGCGCGAGCGCTGCGGAGGCGCGTTTGGCTGAGGAGGTGGAGCGATTGACGGGCGAGGTGGCGTCTCTGCTTGACCAATTGGACGATCAGAAGGCGAGGGTTGAAAAAGACGCCATCGCGCTGGCGTTTCTGATTGGCCGACGCTTATGCGCGCATTTGATCGCCCGCGAGCCGCTTGGAGAAATCGTGGCTTTGATTTCCGAGAGCCTTGGCCCCTTGCGTCGGGCGCCGCATCTGGTCGTTCGCGTTAGCGAGCGGGACGTGGAAGGGCTGAAGGAGCGTGTGGAGCCGCTTATTCATGAACGCGGGTTTGATGGACGGTTGATCATTTTGGGCGAGCCTGAAGTGAGTCGCGGCGATTGCCGCATCGAGTGGGCGGACGGCGGGATTATTCGAGATCGTTCAGCAATTGAGAAGCAGTTGGATCAGGCGGTGAAACGCTACTTCGCAGGCCGTGAGGGAAAAAACGAGGTGAAACGACCGAGCAAGAACGACGGCGTCAAACATGACGCTGGCGCTGCGGGCGCAGGCAAGGAACAGGATCAATCATGAGCGACAACGATGAAAAAGCGGGTGAGAGCGGGCTGTCGCTGAATGAGCTGGACGGGCGGTCAAACGGGACGAGGGACGACGGGGCGGAAGCCGCGCAAAGCCGTGGGCCGCAAGACCTTGAGGCGGTTTTTGACGTTCCCGTGCAAATTTCCGCCGTGCTTGGACATTCGAAAATGCATGTGTCCGAGCTGTTGAAAATGGGCGCGGGCACCATTTTGGAATTAGATCGCAAGGTCGGCGAAGCCATCGACATCTACGTGAATGATCGGCTTGTGGCGCGCGGAGAAGTGGTTCTCGTCGATGACAAGCTTGGCGTCACCATGACGGAAATTATCAAGGCCGATCGGTAGAGCGCTGGTCAGGAGATCCTGAGATGAGATTGCTAATTGTTGGAATTTTAGGTGGACAACTTACGGCCGCGTCGAAAATCGCGATGGATCGAGGGGCCAACGTCACCCATGCGACCGACGCCGAGGGGGCGTTAAAAGTGCTTCGTTCTGGACGCGGCGCTGATTTGGTCATGGTCGACGTCATGTTGGACATCTCCGACTTTTGCGAAAAGCTTCAGCGCGAGCGGATTCATTTGCCAGTGGTGGCCTGCGGCACCAGCACCGATGCTCAAGCCGCCGTTAGCGCCATTCGCGCTGGGGCCAAAGAATATATTCCTCTGCCGCCTGATCCGGAGATGATCGCCGCAGTTTTGGCGGCCGTGGCCCAGGAACGCAATGACATCATCTACCGTGATGAAGCCATGGCGGCGGTGATCAAACTGGCTGAACAGGTGGCGCCTTCGGACGCCTCCATTCTCGTCACCGGCGAATCAGGCAGCGGCAAGGAAGTCGTGGCTCGCTATGTTCACCAGCGTTCCAACCGCGCCGGCAAGGCCTTTATCTCGATCAATTGCGCCGCAATTCCCGAACATCTTCTGGAGTCGGAGCTTTTCGGGCATGAAAAAGGCGCTTTCACCGGAGCTGTGGCGCGCCGGATCGGGAAGTTTGAAGAGGCGGATGGGGGCACGCTGCTCCTTGATGAAATTTCCGAGATGGATGTGCGCTTGCAGGCGAAGCTGTTGCGGGCCTTGCAGGAACGGGTGATTGACCGGGTTGGCGGCACGCGGCCGGTTCCGGTAAACATCCGCGTCATCGCCACCTCCAACCGGGATTTGGCGGAAAGCGTGCGTCAGGGAGCGTTTCGGGAGGATTTGCTATACCGCTTGAACGTGGTCAATCTGAAATTGCCGCCATTGCGCCAGCGCCCCGCCGATATCCTTGAGCTGGCGGAGCATTTCGTCGCCCGTTATTCAGAGCTGAACGGCGTTTCTGTCAAGCCGATTGACCCGCAGGCGCGCCGCTCCTTGCAAGCGAACCAATGGCCGGGGAACGTTCGCGAGCTTGAGAACACCATTCACCGCGCGGTTTTGCTCGCCAATGGCGAGGAAATAGGCGTTGAAGCGTTGAGAATGCCGGACGGAACGCCGATCACCACCTTGAGCGAGCCGGCCTCTAGAGCCGCGGTCACGGCGGAAGCGGTGTCGCGAACGCTGGTGGGCCGTACCGTGGCCGATGTTGAACGCGACTTGATTCTGGACACTCTTGACCATTGTCTTGGCAACCGGACCCATGCGGCGAAAATTCTCGGAATTTCCATTCGCACGCTGCGAAACAAGTTGAATCAATACGCCAGCGATGGTTTCGGCGTCGCCGCTCCTGGCGAAATGCGCGCAAGTGGTTATTGACGGGCTGATCTAGAGGCATTTGATGAACGACTTGGCGCCACGAGAGAATATCAGCGCGGGAAGCGGCGGCGACATCGCCAAATCCGCGCCTCCAGTTCCCGGCGCCGCGCGAGGGGGAGCATTGAGCGGGCTTCCTTCCCTCAACGACATGTGGAGGGTTGTGCGCAGCGGCGATATCGGTCTCGCCATTGGCGTGATGGTGATCCTCGTCCTTTTGATTCTGCCCATGCCGGCCTTCATGCTGGACATGTTTTTGGCGATCTCCATCATATTTTCGGTTTTGATTCTCATGACGGGCCTGTTCATTCAACAGCCCCTTGAGTTTTCTTCCTTTCCCACGGTTTTGCTGATCGCCACCATGTTGCGTCTGGCGCTCAATCTCGCCTCGACACGTCTTATATTAGCGAACGGGCATGAGGGAACGGCGGCCGCCGGCCATGTGATCGAAGCTTTCGGCAGCTTCGTCATGGGCGGAAACTTCATGATCGGGATCATTGTGTTCGCGATCCTCGTCATTGTGAACTTCATCGTTATCACCAAGGGCTCGGGACGTATCGCGGAAGTTGCGGCGCGTTTTACGCTGGACGCCATGCCGGGCAAGCAAATGGCCATTGACGCGGATCTGTCGGCGGGGCTTATCGACGAAGGTCAGGCGCGTTCGCGGCGCAAAGAGCTTGAAGACGAAAGCTCTTTTTTCGGAGCCATGGACGGGGCGTCGAAATTCGTGCGTGGCGACGCCATCGCCGGGCTTTTAATTACATTCATCAACATTATCGGCGGAATCATCATTGGCGTCGCCCAACAGAATCTGTCATTTGGCGACGCGGCTCAGACCTACACGCTTTTGACCATTGGCGATGGGTTGGTTTCACAGATCCCCGCGCTGATCGTCTCCACCGCCGCTGGCCTTCTGGTCTCCAAGGCGGGGATTCGCGGCGCTGCGGATAAAACTCTTTCCAAACAGCTTTCCGGCTACCCGAAAGCCTTGGGTATGTCGGCCTTCGTCATGGTTGTTCTGGCCATGTTGCCGGGCATGCCGGCGTTTCCGTTTCTGACCTTGGGGGGGCTTGCGGGCTGGCTGGCGTTTCGCGCTGGTCGCGAGCACAAGCTGGAGAAAGAATTGATTGAAGAGGAGGCGGCCGCCCCCGCCGCGCCGCCCGCGCCTTCTGAGCCGCCGATTACGGACGCTCTGAAGATGGACGAGCTGCGAATTGAGCTTGGATATGCGCTGCTGCCGATAATCAAGGAAGGGGAGATGGGCGGCGACCAGCTAACGGAGCAGATCAAGGCGCTTCGAAGACAAATCGCCGGCGACATGGGCGTTTTGATGCCCTCCGTGCGTATTCTCGACAACATTCAGCTTGGCGCGAATGAATATGTGATCAAGGTGAAGGAGGTGAGCGCGGGACAAGGCCTTCTCTATCCAAATCACTTTATGGTCATGGATCCGCAAGGGGGGCAGGTTGCTTTGCCGGGCACGCATACGACCGAACCCACCTTTGGTTTGCCCGCCACATGGGTGGAGGCTCAATATCGCGAAGACGCGGCGATTCGCGGGTATACGGTGGTCGACCCAGCGACCGTTCTGGCTACGCATTTGACCGAGACCCTGCGCGGCAATATCGCGGATCTTTTAACGTATGGCGACGTGCAGAAGCTGCTGCAGGAATTGCCAAGCGAACAGGGTAAGCTGGTTGAAGATATTGTTCCCAGCCAGATTTCGGTCTCCGGCATTCAGCGGGTGTTGCAGATTTTATTGGGAGAGAGGGTTTCTGTTCGCGATTTGGGAACCATATTGGAGGGCGTGGCGGAGGCCACAAGCTTTACGCGCAATCCTACGATGATCGCCGAGCATGTGCGCACGCGGTTGTCGCGTCAAATTTGCGCCGCCAATCAGGCGCCTGGCGGTTATTTGCCCCTGATTTCTCTTAGTCCGCAATGGGAGCAGGCGTTTTTGGAGTCTATCGTGGGCGAGGGAGAGGAAAAAAGTTTGGCTATGGCGCCGTCCAAATTGCAAGAATTTGTGGGACTGGTGCGGGAGGCTTTTGAACGTGCGGCGCAAATCGGCGAAGTGCCGGTATTGTTGACCTCGCCTCAGAGCCGGCCGTTTGTCCGCTCTATTATCGAGCGCTTTCGCGCTCACACCACGGTTATGAGCCAGAATGAGGTGCACCCGCGCGCGCGTCTTAAGACGGTTGGCAGTATCTAGTCAGAGCGCGGTGACGCGCTGGACGAAGTCCTGAATGGCTCTTGAATGAAGTTCCTGAATAAATAACAAGGTGAAAGGCGGCGTAAATGACGAGAGAAACGTTGGAAGTTGATCTCAATGGCTATACCGACATTCCCGATGGGAAAGTCGCCAGCGTCGTTACTTATCTTGAGATGAAGGCGCGCCCTCAGGTTAAGATGGTCAATCGGCCTGACCTTGAGCTGGTGCGGGCGGTGGACATAACTGTTGCGGATTTTAAAGCTCTTTATCGGCGCATCGGCGATGAATGGATGTGGTTCGGGCGTTTGATGGCGGGGGATGAAAAAATCGCTCAAACCTTGATGGAGCCGGAGCGTGAGTTATATCTGCCCATGAAGTCGGGGGAGGCGGTTGGCCTGCTGGAACTTGATTTTAAAGCGCCGGAGAATGTGGAGCTATCCTATTTTGGGCTGGTGGCGGAACACATTGGCGGGGGAGCGGGGCGCTGGCTCATGAACAAGGCGATTGATCTTGTGTGGAGCCGGGTCGAAACACGACGCTTCTGGGTCCATACATGCACTATGGATAGCCCCCAAGCCCTTGGTTTTTATCGCGCTTGCGGGTTTACGCCTTATCAACGCGCGCTTGAAATCGCTGATGACCCACGGCTAACGGGCGTCCTTCCCTCTAGCGCCGGCCCGCATTTTCCTCTGCTGGGCGACTGAACGACGGGCGTTTTGTTTGCTTGGACGAAAGGAGGCGGATTTCTAAAATGAACATGGCCGATTGAGCTGCAAAGCGTGAGAGCGTATTCTCAAGATGAGCTGCGTTTAGACCTATATTTTTGTTAACTATACGATAAGGTTCTTGTTAGGTGTTCCAGGAAAAAAGGGCCGAAATGGTTCCCAAGATCTGGCGCTATGGTACTTATAATTCTTAAGATTTCATTTACCTGAATTGATCGGGAACCGAGATGAGCAGAATGCGCGATAATGTGGTCCCTCACGCCAAAGTGCGCAGCTTGCGAGAGGCTATTCGCAAAGTACGTCTCGCAGAGGTTGAACGAACCGACGTCGTCGTTGAGATGCAAGAAACTGAGCGCGCGCGTCTGGAAATGCTCGCCGATGAGCTCAATGATGTTTTTCAAGATATTCCGGAAGAAGATGAGCAGTTTTCGTTTCAGATTGTGGCCGGCTCGACGCCGCGTTTGTGGATTGACATCACGGGTCATGTGGCCATGGCCCGGGACCGTCGCACCTATAGATTTCTGAAAGACACGCGCCTTGGCCGCACGGTGATTCTGGAAACCGCCGAAATTGACGATATGGCCGATTGTATCACGGAATATATTGCCGAACGTGTGCTTGAGCGCGAGCGGGCGGTGGAGGGAGACTGGTTAAGTCGCAGGATTAGAACCGCTACTCAGGCTGAGACTACGCGCAGGAAAAAAACGCTTCCAGTTCAAACGGTGAGCGAGCCGCAACACGGTCTGCAGGCACGCGGTCTGTGGCGGCCATTTGTGACTTTCGCTGCCGGTTTACTGGTAGGGATTGTTGGTTTGATTGGCTATGCATGGTTTTTTAATCCGCTCAATTGAGCGGGTTTCAGGTTGGCCTTGTCACGTTGGTTTTTCGCTGGAACTGGTATCGCCAACTCAATGTTAGACAGGGTTTTGATCGTTTCATGAGCGCCTTCGAAGCCGCGTTCCTGCTGGTTGCACCTCCAGCCATCGTCTGTACGCGTTATTTCAAAGAGATTATAACGCGCCGCCGGCTTTGAATGGCGGTGAGCGCTTTGGGGGCGTCCGTTGGAGGCCGATGGCGCGCAAATTACGGGAATTGGTCCATTAGGACCGGGCAGGGTGTTGCGGGTCGCAAGATGCGTGTGTCCATGAAGAACCAGTTCGGCGCCCCACTCTTGCAACGCCGCTCGTAGACGCGAAGCGTCGGTCAGCCGTTTATGCCATCCGGTGGCGTTCTTGTTTGGTGGGTGATGTATCATGACTACCCGGAAAAGCCCTTGGCGCCCTAACTCCCGCAAGACCTGCATCAGGGAGCGAGTTTGCGCCGTGCCGATTCGTCCGGTGGCGAACCAGGGAGCGCTCGCCCGCGCGCTGGACACGCCAATGAGAGCTATGTCGCCGCGTCGTCGCACATAAGGGAAGCCATTGGCGTTTTGTTTGAATGTCTCGCCCGCGTCGCCGCTCATATAGGGTTTCCACGCGCGCACCGCCTGCTTTAAAGCGCCGGGAACATAAGCGTCATGATTTCCAGGGACCAGCGATACATGCGTAGGCGCTCCAACGGTCTCCAGCCAATCCGCGGCGATTTCTATTTCTTTATGAAGCGCGATATTTACCAGATCTCCGGTCAGGGCGATGTGGTCGGGCTCATGGGCCTTGATATCCTCAACCAGCATGTCCAGATGCGGCCCGGCGAGGGCTTTCGCCCGGGTGCTGCGCCAGTTGACATAACCGATCACACGTTTGGACAACAGCTCTTGAAAGCGTGGATCAGGCAGGGGGCCGAGATGAGGGTCAGTGAAATGCGCTAATTTGAACATGGCGCACTTTTGAAAGCAAAAGGCTCTAGGTCAAGAAAAAAGCGGCCTTTCCGTCGAATTTCGGAAAGACGCCGCTTTTTTGATTTGTTTTGCGCTGACGGGCGGTCAGTTTGAACTGAAAGTCGTCAAAGCGGCGGCGATGCGCGGGCTGGACGTGTTGACAGCTGGTTTCCAGTGAAAACGCCGGGCGCGCTGATAGGTGAACAATGATTTGAACATGATGGCCTCGAATTGGTTCTGAAGAGAAGTTTAGGGCTTATGTGCTCACTAAAGCGCCTCATTGCCCAATTTCTAGCCTTATAGATACTCTTATTGCGGCGTTTCACCAGTCTAGAGATTGCACTCCCGCCATGCACGCCAAGCATAGATTAGAATTTCATGATGTCGTTCCTGTTTGGAATGAAGATGTTTTTTGCCTAAAAAATAGGCGGGGTGAATATCGCGGCTCACTTGGCGGCGGCGGATGGTTCACGCGGTTTCTGGTTGGTCGCGGTTATGGGGCGTGTTAAAATTCAATTCCGGCCCGATGGGAATGACGCCGGTTGGGTTGATCGTATGGTGAGAGCCATAATAATGCGTCTTTATTTGCGCCATATCCACCGTTTCGGCCACGCCCGGCGTTTGATAAAGCTCTCTTAGATAGTTGGAGAGATTTGGGTAATCCTCAATACGGCGCATGTTGCATTTGAAGTGTCCCACGTAAACCGCGTCGAATCTGACGAGTGTGGTGAATAGGCGCCAATCCGCTTCCGTGATCTGCGCCCCTGTGAGATAACGGCTGGACGTCAGACGCTTTTCCAGTTGGTCCAATGCGTCGAATAATGCGCGCGCGGCTTCTTCATAGGCTTCTTGGGTGGTGGCGAAACCGGCCTTATAGACCCCGTTGTTGACGGCGGTGTAAACAAACGCGTTGACGTCGTCGATTTCCTTGCGCAAATGCGTTGGATAGAAATCTTGCGTGTCGCCGGTGATTTTGTTGAAGGCGCTATTGAACATGCGGATGATTTCTGACGATTCGTTGGACACGATCGCTTGTGTTTTTTTGTCCCAAAGGATCGGGACGGTCGCTCGGCCGCTATAGCTCGGCTTTGCTTTTATATAAACCTGCCAGAGAAAATTCGCGCCTGTCTCGGGCTCAGGGCTTGCGAAAGTCCAGCCGTTTTCTTGCATGAGCGGTAGAACGTGGCTGACGGTGACGATGTTTTCTAGGGCTTTCAACTTCCGGAAGATCAGTGTTCGATGCGCCCATGGGCAGGCCATGGCTACGATGAGGTGATAACGCCCGCGCTCCGCTTGGAAGGTTGCGCCTTCGTTAGAGGAAATCCAATTGCGAAACGACGATTCTTTGCGTTTGAACCGACCTCCGGAGCTTTTCGTATCATACCATTCGTCTTTCCAGACGCCGTTGTCGAGCCAGCCCATGATTTCACCTGTTTCTGTTGCGTTTTCGCCAATTGTTCTGAAGTTATAATTCTTCCGCTTCAATCCAACCAGATGAACAGCGTGTTCGCGTAAGGTGGACGATAGAGGCTGTTTTGAGGACTTTACCTTTTTGAACGGGCGTGATATCCGGGTTGTCCGGCTAGGATGATATCTGGGAGAGCCTTGTGTTCAGAGGCGATTTTTTGCGACGACGAAGTGAGCGACGGGATAGTCTCCCGCGTGTTGTCGCCTGACGACCTGAAGCCGGATTGCCGTTTCCTTGAAAAATAAATGGCGCGACTTCAGGCGGTTTTTACGCTGATCTGGATTGTGACCTATGTTCCCCGTTTCCTGGCTTATCCGGCTTGAAGAGCCGTCGGACGTTCCTGCTATCGATCATTTGCATGAGCAAGCCTTTGGCGCTGATCGTTTCGCGCGCAGCGCTTTTCAGGTGCGTAAAGGCTTTGCGCATGACCCGGATTTGAGCTTCGTCGCTCTTTGGGGGGAGGCCATAGTGGGTTCCGTTCGTCTGACGCCGGTGACTATCGGCGGCGAAGAAGGGCAACTCTTGGGGCCGCTGGCGGTTTCTCCCGACTATATGAATAAGGGAATTGGCCGCGGCTTGATGCAAGCGGCCATGCAGTCGTGCCGGGATCGGGGAGAGCGTTTCGTTCTGCTTGTGGGCGACGCGCCTTATTATCGGCCTTTCGGCTTTGAGCATGTTTCCCCTAAGAATATTTTGATGCCGGGGCATGTCGACCCGGATCGCTTGCTGTTGGCTCTTTTGACTCAGGGCGAGCACGTCGTTCCTTCTGGAGCGGTGCGTGGTTTGCGCCGATAAGCGCCGCCGCCAAACGCGCGTTTGGCTTGCGCTTTTCGCCCGCTTTCTAGCTTCTGCCTTCCCTGTACCATGAGAGAGAGAGAGCGCCGAGCAATAGAGCAAGGCCGATGAGGCCGGAGAACAGCGGCAATCGAACGACTCCGTTTAATTGGCTAACGTCGCTGACGCGTAGCCCAAGCCGTCCGGCGCCGTGATATTGCGCCGCTCGCCGTTGCGGCGTTAATTGCATGAGTTGAAATTCGCCGTCCGCATCGGCTATCCGGCGCACGTCGCCGCCAGTTTCCTGCGATAAGCTCCGCAATAGGTCAGGGGTCGACAGCACGTCGGAAAATTCTTTCAGATTTGAAGGTCCCACATGTATGAGCGCTTTGCGCGCGCCGTCATTGGCGGTGTACAGACCAAACCCTTGCGCGGGAACGCGCGCGCGCCAAAGGCCGGGGGCTTCTTCAATCATGGTCAGTGGCCGCGCTTCGCCGGTGGGCCCTGCGAGCGTTACTTCTCCGGGCGCGTCGCCGAGCGTTTGCCTTTCAATGACCAATTGATCAGCCTGCGTCATGATGCGAAGCGCCTCCTCGTCCAGATCCGGCTCTTTCATCAGCCAGTGCGCGAGACGGCGCAGAAGGGTAACATGTGGTCCGCCGCCGTCATATCCGCGCGCCCATAACCATGCATGATCGGAGAGCAGCACCGCTACCCGTCCTTTGCCTTGACGCTCCAGCACAAGCAGTGGTTTGTCGTCCGGCCCGCTCATGATCACTTCACCGCCGCGTGAAGCGCTGTCGATGAGGCGAAACCACTTGCTCCATTGGGCCGGATCGCCGCCCGAGCCGGGAAGGTTGCGGGTGACCGGATGGCGCGCTCCGATGTCGGTGATCGCCGGACGATAGGGTTCTTCGTACACCCCGCCGGTTGGTTGCGAGGGGAGCACCGCTGCAAGAGGGCTGTAAAACAGGCTGTTGTCGCCAGCGTAATCCGGACCGCCGGCCACCAGAACGGCGCCGCCATTTTGGACGTAACGCGCAATATTGTCGAAATAGAGCATGGGCAATACGCCGCGTCGTTCATATCGGTCAAAGATAATGAGATCGAACTCGTCGATTTTGGTTGAGAACAGCTCACGTGTCGGAAACGCGATAAGCGACAACTGATTGATCGGCGTGCCGTCCTGCTTTTCTGGAGGGCGCAGGATCGTGAAATGAACCAGATCCACTGACGCGTCAGATTTCAACAGGTTGCGCCAAGTGCGCTCGCCGGCGTGCGGCGTGCCGGACACCAGCAGCACGCGCAGGTTCTCGCGAATGCCGTCGATGGTGACGACTACGTGATTGTTGATCTCAGTAAGCTCCTTCTCGTCGTCCTTGACGAGGGGCGCTGCGGAAAACTCAAAAATATTGTTTCCGCCGTGCTCAATGGTCACCGGAACGTTGAAACTTTGGCTCGGTTGAACGATTTTCTCGGAGATTACGTCGCCGTCGCGGCGAATGGTGATGAGAACATCGCTTTCCGATGGCGCCGCGCCCTGATCTTCAAGACGCAAGGTGACGGTCTGGGTCGAGCCAACCAGACCGAACCGGGGGCTGCGCTCCAAAACGAGACGGCGGTCGAATTCATTTTCACGCCCAGTTATCAAGGCGTGCACCGGCGCGGAAAAGCCAACTGCTGAGGCGGCTTCGGGAATGTCATGAACCTGACCGTCGGTGATGAGAATAGCGCCGCCGACGCGCTCGGGCGGAACGTCGGCTAACCCATGACGAAGAGCTTCGAATAGAGCGGTTCCGTCACCGTTGGCGTTTTCTTTGACATTGATGATTCTGGTTTCAAAGCCGGGCAGGGCTTGCAAGCGTTTTGTTATTTCATCGGCGGCGGATCGGGTCATGGCGGCGCGCCCGTCCAGATGCTGACTTTGGCTATCGTCGACCACAAGAGCCACGATGCTGTTTAGAGGCGTTCGGTCTTCCTGTTCCAGCGCTGGATTGGCGATGGCCAGAAGCAACAGGCCAAAGGCCGCCGCGCGCAGCCAAACGCCGCGCATGCGCATTAATGCGCATAGAACGATAAGCGCCGCGCAAATAAACGCCAACGCGATCATGAGCGGTTGCGAGAGCAGAGGCTGGAATGAGACAGACCACGTCATCGGCTACTCCTATTGGCCAAGGCGTTCGAGTAGCGTTGGAACATGCACCTGGTCCGCCTTATAGTTTCCGGTCAATACGTACATGACGATATTGACGCCGGCGCGGAAGGCGTATTCACGCTGCAAGGGATCTGCGGGAACGGTGGGCAGGAGAAAACCGCCGGAGGCGTCGCTGGCCCAGGCTCCGGCGAAGTCATTTCCGGTGATTAAAATTGGAGAGACGCCGTCGCTGGCGGCGGTGTCGCGCGTCTCTCCCGGAGCGCTTCTCGCCTCAACCCAAAGGGGACTTGCGTTAAAGCGTCCAGGAAAATTATTCAGCAGATAGAATGTCTTCGTCAAGACATGGTCGGCGGGAGCCGGCTCCAGCGGAGGAATGTCCAGATCCGCTAAAATCTCACGTAACTTCATGGTCTCTGGCGTGGCCGCGGTGTTGCTGACGCCGGCGGACAAGGTGTCGCGCGTGTCGAGCAGCAAGGCGCCGCCGTTGCGCATGTAGGTCGCTATTTTGGACATGGTGGCGGCGCTTGGCTTCTCCATGGTGCGGGAGATGGGCCAGTAGAGCAGGGGAAAGAAAGACAATTCGTCTTTTGCGATATTTACGCCGACGGGAGCGCCGGGCTCCAAGGCCGTGCGGTGAGATAAATAACGGCTAAGCTCGGCGAGGCCGGCGCGGCTGATGGTGTCCAGATCATCGTCTCCCGTCACCACATAGGCGAGGGGGGTGGTGAGCGTAGCGTCTAAGGCGAATATTTCGCTTTCCTGTGCGCCGCTGACGCCGGGCGAGGCTAAAACGAAGGCGCTGGCCAACGCCGCGAGCGCGAAGGCGGGCGTCAAAATACGGCTCAACGGCAACTCCAATTTGAGGCGGCTGAAATCGCCGCGCAATAACAACATGGCGGCGGCGTCGACAAAAAGAAGCAGTAGCGCCAAGAGGAAGAAAAAGGGGCGAAGGTCTAGCGGCGCGGTGGCCGGATAGGCTTGTATCGTAGGCGCTGGCGTTAAGTTGGAAAGATCCAACGGCGTGAGCGTGGGAGCTTTTGGAAAAACATTGACGGCCAGAAACGCTTCGGAGGAGCCGTAAAATCCTGCGGGATGAACGCGCGAAGCCGTCAGGTCATCGACATCAGCAATCGGCAACGGTTCGGCGTCGGGCCCTGGGGGGATGAAGCGGCCGTATCCGTCAAGAAGCCGAAAGGGGGGGAGTACGTCGTCTGCGTTTTCATTTGCGGATGGCGAGGCGCCTGACTTGCGCGCGTCCGAGGCGGCGATGGTTTTACGCAGCATTTCCAGAAAGGCGCCCGACAAAGGAAGGTTGGACCAGCTGTTGTCCGCGGTGACATGAAAAAGGACTATTTCTCCGTTTCCCAGCGGCGCGGCGGTGACGAGAGGCGTGCCGTCCTCAAGCCACGCCCATGTTTTTTGCGCTAGGTCCGGTCCGGGTTCTGCAAGCACTTGGCGCGAGATAGCTACGTCGGCGGGAATTTGCATTCCAGCGAAAGGCGAGGCGTCGGAGAAGCCGCCAATAGCTTGTGGTTCGAGCCATGACAAACTGCCGCCGATAGAACGGTCGCCGCGGCGCAGCGGCGTGGGGATCAACTTATTCGCGCCGCTCGCCATTTTGGGACCTGCGAAGCGGATGAGGAAACCTCCGTTCTTGATCCACTCGACGAGCGCCTCCTCCGTTGGCGCGGGAAGTTTGCCGATGTCGGTTAAAATAATCGCGGAGACGCCTTGTTTGATCGCTTCGGGAATGGCTTGGGCAAGGTCAGGGGCGCGGGGAATCCGTAACTCCGCGTATGGCTCCAGCGCACGCTCCAGATAGTAGAGCGGAGAGAGAAGCGGCTGAGCGCGATTGGTTGTCGCTCCAGAGACGAGGGCGACAGAGCGCCGGCGCCAGCGGTCGTCGAGCAGCTGGGTGGCGGCGGCGCTCTGTTGCCCTGTGATTTCAAGTCTCACGATCTCGTTGCGCAGCTCGATTGGAAGATCGAAACGCACATTCCGCTCCGTGCCGCTTGGTTCGGCGGAGACGTTGACCTGCCCCAGTAAAAGGCCGCGCAAATCGAAGGCGTTGATCGTCACGTCGCCATTCTCTCCTTCGCCGAGAGCGTCGTCATTGGGTGAGAGACTTGATTTCAGGTTCGCTGGGGAATGGACCGAATTCTGGAATTGAAGCAGACGAGCTGTCAGAGCGTCAGAGGCGTTTCGCGCTTCGGCGAGAATCAGCGGCGTTTGCAATCCGGTGTAAACGTCGATCTCCGCTCCCTGAGCCAGACGGACAAGTTCAGAGGGGAAATTGGGGGAGTTTTCTGTGGCGATCCCATCGGAAAGCCATGCCACCAGCCCGGGGGCGTGGTTTTGCGCGGCTTTTTCCAGCCCCGCCAGAATTGAAACCCTATTTGTTTCCCAAGCGTTGGGCTCTATTGCGCGCAGTCTGTCTTTTGCGGCGTTGGCGCTGCCTTGGGTGAAGGGTTGCGTTGGTCCGTCGGCCGTCGCCGCGATGATCACAGGGGCGCCGGCGGCGTCGGCGCTTGTCAGGAGTTGTTGCGCCAGACGTTGCTGAGTTTTCCAGGATTTCGCCGACGCCCAGCCGTTGTCAATGATCAACCAGAGGGGGGCTTGGGTGAGCGTGCGCGTTTCCGCCGGGCGCCATATAGGGCCGGCGACCGCCAGAATGATCACCGCTGCGAGCAACATTCGCAGCGCAGTTAGCCACCATGGACTTTTATCCGGCGTTTCCTCCCGTTTGGAGATATCTTGCAACAGTCGCAAGGGGGGAAAGGCGATACGGCGCGGCTGTGGCGGCGTCAGCCGCAAAAGCCACCAAATCAGGGGAAGCAGCGCCAAGGCGATAAGGACGAGAGGCGTGGTGAAAGCGATCGGCGCTAGTCCCATCAAGATGAAAATCTCCCATCGTCAGACATCGCATTTTGAAATCCTGATCCACTGAGCAAACCATGCAGGCGTAAAAGCGGCTGGGTCGCGGGACGATCTGTATGGTGCAGGAAGAAGGACCATCCGGCGCGCCGCGCCGCGCTCATGAGTTGTTCACGGTGGGCGCTTAATTTTTTCTGATAGGCCTCCCGCCAGTCCTGCGCGCGTCCGGTCGTCAATTTCATTCCGGTTTCCGGATCTTGAAACTCGGTTCTGCCAGAGAAGGGAAAACTTTCTTCAATGGGGTCGAGGATCATCACCAGATGGCCGCGCGCGCCAGTGGCGGCGATCTTGCGCATCCAGTTGATCGTTTTTTCCGCTGGGTCCAGAAAGTCCGCGAAAATAATGATCTCGCTATGACGACGGATCTCGTCGCTTGCCGGCAACGGCGTGGGGGCTTTCAGGTGCGTCAATGCGTTTGCCAGACGCTCGCCGCCGTGGCGATGCGCCACCGGCGGGATGATCCCCGGCAACCCCACCCGCTCGCCAACGCTGGAGAGCAGTTCGCCCATGGCCAGTAGAAGTATGACGGCGCGTTCGCGTTTGGAGTGAGCGGCCAGCGAGGAGCGCAGCGTCATTGAGCTGGATAAATCAGCCCAGAGCCAGATTGTGTGAGCGGCTTCCCATTCGCGCTCGCGCACATAGAGCTGGTCGTCCCGGGCGGAGCGGCGCCAGTCCACCCGTTTGATGGGCTCGTCCATGTTGAAAGGGCGAAATTGCCAAAAATTCTCTCCGGAGCCGACCCGTCGCCTTCCATGCCAGCCGGACGTGACGGCGTTCGCCACATGGTGGGCTTCAATCAACAAGTTTGGCAGCGTGTCCGCCAGAGAGCGAGATTCAGATAGAATTTGCGGCCAAGCGGGATCGGAGCCGGCGGCTGGCGCGGTGCGGTCAGTTTGTTTGCCGGCCATCAGCGACGCCTTTCTATCCGATTCTGGACTTGATCTGTTCGATAACGTTTTTGATGGTGCGGCCATCGGCCCGGGCGGCGAAGGTCAGCGCCATGCGATGTTGCAGCACGGGCTGGGCGAGGGCCAGCACGTCGTCGATTGACGGAGCGAGCCGTCCATCCACAAGCGCGCGGGCGCGAGCCGTGAGCATCAGGGCTTGCGCCGCCCGTGGCCCCGGTCCCCAGGCGATCAACGTCGTAACGTCGTCATAAGCGCCGGGCGCGCCGTCGCTTGCATTTGTTTCTTGCGGCCGGGCGGAGCGAACGAGACGCAAAATGGCCTCCACGACGCTTTCTCCCACCGGAATCGCGCGCACGAGGCGCTGGAGCCGCTGCAGTTCTTCCGCGGATATGACCGCGCGCGGCGCGTTTTCTTGCACGCCGGTCGTCTCAAGCAGAATCCGCCGTTCCGAGGCGAGGTCTGGATAGTGCACGTCGATTTGCATCAGGAAGCGATCTAGCTGCGCCTCCGGCAGGGGGTAGGTGCCTTCTTGCTCCAAGGGATTTTGCGTCGCCAGAACATGAAACGGGCCGGGGAGGTCATATCTGTGACCGGCGACTGTCACGTGATACTCCTGCATGGCCTGCAAGAGAGCTGATTGGGTTCGGGGGCTGGCGCGGTTGATTTCGTCCGCCATTAGGAGCTGAGAAAACACCGGCCCTTCGATGAAACGGAATGAGCGCTTGCCATCGCCGTCTTGATCCATGACTTCGGCGCCAAGAATATCGGACGGCATCAGATCCGGCGTGAATTGAATCCGGCTGCCGTTGAGCCCAAGGACATGCCCCAGCGTTTCCACGAGCTTTGTTTTCGCCAAACCCGGCACGCCTACAAGTAGCCCGTGTCCTCCGGAAAGCAAAGTCACCAAGGCGCGCTCGACCACCTCTTCTTGCCCGAAAATGACCCGTGCGATTTCGCCGCGCGCGTTTGAGATTTTCTCTACAGCCTTGTCGACGTCCTGAACCAGTGTTTTGTCGTCAAGCGTATCGGCCGGAGAAATAGCGCTCATGGTTTTGCTCCTGAAACAAATTGGATTGCGTCTACTGCGCTGATCGTCGTCTGAATAATATCTTAATTTCTGTTGCGGGGCGTGATTTCAGTAAAGTTTTCCCGCTCGTTATTTATTATTGTTCCTAAGGTGCGTGGGCCGATTTCTGCGATGGCGCGTTTGGATTCTGGTCTGTAATTAGTTCTGGCCTGTAATTGTCATTTTACGAAAGTCAGCTTCGCAGAACTTGCGTTATTTTTTTGCGATAGTTTCGTCATGCCCTCTCACTATGTCATTATTACGCCAATGCGTCGAAACTACACTCATTTCCATCCCACTTGGCGGCGGCGCGCCGATCACTATATGATGATCACATGATAAATATTGGACTAAGGCAAGGAAAACCGTAAATGCCGAAAGTCGGTACGAGTGACGCCTCAGACGTTATTGGCGCGAATGCCTCCCAACTTACGTCCGATGGGCTCGCCGCTCTGATTCGTCGGGCGGGGACGCATCCGCGCGGCCCGGCTCCCGTGGAGAAGTGGAATCCGCCATTTTGTGGAGATCTTGACCTGACGATCAAGGCGAGCGGCGAATGGTTTTACCTTGGCGCGCCAATTGCGCGCGAACGTATGGTTCGTCTGTTTTCAACAGTGCTGCGCAAGGATAGCGACGCTCATCACTATTTGGTGACGCCGGTTGAAAAAGTCCGGATCAAGGTTGAAGACGCGCCGTTTTTGGCGGTTGAAATGCATGTTCATGGCGATGGGGCGGAGCAACGGCTGACCTTCCGCACCAATGTTGGCGATACGACGCAAGCCGACGCCGACCACCCTATCCGTTTCGCTCGCGAGGAGGGAACCGGCGGCGTCAAACCTTACGTCTTGGTGCGCGCCCGTCTGGAGGCTTTATGCTCTCGAGCTTTGCTTTATCAAATGGCGGATTATTTTTCAGAACATGAAGTGAACGGTGAGAAACATATGGGAGTTTGGAGCGGCGGCGCGTTTTTCCCTTTGCCGCGGGAGATGGAGGCGGACGACTTTGAAGGGCGACCGGCGTGAAGTTATTTTCATTGGTTTGTTCTATCGCTAGCGTCGTCGATGCTCGAGGCCCCTATGAGTGATCCATTCATCGACCTGTTTCGCAACAAGGTCCGCGAGCGTCTGGCGCAGGTTGGAGAACGTTCCGCCGGCGATCATGTTCTCAATCCGCATTTGCCGGATTTCTACGCCTCCAAACCGCGCGAAGCGGCCGTTCTGATCCCTGTCGTTAACCGAGCCTCCGGCGCGACGGTGTTGCTCACCAGACGCACGGACCATCTGCCTTCTCACGCGGGGCAGATTGCGTTTCCCGGCGGCAAAATTGACGATGGGGACGAAGGGCCAGTGGCGGCCGCGCTGCGCGAAGCCCATGAAGAGGTTGGATTGGAGCGCGGGTTCGTCGACGCTTTGGGAATGTTGTCGCCTTATATGACTGGATCGGGCTATAAGGTGGTTCCGGTCATCGCCATTGTCGACCCGGCTATGCGCCTTTGCCCTAATCCGGGGGAGGTTTCCGAAATATTCGAAGCGCCACTATCTTTTTTGATGGACCCGGCAAATCACTTAACTCACAGCCGTGTATGGGGCGATAAAAGTCGGTCCTTCTATGCAATTCCCTATGGCGAACGCTATATATGGGGTGTAACGGCGGGAATTCTTCGGCTGATGTATGAAACGGTTTATGATTGATGGCGCGTATCGTTTTAATTCAACTCCTTTTATTTCTGCTTCCCTTTATCGGATATGCGGCCTGGCTGTTCTTGAACAGGAAAGCGCAATCATCTGAAAACTGGCGCGGGGGGCCAATCGTTTGGCTCCTACTGGGCGGCGCGCTTTTGGCCGTCGCGGGGCTTATCGCTCTGGTGTCTTTTGACGCCGCGCCGGAGGGGACGCAGTATAAGCCGGCGGAATATCGCGATGGCGTGTTTATTCCCGGTCATTACGAATAAAATCAGGGAATTCATTGCATGGACGCGGCAATATCTCCGCGTTGGCTGTTTGAGCCTTCGTTGCAGAAAGTTTTTTCATTGCTGGAGAACGAGGGCGAATTGGCGCGGGTCGTCGGCGGCGCCGTGCGCAACACCTTGTTTGGCGAGGAGGTGAGCGACGTCGACATTTCGACGACGGCCTTGCCTGAGACCGTCATGAATCTCGCGCTTAAAGCGGGGTTTGGCGCGATCCCCACCGGTGTGGATCATGGAACCGTCACTGTGGTGAGCGACGGGGTTCCTTATGAAATCACCACGCTGCGGGAAGACATAGAGACGCACGGCCGCCGGGCCAGCGTACGCTTTGGCACGGATTGGCAGCGGGATGCGGCGCGCCGCGACTTCACCATGAACGCGATTTATGCCGACCGCCATGGAAAGCTATTCGACCCGATGAACGGTTTGCCTGATCTGGCGGCCCGTCAGGTGCGTTATATTGGCGAAGCCGAGGAGCGAATTCGTGAAGATTATCTGCGGATTTTACGATTTTTCCGGTTTCATGCGCATTATTGCGGCGGTGCGCCGGATCCTGAGGGATTGAGGGCGTCCACCGCTTTGCGCGATGGGATCGCCATGCTTTCCGCCGAACGCGTTGGCATGGAGCTGCGCAAATTGCTCGGCGCTAAACACGCCGTTTCCACATTGGCCATTATGGTGGATGCTGGAATCGCGCAAGTCGCCTTTGGCGAGCGTTTGGATGTGGAGCGCTTGCGAAGATTGCGTTCTCTGTCCGGAGAGTGTGGCGACGCGCGAGATCCGTTGCTGGGATTGGCGGCTTTATGCGCGGGAGAGGACAAGACGGCGGCCGTGGACGTGGCTGGTCGATATCGTGAGCGCCTTCGGCTAACGAACGTGGAGCGCAAACGAGTGCTTGGCGCATTGGAGGCTACTTATTTTCTTGAGACGCGCGTTAGCGCGGAGCGGGTTAAGGAATTGGCGTTTCGGCGTGGACGCCGCGCCGCGATTGACGCCGTCCTGTTGTCCTGCGCGCGCGCCGGGGATCGTTTGAAAGGTCCTCTTTGGGGAGAGGCGCTCACGCAGGCGCGTGAGTTCCGCGCGCCTGAATTTCCTGTGTCCGGAGCCGATTTGATCAAATCGGGCGTCAAACCCGGCCCGGCGCTGGGCGAAATGCTTGAGCATGGCCGCAAGCTTTGGATCGCCTCGGATTTCAAGGCGGAGAAAAGCGCGTTGCTGGCTGAGTTGAAGAAGGTCTATTTATGACCGCGGATCAATAGAGCCGGACGTTGGCCTTAAGATACGTGCGTGGCTGGTCAAGTCCGTTTGTTCCAGCCACGCCCGATCGTTTGCTGCGTTAGATCGCCGAATGTCTCAGATCGGTCTATGTTTTAGGGCCATTTGACGACGGGCGGCATGGACGACAGGATTGAGGCCACGTTGCCGCCGGTTTTCAATCCAAAAATCGTTCCCCGGTCATAGAGAAGATTATACTCCACATAGCGTCCGCGGCGAATGAGCTGCTCTTCGCGCTGCTCTTCGCTCCAGGACTTTTGGAAATTCGCTCGCACAAGTTTGGGATAGATGTCCAGAAACGCTAGCCCCACGTCCTTGGTGAAGGCCATGTCCGCGTCCCAGTCGCCAGAGTTGTGGTAGTCGTAAAAAATTCCGCCGACGCCGCGCGCTTCATTGCGGTGCTTGAGGAAGAAATAGTCGTCGCACCATTTTTTGTAGTGTGGGTAGTCTGCGCTGGGGTGCGGGGCGCAGGCAGCCTCCATCGCTTTGTGGAACGCCTGGGTGTCCGGGTCTTCCTGCGTCCGCCGCGCGCCGAGAACCGGGGTCAGATCCGCCCCGCCGCCGAACCATTGGCGCGTGGTTACCACCATGCGGGTGTTCATATGAACGGCGGGCACATTTGGGTTCTGCGGGTGAGCGATGAGGGAGATGCCGGAAGCCCAAAACCGGGGATCTTCGTTTGCGCCTGGGATCTGTCCGCGAAATTCCGGAGAAAATTCGCCGTGGACGGCGGAGACATGCACGCCGACTTTTTCAAACACCCGCCCATTCATCATGGACATGACGCCGCCGCCGCCTTTTGCGCCGCTGTGGTCGGTCCGCTCCCATGGCTTACGGATGAAACGGCCCGCCGGCTGTGACGTCAATGGGCCGTTATGGTCGCCGATTTCATCTTCTAGGGTCTCAAACGCCGCGCAAATTCGGTCGCGAAGTTCTGCGAACCAGACGGAGGCTGCGGCTTTTTTGTCTTCGATCTGATCGGGAAGGGGGCCGCCGCGTTGATCGTTTGAAGTCGTCGGGGATGAAGCGTTCATTGGATTCACCTATGAGAATCGCCGCAGCCTTGAAGGCCGGAGCGCGTGACGTTCGCGCGGTGTGTGTCACAAATTTGAGGGGGTGGGAAAGGCGCCCAATTGACGCAGAGCCTCGCTGAGGACCATGGCGGCGGAGATCGCCACGTTTAACGAGCGCATGCCGGGAGCCATGGGGATCAGCAACCGCGCGTCGGCCCGCTCATGAACATGTGATGGAACGCCGGAGCTTTCCCGTCCCACAAGCAAAAGGTCATCTTCTTGATAAGAAAATTCGGTAAAGGGCGTTGCGGCTTTTGTTGAGAGCAAAAGCAGTCTGCGTCCCGTGTTGGCGCGCCAGCTCTCGAAACGTTCCCAATCAAGGTGGCGCGTCAAAGCGGCGCGTTCAAGATAGTCCATCCCCGCGCGCTTCAACGCGTGATCTGATAAAGGAAAACCAGCGGGTTCAATCAGGTGCGCGGTGGTTCCCATGCAAGCGCCAAGGCGTAACAACGTTCCGGTGTTTTGGGGGATGTCCGGTTGAAAAAGCACCAAATCAGGCATGATATTCTGGACGCTCGACTTTGTTTTCTGTTGAATGCAGTCTCATAGCATCTCTTTCTTTTTGGCGCCATTCATTCAAAACTCATGTTTCTTTGAGGTTTTCATGTTCTCATATTTTGAACGTTTGATTGATCCCTTTAAAAACGGCTCGCTTGAGGCGCCTCCGCGCGGAATTTTCCAATTTTGTTGGTATTACACCAAGCCCATGTGGCCGGTCCTTGCCGCGGTGTCGGTTACGGGCGCCTTGATCGCGGTTTTCGAGGTGATGGTCTTCTCGTTTCTAGGTGATTTGGTGAATTGGCTGTCCACGGAAAACCGGGAGAGTTTTTTTACTGATAACGCTTGGCGGCTCTTGTGGATGGCTGCGGTGATTTTGATCATCTTGCCGGTCTTGAGCGCCATATGGGAGCTGCTGTTCCATCAAGGTTTGATGGGCAATTATCCCATGAACGCGCGTTGGCGGATGCATCGCTATTTATTGCGCCAAAGCTTGTCATTTTATCACAATGATTTCGCCGGACGAATCGCCAATAAAATGATGCAAACCTCGCTCGCCGTACGCGAGGTGGTGACGCGCATTGTCGATATTCTGATTTATGTTCTGGTTTATTTCACCGCGGCGGCGATGCTGGTGGCGGAGGCGAACCCGCTTCTCGCTCTTCCGCTTTTGTTCTGGCTGCTGGCCTATTTGGCGGTGCTGTTTTTCTTCGTTCCCAAGCTGAAAGGCGTGTCGCGCGAACAGGCGGACGCCCGCTCGCTGATGACCGGTCATGTGGTGGACGCCTATACGAATATCTCTACTGTTAAATTATTTTCCCACACGGACCGCGAAGAGGAATACGCCAAGGGGTCGATGCTGGGCTTTTTGCGCACGGTTTATCGCCAGATGCGGCTGGTGACGCTTTTAAACGTCTCGTTGCATGGCATCAATATGGCGCTGCTGTTTGCTACGGCTTTGACGTCCATCCTGCTCTGGCGGGACATGGCCGTGTCTACGGGCGATATCGCGGTGGCGGTCGGTCTGGTGCTTCGGCTGCAAGGCATGTCGCAATGGATTTTATGGGAAGTGTCCGGCCTGTTTGAAAACATAGGCACGGTGCAGGACGGCATGAACACGATATCGCGTCGCCGTGAGGTGGTCGACGTCCCAAATGCGGCGGACTTGGCGGCTCCTGTGGGCGAAGTGACCTTCAAAGGCGTTGGCTTTCATTACGGTAAGGCTGACGGCGTGATCGATAATTTGACGCTCACGGTGGGCGCGGGAGAGAAAATTGGCCTTGTTGGGCGCTCCGGAGCGGGCAAGTCGACCTTGGTCAACCTTCTGTTACGGTTTTACGATCTCGAAGCGGGAGAGATCAGGATTGATGGTCAGGATATTCGCGCGGTCAGACAAGAATCATTGCGCGCCAATATTGGCGTGGTGACCCAGGATACGTCGTTGATGCATCGCTCTGTGTTTGAGAATGTGACCTACGGCAAGCCGGGAGCGAGCCGGGCGGAGGCGATTGACGCTTTGAAACGCGCGCATGCCTGGGACTTTGTCGAGAAGCTTGAGGATCCGGCCGGACGGCGCGGTCTTGACGTCGAGGTTGGCGAGCGGGGGGTGAAGTTGTCGGGTGGACAACGTCAGAGAATCGCTCTTGCCCGGGTGCTGTTGAAGGATGCGCCGCTTCTTGTGCTCGATGAGGCTACTTCAGCGTTGGACTCTGAGGTGGAGGCCGCGATTCAGGAAAGCCTGTTTGAGCTGATGGAGGGCAAAACCGTCATCGCCATCGCGCACCGTCTTTCCACAATAGCCGCCATGGATCGGCTTTTGGTTATGGACGAGGGGAGGATTGTCGAGGAAGGCGATCATGAGCAGCTTCTGGCCAGGAACGGTATTTACGCTCAGCTTTGGCGCAGGCAGTCAGGCGGGTTTATCGACTCGATTCCTAAAAGTGAGGGATGAAGTTCACGTGTAGGTAAATTAAATGCAACTAAAACTATAAAATTTAGGAGCTCTACTCGAATAGATATATATATCTTTGATATTTTCGGAAAATTGTGGCGATCATAATGCGACAAACCGTCATTAGGTCCATGGGTGATCTGGACAAGCGCCGGGAACGATGCAAAAAGACGCGGCGAGTTATAAAAGTGCGATGAGCACGTTGAAGCCCTGACGGCCCGCTTGGTTTTGTCCTCACCTGTTATAAGGTGACGCTGAAGCTGGGTGGATTTGTTGCATGGGCATATGAGATGTTGGAAGAGGACGCGACCTTGGCACAGCAAGATACGGTCGAACCGACACGCCGCGATTTCCTCTATATCGCGACGGGTGCGGTTGGAGCAGTTGGAGCGGCGGCGCTCGTTTGGCCCTTCGTGGACCAAATGAACCCCGATGCGTCTGCATTGGCGTTGGCTTCAATTGAAGTGGATGTTTCCGCGGTGGAGGAAGGCCAGTCGATCACGGTTAAGTGGCGTGGCAAGCCGGTGTTTATCCGCCATCGGACGGCGAAAGAAATCGAAGAAGCGACGGCGTTTGCAGTAAACCAGCTTCCTGATCCCTTGGCTCGGAACTCTAATTTGCCTGCAGACGCGCCTGCGACGGATGAAAACCGCGCGGCGGAAGGCAAAGAGCCTTGGTTGGTGATGGTGGGGATTTGCACGCATCTTGGCTGCGTTCCTCTTGGCGACGCCGGCGATTTCGGTGGGTGGTTCTGCCCCTGTCACGGATCGCATTACGACACTGCGGGCCGTATCCGCAAAGGTCCGGCTCCGGAGAACCTTCTGGTGCCGCCGTATCAGTTCGTTTCAGACACGACGATCAAGGTCGGCTAAGGCTTCATCAGGCTCAGGAGACAGCCCATGGCTGGACATTCAAATTATGTACCGCAGAGCGCCCCCGCCAAATGGCTTGAATCGCGTCTGCCCGTTATTTCTCTCGTCCGCGGCTCATTCGTGGACTTTCCGACACCGAAGAACCTGAATTACTGGTGGACTTTCGGTGGAATTCTGGCGTTCATGCTGGTTGCGCAAATCTTGACCGGCGTTGTTCTGGTGATGCACTACACGCCGAGCACTGGAGCGGCCTTCGCGTCGGTTGAGCACATCATGCGCGATGTGAACTTTGGCTGGATGCTGCGTTACCTGCACGCCAACGGCGCGTCTATGTTCTTTATCGCCGTCTATATTCACATTTTCCGCGGATTTTATTACGGCTCATACAAGGCGCCTCGCGAAATTTCGTGGATCCTGGGCGTGATCATCTTTTTGATCATGATGGGAACGGCCTTCATGGGATATGTTCTTCCATGGGGACAGATGTCTTTCTGGGGCGCGACGGTCATCACCAATCTGTTTTCGGCCATCCCGCTTGTGGGCGAGGCGATCCGCACATGGCTCTGGGGCGGCTTCGCCGTTGATAACCCAACGCTGAACCGTTTCTTCTCACTGCATTATTTGCTGCCGTTCATGATTTTTGGCGTTGTGATTTTGCACGTGTGGGCTTTCCACACCAGCGGCAACAACAACCCGACGGGCGTTAATCCGAAGAGCAAACAGGACACTGTTCCGTTCCATCCTTATTATACGATCAAGGATTTGTTCGCGATCATCGTGTTCCTGATCTTCTTTTCGTGGTTTGCTTTCTATGTGCCGAACTATATGGGCCATGCGGATAATTACATTGAAGCCAATCCTCTGGTGACGCCGGCGCATATCGTTCCTGAATGGTACTTCCTGCCCTTCTACGCGATTCTGCGCGCCGTTCCCGACAAGCTCGGCGGCGTTCTGGCGATGTTCGGCGCGATTGCGGTGCTGTTTGTCTTGCCATGGCTAGACACGTCGAAAGTGCGTTCAGGAACGTTCCGGCCAATATTCCGGCAGTTCTTCTGGATCTTCGCGCTGAACTGCGTTGCGCTGGGGTACTTGGGAGCAATGCCGGCGGAAGGCGTCTATGTGATTCTGTCACGAATTTGCACAGTGTATTACTTCGCGCATTTCCTAGTCATTTTGCCGCTTCTCGGGTTCCTTGAAACGCCGAAGGCGTTGCCTGAGTCCATTTCGGAAGCGGTTCTGGCCAAATCCGGAAGTGGAAAACCGGCGGGCGCGGTGTCTGCGCCTGAGACTCAAGCTTGAGTACGAACGAGATCGGAGTTTGCAAGAAATGAAAACCATGGTCAAAACCGTTCGTGCACTTGTTGCTCTTGCTGGTCTTGCGATCGCCGCTCCGGCGTTCGCAGCTGGTGAAGCGCCGCATATCGAACGACAAGAATGGTCATTCGCCGGACCTTTCGGCACATATGATCGGGCGCAGGTACAGCGTGGCTTTAAAATCTATCAAGAGGTTTGCGCTTCCTGCCACTCGTTGAAGTTTGTCGCGTTTCGCAATCTCGCTCAGCCCGGCGGTCTCGGCTTTACGGAAGAGCAGGCGAAAACGATCGCATCCGACTACACGGTGATTGACGGTCCGAATGACGACGGAGACATGTTTGAACGCCCCGCGATTCTCGCGGACCGTTTTCCGTCTCCTTTCCCGAACGAGCAGGCGGCGCGCGCGTCAAACGGCGGCGCTTATCCGCCTGACTTTTCCTTGCTCGCAAAAGCCCGCGCGGCGCACCGAGGCTTCCCTTGGTTCGTCTTTGACGCCTTCACCCAATATCAGGAACAAGGGCCGGATTATATCTACGCCCTGTTGACCGGATATAGCGAAGAGGTTCCGGAAGACGTACAGGTGCCGCAGGGAAAATATTACAACCACGCCTTTCTCGCCGGCAACGCTATTGGCATGGCTCCGCCTTTGTCGGAAGAGCTGGTTGAATACACAGACGGCACGCCGATGACGGTGGATCAATATGCCCGAGATATTGCGGCGTTCATGATGTGGGCTGCTGAGCCGCATCTGGAAGAGCGAAAGAAAATTGGCTTCCGGGTCATCATCTTTCTCGCGGTTTTCGCCGGGTTGCTCTACTTCACGAAGAAGAAGTTGTGGCGCAACGTCGAACATTGATCGTTTGTCTTCATATGTCTTGATAAATAGGCCGTCGGGAATTCCCGGCGGCTTTTTTGATGTTGTACGTTTTACATAGCTTGGACAAAACGCGGTCTTTTTATTGACCGCGTGAAAAGTTAAGTTGGTTTTAGGTATCTATGGAGGCGATATGGCGACGGCTGTTTTGGGGATTATAGGCGGGTCTGGCGTTTATGACTTGCCCGGCCTTGAGGGGGCGCAGTGGCGCTCCGTGGAAAGCCCTTGGGGTGAAGCGTCAGACGCTGTTCGGATTGGTTCGATAGACGGGTTGAAAGTGGTGTTCTTGCCCCGCCATGGCCGGGGGCACAAGTTTGCGCCTTCCGATATTAACTATCGCGCCAATATAGACGTGATGAAGCGTTGCGGGGTCACGTCGTTGGTTTCTGTTTCCGCTTGCGGCTCCTTGAAGGAGGAATATGCGCCGGGAACATTCGTTCTGGTGGATCAGTTTATCGACCGCACCTTTGCGCGCGAGAAAAGCTTCTTCGGCAAAGGCTGTGTCGCTCATGTGTCTATGGCTGAACCGGTGAGCCCGGGGTTGGTGAGCCATGTGGAGGCGGCGGCGCGCGCGCAAGGACTGAGCTGCCATCGCGGTGGAACCTATCTGGCCATGGAAGGGCCGCAATTCTCCTCGCTGGCGGAAAGCCGTCTCTATCGTTCTTGGGGTTGCGACGTTATCGGCATGACCAATATGCCGGAGGCCAAGCTCGCTCGCGAAGCGGAGATTTGTTACGCCACCGTCGCCATGGTCACCGATTATGATAGTTGGCACCCTGATCACGGCGCCGTGGACATTCAGGCGATTATTCGGACCTTACATGAGAATCGAGAGAATGCGCAGGCCTTGATCGCGCGTTTGGCGCGCGACCTTCCCCGGGAGACGGAGCCATGTCTCATTGGCTCCGACACGGCGTTGGAATATGCGCTGATGACGGCGCCTGAGGCGCGCGACCCGGCGCTTATGGCGAAGCTGGATGCGGTCGCTGGCCGTGTTCTTGGTCGTTGACGCTAAATCTACGAGAACTGGAAGTTTGAAAATGCCTGTTATCGAAACAGTTTCTGATGAGCTCCTGAAATCAATTCGCACGATTCCCGATTATCCTAAGCCGGGAATTTTGTTTCGCGACATCACCACTTTGCTTGGCGATGCGCGGGCCTTTCGCCGTGCGGTTGACGCGCTAGTTCAGCCATGGGCGGGTTATAAGGTCGATCAGATCGCCGGCATTGAAGCTCGCGGGTTCATTCTAGGCGGCGCGGTGGCGCACCAACTGTCAGCGGGCTTCGTTCCCATCCGCAAAAAAGGCAAGCTGCCCCATGAAACTGTCCGGGTCGCTTATTCGTTGGAATATGGCTTGGATGAAATGGAAATGCACAAGGACGCCATTGCTCCGGGGGAGAAAGTCATTCTTGTCGATGATCTGATCGCCACCGGAGGAACGGCGGAGGCGGCGGTGAAATTGCTGCGCCAGATGGAGGCGCAGATTGTTGCGGCGTGTTTCATCATTGATCTGCCAGATCTCGGCGGGCGTAAAAAACTGGAGGCTTTGGATGTGCCTGTGCGCACTTTGGTGTCGTTTGAAGGCCATTGAGGGGAAGCTCTGATGGGGACGAGGCGGAATGGGCCTGCGGCGCCTGTCTTCGCGGACCCGTTTCTCGCTCAATTTGAGCAGTTACTTATTTGGCGGCGGGATGTACGGCGTTTCAAGCCTGACCCGTTGCCATCTGACGTGATGGAACGCCTTTTGAAGTTGGCGGATAAAGCCCCTTCGGTTGGAAATTGTCAGCCTTGGCGATTCGTGCAGGTGGAGTCCGCAAATCGGCGGACGCAAATCATCGCTAACTTCGAAACCGCCAACCGCGACGCCCTCGCGCAATATTCAGGCGAGAAGGCGCATTGTTATGCGCATTTGAAGTTGGCTGGCTTACAGGAGGCGCCTGTTCATCTGGCTGTTTTTTGTGTGAATGAGCCGTCGCAAGGACATGGCCTCGGGCGGCGAACAATGAATGAGACTGTTTCTTATTCTGTCGTTTGCTCGATTCATACGCTATGGTTGGCGGCCCGGGTCATGGGGATTGGCGTTGGATGGGTCTCCATTCTTGACCCTGTTCGGGCGACTGATGAGCTGGGGGTTCCTAAAGACTGGAAGCTCATTGCTTATTTATGTCTTGGATATCCGGTTGAGGAGCATAGTGACCCGGAGTTGGAGCGCTTGTCCTGGCAGGAGCGAACGTCGCTTTCTCAGCGTGTGTTCAGACGGTGAAGGGAGATTATATGAGCATATTCATTCGAGCGACAGAAGATAAAGATCATGGTGCGGTGAGCGCATTTCTAACCGAGCGTTGGACGAGTCCGGAGATTTTGATTGATGGCGAGATGATCGACGGGTCAAGGTTGCCCGGATTTCTCGCTTGGTCGAATGAAGAACTCGTAGGCATGGTGACTTTGATCAAGCGCCCCGGCGAGTGGGAGATCCTCACGCTGGATTCCTTGAAACGCTGGGCTGGAACTGGAACGTTGCTGTTGAACGCTGTTTCCGTTTCGGCCCGCGAGGCTGGCGTCAAACGATTGATGGTGCGAACGTCGAACGACAATCTGGACGCTTTTCGCTTTTACCAGCGCCGGGGGTTTCGTTTCGAGAAGGTGGTGCAGGGCGTTATCGATAAAGAACGAATCCTGAAGCCGGAAATTCCACTTACGGGAGATTATGGCATTCCCATCCGTGATGAGATCGTGTTCTCGCGCGAAACATGAGGAAAACCTCTCTCGTCTATGGAGCCCGTTTTCGCTGGCGGGGGGGGGAGAATGAAACCTTTGAGGCGCTGATTTTGGGCGTCAAGAAGGAGCGCATTCTATAAATACGCGGCCTTCAAAAGAGAACACTTTCGTTCCGTTTTGGTTTGTTCCCTCATTCAAATGGGTCAGCAAGCCCCAGCCCGGTCGGGATTTACTGAGCCGTTTCCCGGTTAAAGTCGAGCTGTAGCTTATGGTGTCGCCGGCGAATACGGGTTTTAGCCATTTGAGGTTGTCAAAACCGGGGGAGGGACCAAGGCGCGCGGCGGACGCGCCGCTGGCGACGGCCGCAGTTTCCCGCTCCACATAGGCCACCATGAGTTTCATCCATATGGCCGCTGTATGCCAGCCTGAGGCGCAAAGAGCGCCGAAATGAGTTTCCCGCGCGGCTTCGTCGCTGAGGTGAAAGCGTTGCGGATCATATTTTTCGGCGAAAGCGATAATCTCTTGTGACGTGAATGTCCAATCACCGAGCTCAAGGCGTTCGCCGATCTCCAGCTCTTCGAAAAAATTCATACCGCTACCGCTTTTCTACCGAACAGGATTGAGTTTTCTTGATCTAACACCTGCAGGCCATCTTGATTGACCAGCTGAAGCCGAACCTTGATCACGCCAAGTTCGGGGCGAGAACGTAATGCGCGCGTCTCCAGCACTTCCATGCTTGCGCTCAGACGGTCGCCTGCGTGCACGGGGCGCATCCATTTGAGATGATCAACGCCCGGCGCGCCCATGCAGCTGCTCTGTAGCAGAAGGTTGTCGCATAGAAGGCGCATAAGCACGGCCGCCGTATGCCAGCCAGAGGCCGAAAGAGCGCCCAGCATGGAGGCCGCGCCGGCTTCTTCATCGAGATGAAACGGCTGGGGGTCGAACTCCTGCGCGAACGCGATGATTTCGTCGCGGGTCACGATCTTCTCGCCGAGAGAAATGTGCTCCCCTTGGCGGAAGTCTTCAAAATATCTAAAAGATGCCATAGGCGTATTTAAGGCGGGCGCCGGCTTAATGTCGAGAGAGATCTGCGATTTCAATGCAGATCTCTCCAATTAAACGCGCATGTCAGACGTTGAATTTGAACAGGAGTATGTCGCCGTCCTTGACGATATATTCCTTGCCTTCGTCACGCGCTTTGCCAGCTTCCTTTGCGGGGCCTTCGCCGCCCAAAGTGACGTAATCCTCATAGCCAATGGTCTGCGCGCGGATGAAGCCGCGTTCAAAGTCCGTGTGAATGACGCCTGCGGCCGCCGGCGCTTTCGTTCCGGCGACAATGGTCCAAGCGCGTGTTTCCTTCGGCCCGGCGGTGAAATAGGTTATCAATCCGAGCAAGTCGTATCCGGCGCGGATGAGACGGTCGAGGCCGGGCTCTTCAAGTCCCATGGTCTCCATGAATTCGGCCTGTTCTTCAGCTTCAAGCTGAGCGATCTCTGATTCAATCGCGGCGGAAATGACCACGAAGGCCGCGCCTTCCGCCTTGGCTTTTTCCGCGACTTTTTCAGACAAGGCGTTGCCTGTCGCCGCCGAGGCTTCTTCGACATTGCATACGTAAAGAACCGGCTTGGAAGTGAGCAGGTTCAGGTTTTTGAGAATTTCCGCTTCATCGGGCGTCGTCTCCAGAAGACGCGCGGGCTTGCCGTCTTTAAGCAGCGCCAGAGCGCCTTCCATCACCGGCAATTGCGTCTTGGCCTCTTTGTCGCCGGAAGAAGCCTTTTTGCGCAAAGGCGCGATCCGCCGCTCAAGGCTGTCCATGTCGGCGATCATCAGTTCGGTTTCCACCGTGTCCGCATCCGCGATAGGATCCACCTTGCCTTCGACGTGGGTAATGTCGCCGTCTTCAAAGCAGCGCAGAACATGGGCTATGGCGTCCACTTCGCGAATGGTGGCGAGAAACTGGTTGCCAAGGCCTTCGCCTTTGGAGGCGCCGCGCACCAGTCCAGCGATGTCGACGAAGGTCAACCGGGTGGGGACGATGCTGGCGGAGCCGGCGATCTTCGCCACTTTGCTCTGACGCGGGTCCGGCACGGCGACGTCGCCAGTGTTTGGCTCGATCGTGCAGAAAGGATAATTCGCGGCCTGGGCGGCTGCGGTTTTAGTCAGGGCGTTAAAGAGTGTCGACTTGCCGACGTTAGGCAGTCCGACGATGCCGCATTGGAAACCCATTGCGATTATCCTTTCGACCCAAAGAGCTTGGAAAGCCCCGCGGCGAGCGGACCTTTCGCGCTGTCTTGGGAATTGGTTGCGTCTGGTGTGTTATTTGGCTTGTCCGCGTTCTTTGCGGTTTTAGGCGCGGTTGCGCCTTTCAAGGGCTTTTCGGCGTCTGCGGGTTTGCCGTTTCCCACGTCAGTGGCGCGAAGTGCGAGCGTCAGCTTATTGGCGAATTGGCTATCTTGTCCGCGCGCCAGCAAAGCTGCGTGCCGTGATATTTCGTCTAGCAACGGCGTAAGCCATTTTTGATCGGCCTTGGCGAAGTCGCCCAAAACCCAATTGGTCACAAGTTCCTTGCGTCCGGGATGGCCGACGCCAAGGCGCAATCGCCTATAGTCGGCGCCAATATGAGCAGAAATGGATCGCAACCCATTATGTCCGCCGTGTCCGCCGCTGGCTTTCACGCGAAATTTTCCCGGCGGCAAATCCATTTCATCGTAAATTACGACGACGTCTTCAGGAGAAATTTTATAAAAGCGCAGGGCGTCGCCCACCGCACGACCAGAGTCGTTCATAAAGGTGGTTGGCTTCATAAGCAGCGTTTTTTCGCCGCCGAGCCGTCCCTCGCTAACATGTGCGTGAAAACGTTCGCGCCACGGTGAAAGCTCCACGTGACCACGCGCGATAGCGTCAATCGCGAGAAAGCCGATATTGTGGCGGTTGCGCTCATATTTCGGCCCAGGATTTCCAAGCCCGACAATAAGTCGCATGGATGAACCTCCAAATTAGCGCAACCGCAAGATCCTATAAAGGGATCACTCTTTAGCTTCGGCAGCCGCTTCACCGGCCTCGTCAGCTTCCTCGTCCGTGTCTTTCAGACCGGCGGGAGCCGCGATCGTCGCAATTGTGAAATCACGATCGGTGATTGTCGGGACGCAACCTTCTGGCAAGGCTACTGCGGAAATATGCAGCGAATCGCCAAGCTGGGCCGTGCTAAGGTCGAGTTCAAGAGCTTCCGGAATCGCGTTCGCGGGAACCGTGACTTCAACCGTGTGACGAACGATGTTCAACACGCCGCCCTTCTTGATGCCAGGGCAGGTTTCCTCGTTGAGGAAGTGAACTGGCAAATCAACGGTCAAAGACGTGTTCGAGGATACGCGCAGGAAATCCACATGCATCAAAAAATCACGTACGGGATGCAGCTGGTAATCCTTGGCGATCACCTGATGCTTCTTACCGTCAACCTCGATCATGCCGATGTGCGTGAGAAAGCCGCCCTTATGGAGGGTCAGGTTCGTCTCTTTCAGCGGGATCGCAATTGGCAGAGCCGGTTTCTTGTCACCATAGATGACAGCGGGAATAAGACCTTCGCGACGTAGTGCACGAGCGGCCCCCTTGCCCACCCGGTCTCGTGCCGATGCTTTCAGCTCGTAGCTGGCAGCCATGGCAGTTCTCCTTCGGATGTACATTTAAAAAGGTCGCCGGAGTTTTCCAGCGATCCGTGAACGCGCCTCCTCCAGGGGTGCAGACGCGTGCGAGGTCTATACAGGATGCGTTGCAATCCTGCAAGCGTCGGCTGGCTTGATATGTATTGGGGGAGTAAATGGCGCCAGGCGCTGCTGCGAGCGGCCCTTCACGGCCCGCTCGCTTGATGGAATCAGTTGAAGAGGCTGGAGACCGATTTTTCCAGCGCCGTCCGTGATATCGCCTCGCCCATTAGCGGCGCGATCGATATGGTTCTGATGTTCGGCGCCGCGGTGACGGCGGCTGTGGGTTCGATGGAGTTGGTGATCACCAGCTCCTTGAGCCGTGAGGAAGTCACCCGCGCTACAGCCCCGCCGGACAAAACGCCGTGGGTGATATAAGCGGTGACGGAGTTTGCGCCTTTAGCTAACAAAGCGTCTGCGGCGTTGCAAAGCGTGCCGCCGGAATCGACGATGTCGTCAAACAGAATGCAATCGCGCCCTGAGACTTCGCCAATGATGTTCATGACTTCCGATTCGCCAGGTTTGTCGCGGCGTTTGTCGACGATGGCTAGCGGCGCGTCGATCCTCTTGGCGAGGGCGCGGGCGCGAACGACGCCGCCAACGTCAGGAGACACCACCATGACGTTGCCATTGGCGTAGCGTTCCTTGATGTCTCGGGTCATCACCGGCGCGGCGTAGAGGTTGTCGGTGGGAATATCGAAAAAGCCCTGAATCTGACCTGCGTGCAAATCAAGGGTGAGAACCCGGTCGGCGCCTGCGTGGGTGATCAGGTTGGAGACCAGCTTTGCTGAAATCGGCGTGCGCGGTCCCGGTTTTCGATCCTGACGCGCGTAGCCAAAATAAGGCAGAACGGCGGTGATGCGTTTGGCGGAGGAGCGGCGCAGCGCATCAGTCAGGATCAGAAGCTCCATCAGATGGTCATTTGCCGGATAGCTCGTCGATTGAATGACGAAAACGTCTTCGCCGCGTACATTTTCTTGTATTTCGACAAATATTTCTTGGTCTGCGAACCGTCTGACCTGACATTGGGCCAGAGACACGTCAAGATATTTGCCGATTTCTTCTGCAAGCGCGTGATTGGAATTGCCCGCGACAAGCTTCATGGCCCGAAAGTCCTTCCTGTCAGGCGTCCGGCTTTAGGGCGCCGGACACAGAGGTCACTTGGTTTACCGATGACTTAACGCCAACGATGCTTCGGTCCGACGCCAGCTCGCACAGGCCTCCGACATTTTTGACGGTCTTCCGTCGCCTGTTGTTGTTCAGGTCGTCGGCGGCGGCCTTTTAACAACACTTACCCGCGCCGACAACCGTCTGGGAGCGTTTCCAAGCGTTTTATTGCGTTTGCCCATTTTTATGGCGCAAATTCATCGCTGCGAAAGTGGGAATAAAATGCTTGCTCTTATTCGTCAACATGCGTTTTGCGTTACTTTCCACGGTAAAGCCATGCTCGCAGCGACGTTACGGTTCTTTGGGCGGCGCGGCGCAAGGTCTCGGAGTTGACGCCTGACCATGGATCGCCGGAGGTGCCGGCTCCGCTTTCCTGCCCAACGATACGATGAACTCTGTTTCCGGCGGCGTCAATCACGTCGAAAACATAGAACAAAGTCACCGATGATTGGTCCCCTGCGGCGGAGAGATAGCCGTTGATGCGATAGCTGGCGGGAGCGCCAGCGCGTCGTACGAGCGTCAGCCCCTGATTACTGGCGTCGCCGCCAATGTAATTGGCTAGCTCGTCCGCCGCGTTCCCCGGAGCGCCAGTAAAGGGCTCGAATGCGAATGTCGCCTGATCGGGAGCGACGGCGGGAGCGCGCTGCTTTGCGACTTTGGTTCCGCCAACCTCGCCCGCCGGCATCGGGGCGCTCTGACAGGCCGCGAGAGATAATGCGCTCGCCAGCGCTGCAAAGCGAAGGGCCGCGGATAACTTTGAGGCGTGGGTAATTTTCTCACGTCCAGTCATTTTGTCTCGCAAAGTCATTTTATCTCGCTATGTCGAGCCTGTGATCCGCCCGGTCGGTCGGATATTTATCGTCCGCCTTCCTTTAGCCCGCCTTGACGGGAAGGTCGAGAGGCAGCTTGGAAAGAGATTCGGGTGGCCCATTGGTGGTGAGGTAGGTTTGCCCCAAACTCATGGCTGTGCCTGTATGCGAATCCATCAAGATCATATGCATAAAAATTACCATATTCGGGACAATTTTTGCAGGATTGGCGCTATAAGCCATAGGCCAGTCCATCCAGCTTGGAGTGAAGCGCGCTCCAAGGGAATAGCCACAGGCGTTCAAACGATGGGCGACCATTCCTTTGGCGTCTAGAATTCGCGCATGGGCGTCGAAAACCTCGCCGAAGGTTTTGCCGGTGACGAGCGCTTTCTCCACTTCGCGCAAAGCGCAAAGAGCGGCGTCATGCATTTCCACGTGGCGCGCGCTAGGGGCGCCCAGAATCACGGTGCGCATGCACGCCGCATGATAACGTCGATAAACGCCGGCCCATTCCAGAGTGACTTGATCATTGGCGTCCAGAGTGCGCCGGCCGGATTTATACCGGCACAACAGAGCGTCTTGTCCAGAGCCTATAATGAATTCATTGCCGGGGTAGTCTCCGCCGCCTTTAAATACTTCACCTTGCATGGCCGCAAGAATATGGCCTTCATCCGCGCCGGGCTTGATTTGCGCCATGGCGGCTTCATAGGCTTTGTCGCCCAATTCGGCGGCTTTGCGGATGTAACTGATTTCAGCCTTGCTTTTAACGGCGCGCAGCAGCGGAATGAGCGGCGAAGCGTCTTCCAGTTCCGCGAATGAGCGTAGCTCTTCGTCGAGTTCGCGGGCAATTTTTCCCGTCAGGCCATGGGTGTCGAATTCGACGCCGAGATTCGCGCCCAAGAGATCAAGATCGAATAACAACTCCTTGAGTTGGCCAATGGGAGAGGCGCCGCGGTGGTCAATCCATATTCGAATGTCTGAAATGATAGAGGTGTGTTGCGCCTGACGCATGTCGGCGGATCGGGTCAGCAGCACGATCCTTCCGTCTTTCGTCACCACCATGCACTGGAAAAAACAGAAGCCGAACGTGTCGTAACCGGTGAGCCAATACATGCTTTCTTGAGCGAAGATCAGCATGGCGTCATGGCCGTCGTTGGCCATGCGAGAGCAGACGGCGTCAAGTCGGGAGGCGAATTCTTCTTTGGAGAAATGTAGCGCCATCGTTATTGCTCCGATAAAGCGACGGCCGAGGCCAGTCTGCCGTAATCTTGCTCTTTGCGGTGCGTTCCGCGGCGATAAGAGTAAAACCGGCTTTCGTCCTGATAGGTGCAATGACCGAGGTGGCTGACGGAGCCGGCCCCAGCGTGGCGCAATTGGTCGGTGATGAAACGGGGCAGATCGAACATCATATGCCCGTCAGTTTTGGAAGGCTTGAAGTAACATTTGAAACGAGCGTCGCGTTCGGTGAAGCGTCGCGCGAATTCCGGCCCGACTTCATAGGCGGAGCCGGAGATGGTGGGGCCGAGGGCCGCCACGATATTTTCGCGTTTCGCCCCCAGTTTCTCCATTGCGGTCATTGTGTTTTCCAATACGCCTTCAAGCGCGCCGCGCCAGCCTGAATGCGCGGCGCCAATAACGCGAGCTTGAGCGTCGGCGAAGAGCACCGGGCCGCAGTCGGCGGTGGCGACGGCGAGCGCCACCCCGGGCTGATTGGTCACCATTGCGTCGGCTTTGGGAGAATCGCCTGTCTCCCAAACGTCGTTTACGCTCACCACGTCGGCTGAATGATGCTGATGCGCGAAAAGGAGATGTGAGGTTTTGACGCCAAGCGCCCTGGCTACGCGTCGTCTGTTTTCGAGAACGTTTTCCCGCGCGTCGTCGGAGCCAAGGCCGATGTTCAAACTATCGTAGACGTGATCTGATACGCCGCCATTTCGGGTGAAGAAAGCGTGACGAATTCCATCAAGGCGAGAAAGGTCGGAAGCATGAAGCATCAAAAATCTCCGTAACGGCGTAAACGCTCCGGGGCAGCTTAACTGTCAAATGGGAAAAGAGACAATCGGTTTTGAGGCGCCGAAAGTGCAACGACCTTGAACAAGTCTCCCATTTGCTGTGGCGCTGCCAAGCGCTCGACTTGGTTTCGGATACGCTCCTGCTCGGCGTGCGACTTGCCTGCGCCCAATGCGCCTGCGCGCTCCAAAAGGCCAAGCTTGAGCAAGAACGCGCCTTGGGTCAATGGTCCGTGCACTTGCGCGCCGCCGGTCGCGCTTGCTCTGACGAGGGATTCGAAATTGACGTGGGCTGTCAGGTCGGCGTCGCCTATGTGCTCTAAGGGCGACACCATTTTGTGTTTGCGCAGCGCTTGCAGGCTGTCTCCCACCGCGGCGCGGACATATCCATAGTCGATGAACAGCGCCGCCCCGCCTTGGCGCGTCAAGCGCTCGGCGATGGTTTGCGCGAGGGCGTCGCCCTGAGGCTGCGTCTCGAAAATAGCTCCGATTTCAGCTGAGTTCGTCTGGATCGCTTCCGGTAACGCGTTTTCCGGTTGGGGGCCGGGGCCTTGCCCGAAGCATAGGACTCCATTGGCGTCTAGTCCCACGACGCGCTCGAACCAGCCCTCAGGGGTTTTTACATATTGGTGGATTGGGAGAGCGTCGAATAATTCATTCGCCAGCGCGATAATCGGCGCGTCGTCGGGAATTTCGCCAATATGCGAGGCCCAATGTGTGGGCGCGGCGTTAAGGGGGGGGCGCGCTGCGAGCGTTTGTTCCTGTATTTTGCGCAAACGCGGGCTGGTCTCCACCAGATGGATATTAACGGCGGCGGAACAAGCGGGCGATAAGCGCAGTACGCGCATGACGTCGCTCATGAGCGTGCCGCGTCCCGGCCCGATTTCCACTAGATGAAAATGCGACGGCGAGCCGATTTCGCGCCACAGGTTCAGTGTCCAGCCGCCAAGCAGCTCGCCGAACAACTGGCTGACCTCCGGAGCGGTGACAAAGTCGCCGTTCTCGCCAAACGGGTTAGCGCTCATGTAATAGCCATGTTCGGGATCCGAGAGGCAATGGCGCATGAACTCGCTTATGGTCAGGGGGCCGTCGCGCTCAATGAGGCGCTTGAGCTTCAGGGCTAGAGCTGTGTCCTTCATGTGTTCGTCCCTTTTGGGCGGGAAGGGGCGATTGGGGTGGGGGCGTTTGGCGTGGGATCATTTGGCGCAGGGCGCGACAGAGACCAAAATATCGCGCCGGCTCCTGCGAGCATCATCGGCGCGGAAAGGAGCATTCCCATGGTCAATCCGCCGGAAAAAAATCCGATTTGCGCGTCTGGCATTCGAAAAAGCTCGGCGAAAGAGCGGGCGGCGCCATAGCCTAGCGCGAAAGCGCCTGCGGTCAGGCCGGGACGGCGCAGGGTCTTGAAGCGGTGGGTGAGAAGGCGAATGAAAAAGAACAGAGCCACCCCTTCAAGCGCGGCCTCATATAGCTGGCTTGGATGACGCGGTTCTGGTCCTGCGCCGGGAAAGACGAAAGCCCAGGGAACGTCGCTCACCCGGCCCCATAGTTCGGCGTTGATGAAATTGGCGAGGCGACCAAAAAATAGCCCGATCGGCGCCGCTGTGGCGGCCAAGTCAAAGAAGGTCCAGAATCTCAGTCCGCGGCTGCGGGCGTAAAAGATCATGGCGATGACGACGCCTAGAAATCCGCCGTGAAAAGCCATGCCTCCTGACCATACGGCGAATATCTCCAGAGGGTGAGAAAAGTAGTAGTGCGAGTTATAGAAAAGAACATAGCCGATGCGGCCGCCGAGAACGATGCCCACCGCCGCCCAAAAGACGAAGTCGTCGACGTCCAAAGCGGCGGGACGGGACGTTGCGCCCCATAATCGGGCGTCCGCGACGAGCTTCTTCATATAAATCCATCCCAGCAGGATGCCGGCGATATAGGCCAGGGCGTACCAACGAACGGCGATGGGGCCGAAAGAGATCAGCACGGGATCAATAGCTGGAAAGGGAAGCGCGAAAAGAGACATGAAGCGGACGGCTCACTTGAGTTTCGAGGGTTGCACATCAATGGAGGGCGAAGCGCCACTTGCTTTTAAAGCGTCTCCTGCCTAGGTGTTGCTATATGTTGGCGAAGATGAAGACCATTTCAACATAAATGGTCAGGCTCTATTGGAGTTTTGATAAATGGCGCAGGATCAAAATCGATTTCTCGATGAATTTGCGAAATTAATGACTGACGCCGCCGGTGTTGCGCAAGGCGCGAAACGTGAGGTCGAGATGGCGGCCAAGTCGCAGGCTGAGCGGTTTCTGGCGGATATGGATCTGGTGAAACGCGAAGATTACGACGTGGTCAAGGATATGGCTGTTCGCGCGCTGGACGCTGTGGAGGCGCTTGAGGCGCGGGTGGCGGCGTTGGAGGCTGAAAAAGCCGGCTCCGACGATAAGTGATCACGGCTGCGAGGGGGCGGCGATTTCCCTCGCGCCTTGATCGCGCGTGCGCTTCTGGCGCGGAGCTAAACGATAGCTTTTGTTGTGGAGTAAATAAGTGAAACGGTTTGCGATTTTACCGCAAATTCAATTCTCCACAATTTTTACTCGTAAATTGCAGATGTTTCATACCCACTTGGTGGGTGTGGATATATGTTAAGCGTTGTGTAAGGATTATTAATCAGGGATTCGCGACATTTAGAGTCGCGATGTCGCATAGATTAAGTCTTTGGCGGTTGTCCCTGCGAAGACGCGTCGCATGGTGGTTGTTTCTGCAAAGCGGTTTCTTCTGTTGTGCTTGCCTCTCGATGGACGGGTTTCGTCAGAACCTTGTTTGAACAGTTGCGTTAGCAACGAGCCGGTTATGTGAGACCCTGTCTCGCACCCACCGCTTCCAGTCTGGAGGAGCGCTCATGAGCCTCATCGAATTCGACCACGAGCGGCCTGAAAATCCCGTCGACACCATTGAACACCTCGCCGCCATCAATGATTGGGCCTTTGAGAGATCGGGCGAAGACGAGATTACGATCTCCGTCGCCGGTCATTGGTGTGATTATCACGTCTCATTCTCTTGGATGGAAGACTTGGAGGCGCTGCATTTGGCTTGCGGGTTTGATTTGAAAGTTCCGGATCCTCGCAAAACGGAAGTCGTCCGTCTGCTGGCGTTGGTGAATGAGCAATTGTGGATGGGGCATTTTGATCTTTGGAACAAGGAAGGCGCCGTTATTTTCCGTCAATCTCTTTTGCTTGCAGGCGGCGCGGAGACGACTTCGGCTCAGCTTGAGGGGTTGTTTTCAAACGCGCTGGAGTCTTGCGAGCGATATTATCAGGCGTTTCAATTTGTAGTCTGGGCTGGGAAAACAGCGTCTGAAGCGGTTGACACCGCATTGTTTGAAACAGCGGGGGAAGCATGATTTTCTCAAAGGAACGGCCATTATTGCTTGTGGGCGCGGGAAAAATGGGCGGAGCGATGCTCTCCGGCTGGATGGAGCGCGGCGTTGATCCTTCCTCTGTGGTGGTTTTAGACCCGCGCCTTGAAGCGGATATGAGCGCCTATTTGAAAAAGCATGGCGTGCGCCATATTAGCGAATTGCCGGAAATTTTTTCGCCCGCTGTTATTTTGCTTGCGGTCAAGCCGCAGATGATGGACGCGGTGCTGCCCGCCGTTGCGCCGGCGGTGGTCAGCGACACTTTGGTTCTTTCTGTTGCGGCGGGCACGCGTTTGGCCCGGTTTGAAGCTCTTTTTGGAGCCATCCCAATTGTCCGGGTAATGCCCAACACCCCCTCACAAGTCGGCCGTGGCATGTCCGTGGCTTGCCCAAATGCGCAAGTCATTCCCGTTCATCGCGAAACGGTGGATGAATTGATGCGCGCGATTGGCGATGCGGCGTGGATTGAAGATGAAGATTTAATGGACGCGGTGACGGGCGTCAGCGGCTCCGGTCCTGCATATGTTTTTTATCTTGCGGAAGCCTTGGCTAAAGCCGGGGAAGAGGCTGGGCTTCCGGCGGAGCTTGCCGCGCAGCTCGCACGGCAGACCGTGGCGGGCGCAGGAGAGTTATTGTATCGCTCTGAGCTTTCGCCTGAAGTTCTGCGCCAGAATGTGACATCCCCTAACGGCACCACCGCTGCGGCGTTGAACGTGCTTATGGCCGATGACGGCGTGCAGCCGGTTTTGACCAAGGCCGTGCAGGCGGCGGCGGACAGGTCACGTGAATTATCCGAATGAAATTCAAGCTATGCGGCGGGGCGTTTGAACTCAGCGTTCGCTTTGCTGCGTGATCAAGTTTTTTTGGGGGGCGAGGTGTGACTGTTTCGGAAAAAATATCATTCGACGACTTCATGAAGGTGGATATTCGGGTGGGTACGATCGTTGAGGCGTCGCCGTTTCCTGAAGCGCGTAAACCCGCCATCAAGATGATGATCGATTTCGGTGGGGATTTGGGTTGCAAGAAATCCTCGGCCCAGATCACGGCGCATTATGAACCGCAAGAGTTGATTGGGCGTCAGGTCTTGGCCGTGGTGAATTTTCCCCCGCGCCAGATCGGCCCTTTGATGTCGGAGGTGCTGACCCTTGGCCTCTCCGACGCGAACGGCGACATCGTTCTCATTCAGCCTGAGCGCCCCGCGCCTGACGGCGCGCGAATGATTTGATACCCTCCCGATTCTGAGGCTGTATTGCAAAACCGGTATTGGCGTTAGCTCGGCACGGACAGGATTGCGCGCAGCCCCCCCATGGGGCTTGTGGCTAACGTGAGGCGCCCGCCATGCGCCCGGGCCGTATCCCGCGCGATGGCCAAACCCAAACCGCTTCCGGAATTGTCCTGATTGCGGGATGAATCGAGGCGGTAGAATGGCCGAAAGACGTTTTCGCGCTCCTCTTCAGGGATGCCGGGGCCATTGTCGTCGACCATGATCGTCAGCCAGCCGTCTTTGTTTTCGCCTGAAACGTCTGTTTTGGTTCCATGGCGGGAAGCGTTGACGATTAAATTCGTCAGTCCTCGTTTGAACGCGAGCGCCTTCAGCGGTACTTTCGGCTCACCGGAAAACCGCATGGTTAGCGGCGTTCCCGCTACTTCCGCGCTCAGCTCTAGCTCTTCAAATAACAAAGGAATATCAACCGGCTCCACCTGTTCGTCGGCGTTGCCTTTGGCGAAGGCGAGATAGTCCTCAAGCATGTGGTTCATTTCGTCTACGTCTTTGCGCATGGCCTGAACCTCGTCGCTTTCGCCAAAAAAAGCCAATTGCAATCGGAACCGGGTTAATATTGTGCGCAGATCATGGCTCACGCCCGCAAGCATGACGGTGCGTTGCTCCATCTGTCGTTCGATTCGCCTGCGCATCTCGATAAATGCGTGGGCCGCGCGCCGCACTTCCCGCGCTCCTCGGGGGCGGAAGTCCATGTTTGGGCGTCCCTTGCCGAAGCTTTCCGCAGCGTCGGCCAAGCGCTCGATGGGCCTTATTTGATTGCGCAGGAACAACATGGCGATAATGATTAATACGAGGGATGTTGAAAGCATCCAGACAATGAAAATATGCGAGTTTGACGCGTAGGTTTGGCTCCGCCGCGCCACCACGCGCAAAACATGGTCTTTTAACTGGATGCGAATTTCGACAAAACGAGATCGCCCAACCGTGTCGATCCAGAAAGGTTTGGCGATCCGGTCTCTGAGTTCAGTTGAGAGGTTGCGATCAATGAGATCGAAAAACGGTTTGGGGCGGGGCGGCGGCAACGGCTCCGGCGGCATGACGGAAGCCGAGAACTCCAGATCCTCGCTGGCGATGCGGCTAAGGGTCTTGAAACCTGGATCTTGAGGATAGTTTTCCAAAACGGAGACGAGGGTCGCGATTTCGCGCACGATCGACTCGGAAAGCCGTTTTGTCACCAATTGATAATGACGTTCGAGAAACACAAATCCGAGAACGGATTGCAACAAGACCATCGGGGTGACGATGATGAGAATCGCGCGTGAGTAAAGCCCTTTGGGCAAATATCGGCTCATCCAGCCAGTAGCGCGCCTGTAAGGACGTTTCACGGCTGAAAATACCCCATTTACGCGGCGCAATCCGCCGCGCAGCCGCGAAAGAAGGCTGGATGTCAGTTGCATAGCAGTCGGTAGCCAATGCCGCGCACAGTTTGGAGGTAAAGCGGGTTGCTTGGGTCCACCTCCAGTTTCCGCCGTAGTCGGTTGATTTGCACGTCGACGGTGCGTTCTCCCAAGCCGCTGTCGTCGCTTATGATTTCATTGCGTGGAATGGTTTCCCCCGGCTTGGCGGCGAAAAGGGTCAATATCTGTTTCTCCCGGTCCGTAAGCCGTACATGCGTTTCGCCCTGACGCAATTCACCCTTGTCGCTGTCGAAAACGAATGGACCAAAGCGCAATTCTGGATGGGGAGCGGGAGTGGAGGGCGTTTGCCGGCGCAAAATCGCGCCGATACGTAGCAGGAGTTCGCGCGGTTCGAAGGGTTTGGCGAGATAATCGTCGGCGCCGACTTCAAGCCCGGCAATGCGGTCGGCGGCGTCGGAGCGCGCCGTAAGCATTAAAATCGGAACATTTGAATTCCGCCGCAGGTCCGTCGCCAACTCTAAGCCGCTTTCGCCGGGCATCATGATGTCGAGAATGAGCAGATCAAACGTCAGCCCTTCAAGTTTGCCGCGCGCCTCAAGGGCGCTGGGAGCGGTTGTGATGCGATAGCCGTTGTCTGAGAGGAAGCGGCGCAAAAGATCTCTGATTCGACTGTCGTCGTCGACCAGAAGCAAATGAGGTGCGTTATCGTCAGGCGCGCTCACGAGAACCCTTTCTATCTTTTCGACCCGGATGGCCCCACCATGCGGCAAACATCTTCGCGTTGATCCGGGTTGATCATCTCATATAGAAATTTACGAGCGATATTGCGACCGCCCTCTGGCAATGCGTTTATCGCGCGCTCCAGCCTTAAACTTTGCAACGCTGTAAGCCGTTGCGCAAGAGCGGCGCCTTTCGCCGTGGTCTTGAGCAGGCGCTCGCGCCGGTCGATTGGTCCGGGTGCTTGAAGGATAAAGTCTTCGTCCACCAACTGTTTGAGAACGCGCCCAAGGCTTTGTTTGGTGATGCCGAGAATGGTGAGCAAGTCAGTGACGCGCATGTCCGGGTTGCGATCGACGAAATGCAAGACCCGGTGATGGGCCCGGCCAAAGCCGTATTCCGCCAGTATAACGTCTGGATCGGCGGTGAAATCCCGATAAGCGAAGAACAAGAGTTCAATCAAATCATACGGCGGTTCGAAAGTTTTCGCGTCACCGGACGCGTTCGTATGGATCTCCTCGTCGTGAAAGCGGCTCTTCGCCGTTGTGTTAGGCATGATATCCCTGTTGTGTTCTTGTCTCGATCGGGGCGGCCATGTCGCTAAATGAGTTCCATAGAATGGGCTTTGAAATTTATGTCAGCTATATTGACATATTTTCGACCGATTGTTACTAATGAAGTACGTTTTGCGAAAGGATTGAACCAAAGACTCGATTCTGACGCAATACATGGAGTGTTCATCCAATTGTTCATCCATAAGAACGCAAGCGCTAGCGTTATTACGCAAGCGCCTTCAGGATACAATCTGTTTTATCCGGGCGCAAAAGTCTTGCGATAACAATCAACCGAACGTTTACCGGCGATCTTATCCAAGGCGTGGTGAGCGTTTATAGGGGTCCGCGAAGGATCCATGTGCAGTGGAGTGACAGGAAATGGCCGGCTTGCCGTTCGATCAACGCGAGGGTGAAATCTGGTTCGATGGGAATTTTATTCCTTGGGCGGACGCCAAAGTGCATGTGTTGACCCATGGTCTGCATTATGCAAGCAGCGTTTTTGAAGGTGAACGGGCCTATGGCGGTGAAGTGTTTAAGTTGCGCGAACACAGCGAACGTCTGCACGCCTCCGCCGAGATGCTTGGGTTTTCTATTCCCTGGAGCGTGGAGCAGATTGACGCGGTGACGCGCGAATTATTGACGCGCATGAAGCTTGTCGACGCATACGTGCGGCCTGTGGCTTGGCGGGGCAGCGAGATGATGGGCGTTTCCGCCCAGCATAACACGATCCATTTGGCGATCGCCGCTTGGGAGTGGCCGAGCTATTTCGCGCCGGAAGAGCGTTTGAAGGGCGTGCGTCTCGATATGGCGAGTTATCGCCGTCCTGATCCTCAGACTGCGCCTTATAAATCGAAAGCGGCGGGTTTATATATGATCTGCACCTTGTCGAAACACGAAGCTGAGCGCAAAGGCTATGCTGACGCGTTGATGCTTGATTGGCGCGGGCAGGTGGCGGAAGCCACGGGCGCGAATGTTTTCTTCGTCAAAGACGGCGTTCTGCATACGCCGACGCCTGATTGCTTCTTGAACGGAATAACGCGCCAGACGGTTATTTCCTTGGCGCGCGCGCGCGGAATTGAAGTCGTCGAGCGGGTTATCATGCCGGAAGAGTTGGAGGGCTTTGAGCAATGTTTCCTCACCGGGTCGGCGGCTGAAGTCACGCCGGTGTCCGAAATCGGGCCTTACCGTTTTGAGGTGGGCGACATCACGTCGACGTTGATGAATGATTATCTTGCGGCGGTTCAGCCGCAACAGGTTATGTCCGCCGCCGCAGGGTAAGTCTGTTCGCGCAAATGACGCTGGACCAAATGTTGAACCGCCGAATCTTTGATTCGGCGGTTTTTTACTACGGCTCGTCGCGTTCAATCGGTTGGAATAAGCGACCCCGCTCGGTCCAAATGACCGTGAGCAACGACAAGACGCCCAACGTGGCGTAGCCGAGGGTGATCGGCCCGATTGTTCCGTCGAACATTTGCCCAATGACAAGTCCGAGCAAGGCGCCGCCGGTGGTGCTCATAAAGCCCAGCATCGATGACGCGGTGCCTGCGATGTCGCCCAGCGGCTCCATGGCGAGAGCGTTGAAATTCGCGCCGACAAAACCGAACATGAACATTTTTATCGCCACCATCGCCACGAAAATATAAATGCTCTCCAAGCCGGCGTAGGCGATTGCCACATGCAGGATCGAGACGATGACGAAGCCGCACAGGGCGGCGTGCGACAGGCGACGCATTCCAACCGTCTCCACCAGTCGCGAGTTCAAAAATGCGGCGAGAGACATGCAAAGGGCGATAGTTGCGAAAACCACGGGGAAATAGACGCCGAGATTGAAAATTCCGACGAAAATTTGTTGGGCGGAGGAAATAAATCCAAACAAGGCGCCGAAGATCAACGTCGTGCCGATCATGTAGCCGAAAGAAACACGTGTTGTCAGCGTTTTCGCATAGGCGTGGATGATTGTCTTCACGTCTAGTTTGGAGCGTTTTTCAACGGGCAATGTTTCAGGCAGGCGTAACGCGCTCCAGAGCACCATGACGACGCCGGCGCCGGTGAGCGTTGCGAAAATCCAGTACCAGGGCGCGACGAAAAGAATCAATTGCCCAACGGATGGAGCAAGAATGGGAACGGCCATGAACACCATCATCGCAAGCGACATCACACGCCCCATTTGGCGCCCAGAGTAGCAATCGCGCACGATGGAAACTGCCACCACGCGAGGGGCGGCGCAGCCGACGCCTTGCAAAAAGCGGGCGATCAGAAGGTGGTCGAAACTATCGGAGATCAGGGAAAAAACGCCTGCGAGCGTGTAGAGGCCAAGCCCGCCTAGCAAAACGCTCTTTCGACCGAAGCGATCCGAGATCGGTCCATAAAAAAGCTGCGCGACGCCGAAACCGATCAAATAAGTGATGACGATTTTTTGCCGCTCGTTTTCATTGACGATGTCGAGGGCGGCGCCGATGTCAGGTAGCGCGGGAAGCATGACGTCAATAGCCAATGCGTTCAACGCCATGAGAGCGGCGATAAGAGCGACGAATTCAATAAAGGACATGCCGTCATGCGGCCGTGAAGCCCCAGCGACGCCGGAAGCGGGATGTTTCATAGTGCACCTTGGCGAGAACCGCAAAAATACGGTTGGTCAGAAATTTATGGTTGGTTTGCAGAAAACGAATAGAGGTCGCACGGCGTCGTCACCGTTCGTGATAAGCTTAATTTTGCCAAATGAAATCAGTTCGTCAACTAGAACTCTTGTTCTTGCGTTTAAATTCTCGCCGTCGTCCGCCAGACGCGCTTAGCGTCGCCAGCGTTTCATATCGATCAAATCGGCCTCTTTTTCCGCAACCCAGCTGGCGCTTTCCTCCCCGAGGAGATGCTCTTTTTTCCAGAAAGGCGCGCGGGTTTTCAAAAAATCCATGACGAAATCCGATGCTTCAAACGCCGCGCGTCGATGTGACGAGGCGGCGGCCACGAAGACAATTTGCTCTCCGGGTAGAATTTTTCCGCTGCGGTGAACCAACACAAGGCCGGTGAGGGGCCAATGATTACAGGCTTCATCCGCGATACGGCGAAGCTCAGCCTCGGCCATGCCCGGATAATGTTCAAGCTCAAGGGCTGTTAGACGGCCATTTTCATCGCGGCAATAACCGGTGAATGTGACCACGGCGCCAACGTCGCGTCGTTCATGGCTTAAACTTGCGGCGAGCTTTTGCGGGTCGAAATCCTCAAGTTGAACCTGCACGTGCGGCGTGGCGCGTTTAAGAGCGGCGCTCATGCTTAACCTCCGGTCATGGGCGGGAAGAACGCGATTTCCCGAGCGCCTTCCAGCGGAGCGTCATGTTCGCAGTGAATCTGATCAATGGCGGCTTTCAATAGGTCGGAGTTTTCGAATGCCGCGGCGGCGGTTTCGCCGCGTTCCCGTTGCCAGATCATTAATTGTTCGATGGTCTTAACATGATCCGGCAGGGCGACGTTTTCTTCATCTACGCCCATTTTCTCGCGAACCCATGCGAAATAGCGAATTTTCACCATACTTGCCATCCCCCTCCCTTACAGGCGCCGATTCAGCTTAATCACTCATGGATAAGGTGACCAATTCCTGCGCGAAAGTAATCATATCCAGTGTATAAGGTCAAAACAGCGGCGATCCAAAGAGCGCTCAAGCCAATGATCATCGTTCCCGGAAGCACTTCTTCTCCTGCGGGACCAGCCAGCAATATAGCGATAGATAACAGTTGCAGCGTTGTTTTCCACTTGGCCAGACGCGTTACCGGAACGCTCACGCGCAATTCGGCGAGGAATTCGCGCAGCCCGGAGACGAGGATTTCACGGCATAAAATAATTATGGCGGCGATGAGAGAAAACCCGCCGATGGTATTGTCGGATACGAGAAGCAACAGGCATACCGACACGAGTAGTTTATCTGCGATTGGATCGAGCATGCGGCCCAAATGGGATTGCTGCTTCCAGGCTCGGGCGAGGTAGCCGTCGAAAAAGTCGGTGATCGCGGCGACGATGAAAATACCAAGCGCCGTCCACCTGGCGGTGTTCGTGGGAAAATAGAAACACAGCGCGACGGCGGGAACGGCCAATATGCGGCCATATGTCAATATATTGGGGAGGCTAAGCGCAACGGAACGAGACATTTCAGCCTTTCGATTCGAGCGGCGACGCTGGCGCGACATTGTCCATGCGCCAGCCCATTCAAGGGTCGACTCTTATAAGGGTTGAACAAGCATGACGAAGGGGCGTTCGTCAATCTTATCCTGATAAGATAATGGCTACACAGCGGAAAGGAAATAGCGCGAAAACCAGTGTCGTGAGCAAATAAGGTCAAGCTGGTTCTATGTTTCGCGCGTGAATCGTTACAGCTTTTCAGCCAGAAATATTATTGAGTGAACAGGATATGAGGTCTGGCTTCATGGAGACGGTTAAGAACGCGCTTGGTCAGGAAATAGGCTTTCCCGTTGCGGGGTGGAGCGGGGCGCGGGAGCCTGCGCGCGCCGGTGTGGTCGGGCGATATTGCAGGCTGGAGGTCTTGGAGGCCTCTCGTCATGCGGCGGAGTTGTTCGAGGCGTTTAGCCAAGACAAGGAGAACCGAATTTGGACCTATCTTGGCTATGGGCCATTCGCGCATGAGAGGGAATTCAATGACTGGGCCGCGCGCATGTCCGCCGCCGATGATCTGCTTTTTTTCGCGGTTATCGATGCGGCGCGTGGAAGCGCGGTGGGCGTCGCCAGCTATCTGCGAATGGATCAGGCCGCGGGAAGCATTGAGGTTGGCCATATCAACTTCAGCCCCGCTTTGCAAAAGACGATCGCGGCGAGCGAGGCTATGTATTTGATGATGCGCCGCGTCTTTGAGGAGCTAGGCTATCGGCGTTATGAATGGAAATGCGACGCCTTGAACGCACGCTCGCGCGCGGCGGCGCTTCGTCTTGGTTTTACATATGAAGGTACGTTTCGTCAGGCCACGACCTATAAAGGGCGGAATCGCGACACGGCCTGGTTTTCCATCATAGATAAGGAGTGGCCGCAGCGCAAAGAAGCTTTTGAGCGTTGGCTCTGCCCCTCCAATTTCGATGAAGCGGGGCGGCAGCGAGAACCGCTTTTCCGCTAGCGGCGCTCACACGGTTGTTGGCGCGTTTATCCTGTGGTCAGGGCGCGTCAATTGCTGAACAGGCGTTCGCCTTGTTCGTTGATGATTTGTTGGCCTTTGCGCAAGCACATGGCGTCGGCCTCGTCTTTGGAGACGCATTTATCGGCGCGGATGAAGGTTTCTTCGCGAATTTCGCCGTCTTTTTCACGGGTTATTCGTCCAGCGATCTGCCATTGGCCGCCTTCTTGCCGTGGTTCCGCATGGATCAGGAAGCCTTTATGCTCAACAGGCGCGGTTGCGGGCGCTGACTTTTCGGCGTCGCTTGATGCGGATGAAAAGAGTTTGGCGAAAAATTTACCGATCATGATTCTGCCTCGAATTTCTGCTCGTCGGCGTGAAGCGCCTTGCTTCGCCAGTGTTTACGGCACAAGGAGACATAGGTCTCTTCTCCGCCGATGACAACCTGTTCTCCTTGATCGATAATCGCGCCGTTTGCGCCAAGACGGGCGACCATGGTGGCTTTGCGGCCGCACCAACAAATCGTTCGAATTTCGCGTAACGTGTCGGCGATGGCCAGTAACGCTCGGCTGCCAGGGAACAATTGGCCTTGAAAATCCGTTCGTAAGCCATAACACATGACCGGCACGGAGAAATCATCCGCCACTTGCGCTAGTTGCCACACTTGGGCTTCTGAGAGAAATTGCGCTTCGTCCACAAGCACGCAGTCGATGCGCTGGGCGGCGAGCCTTTGCTTGAGGCGGGCGAACAAATCGTCATCAGAGGCGAAAATTTCCGCGTCGGCTTTTAATCCGATGCGCGAGGCTATTTGTCCGCGTCCGGCCCGCTCGTCCACGGCGGCGGTGAGTAGGAGCGTCGTCATGCCGCGTTCGGCGTAATTATAGGCCGCCTGCAATAAGGCCGTCGTTTTTCCCGCGTTCATTGATGAGTAGTTGAAATAAATTTTCGCCATGATCGCCCCTCGATATGGCGGGCAATGTAATCAGATTCTTATGGTCAGACAGAGGCTAATTGTCATCTTCACAGAAGTTTTGGCTGCTGAGTGATTTGCAAAGTCTCATTTTGCGAGGAGCGCTCTAGTGAAAATGATCGTAGATGATTTGGGCGACGGCTCGCGATATGCCGGGAACGCTGGTCAGGTCGTCGACTCCGGCGCGTGAGACGCCTTTTGCCGTGCCGAAATGTTGCAGCAGGGCTTTTTTGCGCGAGGGGCCGATGCCGGCGATTTCATCCAGCGGGTTTTTGACAATGTCCTTTTTGCGCCGCGCCCGATGAGCGCCAATGGCGAAACGGTGCGCCTCGTCCCGAAGTCTTTGCACGAAATAGAGAACCGGATCGCGTTCCGGCAAAATGAACGAGGGCTTGTTCGGCGCGAAAAATTTCTCGCGTCCCGCGTCCCGGTCCGGGCCTTTGGCGATGCCTACAAGGGGAACGTCGTTTACGCCCAGCGATTGGAGCGTTTCGCGCGCTGCGTTTAATTGCCCGATGCCGCCGTCGATAAAAACCAGATCGGGCCATTGGGGCATGGCGGCGTCGGATTGCGCATCTTCTTCTTGCTCAAGCTCGTGCGCGCTCCGTTGCGTCGCGCGTTGTTGCTCGCTCGGCCGCGCGCTGGCGTGTTCCTTGAGAAGGCGGCTGAATCTGCGTGTTAAAACTTCGCGCATCATGCCGTAGTCGTCGCCTGGAACCAGGTCTTCCGACTTGATGTTAAACTTTCGATATTGCCCTTTGGCGAACCCCTCGCGGCCAGCGACGATCATGCCGCCGACGGCGTTTGTGCCCATGATGTGCGAATTGTCGTAGACTTCGATTCGGCGCGGCGGCGCGTCGAGGCCAAAAGCTTCGGCGACGCCTTCCAGTAGTTTGGCTTGACTGGAGGTCTCGGCTAGACGCCGCCCCAGCGCGTCGCGCGCATTGGAGCGGGCGTGCTCCACCAATTCGCGCTTTTCTCCCCGCTGCGGGGTCGCCACCTCGACCTTGTAACCGGCTTTTTCGCTCAAAGCTCGCGCCAGAAGGTCGCGCTCGGCGATATCGTGAGACAGCAGCACCAATCGCGGGCAAGGCTTGTCATCGTAGAACTGCGCCAGAAAGCTTTCCAGAACATCCGCTTCCTGCATGGATTTGTCAGCTCTTGGAAAGAGCGAATGGTTGCCCCAGTTTTGCCAGGTGCGGAAAAAGAAAACCTGAATGCAGGTTTGGCCGCCTTCCTGATGAACGGCGAATACATCTGCTTCTTCAACCGTTTGCGGGTTGATTCCTTGATGAGACTGCACATGGGCGAGCGCGGTGACGCGATCCCGGTAAACCGCCGCCCGTTCAAAGTCGAGCTCGGCGGAGGCCTTCTCCATTTCCGCGACGAGTTCTTGCTTGACCATCTGGCTTTTGCCGGAGAGAAACGCTGTGGCTTCGGCTACAAGGCCTTGATAATCCTCAAGTGAAACTTCTCCGGTGCATGGACCGGCGCAGCGTTTGATCTGATATTGCAGACATGGCCGCGTGCGATTGGCGTAATAACTGTCGGTGCAATTGCGCAGTAGGAACGCCTTTTGCAAGACGTTGATTGTGCGGTTCACCGCGCCGGCGGAGGCGAAGGGGCCGAAAAATGTTCCATCTTTGCGCCGGGCGCCGCGATGTTTGACGAGAGCAGGGGCTTCATGATCGTTGGAGACGAGGATATAAGGAAATGATTTGTCGTCGCGCAGTAAAACGTTGAAGCGTGGTCGCAACCTTTTGATCAGATTGGCTTCCAGCAACAAGGCTTCGGTTTCCGTGCGCGTCGTGACGAATTCCATTGACGCCGTTGACATGATCATCCGCATGATGCGGTTTGGCTGTCCTTGCAGCCGGGTGTAGCTCACGACCCGTTTGCGCAGGGACCGCGCCTTGCCCACATAAAGAACGTCGCCCTTATCATTCAGCATACGATAAACGCCGGGGCCTGAGGGTAGGCGTTTAACGAAATCAGCGATTACATCGACGCCGCGCAGATTCGCGGTCTCCGCGTCGCCTTGATCCGTGTCAAAGCGTATGGACGGAGCGTCTTCGTCGGCGGCGGCATTGGCGGAAGGATGATCGTTTTCACTCATTTGCGCTTCATATCACTCTTATTCCGTTATGCCCAAGACATCCGGAGTTTCCCACGCCAGATGTTGCCCGCCATCAAGGGCTATCATTTGACCGGTGATCGAGGGGGTGTTCCAAAGATATCTTATGGTCTGGCCGAATTCGGATAAATCGGGTCCTTTGCGCAGCGGAACGAAGCTGGCCTGCTTTTCAAAATCCTGCTGACTCTGGCGCTCATTCGCCAGCGTTGGGCCGGGGCCAATGGCGTTGACGCGAATGCGCGGCGCAAGCGCTTGAGCCATTGTGCGCGTGGCTGACCAGAGGGTGGATTTTGATAGCGCGTAGGAAAAGAAGCTGGGGGTGGGCTTCCAGACGCGTTGATCTATTATGTTGACGATGAGGCCGTGGTTTTTTTCCGGGAGCCGGGCGGCGAACGCCTGCGCGAGAAACACGGGAGCGCGTGCGTGAAGCGCCATATGCCGGTCGAAGAGATCGGTTTCAAGGACGCCGATTTCGTCAGGTTCGAAGATAGAGGCGTTGTTGACGAGAAGCGATAGGGGGCCGATTTCCGCAATGGCGGCGTCCATGAGCGCGGGCAGGGCGTCATTGTCGGTGAGGTCGGCTTGAAGGGCGCAAGCGGTTCCGCCTGCGCCTTGAATTTCTTCAGCTAACGCCTGCGCCTCAACGAAGGAGTTCTTCGCATGTATGGCGACGGCGAAGCCGTTTGCGCTTAAATCGCGTGCGATGGCGCGGCCAATTCGCTTGGCGGCTCCTGTGACCAGCGCCGCCGGCTGGGGAGCGGAAAGAGTTTTCAAGGGCATGACGGGTCTCGGGTTTGGTGTTCGAGACTATACGGCGTAAACGGCCTATCCGATCACGCGTTTGTTCCGATTATGAATACGCTTGCGATATAGAGAGCATACAGGAGTAAAAGCGCAATGCCAGCAAGTCGCTTCAAAACGATGTTATAGGTGGCGAAAATAAGCACGAGAATCGCGCTCGCCAACATCACCCATACGTCCAGTTTCAAAACTTCTACGGGAACGTTGATCGGCGTGACAATGGCCGTGACGCCGATAATGGCCAGCAGATTGAAGATGTTGGAGCCGATGACATTGCCAAGAGCGACGGCTGCGTGGCCGCGCAACGCCGCCATGATCGAGGTGGCGAGTTCGGGAAGCGATGTGCCTAACGCGATGACTGTCAAACCTATGACCGCATCTGAAACCTCCCATGAACGGGCGATGAGGCTGGCCCCTTCTATGGTGAAATGCGCGCCTAGGGGCAAGCCAATGACGCCGATCGCCAAAAAGAGCGCGGCGATTCCCGCTTTCTCTGGAACCCCTTCGACTTCTTCGATCATGGCGTCGCAGTTGTCTTCTTCATCGTCATTCGCGCTGGCGGGGTTGGCGCTGTTTTTCTCTCGCTTGTGGCGGCGCGTGGCCAGAACGGAATCACCGAGAAACAGGGCTAACAGGCCAAGTAAAACCAAACCATGAATTAGCGACAGCGGCGAGAAATAACACATGCCAATGAAAATCACCGTCACGGCGACCATGAAGATTGCGTTGCGGCAAGCGCCTTTTTCTTGGCAGCTAGCTGTGGCGATGATTGCAGGCGCGCCGAGGACGAGAAGAACATTGGCGATATTGGAGCCGACGACATTGCCTATGGCGATGCCGCTGAAACCGTCGAGGGCGGCGCGCAGGGAGATGAAAAGCTCAGGCGCCGATGTGCCAAAAGCCACAATCGTCAAGCCAATCACTAGAGTTGGGATGCCAAGTTTTTCCGCGATGCTGACGGCGCCTCTGACAAGAAAGTCCCCGGCGACGATCAGAGCGACAAGGCCTCCAATCAGGCTGATATAGCTAATAAGCATTTAGTGGCTGATCCGGCTGCTAAAGATTGAAGATGGTTATAGGAAGCGAACCGCCGCTTCAATATCCGCCGTGTTGTCGAGCGGATATTGAAGCGGCGCTTTTAGCCTGATCGTATATAAGTGTTTATGGGTTAATTAAAAGGTTGGATTCCACACTTTCGCCGATATTGAAACAACTCGCTCTTATCAAGATTATTCACGGTCACACTTCGTTAAGTATGTCGTATTTCATCCATATTTGGCCTGAAATGACAACATTTTTCCTTATTCCCTCTATTGTATAGCCACATTCTTCATTGAGTTTAACGTTTTGTGGATTAGCGCCATTCTGGGCTGATCTAAATGTTTCGTGATGAAATGGAGTATTTAATTATGGCGCGTTTAACGAGAGCCGGTATGGCGCTTGCTGCTGGCGTGTTGATTGGAGGCCCGGCTTGGGCTGCAGATTTGCCGCAGCCCGCCGCGCCTGTTCAATATCAGGAACCGGCTCCAGTTGCTCAATTCGATTGGTCCGGCTTTTATATGGGCGGTCAATTGGGCTGGGGTTGGTCGGATTTCAACACGAATAACTCAGCGACCGGAAAATTCAATTCCGACGCCAGCGGCATTAACGGCGGTGTGCACGCAGGTTATAATTTTGCCGTTACGCCCAATATTGTATTGGGCGCCGAGGCTGACTTTTCGCTGTCCGACAGTGAAAAACGCCGCACGGTTAGCGGCGTGAACGTAAAGACGAAGAGCGACTGGAACTCAACGTTCCGCGCGCGCGCAGGTTGGACCTTTGATCGTTTCATGGTTTATGGAACGGGTGGTTTGGCGCTTGCGGATATTAACGTTCGGGCGAACGGCGACGGTGCAAGTAAAACTGCCGTAGGCTGGACCGCCGGCGCGGGTGTTGAAGGTGCGGTTTCGGATAATGTCACAGCGCGTCTTGAGTACCTGTACCAAGATTTCGGCCGCGAGAGTTTTTCGGTGAATGGATCGAAGTATAAAACCGATCTGTCGAATAATATCGCGCGTTTCGGCGTCAGCTATAAGTTTTGATACTTTAGAAACTTAATTTTTTGAGAAGCTTGGCAGGAGCCCGTTTAATCGCGGGCTCCTGTTGCGTTTTTGATTCAGCTTGGCGCTTTTGTGGCTGCGAACGCTGGCGTCACATTTGAAAAATCATCCAGCCAGCTCACGAGCTTTGGGTGATCCTTGCGCCACGCGCCATTAAAGCGCAGGTCAAGATATCCAAGCGCGCATGCCAGCGAAATCTGGCCTACATTGGGAATCCCGCCTGCGCCGACCCGTGGCGGCGTATGCGCCTCCAGCGCCTTTAGCGCGCGCGTCACTTTTTCTGCTTGATAGCTGATCCAGTTTTCGTCCTGCTTGTCTTCAGTGCGGAACCGGGCTTCATAGACCTGCAAAATCGAGGCGTCCATCATGCCGTCACTCAAGGCCTGCAGGGTGAGTGCCTGATATTTGCTCGCTCCTTCGGGAATGATTTTTCCGCCGCCTGCAAGATCGTCAAGATATTCAACAATCACGCGGCTGTCGAACAACGCCATTCCGTCATCAAGGATGAGCGCGGGGATTTTGCCCAGCGGGTTTTGGCGTCGCAACGGATCGTCGGGGTTGGTGGTGTCTGCGGTTTCAACGGCTATGTCCCCGTCTAATCCCAGAACTTTCGCGGCGATTTTGACTTTCCGGCCAAAGGGCGAAGGCGCGGATGAGCGTAGAACAGACATTTGTTTTCCTTGGCTATTGAAGGTGGAATATCGGTGGAGAGGTTTATGGGTAGACTTCTCGCCACCCTTGCGGCCGATCTCCGGCGCAGTGTTCGGGAGCCGAAAGGGACTGTAACTTAAAGGCGTAATTCAGCCAAACCCAGCTTGCTTTATAGCTGCAATGATGGCTCGAAGGCTTTTTTGACGAGGCGGTGAGCGTCAAGGTGATCGGATCAATGGAGACGTCGTCCAGCAACTCTGCGCCGACCCAGCCAAACCGTGGATCATAAAGCGCGAATGTCGCGGCCTCCAGTCCGCCGATTTCGCCTGAGTCTCGAATATAGACCCGATAGGTTACTCCTGTCGGGCCTGCTGTGCAGGGGATCGCGAATATAGTCGAGGTTTGCGATAGAACGCCGGTGATCGATTCAAATCGGCGCATGTGATCGGTGCCGCGCTCTTCGCAGCCGCCTTTGGCGTGATGCATTTCTGACACTGCTTGGGGAACTCCAAGCTCTGCGACTGCGGCGCTGCGAGGTGGTTCCGGGACGGGTGCGAGATTTGTCGGTTGGACGATACGCCATTGCTGCGCGGGCGCATCCGGCTTTCCCCCCGTTTGTAGTTGGCCGAGACGATTGAAAGCTGCGCTGACGCCGCGCAGGGAGAAGCGCGCGTCATACGGTTCGGCCAAGGCGTCGAGATAGGAAATTTCTAATTCATCGCCGCGCAGAATGTTCGTCAGCATAGGGGCGAACAGCGCGGGGGCGATCAGGAAGAAGGCGCCAGGGTGGCCGAACGCCTGATAGTCGCCGGACGGGAGCACCATAGGCGCGGAGGCGTCGAATCTCCACTGCATGGCTCTTGAGACGTCAGGTCGTGGGCCGTTTACGTCAAAGGCGAGGTTTAATTCGCCGCTTTTAGCGCTGGCTTGCTCCAGGCGTAGCCTGTAGAGAGGTTTTGCGCCGTCCTCCGCCGCTGACAAGGTGAATAAAATACAAGCCGCGTCGGCTGAGCATTCTAGGCGCCAGTCGTCGAATATCTCGACTTTGGCCTCATCGCCGATCGCCAGCGTGGGAAACGTGGCAGCCAATCCTATGGAGACTAGCAAAGATCCAAGCAAGGATAGACGCGCCATGGCTAGCGAGCCGGAGCCAGAACATCAATGCGTTTTGCGCTGCATCCGCCGCGATCCACATATCGGCAAGAACGAAAGTTCAAGTTTTTATCGAAGCAAATCCGCACTTCTGTAAGCTTGCCCCGTTCGCACCGCACCGCCATCGCATTGTCGCGTAATCCGGGATTGGCGAGCCGAAAGGCTTTTTCAACGCTTTGCGGGTCTACGCTGCCGCTGCTTCCCATGGATTTGAAGACGGGTGGAATACGTATTTTTTCAAACGCTTGCCGTGTGAGGTCAAAATACGTTTTTGGAGATAGGCCGGAGCAGCTGCCATGCTTCTTCCACTGATGGTAAATCAAACCACGGCTTGGGATGATATCGAGCATTGCGTCTGCGAGGCGCCGGTCAATCCGGGCGCCAAATTGACTTTGGCAAAAGTCAGGGTAGCCGCGTTCATATTGAGGCCATAAACCATGAACGATAAAACCGAATGGTTTTGCTCGGTTGCATTGCATGGGGTCGGCGTTCTTGCCTTTGCTTGCGCAGTAGCTTGGCGACCAGGAAAGCGCGAGGACGTAATAGTCGAATTCGCCGGAAGTTTCATTGGTGTTTGAGCGAGCGAAAGCGCCGTGACTAAAAAATGAAAAGATAGATAAGGCGACCAGAGTCGCAACCAGTCGCCTTATGCTTGGAGCAATGGTGCTTAGGCCGCCCATGCTTTTATTCGCCCGGACGAACAGTGCGGCAATGCCCGTCATAAACATGCCAACGATCCTGACCGGCTATGCACGCCTCCACGTCCCAGCCTAAACCCACAAATCCGGCGTTTTCGATGATCATGTAATACATGCGCCCGTGGGATCCGTCATTCATGGTCACGCGCGCGTTGCAGTAACGCCGAGCGACAAGGCTCGGAGAGTTCGTCGTGTAGGCGGCCTCGGCAATCTGGTCGGTCGCGGTGATGACGCGGTCATTGTAATAGCCGGGATAGGCGGAGGCGATGTGCCCTGTCGCGCTGGAAATGGCTTCCTCGCAGGCGGGCAGGCGCGGTTCGCCGCCAATGGAGAAATAAACACGCTCTTGAGCGAAAGACGGTGCGGTGAAGGAGGTTAACGTCAGAATCGCGGCGAGTAATGGGGCGAAAATTTTCATTGCGGGGCTCCGAGTGTCAGGGCGGCGTAATCTGCCTGTCGCGGAAGTGACGATGCGGCACAGAAACGCAGGGGTCAAGATATGATGGGTGTAATTTGATGGCTTTTGTTCGCGGCCGCGGTGAAATCCGCGTCAATCTTACTGCGATTTTCAAGGGGTTATTCTCCCACAAGTTCCCTGACCCTCCAGCTTGCGCCAAAGCCTTGGCCAAGCGTGGTCGATAGCCACGGTAAAAGCTGCTCCAGAGTCTCTTTCAGCAGGTAAGGCGGATTGATGATCATCAGCCCGCTGGCTTTCATCGCCCCTTCCTTGCTGGACTTGGAAGAGGCGAGTTCGGCGATGAGAATCCGGCGAATGCCGCTTTCTTCCATGCTTTTATAAAAAAGATTGACTAAGGCTCGATCCTTGACCGGATACCAGGCCATATAGACGCCATTGCCCCACCTGCGCCATCCTTTATAGAGGCTTGTGGCCATGCGGGCGTATTCGTCGCGTTCTTCGAAAGCCGGGTCTACGAGCACGAGGCCGCGTTTTTCTTTGGGCGGCACAAAACTGCGGATGGCGTTAAAGCCGTCCAGATTTATGGTTTTGACCTGAATGTCGCCAGCATAAAGGGCGGCAAGTGCCTCAAAGTCCTGGGGGTGTAGTTCCGTCAGGGTGAGGCGGTCCTGTTCCCGCAACAAGCGGCGCGCCAATTCAGGGGAGCCAGGATATTGCGTGATGGACTTACTATCCGCGTTGAGAGCGTGCACCACGTCCAGCCAAGGCGCCAAGATAGGCGTCAAATGAGAGGGAATTTGCGCGGTGAGAACGCGCCCAATTCCGTCGCGCCATTCACCTGTTTTTTGCGCCTCCGTCGATGACAGATCGTATTTACCGAGCCCCGCATGGGTGTCGATGACGCGAAAAGCTCCCGGCTTTTTTTTGAGGTATTCAATGATATAGCAGAGCGTCGCATGTTTCAGAACATCGCCGATATTGCCCGCATGGTAGATGTGTCGATAATTCACGGTGTCAAATCCTGCTGCTGATCAATCCTGGACGCCGTTTCTCACATGGAGAGCTTTATTAAGCGGCGAGGCGATGTTTTGGTCTGAATACGCATTTGGAGTTATTATACATCATTGTCCAAGGCGCGCGCCAAAAACACCACCGCCTTGTCTTCATACGCTTCGGTTCCGATTTGCGTGAAACCTAGCCGTTGATGAAATTTCAGGGAACCTGGATTTGGCGGGCGTGAGTTGACCTCGCAGCACAATGGAGCGCCAGTCTTGGGAAGGCGCTGGATCAGGCTATCATATAGAGCTTCTCCAAGACCAAGGCCGCGGCTCTCTGGCGCGAGGGCGATCCGGTCAACATAGAAAAACCGTTCATATTTGCGCTTAAGCCATTGAAAGTTGCGGCTGTCGTAATCCGCGCCTTCGTTAAGGCAAATCAATAATCCGGCGACGGCGCTTTCCCTTTCGGCCACGAGACATTCAGCCGACTGTGAGATCAAAACCGCCATTTCCTTGGCGCTCATGCTGTTCACGGCTGGAAGACTGGCTTCGTTAATTCTGTGGAGCGCGGCAAGGTCGTCAGGGTGATATGTTCGTATTGACACTGCATTTCCATTCAGAGTTCGCGTCGCGATTGGCGGCGATGGAGCGGCGAAGATGCTCAAGCAGAGGCTTGGCTTGCGCGTGTTAAAATTGTCTTTGGGGCTTGTTTCCGGCCACGGGCGAATATCAAGCGCCCCATATGAAAAGAAAACGGCGGCCTTTTAGTGGACCGCCGTTCGAAACTATTTGCCGCGAGACGGTTTACATCGCCATGCGTTGTGATTGAGCGAAATAAACAAACGTTTAAGGGCTGCTAATGACAGTCCTCACTTTATTTGCGGTAAGTTAAGCGTTTTCTTCTTCAAGTTTCAGCTCAACTGCTTTCGGGCCTTTCCCGCGCCTATCGGGCTCGGTTTCGAAAGAAACGCGCTGTCCACTGTCAAGGGTTGTTAAACCGGATCGCTCAACGGCGGAAATATGGACGAAAACGTCAGGTTCGCCGGAATCAGGGGTGACAAAGCCAAAACCTTTGTCCGCCTTGAAGAATTTCACGACGCCGGGTTGACGCGGCCCCCGTTCCATAGGAGCGCTGTCTGGCCGCGGCGGGCGAGGTTTAAAGCCGCCTTCGTCGCTTCCACCACGATATCCACCACCGCCGCCGCCGCCGTAAGCGCCGCGATCACTGGCGCCGCCGCCGTAAGCGCCTCGATCACCGCCAGCCAGGCCGCCCCGATAACCGGAGCGAGATGGTGCGCTACGTTCATTTCCACCACGAGATCCGCCACGATCATTGCGGTCCCGGCTTTGCTCACCGAATCCGCCACTTTCTCGACCGTCACCGAAGTCTCCGCCGAACCCTGCGAAATCACTTCCGAAGTCCTGCGGACCACCGAACTCGCGCTTGCCGCCGCGTCGCGTACGCGGGCGCCGCGCCGAATCCTCATCACGCATGATTTACGTCACCTTTCCCGAGCTGATGTCTGTGACATGCTCTCATTACCATACCCACCTGCTGCAAGCACAGGTTGCTTGAAGGCTTGCGCCTTTTGATTTGAAGGCCTGAGCCTTCCAATCGGTCAACGTTACTGGTCGCGGGAAGAATATGCGCGTCTTGCCCTGAACAGATCCTCGTCGAGCGCATAATACGGGCGAATACCCCATTTCGGCAAGTCTTACGTCGAAGACTCCGTGTAAAAAAAGTTAATTTTACGCGTTTCGAACGGTGTCGAAATAAATGTGCGCCGTCACGGTTCTCATCATAAGTCTGATCTTGCTGTTTTTGGCTGAAATTTAAAGAGAGCTTGGAGGGGCGCTCATGCTCGCGTTTTTTTCAGGATAGTTTAAGGAAGGAGTGAAGGAATCATATTCAGCTTGAGGTTTGGGAATGAGCAAGAGCGAACTAGAGGACAAACAGCCGCCGATTCAAATCGTGGTGATTCCGGTTACGCCGTTTCAGCAGAATTGCTCCTTGATATTCGACCCGCGTACGGGCTCTGGCGTTGTGATCGATCCGGGCGGCGACGTCGAACGCATTCAGGCCGCCATCGCCGAGCATGGCGTCAAGGTTGATAAAATTTTACTCACCCATGGCCATATTGATCATGTTGGCGGGGCTGCCGACTTGGCCGCCGCTCTTGATGTGTCGGTGGAGGGGCCGCATGAAGCAGATCGAACGCTGATCGAACGGGTCGCGGAGCAGGCGCTTCAGTTTGGTCTTGGCGGTGAAGTAAAGACGGTTGAACCGGATCGCTGGCTTGTTGAAGGCGACGTTGTCGAAATCGCAGGGCGCACGCTTGAAGTGCTTCATTGTCCCGGTCATGCGCCCGGGCATGTGGTTTTCTTTGATCGGGATTTGCGGTTCATTATTTCCGGCGACGTTTTGTTCGCCGGCTCCATTGGCCGTACGGATTTGCCCGGAGGGGATCACGCCGCCTTGATCCGCTCGATTAAAGAAAAACTTTTGCCTTTAGGGGATGATGTTTCGTTTCTGCCCGGACATGGCTCCGCTTCGACTCTTGGCCATGAGCGTGAGACCAATCCTTTTCTCAAATGAAAAGCGTTATAGCAAGGTTTCGAGATCTTTCAGGCGGTCGTTGACGAGCCAGCCGTAGTAGTTTTCTCTGGGCCAGCGCGTGGAGCCATTTGCACGTTTTCGACGATAGACGGCGGCTCGCGTCCAGGGGTCTCCCAGATTATAGAGCGTCGCGGTTATGCCGGGGTTTCCGGAAATATCCACATTTGCTTCGGAGCGATAGGCGTCGATGGAATCGCGCAAAACGGCCGCCATATAGTCCAGTGACTGTGTCGGGTTCATCGTCGCCGCATATACGGAACTGGCGTTACGCGGATCGAGCTTTCTGTAACCGCTTGTTTTGGCTACAATATCGCTGACTTTTAAGACGGTTAGGGGGCTCAACTGTCCAAGACCGAAACTTTGTCCGGCGAAAAGGGGTTGAAAGAAGGCCTCGTTAAAATTTTTACGGGGAAACCGTTTGCCATCGACGGTTTTATTGCGGAAGTTTCGATCCCAAACGCGTTCATAGCAAGTCCACAAGCGGTTACTGCTCTTGCCGCCCTTGTTGCATCCCTTGAATTGGGGGCGTTGAACGAAGTCCATTACATGCTCGCCGTCATACTCGAAGGAAATAGGAATACCGGCGTAGGAGAGCGCTTTGACATAGTAACTTTGCGCGCTGTCGAGGGTGTCGTAATTATATGTATGCTCGCCAACGATCGCGCCTAACATGTGGATAGGAGCTATGCCGTAGCGTGACGCGCTGCGTTTGATGTCGCGCATCAGAGCGGTGTCGCGGCGCAAAACGCGGACAACTTTGTCGAATTTGGCGTCATAGCTGGATTTGTTGGCGGCGGTGCGTCGTTTGGATGCATAGGGAACGGGGGGTTGGGTGGAACTACGGTTTCCAGGGGGAACTTTTGTCGCCGCATACGCGCTTTTATAGCTGAGGCTCGCCGGTTCCCAAGATAGGCCGAGGACAAAAATTCCGCTTATGAAAGCGGTAATCAAAGAACGTGATCGGAAAAGCGACCAAGAATACGACGGCATGTGCGACTCCAGCTAAGGCAATCGCAATTACACGTTCTCTTGCGGAGGGCGCAACCCCAAGTCAGCCATTTTTGTAACACAGTTGAAAGATGTTGCGAATGGGCCGCATTTTTCGGGAATTTTTCTCATGAGCTTGAACTTAAGCTTCGTTTTGAAGGAGCGCGAGGAGGTTTAAAATGCACAGGCCGTCAGGATCAATTTTTTCGTCGATAGGTGCGGGTTCCCGGACGACCGCCGCTTGACCTAGCGGAAGCGGTCGGGCTTTTTGATGCGCCAAGCGGCGTTTCTGTGCGCCCCACGGTCATTTCGTCAAGCGTGTTCTTGCGAACCTTGGATCTTGCGGGCGTATTCGCATTGTCCCCGTATTTTTTCTCGCCTTGATATCCGCCGGTTTGAGCGTCAACCGCCGACTGGCGCGCGAGTGGATCATTGGCGAGCGCCAGTTCTGTTTCGCGCAAGCGCTTGATTTCATCACGTAATCTCGCCGCCGTTTCAAAGTCTAGATCGCTGGCGGCTTCCATCATTTGTTTTTCCAGATCGTCAATATGGGCTTTCAGATTATGCCCTACCAGCGAACCGGGCGCCTCGGCGAAGCCAGATTCCACGGTGACGTGATCTTGCTCATAAACCGACGAGAGAATATCGCCGATAGAGCGGCGCACGCTCTCCGGCGTAATGCCGTGTTCGGTGTTATAAGCGATTTGTTTTTTTCTGCGACGATCGGTCTCGGCGATAGCCCTTTGCATTGAACCGGTCATTTTGTCGGCATAAAGAATGACTTTTCCGTCGACGTTACGAGCGGCGCGGCCGATGGTTTGCACCAATGAGGTTTCCGAACGCAGGAACCCCTCTTTGTCCGCGTCGAGAATCGCCACCAAGGCGCACTCTGGAATATCAAGTCCTTCACGCAGCAGGTTGATGCCGATCAGCACATCGAACGCGCCAAGTCGTAAATCTCGAAGAATCTCGATGCGTTCGAGCGTGTCGATGTCTGAGTGCATGTAGCGCACCCTTACGCCGTTTTCGTGCAGATATTCCGTCAGATCCTCGGCCATGCGCTTTGTAAGCGTCGTGACCAAAGTTCGGTACCCCTTGGCTGCGGCCTCGCGGACCTCTCCCAGGAGGTCGTCCACTTGAGATTTAGCGGATCTGATTTCGATTGGCGGATCGATCAGGCCAGTGGGACGGATGACCTGTTCAGCGAATACGCCGCCTGTTTGATCCATTTCCCAAGGGCCGGGCGTCGCCGACACGGCTATGGATTGAGGCCGCATGGCGTCCCATTCCTCAAAGCGCAAGGGTCGGTTGTCCATGCAGGAGGGCAGACGGAATCCATACTCGGCGAGGGTCGCCTTACGGCGAAAATCGCCGCGATACATGGCGCCGATTTGCGGGATGGTCACATGGCTTTCGTCGGCGAAGACGATGGCGTTGTCCGGTAAATATTCAAATAGCGTGGGCGGCGGCTCGCCCGGCGCGCGCCCTGTGAGGTAGCGGGAGTAATTCTCGATCCCTGCGCAGGAGCCGGTCGCCTCCATCATCTCCAAATCGAACATCGTTCTTTGCTCCAACCGCTGAGCCTCCAGCAGCCGGCCATGATCGTTCAGTTCCTTGAGACGGGCTTTCAGCTCTTTCTTGATGGATTTGGTTGCTTGATTCAGCGTTGGCTTGGGCGTGACGTAATGAGAATTGGCGTAAATTTTCACCGACTTCATTTCATCGGTTTTCATGCCCGTCAAGGGATCGAACTCGGTGATAGCTTCGATTTCATCGCCGAAAAGAGATATCCGCCAAGCCCGGTCCTCATAGTGAGCGGGGAAAATCTCGACGGTGTCGCCGCGCACGCGGAAGCAGCCGCGCTGAAAAGCCACATCGTTGCGCTTATATTGCAGGGCGACGAGGTCGGCGAGCAATTGCCGTTGATCGATCCGCTCGCCGATCTCAATTGCGAAGGTCATCGCCGTATAGGTTTCTACTGAGCCGATGCCATAGATGCAGGAAACGGAGGAGACGATAATAACGTCGTCGCGTTCCAGAAGCGCGCGGGTGGCCGAATGGCGCATACGGTCGATTTGTTCATTGATGGAGGATTCTTTTTCAATGAAGGTGTCCGTGCGCGGCACATAGGCTTCAGGCTGATAGTAATCGTAATAGGAAACGAAATATTCTACGGCGTTGTCGGGAAAAAATGACTTGAATTCCCCGTAAAGCTGCGCGGCCAAAGTTTTATTCGGCGCGAGAATCAAGGCCGGACGCTGGGAGCGGTTGATAAGCTGCGCCATGGTGTAGGTTTTTCCCGAACCCGTGACGCCAAGCAAAACCTGTGTTTTTTCGCCGCTTTCCAAACCTTCCATCAGGTCCGCGATGGCCGTCGGTTGATCCCCTTTGGGCTCATATTCGGAGACAAGTTTCAGCGGAACGCCGCCTTCGGATTTTTCTGGGCGGCTGGGGCGGTGGGGCGTCCAGGTTTGCCCCTCCACATCCGCTCTGCCGGTCTCAATCAAGGCGCTGAGGGCGCGCACCGTCTCCGTATGTCCGGTGGTTCCGTCAGACATTTCCGGCTTGGGCTTGGGGGCTTTGGCCTTCCGTTTGGTTTGTTTGACCTGCTTTTCCAGTAGGGCTTCCGCATCTTCAAGCGACAGGTCCAGGCCGGCGATCGGGTTGAGCCCGCCAGCGACCCGTTCGCGCGGCGTGTCTCCCCCTTCAAGGGAGGTCCCTCGGGCGCTGCGCTTGGCTGTTTTTTTCGGTTTCGACGGGGAGGTGGATGACGCCGGCTTCTTGGTCGGCGTCGATGGGGAAAGGCTCTCTTCGCCAATTTCCCTCTCTTCGCCAATTTCTCTGGCCCAATCTGTGATTGAGCCGGAGAGGGGGGGGCCGCTCAAAGGCGCTTGCGGGGCTTCGCCAAACCCGCCGGCCTTGGTGGGCTCATTGACGGATTCGCTGGCGCTCACGCTTTGAGTATCCGGCGTTTCAGTAGCATGATCAGAAGAGGGTTTTTTCACCATGCTCGCAATATGGGTTGAAAATGTCGTCAAGAAAAGGCGCCAGAGGCATTTATTGACGGCTTATCTGCGTTGCATGCATAGGTCCGCTCACGATTCCTAATTAGGCTTCACATTGTCGTCGACCTGCTCTGCGACGAAGCCGGCGTCGCCCGCCTGTTGACCGCGAAAGCCGCCGGTGACGAATAGCGCGGCTAGGACGGCGATGGCGCATAAAAGAATAATGGTGATGGGTTTCATAAAATACGCTCCCAAAATGACCAACAGGTTCCGCCTGAAAGCCGGACCGGCCCCGGCGGGTCGAAGTGGCTGGAGCGAAACGGCGGAGACGCTTAAAAGTTCCGTTGGGATTCTTATTTTCCAGAAAGCGGCTATCGCGAAGAAGTTTGCGATTGCAGGCACGCGCCGAATGTTTCATTCAACCGCACGTTAAGTTCAGGGTTTTCTGGATCTAGAGTCAGCTTTGACCATGTTCCTTCCGCGCTTAGTCTAGCGGCGGTGCAGGCGCAAGCAGCACGGCATTGTTCTTCGTTATGAGTAACCGCGCAGCTAAAGGCGCATTCTTCGATGAAGGTGGTTTTAGCCGGATCGGGGAGCGCGCCAATTTGCAACGCCGCCCAGACGAGCCCGAAAAGCAAGGGTTGATGCAAGAGGTAGAACGCCAGAGAGTGTCGTCCGCAGAAGGCGAGGGCGCGCAAAATGGCGAACTTTGGACTCCATGACGTAAGACGCTGCGTCATGCTCCAATGGCCGCCGTGGTTCAGAATAATTCTGGCCGTTGCGACGCCCGTCAAAACAGCGGCGAACCAAGGAATTATCGGAACGAAGTCCACGGCGCTGGTGGGGATGCGGCTCAGGCCTGTCCATAAAAGCCATGGTTGGGAGAAAACTTCGAATTGCGCCCAATAATGCGCCGTTAAAACAACGCCGACGCCTAATAGGGCGCACCAGATCGGCCATCGTAAGAAGGGTAGGGCCAGCAAACTGGCGAGAGCGATACAATGCAAAATGCCGAAACGGACGAATTGATCGGAAAGCGCGAACCATGTGCCAAGACTGATGAGGGCCGCCGCCGCGCAGATTTTTAACAAGCGGATCAGGATTGATCGCCAGTTAAAATGCTTTTGGTGGGCGAGGGTGAGGCTGACGCCCACAAGAAACAAGAAGCTGGAAGCGATGCCTATGGCGAAAAGACGCCAGTAAAAACCGCTGTCCACGGGCCAGTCGGTAATACGGAACCAATAGAGATCCCATGATAGATGATAGATCGCCATGGCGAAAAGCGCGACGCCGCGCGCAGCGTCGAGCGCCTCAAGGCGCGAAGAGGCAGGGCGTATGGGGGCGTCGTTGGTCATTACATTGCTCGCCTGTTTGAACCGGCAGTCTCAACCTGACTTTACCGGCGGCGGCGCGATGGTAAAGCTCGCAATTTATCCGCTGTAAAAAAGGCCCCGCAAATTGCGGAGCCTCATAAGTATATTGTGCGCCTTACAGGCTTATTTCAGGTTTCCGCAGAAGCGTTGAATGCGGGTGCAGGCTTCTTCCAGCGCCTCGGTGGAGGTGGCGTAAGAAATACGGAAGTTCGGGCCTAGCCCAAAAGCGGAGCCATGCACCACGGCGACGCCTTCGGTTTCCAAAAGCTCGGTGACGAAATCTTCGTCGCTTTCGATTGTCTTGCCTGAAGGCGCCGTCTTGCCGATGGTTCCCTCGCAGGAAGGAAACACGTAAAATGCTCCTTCTGGCACCGGGCAGTTAATCCCTTTTGCTTGATTCAGCATGGAAACAACTAGGTCGCGACGCGCTTTGAAGATTTCGTTGTTTTTGGGAATGAAGTCTTGTGTTCCGTTCAACGCTTCAACCGCCGCCCACTGAGAGATGGAGCTTGGGTTCGAGGTCGATTGGGATTGAACCTTGGCCATCGCCTTGATGAGCGCCTCCGGTCCGGCGGCGTAACCGATCCGCCAACCGGTCATTGCATAGGCTTTGGACACGCCGTTGACCGTTAGGGTGCGCTCATAAAGGGCGGGCTCCACCTGAGCCGGGGTCGTGAATTCGAAATCGTCGTAAACGAGATGTTCATACATGTCGTCTGTCATCACCCAAACGTGGGGATGTTTGACGAGAATGTCGCATAGCGCTTTCAACTCGTCGCGGGTATAGGCGGCGCCGGAGGGATTGGACGGAGAGTTGAAAATAAGCCACTTTGTTTTGGGCGTGATCGAGGCTTCAAGAGCCTCGGGGGTGATCTTGAAGGTCGCCTTATCGGCTTCCACGATTACCGGCTCGCCGCCCGCCAACAACACCATATCTGGATAACTGACCCAGTAAGGCGTCGGAATGATGACTTCATCGCCGGGATTTATGGTGGCGACCAGAGCGTTGTATAGCACTTGCTTGCCGCCGGTCCCCACGGTCACTTGACTGGGGGCGTAGGAAAGCCCGTTTTCGCGCTTGAATTTCTCGACGATAGCGGCTTTGAGTTCAGGAATGCCGTCAACGGCGGTGTATTTTGTCTTGCCGTCTTGGATCGCCTTGATGGCGGCGGCGCTGATGTTTTCCGGGGTGCCGAAATCCGGCTCGCCGGCTCCTAAGCCGATGACGTCGCGCCCGGCGGCTTTCAGCTCGCGCGCTTTATTGGTGACCGCAATGGTCGCGGATGGTTTTACACGTGTGAGCGCGTCGGCGATAAAGCCCATAATGCTCTCCCTGAACGGAAAGAATGTGGATGAAAACCACGTGAAGGTAGTCTGACGCAGCCGCGGACGCAAGGTTCATATGAGCGTCAGGCGTTTCCTTCACCGGTTAATTTCGCAGGTTCTCCTGAAGTTGAGATACGCGCGCGGCTCCGTCAATATTTTGCTTCAAGCAGAAGAAATTTCAATTCGTCAATCTGTATTAGCGAAGGACGCAGCCTTTTGCTCCGGGGAACGCCGTCAAAGCCGTAGACGGTCGCTTGGACGGGCGAGGAGTTTTCGGTGACGGCTTGATCCAAAAGCGTTTTATAGGTGCGCGGGTGTAATAAGGTTTCCGTGATGGGCGCGGCTTCGCGCAGCTGCTCGCTCATGCTATAGGCTTTGCGCGCTGATGAGTTCGCGGCGGCTATCATCCGTGTTTTTGTGTCGATAAGAAGCACGGCCGCAGACATAGCGTCGAAAACTTTGGCGAAGTCCACGCCTTTTTCCATGGTTCTCTCGGCTGTGAAAATGGCGCCGCCCAATCCTTGCGACACTCGAAAAGGCAAGACTGAATAGGTGAGGGATATCGCGTCATTATTGCAAAGAGAGAACTTGCGGCTTCCTTGCGCCGGCGCTCGGCGCGCCAAAGTGGTGAGTACGACCGTCGTAAGCGTTTTTCCCACCCGGTTGACGATATGAGCGATGTTCCGGCCTTCGCAAAAACTGGGATCGCTAACCTGAAATAGCTCGTATAAATTTTCGTTGGCGTAACGAATATAGCCAAAACTATCGACGACGAGAATGGCTTTAGCGCTGTCTTCGACCAAATGACGGATCACCGGCGCGACGCCGCGCACGGCTTCGCCGCCTCTGCTGGCCTCGCCGTCGCCGTCGTTCATGGCTAGCACGAGACGTCGACCGCCGCCAGTATCGACCAGCGTCGCAGATAGGGACAGGATGTGACTGGTTTCATCGAAACCAAATTCTATCGGGCCGGCTTTTCCGTACTTTATGGTTTGTTGAATGAGCGTCAGGATTTGTTTTTGGTTTGCTGGGCTTAGCAATCGCAGGGCGTCATTTAGGGTCGCCTCGCAAAAACCCCGGGCTTCCCCAAACTCTAGGCTTGCAGGCTCCATCCAAGTAATTCGTTTGGTGATTGCGTCAAATAGAAAGCCATTAAGACCTGCTAAGTTGAGAGTGGGCTTCATGGCGTTTCTGGGCGTATCTTCCTCTGTCGCGGTTTTATTCTCTTCTGGGATATTGGGCTGGGCAGGTTTCACGGGACTGACTTTTCTCCGGCCAAGCGGTTAAGGGGGAGGTTTCACCACCGAGTTGAACGCAATAAATTTCGCCACATAAATTAGCTTTTTTTATTAGTTTATTCAATGGCGGGCGGTCAGATAAGGGCGTTATTCGAGTGTGAAGAATAATGTGGCGGGTGGTTGAAAATCGGATGAATATCTTTGTTAAAATGCTCTCAATTTCCCATGGCGTATGGAGTCGCATTATTCATCAATAAGTATGATGATTCCATAATTCGAACATTAAAAATCATTGAAAAGTCGAAAATGTAGCATTTGCTCGCCCAACTTCTTCAGCATTTAGGTGTTGTGCAAGTTGTTAGGCTGCGAGATTTTATCATGGGAAAATATCTTGATCGTCAAAGCGCTCCAAGGAAACTGCGCGCAATTGCGCGCTTAGTTGTTTTTACGCTGGTGTTTCTGTCTTCTCCGATTATCGCGGTCGCCGCGACAGTTTATCCAGAAGGGTTAAGCGAGGGGCGGGACATCGCCATTGGTGTTTTGTCGTTCGGATTTATTTGCATGTCCTTGCTGTTGGCGGTGATGTTTCGCCAACTTGAGCGGAAGTTTTCAAAATCGTTTATTCAGCGGGGCGGTCGCCTCGCACCAAATCATTTCAAGGAAGATAATTGTGGAACCTGTAGTTGGAAAGATAGGAAATGAGTGATCTCTTCATCCATGAATTTCGGCGGCGAGATCGATATGATGGCCGGTTCCGTCAAGGATTGTTACTGGTGGGCGCGTTGGGAATTGGTTTAGCGCTGGCTGTGGTCGTCGCCGCGACGCCGGTTTTGCTTAAAAACGTTCTGGGGACGACGAATAACCAAGAAGTGACGGTTGAATTTTAATGGGGTGGATCAAAAGTGGGGCGCTATATTGAAATTTAGCGAGACACTTGGCGAGGATCTGTGACTGATTGAAAAAAATTGATTAGTCTTGCCGTCACTGAAGAAATTTCAGCATTCTCATTGGCGGAGGCGGCGTTATGGTGGTGAATCTTTCTCTTTCGGTCGACAAAGTGCGGATGCTCGCGCAAAAGGCGCGGGCGATGGTTGAAGCAGTTGACGATAGCTATGAAGACGGTCACGAAGGCGATGTTGAGTTTGACGCCGACACGTTATCGGACGCTCACGCTCATGATGGTCTGGTGGAGGAAGAGGCGGATGACCCAAGCGAAAATGAGCTTCGCCAGCTGATCGACGATTTGAATGTTGACGAAGCGGCCGAGTTGGTGGCGATCGCTTGGCTTGGGCGCGGAGATTTTGACGTTACCGACTTTGATCAGGCTGTCTCTCAAGCGCGGGAGCGCTCACGAAATTCAACCTCAAACTATCTGTTGGGCATGCCCATGCTGGCGGACTTTCTGGAAGCCGGTCTTGACGCATTTGTCGAGTAGCGTCTCAAGGCGGGCGTTTGAAGCCTCCCTTTTTTGAAGCCGTCAGGCCTTAAAGGGAGGCTTATGCGATTGTGAACTGGTCATTATGCGCCTGGATACAATCCTATCGGTACAGTTCGTCGCCGGACATGCCCTCATAAAGGCCGGCCACCTGCTCGGCGTAACCGTTGAAGAGCAACGTAGGAATCCTTTCGTTGGACCCAAGAGGCTGTTCTGTCGCCTGACTCCAGCGCGGGTGAGGCACGTTAGGGTTTACATTGGCCCAGAAACCATATTCCGAAGCTTGAATTTGTTCCCAGAAGCTGACGGGTCGTTCCTGCGTTAAGCTGATGCGGACAATCGACTTGATTGACTTGAAACCATATTTCCACGGCAAGGCCAGGCGTAGAGGCGCGCCGTATTGTTTGGCGAGCGGTTTGCCATAGGCTCCGCTCACCATGAAGGCCAGATCGTTGGTGGCTTCGGCAAGCGTCACGCCCTCCACATAGGGCCATGGATACCAGCCGGCGCGCTGTCCGCTGGCGACTTCCGGGTCCATGAAAGTTTCAAAACGCACATATTTGGCGTCACTTTTCGGACTGGCCATTTTCACGAGCTCCGCAAGCGCGAAGCCTGACCACGGAATGGTCATCGACCAACCTTCGACGCAGCGGTGACGATAAAGCCGTTCTTCGAGAGGCATTTTCTTCAGCAGGTCGTCGATGGCGATTTTTTGCGGATTATCCACCAAGCCGTCGATGACCACTTCCCATGGACGGATTTTCAACGCCTGAGCTGCGTTTGCGATTTGTTTGTGCGAACCAAACTCGTAAAAATTATTGTAATTTGCGGTGAGCTTTTCAGGTGTGAGCGGGCGCGTGATCTTATAGGCGTCATTCTTTGGAGCGGGGTAAAGGTTGGCGCTTGGATCTTCTGCGCCTTGGGCTGCGTGCGAGAGAAAGCTGCTTCCGGCCAATAAAGCGCCGGCGCCTGTGAGGCCGGAGAGAAAAGATCTTCGGTTCAAGAAGATGTGCTCAGGGGTGGCGGCGTGTTCGGGGAGTTCCCAGCCTCGTTTATGAATAACGTGCATCTTGTTCTCCTGAGCATTTGCGCCGCGCCAGCGCAGCGTCGAAGTTTGTCGCTTGCATCCTATTCTTTCATCCACGGCGCGACAAATCACGCCCAGTTGATCACGCCTTGAAGTTGCGACTTTGCCATGGTGCAGAGTGACGCCGGGAAAAAACGAGCGAGCTAAGATTCATTGCGGTGACGTCATTCAGGCTTTTGTAAGAATAGAAAGCCGTTTTTATCTTTGATGACGTCGTATTTCGCGGCTTTGGTGATTTGCCGAAGGTCAGGCAATGTGGATTTATCCTCGGCGATCAAAAGCAATCCGCCGTTTTTTAACAATCCCATGTAGTTGCGCAGCGCCTTTAAGCGTTGATCGCGCGCCATGCAAGCAAGAGCGTGGTCAAAAAGAACCACGTCAAACTCTCCTTCAGGCTTGTAGCTGGAGATGTCGGCGACAACGGCTGTGATATCTAGTCCTTCGTGCTCCGCTTCTTCGCGGATTTGAGCGATTCCTGTCGCCGCCGTGTCTACGGCGACGACGGAAAAGCCCAAACGTGCGATGTATAAGGCGTCGCGCCCCTGACCGCAGCCGGCATCAAGAACGCGGGCGCCGCCCGGAACGCGGCTTTTGAAGAAAGCCTGCATATGCCTTGAAGGCGCGCCGAGAGCATTGCGTTCGCGCTGGTAAAGAGTTTCATATTTTTGCATCGCACCAAACCTGATCGTTAAACGCCCAAGTTGGCGTAGACAGGCGTTGGCGCGGGGTCAAGTGCTGAAACCGGGTGAGCTGACACCCGATTACGTAAAACTGGCGTCCTTGAATGCGAAAAGGCTCACCCGACCCAAAAGGGCTTGTTGACCAGTTTCTCCGCTTCCCGGCGCGACAGGCCAAAGTCGGCGAGAATGGAATCATCCATGGTGTTTAATTCGCGGCGCATGGCGGACCTCTCATGAGCGCGGGCGCTCCATGTCAGGAGCGTATGAGTGAAACGGCTTAATGTTGCGCTGACTGCGGGCATTTTTATCTCCTAAGCTAAGCCGCCATTCTATAGAGCGCGGCTTATGGGTTATGTGCACTGAGTGCTTCTTTGTTGTCTTTATATGGGGAGAATGGGGTGTCATAAAATCGAAATATTGGGTGCTTGATGTGCATTTTCCTCACATCAAACGCCGAGTTTGCAAATCGTCGTCGTTAAATCAGAGGATATGGAGGGGCGCGGTGTGACGCGGCTGTCATTTGAGTTTGGTAATCAGAAGCTTTTCCTGTGACAGGGACTGTTATGTCTGAGACTTTGCCATCGCTAACGGCTCTGCGCGCTTTTGAAGCCGCGGCGCGGCATTTGAACATGTCGCGCGCGGGGGACGAGTTGTTTCGCACCCATGGCGCGGTGAGCCGGCAGATCCGTCAGCTGGAGGAGGAGCTGGGCGTTCAGTTATTTGTGCGCGGCGGCCGCATGCTGGGGCTCACCAATGAGGGGGCGCTTCTGGCGAAGCGTCTGTCTGATATTTTCGCGCAACTTGAAGGGACGGTGCTGGAGGTTAAGCACATGTCGAAGACGCGCCCGGTGGTGGTGGCCTGTGGCTCCACGGTGGCGGTGAGATGGCTGGTGCCGAGGTTGCTGGACTTCTATCAAACCCATCCGGGGATCGAGCTGCAATTGTCGCTTGCCTCGCGTGTGAGCGAGTTGTCGCCGGAAAAGTGTGACGTCGCGATTCTTTGGAGCCATCATACGCCGCCTTCGCCCGGCGTTGAGGAGGTTCAATTGATGCAGGATCGCATCGGTCCGGTTTGTAGCCCGCAGTTTTGGGAAGATTACAAATCGGAGGAGAGCCTGCTGTCGTCGCATTTGATCTACTCGAACAGCACGCCGGACGCTTGGGAGTCTTGGGCGAAAATGACAAAACGTCAGCTCGCGCCGTCCCATGAGTTGCGCTTCGAGCACTTTTTTCTGGCGTTGCAGGCGTCGGTTTCCGGTTTGGGCGTAGCCATTGCTTCCGCTGCGCTGGTGGTTGACGATCTGGCGGCGGGAAACCTCGTGGCTCCTTTTGGTTTCTCTCCGACAATGAGTTGTTATCGCGCGCTTGTCATGAGGCCTGATAAAGCGCCTGTAGACAAAGATGAAACTTCAACGCATCAATTTCTGGTTTGGCTGAAAGAGGAAGCGCGCCGGTTTGAAAGCGAGCTGATTGACCGCTTGGCGCAGGCGCGCTCCCTCTCTTAATCTTCAATCAAGCGCGGCGAGGTCAAAAAGAAGAAACTCCGCGTTCCGACCATTGGAGAAGTTTAATTCTCCCGCCGTTTCAATTGCGGCTCCGTCGCCTTGCGCAAGGCTTTTCCCATTCAGCAGGAGACTGCCGCGCGCCATCTGCACCCATGCCCTCCGCGAGGGACGGAGCGTGAAAGACAAGCTCTCGCGCCCATCAAGTTCGGCGGCGTAAACATCTGCGTCTTGTCGTACCCGTATCGCCCCGACGTCTCCTTTTCCAGATAGAAACAGTTTTAACTGGCCGCGCTTTTCCTCTGGTTTGATAGATAAGGTTTCATATCGCGGCGCGCCGCCGCGCCTGTTTGGGATCAGCCAGACTTGCAAGAAATGTGCGGGTTCAACCGCCGAAGGATTGAACTCGCTGTGGGTCACGCCGGAGCCGGCGCTCATATATTGCACTCCTCCTGCCTTTACGCATGAGCCGTTTCCCATGGAGTCCTTGTGTTCAAGCGCGCCGGACAGCACATAGGAAAAAATTTCAAAGTCCTGGTGCGGATGAGAGGGAAAGCCCATTCCCGCCGCCACGTGGTCGTCATTGATTACGCGCAAGCTTTCGAAATGGACGTGCTCTGGATCGTTGTAATTGGCGAAGGAAAAGCTATGAGCCGATTTTAGCCATCCGTGGTCGGCCTGTCCCCTTTCTTCCGCTTTTCTTATGCGGATGAAAGGAGACGCGTTGGATCCAGTCATTTCTCTTTGGTTACGAGAGTTGAAGTTTGGCATTGTCGGTCCCCTGTTGTTCACTGATATTTAGGTATTTAAATTCGCAACAGTGATGGGCTTAGATGAAACAATGCGTCCATGATTTGTGAACAACTGGAAGTTTTCTGGGGGAATTCGCCTGAATGCTGTTAATGCGGTCAAATTGCAAAAATAATAGATTAAACTGTCATAGTTAGGGCAATATCTATGGGTAGGTACCTGTTCGCAAATCAGACTCAAGCGTGAAGGGGAAATCATGAGTTGGTCAATGATTTGGCTTCAGCAATGGCCGCGATGTCAAACAGCTGAAGAGATTGTGGAGCAGGTTCGACAACCGAATTCGGGTCCGAGAAAAAAAATGGGTCGCGCCAAACCAGTTGAAGGTGGAAATTTAGAAAAAGACGCCGCTGCTGAGCCCATGGCCACGAAGGCTGGATCTATGACAAACGAGCTGCCGCCTGTGGTTGTCGCAGCGGCTCATAAGGCGTTTGATCGATTGTCGGCTGATTAAACTGGTTCTCCGGCGAAATTATTGTCGGAGAACACCCGTCGAGGCGACTTGCTTCGGATTGAACCTACTGCGGCATAAGTTCATGTTATTTTACATTATAATATGCGTTTGTAACTCATATTATACTATGTAAAATACGGAGATCATTATGCCTGTTGACGTACACGTGAGCGGCTTGGTCAAGCCGAGTTGTCCATTTCCTCACGAAATGAGTAAGATAAAATCAGGGTTGCACGCGCATGGGGTTGAGGTTTCGCATGCGCGCTCTTTTTCGTCGAATGACAGCCCGGCTCATTCGGTCGCTTCGTCTGCGGAGCCTGATATTCTCCATTACAGTGAATTTACGCCTTGCGAATGGACGCCTGAAAGCCCGCCTGGGCTTTCACAAACCCTCGCGCATAGTCTCATCCTTGCGGAGATGCCTGAAGGGGAGGATAGGCGCCGGCTTTTGGCGACGCTCGCCGTCATTGAGCCTGAGTTGAGAAACGTTGAACGTGGGGTTCTAGAGCGCGCGAGACAGTCTTTGCTCCCCAAGGAGGCTAAGCACATGGCGCTGGAGACCATGCGTAGTGCGCTTCTCATCATGGTGGGACTGGCCCGCGTCGATGGTTGGGACGAGTTGGCTGCGACGGTAAAGGTCACAGATCAGAAATGGGGCTTGCTGCTCATGGGAGGGACTTATGCGGGGTTCGGGGCGCTGCTGAGCTATGGGTCCTATAGCGCGGTGCGTGAAATGAGCGATGCTTTGAAAGAACATAAGGATTTATGCTCCGAAGAGCAATCAAGCAGCTCGGACAAAAAATGGTCGCTTGTGGGCACTATTGCGTCCGTGTGCGAGCCTATCGCGTTCGCCGGCATGGCAGCTGGATGTTTCACCTTCGCCGCGGAGCAGGTTGGCCGATATTATTTCGACGAGACTATGGGTATGGACGCTCACGAGTTTATGGCGGCGAAAAGAGAAAGTGAGATTTCAACTTGGGACGGGTTGGAGCTTGCAGGGTGTGGAGTAATGATCGCTGCGCAGGCGTTTATAATAGCAAATGCGCTTCTCAGCGGCGCTAAGCGTTTAAAGGCTGGCGCTGTCGCCCAGGCCGTACACGCAAAGCTCACGGGCGACGATGCGCCGACGCAACTTGCCCGGCAACGGTTGCGACGGGAGGCGGGGGAGCAATACAAAGGGCTGGCGTTGCGGGATACGCCTATCTTGGCCGGACAGGGCATGTTGATGACGGCTATGACGGGTAAAATTGTTGAAGTTTCCACAGGGGAGAACTTTACGTCGCCAGCGGTTGTCTACACTGGAGTGGCGTTGACGGTATTGGGCGTTGGCTATGGTTTTCTTGATAAGGCGCTGCTGTCTGCGACGGGAACGTCGGAGCCTTGGCGCGCGAAAGCGTGGTTTTCGCCTTTGTTTGAGGGAGAGCAAAATGTGGTCTCCATGAGCGGCGCGCAGGAGCGTGGAAACGAAGAGACGACTGAAACGCATGATGAACAGACGGTTTTAAATGAGATCGCCAAGGCGTTCACCGCGCTTGAGCGGTTGAAGTCTCATGTGGCGAAGTCCAATTTTCAGCCGGAGGCGATTATGTCGCATAGGGCTATTAATGTGGACGCGGAGAGTGGAGAGAATAAGCCAAGTCCTCACGGAAACAACGTGCGGTTAACGCAGAAACAATTGAAATCGCCTCGGTTTAATAAAAATCTGCGAAGCCTTTTCGCTAGCGAAATAGATCTGTTACAGGAGCGATTGCGCGTGCAAGCGCGCAACATGTCTATAAAAAGGCTTGATGCGACTGACGGACAGAGTTCTTCACAAAGCGTTTAGGCAATGATCCGGGGGCAGGCCCAAAGGAAAGCTATTCTGAAAGTGATCTGTTTTGGGAGTGCCCGACGTCGGGAACGGTTAGCCCATTACAGTGAAGCTTAAGCCGTAGGCAAAATGATCGTAATCGTGACGACGATCGCAGATGCGGCCATCGTGGCTGCGAGAGCAATTGGCCATGGCGAGGGCTTTGTTTGGTAAAGAGAAGCGTTTGAATGCTGATCGGAGAAACGCATGAGGCTTCCTTTGCGCTTATGCTTATCTCTTTAGATTTCTATTTTATAGTTAATAAAAAGTAAAAATGAAACATCATAAATGACCTTTGCGTGAGCGCGCAATTGTAGCTTTATTTGTGGCTTGAAGAATTGGTTGGAACTTTCCCCTGCTGATGTAAGTTGAACAGGCATGCGTTAAGGACGCCGCACTCCAGCCGAATACGCAGTGACCCGTCACGGCGCAGAAGGGGGGCGTTCTTGGACGTGCTTTTTGGCTTCTGCGTCGCAGGAGAAAATTCTATGAGGTTCAATATGCATTTTACAAAAGCATCCGCTCGAACTGGCGCTCCCAATCTTTTGTTGGCGCGCGCTGTGGCCATGGGGCTGGCGTTGAGCGCGGCCGTGTCGTTCGTGGCTCCAGTTCATGCTCAGAACAAAGCTCCAGGCGTTCAGGTTGGCGTTTTGAAATGCAAGGTCGAGCAGGGAACGAATTTTATCGTTGGCTCTACGAAGACTCTGGAATGCGTCTATAAGCCTGCGAATAAACAGCCGGCGGAAAATTACGCCGGAACCGTGAGCGAATATGGTTTGGATATTGGCTCCACAAGCGACACGGAGCTGGTTTGGGGCGTATTGGCGCCGTCAGCTGACATGAAGCCTGGCGCATTGGCCGGAGAGTATGCGGGCGTCGCCGCGGGCGCAAGTCTGGGCGCCGGAATACAGGCCAACGCTCTTATCGGCGGGTTGGACCGTTCGATTGCGCTAAATCCGTTTAGCTTGCAAAGTGAGACAGGGACGAATTTGACGCTGGGCGTTAGTCAGCTTTCGTTGAAATATAACAAATGAGTTCCTGCTAAATAAGTAGGCGGCATTTTACGAACGCCGCGTTCGCGGCGTTCGTTCACGCGTAAATTCTCAGGGCTGCGCAACCCTATCTTTGATCTGCAGAAGAGCCTCCGTCCGCTGAGTTTCCTTCCTCCAGCAGAGGCACGGCGGCGCCGGCGATAGCTTCCTTTGTCGCTTGACTCATTTCTTTTGGTTTCATTTCCCCTGAAGAGGCGCTTTCACTGTCGGCCACGCGAACGGTGACTTGTCTGTGGGCGAAATGGATGCCTTCGCGGGTGAAAATGTCACGAATGCCGGCGTATACGATTTTTCGCAATTCGAACTGGTCGCCCGGTTTGGTCATGAATTTAACCCGAACGATCATCGCCGAATCTTCCAGCGCCAGAACTCCTTGCGACTTCAAAGGTTGTAGGAATTTATGACCGTGGTCTGGATGTTCAAGCAGCTCTTGGCCGAACTTCTTGATCAGTTTGCGAACCTTCTCCACGTCTGTGTCATAGGTGACGCGAAACGCCAGTTTCATCATGGCCCAGTCACGCGAGAAATTGGTTACATGCTTGATGTTGCCAAAAGGCACCGTGTTTAGCGGGCCGTTGTGATGGCGCAATTGCATGGAGCGGATGGAGATCTTCTCAACCGTTCCCTTGACGTCGCCGATGTTGATGTACTCTCCCATGCGGAAAGCGTCGTCTATCAGGAAAAACGCCCCGGAGAAGATGTCGCGAATAAGCGTTTGCGAGCCGAAGCCCACGGCCAGACCAACTACGCCGGCTCCGGCGAACAACGGCGCGATATTGATGCCGATTTCGGAAAGTGCGATCATCGCGGAAATGGTGACGATCGTGATCAGAAGAAAATTTCGGAAAATCGGCAGTAAAGTGGCGAGCCGCGTGGCTCCTGCTCCGCCGATTTCATGATCGTCGCCGCTGGGAGATTCGCCGTTACTCTTGTCAATCTGGTGTTCTATGGCGATTTCCACGGCGCGATAGGCCATATAGCCAAGAAAGATGGTTAGGCCAAAACTGGAGGTGTTCGCCAGAATGGATTGGTGGGCATTGAGGGGAACGCCCCAAATGGTGAGAAGCGACGCGGCGCTGGCGATGAGGGCCATGATGCGCGCGCCATGCTCCAGCAACTCCCGATAAGGACTACGCGCTGCTTCCGCCTCCAGAGCTTCCGCTTGGGCTTGAGCTTGCAGTGTTTCTTCGCTGCTTTCATGTCCGGCGTTGACGTCGACGCGGTCGAGATCCTCAGCTATGGCGTTCTGATTACGGGTGGAGTCGAGGCGCGGTAGCAACGCCTTGTCAATGAAAAGGACTAGAATGGCGTAACATGTCAGCCCGATGATCAAAGCCGCTATCGGGGCGGTGACCAGTCCCATGGCTGATGGCATATCCAGCAAAATCCGGATGGCGGATATCGCCCAAGCGATAAGAAGGTAACCAAGCAGCAAGGGGGTCCAAAGCCGGGCTATGATTTTTGTGTAGGCGTAAGGGCTATGCTTGTCTGAGGCGGGATCGTGAAAAATATTTGAAATAGGACGGTGATAGCGCAGAGCGATGGCTGAAAGCGCCAGCATGGAGAAAAGGGAGGTGCTGATGAGCGCTAGTTTGTGGGCGTCGGCGTTCAAGCCAAGAGCGCGCATCCATGCGCAAAAACCAATCAGAAGTGCGGAAAGCGCGCCGACGCCGATGAGGGAGATATAGAGGCCTTTTGCGGTTTCATCGGATAATTTGATAAGCCGATAAGCGCTGGCGTCGGGCATCAGAAGGTTTCGGAACGTTAGTCGAACGAGCAAAAACAGGGCGGCGACTTTGAGGCCGTTCATGCCGGTGATGCGCGCGCTGGGATGTCCTGTGTCGAGAATCAGAATGATGATGGTGGAAACCAACGTGAATAGGACAAGCGCCACCGCCATGACGAGCGTGCGGGTCAAAAGATAGACGATCTTGTCTGCGCGTAACTCTGGCTGCGTGGGAAACCGATCGAGGAATTGCTTGTTGGCCCAGCGATTGTAAAGCCTGACGGCGCCGGCGCCGCCTAAAATGCCGATGACGAGCACGAGCAGGGCCTGAATAATCCAGTCGAGGTCGCCGTCCGGATGTTGCGCGCGTAATATATTCAGTGATTGCGAGGTGAAGCCGGTGACGCCGCTGAAGACGTTTTTGAGCGCGGCGCGCACGAGATAGACGTCTTCCGTCAGCTCTTTGATAATATCTTTTTCGACCTCGACCATTTCAGATTCAAGGCTTTGGTTTGGCGTCTCGACTTCCGCCGTTTGCGCGCTGCTATCCACATCTGTCGACGGCTTTTCTTCGCCCTTCAAGGCTTTTTGCAACAGCAGAGTCGCTTGCGCTTGCGTTTCTACGGGCGATAACATGACCCCGCTGACGGCGATCATCCATATGAGAAAAATATGCCGTAAGATTTTATTAGTGGAACTAAAAGTCCAGCGCATTTTCGCCCCCAAATTACGCGTTTTAGTATGCTAAACTTTTGGGACTTTGCGCCAATAGGTATGATGACTGCAAGATAAAAACTTAACTTCCAGATGGGAGAAGCGAAGAATTTCTATTAAGGATCAAACACCTCGTATTTCTGAAGACTTTAATTTCTGGTTTTGTGTTTTATTGTCATCCCACCAGTTTTTTTTGCCACTGGATGAGCATCGTGCGCGCGGTTTGGAATTTAATGTCACTATAGCGCGCCAGAGCGTCGGCGCGGTTTTTCGCAGATAGTCGGTATCGCCACGGGCCGATTTTCAAGATGGCTTGCACCGTCATGGGCGAAAAGTTATTTGCGCGGGCGACGATTAAAAACGGCTCCATGTCGAGACGCACCATCCATAGTTTGGCTTCTTCCATGCCAATGCCGGCCAAGAGAGAGAAAGTGCTCACGGCTTCGGGAAATTTGTCTTCTGCGGCGAAGCGGCGCAGCGTTGTTTCATCCAATCCGATGTTGCGGGCGATCGCCAAGACGTTGTTATGGGCATCTTCGAAATCATAGCGCCCGATCCAGTAATCGTTGGACATGCGCTGAGCGGCGATCCGCGCGGCTTGTGGTAGACGTCCGACGGAGGTTGGATCGTCTTCCTCAATCAGTTTCGCTTTCACCTTGTCCGACGCTATGGAAATCAATTGCATGATTTGCTTTTCAGCCAAATCGCAACGTGTGCTCAAGGCGTATTGAAGATTTTCGTCTTGATGCGCCATGTCGATGAGTTTTGCAAAACCTTGAGGAGAAAAGCTTGCGCCTTCATTTTCCGCGACGGTTTTTTTCACTTGCGCTTCGCCATTGTCGATTAAGGCGTCGGTGACGACCACAGTCAAAGTCTCACGGCTAGCGATGGCGAGGCGATGTTCTTCTTCGCGCGTTTTTACGATTTCCACCAGATCGTCGTCGTGTAAAACTGGTGAATGCACGAGAACCGGGCGAGCGACGTCAGGCTCGTCATTTGCGAGCAGCCGAATGACTTTTTCCGGCGCTCTGCGTAATTTGGCCAAGCGCATGGCCACGAAAGCGCGCGCCTCCACCTCGATCATATCCACCAACCGGAGCAGGACGGCGTCGTAATTCTCCATCTGCTCGTCCGAGCAATTGTCGCTGGTGAAAGAGAAGAGAGTCGCCACGTGCCGAGCAAGGTCGTTGCGGCTTTGGAGGTTGTTCTTGCTAGCTAACGATTGAAAATCAATGAGGTTTTTTTGACGAGGTTTAACCATTGACGTCCATCTTTTTTGTCGAGGCGCGTGTTTTCACAGTATATATGAATAAATAAGTTTGGTTTATAATTATAAAAAATTTTTCCAGATGCGATGAATAATTGCGCCGGCTTACATTAAACTTGGGGAAAGCGACGAAAGGCGCGGTTCTTGAACCGCGCCTTTCGTTTTGTATTACAAGAGGCTTGCGCCCCAATTTTTAGTTGATTTTATAACGCGACGTTCATGCGTTTCGCCACGCCTGCGCCATATGCAGGATCAGCCTGGTGGAAGTGCGCGATCTGACGTTTGACGATTTCCTTTGGCACGCCTTGCATGGCGGCGGCTATATTATCCATGAGCCGCGCTTTTTGTTCTTCGTTCATCAACCTGAACAGATTGCCTGGCTGTGTGTAGTCGTCATTGCCTTCCCGGTGATCGTAACGTCCCGCGTCTCCGGATATTTTCAAGGGAGGCTCAGCTATGGAAGGATCCTGAGTCGGGCCGCCGAAAGAGTTTGGCTCATAGTAAGCGTCGGCGTTTCCTGTGTCATTTTGGAAGAAACGCATGGCGCCGTCTTTATGATAATGATGAACGGGGCATTTGGGCTGATTGATCGGCAGCGCTTCGTAATGGGTGCCGATGCGGTGACGATGGGCGTCGGCATAGGAGAAAATTCTGGCTTGCAGCATTTTATCCGGTGAAAAGCCAATGCCGGGAACGACGTTTGATGGCGAGAACGCGGCTTGTTCGATCTCCGCGAAATAATTGTCGGCGTTCCGGTTGAGCTCCATTTCCCCCACTTCGATCAAGGGATAATCCCCATGTGGCCAAACCTTTGTGAGGTCGAAGGGGTTGTAGGAAGTCTGTTCGGCTTCTCTTTCAGGCATGACCTGAATATACACGTCCCATTTGGGATGCTCGCCGCGTTCAATCGTGCCGAAAAGCTCTTCCTGATAGCTCTCACGCGTCTTGCCGATGATGGTTTCCGCTTCGGCGTTGGTGTAATGGCGATGGCCCTGACGGGTTTTGAAATGAAACTTGATCCAGAACCGCTCGCCGTCGTTATTCCAGAAGGAATATGTGTGCGAACCGTAGCCATTCATATACATGGGAGCTACGGGCAGGCCGCGGTCCGACATCAGGATTGTCACTTGGTGTAAGCTTTCCGGAGAAAGCGACCAGAAGTCCCACATGGCGGTGGCGGAACGCATGTTGGTTTTGGGATGGCGTTTTTGCGTATGGATAAAATCGGGGAACTTCAACGGGTCGCGAACGAAGAACACTGGAGTGTTGTTGCCCACAAGGTCCCAGTTGCCTTCTTCCGTATAAAATTTCAAGGCGAAGCCGCGCACGTCCCGCTCTGCGTCGGCGGCGCCCAGTTCTCCCGCTACGGTGGAGAATCTGGCGAGCATTGGCGTTTTCTTACCGACTGTGTCGAAAATTTTCGCGCGCGTGTATTTTGTTATATCTTTGGTGACGGTGAATACGCCATGCGCGCCCCAGCCTTTGGCGTGAACGACGCGTTCTGGAACGCGCTCCCGGTTTTGATGGGCCAGTTTTTCAAGCAATTGATAATCTTGCATCAGCAAGGGGCCGCGCGGGCCTGCTGAAATAGAATTCTGATTGTCTACGATTGGGGCGCCGGCTGTGGTGGTCATCCTGATTTTATCGTTCATGCGTAAGCTCCCTCTTACTTTTGCATTTTGCGTTAAGCTCTCATGGGCAGTTTGCGTGAAATAATAGATCAGGTCCAATTGTATTGCTTTGTCTTTACGATAAGTTTATCTGATTGACATGACCACATTACGTCAACTTCGATATTTTAGCGCTCTTGCGCGTCACCTCCATTTTGGCAAGGCGGCGGCGGATTGCTCCATTTCGCAGCCTGCGTTGTCGATGCAAATCAAGGAACTGGAGGATAGTCTGGGCGCGAGTCTCCTTGAGCGCCAAAAAACAGGTTTGCGTTTGACGCGTCACGGTTCGGAGCTCGCCTTGCGAGCGGAAAGGATTTTGGCGGAGGTTCGCAATTTTGAAGATTACGCCCGCCATTCCACTAAAATTCTTTCAGGGCGATTGAGGTTGGGTGTTATTCCCACAATCGCGCCATATATCTTGCCGCAAATTTTGTCGGAGCTTGAACAAAGTTACCCCGATCTTGAGCTTCAAATACGGGAGACGGTGACTGAGGTTCTTATCGAGGAGCTGCTTCGTGGGAGGTTGGACGTAGTTCTTGCGGCTCTCCCGATTTTTAGCGGAGACTTGGAAAGTCGAGAACTTTTTGCGGATCGTTTTTTGCTGGCGCGTCAGGCGCAGCCTGAGGTGGATGAGCGGGTGCGGGTGTCGCCTTCTTCAATTGAGGGAGAGAAGCTCCTGTTGTTGGAGGAAGGCCATTGCTTGCGCTCTCAGGCGCTTAGTTTCTGTCAAAACGCGAAAATTAATGGCTCGGAAATGGCCTTTGGCGCGACCTCGTTGACAACGATCCTACAGATGGTCGCGGCGGGATATGGGGTGACGCTCCTTCCCGAGCTATGCGCTTCAGTGGAGGGACGGGATGAACGTATCGCATTGTTGCGCTTTACGGATCCGCAGCCTGAACGACGGATCGGTTTGATTTGGCGTAAATCATCGTCAAGGGGTGCTGAGTTCATTGCGCTGGGGGATTGTATATCAAAGATTGTGTGAATGTTACGGGGGATGCCCCGGTTTCGCATTTCAACGAAAGAGGTTCTAACGCGCGCGGCTTTGTCGCTGATGGAACCCCGTGCCGTGGTCAGCGGTTATGCCTTTTAAAGCTTGAACACCTCGCGCAGGACTTTATGACGACGATAGAGGAATAAGACGATAGAGGAATAAAATGAGAGGGACGAAACGGCGCCGGGAAATGCGCAAGGCTCTTTCAAGACTGGCGCCCTTGGTTTCATTAAGCGACGCCGAAGAGATACTGTCCGTTGGGCTTGCAAGTCATTTGCGTCACTTGCCGGTTTCAATCGCCTTGTGGCAGGCGCTGACGAGCCGGGCGCGTCATGCTCATACGGATTACGACGCGCTTTTAGCCGAGGGATATGATCATGAATCGGCGCGCCATTTTTGCATTGATGAGATGAACGCGGTTCTGACGTCTTGGGGGTGTTCGCGTCAGATCGACGAGGATGAATCCTAAATTATGCAAATTAACGTTGGCGTGAGGCGGTCTTTTGAAAAAGGCTTACGCGCGCTCAGCGTCTTGCCGCTCAATTGCGCTTAGAACCGTAAGAAGTTTGGCGGCGAAGAAAAACGCTTCGACCGTTTTCATGGTGGCGTCTCCATCTTGAACCTGGTCAAAATCAAGCTCCGCCTCTACTTCTTTTCGCAATGCGGTCAAGGCGATATGGTCTGCGGCGGCGTGTTTTGTGTCGTGAAAAGCGTCGTCGATAAGGCGTTGAATCTTCTCAACGACGTTTTGCATTTGCGTTGGCGGGTCATTTTTTATCAATGTATTGCAGGTGCTGGCGAAAAGATTGGCGTAATCGCGCAGCAGCGCGACATGAACCGATAATGTTTGAGCGCTGATCTGGGAGGGGCCAGAGACGAGAAAAAGTTGTTCGGCGCGAAGGTCGGGCAATATGGCGAGCAGTTCATTCGCCTTTGCCTCTAATGCGTTTTGGGCGACGTCATTTGCAGATTGAGATTGCGTTATCGCCTCCAGCCGCTTTTGGCACACGGAGATGAAATCGGTTAGGAGCCGCGAACGCTCGGCGTTTTGGAAAACGGGAAAAATGAAACGTGAGGCCAGCAAACCGATAGAGGCCCCCAGAAGCGTTTCATATATGCGCGCAATCATGATTGAATAGTCAATTCCCACCAAAGTGCTGAGTCCGGCCAAAACGGAAAAGGCGATCAAGGCGGAGGCTACGCCATAGTAACGGACTGTGTAGGGCAGGATGAAGGCGATAGCGGCGAGAGTGGCGAGCCCTTCGATGCCGGGCGAGCGTGAAAACGCTTCAATGAAAAGAATAGCGATGACGACGCCGACAAAAGTGCCAAGCGTTCGATCGACAATTCGTCTCCAAGTCTGACCCACGTTTGAGGATAGAACGATGAGCACGGTAAGCGGCGCCCAATAGGAGTGATTTAACTCAAAATAGTTGGTTATGGCGATTGTTAGCGCTGCGGCGATGGCTCCCTGAGCCGCGAAACGCAGGCCGTTTCGTGACTTAATCCAGAAATTGGGACTGAGTCCGGCGGCAGGCGGCGCTTTTTTTGTCCGTTCGAGCGGCGTCTCTTCGCTTTTAACGGTCGCCTTTGCTGTTTGGCTCCAATCACGCAGCGTGATCAGCATACGCTCCAGAGCTACGATGATGCGTAGGATATGGAACTTTTGATGATCTGGCAGTTTTTTTTGATGGCGAATGTTCTGTTCAAGCTGGTCTATGTCGTCAAGAATTGCAAAGCGCCTAGAAGGTAAATTTGTCAATCCGGGATAAAAAACTGTGGCGGCGCCTTCAAATAAGGGGGCGAGCAGCGGTTGAAACGGCGTTGAGACGATGGGGGTTTCAGTGGAGCAAGGCGTGCCGGTTACTGAAGACGTTTCCGGGGGGGAGGCGAGCTCCTGCATGGAGTCGATTATAGTTTGCACCGAAAGCGATAAACGCAGTGAAAGGGATACTTGACGCTCAAGAAAATCCTTCAAGCGCGGTTCGGCCTGAATGGCGTTATTGGCGGCGGAATTTAGGTTCAACCAATCTTGCCGGAGTGATTTATAAAGCGCATGACGTTCCTGATCGCTGTCGGCCTGGGGGAGCTGCTGGAGGCGGTGGCCAATTCGTCGCAGAAAATGGCGACGCAGTGACCGGTATATCGTCAGTGGATGCGGCCGCCATACGAGCATACGCACCAGTAGAGCGATGGCCCCGCCATAAATCGCGGCAAACGGATAGAGCATTTCGGTGGTGGGGTCTGGCGCGCCTAGATTGGCGAAAAGATAGGCCAGAGCTACAATTCTCCCCTCTCGCATGGGACGTGGGCCGAAGGCGCGCATAAACAACGCGAGGGCGATCACTGGAATAAACAACAGCTGCCAAAAACCGCCAAGCTGCGGTCCGAGAATCAAATCGCCAAAGGTGGCGAGACTTAATGTTGCGGCGGCTATGGCGCTGGAGCGAATAATGGAGACGGCTTCAATCTTGCGCGCTCCCGCCGGGGTGAAGAGAATGCAGGCGCCGCTTACCCAGCCGCATAGGAGTATCAGGGAATCCAAAGACGGGGCGCCCAGCCATTGAGGCGCTTTCCAGACAAATATTCCGGAAATTAAGACGGCGAGGATCATATGCAGGCCCCGGGTCAGCTCCACGCCGCCGGGATCGACTCTCGCCGGGTTCAAAGCTGCAATTTTGGAGCGGATATTGGCGGCCGAAGTTTTCACCATGATTTCCAGCCTGTCTTTTGCGCTCAAGCTTCGTAAATCCATTGCTCTTGAATATGCGCGGTGACGCTATCGCCTGTGCGGATTGCGCCGGGGCGCTCGACAAAGGCCACCAACCCGCGGCTTCTTTGCGCGACTTTGGGAAAAAGCAGGTCAAGTCCGGTCTTCAGCGGATAATTCTCTGCTATGGATTTTCCCGCGATGCGGCACGGGGCGTTTTGGCCGTCCACGTTCAGAACCGCGCCGCTGGAGAAGGCGAGGCGGGTGCGGGGAGGGATCATTGAAAAGCGCGGCAAGCCTGAAAGAACGATGTTGGCGCCGATCCATTCCGGGCGCAACTCCTCGATCTCCATGGCTTTCGCGGTCGCCCGCAGTTCATCTTCGCAAAGCAGGGAAAGCTGACGTTCATTGACGATTTCGGTTCCCCGAGGGTACCAAGGCTCACGCCCGCCGCTCAACCGTGTTTTGCCGCCATGGCGGTCGCCGGCGATGCCGTCAAAGGTCAGCTCAAGGCTTTGGGTTTGTTGCGTCGGAAAATCCGCATTTGGAGTTTTCAGCAACATTTCGACGCGTCCGCTTAAGCGGCGACCGGGGATAATGCGGACGTCTTGGTCGAAAAGCTCAGCGCTCATAGGGGTATCCTTACGAAGAATCGTCTTTTCGCATCTCTTTTCGTAGAGAATTTTATCGCCTAATTTAAGCGGTTGGCAAAATAAAAACGGCGAGGAACTTCCTCGCCGTTTTTTGTCCTGTTGAAGCGTTTATCGCGTCAATGGTTTGTATTTGATCCGGCGGGGGTCGGCGGCGTGCGCCCCGAGACGTCGAACCTTGTCTTTCTCGTAGTCTTCGAAGTTTCCTTCAAACCACTCCACATGGCTGTCGCCTTCAAAAGCCAGCATATGCGTGGCGAGGCGGTCGAGGAACATGCGATCATGCGAGATGACCACGGCGCAACCGGCGTAATTTTCCAGCGCGTCTTCGAGAGCGGCGAGAGTTTCCGTGTCCAGATCGTTGGTGGGCTCATCGAGCAGCAGCACGTTGGCGCCCTGTTTCAAAACCTTCGCCAGATGGACGCGGTTACGCTGACCGCCGGAGAGATTGCCGACCTTCGCTTGCTGGGCCGGACCCTTGAAGTTGAAGGAGGAGCAATAGGCGCGGCTGTTGATTTCCTTGTCGTCCAGATAGATGACTTCCGCGCCGCCTGAAATTTCTTCCCAGACGGTTTTCTCAGGATCAAGCGCGTCGCGTGACTGGTCCACATAGCCCAACCGAACGCTGTCGCCGATAACCACGCTGCCCGAATCGGGTTTTTCCTGTTGGGTCAGCATCTTGAACAAGGTGGACTTACCCGCGCCGTTCGGGCCGATGACGCCGACGATGCCGCCGCGCGGCAGCTTGAAGCTTAGGTCCTCAATCAAAAGACGATCGCCAAAGCCCTTGGAGACGTTTTGAACGTCAATGACGTTCGCCCCAAGGCGTTCGCCGACGGGAATCATGATCTGCTCTATGGTTGGCAGGCGCTCTTCCTGCGCCGACAGCAAATCTTCATAGGCCCGAATACGCGCCTTGGATTTGGTCTGCCGTCCCTTCGGCGACATGCCCATCCATTCGCGCTCGCGCGCGATGGCTCTTGAGCGGGCCATGTCCTCGCGGCCCTCTTGCAGCATGCGCTTGGTTTTCTTCTCAAGATAAACCGAGTAATTGCCTTCATATGGAATGCCTTGACCGCGATCCAGCTCGAGAATCCAACCTGTGACATTGTCAAGGAAGTAGCGATCATGGGTGATGATCAGGACGGAGCCCTTGAATTCGCGCAAGTGGCGCTCCAGCCAATGGACGGTTTCCGCATCCAGATGGTTGGTGGGCTCATCGAGCAGCAGCAGGTCCGGTTCCGACAACAGTAATTGGCAAAGGGCGACCCGGCGTCGCTCCCCCCCGGACAGATTGTCCACGGCCGCGTCTGAAGGCGGGCAGCGTAAGGCCTCCATGGCCATCTCGACTTTGCTTTCGAGGTTCCACAGGTCTTCTGCGTCGATGATGTCCTGAAGTTTCGCGCCCTCATCGGCGGTTTCGTCAGAATAATTCATCATCAATTCGTTGTAGCGGTCCACAAGCGCTTGCTTATGGGCCACGCCGAGCATCACGTTCTCCAGAACGTTTTTATCTGAATCAAGCTGCGGCTCTTGCGGCAGGTAGCCCACGCGCGCGCCTTCAGCGGCCCACGCCTCGCCGGTATAGTCCTTGTCCAGACCGGCCATGATTTTCAGCAGCGTCGATTTACCGGCGCCGTTCGGGCCTAGAATACCGATCTTGGCGTCCGGGTAAAAAGACAAATGGACGTTGTCGAGGACTTTCTTGCCCCCGTTGTAGGACTTTGACAGTCCGTGCATGTGGTAAATGAACTGGCGCGCCATAGGGTGCCGCGTCTCCGTATTGATGGTGTAAAACAAGGAATCTCGCTGGTTTGCTTTCTACGCCATAGTGACTGATGGAGCAATGGCTCAGCTGTTTTCATCTTTTATTTCACTGGCGGCCTTTGGCGCGCGGATAATTGGCGGGGTTTTCTGCTTCTTCACCTGTTGTGACTGATTTGAAGTCAGCGCTTGAATTATTTTCTGTCGTCGTATAAAGATATCTTTATATTCAAATCATGGACTCTTCAGGCGTGTTTTGTCGGGGGGCTGCTGAGTTGAGTTTTCCAGAGGCGCGGGATTTCGGGGGGCTTCAGAGAGCGCCTTCAAGACGACTTTTCGGCGATAGGGTGGCTTGAAAATGAGAGATTTGCGGGAGACAGGGGCGGATTCTGGGGCGGCGCGAACGCAGGGCGCTCTGGTTGAGGCGAATGGCGCGGGGAATTGGGAAATTTCAGGCGAGGCGCTTTCCGATTTTAAGTTGTCGGTCGAAGAGTTGCTTGCTGTTTTACGCGCGGTGGGTGAGTCCACGCGGCTTCGCTTGATAGCTCTTTTGGCGGAGAGCGAACTGACGGTGAAGGACGCCACCACTATTTTGGGTCAAAGCCAGCCGCGGATTTCACGCCATTTGAAGCTTCTTACGGAAGCGGGGCTCGTGCAAAGATTTCCCGAAGGCGCCTGGGTCTATCACCGTTTGGGCGATGGCGCGGCGGGGGAGTTGTGCCGGGATCTTTTGCGCAAATTAAAGTCCGACGACCCGATGTTGGCGGCGGATCAGCGCAGGCTTGAAGCGATTCGAAAAGCCAAGGCGCAGGAAGCGGCGGCTTATTTCGCCGCGCGGGCTAAAACTTGGGATCAGGAGCGTTCTCTGCATGTGCCGGAAGCGGCGGTGGAGGCGGCTATTCGCACATTGGTGGGGCCGCGCCCCTTTGACGCGTTTCTGGACTTGGGCACGGGCACGGGCCGCTTGCTGGAGCTGTTATCTGATCAATACGCGCGCGGCCTAGGGCTTGACGCCAGTCACGACATGCTCGCGGTGGCGCGTGCTAATCTGGAGCGCGCCGGCGTGACCAACGCGCAAGTGCGTCATGGCGACGTTTACGCGCTGTCCGCTCCGATGGAAAGTTTCGACTTCGTGTCCATTCATCAGGTTCTGCACTTTCTTGACGATCCGTCTCGGGCGCTGGTCGAGGCGGCGCGAATGTTACGCGCCGGGGGGCGAATGCTCATCGTCGACTTTGCGCCTCACCAGCATGAGTTTCTCCGTGAAACCCACGCCCATCGGCGGCTTGGCTTCGCGCATGAGCAAATGAAGAAATGGTTGGAGGATGCGGGCATGGAAGTGGTGGAAATTCGGGATTTGCGCCCGGAAGAAACGCCCGAAGCCCAAAACTCAGATCAATTGACTGTAACACTTTGGTTAGCACGCGACCCGCGGATCATAACGGATCTGCCGCTCGCTGAGACGGACCGGGAGGTCGCCTGAAATGTCCTTGAATTCCGATATTCACCGTTCACAGCTTGACGAAGCGGATGAAATTTCTGTTTCCTTCGAGTTTTTTCCTCCAAAAACCGAAAAAATGGAAACCAATCTTTGGGCGTCCGTGGAGCGCTTGGCGCCGCTTGATCCGGCGTTTGTGTCGGTGACATATGGCGCGGGAGGATCAACGCGAGAGCGCACACACCGAACGGTGAGCAAGCTGGTTCGTGAAACGGCTCTGAAACCAGCGGCGCATTTGACGTGTGTGGGGGCCTCACGCGAAGAGGTTGATCAGGTCATTCGCGATTATTGGGAAACAGGCGTGCGTCATATTGTGGCGCTTCGCGGCGATCCGCTCGAGGGCATTGGCGCGCGTTACCTCCCGCGGGACGATGGCTACGCCTACGCCAGCGATTTGGTGGCGGGGATCAAACGCATCGGCGCTTTCGAGGTGTCTGTGGCCGCATATCCGGAACGTCATCCTGAGAGCGCGGATTGGGGCGTGGAAATTGACAATTTGAAACGTAAGGTCGACGCTGGCGCCACTCGGGCGATCACTCAATATTTCTTCGAGAATGACGTGTTCGAGGCCTATCTTGAGAAAGTGCGGGCGGCGGGAATTACGATTCCAGTGGTTCCGGGCGTTCAGCCAGTGCACAATTTTGAGCAGTTGGTGTCTTTTTCGGCCAAATGCGGCGCGTCGATCCCTGATTGGTTGGCGCGTCGTTTTGAAGGGTTGGGCAATGACGTGGAGACGCGAAAGCTCGTGGCGGCCGCGGTTGCTTGCGAGCAGGTGCTGGATCTGGTGGATCGGGGCATGAGCGAGTTTCACTTTTATACGATGAATCGCGCGGAGTTGAGCTTCGCCATATGTCACTTGTTGGGCGTGCGTCCCGCGACTGACGCAACCCAGGCGGCTTGAGGCGAATTAATGACAGATAAGACGACGGTTTTTGAGCGGCTGCGCGCGGCAGCATCCCAACGTATTCTCGTGCTGGATGGCGCCATGGGCACGATGATCCAGGATTTGAAACTGGATGAAGCCGGGTTTCGCGGCGAGCGTTTTGCTGACTGGGGGCAGGATCTGAAGGGCAATAATGACCTTTTGAACCTCACGCAAGGCGAAGCGCTTCGTGACATTCACGTTGCGTACCTTGAAGCTGGCGCGGATTTGATTGAAACCAACACGTTTTCCTCAACCACGATTGCTCAAGCCGATTACGGCATGGAGGATCTGGCCTATGAGCTGAATTTTGAAGGCGCGCGTCTGGCGCGTGAAGCTTGCGATATGGTCGAGGCGCGCGATCCCTCCCGTTCGCGTTTTGTGGCCGGCGCCCTCGGTCCCACCAACAGAACCGCGTCCATGTCTCCCGATGTGAATAATCCGGGGTATCGCGCCGTTACATTCGATGACTTGCGTCTTGCTTATGCGCAAGCTGTGCGCGGATTGATCGACGGCGGCGCCGACATGATGCTGGTCGAAACTATTTTCGACACCCTGAACGCCAAGGCGGCGCTTTTCGCTATTGACGAGGTGTTTGAGGAAAAAGGCGTTCGTCTGCCGGTCATGGTTTCTGGAACGATCACCGATCTTTCTGGCCGCACGCTCTCCGGCCAAACGCCGGAGGCTTTCTGGTATTCAGTGCGTCATGCGCGCCCCTTTTCCATCGGCCTGAATTGCGCCCTTGGGGCGAAAGAAATGCGCGCCCATGTGGACGAATTGTCCAGAGTCGCCGACACGCTGGTTTGCGCCTATCCCAATGCGGGCTTGCCGAATGAATTTGGCGAATATGACGAAAGTCCGCAGGCGATGGCTGAACTGGTGGGCGAATTCGCGCAAAGCGGCTTGGTCAATATCGTCGGCGGCTGCTGCGGCACGACCCCGGCGCATATCGCGGCCATCGCGGAGGCCGTGGCTCCGTGCAAGCCGCGCCCCTTGCCGCAGATCGAGCGCCATATGCGCTTGTCGGGGCTTGAGCCTTTCGTGCTGACGCCGGAGGTTAATTTCGTCAACATCGGCGAGCGCACCAATGTCACCGGATCGGCGCGTTTTCGCAAGCTGATCAAGAATGATGATTTCGCCGCGGCCCTCGACGTCGCTCGTCAGCAGGTCTCCAACGGCGCCCAGATCATCGACGTCAATATGGACGAAGGTTTGCTGGATTCTGAGGAGGCCATGACGACCTTCCTCAATCTTGTCGCCTCGGAGCCGGATATCTCCAAGGTTCCGGTGATGATCGATAGCTCGAAGTGGAGCGTGATCGAAGCCGGCCTCAAGTGCATTCAGGGAAAGGGCGTCGTCAATTCGATTTCATTGAAAGAAGGCGAAGAGGCCTTTGTCGCTCAGGCGAAACTGGTTAAGCGCTACGGCGCGGCTGTGGTGGTGATGGCCTTCGATGAAGAAGGACAGGCGGACACTCTCCAGCGTAAATCCGAAATTTGCGCGCGCTCCTACAAGGTTTTGACGGAAGTTGTGGGCTTTCCGCCGGAAGACATTATTTTTGATCCCAATATCTTCGCCGTCGCCACCGGCATCGAAGAACATAACAACTATGGCGTCGATTTTATCGAGGCCATTGGCTACATCCGCGAGAACTTGCCGCATGCGCATATTTCCGGCGGCGTGTCCAATCTTTCGTTCTCGTTCCGCGGCAATGAGCTGGTGCGCGAGGCCATGCATTCGGTGTTTCTCTATCACGCCATTCGGGCGGGAATGGATATGGGCATCGTCAATGCGGGGCAGCTGGCGATTTATGACGATTTGCCGGAAGAGCTGCGCGAGCTGTGCGAGGATGTGGTCTTGAACCGGCGGAGCGATTCGACGGATCGCTTGCTGGAGGCGGCTGAACGTTACAAGGGCGAGGGCGGAAAAAAGCGCGAAGCTGACCTGACCTGGCGCACCTGGGAAGTGACGAAACGCCTCGAACACGCGTTGGTCAATGGGATCACCGATTACATCATTGAAGATACGGAAGAAGCCCGACAAACTGTCGAGCGTCCGCTGCATGTGATCGAAGGGCCGTTGATGGACGGCATGAATGTTGTGGGCGACCTGTTTGGCGCGGGAAAGATGTTTCTGCCCCAGGTGGTTAAATCCGCCCGGGTGATGAAGCAGGCCGTTGGTTATCTGCTGCCCTTCATGGAGGAGGAAAAACGCCTGACAGGGAACGAGGGGCAGTCGTCGGCGGGTAAAATCCTGATGGCCACCGTCAAGGGCGACGTTCATGACATTGGCAAGAATATCGTTGGCGTCGTGCTGCAGTGTAACAATTTTGAAGTCATTGATCTGGGCGTGATGGTTCCCGCCGCGAAAATCATTGAAACGGCGAAGGCGGAGAAGGTGGATATTATCGGCCTTTCAGGGCTGATCACCCCGTCGCTGGATGAAATGTGCCATGTGGCCGCTGAGATGGAGCGAGAAGGTTTTGACATGCCGTTGCTCATTGGCGGAGCCACCACCAGTCGTATTCATACGGCGGTGAAGATCCATCCTAATTATCATCGGGGTCAGGCGATTTACGTCACCGACGCCGGCCGGGCGGTGGGCGTGGCGTCTCGGCTGGTCAGCGAAGGTCAAAGACAACCGTTCTTTGATGAATTGCGTAATGAATATAAAGATATCGCTGAAAAGCACGCGCGATCGCGCGACGTGGCCAAGCGCGTTTCCCTTGCCGGGGCGCGGGACAATGGATTCAAGCCCGACTTCTCCGCTGGAGCGCCTGTGAAGCCGGCTTTTTTCGGCACGAAAGTCTATAAGGATTTTCCGCTTGAAGAACTGGTTCCCATGATCGACTGGACGCCGTTCTTCTCCACATGGGAGATCAAGGGAACTTATCCCGGAGTCTTGACGGACAATCGTTATGGTCCGGCGGCAAAGGCTTTGTTCGACGACGCGCAAGAGCTATTGCAAGAGATTGTGACCAAGAAGCTGTTACGTCCCTCTGGAGTTGTTGGTTTCTGGCCGGCCGCGGCGCGCGGAGATGACATTGTCTTGTTCCAGGACGAGACGCGCCAAAACGAGTTGGCGACGTTTCACACCCTCCGTCAGCAGATGCTTCGCGGTGAAAATGGCCGCGCCAATTTGGCGTTGTCTGACTTTATCGCCCCTGAAGACACGGGCGTGGCTGATTACATTGGCGGCTTCGCCGTAACGGCGGGCCATGGGGAAGATGACGTCGTCGCGCGCTATCACGCGGCTGGGGATGATTATAACAAGATTATGTTTCAGGCTCTGTCCGACCGTCTCGCTGAGGCTTTCGCCGAACGTATGCATCAGATCGTGCGTAAGGAACTGTGGGGCTACGCGCCGCGAGAGGCCTTGTCGAACGAAGACATCATTGCGGAAAAATATCAAGGTATCCGCCCGGCGCCGGGCTACCCGGCTCAGCCGGACCACACGGAAAAACGCACGTTGTTCGATCTTTTGGACGCTGAAAAGGCGGCGGGTATCGAGCTTACGGAGAGTTTCGCCATGTGGCCGGGGTCTTCTGTGTCCGGGCTGTATTTCTCGCATCCCGATAGTCATTACTTCGGCGTGGGTAAAATCGAGCGGGATCAGGTTGAAGACTACGCGCGGCGCAAAGGCGTGAGCTTGCAAGAGATGGAGCGCTGGCTCGCGCCCATTCTGAATTATGAGCCCAGCCGGGCGCAGGCGGCGGAATAGGGCCGACCCTGTTGAGGGTGAGCGGTGAAAACACTGTTCACCCATTTGGCTCTGGCGCGTGGAGGCGTAAGTCTTAGATATCCAGCACAATTGAGGCCGGAAAATCGGCTTTTCAGGTGATGGAGATCTAAATGATCGGATATAAGAATATACTGGCCGTGCAATCGTCGGCGCGTCGTGACGGTTCCGTGTCACGTCGTCTTGTCGAACAGGTGACGGAGGCTTTGGTGGAGCGTAATCCGGCCGCTCGCGTCGTCACTCGCGATGTGGCGAACGGGCTTCCTGTGGTGAATGAGGTCTGGCTTGGAGCGAATTCCACGCCAGCGCCCGATAGAACCCCGGAGCAGCGGCGCGCCTTGAAGTTATCTGACGCTTTGGTTGAAGAACTAAAGGCGTCAGACGTGATGGTCTTTGGCGTTCCGGTTTATAATTTTGGCGTTCCAGCGTCTTTGAAAGCTTGGGTGGACCTTGTTGCGCGGGTCGGCTTGACGTTTCGTTACTCAGAGGCCGGACCAATTGGTTTGCTGGAAAACAAGCGCGCAATTTTGTTGATGGCATCCGGTGGAATGCCCATAGGGGCCGAAATTGATTTCGCCTCCACTTATATGCGTCATGTTCTAGGCTTTATTGGCGTGACCGATGTGAGTGTCGTGGCCGCCGACCAATTGATGCAAGCTGGAGAAGACAAGATTGCGACCGCGCTTGAGCTGGCGCAGGCGGCGGTGGAGACTTTGGTCGCCGCCTGATCGGCTGATGCGGTTTTTCGGTGGAGCCGGCTTGTTTGGGCTTAACGTCCGCCCGCCGCCAGCATCCAGTTCAGCACCAGACGCCAATCCGTCATCCGGATTGGCGTTCCATGGGAGCCTGTTTCGAATAAGGTGAACTTCGCCGGATAATTCGGCGCGCGTTCTTTCAAGCGTGTGAAGAACTTCGCCTGCTTTCTCCAGTCATAAACCTTGTCCCAACTGCCGTGACCGAAATAAATAGGCAGTTTGCCGCTGCGAAAAGTTGACGTTTTGAAAAAATCATTGTTCCAAGTGGAGCCCAGCAGCAACATGCCGCCCATCATTTTTGCGGCCTGCGGATCTTCCGCCAAACGCCAGCACAAAAAACCGCCCATTGAACCGCAAGCGACAAAAATCGGCGTGTTTGGATTGCGGGCGGCATAGCGGCGCATAATCGCCTTGATGTCTTGTTCGCCTTTTGCGCCGAAATCCGTAAAGTCGGGGGAAATATACAGACCGCCGTTGCGCGCCATCAAATTCTTGATGCGATTGAAGTTGCCGCCGAACATCCAGTCGTTGGCGCCTTGAAAGCGATCGCCGCCCTGACCGTGAATATAGATAACCACGGCCTTGGGGTTTTTCGTGTTCTCACCAACACGGATATATTTGATGGTGCGTCCACCGACCTTGATTTCTTGCTCGTTCTGCGAACTTTCTGGATAAAGCGAAACATATTCGCCGTGAACCTTCCGCTCCAGAATTTTATCGCGCCGGTGAATGTCTCGGTATTTATCGTAATCTACAATCAAAAAGGGATCGCCAATGGTTCCTGACAACAGGCCCGGGTAGCGAAAGAGACTATCTTTATAAGGTTCTAATTGATACCTCGCCTGCGCGGAGCTGGCCTGCATCCAGATGATGCAGCATAACAGCGTGAGCCGGATGAGTGTGGGCATCAATTAACCTCCGCGTATTTCATACAGTGAAAGGCATAAAACGTGATCTGGAACAACGCAATGCGTTAAGCGGTCGGATTAACAAGAAGACCAACGGCGGGTGTGGTTTACGCCTTGTGAAGACGCTTCGCCGCGCGCCTCGCATACGCCATAATTTTAAGCGATATTGCGGCTAGGTATAAGGAGAGAGCCATGAGACTTTCCAGATTTGCGGCTGTGATGACCGTAGTTTTCGCGCCAATGCTGATGGAGACTTCGTTTAGCGCGCCTGCTCACGCTTTTGTCGGCGCCATGGGCGTATCGCATCTCGCCGCGTCTTCTTCCTTGAAGATGCAGGGCGCGACGGCGAGGGGCGACGCCAATAAACATGTTATTCGAGTCAAAGACAAACACTGGGCATGGCGGGATAATCGCGGGCGAGGACGTGACGCCCGGCGGTATAATCGTCGCCATGACCGTCGGCATCGTGGGCAGCGCCGCTATTATAGTTCTGATCGTGGGTACTATTATCGCAATGATAGTGCGGGAGCGGCCGCTGCGGCGGGCGTTTTGGGGCTTGCGGCTGGCGCTTTGATAGGTTCTGCGCTTTCCGCTCCTCAATATGTTGGTCCTCAGTATGTCGCGCCGCCGCCCGCCGCCGTTCGATTGCGATACGCGCCCTGGACACCGGAGTGGTATGCGTATTGTTCTCGCAAATATCGTAGCTTTAATCCGCAGACAGGATATTTTCTGGCGTATTCGGGAAAATACCGTTTTTGCAAGTAAACCGCGCCCTATGACCTGCTGATATGAACTGTAGATGAACAGTCGTCTCAGGTGAAGTTCAAGGTGGAAAGCGTAGAACGGGAACTGAACAGGATATTTGTAGATATTGGAGCTGAAGTAATGATCTTCGCAAAAGGAATTTCTACTGGCGTACTAACCGTTTTGATGGCGGCGAGTATGTTGGCGCCGACTACGTCGGTCGTCTTGGCGGATCCTCATGACGCATGGCGTGACAGTCGTCGTCAGGAATATCGGCCTAAGAAAAATTATAACTATAATAAGCATAACAATCATCGCCGTGACGATTATCGACGTCACGACAAACATAAGAATAAAAAGTACTATAAAAAGAGTAATAATGATGATCTGGGCGCGGCTTTGGCCGTTGGCGCCATTGGTCTCGCCGCTGGTGCGCTTTTAGGGTCGGCGATGTCGGCTCCTGAACCGATTGGTCAAGGGCCGGTTTACGCTCCGCCGCCGCCAGCTTACCCCAATGGCGGAGGATATTATTACGAGCCGGAGGCAGGGGCTCCGATAATTTATAATCCGCCGCCGGAGACGGTGATCACCTATAGTCCGCAACCTTGGACGCCTGAGTGGTATGCTTATTGTTCGCGCAAATTCCGCAGTTTTAATCCCAACACGGGCACCTATACGACCTACTCCGGCGTGAATAAGCTATGCCAGTGATGTGATGATTTGCAGTTTTGGGACGGAATTAAGAAATGACGCGGGCGGTTCGAGTCACGCTCGCGCATTTTCTCCCGCCTCATTGGCACACCCGGTAAGTTCCTGATGCGCCGTGGCGGGCAAGGTCCATATGTAAATGGTCGCGGTGATGGCGATCTGCGTCTGGTCCCAAGACGGTGGTGAACGTGCGGCAAGCCCCGCTATGGACGGCTTTCAAAAAAGCGCCGTTTGCCTCTCTTTTCCAGTCGTCTTTCACAGTGACGCGGGTTCCATCCGCCAAGGTGAACGCGGAGACGTCTAAAGCGTTTGCGAAGGCGTGCTCGGATAAGGGGCCCTTGTCGCCGTTGTTTCGTTGTCTGCAGGCGTAGGACGCGGCGATGTCAAGTTCAGTCACGGGTTGGCCGTATACGGCTAGAGCGCTTGGTTGTACTGATTGACTAAGCCATGTATCGACCGCGACGACCGCCGGGCATCCCATAATGGCTTTGGTGGAAAAGGCGACTTTTCCGTTTTGCAGGGCGGTGACCGTTAATGGGGAGCTGGCGCCGCAAATCCCTGGGCCATTGATTTCCTCGTGTGGACGAACGAAAGGAGAGAGGGCGATAACGCCTGACGTCAGGCAATCGCGTTCAGTCTGATCGCGCCAGATTTCGCGATCTTCACTGAACCAAATCGCTGTGCATCCGGATAGAAACAGAGCGGGACAAATGAATTTTATAAACAGCGCGAGAGCGTGAGCCATTATGAAATAATGGCGGGTAATGGCTAAGATTTCGTTATAATGACATGAAAAGCAATTTAATTGGCGTCAAGGCGTAATACATAAACGACTTTACAAGAATCTTTATCTAAAAAAGAGAATTTTGCAAATATTAATGGGGTTGGTGTGACTTTTCTTTGAATATGGCTAGGGATTTTTCTGCTTGTTCGAGCGTTAGCTGTGAGTATTTCGATAAAGATTTTTCTATAGATTCACTAGACACATTTATTTTATTTTCGCGGTATTTTATTATAGCTCTGAAGCATTCATCTGACACTCCGCAATATTTGCATAATATGGCGAGGGGGGCGTCGTTCTTACTTAAGATTAACGGTGAAATTTCGGCTTCCGGAATTTCGACGCGACCAGAGATTAGAACGGCGATATTCACGATCTGGTCCTTGTTGATAAAGAACTTTAAAGCTTCTTCAAAGGACGTGGAGCCTTTCTCTACCGCAGCGAATATTTTCTCGACTTGTTGGCGCGCGCTGTTGAGCCCTTGAAGGCGCGCTTGGATGTTACGGGCGGCGTTTTCCGCGATAGCGCGGGATATAAGGCCGCTTGCGTCAATGTCCTGAATTTTGTTCGTAAGGTCATGGTCCAAAAAGCTCACGAGCTTCAAGGCTGCGTCCAGAGAAAGGTCCGGACGTCGAATGAGCGCTTCTTGCAACAGGCTGTCGTTTTTTGAAGCGCCGACGAGGTCCAGTAGCGAGGGCGCCGTGAAGCAGGCGCTGTGATTTGCGGCGATATGCTGTAGAGCGTCGATTTGTCCTCTTTCGATGATCGGAGTGCTGACTTGAGTTGAAATTTCCGCTCGTCGACAGATGGCTAGCACATGGTCGTCGGATTGCGTTTTGATAATTGAGATCAAATCGGCGTCAGTTATGATGAGCGAGTGGGTTAAAACCGAAGCGGCTATCTGAATTTCATCATTGGAAAGCAAGGTCAGAAGGTCGCGCGGCGCATTGGCGTGAGTAGAGAAGCGTCGGGCCAGTTGCGCCCGGGTTTCAAGATCAAGATCATCAAATACTTTAAGAATTATATCGTTAAAAAGTGCGCTGACGCCGCCAATGTTGGTTTCATCCGCCATCATGAAGATATCAGTGATTTTGGCGACAAACTTCTTGCGCCCTTCCGAGCTCCTATCTCGCGCCATATTTGATAATTCGGCCAGATTCATCACGCTGCACCCAGAAGAAATTCTCCTATTCAGTAAACTGATTTCGAAATATTGACTTATAGTTAAAAGGTAAAACTAATATTTGAAACATTCAATAGTATTTTTCGCATATATTGTTTCAACTAAAATTTTCGCGAACAGCCTTCAGCTTCACTCGTTTTGGAAGTGAGGCGCTGTTGTTGAAAAAACCTTACGCAGCGCTAGGCTGCCTTTAATCAGATCTCTAAAATGACAGAATTGCGCTGATAGTGCGGCGCAGCAACTTTTTTGCTTCTTTGACGGTTAACTTTTGGGTAAGATACGGAGTCAGACTGCATAGGGGAGACCGGAATAATGACAATAGTCCGCAATCTGAATGTGGTGGCCGCGTGCGTCGCATTTGTTTTCGTCGCAGCTATTGTGATCGGCGTATTGTGAATGATCGGCGTATTTTCGTTGATGCGGCGCTGAATTGGAGATGTCGATCTCTCTGGATATAGAGGGTGGAGTCGTGGGTGAGGGGACTGCATTTTTATGCAGGGTGGAGTGAGATTGTTTTTTGTAGGATATTTTCGCAATTAATCACGGCTGCTAACAAGGTTTTAATTTTCAGGTTCTGCAAAGTGCATTTTTCTGAGTGATGGCGTAAAATATATATATAAATCAAATAGATAATTAGAAAGTTTTTGCTGGTGTGCCGCATTCTTTCACGGCGCTCCTTAAAGAGGCGTTGTCGATCAAAATTTTCAAGACCAGCGACTTGTCTAAGGTATCTATTGGTCTGAGATAATCTATTGAAAGTTGCCACCCGCACTTAATGAGGCTGCCCTCATTTGGTGATTAGTTGTGATGTTCTGATCGCCATTCATTATTTACGGCGGCGTCATCAACCCGCCACCGTGATGATAGCCGGAGAACTCCGGCTCAAAACGCCGCTCCGAGCCACGGGAGGCGCGTCAGTCATTCCATCCTCGAATTTAGCCACCCTCTAACTTAGAGGGATCGTCGGCAATGAAGGTTGTGATAATCGCTACTGGCGCAACCTGTGAATACTCCGCAAATTGATCACGCAGCATTGTGATCATATCAGTTTCAGGTTCGGTAATGTTAACAAACATAGACCTTCCCCCTCTTTCTAGTAGCGCG
>JBLXBZ010000006.1:0-232787 GCA_048265185.1 Stappiaceae bacterium | reverse complement strand
GCAATCTCCAGCCGCCGTTGATCGCCGTAAGGCAAATCCGCCGCAGGCGTGTCTGCGCGCGACAGCAGGTCCGTCTTATCGAGCCAGTATTTGGCTTTCTCAACCGCCTCTTTTTCAGCCCGGTGAAACGATGGAAGTCCTAAAATACCGCCAACGGTGTAAAGCGAGGCCAACATCAGTGGATTATGTTGCGCAACCATGAGGTTTTCCAAAATCGTCATGCCGCCAAACAGACGAATATTCTGAAAAGTGCGCGCAACGCCGGCCTGTGCGGAAATTTTGAAATCCGCCATGCGCTCCAGCAGGTGTTGCCCCCCCGCCTTACGGCGCATGACCAACCGTCCCTCCGTGGGCTTGTAAAACCCGGTGATACAGTTGAACACCGTGGTTTTTCCAGCGCCGTTCGGACCGATCAAGGCGGTGATATCGCCGCGTCCGACATTGAAGGACAAATCATTGATCGCCGTCAGACCACCAAAGCGCATGGTCAAATGCTCAACAGAGAGCGTCGGGTTATTGTTCCAATTGGACATCACTGACCCTCCTGCACAAGATCAGCGGAAATGCCTTTGACATTCTTCGACAGAGAGATCGACGGCTTTCTGGTCGAAATCAGACCGCGCGGCTTCCACACCATGATAAACACCATCAAGAGTCCGAAGACCAACATTCGATATTCTTCAAGCTCGCGGAAGAACTCGAATACGCCGATCATGACGACAGCGGCGATGACCACGCCCACCTGCGAGCCAAGCCCCCCCAACACCACGATAGCGAGAATCACGGCCGACTCGATGAACGTGAAGCTTTCAGGTGAGATGAAGCCCTGACGCGTTGCGAAAAACGCACCCGCAAAACCGCCGAACATAGCCCCAAGCGAGAAGGCCGTCAGCTTCGTGTTGGTGGTGTTGATCCCAAGCGAACGACAGGCGATCTCATCTTCGCGCAACGCTTCCCATGCGCGGCCGACTGGCAGTTTGCGCAAACGCATGGTGACGAAGTTGGTCGCCAGCGCCATGATCAGGATCAAGTAATAGAGAAATATGATCCGATGGATAGACGAATAGTCCAGACCAAAGAAGTCTGCGAAACCGCCGTCTCCACGTTTGAACTCAAGACCGAAGAACGAAGGACGAGGAATGCCTGAAATCCCGTCGGGACCGCCCGTGAACTCATACCAGTTCAAAAGCACCACGCGGATGATCTCCCCAAACGCCAGGGTGACGATGGCGAGATAATCGCCTCGAAGACGCAACACGGGGAAGCCGAGAATAATGCCCCAGAACGCCGCGAGAATACCGGCGAGCGGCAGGCAGATCCAAAATGAAAAGCCGAAATAATGCGCCAATAGCGCATATGAATAGGCCCCGACCGCGTAGAAGGCCACGTAGCCCAAATCCAGCAAGCCGGCGAGGCCGACAACGATGTTCAGCCCCCAGCCCAGCATCACATAAGTGGTGACGAGAATGGCCAGATCCAAATATTGACGGGATCCGCGCGAACCGAGGAAATACATCAGCAAAAACGGCAAAACCACCGCAAGAAGAAAAAGGAACGCGGGGACGAATTTGCCCAGCGCGCCAAACGACGACGCGTCGGGAACCAAGCCGCTCAACTTGCCGGTGAGCGGACGCTCAGTCTTCCAAACGAATACGTTGAGCAGAAAACGTCCAAGAAAGACGATCGCCACGGCGGCGGCGACGGCGCCCCAACGATATTCAATGGTCAGGCCGCCAGTGGAGACCTCCGTTCGCATGCCAATAAGCAATGCAAACAAGCCAAAGGCGAGAAGTCCCCCCATGGCCGCGTCTTTCAAAGACGTCCCCATCAGGTTCGGTTTATTATTTGACGCCATATCAGACTTTCTCCACTTCCGGCTTGCCCAGAAGACCTTCCGGCATGAAAATCAACACGATGGCCAAAATTGAGAAAGCGGCGACGTCCTTGTATTCAACAGAGAAGTAGCCAGACCAAAACGTCTCGATAAGCCCGATCAGAAGACCGCCGAGCATAGCGCCGGGCAAGGATCCAATACCGCCCAAAACGGCGGCGGTGAACGCTTTCACCCCAGCGAGAAAGCCGATGTAGAAGTCAATCACACCGTAATAGAGTAAGAACATGAGGCCGGCGACGGAAGCCAGCCCCGCGCCCATCACAAAGGTCAGCGAGATCGTGCGGTCAACATTCACCCCAAGCAAAGACGCCATCTTGCGGTCTTGTTCGCAAGCGCGCTGCGCGCGCCCCAGAGGTGTTTTATTGATCAAAAGGGTGAAGCCGATCATCAACACGGTGGTGGTGACGATAATCATGATTTGCATGTAGGACAATTGCACCAGAAAATTGCCCTGAGGCTCCACGCGCTCCGCAACCGTGAAGCCGCCGGAAAACAATGGCTGCAAAGGCTTATTGCGCGCACCCTGCGAAATTTGAACGAAGTTCTGCAGAGCGATCGACGCGCCGATGGCCGTAATCAAAGGCGCCAGACGAAACGAGCCTCGCAGCGGACGGTAAGCGATGCGTTCAACAGTCCACCCCCACACCGCCGTCAAACACATTGAAATAATAAGTATGATTACCAGCGCGAAGATGAGCATGAATAACGGCGTCGCCGCCGTCAGGCCAAGGGCGACAATCAAGATCAAGGCGACGAACGCCCCCACCATAAAAATGTCGCCATGAGCGAAGTTGATCATTCCGATGATTCCATAAACCATCGTGTAACCAATAGCGATGAGGCCATAAATTGACCCCAGCGTCACTCCATTGATCAGCTGTTGAAGAAAATATTCCATGTTACCCTGTCATCCCTCATGGACGGAACGGCTTTTGCCGCTTTTGTTGTCTCACTAATTAGTAAATTCGAGACTGCGAAAGAAACGCCATCTTAGCAAGAAGTTTTCATCACGCTTTCTTCGATTATTTCTCTACCGCGACTGTGATAACGCGCATACTCAAGAAACTTGAAAATATTCAAAGCAACGCCGCTTCACAAATTCCCCTTCACGCTCCTCCCGCACTAAAAACCGCAGAAAATATTCTTGCCAAGAATTCAGCAATGAAACCAACCTCCTCAAGGTCTCCAAAGCCTTTCCGCACGCAACCGCACATAGCTTATTTTTATAATCGCCACCTGACGAACCAGTAACTCCATCCCTAAAGGAACTCATGTTTTGGAAGTTGCTTCAATTGAAACTTTAGCACTTGCATGTTAGTTTTTCTAACATGCATACAAATCGTCTTCCGCCTCTCAACGCGCTACGCGCTCTCGCCATGCTTGCAATCACTGGTCGCGTGGGAACGGCGGCATCGAATCTAGGCGTCACTCACGCCGCTGTTAGTCACCATTTAAAAAATCTGGAGGAGTGGTTTGGCGCGCCATTGGTCAATCGCGATGGCCGGCGAATTAGTTTAACGCCGGACGGAGAAAAGCTGGCGTTAGTGACCAATCAATCTTTAGAGAAAATAGGCGAAGTTTGCCGAGATATCGAGGAGACGGCGCGCAGACCAGAGCTGACTCTCGCCTGCGTTCCATCTTTCGCCACACGATGGCTTATCCCCAAAATGGTTAGTTTCGCGCAAGTTGCGCCTCAAATCAGGCTCCGGCTTCTATACGCCATGCACGGGGACGCTCCAGACGCCGACATCATCATAGATTGGCGTGACGGCCCTCTTCATCCATCCGTTTTTTCCTTCGCCACGCAATTACAAAGCGGATCTACTCGCGCCGTTTGTAGTCCAGCCTATCTTGAACGCTGCGGCCCTTTCTCCGATCCAATTGATTTCCACGCAGCAAACCTCCTGCATGATGAAAGCCGTTCAGATTGGCGTTTCTGGTTACAAGAAAACAACCTTCCCGCGAAATTAGCGGACGCGGGGCCCGTGTTCGACGATTTCAACTTGCTGGTCAGCGCCGTAGTCGCCGGGCATGGCGTCGCCCTATGCGCAGCCTCCCTTGTTGAACAGGAACTCAGCCGCGGCGACCTGATTCTATTGACTGACAAATGGGGAAACCGCGAGCGGGCTTATTGGCTAATGGTCAAGGAGCCGCCAGATTCAGTCGCCCGAATTTTCATAGACTGGATTTCCACGCTGTGATCACTTACCCCTGTCATAAAATGATCACCTGATCATACCAGCGCCTAGCAGGCGCCAGCGCTGTTCAAACCTTCCATGCAAGGCGACTTAAATGGCTTTATCCCGGACATCTCCCTCCCCGGTCCCAGCCCTAACTTTCCGCGAAGCCATGAGCCGGCTCGGCGCCGCCGTGCATCTGGCGACGACCGACGGGAGCGCGGGCAAACTCGGAGCCACGGTTTCCGCAGTAACCTCCGTCTCAGACACGCCGCCGTCTCTGCTCGTGTGCCTCAACCGCTCCAGCAGGCTAAACGCCGCCGTCAAACGTAATGGCGTATTTTGCATCAACACCCTGCCGGCTCATTCTGAATCGCTCTCCAATGTTTTCGCCGGACGCGGCGATCTCTCCATGGAAGAACGTTTCGCCATGACAAAGTGGAAAAAAGGCGCCTCCGGCTCGCCGGTCTTGCTTGGCGCGCGCGCGGCCCTTGACTGCAAGGTCTCGCAAATTTCCGAGGTCGGCACCCATAGCGTAATTTTTGGCACGGTGGTTTCCGTGCATCTTGGCGAAGCGAGTCAGGCGCTCATCTATCTGGACCGAGCCTATCATCATCTTTAACCTCGGCATCATCTTTAACCCCGCGAAAACCATTGAGATGAGTGAAATGCGAAATCTGATCACTGACGTTCCGGGACTTAAAGTGGGCGGAGCCCAAGACAATAAGCTCAAATCCGGCGTGACGGTTCTTTTAGCCGACGAGCCAATCACCGCATCGGTCGCGATCCATGGCGGCGCGCCAGGCACGCGCGACGTGGCGCTGCTCGCACCCGAATTCACTGTGGAAAAAGTCGACGCATTAGTTCTGGGAGGCGGTTCGGCCTTTGGCCTTGACGCGGGCTCAGGCGCGCAAATGGCTTTGACTGAAATGGGACGCGGCTTTGCAATAGGCTCGGTGCGAGTGCCTATTGTTCCAACTGCGATTTTATTCGACCTCCTAAACGGCGGCGACAAAAACTGGGGGACAGTCAACCCTTACGGCGAACTTGGACGCCGCGCCGTTGAAAACGCCGATATGGACTTCCCCCTTGGCTCCCACGGCGCGGGCGTGGGAGCAACCATTTCCGGCCTCAAAGGCGGACTAGGCTCCGCTTCCGCCCTCGCCAGCTCCGGCGCCGCCGTCGGCGCCCTCGTCGCCGTCAACGCTCTGGGCCAGGCGACCGTGGGCGACACAGCGCATTTCTGGGCGGCGCCTTGCGAGAAAAACGACGAATTCGGCGGATTAGGCTTTCCCACCCAATTCCCCGACGCCGCAATGGAGCTGCGAACCAAGGCCGACGCCTTGGCGGAAAACGCCAACACCACCATAGGGATCGTGGCCACCGACCTCGCCCTGACAAAAGCGGAGTTAAAACGATTGGCGGTGATGGCCCATGACGGCTACGCTCGCGCTCTTTGGCCGGCCCACACCATGCTCGATGGCGACCTGATTTTCGCCGTCTCCACAGGAAAGCGCCAAATGCGCGAGCCGGTGAAAGAAATGATCGAGCTTGGCGCGCGCGCCGCAGAGACAATGGCGCGCGCCATCGCCCGCGGCGTCTATGAGGCCAAGACCGCCCCGAACGACGTATTCCCCACATGGAAAACGAAATTCGCCAATGAGACGAGCGTGGCGGAAAGTTAAAAACTACGCCCCATCATATCTTTTCTATGTCTATTCCGCCGCCTCAATGCACGGCGCGGCGGCGTGATCGTCTGCAAGACGGCTCATCAATTGCTCGCGTTTAGCCGCCGCAGCTTTCGAATTAGCTTCTTTCACCGGACCAAAGCCGCGAATAAGGTCCGGAACTCTGGCGATTTCCACCAGCAAACCATAATTGGCCGTTCCCACCAATGGCGCAATTTTCTCCACGTCCTCCAGATAGGTCTCCACAAGCCGGCGCTCCGCGCGGCGTTCCGCGGTTTTGCCAAATGGATCGAAGAGACCGCCGCGCAGTCCTTTGAATTTCTCCAACACTTTGAAAACCGTGAAAATCCAAGGGCCAAAAGCGACTTTCTTCGGACGCCCCGTTTTGGGATCCAACTCACGTGAAATCAAAGGCGGCGCCAGCATGATTTTCAGTTTCGACGGATTGTCGAACTGGGCTGACAGCTTCTCCTTGAAAGCGCTATCGCCATAAAGACGAGCCACCTCATATTCATCCTTATAAGCCATAACCTTAAAGGCCATATCCGCCACCGTGCGCGTCAAACGCATGGAGCCAGGACCGTTTTCCGCGTCCCTCTGGCGTATTTTTTCAACCGACTGCGCAAATCTTTGCGCATAGGCTTCATCTTGATAGACAGCCAACTCCCGGGTCAGAAAAGAAATCCGCTCGTCCAACTCCATGGGCTGAACCCGAGTTTCCCCGGGTAAAACGGAAATGATTTTTTCACGCGACACCGCCAGCACCCGCCCAGCGCGGAAAGCTTTTAGATTGGCGTCAACCGCCGCCCCATTCAAACGGATTGCCGTCTCCAGCGCCTCAACGCTCAAAGGCAGAACGCCAGCCTGCGACGCCATTCCAACCAGAAGCATATTGGCGAAAATCGCATCCCCAAGCAGTTTCTCGGCGATGGTCGCCACATCTTCGGCAAGACATTGCGCCGACGCCGCCTCCAAAGTTTGCGCCATTCTCTTTTCGTCGAACGACAAGGTTTGCTTCATGACGAATTCAGCCGTGGGCGCCACGCGCGTATTGGCGAAGCTTGCGGTTTTCTTTCGATCAATCAAAGCCAATTGCTCGGCGTTGGTGGCCACCACCATGTCGGAGGCCAATAAAACGTCAAGGCTTGCGGTGGGAACTCGTGGCCCCTCAATGGACTTGTCCGCCGCCGCAAAACGAATATGCGACGTCACAGGGCCGCCTTTTTGCGCAAGACCCGTCATGTCCAGCGTTGACGCCTGTTTGCCGTCAATATGCGCCGCCATCGCCAAAACGGCCGCCAGAGTGGTGACGCCCATGCCGCCTATGCCAGCCACCAAAAGGTTTTTCGTACGCTCCAGATCGGCGAGAACCGGCTCCGGCAATTGAGCCGCCAGCGCGTCTACGTCAACGCCTGCGCCATCGGCCCGGCGCAGCGTAGCCCCCTCCACCCAAACAAATGATGGACAGAACCCCTTAACGCAGGAAAAATCCTTATTGCAACTGGATTGATTGATCCGCCGCTTCTCGCCAAAATCACTCGCCAGCGGCTCCACCGCAAGACAATTGGATTGGACGGAGCAATCACCGCAGCCTTCGCACACCCGTTCATTGATGAATAAACGCTTATCAGGATCCGGAAAGGTCTTTTTCTTGCGCCGCCGCCGTTTTTCCGCCGCACAGGTTTGATCATAAATGATCACCGACACGCCGGAGTATTCCTGAAGATCTTCCTGAACCCGCATCAACTCATCGCGATGAAAAACCGGGGTGTCCGGCGCAAGGTCATGACGGCCCATGTAATCATCGGGATTTTCCGTAACAACCACGATGCGCTCAACCCCTTCCGCCTCCAACTGGCGGGTCAATTGCGGCACGGTCAATGTGCCGTCCACGGGCTGGCCGCCAGTCATCGCCACGGCGTCATTATATAAAATCTTGTATGTTATCACGACTTTAGAGGCCACCGCCTGACGGATCGCGAGTATTCCCGAATGATAATAGGTGCCGTCGCCAAGATTCGCGAACACATGCTTGTCACGCGAAAAAGCCGCCTGCCCAACCCAGAGAACCCCCTCGCCTCCCATGGCGATCTGACCATCGGTGCTTCGGGCGGGAATTTCCGTCATGGCGTGACAGCCGATACCCGGCATGGAGCGGGCGCCATCGGGAACCAAGGTAGAGGTGGAGTGTGGACAACCAGCGCAGAAATAGGGCGCGCGAGCGGCGCGCTCCGCATGGCCTTGCGCCCACATGACCTGTTTGTTCATCCGCTCGGCCACCTGACGCATTTCGTCAGTTATGAAGCCCTGCGGCAGAAACGTCAAAAGCGCCGGAATTATCTCCGCAACGGTGAGTTCCAGAACATCGGAAAGGAAAGGCGCTCCCTCCGGCGTTTTCTTGCCCCAAACGGCCGGACGCGCATGGTCAGGCCAACCATAGGCGATTTCCTTTATCTGCGGCTCCATGAACGCGCGTTTGTGCTCCACCACCATCAGCCGTTCAATGCCACGCGCGAAATTCGACAATCCCACAGGCTCTAGAGGCCAGGACATGCCCACCTTATATATGGCAAGCCCAATTTCACGCGCAAAGGCCTCGTCAATTCCCAAAAGATCAAGAGACTGACGCAGGTCACGATAAGCCTTACCCGTGGCCACGACGCCAATACGAGGCTTTCTGGCTCCGAAGGTGACGTAATCCAGCCTATTAGCGCGCGCATAAGCGTGCGCGGCGGGCAATTTCACGTCGCGCAGCAACCGCTCTGTTTCAAGGCGGTTTCCAAGCAGCATCACACGGTTAATATCCGCGACCTTGCGCGGATCCCGATCATCAGGCCGGATGAAACTCAAACGCTCCGGGTCCACGTTAATCGTAGCGGAGGCGTCCATCGTGTCGGCGATACAGATCAAGGCCGTCCAAAGCCCGGTGAACCGGGACATCTCCAGACCGTGCAGCCCATAGTCGAGCACTTCCTGAATGTCGGAAGGGTTGAACACCGGCATTTCCGCATGTTCAAAGAAAAATTCGCTTTGCGCGGGAAGAATGGATGATTTGGCGAGATGATCGTCGCCGGCGAGCGCCAAGGCTCCGCCATAAAGCGCCGTTCCGCTGGCGTTGGCTTGCTTTAGCACGTCGCCCGCGCGGTCCACGCCGGGCGCCTTGCCATACCAAATACCGAATACGCCATCATAGGCGGAGCCTTGCCCATGGTGGGAGACTTTTTGCGCTCCCCAAACCGCTGTTGCGCCCAATTCTTCGTTGACGCCAGGTTTGAAGACAATATTCGCAGGCTCCAGATGTCGGCGGGCGCGGGTCAGTTCAGTGTCATATCCGGCAAGCGGCGATCCACGGTAACCGGAAATGAATCCGCCGGTCTTCAATCCCGCATCAGCGTCCAGACGCGCCCGATCCAGCGGCAAACGAACAAGAGCCTGAATGCCCGTCAAATAAACCCGTCCGCTTTTGGCGACGAATTTATCATCAAGAGACACAGTCTTCGTTATGGCGTTCATCCGGTCTCCCTCCCGAATTGATCACGGGCGCCGAGACGCGTCCGCACAAATGTATTGACGTCAAATATGGTTCTTATTAAGGGGTAATTCTATGCTATCCTGACCTATCTCGCCCCTAATTCAGAAACATATTTTCAGAAAACCCCTTCAATGAGTGAAAAAAATCTTCTCGATCCTTCCGACATTCGCGTCCTGAAAATTCTGCAGCGCGACGCTTCGATTTCCATTTCCGAAATTGCGCGCGAAGCGGGCATGAGTCAGACGCCATGCTGGCGACGCATAAAAAAGCTGAAAGAATCCGGGGTCATTCGCCATGTCGTGGCGATCATCGACCGCGAAAACGTTGGCCTGGGTTTCGTCGCCTACGCTTTCGTCAAATTGGCGGTCCCTAGCCGGGAAAACATGGAGACTTTCGACAAAATGGTTCACAGGTGGCCGGAGGTCGTGACTTGCGAGCGGATCACCGGAGCGGTGGATTACCTGATCAAGGTGGTCACCAGCGACATCAAGGCCTATGACGACTTTCTGCGCCTGAAACTTCTCGACAACACGCTCGTCTCCGACGTCCAATCGCGAATCGTCGTCAGCACCGTCAAGGACACGGCCGCTCTTCCTCTACGGGAAAATTAGGCGCGGCGGCGCCCGTTCAGGAGAGAAAGCGCATGGGGGACAATGGCGTCAAATCTTCAAGCGGCGTATTTCCTGTCATGCGCTCGGCCAAAAGGCGCCCTAAAAGCGGCCCCAGGGTGAAGCCCATATCGCCATGACCGACAGTAAACCAAAGACCGCGATGGCGCGGAGACGCCCCCAGGATCGGCAAGCTATCAGGCAGACACAAGCGAGAAGCCATGGCCGGAACCGTATCAATGGCGGAGCCAAGCGGGAAAATTCCGGCGGCTATTCGTCGGCATTGCTCAATTTGAACCGGATTTGGCAAAGCCTCTTGATGAGCGAACTCAACGCCGGTCGAAAGCCTTATGCCCCGCTCCATGGGGCTTAAACTATAGCCGTTTTCCACATCGGTGAGCGGACGTGACAAAGACGCGCCCGAATGCGCTTGGAAATGGCTGAGATACCCGCGCTGGGCGATGAACGGAAACGCATAGCCCAGAGGCTCCAAAACGTCTGTGGACCACGCCCCCAGCGCCACCACGACTTCCGGCGCCCAAACCGGTCCATGGGCGGTTTTTACGCTCCATCCTCCCGCCATTTCACAAATCGTGCGCGCATCGCCGTGATAGACCGCGCCGCCGCGCTCTCGAAACAACCGGCCATAAGCTTTGCACACGCCGCCTGGACTCGTTACAGATTCCGCCTCAAGCCAATAAACCGCCTTGTAAAACCGCTCCCCCAAATGAGGCTCCAGATCCGCCGCCGCCTGCGCATTCAAAACCTCGTAGCCAACCCCGAAGATACGAGCGTGATGCATTTCCATTTCCGCCCGCCGAAAACCTTCCGCCGTCTGATAAAGCTTCAACCATCCGGTTTTGCGGAAAAAACGCTCCGCATTCGCCTGCCGGGCGATGATTCGATGCTCCGCCGCCGCCAACATTTGCAGCGGCGCGAGCGCATGAGCGTAGCGCGACATCGCCCGCCCCGCCGTCGCCTCTTGCGCGCGCCGTCCCCATGAAACCATTTGAAGCAACGAGCCTAGCCGATATCGAATTGACGGCTCCAGATTGAAAACCAGACGTAACATCGCCAACGGAGCGTCCGGGAACGCGAAAGGCGTCACGCCGTCACGCATAATCACCCCCGCATTCGAACGCGAGGCCTCGTCCCCCGGTTGATTCCGATCCACCAGAAAAACCGAACGCCCGCGCATCTGCAGATGAAGCGCGGCGCATACGCCGGCGATCCCCGCTCCGAGTACGATGACATCTGCTTTGCGCAAGTCCCTTTGGCCTTTGTTCTTTCGTCTGATAACAATAATGCTTGCTCACCTGTTAAGGCTCAAGCCAACTTACCCGCCAAATATTGGAGGCGCATCATTCATGATCGGGCTGCTTAGTAATTGTCTCTCCTGGCTGGGACGTCAGGGAACTCGCGCCGTCGCCGTCAGCGCCTTTTTGGGAATGGCTTTGCCGCCGGTTTCCGCCATATTCAAGCCATTTATTCCCGAAGCCATTTTCATTTTGCTCGTCCTTGCATTTTTACGCGTCGACCCCACCGCCGTGTTCGCTCATCTGCGGCGTCCCAAACTTGTAGGCGCCGCCGCCTTATGGCTAATGATCGCCATACCAGTGATTCTCGCGGTGACCATGCAAATTACCGGCTTGGCGCAGACCATGCCGGAACTCACCCTCGCTCTCTTCATCGTGTCGGCCGCCCCGCCCGTGATGTCGGCCCCCGCGTTTGTCTCGCTTATGGGGTTGAACGGGTCACTTAGTCTGGCCTTGCTGCTTCTGTCCATGCTGTTGTTGCCGCTAACGGCGCCGCTTATCGGAGAACTCATGCTCGGCGAAGCCTTGCCGCTGGATGGCTTCGAGCTGGCGCTACGGCTCTTTGGTCTTTTGGCCGCCACCATGATCTGCGCATGGGGCGTTCGCAAACTCCTCGGTGTCCGACGCGTTGAAGCGGCCAAGTCACAAATAGACGGACTGAATGTTTGCGTGTTGTTTTTCTTCGCCGTCGCGGTGATGGACGGCGTCGCCGCAAGCTTTATCAACACGCCGCTGACGACGCTCGCAATCGTCGCGCTGGTCTTTGGCGTGGCCTTACTGCAAATCATCGCCACCCAGGCGCTTTTCTTCAAAATCCCCGCCCAAGACGCCTTCGTGCTGGCTCACGCGGCCGGCAACCGCAACATGGGCGTCATGGTGGCCGCTCTCGGCGGCGCGCTGCCCGAGTTCACATGGCTTTATTTCGCCCTTGGACAATTGCCCATCTATCTTTTGCCCTGGATGCTGCGACCGATCGCGGATCGTTTGCGAAAACACAGATAATTTTTCAGCGCTCATCAGACTGATTCGTTGCGCAATATCGTTTGGTGTGCTAGCGCGGCGGACAACTCTCAAAAGCCGCTCTGGAGCTTTCGCATATGTCTCGCCCTATCCTTATCGCCCCTTCCATTCTCGCGTCGGATTTTTCTAAACTTGGCGAAGAAGTGCGCGACGTCGTCGCGGCCGGCGCCGACTGGATCCATCTTGACGTGATGGACGGGAATTTTGTTCCCAATATCACTTATGGGCCGGATGTGATCGCAGCGATCCGCCCCCTCACGGACAAGATTTTCGACACCCACCTCATGATCGCCTCATGCGACGACTATCTTGAAGCCTTCGCCAAGGCGGGTTCGGACGTCATCACAGTTCACGCAGAGGCCGCGCCGCATCTGGACCGCAGCTTGCAAGCCATTCGCAATCTGGGAAAAAAAGCGGGCGTCGCCTTGAACCCATCTACCCCGGAGACCATGATCGAATATGTGCTCGATCGTCTCGACTTGATTATGGTCATGACCGTGAATCCAGGCTTTGGCGGACAAAAGTTCATCCCGGCGATGGTGGAGAAAATCGCCCGCATCAAGGCGATGATCGGCGAACGTCCTATTGAGCTTGAAGTGGACGGCGGCGTCACTCCCGAAACAGCGCCTTTAGTGGCGGCGGCTGGGGCCAATGCGTTGATCGCCGGCTCAGCAGTATTCAAAGGAGACGGCGTGGAAAGCTACCGGGCCAATATTAACGCAATTCGTCAGGGCGCAATCGACGCGCGGAGCTGAAAGTTCATAACATACGGACCGCATATATTTTACATGACGAACCGACGAATACATTCAAGCGGAAGTGGCGCCTTCCCCCGAAAAACCCGCGGCGTAGGCCCTTCGCCCACCTTGTTTATTTTCGGCTTTTCTATGTGCTGGGCCGTGGCGGTGACCGCGCTGATCTATATTCAAACCATTGGTCTGCGTGACGCTCTCACGGCCCGCGCTTTATCGGTGATCGTCATCACCTTCGCAGGAAGTTTCATCGCCTCCTTGCTGTCTTTCGCAGCCGCCAAGCTTCTGACCCTGCGTCGCCCGCAAAAAAGCGCCCGCTTCGCCGCCATGTTCATTTGCCTCGCGGTGGGAACTTGCGGCGTCACCGCATTGCTATTCCTGTTGCAGTTTCGCCTATATTACGCCCAGTGGCACAGCGACCAACTCTCAAGCCACATGCTGCGCGAAATCCTGTTCACCGCCGCCTCGTCAACCTATATTTATGCGGTCCTGATCACCCGGCAACTGCTGCCCTGGGGCTTGCCGCTGCTTGTGATCGCGTCATGGATTTACGCGAAGGCGCAAAAATACGCCAGAAACGCACTGGCGCATTGAGCCGGACGCGCGCGTCTGCTATTCCCACGCCAGTTTTATCCCCTACCGCCGCATCGCAAACACGAGGTTTCGAATGATCCCGCGCTATTCACGACCCGAGATGGTCTCCATCTGGTCGCCAGAAACAAAGTTCCGCATCTGGTTCGAGATCGAAGCTCACGCTTGCGACGCCTTGGCGGAACTGGGCGTCATCCCGAAAGAGGCCGCCGCTAATATTTGGGAAAAAGGCGGAGCCGCCACCTTCGACATCGCCCGCATCGACGAAATCGAGCGGGAAACCAAGCATGACGTCATCGCTTTTCTGACGCATCTGGCAGAATTTATCGGCCCGGACTCGCGTTTCGTTCATCAAGGCATGACCTCGTCAGACGTGCTCGACACATGTTTCAACGTTCAGCTGACGCGCGCGGCGGATTTGCTGCTCGCGGATTTGGACAAGCTCCTCGACGCCCTTAAGCGCCGGGCGTTTGAGCATAAGGAAACCGTCTGCATTGGCCGCTCCCATGGCATTCACGCCGAACCGGTCACATTCGGCTTGAAAATGGCTGAAGCCTACGCCGAGTTCGACCGCTGCAAGGCCAGACTCGAGTTCGCTCGGGCGGAAATCGCCACTTGCGCCATCTCCGGCGCCGTTGGCACTTTCGCCAATATCGATCCACATATCGAAGAACATGTGGCGCAGAAAATGGGCCTCGCCGTGGAGCCCGTCTCCACTCAGGTCATCCCCCGCGATCGTCACGCCATGTTCTTTTCCGTGCTCGGCGTCATCGCCTCCTCCGTAGAACGGTTGGCGGTGGAGATTCGCCACTTGCAGCGCACGGAAGTTCTCGAAGCCGAAGAATTTTTCTCCAAGGGGCAAAAAGGCTCCTCGGCCATGCCCCACAAGCGCAATCCAGTATTGACTGAAAACCTTACGGGCCTTGCGCGCATGGTCCGCTCATACGCTCTTCCCGCCATGGAGAACGTGGCCTTATGGCATGAACGCGATATCTCGCATTCCTCCGTTGAACGCATGATCGGCCCTGACGCCACCGTCACCCTGGACTTCGCCCTGGCGCGCCTCACAGGCGTCATCGATAAGTTGCTCGTCTACCCCGAGCGCATGGCCGGCAATATGGATCGCCTCGGCGGTCTGGTGCATTCCCAGCGCATTCTGCTCGCGCTGACGCAGGCCGGACGCTCGCGTGAAGACGCCTATCGCTTGGTGCAGCGCAACGCCATGAAAGTCTGGGAAAGCTACCAAGTCTCCGGCGCCGCAAGCGTTGATTTCCTCGAAGAGCTGCTCAAGGACGAAGAGGTTCGCGCCGCTTTGTCAGAAGAGGAAATTCGTTCGCGTTTCGATTTAGGCTACCATATCAAACAGGTCGACACGATTTTCAATCGCGTGTTCGCCGAAAGCTAAACCCTGACAGGCGAGCGGGCGCGTGGAAGGTTTTCAGCCGCGCCCGCTCTCTCCGCCACTCTCAACAAGCGAGCGCGTTATGAAAGTCAGCGAAGCGGATATTCTGATCCTTCCCGGATATGGCGATACGCCGCAAGATCACTGGCAAAGGAGATGGCTGGACAAACTCCGCACCGCGCGCTGGGTGGATCATCAGGAGTGGTTGCGCCCTCAAAAAGACGACTGGACCAAGGATCTGGTTGACGCAGTGGAACAGGCCCAACGCCCGGTAGTTCTTGTCGCCCATTCTCTCGGGGTGATCACCGCAGTTCACGCCGCAAGAAATTTACCCGCCGGCAAGGTCAAGGGCGGATTTTTCGTCGCTCCTTCCAATTGCGAGCGCGTCGATCTTCGCCCGGAGCTGGCGGGGCAGGGATTTGACCCCATTCCACGGGAGCCGCTCCCCTTCCCCTCTCACCTCACCGCCAGCCGCAACGACCCCTATTGCGACTATGACGTCGCCGGAGAATTCGCATTGGCATGGGGATCAAAGTTATTTGACGCAGGGGAAAGCGGACATATTAACGCCGAAAGCGGACAAGGCCCGTGGCCGGAAGGATTGATCGCATTCGCGCATTTCATGAAAAATCTGTAGATTTAGCCGGCGCGACTTTCATCTAACCGGCGCGCGTTTCATGGAAAACCCATAATCAAAAAAAACGCGGCGAGACTTTGGCTCGCCGCGAATATTCTCAGGTCAAAGCCTTAGATCGCGGCCAATGTGTCCCGGGCCGAAGCTTCGAACATGGCGGAATCAATGCCCAGAGAAATCAGCGAAAAGCCCATCTTCTTACCCAAGCGCACGTGCTCCGCCGTTATTCCAAACAGCCCGGCGATTTTTCCCGCCTCGCGAGCGCGTTCCGCCACATAAGCGCAGGCGTTCAAAGTTTCTTCATTCAGCGGATCAATGGCCGCCCCATCAGACAAGGTCAACGAAAGATCCGAAGGACCGACGAAAACGCCATCCAAACCATCAACCGCCAGAATGTCGTCCAGCGCCTGCAATGCGGCCGGCGTTTCGATCATGGCCAGCGCAAGCGTGTCCTGATTGGCTTTGGCTGGATAAGTCGCCGGGTCAGCTCCTTGAAGAGCGGTAGCACGAAAGGGCCCCCAACTACGCGCGCCCACTGGCGGATATTTCGCCGCGCTCACCAAAGCCAGCGCGTCATCGGCCGAATTAACCATAGGCATAATGACGGCTTCCGCGCCAAAGTCGAGAAAACGACTAACGGCGGCGAAGTCATCAACGGGCGGCCGGGCTATGGGATGGGCGCCGCCAAATAAAGCGCTGGCGATCCCCTCGCGAACACTGGCGTCGTCATGCAGCCCATGCTGCATGTCCAGCATCACGGCCTGATAGCCTGAACGCGCCATTAATTCCGCCAGTATTGGCGCGGCGAGGCAGGACCATCCCGTAATGATAGTCTCTCCCTCACGCAGGCGCTGCGCCAGCATTTTCCGCCCATTGGACATTCTATTCCTCCGAAGTCATATTTCCAGCGGCGCGCCCGCCACATGCTCAGCGCCCGCGCCGCCAACACTTGCGGCGCGTCGCCGCTTAACCGCTTATTACGCGTCTTTTTCGATTTGCTCTGCGGCTTCAATCATCAACTCATCCATGGTGCGGCGAATTTGATGATCCGACTGCTCCACGCCATTGGCGTCGAAGTCATGGCGAATTTTGCGGAAAACATCTTCATCGCCCGGCTCTTCAAAATCAGCGCGCACAACTTCCTTGGCGTATTCGAGAGCCTTTTCCTCGTTGTAGCCAAGCTTTTCAGCAGCCCATAATCCCAGCAACTTATTGCGGCGGGCGGTCGCCTTGAACCGAAGCTCCTCATCATGAGCGAACTTGCTTTCATAAGCATCTTTGCGACGGTCGAACGTGCTCATACGGCCTGTCTCCTGTAATTACCGAGCCCCAATGATCGCCGACGGCGACCACCTCCATCATATAGGCACTCTCCTATCATTTGCATATCCTCGCATGACGGCCAAATCAACGCGATATATCATTCAAATAACCTCCTTTCACGGAAACCGTTCATATGCGCCGTCGCGATTGTACTTTGCGCGGCGATCGGTTAAGTTCCCGCCACATGTGCGAGAGCCCACGTTCTAATTCTCGCAGCTGTCAAACCATCTTGACCGCTGCAAATCTAAAGTCTCGGAGTTCCGCGCTTAATAATGGATTTTCTCAACCAAACACGGTACGTGCCAATGAACCGCCGACGGCGCATTTATGAGGGTAAGGCCAAGATCCTTTACGAAGGACCTGAACCTGGAACCCTGATCCAACATTTCAAAGACGACGCAACAGCCTTCAACAACAAGAAACATGAAGTTGTTGATGGCAAAGGCGTTTTGAATAACCGGATTTCCGAATATATTTTCAATCAGTTGAATGCGATCGGCATTCCAACTCACTTCATCAAACGTCTGAACATGCGCGAGCAGCTCATTCGTGAAGTGGAGGTTGTGCCAATTGAGCTTGTCGTGCGCAACGTCGCGGCGGGGTCCCTGTCAAAACGGTTGGGCATCGAAGAAGGCACGCAATTGCCCCGCTCGATCATCGAGTTCTATTACAAGAACGACGAGCTCGGCGACCCTATGGTGTCCGAAGAGCATATAACCGCCTTCGGCTGGGCCTCCCCGCAAGAACTCGACGACATGATGGCTCTCGGCATTCGCGTCAACGACTTCCTGTCAGGGTTGTTTCTTGGCGTCGGCATCCGCTTGATCGATTTCAAGATCGAATGCGGCCGGTTGTTCGAAGGCGATATGATGCGCATCATCGTCGCCGATGAGATCTCCCCCGACAGCTGCCGTCTTTGGGACATGAAGTCCAACGACAAGATGGATAAGGACCGGTTCCGTCAAGATCTTGGCGGAATGCTGGAAGCCTATCAAGAAGTGGCGCGCCGTTTGGGCATCCTAAACGACAATGACCGTCCTAACGGCTCCGGACCTGTTCTCGTCCAGTCATGAATGTTTGGGCGCCTGACCTTCAATGACCAGGCGCCCTCTCCCTTCCACTCACGCCCACGCCTGCAAGCCTCCCCCCTTACATTAGGCGTCCGCAGTCAACATAATACGCGCAGGTCAGCGTTTGTTTTTTGATCGGATCGCCAATGATTCTGGTGCAGACACAGTGCTTCCCCCCCTCTCTGGGCGGAATTGAAGGCATGATGCGCGGTCTCGCGCAATATCTCCATGGCGCCGGTGAAAGCGTCCTCGTCCAATGCGACGGCAAGCCAACTCCAATTGACCGAAAATTTCCTTTTAAAATCCGCCGTTTCGCCGGCTTCAAACCCTTGCGACGCACCCAAAAAGCCTTTTTCACCAATCGCTTACTACACGCAGGTCAAATTACTGCAGTTTTTTGCGACACATGGAAAAGCGCGGAAGGACTGAAGCCGGGCGCCGCGCCTTTAATATGCCTGGCTCATGGAGCGGAATTCGTCAAAGCGCAGAACGATCCGAAACGCGCCAAGCGAATTGTAAAAGCCCTGACGAAGGCGAGCGCGATTGTCGCCAATTCCGCCGACACGGCGGAGCGTATTCGCTCTCTCATAGGCGACGATCCTCGAATTCAGATCATCCCCCCGCCCATAGATCCGCGCCAGCCTCTGGAGCCGAGCGTGGTGAAAGAGCTGCAAACGCGTTTCGCCGACGCCGATCCGTTGATTTTGTCCCTCTGCCGTCTGGAGCCGCGCAAAGGCGTCGACCGAGTAATAACCGCCATGAGCGAATTGGCCGGAAAATATCCGCGTGCTCAATTGGTTGTTGCGGGGGCAGGCGCGGATAAGGCCCGCTTGGCGGCGCTGGCGCAGGAAAAAGACGTGGGAGAACGGACCACGTTTCTTGGCGCCGTCAGCGACCATGAGAAATCCGCGCTCTACCATCTGTGCGACCTTTTCGCGATGCCCGTACGCCGCGAAGGAGCTTCCGTGGAAGGCTTTGGAATCACCTATCTGGAAGCCGCGTGTTTTAGAGCCCCCTCTCTCGCCGGAAGAGCAGGCGGGGCGGCCGACGCCGTAGCGGACGAAAAGACCGGATTATTATGCGACGGCGCCGATCAGGCTGACGTCACCCGCCAGTTAGAGCGCCTGCTTAGCGATCCGCAATTACGCGCGCGGTTGGGCGCTCAAGCAGCCAAGCACGCCGAAACAGCTTCCTGGCCAAACGCTATCCACCGCTATCTACAGTTAATTGCAGCTCCGCGTTAAGCGCTAAAAACGCTTGCGAAGCGGCTGCGGCAGAGCGAAAGCCCACTCAATCGTACATATGAGTGCAGTTTCGCCTTCCGCTCAGGAGAATAAGGCTGTATGAAGCGCAAAAGTCACATCAAGCCTCGCCATGCGGCGGCAGGATTTTAACAGCGCGCATACGCCAACAGGCTCACAACAGGGATCAGACAAAACCATGAAGGCACGTGTCACCGTCACATTGAAAAACGGCGTTCTCGACCCTCAAGGCAAAGCCATCGAAGGCGGTTTGGGGTCTCTTGGCTTTTCCGGGGTCGCGGAAGTTCGTCAAGGCAAGGTTTTTGACATCGAACTTTCTGAACGTGACCACGCCGCCGCCAAAGCCGATCTGGCCGACATGTGCGAAAAACTTCTGGCGAACACGGTGATCGAGAATTACAACATCGAAATCATCTAACGTCCATTCTCGCCGCCGCGCATGGCGAAAGATTCGCCGTTTTGAATGCTCATTGGTATAAATTCCGGAGATCCGCCATGAAATCCGCCGTCATCACTTTCCCCGGCTCCAATCGCGAACGCGATATGACGCGCGCGCTGGAGCTCGTCACCGGAACGGCGCCAATAGCGGTCTGGCATGCGGATACGGACCTTCCCGACGTTGATCTGGTGGTTCTTCCCGGCGGATTCTCTTACGGCGACTATCTTCGCTCTGGCGCAATCGCCGCGCGCTCGCCCATCATGCAAGCGGTGAAAGCCGCGGCTGACAAAGGCGTCCTCGTCATGGGCGTGTGCAACGGCTTCCAAATGCTGACCGAGGCGGGACTGCTGCCGGGAGCGCTGATGCGCAATCAGGGACTGACTTTCGTGTGCCGTGAAGTTCTTCTGGAGACGGTCAACACCGCCAGCCCCTTCACGCGCAACTTCCAGAAAGGGCAGATCTGGCGCTGCCCCGTCGCCCATCATGACGGAAACTACTTCGCCGACGCTCAGACCGTCGAGCGTCTTGAAGGTGAAAATCGGGTCGCATTCCGTTACGCCAATGGCTCCAATCCCAATGGCTCCATCAATAATATCGCCGGAATCCTGAACGAACGCGGCAATGTTCTCGGCATGATGCCTCATCCGGAGAACCTCGTGGAAGCCCTGCAGGGCGGATTAGACGGCCGGGTGTTGTTTGAAAGCGTCGCCGGCCTAGAAAAAGCCGCCTGATCTTTTTGATTCAATAGAACCTGCTGAACGTCAAAGGTGGAAACGGATCGCTTTGGGACGAATCGCCACCTCAAAGCGTTCGCCAGACATGGGCTCTCCATCCAGATTAAGCGACAGCTCTTGCGGGCACTCGATTTGAATATCCTTGACTTGGGCTGAAACGACCTGCTCGCGTAGCCCATCCAGGCCATGCTGAAGAACGGCCTCCACGATGGCCGGCATTCCGCCCGATTCCACCGCCGGAATAATTGTCAGATCAAGCAAACCATCATCGATCAAAGCCTCAGGGCAGAGTTCGATCCCCCCGCCCGCGCGGCGACCATTGCCTATGGCCATGGCGATAATTTCACCGCTCCAATCAAAACTCTCCGCTGTAAAACGAGCATGAAGCGTACGCAGTTCACCAAGCCGCCCAAGACCGGAGACCAGATACGCCGCGCCGCCCAAAACTTTCTTTGCGAAAGGATCGGTCTCCACTGTAATGCGCGTGCCCATGCCGCCGGTGACAAGATTGACAAAAACACGGCCATTAACCTGACCAACGTCAATTTCGCGGGCCGGAGCGGTCAAACATTTACGAAGAGCGCCCGTCAAGTCATCAATAGAGATCGCCTCAGAATCCGTTTTTTCCCATGCGCCCACGGCGCAGCGCGCTCCATGAGCGAAATCATTGGCGGTTCCAAGCGGCAAGAGCCCGAAGGAGCAAGGCGGATGAGCGTCTTCCTCCAAAGCGGTGGAAATCACCTCATTCAACGTTCCATCGCCGCCGCCGGCGACCACAGTGTCCAATGCGCCGTTTCGGGCTTTCTCAATCGCCTGACGAGTAAAACGCTGAGTGTCCCCCGCCTCCCATGTCACCGCGACGCTTACGCTGGCGCCATCGGCGCGCACCGCCTCCACAGCGCTGCGCACCGCAGGATTTTGCGCTGATTTTCCGTGTAAGATGAGATGAAGTTTCTTTTTCCGCATAGAAGTCACTCCATCTATTTTCCGCGAAATTCCCGCAAGCGTTCCGGCGTCAAGATCAGGCTTTCTTCAAATATTCCGTCTTAAGCACAATCGTGCTTTTACCCATCCGGCACTCAATTTCGTTTTCCTTGCTGGTAAAACGTATATTCTTCACGACGGTTCCACGTTTGATGACATTTGAAGACCCTTTAATCTTCAAATCCCGAACCAGTTGAACCGAACCGCCTTCTTCAAGCGCATTGCCGTTGCTGTCTTTCACGTCCATAATGCTTCCTTCACAGTTCCAGTCTTACGGATTGTGTATACTCCCTACGCGCCTAAGATTTACAATAAAAACAACGCAGCAGATCAAACTGCGTTCAAATGCGCCTACCCTCTCCCCTTCCTTGTCGGAATCTGCTAAACAGCGCGCAAATGAGCCCTTGGCCCAAGAGCCGCAGTCAAGCTGGACGCCCATGACCTCAACCACTTTCGCTATCACGCCTGAAATTATCGCCGCCCACGGTCTAAAACCCGATGAATATCAACGTATTCTCGATTTGATCGGTAGAGAGCCTAGCTTCACCGAGCTGGGTATTTTCTCAGCCATGTGGAATGAGCACTGTTCCTACAAGTCTTCAAAAAAATGGTTGAAGACCCTTCCCACGAGCGGCGAGCGCGTTCTTCAAGGCCCGGGGGAAAACGCCGGCGTCGTTGACATTGGCGACGGCGACGCGGTGGTTTTCAAAATGGAAAGCCACAATCACCCTTCCTATATCGAGCCTTATCAGGGCGCGGCGACAGGCGTGGGCGGCATCTTGCGCGACGTTTTCACTATGGGCGCGCGTCCCGTGGCCGCTATGAACGCATTGAGATTCGGCGCGCCTGATCATCCTCGCACCCGCCATCTCGTGGCGGGCGTCGTCGCGGGCGTGGGGGGGTATGGCAATGCTTTCGGCGTGCCCACCGTAGGCGGAGAGGTCGAGTTTCATTCAAGCTATAACGGCAATTGCCTCGTCAACGCCTTCGCCGCCGGCATCGCGCGCAGCGACGCAATCTTCCTCTCCCAAGCTGAAGGCGTGGGCCTTCCCGTCGTTTATCTGGGCGCCAAAACGGGCCGCGACGGCGTCGGCGGCGCGACCATGGCGTCAGCTGAATTTGACGAGACAATTGAAGAAAAACGCCCCACGGTTCAGGTCGGCGATCCGTTCACGGAAAAATGCCTGCTAGAGGCCTGTCTTGAGCTGATGGCGTCAGGCGCCGTGATCGCCATTCAGGACATGGGCGCCGCCGGCCTCACCTGCTCCGCCGTGGAGATGGGCGCCAAGAGCGACCTTGGCATCGAGCTAAACCTCGATCAGGTGCCTGTGCGCGAGGAACGCATGAGCGCTTACGAGATGATGCTGTCGGAGAGTCAGGAGCGCATGCTCATGATTCTCGAACCATCGAAAAAAGCCGAAGCTGAAGCAATTTTCATCAAATGGGGCTTGGACTTCGCCGTCATCGGCCTGACCACGGACACATTGCGCTTCGTGGTCAAACATCAAAATGAAATCGTCGCCGATCTGCCCATCAAGGAGTTGGGCGACGAAGCTCCCGAATACGACCGTCCATTTATTGAAACGCCCAAGCGGGCGATCCTGAACAGCGCGGACGTGCCGGAGCCGGAAGATTACGGAGCCGCGCTTCTCAAGCTTGTAGGCGGGGCCAATGGCTCTTCCAGGCGCTGGGTATATGAGCAATATGACACGCTTGTTCAGGGAAATTCGGTTGAGACGCCGGGTGGAAACGCCGGCGTTATCCGCGTGAACGGCTCCAACAAAGGGTTGGCCTTCACCTGCGACGTGACCCCGCGCTATGTCGTGGCGGACCCTTTCGAGGGCGGAAAACAAGCCGTCGCCGAATGTTGGCGCAACTTGACGGCGGTTGGCGCCGAACCGCTCGCCGCCACCGACAACCTCAATTTCGGCAATCCGGAAAAACCGGAAATCATGGGCCAGCTCGTGGGCGCGATCAAAGGCGTTGGCGCGGCCTGCGAGGCATTGTCCATGCCCATCGTCTCCGGCAATGTTTCACTCTATAATGAAACCCATGGCGAGGGCATTTTACCCACGCCAACCATTGGCGGCGTCGGGCTGCTCCCCGATATCTCCCAGCGCGCTTCCTGCGCGTTCAAGAATGACGGCGACGTTATTCTATTGATCGGCGGATATGGAACTCATTTGGGCGCAAGCCAATATCTGGACGAAATTCTTGGCCGCAACGATGGAGCGCCGCCGCCCGTAGACCTTGACGCGGAGCGCCGGCGTGGCGATTTCATTCGCGAAGCCATTCGGGAAAATCGGGTAACCTCCGTTCACGACGTCTCATCCGGCGGTCTCGCCGTCGCGCTGGCGGAAATGGCGATCCAAAGCGGAAAGGGCTGCACAATAACCGTTCCCGCCCCCGCGCACGCCGCTCTCTTCGGCGAGGATCAAGGACGTTATGTTGTAAGCGTCACGCCGGAACACGCCGCCGCCCTGATCGAAGACGCGCTTGACGCTGGTTTGGAGCTACAGGAAATCGGCGTTGTCAAAGGGGAAGATTTGACCTTTACCGACATACTCACCATATCTGTAAGCAAGCTTCGCAACGCCCATGAAAACTGGTTCCCGAACTATATGGGCGCGCAGTAGAAACGCAGAATAAGCAAGCAACCCGACTTCAAGAGAGGACGTGACGTATGGCGATGCAAGCACGCGAAATTGAAACCTTGATCAAGGACGCGCTCCCGGACGCCAGCGTCGAGATCCGCGATCTCGCCGGCGACGGAGACCACTATGCGGCAGTGGTCGTTTCGGAGAGCTTTCGCGGAAAAAGCCGGGTGCAGCAACACCAGATTGTTTATCAAGCGCTGAAGGGCAAAATGGGCGGCGAATTACACGCGCTCGCGCTTCAGACCTCCGCCCCAGAATAGCCCGCCTCGAAGTAATCACCGACGCAGAGCTACAGACCTCCGCCTCAGGGCGAACGAAAAGGACTTTCAAATGAGCATTCAGGATTGGATCAAGAACGAAATTGAAACCAATGACGTCGTGGTCTTCATGAAAGGCACGCCGGCGTTTCCGCAATGCGGGTTTTCTGGGCAAGTCGTACAGATTCTGGATTACGTCGGCGTTGAATATAAAGGCGTCAATGTTCTTGAAGATGATTCTCTACGTCAAGGCATCAAGGAATTCTCTAATTGGCCAACGATTCCTCAGCTCTATATCAAAGGCGAGTTTGTCGGCGGCTGCGACATTATTCGTGAAATGTTCCAAAATCAGGAACTAAACGCCGCGTTCAACGAAAAAGGCATAGCTACTTCACAAAACGCATAACAATTACGCTATACGGCGCATTTAAAAGGTGGCGGCTTTTGCGCCCCACCTTTTAAAGTTTAAGACAGGTGGATTTTTACCAATTGCATTCATCCAAAATTATTTGCGAGACCCCTTTTCATAAGCTGTGATTATTTTACTCTATTTCCGTGATAAAATTTCAAATTTAAACGATAACGTTCGCTAAAAGCGAAGGTACGACCATGAAATTATTCTCACTTGCAAGTTTCACCGCTATGGGGCTTGCCGGACTCGCCCTCTTAATAATGTCAAATTTGCACGACGACCAGCTTCAGCGCGTGGATTGCGTTGGCTTGACGGTATTTTCATCCGCCAACGGACTTTCTCCCGAAGAAGTATGTCGCGCCCATGGCGGCAGGGCGTTGAAGGACGGCGCCAGCACGCAAAAAGAACAGAAAACCGGGTGACGGAAAACAGGTGATCGGACACGGCGCACATTATCGTCAGCACCTGAATATAAATGAATCTTGGTTGAGAGGCCTGTAGAGACGCACGGGACATACATCAAATCTCCCATCCCACCGTCACCGTGACGTCAACTCCATTAAAATCGCTCCGCCATGGCCAGACTCGCCGCGCAAGGCTCCTCGTCTCCAGTTACCGCCACATCACCTGACGTCGGCTGCAACGCTTTAAAATCAAACAAACGACGATCCAAAAGATGCGATGGACGCGTATTTGCAAGCGCCCGCGCCATAGTGGAGAGACGTCCGGGGCTCTCTTTCTCCCACGCCTGCAACATGCGCTTGACTTCTTCACGTTGCAGTCCGTCTTGCGATCCGCATAAATTGCACGGGATGATCGGGAACTCCATGAAGCGCGCAAATTTTTCGATGTCACGTTCCGCCGAATAGGAAAGCGGGCGCAAAACAAAAAGGTCGCCTTCGTCATTCAGCAGCTTCGGCGGCATGGCCGACAGTCTTCCCCCGTGAAACAGGTTCATGAAAAAAGTTTCAAGCGCATCTTCACGGTGATGCCCTAGGACGATCGCTTCACAACCTTGTTCGCGAGCAACCCGGTACAAAATTCCACGCCGCAAACGCGAACACAGCGAGCAATAAGTCTTATGGGCGGGGATTTTATCCGTGACGATGGAATAAGTGTCTTCGCGGATAATCAGATGCTCAATGCCGTGGCGGTCAAAAAACTCAGGCAGAACATGATCCGGAAACCCCGGCTGCGCCTGATCAAGATTACAGGCCAGCAGATCTACAGGCAGCAACCCGCGCCACTTCAAATCCAACAACACCGCCAGCAAAGTATAGCTGTCCTTACCTCCCGACAGACATATGAGCCATTTGGGAGCAACCTTGGACGCCACGGCGTTTTGCGCCAACATTGCGTAATCTTCCATAACCTGGCGCGTCTCGCGCAAGAGACGTTTGCGCAGCTTCTTGAACTCCACAGAAGACGGAGCGTTTTGAAACAGCGAATGCGCCGCGCCAGCTTCACTGGCCGGAGGAAGATCGGAGGAAGAATGAGAAACGCTAACGTGATCCATATGGCACTCTTACAACCCCGCAGCGACGGAAAGAAGCCCGGCAAGCGGATTTTCAAAGAAAAAGAGGCCACCCGTTTCCAGATGGCCTCCAAATTTCCGTCGCGTAAACCGCAATTCTTATCGTGAATAGAATTCGACGACCAGATTGGGCTCCATGACGACCGGATACGGCACGTCCGCGAACGTGGGAACGCGCGACAATGTCGCGGTCATCTTGCTGTGATCCGCCTCAACATAGTCAGGAACGTCACGCTCGGCCAATTGAACGGCTTCCAAAACAATTGCGAGCTGCTTGGACTTCGCGCGAACTTCAACGACGTCGCCTGGCTTGCAACGGTAGCTGGGGATATTCACCCGGCGACCATTGACCATCACATGGCCGTGGTTGACGAACTGACGCGCAGCGAAAACAGTCGGCACGAATTTGGCGCGGTATACAATGGCGTCAAGACGACGCTCCAACAGGCCAATAAGGTTCTCCGACGTATCGCCTTTCAAGCGGGACGCTTCAACATAAACCTTGTGGAACTGCTTTTCCGACATATCGCCGTAGTAGCCCTTCAGCTTCTGTTTAGCGCGCAACTGCACGCCAAAGTCGGAAAGCTTGCCCTTGCGGCGCTGTCCGTGCTGACCTGGACCATATTCACGGCGGTTTGCAGGTGACTTCGGGCGACCCCAGATGTTTTCACCCATCCGGCGATCAAGTTTATACTTTACGCTATGGCGCTTTGACATTTCGCGGTTTCCTTCGCGTTGACGTCTTGTTTTAAAGGAAACGCGCCCTCCTTTCCTCAAGCCCAATCGTAGTTTCCTACGACGACCTCAGAGGCGACAGAATTCTCGACCGACAGCGCCGCCAAAAAATTCTCGGGTGCGTGAATACGCAAAGCGGACCCTCAAGGTCCGCCAAGCTGGCGTGGATATAGCTGGACGACAGGCGTCTGTCAATATTCCGAGCACAGATCCGCACGCATAAACGGGCGATCCAGCAGCCCTCTAAGGCCGAAATCTCCGGTCGCTCGCGGCGCCTTATCGCCGGCGCTGGACATATAAACGCATGGCGGGAGCGGCGCCTCCTCCTCTCCTCCCATTAGCTCCCTCCCAGCCTGCTCTCCGAGCACGGCAAGCAACCGGCGAGCGATAGCTCTGGAAGGGTCGATCCACTCCACCTCCCAATGCGCGAGTCGGCGCAGTTCCGGCAGTAAAAACGGATAATGAGTGCAAGCCAGAACCACCACGTCGGTGCGCCGGCCATCCTTCCGGCAAAAACACGGGGCAATCTCCGCGCGCAATATTTCCTCATCAACGCCGCCCCCCGTCAATTTCGCTTGCGCCAGTCTTGCAAGAAATTTTGCGCCGACCAAAGTCACGGCAACCTCGGGCGCGAATTGCCTGATAAGCTCAAACGTATAATCCCGACGCACCGTTCCCGGCGTCGCCAATACGGAAATCAAGCCCGAACGGGTTGTCTGCGCCGCCGGCTTGATCGCCGGAACTGTTCCAATCACCGGAATCGTCAACACGTCTCGCAATCGCTCAAGAACCAGCGTGGACGCCGTGTTGCAAGCGATGACGATAGCGGCGGGGCGATAAAGGCGCGCCGCAAAGGCCAACATGTCAACAATCCGCTCCTTGAGCGCAAGCTCCGGCCAGTCGCCATAGGGAAAGGCCGCGTCGTCAGCTATATATATAAAGCGCCTCTCCGGCGCGCTCCTACGTAATTCACGCAAAACCGAAAGCCCGCCGACCCCGCTGTCAAACACAAGAACCGGTCCGCCGACGCTCACCCCTCCTCGCCAGCCGGTGGGTTCATATCGTCAAGGGGATTACTGCCGTCCTTGCGCAGGCGGGTCGGGCGACGCTCAAGAGCCGCGATCACCCCGCGCAGCGTACGCACCTCCTGAGCGGTCAAATCGGCTTTCTGAAACAGATTGCGCAACGTGCGCACCAGATGAGGTCGCCGCTCCACGGGACGGAAAAAATTGACATTGTCCAGCGCGCTTTCCAAATGGCCAAACATGCGCAGCAGATCTTCTTTCGCGGCGGGCGGATTTTCATTTTGATCAAGACGGAAAGGCAAAGCCCCGCCATTGGCTTTCACACGCCATTCATAAGCGCAAACCAGCACCGCTTGAGCGATATTAAGCGATGCGAACTCCGGATCCACCGGCAAAGTCACGATCTCATTCGCCAAGGCGATCTCGTCATTATTGAGACCCCAACGCTCGCGGCCAAAAAGATAACCGGTCGCGCCGGCATCTCGGCCAAAGCCGACGGATATGACGGCGGCTTCATCAGGTCCGCGAACAGGCTTGGCCACCTCGCGCGGTCTGGCGGTGGTGGCGAAAACGAACTGCAAATCCGCAATCGCCTCCTCGACGCTATCAAACACCAACACATGATCAATGACGTGATGGGCCCGACTCGCCGCCGCGGAGGCTTTGGCGCTCGGCCAGCCATCCCGCGGATTGACGATCCTCAAATCCGTCAAGCCAAAATTAGCCATAGCGCGCGCCGCCGTGCCGATATTTTCACCTAGCTGCGGTTCGCACAGGATTACCGCAGGAGGTCGAACGTCCAGCGTTTTAGCAGATTCATCAATAGATACGTTTCGGGTCATGGCGCCGATTTAACTGAACTCGCGCGATTTTGCCAGCAGCCTTTGACAAATAGCGCGCAAACAATCCATTAGCCCAGCATCACCCCGGCGCTAAACGCCTTTTACACGCGCAATCTCCCATCCACGCTTTACCCACGCGCAATCTTGTCATTATATGCAAGATAACGCTGCAGATTTTCTTGTAAGCGCGCAATCGACCACTAACGGAGACTAGTTCCATGGCGAGCGTACCACAAACAACTCCTTCCATCACGGAAGTCGTCCAACAGAAATGGTATTGGTTTTTGATCCTTGGCGTCATTCTCGTCATAGGTGGAATGGTTGCTATTTCCCTGCCATTGGCGACATCCATCGCCGTTGCGCTCATCATCGCCGCCGTTCTTGTGGTGGGGGGCGCGTTTCAAATCTGGCAAGCCTTCTCCGTTAAAGGATGGGGAGGCTTTCTCTGGCAATTCGTCACCGGCCTGATCGCCATCATCGGCGGCGTGGCGATTTACACCAATCCCATGGTCGGCACGCTGGCCTTGACCCTTGTCATCGCCGCAGTCTTTATCGCGCAAGGCGTTTCGCAGCTCCTTCTTGGCATGAGACTCAAACCACACGATGGCTGGGGCTGGGTCGTGGCCAGCGGCGTAATCTCCATCATCGCTGGCGGCTGCATCTGGTTTGAATTTCCCTCATCCGCGGTTTGGGCGCTTGGCTTGCTCACCGGCATTTCCATCGCATTCAACGGATGGAGCTATATCGCCATCGCTCTAGCGGCGAGGTCCGCGCGGCGCAGCGCAAATTAACAGTATCATTTTTCACCCGCGTTCCACTTTTACGCAACCGCTTCGCTTTGCCTTTCCGCCAGCCTTTGCTATAGGGAGCGCGAGGGTCGCTTGCGAACGTCAACATGCGGGCGATGAGAGTTAATATCTGGCGGCGCAATCAAAGGCGCCGCGTCACCCAAGCAACATAAGGGCAAGAGCATCATGGCCAAGATCAAGGTCGCCAACCCGGTCGTCGAACTCGACGGCGACGAGATGACACGGATTATCTGGCAATTTATCAAAGATAAATTGATCCACCCCTATCTCGATATCGATCTGAAATATTACGATCTTGGCATCGAAGCTCGTGACGCCACGGACGATCAGATCACCATCGACGCCGCCAACGCCATTAAGGAACACGGCGTCGGCGTAAAATGCGCGACCATCACGCCCGACGAAGACCGCGTAGAAGAATTCGGCCTGAAACGCATGTACCGTTCGCCAAACGGAACGATCCGCAATATTCTCGGCGGCGTTATCTTCCGCGAGCCGATCATCATGCAGAACGTTCCCCGCCTCGTGCCGGGCTGGACTCAACCAATCATCGTCGGCCGTCACGCATTTGGCGACCAATATCGCGCGACGGACTTCAAATTCCCAGGAAAAGGCAAGCTCACGATTAAATTCGTTGGCGAAGACGGCGCGGAAATCGAACACGAAGTGTTCGACGCTCCATCTTCAGGCGTTGCCATGGCGATGTACAACCTTGATGATTCGATCCGCGATTTCGCCCGCGCATCCATGAACTACGCCTTGAACCGCAAGGTTCCTTGCTACCTGTCCACCAAGAACACGATCCTCAAGGCCTATGACGGCCGATTCAAGGATCTCTTCCAGGAAGTGTTCGACGCCGAGTTCAAGGACGCCTTCAAAGAAGCCAACATCACCTATGAGCACCGGTTGATCGACGACATGGTCGCCTCCGCTCTGAAATGGTCTGGCGGATATGTTTGGGCGTGTAAAAACTACGACGGCGACGTTCAGTCCGACACGGTCGCTCAAGGCTTTGGCTCGCTTGGCTTGATGACCTCGGTTCTGATGTCGCCAGACGGCAAGACGGTAGAAGCGGAAGCCGCTCACGGCACCGTGACCCGTCACTATCGTCAACACCAGAAAGGCGAAGAGACTTCGACCAACTCGATTGCGTCGATCTTCGCGTGGACGCGCGGCCTTGCGCATCGCGCAAAGCTTGATGACAACGCTGAATTGGCGAAATTCGCTCAAACTCTGGAGCAGGTTTGCGTCGACACCGTCGAATCCGGCTTCATGACCAAGGATCTTGCGCTTCTTGTTGGCCCAGATCAGAAGTGGCTGACAACGACAGGCTTCCTCGACAAGATCGACGAAAACCTGCAGAAAGCCATGGCGTAAGCCATATTGCTTCATCAGCGCCTTTATAGCGTTGACAATGAAAAGGCGAGCCTTGGAGCCCAGCCCTTAAGGTAAATGTTGATACCAGTTTACTCAACAAACGAAGGCGAGAGATTACAATCTCTCGCCTTTAAATTTTAGTAAGATTATGTAATCGTGTGCTTTTCTTCGGTGCGAACTATTTTCCCGCAGGCATTTCGGCAGCCAGAACCTAGCGGGTCAACACCGCTCAGAATCCAGCCTGCAAAATATCGACCTGACACGCACATTTTTGAGTGGCAGACTGCAGGCGACGGCGCACAGTTCGATCAATGACCGCGTCCAGTCCGAAGCGGACTCAAACCGATCGATTAGAGACTCGACGAAACACAAGCAGATCGGCGAAGAGCTACCGTTCGTTGCAGGTGCGATCCTAAACTTAAAACCGTAAAAGCAGCCATTTGATCAAATACTCGCCCCCCTTCGACCTTACCGCTGCGAAATGCCCTCAGCTTTCGCAAAATCACCATCCAGTATCAGCTTTGTAATGCTGATAATTATACAAAAAACGGCAAAAGCGCTGGTTTAAGGCGCCATCCACGCTGAGCAATTTACTTTGCGATCTAAGGATATCCAGTATCCAGTTGTGCAGGAGATCACTCTCTGAGCATTCATGCCATGCGGCCTGTACCTCAAAGCCCTTCGGTCCGTTTTCGACATTCACGATAGTCAATTTGTTCGGATCAAACGAACGCGAAGTCATGAAAGCCACAGCATCGGTGCGCTGTATATAGTCGGCATGAGCGAGAAACATGGTGCGGTCACAACGACATCACGCGCGAGGCCATGATCTTCGAACCAGTCATCAATCAACTCGCGATAGCTTGGGCGAGACTGCGACACCGCAATATGCGGGTATTCGGAAAGTTCTGACGCCGTCAGTTTCTTCTTTGGCAGCCTGCGATCTTTGGCCGATGCTATCACAAGTGGCGCCATTGATACATTTGTAAAGGTGGTCGCGCATGAAATGCCACGTGGTATCCGGATCAACTCGATCAACCCTACAGTGCTGGAAGAAGCCTAGGAAGTTTACGGTGAGGTGATTGTCGTCGACGCCTGACTTCGTAGGGAATGCCTGATTTCGTAGGGAATGATTATGTTGGGGCTCGCCCACGGGCGGCTCCAACACAACGTAGATTTCGGCAAAGTAAAAGATGTCTCAACAACGATAGTTCACAAATTTGCAGGTTCAGTTTCCTGCGCATAGCAACCTTCGGCGGCAAATACGGCGAAGCTCAGCGCCCGACACGTGAATAGGGCCGTTGGGGAAACGGTGAATGCGAAGGCGGCCGCTGCGCCTATTTCAGCGTAAACAGGTCGCGCGGATACACCAGTTTCTTCACGAGGCCGATCCGCATAGCGGGCGTTTTCTTATCTGGTCCAGCAACCCTGTAATTGTAGTAGAACCGGGCGATGTTGACCATTTTCAACACCATCTCTGGATCATAATAAGAATAGGCATACCATATGCGCCGAGCGTTAGACGCCGTTGAGATGCCCGTTCAAATCCCGATACACGGCGCCGCAAGTAATTGAAGTAGGCCTCAACCGGATGGATCGACGCACGTGTAAGTCTTTGGGCCAGGTCAACGAAGCTGCGTTGTCCCAAATCTGTCCAAAGGTGAATAACCTTATCTGGTTCGCCTTTTGTATGAAATGGCCATGGCATACCGGTTTCCATCTGGCCCCGTCCGCGCTCGGACCCGTCGAGGTACTCCTCCCGTTTCTCCAGCATCACGGCCACTAAGCCCTCCGTGTCTGTCAGGTAAGAATGCCGAGCCTTCAGCAATGAAACTTCGAGAATGAATTCCCGAAGGAGGTGCTGCTTTTGATTTGCCCCTCATGACTGAGATCTTTTTTCTTGTCATTGGTCAATCCCTTGGCGAAGCTGATCTGTGTGAGGTCGATCTTATGATTGGTAATTTCGCCCATCATCACAGCCGACGCCGCGGCCGTCAGACCACTGTCGGCATCAAGGGGCAGAACATCGCGTGGAGATAATCAGTTCCGATAAGCTTCTTTACATGCATAAGGCGCCCATAGGTCGCCATGTCGGCGCGCACCCGGGAGCCTTTGCCAAACGAACGGTAGAGGAACACTTGGCGATAAATGAAGCGGCAGATGATGGCAGCTACAATCCGGATTAGAACAAGATGCGAGAAACTTTGCCCTATCAGTCAGCCAAGACGGTAGTACTCTCCCATCATGCCTTGGTTCGATTTTACGATATTGGATCTTGTAAAAACAGGACAACGGTATGAGCGGTCTTCGCCGGATCCGTCCTGCATGGTTTTTTGATCGTCCACGACCGTCATTTGGGTCTGAGAAAAATCCAATTCTGTCGCAATGCGGATTGCGACAGAAGTTGACAGAGAACCCGCCTGGAGTTCTGGGCAAGCGTCGGCGCTGGCCTCTCGAAGATTCCTTCGGAAGACTTTCGGCGTCTTCAGCCAATAAAACGCCCCTAATGAATTGACCCAAAACGAAAAAGTGCACACTTCCAATGATCAACACTTATCTTAAGGGCTGGGCCTTGGAGGCCGCCTTTTTTTTCATAAGCATTACGAACGCGAACGCTCAAACTCAAACCACATAAAATTATTTATTAGATTTTGAGAACTCATATTCGTTCACCGCTTCCATCACCTGGGCCAAGTCATCCGGCGCCAAGTCGTCAAGATTATCTGAAAGATGGGCGATCCGCTCTTCCGTCGCCTCCTTGAGACGATCTGCAAGCTGCGGCTTGCGTGTCATCAAGTCGCGCAAATCATCCGTATCCAGAATCATCAACTGGGCTGGCTCTACCGAAACCACAGTCGCGGCGCGTTTATGACGCCCGATAATCGCCATCTCGCCAAAAAAGCCTCCGTCAGTCAGCCGGATCGAATGATTATTCATCCGCACCTCCACAACGCCGCTCGCAATGAAATACATGCTGAGCGCCTCGTCGCCGCGCCGCGTGATCACTTGCCCCTTCCCGACAGATTGAGCGCGCAGGAGCTTTGCGATTTCGGCGATTTCATGAGCGTGCAACTCTTCAAACAACGGCACGCGCGCGACCATGCCCCAAGTAACGGAAAAATCACGCGAATGGATCTCTCGCGCAAAGGCCGTGGCCACGATGCCCACCGGCAATGCGAACATGCCATAGCCAATGAGCATGACCAGCCCGGCAAGCGTTTTCCCCTTGACGGTGATTGGCGTCACATCGCCATATCCCACCGTGGTCAATGTCGTGACGGCCCACCACATGGCTGCGGGAATCGAAGAAAAATTATCCGGTTGAGCATGTCTTTCAGCGAAATACATGCCGGTGGCGGAAAAAATCATCACGATTATGACGATAATGAAACTCGCCATCAAAGCGTGACGTTCACTGGCCAAGGCGCTGGTCAATGAGCGCAACGCCGGAGAATAACGGGCGAGTTTGAGCAAGCGTAATAAACGAATGACGATCAGAATTTTCAATTCCGCCGCCGGAATCAACAAAGAGATGACGAAGGGCAAAACCGCAACGAGATCGATTATAGCCGCCGGCTGTATTGCGTAACGCAACCGCGCCCCCACAGGGCCAAACCGACGCAATGGCGGATATAGATCCGCCAACCATAATCGCGCCATGTATTCTATCGTGAAACCAACGCCAATGATAAATTCCGACCAATAAAAAAAGGGCCCGTATTCCGCTTTTAATTCGGAAACGGTCTCCATAAGCGCGAGGAACACGGCGGCGAAAATAAACACGATCAATCCACGATCGACCCGCCGGGCGACCAGATTACTAACGTTATTTTGCTCCAGATGGCGATACAGCCACTTCTTGACCTCAAACGTCGTCATAATCGCGCAAGCGTCCCCGCACGAACAATAATCTTTCCGCCACAGCGCCCCGACGCATCAAAACCGGTCGCCTGTCTCAAAGCCGCCGCCGCCAAAGCTTTCGCCGGAGGAAAACCCGCCGCCGCCAAACGAGTCCGACGAAGCTTCGCCAAACGGCCCGCCAGCCACGCTTGAATGGCGCCGGCGCGTTTGGGGCCGTCTATGTGACTTATTTGCTTGCGCCATATAATCGGCGCCGCTGATCGCCCCTTTAATGAGCTCTCCCAAAAGCACCGACCCAAGCCCCGAGTTGTTAAAGGAGGATCCGCCAGCGTCATATTGTTTGCGACGGAAGTCCCGAGCGACGCGCTCAATTTCAGCCTTTCTACGAGAAACGTCCCGCAGCAACTCTCGCTCCTGTCTCATTTCGGTGGAGAGACGCAATTGCTGGTCTTCAATATCTTGCAAACGACGCACAATTTTTTCGTCGTCAGGAGATGGCGTTGACAAGGCGTCGCGTAACAATTGACGTAAGTCGGCAGACTTGAGAGCTTCCGACAAAAAATCCTCAGCTTGAAGAAACTGCGGGTCCTTGCCCAACGCAAATTTCGATTCTTCAGCCTGAAGCGTGTCCTGTTCGTCCTCTAAAGCTTCAAGTCGGGTGGTCAGATCATTGATCTGGACATCGGTGGCGTCAATAAGCGCGGCAAGGTCCTCGCCTGCGATCCGCGTGACCGCCAAAGCCAAGGTTTGCTCCAATCCCGCCTCAGCTTTCTCCGCCATCTCGGCGCAATCTTGCGCATGAGCCGACAGGCGCAACGGAATTTCGGTCAACATGGCGTAATTCGCGCGGGCGTCCTTGAAGCCCACCAATTTGGCCACCCAACGGTCAAGCGAACGAATGACGCCGGTGCAATTGTAGCTGGAAGTCCCGAAGTCACGCTCCCACAAATACATGAACAGAGCGTCATTTTCATAATCTTTGCCCTTGGCGTCCCTATCAGCTTTAGCTTGGGCGGCCTTGTCCTTGGCCGCGGCGGCTGTTTTCGCCAAACGCCGGGCCTCTTCGCGCCGGGCGACAAAATCCGTATTGCTGGAGAGTTCTTCCTCCGCTTGCCCGACAACGTCCTCAAAGCGTTCATTCAAAACTCTTTGCTTCTCCAGCGCCTGAGCGCGTTGCGCCTCAAGCGCTTTGCATTCAGCCTCCAAGGCGTCGCGCCGCTTTTTCATGCGGCGCATTTGCTTGTTGCGCGTTTCGAGAAGTTCAGAAACGCTCTTCTGAGCATCGTTCAACCGGGTGGAGACCGTTTCCAAAGTGGAGTTCTCCAGCCTAAAACGCGCCAATTCACGGTAAGCTTTCATCTCCTGCGTGGTCAAATCGGCAAGAAGGCGACCAGATTTCTCCACACGAGCGTTGATTTCCGCCTCATCGCGTTTGAGGTCCGCAAGCGCTTCATTGATCGCTCCAAGCGTCTGCTGTCCGCTCAACATGATTGCTTCCCTTTTCGCGGCGACGAACCGCACCCGGCGCTCACCACTTCAATATGGCTCCGTCTTCAACTGGCATTCTCCACTCCGTCTCAAGCTTGCCGCGCGGCTTGGCTCCAAGAACGGCATTCTGCACGACGCCATCTCTTTCTTTATCCTTGCGCACCAGATCAAACGTCGATTTCGGCACGCGCTGCGCCCATATGGACACCGTTTGCGCCTTCCCGTCTTCTTCAGAGGTCAAATTGCGCGGTAGAACGTCGCCATCGGCGTTGACCGCCTCGACGACGAGATAGTAATTGCGGCCGGTTGGATTAACCTGAGGAATTCTGGTCAATCCGGTGGGCGTTCCCGGACGCGACACCACGCGAATTTCAAAGGCGCGGTTCAGCTCCTCTTCCATTTTGCGCAAGTCCGCAAGCTTTTTGCGCGCGGAGACCACGTCTTTGGCAGAGGCTGCGCGCATCCCATCGTCCGCTATGGCCTGAGCGTCCGCAACCACGGCCGAATCGACGGCGATTTGCCCAATTCGGGCTGAGGTTTCCGCCAATTGATTCGGCAGCGTCTGCGATAGCTCCACTTGCAACGCTTGCGCCGCCCGCTGCTGCGGCTTGTGAACGAAAAACCACCAAGAAGCGAACAACAACGCCAAAATCAGCGCGGCGATCGCCAGCCATTTGCCCCAGGCGGCGCGTGTGACATAGACGTAGGCGAGCGTTCTGGAGAAGCCGATTTTCGGCGGCGAATACACAAAACGATTTTGCTTGAGCCCCGCCACGCCTTCAATCAAGATCCGCTCGGGAACTTCAATGCCCTGACTTTTGTATATTTGACGCAATCGCTCGAGCATCCGCGCATCGCGGTCCTCAGCGTTCATTTCCTTGACGGCGACGGCTTCATCGTGACGTAAGGTGTCCACGACGTCCATAGCCATCATCACTTCATCCAGTGGCGGCTTGGCGGAAGGGGACGTCGTGGTCATCTCTCATCTCTTTTTATATATCGTCATTGGCTTACACAACGCCATTGACGCGCTTCAAGCCTTAAGGCCGTCGCCTTGGGCCGCCAGCTTGGCCAGACGGCGTTTTCCATCTTCGACTGCCGTGCGAATTTCTTCCGAATTCCGTGTCGCCTGATCGCGCATTTCGCGAATGATTTCACGAGAGTTTGTCTGAAAATTCACCACGGAATCAACAAGCTTCTTCACCGCCGCCGCTTGAACCGTCGGTCCGTACCCAGCTTTCAACGCCTCAGACTGCACAGCATCGCCGATCTCGGCCAATGTCTCAAGGGATTTCGAAACGCCTGCTTTCATGGCGTTCAAGGTTTCCGTTGATTCATGCAACCCCTGCAGTCCGGTGAATGAAGCGTTCAATGCCGTCAACACCGACTCATTGGTCGAAAAGAAACTTACGGACTGGGCGTAAACGCGCTCTTTAGCGTTGGTTGTTTGCATAAGACGGGCCATAATCACTTCCGAGGTATTATAGCCGATAGTCAGATTATCAGCGAGGTCCTTTGCGATTTGATAGCGCTTTTCCTGATCCTGCATGACGCGCATCTTCTCATCTCGTGCAAGCTCAAGTTTAGCCTTTCCAGCCGCGTCATCACCTTGATAGGCTTCAACCGCCTTATTCGCGCTTTCAAGGTCGTTTTTAGCCTGATCCAAATGTGAGGTCGCCTTATTCAACACCTCTAGGGCCAAAACCTCCGACTGCTTCAACGCCCCTCTGTAATCACGGTAAGCTTCAAGGATGCGTTGTTCGCGCTCAACTTGATCCTTGGTCGCTTTGGCGACCTCCAGGTAAGTAGCGCGGATCTTGTCAAAACGATCGGAAATCGTTCCGCGCGTCATGTCGCGCCATTTATTGGAGAGGGATTCCGTAAAAGAAATTTTGCCATCGGCAAGCTGATCCACAAGACCTTTCGCGTCATCGCGAATGGAATCAAACGCCGATGTAATCGCTTCATATCTCTCACCAATGGACATCGCCTGAATTTCGTTGCGAACAACCTCGTTGAACACGGAGGCCTGCCCAAGCGTTCGGGCGATAGCCGCGACCTTGTCCGGCGAAAGATCTGAAACTTGCTCCAAAAGCGCATTTATAGGCGCTTCGGCGGTGCTATCAGGCGTCAAGCCCATCTCCCGCAAGGCTCCAACAGCTCGATCAAGATATTGAAGAGGCGCCAATGTTTGCCCTGATTCTACCACGATGTCCGACATTATTTTCCTGCCCTTAGAACGTTGCGCATACGATACTACAGAACATAGCACCGAGTAGGATGATAACAACATCGCATGAAGCGACACTCAGGGCGCGCAAGGAGACAGCTCAATATTTCCCGCCAACACGACTATCATTTACAAATATAACAATCAAAATACGGACCTTAGGGCGGTCGACCTTCGCCCTTCCAAAAACAAGAGCGGTCAACCAGAAGCCGCCGCCAAAAACCGCTTAATCAAGCGTGCAGAAGAAAGCGACAGCGCGTCCAACACCGATTCTTCAATAAAATTTATAGGGGAAATATAAACGCAGCACACCCCTCTATAAAAAACAAAAAAAGAACATTTGAAAAAAATGCTTGTTTTATAATATGTTGAAAGATAATAAAATACGCAGAACAAAATAGGTACAACTTTCTCGTTTGTATAGTCGCCGACGACGTGAAATAAGGAACGTCACATTATGTCACAGAGTTCTTTGCGCCTTGTCGAGGGCAAACAAATGGATAAAACTAAAGCATTAGACGCCGCTTTGTCGCAAATTGAACGCGCCTTTGGAAAAGGCTCGATCATGAAGCTCGGGCAAGGACAGGTCGTCGAAGTTCAGTCGATTTCAACGGGCTCCATCGGTCTTGATATAGCTCTTGGAATTGGCGGCCTCCCCAAAGGGCGCGTCATAGAAATTTACGGGCCAGAATCCTCAGGAAAAACCACGCTCGCCCTGCATACAGCCGCTGAATCTCAAAAAAATGGCGGCGTTTGCGCCTTTATCGACGCAGAGCACGCCCTAGACCCGGTTTACGCTCGAAAATTGGGCGTAAATATAGACAACCTGTTGATTTCTCAGCCCGACACCGGCGAACAAGCGCTTGAAATCGCCGACACTCTGGTGCGCTCCGGCGCAATCGACGTTTTGGTGATCGATTCCGTCGCCGCCTTGACGCCAAAAGCCGAGCTTGAAGGCGACATGGGCGATTCTTTGCCCGGACTTCAGGCGCGCCTCATGAGCCAAGCCCTGCGCAAACTGACCGGCTCCATATCCCGATCGAACTGCATGGTGATCTTCATCAACCAGATCCGGATGAAAATCGGCGTCATGTTCGGCTCTCCGGAGACCACCACCGGCGGCAACGCCTTGAAGTTCTACGCATCCGTGCGCCTTGACATCCGGCGGATCGGCGCGATCAAGGACAAAGATGAAATCGTCGGCAACCAGACGCGCGTGAAAGTAGTCAAAAACAAGGTCGCTCCACCGTTCAAGCAGGTGGAGTTCGACATTATTTACGGTCAAGGAATTTCAAAAGTCGGCGAATTGGTGGACCTTGGCGTCAAAGTCGGCATCGTCGAAAAGTCAGGCGCATGGTTCTCCTACAATAGCCAGCGGCTCGGGCAAGGGCGTGAAAACGCAAAACAGTTCCTGAAAGACAACCCTGAAGTGGCCGACGAGATCGAATTGGCGGTTCGTCAAAACGCCGGGTTGATCGCTGAAAAGATCACCCATCCGGAGGGTGAGGAAGAAGACTGAAACTCGTGCCGCGCGGCTCCACGCCGCGCGGCGTCCCCCCCGGCGTTAACTGGCCCCCGGCGTTAACTGGCGGCTCAATCGCCGCGTTAGACCGGGACGTCCAAACGAGCCCCGATCATTTCAGTTTTCAGGCGCTCCTCGTCTCGGACCCGCGCGTAACAATCAAGATGACCTATCCTGCTTCTGCGGCAATCATAATGCGCGCAGAGCGTAAAGCCGCCGCCACAGACGCCTTCCCTACAGTTTATGAGCTATCATATCGGCGTATTGGCGCCGCTTCCCCAAACTAAAACGCTTCCATGAGCCCAAAACTGCTTGCATGGCTGGACAGCCCACCAACGCGCCGATAAAAGCGATTTAAAGATTCGCAAAAATAGCCTTGCAGATAAAAATAATCTACAGGTTGTCCAAATGAGGACAATTTTTGCCTCAGCCAAGCAACAAAAATGGACGAAGTGGCGATAACTTCGGGAACATGAACGAGTGGGTCAATCATGAGCGGCGTAAACGAAATCCGAACTTCGTTTCTGGACTATTTCAAAAAAAATGGACATGAAATCGTACCGTCCGGACCTTTGGTGCCACGCAACGACCCAACGCTGATGTTCACCAACGCCGGAATGGTGCCATTTAAGAACGTCTTCACCGGCGTCGAAAAGCTTTCCTACTCCCGCGCCACCACCTCACAAAAATGCGTCCGCGCCGGAGGCAAGCATAACGATCTCGATAATGTGGGATACACTGCGCGTCACCACACATTCTTTGAAATGCTCGGAAACTTTTCCTTCGGCGATTATTTCAAGGAAACCGCCATTGAGCTCGCCTGGAATCTGATCACCAAGGAATTTGGTCTGCCCAAGGACAAATTGCTGGTCACGGTTTACGCGGAAGATGATCAAGCGCATGACCTATGGCGCAAAATAGCAGGCCTGTCAGACGCCAAGATCATTCGCATCGCCACCTCGGATAATTTTTGGGTCATGGGCGACACAGGTCCTTGCGGCCCTTGCTCGGAAATTTTCTATGACCACGGCGACCATGTATGGGGCGGCCCTCCCGGATCGCCAGATGAAGACGGCGACAGATTCATTGAAATCTGGAATCTGGTTTTCATGCAGTACGAACAATTAACGGACCAACGTGTCGATCTGCCGCGCCCGTCAATTGACACGGGAATGGGGCTTGAGCGCGTGGCCGCCGTCATGCAGGGCGTTCATAACAATTACGATATTGACCTGTTCCGGGCGCTGATCGCCTCCTCCGTCAACGCCACCGGCGTCGAAGCCGAAGGCAAGGCGGTGGCCAGCCACCGGGTGATCGCCGACCACCTTCGCTCCACAAGTTTTCTGATCGCCGACGGCGTATTGCCCTCCAATGAAGGACGCGGCTACGTGCTGCGCCGGATCATGCGCCGGGCCATGCGTCACGCTCACATGCTCGGCGCCGCCGACCCGCTGATGCACCGTCTCGTGCCGACATTGGTGCGCGAGATGGGACGCGCCTATCCGGAGCTCGCACGCGCCGAAGCCATGATCAGCGAAACGCTCCTTTTAGAGGAGAATAGATTCAGGCGCACGCTAGAGCGTGGATTGGGCCTTCTGGAAGAAGCGACCCTTGACATGAACGAAGGAGAAGAGCTGGACGGGGAAACCGCCTTCAAGCTTTATGACACATACGGCTTCCCCCTTGATCTCACACAAGACGCGCTGCGCTCACGCGGTATTAGCGTCGACGCGACCGGTTTTGAAACCGCTATGGAGCGTCAGCGCGCAGAAGCGCGCGCCGCTTGGTCTGGGTCGGGTGAATCCGCCACCGACGCCGTTTGGTTTTCACTTAAAGAGCGTGTGGGCGCCACGGAATTTCTGGGCTATGAGACGGAAGCGGTGGAAAGCGTCGTCACGGCCATCGTCAATGACGGCGCGGACGCAATGGAGCTGCGCGCCGGCGAAAGCGGGTTCGTCGTCTTCAACCAGACCTCATTCTACGGAGAGTCGGGTGGCCAGGTAGGCGACACTGGCGTTTTGAGCGCCCCCGGCGTTCGCGCCCGCGTCACCGACACCCAGAAGAAAGTGGACAATCTCTTCGCCCATGCGGTCACCGTCGAAGAAGGATGCCTGTGCGTCGGCATGACGCTTGAGCTTGCTGTCGACGCCGCGCGTCGCGGCGCAATCCGCTCAAACCACTCCGCGACTCACCTAATCCATGAAGCGCTGCGCGAAACCCTTGGAACTCATGTGGCCCAGAAAGGCTCACTCGTTTCGCCTGAGCGTTTGCGTTTCGACTTCTCCCATCCCAAGCCGGTCACTCAGGAAGAGTTGCACGCCATAGAGCAGCTAACCAATGAGATCGTGTTGCAGAACGCGCCGATCGAAACCCGCCTCATGGGCGTCGACGACGCGATTGAACAAGGGGCCATGGCCCTGTTCGGCGAAAAATACGGAGAAGAAGTTCGCGTGGTTTCAATGGGAACCGCGATGCATGGGGAAAGGACCGGACAAACCTATTCGCTAGAGCTTTGCGGAGGCACCCACGCACGCCGCACCGGCGACATTGGACTGGTCACTCTGGTGGGCGAAAGCGCTGTAGCCGCCGGCGTAAGACGTATCGAGGCTCTCACCGGAGCCTCCGCCCGCCGCTATCTGGAGCAGCAAAATGCAAGGCTTCGCGAGGCCGCCGGTATATTAAAAGTTGCCCCCGCCGACGTCGCCACCCGGGTTGGAGCGCTTATCGACGAGCGCCGCAAACTTGAAAAAGACCTCGCCGACGCCAAGCGAAAATTAGCCATGGGCGCCGGCGGCGGCGCTCAAGACGCTCCGCGCGACGTTGGCGGCGTCAATTTCCTCTCCAAGATTGTGGAGGGAATTAACCCAAAAGACCTGAAAAGTTTAGTCGATCAAGCCAAGTCGCAAGTTCAGTCAGGCGTCGTGGTTATGATCAACGGCTCAGAGGGAGGTAAAGTTTCTATCGTCGTTGGCGTTACGGAAGACCTGACAGCTCGAGTGTCCGCGGTCGATCTTGTGAAGCTTGGCGCTGAAACTCTTGACGGACGCGGCGGCGGCGGGCGTGCGGACATGGCGCAGGCTGGCGGCGCTGACTTCTCAAAAGCCGAAGCCGCCGTCACCGCTATCGAAGCGTATTTGCAAGCGCTTTAAAACCGACAAACAGCGCATTATGAGAATCATCTAACTCTTCGTCGTTTACAGACAAAGAAACGCTTAAAGAGGCCGAGCCGGATTTCAAACGGCTCGGCCTTTTTTGGAGGTCTTAGGAAACATTTCAGCTGAGAGAATGAGGCATTTCTGACACGTCCGAGCGAAGATCGCGCACATGCGCCATATTTTGAGCAGCTGTAATTTGGATTGCTTCGCGATAGTATGTTAACCGCTACATAGAACTGATGAAGAGTGGCTGATCATACGCGTAAGCGGAAATAAAATTGTTATTTCTTTGCTATCGTTCCGCCTCCTGAAGTTAAATAGAATGCGGTAGGAAATCATAACCACAATTCAGCGAAAGTGGTTTAAAGTATGCAACCAGAGCCCCGACACGAGGATAAATCCATGCGTAATATTCTGGCCCTTGCCCTGATATCAACAGCATTGGCGGCTTGTGGAGGCGGCGGCACAAACAAGACTAGCCCGGCCGAGCAAAAAACTGCGCAGCCAAAATTGAGCGTTCCCAAAGGCGCCCAATCCGTCAATATCGCGACAGACCCGGCCACAGTTCGCGCCACGCTGGTTTCAAGCGCCGCCCAACGCGGCACCATCGTCGTGCAGAATCAACCAAACATGGTGGTCATGGAACGCGCCATCCGGGAAGCTAACCCTGCTTTAGACGCAGAGTTTGGTCCTTCAGACAATGGCGATCGAATCATTCGCGTACGTGTGCGCTTTCAAGGGTCGGGATGCCAGACTTTTGCGGTTCAGGATCTGGCGATCATTAACAACGCACGCACCGCGTTGGCCCAATCCTACGCACTTCCAGGCAATCCCAACACCATGGAAAGCCTGGTCGGCTTGAAAACAAAAGCCGAAGGACGCGGTTGCGCCAGCTCGTAACTATTCGCCGTATCCTTTCCCAGAAAATCCAACAGCAACGGTCGGCGGGATCACACATCCCCCGCCGACGCTCGCTTATGATTCTGCAGCTCCTTGTCTTGTCGCTAGCTGGACAGAACCTCTTTCACCGTGGTTGCGAGTTGCTTCAACGTAAAAGGCTTTGGCAGGAAAGAGAATTTTTCGTTTTCCGGCAAGTTCTTTTCAAAAGCGTCTTCTGCGTAGCCGGATACGAAAATAATTTTCAGCTCAGGGTGCGTCTTGCGCAGTTCGCGTAAAAGCGTTGGCCCATCCATCTCAGGCATGACCACATCCGAAACGACCAGATCAATCTGGCTGTCGATCTCTTCCATTACTTCAAGAGCTTCCGTGCCGCTGGCCGCTTCATAAACCTTATACCCGCGAGAAGACAGCGCCCGGGCGGCGAACGCACGCACGGCTTCTTCATCCTCAACAAGCAAAATCGTCGCCGATCCCGTAAGATCGGTCAGTTGAACTTGCTCAACCTGTTTCGACACAGGCTCCGCGGCCTCGTCACGAACATGACGAGGAAGGAAAATGCGGAATGTCGTTCCGACTTCAATCTCACTGGAGCAGAAAATATAACCGCCCGTTTGTTTGACAATTCCATAGACCGTGGAGAGCCCCAGCCCTGTACCCTTGCCGACGTCTTTTGTCGAAAAGAATGGTTCGAAAATTTTCTCCATGACGTCGGGCGTCATGCCATGACCGCTATCAATGACTTCGATTAGCACATATTCGGCCCGTGGCATTCCCCGGGCGTTAATGGCGCTCGCCGCTTCCTGCTCACTTACATTCGCCGTGCGGATTTTCAATAGGCCCCCATCTTGCATTGCGTCCCGGGCGTTCACAGCAAGATTGACGATAACCTGCTCCAGCTGGTTTACGTCAGCCATCACCGGCCAAAGATCGCGGCCATGCATGACTTTCAACTCGACTTTTTCGCCGAGCAACCGGTCAAGCAGGATCGACAGATCCGCCAGCACGTCGTTCAACGCCAATTCTTTTGGACGAAGGGTTTGACGGCGCGAAAACGCCAGAAGCTGACGCACCAGACCGGCCGCCCGATTAGCGTTTTGTTTGATGTTCATAATGTCCTGGAAGGACGGATCGCTGGGGCGATGGCTGGCGAGAAGCAAGTCGGAAAACCCGATAATCGCAGTCAGCACGTTATTGAAGTCATGCGCTACGCCGCCTGCAAGCTGACCGATGGCCTGCATTTTCTGACCTTGCGCGAATTGCGCTTCAAGAACTCGCTGCTTGGTTGTTTCAAGCGCATAAACGATTGCTTCTTCGCTGTCTCCTTCCCCGTCCTGAACGGCGGAAACGTAAAAGGTCGCGGAACGACCATCTTCACGCTCGTCCAAAGCCAGGTCAATTGGGGGAATTTCGCTCTGACCATCAGCGGCGGCCAGCAACAGAACTTCTAACTTCCCACGCGCCGACGGGGTCACCAAATCGACCAGCCGCGTCGTGCCTTCCGAGGCTACGACTTGCCCAAACAAGCGCTGGAACGGCGCGTTCGTTCGTCCAACATTCCCTTTTGCGTCCAAGGATGCGATTGCGATTGGCGTGTTGTTGAAAAAACGGGCGAAACGCACTTCGGCGGCGCGCAGAGCCTCCGCCTCTTCTTCCCCGCGCGATCGATTCAGCACCAAAGTGCGGCTTTCTCCCGGCACGCCTTTTGCCCCGAAGGGAACCCGATGCACCAAACGCACAGGAACGCCGCGGCCATTTTTCGTCACTAAATCCAAATCAAATGTCTCGGTCTTCACCTCGCCCGGCTGCCCTTGCATAGAACGGAGCAAGGCTGAGCCGTCGCCGCGCACAAATTCAGACAAGTCAATTACCCCGGATTCAAATTGAGCTAGGTCATAGCCCAACCAGTCCGCCAGCGTCGCATTCAGATAAACAAGCTTTCCTGACCCGTCCGCTGAGAAAAAACCCGCCGGCGCGTGATCGAGAAAATTGATAACGCGTTGCAATTCCTGAAAAGACGTCTCCTGCTCCGCGCGGTCTCGCGTGATATCAGAAATTTGCCATACCGTATAAAAACCGCCATTGCTCTGCGCGCCCGCCACCTGCAAGGCGCTCACGCTCACCCGGTACCAACGCGGCTCCCCGTCCAATGCGCCCAGACGATGCGCAAGACGAATTTCCTCAACCGCCAGGCGGTTTCCCCGCACCGCCTGAGAGAGACGAAAGATCGCGTCCGCCGTAGACGGATCAGATGAGAAAACACGCTCGACGCTGCGCACTTCAGCAGCGGCGGCGGCGTTGGTCAGGCTCGCATAGGCGTGGTTGGCGTATATGATCCGCCCATCCGCCTCCGTGACCAAAACGCCGTCGTCCAAGCCATCGAGAAACGCCGCGGAAATGGGATTAGACACCTGCCGCGTGGAAAAGCGTAAAAGCCCTATAGCTCCTGCAAACAGCGAAAACACGCCCACCACGGCAAGCACTCCAAGAAGCGCAAGCACATATGGTTCGGCGTTCTCCCGGCTCATCAATGCGAATGCGGCGGCGGCGGCGACGAGACCAACTGCCAGCAACATCAACAGCACGATATTGCCGGATTTTTCCGACCGGTCGATCACCGGAGGATGTGACCGGGTCTCTAAATCATTCATCAAGTATTCTCCGCCCCTTGCGCAGCTTTTCTCTTTCTTTAAGCGTTTTCCCGCCTCGCCTCAATTTTTACCTGAAATTTCAGTCGAAAAATCACTGTAATCTGGAAAAATAGACGCAACGCCTGCGAAAATAGGCAGAATCAGGAGCGCCAACTGCGTTTGTTACGCATTCTCATAACAAAACCAATGACCTCGGCCACCGCTCGGTAATGCTCTTCCGGAATTTCCTGCTCCAGATCAGTAACTGCGTACAGGGTTCTCGCCAGCGGCGGATTTTCGATCACCGGCACGTCGTTTTTCTTCGCCACTTCACGAATACGCAAAGCCACGGCGTCAACGCCCTTGGCCACGCATTGAGGAGCTTGCATGCCATCTTCATATTTAAGCGCCACCGCATAATGCGTCGGGTTAGTGATGACGACGGTGGCGCTGGGAACCTCGGCCATCATCCGTTTACGTGAACGCTCCATCCGCAATTGTCTGATTTTACCTTTAATAAGCGGGTCGCCTTCGCTTTGCTTGTACTCCTCCTTGATCTCTCGCAAAGACATTTTCTGTTTTTCATGCCAACGGTGACGCTGCCACATATAGTCAAGACCCGCCACCACGGTCATAACGGCCAGAACCGCTCCCAGCAGCTTTACCGAAAGCTCCTGCATTTCAGTCAAAATCAAACGCTCATCGCGAAAAATCATCGTTTCTATGCGATCGCGCTCTGGCCAAAGAACCAGCGCCATCAAACTTGAAACGACCGTAATTTTAATCAGCCCCTTAAGAAAGTTGACCAGACTTTCAGCCGAGAACAAACGTTTGATCCCAGCCAAGGGCGAGATTTTTGAAAACTTAGGCTTGATTCTCTCCACCGTCCAAATCAGGCGATGCTGGACGACGTTGCCGATGATGGCCATGGCCATCAACAACAGCAAAGGCAGCGCCACAATCGCGCCGACCCTCATCCCCGTCGAAAACCACAAGTCCCGCAGGGCGTTCCCATCCAGAGAAATGGCATGTGAATGCTCGATATAACCGCGCAGGGCATCCCCAAGACCATCGGCGGTGGAAGAGCCGAGCATGGAAACCGTCAACGCCGCTCCCAGGAGAACGAACCAGGTGCTGACCTCCTGACTTTTGGCCACATCCCCTTTATCATGGGCCTCTTCGAGCCGCTTTTGCGTGGGGTCTTCAGTTTTTTCTGCGTCATCGGCATTCTCGGCCATTGCGCCGTTCTCCGACTATCCGATAATAAAACGGCCAATCGCCGCTTCAAAATGCCCAAGGTACCATGTCATCATCGTTACGAGCAGCACGAACAAAAGCCCAATGCCGACGACAATGTTCAAAGGCATAGCGATAAAAAAGATCTGCATCTGCGGCATGAGCTTATTTATCAAGCCAAGACCAAAATAAAACACAATCCCCACCACGAGAAACGGAGCGCTAAGTCGCATGGCGATCGAGAAAATATCGGCCGTCAGAGTTGTCGCTAATTCCGCCATATCCCCCACCGGCAACCAGTCTCCGGGAGGAAACATTGCGAAGCTATCGTGCATGGCCGCTATCGCCAGATAGTGAGAATCGGTGGCGAACACCAGCGTAACCCCAGTTATGCCCAAAAATGTGCCAATGATCGCCCCCTGCTGACCGCTGTTTGCCGGGTCCGCGCCCATGGCGAAAGCCAGACCTGACTGGTTGGCGATAATCACCCCGGCGATTTGCAAAGCATAGGTGATCATTCGCGCGCCGAGCCCAATGAAAAACCCAATCACCATTTCGCCCACAAGCAAAAGACCCAATTCATTCAACGGCGTCGTCGTCGTGATCGGGTAAAGCGGCGCGGCCAAAGGAAAAAAGACGTAACTGAGAAGCAGGCCGAGCGACAAGCGGACCCGTGTCGAGATTGTAGTCTCGCCTATGGCTGGCATCATCATAAGCATCGTGCCGAGGCGCGCAAAGGACAAGATGAAAAGCGCGGCGTATACCGGCAAAAAGTCCAATTGAAGGGTCACGAGACCATATCCTCGCGCGCCATCAGGAGTTTTTCTCCGTGTCTGGAGAAAATAACCTCATGTTCCAGCGACAATCAGACCAGCAATACGCGCGGTAAAGCTGTCCAAAGCCTGCGCCATAAAAGGCAAGGTAACCAATAACGTCAAAAAAATCGCAAGAATTTTCGGCACGAACACCAACGTGGCTTCCTGAATTTGTGTCAACGCCTGAAACAGAGCGATCACAACCCCGACGAACAAGCCAATGAGCATCACAGGCGCGGACACGATAATCAAAACCCAAATGCTCTCCCGAGCAATATCCAAAACCTCGGGACCGCTCACGTTGGCGCACTCCTATATTTCCAAAGATTCGCGCTCATTTATAAATGATTTAGATCGGCATTCGCAAAATTTCCTGATAAGCGGAAATAACGCGATCCCGCACCGAAACCAAGGTCTCCATGGCAACCTCAGTCTCCGCTATCGCGGTCACCACATCAACTACATCCGCCTTACCCTGAACCATATCCATGGATTTCACATCCGTCACCCGCCCCTGATCCACCACGTCAGCGACCGCAGAACGCAGCATTCCGCCGAAGTCTGGCTTTCCTTCGGAGTTTTCCGCTTCAGGCTTCACCTGCTTTGCAAGGTCGGAGGCGGTGCGATAGGCGTTGGCGGCGATGGTTGGTGTCGACATGGCCAATACTTTCTGCCGGAGTTAAACGATGTTTTACGCGCCGTTTCACGGCGGCTTCAGCTTACGCGGCGCCCAAGGCGCTCGCCAGTTCCTGCTTCATCACGCGCGCAAGATGTCGATAGTTCTTTGCAACATACGGCGCGATGTTTGGATCACGTTTAGATTAGCCTCATAAGACCGCTGGGCTTCGCGCATATCCACCGTCTCGATCAAAGTGTTCACATTGGGGAAGAGAACGTAACCCTTTTCATCGGCGGCCGGGTGACCTGGCTCATAACGAACCTTGAAGTCGCTGCGATCTTCTTCAATCTCGCCAAGGCGCACGACCTCAGCCTCAAGCTCTTTGTCAAAGGTTGCGGCGAAAGTTGGAATTTTTCGACGATAAGGATCTTCCTCAGGCGTTCGCCCCGTAGAATCCGCATTAGCGATATTCTCGGCGATCACCCTCATCCGTCCATTTTGAGCGCGCAACCCGGTGGCGGCGACAAAAATTGATTTAAGAAAATCCATGAGCTTAGCGCTCCTTGCAAAATGCAGCGTCAGCTTCCGCCGCGTGAAATGGCCGTGCGGATCAAACCAAGTCCGCGTGAGTAGAGGGTCGCAGCCGCCTGAAAGTCCATTTGGTTTTGCGTCACCTTCATCATTTGCTCTTCAAGAACCACGCTATTGCCGTCAGGCGTCACCTCGAAAGACCGTGTGTCAACTTTCTTGAAAGCCTCGCCCCCTTGCCCGCCGTCAATATTCACCCGCAAATGCTTGCTCGACGTTGCGGCGGTGGCGATTGACGAAGAGCCGCTTTTCAGGTGAGCGCGAAAGTCAACCTGTTTCAGATCCTGACTTCGATACTCAGGGGTGTCCGCATTGGCGATATTCGCCGCCAACACGCCCTGACGGGATTGATGCCAACTCATTTTGGTTTTCAAGGCCTGAAAAATCGGCAAATCAGCTATCGACATCCACAAGCATCCCTATCGGCGAAAGAGCTTCAGAACGTTCCATTGACGCAAAAAAGCGAGTAGTTAACTGGGCAAATTCTGCCCATTATAGGGTTAATGAATGGTTAACGATTAACCAAATAGTAATATTTTCACGCCGCCGTCGCCTTAATCGTAAAATTTTCCACGCCCATGAAACCTATGGGAGCCACCCTTTTTTCCCGCCAAAAACCACGAGAAAACCGCATGCGAGCGGAGTACTTCGCACAACGCGTCAGGTAAAAACTGCCGGGGCCCGTTAATCTTTCCAAGTCGAATGATTCGTGTTTCTGACGCGCAATATGCGAATTCGCGCTCCACATCGATCTCATCAAGAATCTCGAAAAGCGCGATTTTCAAGATTAAAAAAATCGTAAGCCTTTAAATTTAAAAATAAAATTGGACATCAAAATTACCTTGCAGCAGAACCCTCAAAGAGTGAACTCGATCTTCTGCGTGGACAGATTCCGCATGAACTGCCACATAGATTAAGAATTTTGTTATATTAACTTATGAATGGATTCGCATGGGCTGCGCATCAGCGCAACGCCCCTGAAAACCAGATAGCGTAGAGAGGCTCTGTTCGAATGATCGAATGGCTGGTTGACACCTTCGAAATAGACCCGGGCTTTGCTCGCGGCGTTCAATTTTTCATTGCGGTGCTTATCGTACTCGCGTTGATTGCAGTATTTGTCTGGGTGCTACGGCGTGTCACGGGATCGCGTTTCGTTGGAAACAGAAACCGTCAGCCACGCATCGCCATTATGGACGCGACGGCGCTGGACGCGCGACGGCGCCTCATTCTTGTGCGCCGGGACAATATAGAGCATTTAATATTGGTGGGCGGGCCCAGCGACGTGGTCGTTGAGCAGAACATCGTGCGCGGCGTTCCGGTCGGCGCCAATTATCCAAGGCACGCGCAAAATCAAAGTCAGCGACCAGCCGCCGCGGCGAACGAACAAGATCCTGCGCCCCGGGCGCCGGTGAGCGCGGTCGCTTATGCAGAAAACGCGAGCGAACCAGCGCAGCCCCCTCACGACATTTACGATGACGAGACGCTTCAGGCAAATTATCTGGAGCAAACCGTCAATGTAACTCACAAAGAACCGGAAGCAGAACACGCCGCGCCTAAACCCGCAGCTCCAGCGGAACCGGCTCCACGGCCAGCGGAAGCGGCTTCGCGACCACAGGCGCGGCCTGCGCCCGCAGCTGAACGACGCTACAGCCAGTCTGCGCGTAACCAAGCCTTCGCGCAAGAACAAGCCGGCGCAAGCGGATCAGCTTCCACTCCCGCGGCTCGTCAGCGCCCCGCTTCAGGACACTCAGTCTCTGCTCCGGCGGCGCATAAGACGACCCCTGCCCCCGCCGCGCATTCTTCCGCATCCTATCCTGACGACAACAGCCAATCAGATTCAGGCAACGCATGGCTTCGGCCACGCGGGGGCGCTCAAGCTGAACGCGCAGCGCAAAGCAGAGTGGAAACGCCGAAGCCAGCGCAGAAAACGGCGACCTCGCCGCGCGGGCCGCTCGACGTGGCCGCAGCGTCCATGGGAAGATCTAATGCTTCTCCCAAAAGCAATGATCCAATAAGCCCTTCCGGCATGCAACGCGCTGGCGCATCCGTAGCCGCGGCCGGCGCCGCCGTCGCAGGCCTTGGCCGCGATCAGCAAGTCCGACCAACGCCCGGCAGAGACTATACCAGAACCGGCGACGCTAAATCGGAACCATCCTCCGCCCCCGCCGCCGCGTCTCAAGACCATCACAGGAGTGAGCCCAGAGCCGCCTCCGAGCACGCCGCAGCGCCGCAACGCCGCAATTTAACGCCGCCCTCGTCCGGCCCGGCGGCGAAAGCCGCTAGCCTGTTCACCCGCCAAGACGAGACCGCCACGACGCCAAAGACGTCACCGGAAGTCAAAGCGCCCACCGACCACCCCACGGGGTCAGGGACGGAAACGGAAATTCTGTCAAAGCAATTGGAAGAAAGTCTTTTCTCTTCCTTAGCTGCAAAACAGGATACCAGCGCTTCAAATGCAACAAGCGCCAACGCGTCCCTTTCCGATGTTCGCCCCACGCAGAACAGCCAGCGCGGTGAAGCGCCTCGCCAAACCCAAGCCGCTCCAAGCGTCAGCGTTCAGCCGGCGACGGCGACGACCACCAGCGCCGCCGCCGCGCCTCAAGCCTCAATGGGTTCGGTGTCCCTATCGCCAACGCCTTCAGCGGATACGGACGCAAAAAAGGACGGCGGCGTCACCATAGACGCGATTGAAGAAGAAATGGCGAAGCTCTTAAACGAAATCAGCGAGCCAAAATAAATGTCTCTCTCATACGGTCGCCGCTCTCGGCGGCCGTTCTCCTCAAATGAGCCGTCCCCCCTTCCCGCCAAGTTCAAGTCCATGGCCTCCAACGGCCACGGGACGTGTTTCTTTCGCGCAGCAGTTTTTCTACTCGCTCTTACAAGCTTTTCGCTTTCATCATCATTGGTGAACGCGCAAGAATTAACCATCGGCTTTGGCGAAGGGTCGTCATTAACAGAGCGGGCGGTTCAAATCGTCGCTTTGATGACGGTGCTTTCTCTGGCTCCGTCAATTTTGGTCATGGTCACCAGCTTCACGCGTATTGTCGTGGTGCTATCACTGCTACGCACAGCCATCGGTCTGCAAACCGCGCCGCCAAACGCGGTGATGACCAGCCTGGCGCTGTTTCTAACGGCCTTCATCATGGCGCCAACATTTGAACAGGCGTATGAAGCTGGCGTTCAGCCTCTCATAGAAGGCACGATCGAAATGGATCAGGCCTTCGAACAGGCCTCTGTGCCCTTTTCCGAATTCATGCGCCGCAACGTGCGTGAAAAAGATCTGGCGCTTTTCATCGAACTGTCCGGCGAAGAGCCGCCCGCCACGCCCGAAGACCTTAGTCTGCGCGTGCTGGTTCCAGCTTTCATGATCAGCGAATTGCGCCGCGCTTTCGAAATCGGCTTTCTACTTTATTTGCCATTCCTGATTATTGACCTCGTCATCGCTTCGGTGCTGATGTCCATGGGCATGATGATGCTGCCGCCAGTGGTGATTTCACTGCCGTTCAAACTTATCTTCTTCGTTCTGGTGGACGGTTGGAATCTGATCGCGGGAAGTCTGGTTCGCAGTTTTGGCGTCGGTTGAGACACAAGAACCAGAACATAAACGCGCGTGCTTATGCTTGGCGCCCATCACGAGCAATATTCACGCCCCGCCACTCAACTACCTTGAGGCTTGCGCCACATCCATTGAAGGCGCCCGCGACTGCTCAAGCTCGGCCGGTTTACCCCCATAAGCTTCCGCCGTGGAGGGCGCGCTAAGGTACTGGCGCTGGTACTCGCGCAAAAACGTATCAAGAGAGTCAATATTTTCCAGCGCATTCGCGACCGACATAAACTCCACCCCGCGCTCCTCCCCCGGGCGCGTCACTATGTCAAAAGCTTCCGCTTGTTCGCTATCGCTCATTTTTCTGGAAAACTTAGACTGCAAGCGTTGCAAGCTGAACTCATCTTCGGCGAGAGAATAGGCGATGGCGGCCCGCAAGATGTCGCTTCGCTCCGTTTCTCCCAAAGGAATGCTATCGGACCAGCGCGCGCCATGAAGGCTTTCAAGCTCTTCACCCGCAAGCCGCCAACTTTGCGCCGCCCAAAGCGTGTCCGCGCGCAGCCTCTGCACATCGGAGCCTCGCATATTGCGCACAATCTCAAGAGCAATTTCCGGCCGGCCGCTTTCCGTCAAGGCTCGCGCCTCGACAATATTACGTTGCCGCTCCAATTCCCTGGGTAATTGCGCCTGCCGCGTACGCGCAAGAACACGCAAAGCCTGCTCTGGTTTACGGTTCATCAGATAAACAACTGCAAGATCCGCCGCGATTTGCGCGCGCGCGGCGCCTTTCAACCTGTTGTCGACTTGATGCTGCAACAACTCCCCCGCTTGCGCCAGAAGATCCATCGACACCAGCCGGTTGGCAAGTTTGCGCACCATGTCGTCGCCCTTGCGTCCAATGGGCATCAACTCTCGAAAATCATAAAAAAGCGCCAACGCTTTCACCGGATCCATGTCGTCGGCCCCGCCGTCATGAAACAACTTCGCGAAAACCTCCTCCATTTCATCCTGCAGCAATCTGGTCGTCGTCGCTCCGGGATCCGCCTGTACGGCGGCGCGCATCACTTCAAAAGCGCTGCGATACTCTTTCTGAGCGGCATAGAGCTGAGCCAGAAAACGCAAAGTTTTCAATTCCGTTTCATCGCCGCGCCATGACGCCGCCAAACCAACCAATTCATCTATAGCGTCAGCGGTTGAAAGGTCGCCATCGCGATATTTAATCCTCAACGCACGATAGCCGGCTTCGGCGGCGCGTGGACGATCCCCTGAGCGCTGCACGACTTCATAAGCTCTTAGCGCCTCCAATGATCGCCCAGAAGCGTCCGCCACCCGTCCACGTAAAATATCATATCTTGCGGCTTGATCGCGCTCGATCATACTTGGGTCGATTTCCGCCAAAATTTCAGTGGCGGCGCCAAAGTCGTTAATTTCAACCATAGCCTGCGCCGCATCGAGGTTAAACTCCACTTGAACTGATGGTGGGTAGCTGCCTATCACGGCCTGCGCGCGCGGGATGGACAAACGCGCATCCGCCCAATCATTCAATTCAGCTGCAGCCATCATTTGCCAAACCGCCGCATCCGGACTGTTTTTCAATGCAGGTAAGTTCAAAAACTCCAAAGCCTCAACCGGGCGGCTTGCCAGCTGTTGCGCCGCCCCCATGAGCAAGTTGAAATTCGCCTCGCTTTCCAGAGCCGGCGCCTCCTCCGCCGCCAATTTCATAACGCCAAGCGCTTCCTGAGCGAAACCATGGGCCAAATAGAGCCGCCCAAGCTCCATATGAAGTCTTTGCCGCTCTTCAGGCTCGGAAGCAGATGAAACCTGCTGCCGCACCTCTCTCACTCGCTTCTGAAGATCAGGCGTTCCCGACGTCAAGACTGAACTCAAATCAATGTAGCTAACGCGTGTTGGATCCCCCAAACCGCGCAAAAAAGACGAGCCGCCCTTCAACTCACGGTTCGATAAATTCAACCCCTCGGGACGCTCAAAAACAATAGCGCTTCCCAAAAGCTTCACTTGCAGATGATCGCTACGACCAACAGCGGCAACGCCTTGGGCGGACTGCAAAGTCTCGAGATCCACGAATTTTTGCGACTTTATTACCCCGCGCGCCGGACCAAATCCCGTGACCACATAAATGGTGTCGCCCACAACTGGATCTGTGAGTTCATATACGTTTTGCGGCTCGTCAAAGGGAATTCGTAAAATCCCTCCCCCATCGCTACGCACGTTGCGCTCAACGCGCAAAGGACGAGACGGTTCAAGAATAATATCTCCGATCGTCAACACCCATGAGCTTCCATCAACTCCAATCGTCGTCAAAGCGTCTTTTGAAAGGTCAACTCGCAGAACTTGTCGGCCACTTTCTGAAGTCAACTCGACCGTTTCCGCATCGGGCCCCAAAACGGTGCGCATACCGCGAATATCAATCGGAGCGTCCGTGTCAAAAATCATCCAAATTGTATCATTACGCTTGAAAACTGCGGAAGAAACCGGATCTGCAAAAGGAAAAACCACCCGAACGGTGTCGCCGATTCTACGCGCTTCAGCCGGAACGAACCGGCGCTCGGCCATGTCGTGATCTTCGGGCGGCGTCTCAGGCCCCGCCGCGGGCTGTGGCGGCGCAAGAGCTTTCGTAATTTGAGGATCACCATCCGCCTCAACGTCAATCGCAGGCGGTATGTCAAGTTCTTCACCTGAAGTTGAAGGCGTAGCCTTCTCATTGAGAGCAGCATTAACTACAGGAGCGGTTTTCACGGCGCTCTGCTCCTCCACCCTACGCGCCGGCTGTCCCTCAACTGTTGACGCAGAGCTTTCGGCTGGGGCCGTCACCAACTCGCGCGCGCCTTCAGGAAGGTCAGGATCAAGCTGGCTGTCGATTGCATCATTGACCACGTCTTGCGGCATCGAATGAGGCGTCACGTCAACAATATAACTCGCGTCCTCCCGAAACGCGCGAACATCGACCGAAGGATCAATTCGCATTAAAATTTTAAGTTTACCGTTGTCAGAAAATGATGTCGCGTCAACAAGACCCGGCGGTTTCTGCCGCTTTAACGCCATCAAATCTATGGGAGCGTCATGACTAAAGGTTAACTTGACCAAGTCCCCCTCGCGAACAAAGGCCGTGTCAAAAGGCAAAGACCAATCGAAACTCAGACGCGTAAAAGTTGGATGATATCCCACCCGAAGGTTTACTTCCGGCGCCTTCTCTTTTCGAGTGGCTTGCGCAAGCTCTAGCGCGCGCGCCTTGCTTAAAGCGTCGGCTGCGCGCTCGGCCAACTCTTTAACCACATCTTCCGGCAACCCCGGCGGCAGCCCAACCCAATCGCGCGGCAAGAGGTCGATAAACAGGCGCTCACCCGCTTCCATAGTGTTGATGCGTAATTCCTGAGTAAGAGCGAAACGCACGGCGGATCCGTCCGGATCACGTCTTGCGATGGAAATATAATCTGGAAGAGCTAAAGGAATTTGACTGACTTCAATCGCCACCGGATCGCGAAACGAAACGCGCAGAACGCCATTGGTCAAGGAGGCGTCATAGGAGGGCAAAAGCGTAAGCTCGGGAAACGTCAAGATCAGACGCGCATATCCCTCTTCCTGAACAGCGGAAAGATCCGCCTTGAGATACGCCGCCGACGCAGCATGCAGCGAAAAGAGCGAGGCCGCCAAAAGCGCCGCGCAAAACAGCCAGACGCGCGCCCATAGCCGCCTACAGAGGCAGCCAGAAAAATCACGTGTCGCTTCTGACGTTATCCGACCAGCCCGCCTTATCGCGTTCACAATGCGCCTCGTGGTTCAATAGTCATCGCCAAACATACTTTCGATCCGCGGCAATTTTTTCAAAATCGCCGCGTCCATTTTCACCTTATATTCGGCAAATTACCACTACAGACTTAACGTGCGCTTACACATGCTTAAGAACAGCGGTTAGTTTCCCTGAATTTTGGGAAGATCCGCGGTCGAGGCGGGCTGGCCAGCCCCGCCGGGCGCAAGAGGCGCCGGCTGCGCGCCCGTTTGCCCCTTCGCCAGAGCCACTGTAAGCTTTTGCGCCACGTCGGGCGACATGGCGGCGAGAATTCCCGCCATTTTCCGCGGTTTCATTTCTGAAGCCACTTTCAACAAAACTTCCGAATCCAGACGATCAAAAATACGGGCGGCGTCTTTCGGCTTCATTGATTCATACATAATGACGAGATCTTTGATCTCTTGCGCCGCCTTCGTCTCCTCAGCCGATTGCAACGCCGTCAAACGTTGCTCCAGAGCTTCCAGCCGTTTGACTTTCTCTTCAATGCGCCGTTCAGTCGCTTTCAAAAGCTCGTCACGCAATATATTTTGTTTGTCGCGCTTATCCAGATCCCGGCGTCGCTCGCTCAAGCTCTCCAGCACCTTACGCTCTGTAGAAGAACCGCCAAGCTCCAGCCCGGCCGGCAGACCTTCATTGCCCGCCCCCGGAGCCAAGGACGACGGTCCATCCAGAGCGGCTCCGTCGGGCAATGGCTTCGGCGCGCCCTCCCGCTCTGCTTGTCCCTGCGCTTCAGCTTCTGGCGCCTCTTGCTGCGCGAAAGCTGTTGGAACCGGTAAAATCGCGTAATGTCCTGTCATCACCAACCCGAGCAGCTTCAACGTCAACAACGCGCCAACGGCAATCAGCAAAACAGGGATCAGTCTTAACTTCACGCAGCACGCTCCGAGTTTGTCTTGCGGAACCGCTCCAGACGCGCCGCAGTCTCGGCGGCGGCCTGACGCAAGTCACGCGCATTCATCGTCCGGGACGCCGGTTGCGCCACAGCAGTCTGAGCCGCGGCATGATCAGCCACGGAATCCGCCGGCGCGCGGGCGGGCGCAGGTTTCGCCGCTTCCGCAATCTGGGTAATCCGGCCAAGAACCGTTTCGCCAACGCCAATTTGATCTGACAATTGCTGCGAAAACCGCTCCGCCTCCAACAAACGCTCGCCAAGAGTGCGATCCGCTTCGCCCGCGGTGCTCTTCAGCCCCAAAATCGCCCGTTCGGCGATCTCTGAGGCTGTGATCAACTCTGAAATAGTCGCGCGGAGCGATTCCTCATCGGCGCGCAAACGCTTCAAGCGATGGTTCAATGTCCAGCAATATCCAATCGTCACAAGCAAAAGCACGGCGACCAGGCTTTCAATTATCAATCCTATCGGCATCCCGCTCATGGGGTCTCCATTTCTTTTTGCATTGCCCGTTCAAAAGCGGCCAAGGTCATTTTAGGTCGCCTCAATCCACGTTCCACATGAATTGCGATGGAATCATCAACCTTCCCGAGCGTCCCTTCGGTCAACAAGGTTCCTCCGCATTTGATCCGAACAGGGTCCTGCGGACCAATATCAAACACGAGCGTTTCTCCGACGTTCAAACTCATAACACGGGACAAGGGAAGCTGGCTTTCATAAAGAACCGCATCCACATCGATTTCCGCAGAATAGATTTCAGTCGCCAAATGTCCTTCCCAAATGGGGTCACGGCCAAATTTTTCCCCCATGAACATTTGCAGCAACAAATCGCGAATGGGTTCGAGGGTCGCGTAAGGCATCATGATTTCAATTTTACCGCCCCGGTCCTCCATGTCGATTCTCAGCTCGACAAGGATCGCCGCGTTCGCCGGACGGGAAATCGCCGCAAACCGTGGGTTCGTCTCCAAACGCTCCAGATTGAAATGAACCGGAGACAAGGGTGAAAACGCCTGAACCATATCGTGCATGATGATCTCGATCATCCGGCGCACCAAATTGCTTTCAATGGTCGTATAAGGACGTCCCTCCACCCGCACGGCCGAGGTCCCCCGACCGCCGCCAAGCAGAACGTCAATGATCGAATAAATCAGGCTGGACTCAACCGTGCATAGCCCGAAACCATCCCATTCCTCCGCCTTGAAGACACCCAGAATCGCTGGCAAGGGAATGGAATTGAGGTAATCGCCAAAACGGACCGAACTAATGGAATCGAGCGAAACTTCAACATTATCAGACGTGAAATTACGCAAGCTGGTAGTGGTCAAACGAACAAGGCGATCAAACACGATCTCCAACATCGGCAAACGTTCATATGAAACCATGCCGGAGTTAATCAGCGCGCGTATGCCGCTCTGATCGCCTGCTATGGTGTCTTCAATGTTGAAGCCGAGCAGATTGTCAATTTCTTCCTGATTCAGAACGCGATCCGCACCTCGAGAAGCGTTCTCCAATTCGGGCTCGCTATCGTCGATCATAGCCGCCCATTGCGCCGCCATGTCATCGCCCCCGGCGACGCCCTGCTCCTCCAGAGCCGCACCCCACGCCGCCGCAAGATCATCATCGCCGTCATCCGCCCCCTGCTCCGCTAAAGCGGCGCCCCAAGCGTCGGTAATATCATCATCGGCAATTTCGTCTTCGTCAGCCATCCAACACCTACTGAACCAGGATTTCTTTGAACAAAACCCCTTCAACGCGCCCCGGGTAAACGGCGGTGTTTATCCGACGCAACAATTCTTCCTTGAGACGAAACAAGCCAGCCGATCCTTCCAGGTCCGCTGGACGAAGCTCACGCAGGTAGATTTGAAAGGCGTCCAGAATACGCGGCATATAAGGTTCAACCTTGCCCACCATGGCGCTGCTGGACAGCTCCAACGCGATACGCACTTTCAAGTAAGTCACGCGCCCTTCCGAAGTGAGGTTCACCGTCATTTCAGGAAGGTCATAAAACACGACGGGCTTTTGCCCAGCGGCGGGTTCTCCCACCTCGACATTCGACGAAGAAAGACCTGAGCCGAACAGGCCAAGAAAATAAGCCGCCGCGCCCCCACAAATCCCAAACGCCAAAACGCCTATTGCAACGAACAGAAATAACTTCTTGCGCCCACCTCCAGACGCAGATCCCTCATCTTCGTTCTCCGCGTCAGCGGCCGCTTCATCTTCAGCAGCCATCGTGTCAACTCCATCCAAAAATCGCCCATCGCATCGTTTGCCGCCCCCGCCAATTCCAGATTCAAAACTTCAGAACAGGCGGTGCGCCTTCGCGCGCGTTTATATTATTACTAAAGTGTTAATGGTTAACGAGAAGTTACCAAACTCTTAATTTCTGCAGATCGGCAATTTTTACCCACCGGCTTGTTTCGCTGAGCACTATCTGCCGGAACGCCACCCTACTCTCATTTAAATCTTTATATTTCAATGCGTTAATTATTGGCACGCTATGTGCATTAACCTTAACGAGCAGTTTCGCTGGGGAGCCTGACTGCTCATTGGGGAGCATAAGGAACGGTTAACGATGGACAATGCGCAGCTCATTGGCTTGTCGCGCCAGTCTGCATTGAGGCACAAACTCGATGTGGTGGCGAACAATTTGGCCAATATGAACACCACCGGGTACAAGACCCAAGACCTCTTGTTTGAAGAATACCTCATGCCCGTGGCCGAAGCCTCGGATTTCGAGCGCGACGACAGAACGCTTTCCTATGTTTTGGATTACCGCTCCGCCTATGACTTTGTTCAAGGAGCGATTTCCATGACGGGAAACGCGTTGGACGTGGCGATCGAGGGAGATGGATGGTTCGTCGTCCAAACGCCTGAAGGCGAGAGTTTCACCCGCAACGGCGCCATGCATCTGAACGATCAGGGAACGTTGGTCACAGCCGACGGCTTGCCTGTTCTTGGCGACGGCGGGCAGATTAACTTTTCTGAAGACGACGGCGCGATCAGCATCGCGGAAGATGGCACGATCTCAACGGCGCTTGGCCAAAAAGGCCGGCTACGCGTGGTCAGATTTGCCGATATGGACCAAATGCAGCGCATTGGGGACAATCTTTTCGCCGCGGAAAACCCGCTGCCAATGACCGATATTCGCGTCCAGCAAGGCGCCCTTGAACGTTCGAACGTTCAAGGCGTCGCGGAAATGACGCGCATGATCGAAGTCACGCGCAACTATCAAACCGTTTCAAAAATGATGTCCGATAATGACGACTTGATGCGCAAAGCCATCGAGACGCTCGGACAAGTGAACGCATAACGCGGCGAAGGAGGCCCGAACATGAAAGCTCTTCATATCGCAGCGACTGGAATGCGCGCTCAAGAACTCAACGTGGAAGTTATCTCGAACAACATCGCCAACATGCGCACCACTGGCTACAAGCGCCAGCGAGCCGATTTTCAGGATTTGCTCTATCAAAACCTGCGACGCATGGGCACGACCACGTCAGACGCCGGCACCATCGTGCCCACCGGCGTCCAAATCGGCTCCGGCGTCAAAACCGCCGCCACCTCCCGCATCATGACGCAAGGCAACGTGGAGCGCACCGACAAAGACCTCGACATCGCAATACGCGGCGAAGGTTTTTTGCAAGTGCAAATGCCGGATGGGACGACCAGCTACACCCGCGACGGTTCGCTGGAACGCGACGCCAACGGAACGCTCGTCACCATCGACGGCTACACCATTGACCCGGGCATCGTTATTCCAGAGGAAGCTCGAGACATCACAATCAACGCTCAAGGCACCGTTCAGATCATCGACGACAACGGGGAAATTCAAGAGCTTGGACAAATTCAATTAGCCCGCTTCATTAACAAGTCAGGTCTGGAAGCCATTGGCGACAACCTGTTTTTAGAAACAGAAGCCAGCGGAGCCGCGCTGGTGGGCACGCCTGGAGAAGAAGGCTTCGGCGACCTCATGCAAAAGCATCTGGAAATGGCCAACGTCGAGCCTGTGTCCGAGATTTCCGACCTTATCGCCGCGCAGCGCGCCTATGAAATGAACTCGCGCGTCATCAAGGCTGCGGATGAAATGTCCTCCACCACCGCGAACATGAGATAGGAGGTCCATAGATGACATTTCGCTCAATATGTCTCTCCCTCGCTCTTGGATGCTATGCGTTTGCGAGCGCAAGCGCCGCCGACGCGCTTCGCTCCGAAGTCCTTGTCGACAAAGACGTCGTGACCATCGGCGATTTCTACGCCAATGCGGGGGACATCGCGAACAAAGCGCTTTTCCGCGCTCCGGATCTTGGCACGTCGGGGACGGTGAGCGCCGCGCAAATCGCCGAACGCGCGCGCGCCGCCGGCCTGAAAGACGCTGGAACCGACGGTTTGCGTCATGTGGTGGTGCGCCGGGTCAGCTTTCCGGTGACCAGCGAGCTGGTGAATGGATTGCTCAAGGCTGAATTATCTCGGCAACGTCCGTCCCTATCGCCAGAGGATTTAGAAATCACCCTCTTCGGTTTACCCGATGTGGTCCACGCCGACCCTCACGCCGCGAATCCCGTGCGCCTCGGACGCGTAGATTGGCGGGAGACGAGCGGACAACTATCGGCCTCCGTGGAAATCGCCACTGGCGGTAAAATCAAAACAATCGCTCTCACCGGGCGCGTCTCCGAAATGATTGACGTGGTGGCTCTCGCCGCGCCAGTGGCGCGCGGCGAAGTCATTCGCGCTCAAGACCTCACAATTCGCCGCGCGCAGCGCACGCACGCCTCGCAACGTTCCATCGGCGCGGTGCAGGACGCGGTAGGAATGGCCGCAAAACGCTCTCTGCGTGAAGGACAACTGCTGTCTAGCATAGACATTGAAGCTCCCGTCCTCGTCAATCGGGGAGAAAAAGTGACCCTGTTTTATCAAATACCGGGCATGACGCTGACCTCGCGCGGACAAGCCATGAGCAAAGGCGCCGAAGGCGACATGATCGAAATTCTGAATCTTCAATCCCGGCGCATCGTCACCGGCGAGATCACCGCTCGCGGCCAAGTGACCATAGCAAACAGCCGACCGCAACTCGCCAGCTTGCAGGAGAGTAATTGATGACCCGGACCCTCCCCTCCTTGAAACTCGGCGTGGCCCTAATCCTTGGTTTGAGCGCCGCTGGATGCGGCGCCGCTGACCGCCTGGCCAACGTAGGCAAGGCGCCGCCGCTCACGGCCATACAAGACCCAACCACGACGCCTGGATACCGTCCGGTGCAAATGCCCATGCCCACGCCCACGCCCGTGCACTACAATTCAAACTCCTTGTGGCGTTCGGGAGCGCGCGCCTTTTTCGAGGATCAACGCGCCAAAAAGGTTGGAGACATTCTCACAGTGCTGGTGACGATCTCTGATCGCGCCGCCATCGACAATGAAACAGAGCGTTCTCGAGAAGGAGATGACAGCACCGGGGCGGGCGGCGCGCTGGGAACCGCCATAGACACATTGTTCTTGCCCGCAGGCATGTCCGCCAGCAACCTGGCTTCGGTCAACAGCGATTCCGAATACAAGGGGAAAGGATCCGTTGACCGCAATGAACGCCTTTCGACAAAAGTCGCCGCAGTGGTCACTCAGCTCTTGCCAAACGGCAATATGGTCATTGAAGGACGTCAGGAAGTGCGGGTGAACTTCGAAGTGCGCGAACTGGTCGTCGGCGGCGTCGTTCGCCCTGAAGACATCGCCTCCAACAATACGATCGAGAGCGAAAAAATCGCGGAAGCCCGAATTGGCTATGGCGGACGCGGCCAGATCACCGACGTTCAACAACCCCGTTACGGCAGTCAGGTTCTCGACATCGTTCTACCGTTCTAACGCCCCCTCGCCCCCTCTCGCGCGCCTCCTCCTCAAGAGGGCGCGCGCATCATTTGCTCCCCTTACCGTTCATGCTCCCCTGCAAGAACGGCTTTGCGGGCGCGGCGCTTGCTCCCCAGCCATGCCGCGCCCGCATATTTTTCAAAGCCGCTAGCGCGTTTGACGCCCTACGAAAACTCCCAAACAAAAAAACCGGCCACTTTGCAGCGACCGGTTCTATAAATTTTCTACCGTTCAGAATTTTACTCGTCGCGATACACTTTCTCACGACGTTCATGCGCTTCTTGCGCGTCAATGGAAAGTGTCGCAATCGGCCGCGCCTCCAAACGCTTTACCGAAATCGGCTCTCCCGTCTCTTCGCAATAACCGTATGATCCATCCACGATGCGTTCAAGCGCGGCGTCGATTTTCGCAATAAGCTTGCGTTGTCGATCTCTTGCCCTCAGTTCAATCGCACGGTCCGTTTCAGATGACGCGCGATCCGCAAGATCAGGATGATTCTGGCTTTCCTCCTGAAGCGTCACCAGGGTTTCTCGGCTCTCCTTAAGAAGATCGTCCTTCCACTTAAGAAGCTTTTTACGAAAATATTCGCGCTGCCTCTCATTCATGAAAGGCTCATCTGCGCTGGGACTATAATCAGCTTCAAGCTCGACCGTCATTTTCAACTCCGGCTACCTAACAGGCGGGGCGGAATATAACGGGAGCGAAGACGAACGACAACGGTGTCAGCAATAATTTTAAAAATAAAAAATATTAACTTTTTCATTACCTTAGAGAAAATTGAACGAAATATTGCGATTCCCCCCCAATTCTTTTCCTGAATTTCGGGCATTATTTGATGAATCGGCCGAGCTTGGCTAATTCAACTTTAACTCGCAATTCAATATCATCCACCATAGCTTCAAGCGCCGGGTCATCGCTTTGAAACCGGCGCTCGAGCATCCCAACAAGGCGCTCCAAACGCTCAGCGCCGACTCGTCCAGCCAGAAGGTCCATTTTCAGCCCCTCCAGTTGATCCAGCAAATCATATCCTCGGCTCACCGCCCGCCTCCGGCCCGTAAGCGGATCATCCATCTCCTGCAATGCCAGCAGAGAATCCACGCGTCCCAGCGACGTGGACGCAACGGGCTTATGGGCGACGCCCGCCTCTTCGGCCTCCGCCGGATGAAAACCGCCGTCACCGCCGCTCGAACGACGCTTGACTGACTTGGACTGAACACCCGTGAGAGGTGGATTGCCGGTAATACGCATGAGAACCAATGTTCCTATATCTGCGCCAAGCGGCGCGACAAGACAAATTCGCCGGCGGCGAAGCGACCATCATCCGATGATCAATTTTAATCCCAGGTCAATTTTACCGGCCAAATTTACCGGCCAAATTTACCGGCATGGTTAACAACGCCGCTTCAAAGCGGCAAATTTTGCCGCCCGCATCCCAACCATGGAAGTTCAGGATAGCCCAACGCGCCCCCTTCGCTCAAGAAAATCCCTTATTATCTGTGTTTTATCGTCGAATAAGGCGTTTGGCACGATTCTCGCTTAATTAATTTAGCTTATTGAAACAAAAAATGTTTTGGAAGAGCCCAATATGACTTCGCCTATGACGCTTCGCCTTCTGACCGTATTCATCTGCATGCTATGCCTGACCACGGCCGCTCTTTCCGCGTCAAGGATCAAGGATATTTCCGACTTTGAAGGCGTAAGGGACAACCAGCTCATCGGCTATGGCTTGGTGGTGGGACTGCAAGGCACGGGGGATTCACTGCGCAACGCCCCCTTCACCCGGCAAAGCCTGCAAGCCATGCTGGAACGACTGGGCGTGAACACCCGCGACGTCGATCTCAACACCGACAATGTGGCCGCCGTCATGGTCACCGCCAATCTGCCCGCCTTCTCCACTCAGGGAACGCGCATTGACGTCTCCGTCAGCGCTCTTGGAGACGCAGACAGCCTGCAAGGGGGCACCTTGCTGGTGACCCCGCTTCTGGGCGCGGATGGGGAAGTGTACGCCATTGCTCAAGGCCCCGTCGCCATCGGCGGCTTTTCCGCCGGCGGCGAGGCCGCCTCCATCGTACGCGGCGTTCCCACTTCTGGACGAATAGCCAACGGCGCACTGGTTGAAAGGGAAATCGAGTTCAAACTCGCCTCTCTCACCACAATGCGGCTTGCTCTTCGCAATCCCGATCTCACAACCGCTCGCCGCATCGCTCTGGCCATCAATGAGCTTATCGGCCTACCCACCGCGGAACCCGCGGACCCAGCGACGGTGCGCATTGACCTGCCTCGCAACTTTGACGGAAATATCGTCGACCTGCTGACCGACATCGAGCAATTGATTATCGAGCCGGATCTGCCGGCGCGCGTGGTTATCGACGAGAACTCAGGCATCATCGTCATGGGACAAAACGTCAAGGTATCCACTGTCGCCGTCGCTCAAGGAAACCTAACGGTGACCATCGCGGAAAGCCCGGAAGTGGTTCAACCAAACGCCTTCGCCAATGGAGAGACCGCCATCGTTCCGCGCACGGAAGTCAGCGTTGACGAGGAAAGCGGAAATAAGCTGGCCATCGTTCGCGAAAGCGTAACCCTAAAGGAGCTGGTGGATGGATTGAACGCCTTGGGAATCGGTCCGCGCGACCTGATTTCAATTCTGCAGGCGATCAAGGCTTCCGGTTCGCTGCAAGCCGAAATCGAGGTGATGTGATGAACAACGGTTTCTCCATAGCCGAAGCGGCCACGCAAAACGCCATGGCCCAAAGGCGCGCCAACATAGAAGCCTCCCAAAGCATGACCCGCGAATCCGCTGAAGAGTTTGAAGCGGTGTTTTTAAACACCATGCTCCAATCCATGTTCACCGGCCTGGAGGAAGGGGGAACATGGGGAAACAATGAAGGCAGCGAAACATGGCGCGGACTGCTTGTTGAAGAATATTCCAAATCAATCGCGGCATCCGGCGGAATTGGCATAGCCGACGCCGTGCAGTCCGAATTGATCAAGCTTCAGGAATTGAGAGGGTAAATGAGCCTGGACACGAAATCCTTGAGTGAACGCGCGCCAGAATTTTTCGCCGGCGTAGTCGTTGATCACCTCGCCGCCGAAGCGGTGTGCGCGCGTCTGTCCCAAACAATGGACGACCTTATGCAGATCATCGAGAACGAGACGGCTCTCGTGCGCAAGGGCGCGCTCGAAGAGGCGGCGGCGCTGTCGCCGCAAAAAGCCGAACTCGTCAGTATTTACATGCGCGGCATGACCTATGTTCGCGATCATTCCGTGACTCTGGGAAACTTAACCCCTGTTTCCGTCGCCGCGCTAAAGAAAAAGCATAAAGAATTTCAACCTCTGATGAAAATAAATCTCGCCGTGCTCGCCACGGCGCGCGAGGTCACGGACAATTTGCTGAGAACCGTCGCCAAGGCTGTTGGAGAAAAAAAAGCGCCGCGCGTTTATAGCGCAAATGGAGACGCCCCCAATATTTCACCGTTGTCAGACGGCATAGCTCTTAACCGTTCTCTCTAGCGCTCACGCAAAAACAGCTAGCGATAAAAATTTTTCTCCGTGAGCCGACAAGGACTTGCATATCAGAAAATTTGCCAAAACCGCTCGAATCAGCTAGACTAAAAAGGTTAAAAATGTAACGATTAGGTTAAGATCTAACTTAACCTTCGCGTGTAAAGTTTAAAATTAAGAATGCGATCTTAGTCGCCTGACCATCAGGCAATCTTATTTCGTTCAGCTTGCAAGAAGGAGGAAGTCATGGAACCGCTCGTCGCCAGACCGCAACAATATTTCATAGCGACTCCTCCCGCCCGCAGTCCAGAGCCCGTGAAGGACGCCGTAGCTGATACTGAATTACCGGCTTCCAAAACGGTTGAGCAGAACCAAACCGTCGGGCGCCAAGAGCAGACTGAGATCCCTCGCGAGCGGCAAGAAAAAGTAAAGCGTGAAGGATCGCGCGATCCTGACACCAACACAATGGTGTTCAAGACCATAAACTCTGAAACCGGGGAAGTTCTCAAACAAATTCCCGAAGAAGCGACCTTGCGTCTGCGCAAGGCTTTGGCGGAAGTCGTCGCCCCCGAAACCCCGGGCGTCAACGTAGATCAAGCGCTTTAAACCCGCCTCCAGACCCGCGGCCGCAACCGCCCCGTAAACACCCCCGCCTTCACGCGACTGTAATCGCGACACAAACATTGCGGAGCTGCCATTGCGACAAAGCACAGTCGGCTCGCCCATTACCTCGCCGCTCACTCACATTAAGAACAAAAAGGAAGCAAAAATTCAATTCAAAAATTTAAACTTTTGACACGCGAAATATCCCAAATAGTGGTTAATGTTTTTTTTACCATTAAAACAACGACTTGCTTAAACACTCAAGCACCAGATTAATTACTTGTTAAACTTTCTTGCGCATTTTGGCTGTATACTGCAGAATGTGGTGGTCTCCCAGAATGGGAGGCGGTTAATCATTCCAGAATAGGAAGCTCACAAAATGGATAATATCACTCTCTCGTCCGGCGTTCGTCAGAACCTCCTGTCGCTTCAGAGCACGGCTGACATGATGTCAACCACTCAGAACCGTCTCGCCACCGGCAAGAAAGTTAACTCCGCCCTCGACAACCCCACCAACTTCTTCACGTCTTCTTCGTTGCAGTCACGCTCCAACGATCTGTCGACGCTGATGGATTCCATGTCGAACGGCATCAAAACCATTGAAGCCGCCGACAATGGCCTGACTTCGATCAACAAAACTCTTGAGTCGATGCAGTCCACCCTTCGTCAGGCTCGCCAGGACAAGTCCTTCGAGACCGCTTCCTACACAGTTGACGATTCCGTAACCTCGGGGAACATTTCATTCTCCGGCGGCGCTGTTGGCGATACGCCGGTTGACGTCTCCCTGACAAAAACCGAAAAAGCGACTGCTGCGGCTGTTCCCGACGTGCTCGTGGCGAACGATGGCGATCAGTTCACAATTTCCGACGGCACCACGACTACGGCTGACATCACCCTCAACACGGGCGACACCGCTGACGACATCGTCGACAAAATCAACGCCGCTACGGAAGCGGCTGGCAATGGCATCACCGCATCAAACGAGAATGGCGTAATCACGCTCTCCAGCAACGATGGCGCAGCGATCACCGTAGCTGAAGGCACCTCAGCCGGCGGCGCGGCGCTTCTCGGTTTTGGCGCGGACGCAAACGTAGCCAAGACCACTGACGAACTCGTGTCGGAAATCAACAACACCACTGGCTTGGACGGCAACATTCGCGCATCGAACGACAACGGAAAGCTGCGCATTGAAAACCTCTCCACCCAGGAACTGAATGTTGACGGCGTCTCCAGCACAGGAACGACCGACGGCGTATCAACGGATTCAGCCGCAATCGATGGTAACTCAGTACGCGGAGATCTGGCCAAGCAGTTCAACGAATTGCGTGACCAGCTCGACAAACTCTCCGACGACGCTTCCTTCAACGGCATCAACCTGCTGCGTGGCGACAACTTGAAGATCACCTTCAACGAAACCGGCACGTCGACAATCGACATTCAAACCAAGGACGGCGACACAGTCAATTCCGCCAACCTGGGTCTGAGCAACATCGAAGCTTCTGATCTGGATAGCGACGCAAACATCGACACATTGCTGGCTGACGTAAAGTCGGCTGTCGGCTCGGTGCGCTCACAGTCCTCCGCTCTGGGCTCGAACCTGTCGATCGTTGAAAACCGTCAGGACTTCACCAAGTCGATGATGAACACATTGCAGACCGGCGCGGACAATCTCGTGCTGGCCGACACCAATGAAGAAGCTGCGAACATGCTGGCGCTGCAAACACGCCAACAGCTGTCTTCCACAGCTCTGTCCCTCGCTTCTCAGGCGGATCAGACAGCTCTGCGGTTGTTCTAATCAACTAAGACGCAATAAACACAGGAACGGCGGGGATTTCCCCGCCGTTTTTCTTTGCAAGTTTCATTGTTTTCTTGCGGAGAAAATTGGTAAATGGTATTTTACAAATATGTCGCTAAGAATAGAATTAAAACCACACGAAAAAATAATTATTGGCTCGTCCGTCATTACAAATGGCGACGCAAGAATTCAAATTTATGTTGATGGGCAAGACCCTATATTGCGTGAAAAAGATATTTTCACGGCGGAAACTGCGAATACGCCAGCCAAGAGAATTTATCTGGTGGTTCAATTGATGTATCTCGATAAAAACATCGAAAATCACCGGGATTTATATTTCTCGTTAATTCAGGACTTTGTCGCCGCCGCGCCGAGCGCCCTCAAGAAAATAGATGCGATTAGCAATGAGATCTTAACAGGATCACTTTATCATGCTTTGAAGAAATCCAAAGAACTGATCGTCTACGAACAGGAGCTGATCGGCAATGTATAATCAAGCCACCGCCGCTTACCAGACTGCCGCCCAATCTACGGTTAACCCGCGCGAATTGGAAGCTGGCCTACTTATTAAAGCCGCGGCCCAGCTTCAAGCCGTAAAAGACGATTGGGAAAATCAACATGCGACGAAATTAACCGACGCGCTGACCTATAATCGTCGTTTGTGGACGTTGCTCACCACCGCGGCGACCAATGAAGAACACCCCTTACCGGTTGAGCTGAAGCAAAATATGGCTAATCTTGGGATTTTCGTGCTGAAGCACACGCTGGAGGTTTTATCAAACCCGGCGCCTGAGCGCCTCAATAGCCTGATCTCCATCAATCGAAATATCGCGCTCGGCCTCAGAGGCAGCTAAACAGAGACCGCCTCTTCTCCTTTCACCGAGAGCCAAATAAAACAAAAACCCGGCGCGTCGCCGGGTTTCTTTTATCAGATCTCAAAAAAGCGGCTCATGAGGCTTATCAAGCCGCCGCTCTTTTACATCCTTAGCGGATATAGTCAGACAAGGTCAGCTGGAAGGTCATGCTGGTGGCGCTGTAACTTGCCTCCATGACCGTTTTCAAACGGAGCAGTTTCGCCGCGACTTCATCAAGCTGAACGCCTTCAACATCGGCGACAAAGCCCTCAAGAGCGCCCGAAGCGACTTTATGGCGATCTTCAGCCGAAGCGACGGCGCGCTGCGCGGCGGCGAACTCCATATGGTTCAAGCGAACGCCCGAAGACTCCGCCCCCTCATTGGATAATCCATCCTTCGACCGCTGAGCCATAGCTTGGAAAAATTCCTGATTATTCGGCTGGCTCGCCGAAAAGTCAGAGGCCACAAACGCCGCCATGGACTGCATGATCTCGCGATAGGCGTCTTCGTTGGCGCGCGCGCCGTAATCAACGTTAAGCCCCTCGTCAATTCGAGACGTCGAGTCCTTGCGCGGGTTATCCGTCAACGTGTTATCGCCCTGATACCAAGCAACCGTATCCACCGTCCCGTCACGCACCGTGGTGGCGTTAGCGAAATCCGACGGCGGCCCGCCGCCATCCACCCGCGCCATAGGCGTAAAGCCTGGCGGGATCGGATCCTTCGGCGCCGTGTCAAAAAACGCCTCCGAAGCGCGCGCCGTTGACGCCGCTTTAAGTTCAGTCGACGCAACCTCGCCAAATGCGAGGTTAACCGCATTCAGGAAATTTTCCGCCGTATCTTCAGGCGTCGCGCCAACTTCAAATTGATAATCGGTTTCACCATAACCGCCGTCCACGCCAAAGGATATTTCCTGCTGGGAGCCGTCAGGCAAATCAAAAAACAGCCTTATCGATTCTCCCGCCTCAGGCTGGCCGGTGAAGTCGACGGAAAGGCTGTCTGGCGGCCCCGCCGTTGGCGTCACAGTGACATTGGAAAGGGTGCTTGTCTGCGAATTGATCTTGAAGCCAAAAGGATGCGCGCCGTCTTCCGCGATAGTCACCTCTCCCAGCGCCCGACCGGTGGTCATACGCCCGTTGCTCAGAGCGCCAAGATCCGCTTGGTTATACTCGGATATGACAGTCTTCAGTCCCGCTTGATTGGCGTTCCCGTCCATCATCAAGTCATAATCAACCACCGGCTGAACGTCCGCAGCGCGCCCGGAAAACAGATAGCGCCCGCCCACATCCGCGTTCATATGCGACATGAATTCTTTCAAACCGATTTCGGCCGAGGTCTGCGCCGATGTGCCTCCATTGGCGAAAAGCTCGAAATTATTGGGATCCGTCGCGCCCTTAACCTCAATGCGCAACTCCTCAAGCCGCAGGCTTGTGGTGTCCAGAGTTCCAAGACGCAGGCTTGAAAGCTGGATAGCCTGACTAAAGGTTCCGATATCGGCCAGCTGGTTCTTCAAAGATAAATCGAGCGTTCGATCAACGCCCAACCCGCCATAGGTGTCGGCCTTGCGCTGGGTTGATAGTTGCTTTTGCAACCCGTCCATCTGGGAGCGCAATTCAGTTAGCTGCCGCACCTGCGCCGATGTTGAGAAAGAAAGCTGAGAAACGACCATCATAACCTCCTAAGCGCGCATAAGGACGTCGAAAAGATCCTGAACCACCTGCATGACGCGCGCGTTGGCCGCATATGCATTTTCAAGCTGGATCAATCGCCCCAGCTCTTCATCCAGATTCACTTCTGAAGACGCTTCAACACGGGTTTTCAAGTTATCGGAGACAATCTGTTGCCCTGACTGAATGGACGACGCCTGCGCCGCGCGCCCACTTTGGAAAGACACCATTGACGCGGCGAAATCCTGAATGGAGCCCTGATATACGTTACTCTTCGCGCCGATCCTAGACGAAGGATTGAATACATTTTCTCCGGAAGAGAATTTATCCAACAAGGCTTCCGGACGCGTGGTGTCGGCGTTTCCGGTCGTGGGCGAAAACTCCACCAGTTTTGACGGATCCGCCAAAAGCTCCTTATTGACGCTAATGACAGAAGCGAAACCGGTGACGTTCGGACGGCCATCCTTCATCCCGGTGAAAGGATCTCCCGCTTCGTCAACGAACATAGGCAAGGCGTCGGCGTAATCCTCCAGCCCTGTCGCGCTCACATTGGCTTGCGCGCTTTCCACCTGAAAAGCCGCCGCATTGGCCGTTTCAAGTCGTAATGTGTCGGCGGCGGGAACGGCCACGCTTAAGGCGCCGGCGCCAATACGCGCGTCGCCGTCCAGCGCCGCCTGAATATCAGCCGCCAACGTTCCGGACGAAAAATCAACAGCCAGGAAAATATTGCCGGGGTCGCTGGTGTCCGTCAATCCGGGCGGCGTTCCCCCCCCATCGTCATAAAGGGTGACGTTCTTCGTCGCGCCAGTCGCCAGATCCTTGAAAGAAAAAGATACATTATCTCCAGGTTGTATTCCGGAGAAATCCACCTCAAAGCCTGTCTGCACGCCTACGGCCGGATAGTTGGTCCCGGCCTCCACATGAGTTGAGAAAGCGCGCGCCACGCTCGCCGCCATTTCATCAAGCTGACCTTGGGCGTCCACAAGAGTTTCATCTCGCATTTCCACCAAACCCGCCAAGGAGCCGGAGCGCAGCGAATTCAGGCCGATAAGATCGAACTTATTGCCTCCCGTCCCAACGAGGCTAATTGTTCCAACGCCCCGTTTCGATGGGTCCATATCGTATTGGGAATTTGGGCCGATCGTGCTGCGCGCGTCGAAATCCAACCGAACCTTGGAAACGTCATAGAGCATCAAGCCGCTTTCGGTCATGATGCGTACGCCGCCTTCAGACGTGGGAGAAACCTTGACGTCCATATAACCGGAAAGCTCTTCGATCAAACGATCCCGCTCATCCAACATTCCAGCCGGTTGGCTGTTATCCTGACTTTGCGCGACGATCTGCTTATCCAAATCCTGAATAGTCGTCAGAAGCTGATTGATCCGGTCGACGGTCCCTTCAATCTGAAACTCCACCTCCTGACGCATCGACTGAATTTCATTCGACATGGAATTCAACTTCAAAGCCATGGATTCAGCTGAGCTGTTCACTTCCAGACGGTTTGAATAATTTTCCGGCGCGCTCACCAGATTCGACAAGGCGGTATTGAAATTATTGACCGTATTGGAAATCGAACTCGGATCGTCAATCGAACCGAACAATTGGTCCAGACGCCCAGTATATTGCGCCGCTATTGAGGCGAAATTCGTTTGAGCGTTAGCGCTCCAATATTGCGACTGCACCGCCGTGTCGAGAGAACGCTTGATCGTGTCCGCATAGACGCCAATGGTGCGTCCGTTGCCGTCATAGACGGCGGATGCGGCGATGGATTTACGCGTATAGCCAACGGTGTCCGCATTGGCGATATTGTCAGCCGTCACTGATAGCTGGCGCTGATTAAGCCCCAGACCTGTCATCGCCGTATTGAGCGCGCTACCCAAACCCATGTCACTCTCCGCGAAAAGGCCCTAAGCAGTCATGGGCGCAGCGCCGGCTTCTCGCCAGACGACGCGCCCAAACAACTTAACGAACCATATTAATTGTCTCTTGCAGCAATTCGTCACTGGCCGTGATGATCCGCGTATTCGCCGAATACGCCTGTTGAGTAATGATCAACTTTGAAAATTCATCGGCGATATCAGTGTTCGACGATTCCAGCGTTTTCCCAAGAATGACGCCGTCCGCGCCGCGAATTGGCGGCCCGGATTCCGGAGTCACAGCAAAAGCGCCGCCATCCAATCGCTCAAGCGAAGCTTCCCCCGCAAAGGAAACCAGCGACACTTCATATAATTCTCGTGTACGCCCATTGCTATAGGCGGCGACGATTCGTCCAGCTTCCGAAATTGACACCCCGGTCAATTCCCCTGCGGCAAAACCGTTTTGCGTCAAACGCGTGATTTTCGCGCTACCATTGGCGCTGGCGAACTGAGTGAGGTTTCCCGTACCGAAATCAACCGTGACATCGCCAACGACGTCCCCGTCAACCGCCAAGCCGGTAATGGTCATGGAGCCTGCGGCGGGAGAAACAAGAATGCCGTCCACGTCAAACTGGGCATCGTCAACTTTCGTCCACTTCGGATCCGCCGCGCCAGCGTCCGAATCCGATAGATAGTACATCGCCCATTCATCATTGCCGCTGGGGCTTGGGTCATTGGCGTCGGCCACCTTCGCCCAGCGCATCTGAACATTCACAGGACTGCCGTTAGAATTATAAACGGTGATGGCGTCGCCGGCGATCGTGCTATTCAAAAAGTTAACTTCTTCAGCCCCGGTAATCGTCGCATTCGCCGTGCCCGCAGTGATCAGCGCCGGGTTCAGCGTATCCACGCCGGAAGTGCTGTAATCATTGGTCATCGGGGTGCTGGGCAAATTGCCTTCATAGCTGATGCGATCGGTCACAACGGCCGGCATCACGGACGTGTCGAGGGTGATAATCCCCGGCACCGATCCGGAGACGTTGTTGGTCACCGGATCAATTGGCTGGCCCATCAGATAATAGCCCGAGCCATTGACCAAATTTCCTTCCTTATCAAATTCAAAATCACCGCGCCGGGTATAGACGTTGTCGCCGGAAAACAGCGTGCGTCCATCCACGTCGCCGGTTTTCGACTGAACGACGAAATATCCTTCGCCGTTGATCGCCATATAGGTTTCCACGTCAACTTTCTGGAGGTCGCCACGTACGGAGTTAGTCGCCCGCGAACTTGCGTTCACCGTTCCGGCGATCTGCCCTTGCTGGCGCCCAGAGCCGCCGCCCACAAGGTCGGCAAAGCTCGTATCCAAACGTTTGTAACCGGTAGTCGCGGAGTTCGCGATGTTTCCAGAAATATTCTCAAGGGCGTAAGCCTGCGCGGTCAGGCCGGACACCGCCGCGTTCATCGCACCAAAAACACCCATGCATTCCTCCGACGTTGTCGCTAAATACCTACTGAACGCACTTATGGCGCTCTCATCGTAAGTGTAAGCAGCAAGGCTTGTGCCAACTCGGCGCCCCTTCTAAAGGGTTGATTTTAATGCAACCACCGCCCAGAATAACATTTTGTTAACCATGCGGCCGGCAGCTTTGACCCACAGGGCGGCAAAAATTGCCGTGCTATCTGATTATCCTTGAAAGGAAATTGAAGCTTCAGACCCGCAACAGGCCCACTTGCGCCGCACCCAAGCGCCCCTTACTGTCACGATTTTGCCCCGAAGAGATCTAAAGACCCATGCGTTTTGAAGGCACCAACGACTATATCGCCACAAATGATTTGCGGATCGCAGTCAACGCCGCAATCACCTTGGAGCGCCCTCTTTTGATCAAAGGAGAGCCTGGAACCGGGAAAACCGTTCTGGCTCACGAGATTGCGTCGGCGCTGTCCACACGCTTGATCGAGTGGCACGTCAAATCAACCACGCGCGCGCAACAGGGGCTTTATGAGTATGACGCGGTTTCGCGTCTGCGCGACAGTCAACTGGGGGACGAGCGCGTCCACGATATTCGCAACTACATTCGCAAAGGAAAACTATGGGAAGCCTTCGAAGCGCAAGATCGGCCAATCCTTCTTATCGATGAAATTGACAAGGCCGACATCGAGTTTCCCAACGACCTTTTGCAAGAGCTCGACCGAATGGAGTTTCATGTTTATGAAACAGGCGAGACCATCAAGGCTGCGAAGCGGCCGATTGTCATCATCACCTCCAACAACGAAAAAGACCTGCCCGACGCTTTCCTGCGACGCTGTTTTTTCCACTATATAAAATTTCCAGCCCCCGACACCATGGCCCGCATCGTCGAGGTTCACTTCCCCGGACTGAAACAGAATTTGCTCCGGGAAGCTTTGCGCAGTTTCTACCAATTACGAGACATCGCCGGTCTAAAGAAGAAACCTTCGACGTCGGAATTGATCGATTGGATCAAATTACTGATGAATGAAGATATCGATCCCAGCGTGTTGCGCTCCAACGAACTTGAAAAAAACATCCCCCCGCTTCATGGAGCGCTTTTGAAAAACGAGCAGGACGTTCATCTGTTCGAGCGGCTGGCCTTTGATCAGCGCCGCAACGGACGGTAGACGCGCATGATCAGGCAGCAAGGGCGCCGCGCATTTTTATTAGCCGCTTTGACGTTGTGGAGTTGCGGCAAGGCTCAAGTCCACGCACAGTCCTTGAATATGAGCGCTGAATTAACCCAAGACGCCGGCTGGTCCGTCTCCCCATACGGCATGCGCCATTTCACGGGGTTGAGGTGTCCTGACCGGGTGGGGCCACTCAGTCGCGTCAAAGTGCTGGCCAGCGCCATGGATCGAATCGCGGGCTGCATCTATGTGGGCGATGGGGGCGTCAACGTGGTTTTACGCTCTCATCACCCCGGAGACAGCGCCGCCGCCGCCCAAAGCTTCCTGAAGCGATACAGCCAAGCCGGTTTCAAACGAATTCACCCTGAGGGAGCGCCCAGCGCCGGCGTGTCTTTCCTTATGGGCGCCGACGCGCGGGGCTCTCACTGCGAGACCTTGTGGCGTTTCAAAGACAAGAAACATGACTACACTCTATGGATGGCTTACCGCCTGCCCGGACAAGCGAACGCTATCAATGACATTCTGAACGCTTTCATGGATGATCTGACGAACGCCCGCTAGCCGCCGCGCGCGCCTTTATGATCCCGTCTGGCTTGAACTGCCGCGCCGTTCGTCCAACCTGTCTGAAAATTTCAATTTAGAATAAACTATTTGCGTCGCAAGGCGGCCCAACACGCCACCGCCCCATTGCGCCTTATATGGAGCGAACAAACGCCATCGATCATCGCCATCGGCGATCGCGCTGGCCACGAGTTCGCCGACGGTGGCCGTAGTATTCAGTCCGTGACCGCCCAGCGCAGTGGCCGCCCATAACCCGGGCTTCACCTCGCCAACTAACGGCATTTTATGAACGGCGTAGCCCATAAGCCCCGACCAAGCGAAATCAACCTTGAAGTCACCAAGTTGCGGATAGATTTTCAAGATATCCCGCTTCAGCAAACGCGCCAAATTTCGCGGCTCCGAGCGGCGCGTCGTGATCCGACCGCCCCATAGAAGGCGATCGCCCTCCACAATCCGGTAATAATCGCCCGCCCGCCGAGTGTCGCCGATACACCCGGCAAACCGAATAGCTTCTTTCAATCGCTCGCCAAGCGGCTCCGTAGTGATGACATAGGTGGCGACCGGTAAAACCGCACGGTCAATTTTAGGAATCAGAGAAGACGTCGCCCGATGGGCGCTGGTGGCGAGAACGACGGTTTGCGCCTGAACGCTTCCGCACGGAGTGTCCACACGCCAGCCTACGCCTTGCCGGGCGATTTTTACGACCTTAGATCCCTCAAAAATTCTCAACCCCGCCTCCTCGCCCTGACGCGCAAGAAGCTGCGCGTAAGCGAGGGGGTTAATATGGAACGGCGTTTTGTCATGTAATCCATAGTGATAGACGTCGCTGGAGAGGACGGATTTTACGGCGTAGCGGTCCCACATCTCCATGGAGGCGCCGTATGTCTCAACCATTTTCTCACAGCGCCGCCGCAAGGGTTCGCTATCTCCATGACGGATCAGCTTCAGCCAGCCATGGCCGCCAATCATCTCTTGCGCGCCGGCTTCTTCAATCGTAGAGCGAACATAGTTCACTCCATCCTTTGAAAGCGCATAGAGCTTTTTTGCGTCTTCCAGTCCGACCCGCCGTTCAATGGCGTCGACCCCTTCCGCGTATCCGGCGGAGACAAAGCCGCCATTGCGACCAGAGGCGCCCCACCCGACCCGCTGCGCCTCAAGCAACAACACCCGACGTCCTTTGCGCGCAAGCTCCCGCGCGGTCGTCAGCCCCGCCAGACCACCGCCGACAACGCAAACCTCCGTCTGAATCCGGCCCTCCAGATCCATGCGCGCCGCATGTTTTTGAACTCTATGAGCGTAATAGGAACCAACATGGTCCGATGCGGTTTGCATGAATGCGCCTCGTCATATTTTGAAACAGTTCATCCCAATCATATCGTTGTGAGAATATCAATGCTTACGTCAGTTGATCATGCTTATCGCGCCTCACCAGTTTAAAATTATGCTAGGCTTCCTATTATGTGAAGGAGAAGCCCAATGCTCAAATTATTGCTGCTGCGGCACGCCAAATCCGATTGGTCAAAAATAGACGCGCTTGACATTGACCGTCCTTTAAACAACCGAGGGCGCGCCGCCGCACCTTTGATGGGCGCTCATATGGCGCGCCACCAGATATTTCCAGATCGCATACTGTGCTCCACAGCCCAGCGAACCCGTGAGACTTTGGCGCATTTGCTGCCGCATTTTCCCACGAACATGGAAATCCGCATCACCGAAGACCTCTATCGCGAGGCGAATGGCGACTATATCGAGACCATTCAGGCCTTTGGCGGCGGCGCTCGCACGTTAATGGTGATCGCCCATAATCCTGGAATGCAAAGCACGGCGCAGCAATTGACCAGCATGGGCGATGAAAAGCTGATTGCCGAGATGAATGAGAAATTCCCCACCGCCGGCCTCGCCATACTAACGTTTGACGCGCATCGCTGGTCAGAAATCACCCCAAAAACGGGACGTCTTATCGCCTTTCTTCGCCCACGCCTCCTATTGGAGAACAGCGCCGCCAATGATAGAGAGGCGACGCTTTCCTGCACATAAACGCCTCTCCAGCAAACTGCGCAGATATCGACGGCGCGCCGCCGTCGCCCCCAACAATCATTGTATGAACGCAAAACCAGACTTATATGATTGCAAACGCTCATATTTCGGGGTCAGAATTTGGCGGATCGCAGTTTTCTCTCTCGTCTGGCGGACGAAGCCGGCCTTGCATTCAACAATGTGACAGATGCGGCGGCGGGTCTCGCGGTTCCAAGTCTGCGCCTTGGCGTGACCGGACTGGCCCGCGCCGGTAAAACCGTTTTTATCAGCGCCTTGGTTCACAACCTCATCCATGGCGGCCGACTGCCACTTTTCACCGCCGCGGCCTCAGGCCGCATGAGCAATGCGTTTCTTCAGCCTCAACCCGATGACAATGTTCCCCGTTTCGACTATGAAAACCACATTGACGCTTTGGTGAATGATCGCGTTTGGCCAGACTCAACGCGCCAAATTTCCGAACTTCGACTTACGATAGATTTTGAATCCGCCAGCTTCATGCAACGCTCCCTTGGTCGTGGCCGGCTTCATTTGGATATCATCGATTATCCGGGAGAATGGCTTCTTGACCTACCCTTGCTAGGCAAGGACTTTGCAACGTTTTGCGCCGAATCCGTCAGCCGGCTGACAGCAACCTCCGCCCGCGGAAGTCGGCGGGAAAATCCCGCCGAGGATTATCTTCACCTGCTCAATACTTTCGACCCCGAAGCTCCCGCAGACGAAAGCCTCGCCAAAAAACTGGCCATGAGCTTCACCGCCTATCTGGCGGCCTGCCGGCGCGACGAACACGCCCTCTCCATGCTGCCGCCGGGGCGTTTTCTCATGCCCGGCGATTTGGAAGGGTCTCCCGCGTTGACATTCGCGCCCTTGACGCTTGCAGACCCGGCGCAAACCGCGCCCTCTGGCTCCCTGCACGCCATGATGGAGCGCCGCTTCGAAGCTTACAAAACCCATGTAGTCCACCCGTTTTTCAAAAATCACTTCGCTCGCCTCGACAGGCAAATCGTGCTGGTGGACGCCCTAAACGCCCTAAACGCCGGTCCGGAAGCCTTGGTGGACCTACAAAACGCGCTGTCAGAAATCATGAGCGCGTTCCGGCCCGGCAAACGCTCCTGGCTTTCTTCCATCCTGACGCGCAGGATCGACCGCATTCTCTTCGCCGCGACGAAAGCCGACCATTTGCACCGGGATGATCATGACAGACTCGAGGCTATTTTACGCGAGTTGGTGCAAAGCGGCGTGGAGCGTGCGGAGTTTCGCGGCGCGAATGTGGATGTTCTGGCCCTCGCCGCCGTGCGCGCCACCAAAGAGGCAAACGTCACGCGGCGCTCCGAAACCCTGCCGGCGATCATGGGCGCTCCCCTGCCCGGCGAAGTCGTCAATGGCGAGCGATACGATGGTGAAACCGACATCGCCTTCTTCCCCGGAGATCTCCCCGATAACCCGAAAAGCCTGTTTCACCCAAAAAGAAAAACGAGCGAAAAAGATGATCCCACATTGAAATTCGTGCGTTTTCGACCTCCAAAACTGGAGCGCACAGCCGAGGGAGTTTCTCTGTCACTACCGCATATTCGTCTGGACAGGGCGTTGGAATTTTTGATCGGAGATTATTTGGCATGACCGAGAAAAACGACGGCTCTCACTCATTCTCCGCAGCCTCGCCCCATCCCAATGCCTCGTCTCAACGCGTCAGACGCAGCCCTGCAGCCTTTCGCCTTGACGACAAACAGGTGCGCATCAGCGATCATTGGGAAAAAACAAGAGGCGACGAGACAAAAATCACCCCACAACCTCCAGGCGATAACGAAGATGAAGCCCCGACCATAATTAAAAAGCGCCAAATTCGTTGGAGTCGTTACATCGCCGCCGGCTTTGGCGGATTGGCGTCGCTGGCGATCGGCCTATCTATCGACGCGCTCATTCGCGATCTATTCACAAGAGCGGACTGGCTCGGCTGGATAGCTGTCGCTTTGGCGGCTCTAACCGCTCTTGGCGTCACCGGCTTAATCGCCCGTGAAATCCTGGGATTGGCGCGCCTTGGAAAAATCGAGCATATACGGCGAAATCTGGACGAGGCGGCCCGAGAAGACGACGCGCCCAAAGCGCGCGCCAACCTCTCCCAATTAATCGCCCTCTATGCAAACCGTCCGGAAACAGCGCGGGGAAGATCTCGCCTCAGCCAGCATATGGAAGAGGTCATCGACGGCCGCGACCTCATCATTCTGTGCGAAAAAGATCTCCTGACGCCGCTCGACCGTCAAGCCAACACCATCGTCATGGAAAGCGCGCGCCGGGTTTCTGTGGTCACGGCAATTTCACCGCGCGCGCTCGTGGACTTGCTAGTCGTGCTGTTTGAAAATCTTAGAATTATCCGGCGCCTGTCTTTGTTATATGGCGGCAGACCTGGCGTTCTGGGTTTTTTACGTCTCGCCCGTCATGTGCTCACCCATCTAACCATCACAGGAGGCATGGCCGCCGGCGACAGCTTGATTTCTCAGGTTTTAGGGCATGGCCTCGCCGCCCGCGTCTCCGCCCGTCTCGGCGAAGGGGTCGTCAATGGGGTGCTGACGGCGCGTATCGGCATCGCCGCCATAGACGTCTGCCGTCCCGCCCCTTTTGTAAACACGCGCGGTCCGAAAATTGGGAGTTTCATTTCCGAACTGGCCAAACTTTCCTCAAATGAAGAAACGAAAAAAGGCAAAACAGCCTCAAATAGCAACTAAATTCACAAAAACTCACATTCCATCTCAATTCTAGTCAATATAAAATATTGATATTTTAGGAAAAATATTTATAATACAACCATTGCATGCAAACATAACTTTTCATACGATGTTAAGTCGCGCCGTCACCATTAGAGCAAGATATAAATTCATGTTTCTAGATTTTTTCTATGAGCTCAAATCAAAAGGGCTACCCGTTTCCTTGCGTGAATATCTGATGCTCATGGAAGCTATGGATCATGACGTAGCGAATAAAAGCACCGAAGGTTTTTACTATCTCGCCCGATGCGCCCTCGTGAAAGACGAAAGCAATCTTGATCGGTTCGATTCCGCATTTTCTCAATTCTTCAAAGGAGCAGGCCTCCTTCAAGAGGTGGAAACCCGTGAAATTCCACAAGAATGGTTACGAAAACTTGCGGAAAAACATTTGAGTCCAGAGGAAAAAGCGGAAATTGAGGCCCTTGGAGGCTGGGACAAGCTCATGGAAACGCTCACTAAACGTCTTCAAGAGCAGGAAAAGCGCCACCAGGGCGGAAGTAAATGGATAGGAACTGCAGGAACATCGCCCTTTGGCGCCTATGGCTACAATCCTGAAGGCGTGCGCATAGGGCAGACGGAAAGCAGACATCGGCGCGCGGTCAAAGTCTGGGACAAGCGGGAGTTCCGTGACCTGGACAGCTCGATTGAATTGGGAATCCGTAACATCAAGGTCGCGTTAAAGCGTCTGCGGCGCTTCGCTCGAACTGGCGCGGCCGAAGAACTAGATCTTGACCACACCATTAAGGCAAGCGCGCAAACCGGCATGCTTGACGTAAAAATGCGCCCCGAGAGACGCAACGCCGTTAAAGTGCTTCTGTTTTTTGACGTGGGCGGATCCATGGATGATCACATTCAGACATGTGAAGAATTATTCTCCGCCGCTAGCACCGAATTCAAGGTGATGGAGTATTTCTATTACCACAATTGCCCCTATGAAAGCTTATGGAAACACAACGACCGCCGGCAATCTGAGCGCCTTCTTACAAGTGATATTTTTCACAAGTATCCTGCGGACTACAAAGTTATTTTTGTCGGAGACGCCTCTATGAGCCCATATGAGATCGCATATGCCGGCGGCTCGGTCGAACATTGGAACGAGGAGCCCGGGGCGATCTGGCTGCAGCGTTTTATGAACCAATACACTAACGCGGTTTGGCTTAATCCCGTCTCGGAAAGCGAATGGAAGTACACCCGTTCCATTCAAATGATCAACGAGTTAATGGAAAACCGTATGTATCCATTAACGTTAGATGGCCTTGACAAAGCCATGAAGGAACTAGCGCGATGAGCAGAACACACGCTGCTGGAGCGATTGAACGTATAAGACGGTTGCTTGGCGGGCTTCCGCCTGCGCTGCAAGTTGCCGCGCTTCCTTGGCGAATTGGCGAAAAGGGAACCGTTGAAGTTCTACTGTTGACCAGTCGCGGCACCGGTCGCTGGGTCTTGCCCAAAGGATGGCCGCATAAAAGCGAAGGCCTAGCTGGCTCCGCTGCAATCGAAGCGATGGAGGAAAGCGGCGTCATAGGTGAAGTCGGCCTGAATTCGATCGGCCATTATCACTATGATAAACTTACCCAGACCAGCCATATTCGACGCATCAGAGTTGACGTATTTCCTCTTAAATTCAAAAATCAGATGCTTCAATGGCCAGAAAAAGGGCAGCGCGAGCTCAATTGGACTGGCCCTGATGAGGCGGCTAAATTAGTTAAAGAACCTGAATTGCGTAACATTTTGCAGATGATTGCCGAAAGTCCAGAAATTTTATCAGAAAAACTTAGCAAATAACGCTTAAACAGTTGTTCCTTCCCCCTCCTTCGCATAGGTAATTTATAAATTGCGAAATTTATCGATAATGAATTTCGTCGCCTAACAACCAGCGCCCAAAGCCGTTCGGACTGAATCGCCAGATTTTCTGTGCGACGCACCTTAACGTCGCGCTCTGGTTGAGACGATGGATGGAGGACGTCACGTTATGACGGCGCACAAGCCTTTTCCCCAGAAAGCGACGCTGGACAAAGATCTGGACAAGCTCGCTCATGTAGGCGAAGCCACCACAGTTCTCGCCCGCGGAATCATACCCCTTGGGTTAGGGCTTTTATTTCTTGTCATGACCTGCACGATCGCCAGCCAGTTTTACGCCACCGGTCCAAATTGGCTTATGATCGTGGCCGCGGCAACCGTCGGTGGTTATTTGGCTCTGAACATTGGCGCAAATGACGTAGCCAACAATGTTGGCCCCGCCGTCGGCTCCAAGGCGTTGACAATGGTCAGCGCCCTGGCGATCGCCGTGGTGTTTGAAAGCGCTGGCGCGCTCATTGCAGGCGGTGACGTCGTCGAGACAATCTCCAAAAACATAATTGATCCCACGTCGATCAAAGATCCCGCCATTTTCACCATCGCCATGATGTCTGCGCTTTTTTCAGCCGCTCTATGGACTAACATCGCCACTTGGATTGGCGCACCCGTCTCCACCACCCACTCCGTCGTCGGCGGCGTCATGGGAGCGGGAATAGCAGCAGCCGGCTTCGCCGCCGTTAATTGGGAAACCATGGCGGCGATCGCGGCGAGTTGGTTCATATCCCCTGTTATTGGCGGCGTAATCGCGGCCAGTTTCCTCGCCTTTATCAAAGCGCAGCTTATTTACCAAGACGACAAGTTATCCGCCGCCCGGCGCTGGATTCCCTTTCTTATCGCTTTGATGGCGGGAACCTTCACCGCCTATCTTGGCGCCAAGGTCTTCAATGAAGTCATGCTTGCGGAGCCTTTAACGCTCCCCTTGACCGCGTTAGCCGCCTTCGGCCTCACGCTCGCCATCGCTCATCCTTACATCTCTTGGGCGTCAAAGGGGCTGGAGAACCGTAACCAGTCTTTACGTAAATTGTTCCACGCGCCGCTCATATGCTCCGCCGCCCTGCTGTCCTTCGCTCATGGCGCAAATGACGTTGCAAACGCAGTAGGCCCCCTAGCCGCGATTGTAAGCACCGCGACGAAAAATCACATAAGCGACGCCGTGGCTATACCCCTTTGGGTGATGGTCATCGGCGCCTCCGGGATTTCAATTGGACTTGCTCTTTTTGGCCCAAGATTGATCCGCATGGTCGGACAACAGATCACCAAGCTCAATCCGATGCGCGCGTTTTGCGTCTCGCTTTCCGCGGCCGTAACAGTTATCTTCGCATCCTCTCTTGGCCTTCCCGTCAGCTCAACCCACATCGCCGTCGGCGCGGTCTTTGGCGTAGGATTTTTTCGCGAATGGTACTCTGGCCACTCAAGAAGACGCCGGGCGTATGTGGATCGAAGTAAAGCGCAAAGCGTCGGATACGCCAGAATCCCCTCTCAAAAAAACACCGCGTCGAACGAACCACATTCCACAGAAGCAGTTGAAGTCATTCGCCGCAAACTGGTGCGCCGCGCCCATGTCACTACAATCGTCGCCGCATGGTTGATCACCGTCCCCATGTCCGCGCTTCTAGCAAACGCCATATTCTGGTTGCTCAACCTCACCATCTGAGAATAAGCGCCGGCGACGAATTAGGGGGAACGCACGCGCACCGCCGCGCCTCTAGAAAATAAAATCAGAAGCTTGGCCATAGACCTGCTCCGACAACCATCGCCCTACTGCGAGAAATACCGTCCGGGCGTTACGCCAAAGGCTTTGCGGAACGAGGCGACAAACGAGCTTGGTCCTTCGTATCCAAGCTTATCAGCGATATCGGTCACGCTTTTCCCTGCCGCCAACAACTCAAGCGCTCTAAAAAGTTTCGCCTGTTGGCGCCACGCCCGATACGACAAGCCTGTCTCAGAGGAAAACCGGCGCTCAAACGAGCGCTTTGACAGGGCGCAACTGGCGGCCGCTTCATCAAGAGAGGGGATACTAGCCGGGCAACGCAATATTTGCTGGGCAAGTAGTTTCATACGCGAGGTGGACGGCATGCTCAACTGCAATGGCGCAACGGGCAAATGAGCTATCTGGTCCAACAAAACAGACACCAAACGCCCCGTCACACCGTTAGGATCATAATCACGCGGGCTCTCCATGAAAGTTAAAATCAACTCTCGCAACAGGGGCGTCACCTGAATGACGACGGGCTTCTCCGGCAAATTTGGCCCAGCCTCAGGCCGCACATAAAGCGTGCGCAAGGCGGATGGAATTGGATAGCGCGTCGCGTGTTCAACATAGGCGGGAATCCATACAGCCCGCTCCGGCGGCGCGACGAAAGTGCCGCGATCCGTATGAACCGTCACGCCGCCGGAGACGATATGCAGCAACTGCCCGCGCGCATGACTATGCCAACGGTTAAGTTTCGGATCAACAAGGTCTTCCGCATAAGCGACCACGTCTCTGGGATGCTCATCGTCAGGAAAAGAAAAAACGTGCGGATGCAAGCGCCCTTGAGCCGTCGCTTTCATGGTTTTCCCCTATACATTTTCCGGTCCCGTCACCATCACATTCGGATATAACGCGCACTTATCATATTTGGCGCTTAAGCGATATAATTTGGCATATTAGCGCTAACACGTAAGCGGCAATCAATTTATCCCTTGAACCATGCCTGTTCGAGTCCCCAGCAGATGAGTTCTTCATGAGTTATTTCACATCCACCGCCGACCCCATGAAAACAACCGGCTGGCGGTCCCCTCTTCTCATGCTGATGCTCATGGCGGGGGCTATGCAACTCTCCTTCGCCGCCTGGTGGAACCTCATGAACAATTTCGCCGTTCATGAGTTGGATTTCACAGGGCGTGAAATTGGCATACAGCAATCTATTCGCGAAATTCCAGGTTTTCTCGCATTCACAGCCATCTATCTGTTGCTGTTTATGCGCGAACAGACGCTGGCGATGATTTCACTCTTATTTTTAGGCTTGGGCGTCGCCGCGACTGGATATTTTCCGTCAACAATCGGTTTTTTCGCCACCACCTTCATCATGTCGGTTGGATTTCATTATTACGAAACAATGAACCAATCGCTGTCATTGCAATGGCTTAAAAAAGAAACCGCCGCCGCCGACATGGGAAAAATAATCTCAGTGGGCGCTTTCGCGCAGCTCATAGCCTACGGGGTTATTTACGTTGGCTGGAAAACATTCGCCCTTTCCTTCACTACTGTGTTTTTAATCGCCGGATTTTTGACATTGGCGGTTCTGGTCTTCGTGGTCTGCGCTTTTCCCAAATTTTCCCAGGGAGTGCCCCAGCGTAAAACGCTGGTGTTTAAAAAACGCTATTGGCTTTATTACGCTCTGACCTTCATGGCGGGAGCTCGGCGGCAAATTTTCACCGTTTTCGCCGGCTTTCTGATGGTGGAGCGCTTTGGGTACGACGTGCATGAAGTGGCGGGGCTGTTCCTGTTGAACGGAGCCGCAAATATGTTTCTCGCTCCCAAAATTGGTCAATTGATCGTTCGCTTTGGAGAACGAACGGCTTTAAGCATCGAATACATTGGCCTCACGATCGTCTTTACAACCTATGCTTTCGTTACAGACGCAACGCTTGCGGCCGCTCTCTACGTTATCGACCACGCTTTCTTCGCCATCGCCATCGCCATAAAAACCTATTTCCAAAAAATAGCGTCGCCAGAAGACATCGCGCCGACCGCCGGCGTCGCATTCACAATAAACCACATTGCAGCCGTGTTCATTCCCGCAGCGTTTGGGCTGATATGGCTCTACTCACCTTCAGCCGTCTTTATTATAGGCGCGGGGATGTCCATTGTCAGTCTCGTCTTGTCAAGAATGATCCCCCGCGTTCCTTCCGAAGGTATGGAGGCTGTCTGGCCGTTCTCAAGCAAGTTAACGACAGCGCCGGGAAAGTAACAAAGGCTGGATCAGAACGGGACTTCAGTCAGATGAATTCCCCTCAATGACGCTCTTTGAGCTTGCTCCAACATTCTCCTCAGTTCATGCAACACATCCTATAAATTGTATATTAAATAAATTCGCTTTATACGTTTATTTTTGTTAGGCTTCTGGCTGAAGAGAATTGGCCGGAGCAGTTAAATGCGTAAGAAAATGCGAGCGAACGGCTTCTCGGCGCATGTTATAGCTGGCGCGCATTCCGTTCTGTTCTTCTTACACGCAACGCGGGAGGCGCATGAAAACCTCATAGGCTTTGACTTCGCCAGAGAGTGCTTTAACGGGGAACGTCTCAACGGGGAACGCCAATGGTTACCTGGCCTGCGTTTTCTCCATGAAGCCGCGAAACACGCCGCCTTGCAGCGCCCCCCCCAGATATTCATGTGGGCGGATCATGACGCAACACCAGATACTGAATACGTTTATAGTATAAAATCAATTCGCCGCCACCGCCCTCAAAACGACAAAGCGCGGGATGACGAAGACGTAATTTCCCTATCAATACGAACGGAGCCAATCGAGCGAGATGGACGCGCCGTGTTCTTCAACCGCGGCGTTCTGTGCCTGCGCGCCAGCCTTGAAGAAACAATCGACGCGCTCCCTCTCAATTTATGCGACATGGAAAATCCCACCATTCGCCGCCTTTCGCGTGGGCTTGTTGAAAGCGCGCTATCTTTCATCGCCAGAGCGCGAAATGAAACCTGTCAACTCAAATGCGCTTTCCAGATACTGAATTATAAACCGATTTCAGATGCGCTGAAAATGGCCGCGGCGTCGGGCGTAGACGTCAAGGTAATATACAGCGCTGGAAAGAACTCCCCTTCCACGGAAAATTTCATGGCGTCTCACACGCCGCCTGAGAGCACTTTCATTCCCCGCACAAAGAACCGCCAGTTCGCCCACAATAACTTCATGGTTTTGTTGGAAAAAAACCATCCAACCCAAATATGGACCAGCACTTCAACAATCACGCCCTATTCCATGCTGGGACAGTGCGGCACGGCCCATGTGATCAGCGACGCTAAGATCGCCGAAGCGTTTAACGCGTATTGGCGAATGCTTTCACAAGACCCCCCGATCGCTGAGCTGAAATCATGGTGCTCTAACGCAGCGCCCTATGAAGAGCTACAAAGGCTTTTCGAAAAAAAATCATCAAACCGCATAACACCGGTATTCTACCCTCGGCGTCGCTCGCGACTACTCGACTATATTGGTCAACTAATTGAAACGGCTGCGCATTCGGTCTTCATATGCTCACCTGATAACCACACGCGCCGGCTTTCAAACTATTTCGAAACCGCAAGTCCGGCTTTTCATCAAATCAGCTATGAAGGCCCCTCCTTCCAACTGGAATCGGATGGACAGAGAGGACTTTCAGATAGCCGACCCCAAAAACATCCCACGCCAGATTACTCAGCAACAGAAAAAGAGAGCCTCGCTCCCGACGACCCATTTGAAGCCTGGATGACGGAATTACACAAACTCGGCGGCCACTCGGAACCACTGCGCCACCTGAACATGACGATGGTTCTCATCGACGCTCTTTCTGACGCTCCCCAAATATTTATTTCACCAAAAAATTTTTCCGCAGCGTCAATGTTGCAAAATGATGAGAACGCGCTTTTCATAGAAACAGACGCGCGGATGGCGGATATTTACGTAAGCGAATTTTTCCGCCTGTCGCAGCATTTGCAGCAAGTGCATCCTGAAAAAGAAACGCCCGAATTTGACAGGGTAAGCTTAACCGCCCTCATGGGGTTAAATGAAGCAGACCACTGACGGCGCCTCTTTTTCATCTCGTAATCTCAGCAAGAAAAGAGCGCGAAAAATTTCCAACGTCCTAGAATAACCACAGGTAAAAAGACGCTAAATTCGCGTTTACACAAATGCAACCAACGATCAGATCAGGCAGGCCTTAACCAGCAGAGATTAAAACCAGCTTAGGCTTGGCGTTCTGGTATTTTCACAACCAATCCGTCAAGTTCATCGTTCATTTTAATCTGGCAAGATAAACGAGAGGTAGGCTTTTGATCGAACGCAAAATCTAGCATATCTTCTTCCATGGGATCTGGCGCGCCGGTCTTTTCCACCCAGGCCTCATCAACATAAACATGACAAGTTGCGCAGGCGCAGGCTCCGCCACATTCCGCCTCGATACCAGGCACCATGTTCTTGATGGCGTTTTCCATCACGGTCGATCCTGCGGCGGCCTCCACGTCATATTTGCTGTCATCCGCGGCGACAAATGTAATTTTTGGCATAATGGCTGCAATCTCAGTTTCTTGATGCGAAGTTCTCGCTCTTGCTTAATCCATCCCCCGAAAAGGTCAAGTCACTCCCCCGAAGAACGCGCCGCCGAACCCAATAAATCTTCAATCAACACGCAAATTTCCTGCAAAGCGGCTTGAAGCGCAGATAAGGAGACAAGCCGTCCGCTTTCAACTTCGTCTTCAACGAAACCTGCCTCATTTCCCACAACATAGGCGCCAACGCCATATGCGGCGCCCTTAAGGGAATGGGTCATTGCAACTAGCTCCTTCGCCCCCACTTCTGAAGACAAATGCTCCAGCATGGTCTGGCATTGCGCTTGAAACATCAAGAGCACTTCACGCTGAAGAGCTGTGTCGCCAAAAGTCTGTCTGTCCAGGTGAGCTTTGTCCAAAATCGCCGCGTTGACCGCACGCGAATTGCTCCCGGCCTGACCCTGTCTTTGCACCGAGCGCGTCATATAAATAAACTCTCTCTTTCAAGCAAAAACGAGTGAGCGCCGCCTAGTCCCGCTCACCTTATGCAAGCAACATCAATTTCACGAGAAACACTCGCGAAATTTCAGGTTGGCGATCATGATTCGATCTCATTACAGGGAAAGACCCCCTGCTGCAGTCTTATTCTTGAATATTTCAAGCTAGGGGGCAACGTAAAATGAAAATAAGGTTAACGTTTAGTAAACAATATTTTTGCAACTTTAATAATCAAGAAATAGCGCCGGCGTAAAAGCAACCCTGCATTACAATAAAAACAGGGCGCCGCCTCAAAGAGGTTCAGGCCATTACCCGCCACACCACTGACCGCTCATGAAGGCGCTCTGATTTTCAGAAAATGACCATGCAAAAATAATCTATAAAATTCAAAAGATTATAATATTACTTCATGCTGTTCATCACATAAAAAAATTTCAAAATCACAGTTCAACGCCTCCTAGGAGCTTCAACTATGACGATTCTTTTCAACTTAACTCGCTCAAAAAATGTAGCCTCCGACCTGTTTTCATTGTAAATTCCTTCCAAAGGTTTCCAATATTCGAAGATTTTCAGTCGGTCATTTTCTCAAGCTGATATCCGCCCTGCGGTTAGCGCAACCTTCAATTCCTTGTTCACAGACTGCATTTATGTCATTAGTTAAGGGTGTACGTAGGAATGAGAAATCCTATTTCAAAGACGTCATATGCATTGATGTTTATGAAGATGGAGTTTTTTAACGGACAGGGGTGTAATCTGTCCTTCCTTAAGAGTGCGAGGCACGCGGCCATTGCGTATTGATGGCCGCTGCGACCGATGAGTTGCGAGTACGGACGCGAGGCGAGAAAATGGCGAATCCCCCGAAGGTAAAAGATCCTGCGGAAGCAGCGTTATCTGCTGTCGAAGAAGCGTTAAAGCTTGATTTTGGCGGCCCCATGGACGCAAACAGTCAAGCGGACGCGCCCGCAAGCGCCACCGTGGCCAGCGGCGACGGGGCGACCGCCGAAACCGCCTACGCCCAACAGGGCGGAGCCTCGGATACCGATTTAAAGAGTCGGGAGAGAGATAGCGCCGAACCTTCGCAACGCTCCCCACGCCGCGGTCGTGGCGGACGTCCGCCAGCCGCAAACGACGACCGGCGCACCATCGGGAACCTCATCTACGCCCTGCAGCGCAAGCCATCGCCCGTTCCGTTCTGGGGCGCATTGGCGTTAAGCGTCGTATGGGGCGGCGGCGGCGGCATTCTCGCCTGGGGCGCATGGCAATCAGAAATCAACGCCTTGAGCTCCGCGCAAGATTTACTCGGCTCTCCTTATCTTGTTCTGACGTGCATCGCGATCGCAGTTCCAATTCTGTTCTTCTGGGTCATGGCCATGATGATCTGGCGGGCGCAAGAAATGCGCATCGTCGCCCGGGGAATGACCGAAGTCGCTCTGCGTCTAGCCGAACCGGAAGACGTTGCGAAGGAATCCGTTTTAAGCGTGGGTCAAGCCATACGCCGCGAAGTCGCCGCGATGGGCGACGGCATCGAGCGAGCGATCGCACGGGCAAGCGAACTGGAGGTGCTTGTTCACAACGAAGTCTCCTCGCTTGAACGCTCCTACAATGACAACGAACTGAAAATCCGTTCGCTCATCGAAGAACTCGTCAGCCAACGCGAAGCCATTGTCGCCAACGCAGAACGGGTGAAAGATTCCATTTCAGGCGCTCATGAGAATTTCGCCACTCAAATGAACGCCTCCTCCGAGCACATCACGCATACATTTGAAACCGCCGCCGACCGTCTGACCAATACGATTGAAACCCGGGTGGCGGAAATCAACGAAACGGTCGACTCCCGCATCACTGACATCACCAGCTCCTTTGGCGCCGCCGGCGCGGAACTGGTCGACAGTTTAACCAGCAAGGGCGATAGTTACGTTGAACGTCTGACCACTACGGGCGGCGACCTTGTTGAAACCATGTCTCTCACCGGCGCGGAGCTCACCGAGACGCTTTCATTGCGCGGAACGGAGATCAACACACAATTCTCTGAAATCGCCGGGGGCTTCATCCAGACGTTGACGACCCAAGGCGGGGAAATCAACACTCGATTAGCCGAGACCTCCGAAACGCTCGTAAGCACGCTTTCCAGCCGCGGCGGCGAAATCACGGCCGCGCTTTCCACAGTCGGCGCCAATGTCGCCGACACGCTCACCGAACGCGGCGACATCATCACAGAAACACTGTCCTCCACAGGATCATACGTGGTGGAATCGCTTTCCACACGCGGACAAGAAATCACCGACGCTCTATCTTCCACCGGCGCAAACGTGATTTCAACGCTCTCAGAACGCGGGGAGCGCATCACCAGTGAAATCGCGTCTACAGGCATGTCGGTCACTGAAACCATCACCCAGCGCGGTGAAGAGATCAACGCCAATATGTCTTTGACTAGCGGGCGCTTAATCGACACCATTTCCGCGCGCACGGAAACTTTGCTCACCACATTGGACGGACGCGTCTCCGGCTTGGACGAATCCCTAGCCTCCACTGGCGAACGCGTCGTGGAAAGCATCGCTTCACGCAGTCAGGAAGTGGTCGAAAGCATAACCTTGCGCAGCCAAGACGTGAGTAACGTCATTTCGCTAAAAGGTAGCGAGATCATCGAAACCTTGACGGAGCGGACAAACGACGTCGCCGAAATTCTACGTGGAACGGGCGAGTCGATCGGCGTCGACTTATCCCTGCGCGGCGGCGAAATCGCCTCGAAACTCGACACCACCGCCGCAAGTCTAGCCGAAACCATCACTGTTCGCGGCACAGAGCTCGCCGAACATCTCGGCGCGATAGGCGACCGCATTCACGAAGTCATCACCGTCAACGGCGGATCACTTGACGAAAAGCTCGCCAGCAGAAGTCAGGAAATCGCTTCGCTGATTGAAAACCAGACATCAGGCTTCCGGGAAACGTTGGAGACGGCTTCCGCGGAAATTTCCGCGACGCTGGGACAACGCACCACGGAGCTGGCGCAAAAACTCGCCCAAACCGGAACGGAGCTGGCGCGCCTGATCGGAACACGCGGCGAACGCGTAACCAACGACATCGACAGCGTCGGCGCCAAGATCGCCGGAACGCTGGAGACAGGCGGACAAGCGCTGGGAGAAAGCCTGAGCGCACGCCTCGCCGAGCTCGACGTCATCATCAGCGAACGCGGCGAACGTCTCGTCACCTCTTTCGACGCACGCACCGGCGCTCTGAGCGAGACTTTGGACAGCCGCATCGAAACCCTCGATATGACGCTGAGCCAGCGCACGTCGACATTTGAAGCCGCTCTTCAGGCCCGCACCGTTTCCTTGTCGGACGCGCTTGAAAACAAGACCCGCGTGATCACGGAAGTTCTGGAAGACAGAACAGACTCCATCACGCTAGAGCTTTCACGCAAGGTGGAGGAAGTTGGCGCCACGCTGGGTAATCGCGCAGATGAAATCGGTCAAACCCTCGCCACCCGCAGCGCGTCCATTGGTGAAACCATCGGCTCTCAGCTGTCGGCCTTCGACCAAACGATTAGCGAGAAAGTCGCCGCCGCGTCTCAATCCATGTCAGAGCGCGCCGATCATTTGGCGGAGACAATGTCGGTTGGAACCGACCGGGTCGATCAAGCGCTTGACGCGCGCGCGCGTCAGATCAGTGAAACGCTGATTGCACGCACACGCGAAATCGCAAGAGCCTTTATCGACGGTCAGCAAGAAATGACCCAAGCGCTCGATAACCGTCTGGAGCATGCCGGCGGCGTACTTGAACGTCAAAGCCGTGAACTGACCGAAACCCTTTCCGAACGCGTTACGGAAATCAACGTCTCGCTCGGCTCCAAAGTCTTCGAGGTCGCAGAAACCCTCGACAACCGCTCAACCGAACTTGAGCGCGTTTTGTCAGAGCGCCTTGCCGCTATTTCCGGCACATTAACTTCGGAAAGCGAAAAAGCGCGCGAAACGCTTGCAAATCTGGTCATTGAAGCTGGACAAACCGTCGAACGCATCGCGGGAAGCCTCACGGGCGAGAGCGATCGCCTGCGCGAAACAGTCACGCAATCCTTGCAAAGCGCGACCGAGACGCTTTCAGGCGAAAGCGATCGTTTCCAGAACAACGTCGCCCTCGCCCTGGACGACGCGAGCGGACGCCTGAACGGCGAAAGCGAGCGATTGAAATCAGTTCTTGAAACGACGTTAAACGAAGCCACCGACAAGCTTACAGGTGAAAGCGGGAGATTGAGACAGATAGTCCTTGGCTCCGTCGGCGAAGCGCGCGGCGTGTTGCAAGGGGAGAGCCAGAAAGCGGCGGAAACGCTCACAAACGCCATCACCCAGGCCAGTGACATGATTTCCGGTGAAAGCATTCAGGTTCGCGACCTCATTCTCACGGCCGTCAATGAGGCGGCGCGCTCGCTCGCGGCTGAAAGCGACCGGGCCCGCGCCGTCTATGTGGGAACCTTGGCCGACATGTCCGGCTCTCTCACAGGGGAAAGCGAAAAAGTCCGCACAGATATGTCGCGCACCATCGCCGAGCTCTCCGGAACACTCTCCGCTGAAAGCGAGCAGGCGCGTCTCATTCTCGCCAGAACAGTGGAAGAAATCCGCAATCTCATCGCAGGCGAAGCCGACGGCGTTCGCTCTCGCGTCTCCAGCGCGGTGCAACAAGCGGCGGAAACACTCTCCGAGCGCGGCAACGCCGTGGCCAACGACCTACTCTCGCGCGCCGACTTGCTCAACAAGGCGATGTCGGAACGCTCCGGCGAATTGTCTCACCTGATTCAAACCGACGGCGATAGCCTTGTTAAAGCCATCGAAGAGCGCGCTCACGCTCTTACAGGCCGGGTCAGTGAAGTTCACGACGCAATTCTGGAAGCCATTACCGTCAAGGGCCGAGAAGTCAGCGATAATTTCGCTCGCCAAGGTCTGGACGCAACCCGCGCGCTGACTGAAACCGGCGACCGAATTGTCGGCGCCATCGATGAACGCAGCCGTACTGCGGTAGATATTCTCGAGACCACGAAATCTCGCCTCGAAGGCGACATCACCGAGATCCTCTCAAGGCTCAATCAGTCGAATGAGACTTTGTCGAACGTGTTGGACGCCGCTGGCAAAAACCTTGCCGACGTGGAGACCAATCTTAGCCAAAGCGCTGGACATTTCCGCTCGGCAGTTGACCGCGCGGTTTCTGAAACACAGAGCTCCACCAACGCAATTTCCGATCAGGTCAACCTTTTAAACAATGTCAGCAACACGGTTCTTGGAGACATCACCGACCTTTCGAAGCGCTTTGAAGAGCATAGTCAAGAGCTCGCGGCGGCGGCCCGTCATCTTGAAGAGACCAACCGCAGCGTCGAAACGCGCGTCACGGAACGCCGTACCGCCATCGAAGACGTGGCGGACACCTTGCTGGCGAAAACTGAAGCGGTCGACACGCTCATGCGCAGCTTCAGCGACGGCCTGAACGAAACCCTTGAAGGCGCCGACGACAAAGCCAGAGAAGTCACGGGCATGCTGGCGGCGGCGGCGGAAGCCGCAACCCGCGCCGTGTCTGAACAATTTGAGTCCATGCGCATGTCCGCCGGCCTTGAAGGGCAGAAAGCCCGTGAAGCCATCAAAGCCACACAAGACGAGATCATCACCGAGATGACCCGTAGTCTTTCCGACGCGTCGGAACGCTTCACGGACGCCACCACACGCATGCGTGACATCGCTAAAGACGTTCATCATGAACTTGAGGCGACGCGGGCGGAACTGAAACGTGGAATCATGGACTTGCCGGAAGAAGCGGAAGAATCCACCGCAGCTTTGCGCAAGGTCGTGAGCGAACAAGTACGGGCTTTGAGCGAACTTTCAGACATCGTCGCCCGTCAGTCCAACTCTCTAGACGTCTCGCGTCCAGCAGAGCGGCCCAGCCAGCCAACCCCGCCCAAGGCGACCCCGCAGCCGCAGCGCGAGCGCGCCGCGCCCTCTCCCAGCCGCAGCATAGAGGCTCCAACGCCGCGTCCACAGGCGCCGGTCCCAGCCTCTCGCTCTGAGCGACCCGACCTACGCCGCAAAACGCTGAGCGATTTCGATCAGCCTAAAGCCGCCGAGGGAGACGCAACTGGCGGCAAAGGCTGGGTAAGCGATCTTCTTCGCCGGGCCTCTCGCGAAGAAGATGAAGGCGGAGCCGATCAGCCACGCTCGCCCCTGCATATGGTCGAATCCCTGAACTCCTTGTCCATGGACATCGCTCGGGCGATCGACCACGACACGTTCCTTGATCTTTGGGATCGTTACAAACGCGGCGAGCGCAACGTCTTCACGCGCCGTCTCTATACGCTTCAAGGCCAGCAAACATTCGATGAGATTCGTCAGAAGTATGCTCGCGACGCTGAATTCAGAGGCGCCGTCGACCGTTACATCACGGATTTCGAACAATTGCTGGTTCAGGTCTCCCGTAATGATCGCGACAACATGCTGGGCCAAACTTACCTGACCTCAGACACGGGCAAGGTATACACAATGCTCGCGCACGCGAGCGGCCGCCTCGACTAAACCGCTTGGCAAGGAACGAACCATCAAAAGGCGGCGGCTTCATACGCCGCCCCATTCGTACCTTCCAGCATGTGGTTGAGAACCTAAATTAACAGTGATGAATTCACGCCCTCGCAGATTTTTGCGAGGGCGTTTTTCTTTGTAAAGACCAGAGCGCCTCGCATTCTGGCCGCGTAAACATCTGCGTCGCGGCGCGTTTCTTCGCAAGCTGCGCCTTCAGAGTAGAGCTTTAAACAAAGTCCCTCCCCTCACAATGGTTCGAACGCATACAAAAAAAGGCCTTCCACAGAAGGCCTCTTTCAATAATACGGTGAGAGAAACTTAACCGCCGCAAACTTATATTGACGCCCAGCGACCGTTTTAAACCTGCGACAGAACCCAGCGGGACATCTCGTCAAGCACTTGCTGCGCGGCGCGGTTTACGCCCTCCACCGCCTTGGATGCGGATGACACGCTCGCCGGCGCCTGAGCCCGAAACAGTTTGCTCGCCTTTGTTCGCCCGTTACGGTCATTCACAAGACGCGCCATGACCTCCACGACGGCCCTATCCTGCCCGTCGATGCGAACTTCAAAAGAGCGCAGCTCAGTCTGCAACTGATAGTCAATCAACAAACCTTCGCCCGGCACGCCAACTCCGCGCAAACGACCGGTGTTTTCCAAAGTCTCAACGATCTTCGCTTGCACGACGTTTGGAAGAGTGTCGGTCCAAGCGACTTTGGGAAGGTAAGTATATACAGGCCCCGCATCCACGACAGCTATCGAAGACGTATCAAGAGCCTGCAAGGCCTTGGGGGGAGCCACCAAAACCTGCGCCCCTTTCGCCCGTGTAGAGACCCCGGCAGGCGCATCAGGCGCCGTTAGTCCATAAAAAGCGTCGGGGCCGCTGGAGGCGCAAGCCGCAAGCGTTCCAGCCAAAACAACGATCATCGCAGATTTTCGGCCCAATCCGCTAATCAGCCCAAAGCTACCTTTATCCATTTGCGCCTCTTGACGCTTCGTGCGGACCATTGATCGATTCAACTTAATCATCTGCGTTTGGCCCCTTCAAACACTGGCATATCCGAACCGCCATAAATCACTCTGCTCGGGTTCTGGTTCAAATTGCGAACCGTACGTGAAATCTCGGCCAAAGTTTGACTGAGCTGGTTCATCGCTGCGGAGAAATCGGCTGATCCACGACCGGTAAACCGCTCAATTCCGTTGGCGATCGGCGTGATTTTTTGCTCAAGAACTTCGGCGACTTTTCGAATGGACGTAGCCGCCTTCGTCGCTTCCGCGACAAAGCCGCCGCCGTCGCCCTCAACCATGGAGCCAACCTTGTTCACCAAAGCTTGCGCCTCGATCCCAACTTTCCGGAAGCTCTCCGCCATTTTCTGAACGTCGTCTATCGCCTGATCAATAGAAGGCATTTGCGCGGAAAAATCTGTCGTAATGCGGTTTACCGTCTGCATAGCCTCATGAGCGTCGTCAACAGTCAGCTGAATGACATTGGTTTTCGCAGCAATCCCCGCTGTCACCTGATCAACGGAGGCGACGATATTTTGCACGCGATCAGGCTCCACCGCCGCCAGCAGTTTCCGGGCGTCGTTAAGCGTGTGCGTCGCCGCCGCGCTCATTTGTGGAACGTCGCTCAAGAAGGCGCTCACATCCCCCTCGTGCTTCGTCAGCATTGTGGAAAATTGCTCAACATTAGCCATTGTTTGCGAAGAAGAGGAAATCAACTGATCGATATCCGCGCTTTTATCCGAAAACACCTGCGCAATGCTCGCAGCCCCGCCGACGATCTTATCAACGTCGCCGGGTTTCACAGCATTGATAATTGCGTCCACTTTGCCCAGACTGTCCTGCAATCCAAATGTGAACTTCTGCAAGTTGCCAGCGGCTTTTTCCGCATCCGCGACCAATTTGCTAAGACCATTTGTCGCGGAAGCCATCTTCTGAGTAATAGTGGCGGCGTTATCAACAATATCGGTAACTTTCTCCGGCGGAATAGCGGCCATAACCCCTTCCGCTTGCGTGACCAAACCTTCCAGTTTCCCTGAAAGTTTCGTCAAGGCCTCGCCTGTGGCCGCCACGCTCGACATGAAGGTTTTCACGCCGTCTGAGTTTTGCGCCAGCGCATCGGAGAATTTACTGACATTCCGAATGGTCTGATCGATCTCGGAGCGATTGCCGGTAATCACGCTATCAATCGTGCCCAGCGTCGCATCCGCTTTCTTGAATATGTCCTGAGCGCCTTCCAGGAGATCCGCAAAAGCCGACTTTTCCGCCGTAAGTTGAGGCGTGTCATTGGAATTCGGCTCAATCAGCGGCGGCGCGGCGCTCGTCCCGCCGGACAACTCCACATAAGCGACGCCAGTCAACCCCTGGAAGCCCAAAGTCGCCTTCACGTCTTTACGTAGCGGCGCGTTAGGGTCCACCCGGATCGTGGCGATCACGACTTTTGGATCCTTTGGATCAAAATCCAGCGCCCCGACGTCGCCAACCTTTATGCCGTTAAACAGCACCTGACTACCAACAGAAAGCCCCGTCACCACGCCCGGGAAAATGACCTTCACATTCGCGCGTTTAGCGCTGTCGGCGCTGCTGCCCATCCAGTAGATAAACACAAAGGCGGCAAATATCGTCGCGACAACAAATGCCCCGATCGCTACGTAGTTCGCTCGGGTTTCCATTCCAACCTCTTAATCCTCTAAACCCGCCGCAACGCGCGTTCGCCATTAAAATATTCCTGAACCCAAGGGTGATCATACGCCATGAGTTCTTCAACGGTGCCGGAAACCAGAACCTTACGTTCCCCTAATACCGCGATCCGGTCGCAAATGGAATGCAGACTATCAAGATCATGGGTCACCATATAAACTGTCAAGCCCAAGGTGTCGCGCAACTTGCGAATTAATTCATCAAACGCCGCAGCGCCAATAGGGTCAAGCCCCGAGGTAGGCTCGTCAAGAAACACAAGATCCGGATCAAGAGCGAGCGCCCGGGCAAGACTTGCCCGCTTGATCATGCCGCCTGACAACTCGGAAGGCATTTTATCGGCCGCGTCGCGCGGCAAACCCACCATTTCGATTTTCAAAAGCGCCAGTTCATCCATCAACCGAGGAGATAGCTTCATATGCTCGCGCATGGGCAACTGGATATTTTGCTTCACCGAGAGCGAAGAAAAAAGCGCGCCTTGCTGAAACAAGACGCCCCAACGGCGCTCCACACCCAACCTGCGCTCATCGTCAACCTTATCGAGATTTTCGCCAAAAACGGTGATCGTCCCCGCCCGCTTTGGCGTCAAACCCAAGATTGCGCGCATCAATACCGATTTACCGGTGCCTGAACCGCCCACGAACCCCAGTATTTCACGCCGATAAACGTCAAGGTCCAGATTTTGCAAAATCAGCTTGGAGCCAAAGCCCACCGTCACGCCTCGGGCCTGCAAAACCGCTTCACGCTCCAAAGCGGAGGTTTGGGCAGATTGCGCCGCAGGCGCATCAAGTTGGTCTGTCATGAAAACCGCCTTTTCAAATACCTACGGACGCGAAGAAAATAGCGAAAAGCCCGTCAACGACAATAACCATGAATATCGCCTTCACAACGGATAGCGTTGTCTGGCGTCCCAATGATTCGGCGGAACCTGTAACTTTTAATCCTTCAACGCAGGCGATCAATCCAATGATCAACGCCATAAATGGCGCCTTCACCAAACCAACTATCAATGTGTCGAAAGTAATCGCCTGCTGCAAACGCAAAAGATAAGTCTGAGGCGGAATGTCCAAATACATCCATGTCACAAGTCCCGAGCCCACAAGCGCCGACAGATCTGAAAGAAACGCCAGAATGGGCAAGGCGACGATCAAGGCGACAAGCCGGGGAAGAATCAAAACTTCTGAAGCTTGCAGACCAATGACGTGCAAGGCGTCGATCTCCTCGCGCATTTTCATGGAGCCTAGTTCCGCAGTGAACGCCGACCCGGAGCGGCCCGCCACCATAATCGCCGTCAACAGAACCCCAATTTCGCGCAAAACCAGCACGCCTGTGAGATCGACCACGAACAGATCCGCGCCGAATTGCCTGAGATAAAATCCGCCTTGCTGGGAAATAATGCCGCCAATCAAGAAGCTCATCAGAACAACGATCGGCACGGCGCCTATGCACGAGCGATCAAAATGAACGGCGATGGAGATACCGCGTAAACGGCGAGGATTGAACACCATGGACGCCAAGACGACGCCCAACGCTCCGAGAATGTCCAGAACGGCGATAATATCACGCCAGATTTCCGCCATCTGGCGGCCAATTTTCTCCAAAAAGGAAACGATCGACCAACGGTTTTTCTCCGGCCGCCACGCAGGCGGGTGATGTCCTTCGATTTCCACCAGCAAGGCCGCATATGTGTCATTCAACCCGAAGGGCGTCACCCTCGTTCCGCCAAACTCCAAATCCGCTTGCATTCGGTGAATAAGCCAGGTTCCAGCGGTGTCCATGGCGTCAATACCGGAAAAATCGATGACCACATTCGACGTCGCGACCTTGCGAAAAGCGTTGACCTCCCGCTCCATGGCCTGCGCGCTACGGATGGTCCAGTCTCCAGCAATGACGATGCGAGTCGTATCTCCCTCGACGGAGGCCTGAAGCGACGGCTTCGTCAATCTCACATGTATGTTCATGATCTTCTCTCAAAGGCCCCTTGCCGGAGTTCCACGACACATCCTATACATTGTGAATACACTCACCGTCCAGAGCAGCTCTGCGCAAGGTCGTCAGAGATCTTCGCGCGCCAGGAGGCAGACATGGAAATCAAGAACCCCTATCTCTTGTTTTTAGGAGACGTCCCCGACAGCCTCGCGGCAAAAACCGGCCTTGGCATCGTTGACTGGCGCAAAGACTGGTGCGTCGGTCAATTGCGGCTGGAAGGATGCGCAGCCGACGCGAAATTACCCGACATGGACGTAAAGACCGCCGCCGACGCCGGAGCCCGCACCATGGTGATAGGCGCCGTCAACGCAGGCGGCGTCTTGCCCGAACACTGGGTTGCTTCAATCGTCGACGCCCTCAACGCCGGAATGGACGTGGCCAGCGGACTGCACATGCGGCTAAGCGAGGTGGAGGCCATTCGCGAAGCGGCGGAAAAGAACGGACGCCAGCTCTTCGACGTTCGCCAATCCAGTGAACGTTTCGCCACCGGAAAGGGCGTAAAGCGCACGGGAAAGCGGCTGTTAACCGTTGGAACGGATTGTTCAGTCGGCAAAAAATACACGGCTCTCGCTCTGGAAACAGACATGCGCGAGCGCGGGTTAAACGCCGATTTTCGCGCGACAGGGCAAACAGGCGTATTCATATCAGGCCGAGGCGTTTCGCTTGACGCCGTCGTCGCCGACTTCATCTCAGGCGCGGCGGAATGGATCTCACCCGACGCCGCAGACGATCATTGGGACGTCGTGGAAGGGCAAGGCTCCCTGTTCCACCCCTCGTTCGCCGGCGTCACGCTTGGCCTTTTGCACGGATCGCAACCCGACGCGTTCGTCGTCTGCCACGAGCCGAGCAGAACCAATATGCGCGGCGTAAAAACGCCTTTGCCGACAATTCAAGAAGTCATCGACCTCACAATCACATGCGGGCGCTTGACCAACCCCGACATTCGTTGCGTCGGCATCGCCGTCAACACCACGGCGATGAACGAAGCGGACGCCAAGACCTATCTCGAAGAGCTCTCTCAAAAATACAACCTTCCCGCCACCGACCCGGTTCGTTTCGGCTCTCAGGCGATCGTTGATCGATTGATAGAGGAATTCGAGAAATGAGCGTAACGATTTCGGTCGAACATGAACGCTGGGCCATTGAAGGCGGCTTCACGATTTCACGTGGAGCTCGCACCCATGCGGACGTGGTCTGTGTGACCCTTGAAGACGGTCACCATCGAGGACAAGGCGAATGCGTGCCCTATCCACGTTATGGAGAAAGCGTTGAAGGGGTTATGCAAGCCCTTCAAGCCATGCAGCCGGCGCTCAGCGCCGAACTCTCCCGCCAAGCCCTCCAAGATTTGATGCCCCCGGGCGCAGCGCGTAACGCTTTGGATTGCGCCTTGTGGGACCTTGAGGCCAAACGCCAGAGCAAACCAGCCTATATGAGCGCAGGCTTGCCAGCCATGCGCCCTGTGGTCACCGCTTTCACCATCAGCGTAGGCTCGGCGGAAAAAATGGCGGCGGACGCCGCCAAAGCCGCCCACCGCCCCCTACTGAAAATTAAACTTGGAGGCGAAGGCGATCCGGAGCGAATCGCTTTGGTGCGTAAAGCCGCCCCAGACAGCGAGCTAATCGTCGACGCCAATGAAGCCTGGACGGCGGAGAATTTCGCGCGAAACCTCGCGGCTTGCGAGGCCGCGAACGTCAGGCTGATTGAACAACCATTGCCATCCGGCCAAGACGCGCTGTTGCGCGACATCGAAAGTAAATCACTTATTTGCGCCGACGAAAGCCTGCACACTTCCGCCGAACTTGAAGCGCTCGCTGACCGCTATAACGCCGTCAACATCAAACTCGACAAGGCTGGCGGTCTGACCGAAGCTTTAAAAATGATGCAAAAAGCACGCGAATTGAAGCTCACGGTGATGATCGGCTGCATGCTCGGCACTTCGCTGGCCATGGCGCCGGCGACGCTCATTGCGCAAAACGCTGATTTTGTGGATCTCGACGGCCCATTGCTGCTGACCACCGACCGCAAGCCTGGGCTGAAATTCAAAGACAGCACGCTTTATCCGCCAGAGCCGGAGCTATGGGGATAAGTAAAACGCAACCAACAAGCCTATGATAAGCTGAATTTAAGAAATTTTAGTATAGTCTCGCTGAATGTGGATTAAACGCGACGTCGTCGGAAAAGACACGTTTGGGGCTTGAAAAGCAGGAAGCACGATAATGTCGACCAATAAACCAACGACCGCGCTGAAAGACGACGAATATGAAGCGCTGTTTCAGGCTTTGACAAGCTCGTCCCGTGGACGTTGGTTTATGGAGGAATACCTTCGGCGCAACCAGAAGCCTGACACGCAAATACTGCTCGACGCCATCGCCCGGCTGGAAAAGTCGATCACGCGCAGCAGAACCGTTCCTGACGTCAATCGTATTCGCCTCGACATCGCAGACATGCAAGAGGCCATCGAACGGACCAAGCAGGAAATTTCAAATATCAAGCATGAGTCCCTCGACGGCAATCGCTTCCAGGAGGCTTCTCACGAACTTGACGCCATCGTCACCCACACCGAAGGCGCCACGCAAGATATTCTCGCCGCCGCCGAAGCTATCCAGGAAATCGCTTGGACTTTGCGCGAAAACGGCGCCTCCGAAGAAAGTTGCGATAACATTGACGCCCACGCGACTGAGATCTTCATGGCTTGTTCGTTTCAAGACCTGACAGGACAGCGAACGCAGAAAATCGTCCATGTTCTGCAATATCTGGAATCGCGCATTAACCTGATGATCAACATTTGGGGGCTTGAAGGAAGCGAAGCTGACGACCCGCAAATGCACATAGACCAACGTCCCGACGCACATTTGCTTAACGGCCCCCAACTGGCCGGAAAAGGCGTCGGGCAAGACGCCATTGACGCCATGATGTTCGACGCGGCTCCAACAGCTGACGCCGCGGACGCGCCCAATGAAATGGCGGAAACCAAACCTCTCGATCTTAACGACTTTGATTTTGACAAAATCGAAACCCAAAGCGAAGAGGAACCTGAGGTTTTCGCGTCCGCTCCTTCTTCGCCAACAGAAGATACCCCGCCATCAGACGCGGCCACGGAGGAGGACGCTACGCCTACGCCGGAGGCGGCGACCAAAAACATTGAAGACGACGTGGAAATGACGGACGTCGACGAAATTAATAAAATACCAGAAATAGAAAATATTTCTGAAGAACAGTGGAAAGAAAAATTAGCAGATCAATCTAAATTGGAAGAGCACGAATCTGAAGAAGATGAGCTTGATCACCTTTCAACTGGAGAAAGGCAAGCTATTTTCAGTTAAATAGCATAATAAATAACAAAATTTGAAAAGTTGATAATAGAAAGCCCCATACTCCATGATGCGGGAGCACCTTGAAAAACTGGCTCGAACGCGAGATCCAAATGCGCGTTCGGAACTCATCCGGCTGTTAAGCGCTCAATACGCCGCACAGCGCGATCAAAAGACGACATCGCAGGAACGAAACCTTTTTTGCGCTCTGGTGCTCGACGTCTTCGAACAGCTGAATCAAGAAACGCGCATGGATATTGTCGTGCGCCTGGCGAAAACCTCTCGCATCACAACTGAGCTGGCGGACAGGCTGACACGCGAGAATTTCGAGCTGAGCGAACCGGTGTTTGAACACTCTCCCATGGTCAGCCATCACAGGCTGATGGAGGTGGTTCAGGCCGGCCCAGATCGCCGCAGGGTGGCGATCGCGCGGCGCAGCAGCTTGCCCGCATCGCTTGTTGATCGCCTGCTCGCGCAAGGATCGTTCCCAGTGGTCAACGCTTTGTTGCAAAACCCCGGCGCGCATTTCTCAACCCGCGCCTTGCTCGCGCTATTGATACAAATCGCCAGTAACGCCCCACTGATGGGCGCTCTTGCGCAGCGATGCGTGGCGGACGAGACCTTTGACGCCGATATGAAACTAATCGCGGAGACGGACTGCCCCCTGGTTCCCCCTCCCTTACGCAAAGCTCTATTCGACGCGTCCGCTATGGACGAATTGATAAAAACGGCGATTACGGACGCAAAAGACACCGGACTGACAATTGCAGGGCAAAAGCTCACACGCCATGAAATCAGAATTCAAATCGCCAGTGGAGAATTGTCATTTGAGGCAATTTTACTGACGCTCATCAAACAAGACCGCATGGATGCGATTATCTGGCTCACCGCACGACAATTAAATCTACGCGACGCCGCCGTGCGTGACACTTTCAGTTCCGGAATCGACGGCGCAATCGCCGTTCTCATGAAGTCGGCTAGCGTCAGCCCAACAACCTATGGCCTTTTCCTTCGGCTGCGCAATTCATGGCTTGGACGAAGTCAGGCTGGCGTCGCCGACGCCATAATGCGCTACAAAACAATGTACAACGCGCATTCAGCTCCCAGCTCCATGCGCGTTGCAATTTAATCCAGCCAGCCTCAGTTTTGCGCCAGCGCGCGCTGCAGAATCTCCAAATCAATATTTCCCCCGGACAACGTCAAAGCCGTAACCTTCCCTTTCAGTGGAAGTTTACCCGTTAACACCGCCGCAAGAGCAACGGCGCCGCCCGGCTCCACCACCAGCTTCAACTCACGGAAGGCAAAGGCGATGGCCGTAAGCACCTCTTCATCGCTCACCACAAGCCCTGATTTCGCCCGTCGCGACGTAATCGCATAGCCAACGTCTCCAGGCGTCTCGGCCATCAAGGCGTCGCAAATGGAACCTGTCGTTTGGGTGTTGGCCACCCGCCCCCCGCTGGCGAGTGAGCGGGCCATATCGTCGAAACCCGCCGGCTCCACAGGATAGATCGCGCAATCAGGAGCCAAGGTCTCCAGCGCAAGCGCGACGCCAGCGGTCAGTCCGCCGCCGCTGACGCAGGTCAACATGGCGTCGGGAACCAATCCAAGCGCCTTGGCCTGCTCCGCCACTTCCAGCCCAACTGTGCCCTGCCCCGAAATAACGCCCGGATCATTATAAGGGTGAACGAATGTCGCGCCCGTGCGCCCCGCGAATTCATTGGCGATTTCTTCTCGGTCCTCGACCCCGCGCTTATAGGCGATCACCGACGCCCCGGAGCGCTCCGTGCGCTCACGTTTCAGCTTCGGCGCATCATCAGGCATGACGATCGTCGCCGGCATTCCCATCACACGCGCCGCTTCCGCAACCCCTTGCGCATGGTTGCCAGAAGAACATGCGACCACGCCGGCGGCGCGCTTGTCTGGAGAAATTTGATTCAAACGGTTAAAGGCGCCGCGAAACTTAAAAGAACCCGTCCTCTGCAAGCACTCCGCCTTCAAGAGAACAACGCCTCCTACAAGCTCGTCCAAAAACGCAGATCGCAGCAATGGCGTAACTACCGCCTCCGCCTTCAACACATCACGTGCGCTCTCGATATCGCGGAAAGTCGGCGAAGAGGATTCGGTCATTCTGGCGTCTCCAAGCAGTGAAAATCTCCCGCGCCCTCTCCCATTCCGATAGAACTTCTTGCACAAAACACTATCAAGCGGAAAGTCTATGGGGGCGTCAGGATTACATGTGGCGAGGAGTGAAGTTTGCCTTTTCGCAACGCAAAAAACAATTATAAACTTCATTATTGACGCGCGCTTGTTCGCGAGCGCCCTCAAAGCGAATAAACCAGCTTGGCCTCAAGCCGCCGCCGGCTCTAGTGAATTATCATAAGCCGCAACGCAATTGCCCAGAAACTGCCGCGCGCTTTGCTCCCAAGTATATTGCAGCGCTATTTTGCGGCAATGATCACGCGGGATATCCAGAGCTTGCACCGCCGCCCGGGCCAAGTCATTGTCCAGAACGCCCGCGCCCGTATCAGCAATGATGTCCAGCGGCCCCATGACGGGAAAAGCCGCCACTGGCACGCCGCAAGCCAATGCCTCAAGCAAGACATTGCCAAAAGTGTCGGTCAGGGACGGAAACACGAAAACATCGGCGCTGGCGTAATGGCGCGCCAAATCCTCACCGGTTTTCGGCCCCGTGAACAGCACCCCGGGAAACTCGCGCTGCAATTTCGCCAGTTGCGGCCCGCCGCCTACGACGACCTTTGACCCCGGCAATTCGAGCCGGAGAAACGCCTCGATATTTTTCTCAACCGCAACCCGGCCTACGTACATAAAAACCGGCCCAGGAAGATCGTCCGGCAAAACCGATCCTTCATAAGGGCGAAACAACCTCTGATCCACGCCGCGCGACCAGCGCATCAAATTGCGAAAACCACGCTCCGTTAGATCTTGATCCAATGTGCCGGTGGCCACCATGCAGCCCTGACCGGAGTTATGAAACCCGCGCATCCATGCATAGGACCACGCGAGGGGAACGGGCATGCGCGAAGAGACGTATTCGGGAAAGCGGGTATGATAGCTTGTCGTAAAAACCCTGTTTTTCTTGCGCGCATAGCGACGCGCCAACAGTCCAAGCGGGCCTTCAGTGGCGATATGCAAGTGATCCGCGCCAAATTCCTCTATCAACCGTCCGACTTTCGAAGGAGTGGTCAGGGAAAGACGAATTTCAGGATATGTAGGACATGGCAGCGTGCGAAAAGACTGAGGTGTCAAGAAAAACACCTTGACGCCCATTCTCTCAAGCTCCAGCGCAGTAATTTCCAACGAACGCACAACACCGTTTATCTGCGGGTGCCAAGCGTCCGTCACAATCAAGATTGACGTCATGCGGCGTCCTGTTCCTGCGGCTTGGGAGCCGGCAGTTGCCGTGGGCTCAACTGGTCGGTCCATCTAATCACCTCAAAAGTTCCATCATGATTTTCGGCGACCGCCGTGCAGCTTTCCACCCAGTCACCGGTGTTGATGTATTGAATGCCCCATTTGGTATGATTTGCGGCATGGTGAATATGACCACAAATCACCCCGTCAACATTGCGGCGCTTTGCTTCCGACGACAGCGTTTCTTCAAAACTTCCAATAAAATTCACCGCATTCTTGACTTTCAGCTTCGCCCACGCAGAAAGCGACCAATAGGTCAGCCCAAGACGACGTCTAACGCCGTTAACGATGGTGTTCATATTCAGCGCGGTCACATAGGCCCAGTCGCCCAGATAGGCGAGCCATTTAGCGTGGCGGACAACCACGTCGAATTGATCGCCATGGATCACTAAAAATCGGCGCCCATCAGCGCTCTCATGAACGGTGTCGTCAACAACCTCGACGCCGCCAAAATGGGTTCCTAGAAAATTACGCAAAAATTCGTCATGGTTCCCGGGAATATAAACGACGCGCGCGCCTTTCCGGCCCTTCCTGAGAAGTTTCTGCACCACGTCGTTATGCGCCTGCGGCCAGTACCATGAGCGTCGCAACCGCCAACCGTCAACAATGTCGCCAACAAGATATACGGTCTCGGCGTCATTATACTTGAGGAAATCAAGCAGCAGCTCCGCTTGACATCCTCGCGTGCCGAGGTGAATGTCCGACAAGAACAGCGCCCGGTAATGTTTGGACTCCGGCTTCGCCATTTGACACTCCTCCGGATTGAACATTTTCGATGTAAACGCGATTCAAATATCAGGAATATGACAACTGAAATCGCCTGTTGCGAAGATTTTCCCGAGAGAGCAAAAATACCCCTACAGTGAACGCATTCGACCCGATACAAATTTAACCACTAAAAATACGCCAATAGAGGAAAACGAATGGATCTTGGTATCTCCGGCAAAAAAGCAATTGTATGCGCCTCCAGCCGTGGCTTGGGCTTAGGCTGCGCCACCGCATTGGCTCAAGCGGGGTGCGATATTGTCCTCAATGGTCGTAACGAAGCCATACTTTCCCAGGTCGCCGCCAGATTAAAGGAAACCTATAAGGTCAATGTGATCCCAGTCGCCGCGGATGTGTCAACGAAGGAAGGTCAATCCGCCCTGCTCGCGGCCTGCCCTGAGCCAGACATTCTCGTGAACAATAATGGCGGCCCCCCGCGCAAGGATTTTAGAGACCTGGGCCGGGACGCGATGATCGACGGCGCCATTCAAAACATGATAACGCCCATCGAACTGATACAGGCTGTAATTGACGGAATGGGCGCACGCGGTTTTGGCCGCATCGTCAACATCACGTCCTTGTCAGTGAAAATGCCCGTCGAGGGACTTGATCTGTCCAGCGGCGCACGCGCGGGCCTGACGGCCTTTCTCGCCGGCGTCGCCCGCTCGGTCGTGGATCGTAACGTAACGATCAATAACCTGCTTCCCGGAAAGATGGATACAGATCGCCTGCAAGGCGGCTTTGAGCGCGCCGCCCAGCAAAGCGGAAAATCGGTTACGGACATCCGCAAGGAACAAAGCGATGAAATTCCCGCCAAGCGCTTTGGAACCGCAGATGAATTCGGCCAGGTTTGCGCTTTCTACTGCTCCGCGCACGCTGGATATATGACCGGACAAAACATTTTGATCGACGGCGGTCTCGTGCCCACCGCATTTTAAATCAAAATATCCGGAAGCGCTTCATCATTAAGTTGAAGCGCTTCCGGGCGAAAGCGACAGCAGCCGCATATCACACGTCAATATTTACGTATGGGGTCGTAATCCGGCTCCTGACGCGGCCCTCCCCAACGATAGCGAAAAGACGCGGAGACAATGTCCACCGAACTGTCAACGTCGGAGGTGTAGCTACCTATTTGCGGGTTATAATCCTGATGACCTGAGCTAATGTCGATCTTCGTGCTATCTGGAATAATATGGGTATACCCAAGATCAAACGACATGTTCTCCATGACGTTGTAGGTCAAGCCAGCAGAGAGCCATAGCCGATCATTGTCCGGAAGTCGCGTGGAGCGAATATCCGTATCAATCGGCGACAACTCATACGCCACGCCAGCGCGCAACGTTAGCTTTTCATTGAAATCATACTCGCCGCCAATCGAGAAAAACCAGCCGTCATTATAATTGAACTTCAAGTCAGGCGTCGGCGATCCGCCCGTCCCGGCGGCGATGGCGGCGAGCGTCGGGCTCGTACCGTCTTGTGGGCGGGTGTGAACCGTGCCCAAACGACTCCAGTTCGTCCACTCAACAGACCCCATCACCCGGAAAGTTTCGGAAATTCTCTGTTTCAAAGAAAGCGTGACCATTTCCGGGGTCATCAAACGCGCTTTGATGCTTTGATCCACCGCGCCAAAAAGCGTCGGGCCGGGAAGAACGCCAGATGGCAATATATACTGGCCGTCCAATTCATGGCTAACGGCGGAACGAAACCCAACACCCAACTCCGTGCCGTCCATGGGCTTGAAAGTAAGACCCGCCGTCACGCCGAACCCGACGTCGTCGCCCTTCACTTCCGCCGACGAGCGGGTCAGCGAAAAGGGCGAGGCGCTTTTCAAGCGCACCTGCAGATATTGAACCTGCAACCCTAACGCCACGGAAAACATGTCGTTAATTTTATAGCCAACCATTGGGTTGACGTTCACTGACATGACTTCCGACGAACGCGACAGATATTGCCCGGCCCAATCATATTTGGGCTTCGTGGTCAGGCCAAAAGGCGTGTTCACCGCAAGGCCAAAATAAAGATCGTCGTTGAACTTATAAGCGGAATAGAACGAGGGCAGCCACGCGTCGGAAGCCACATCGCCAGAAGCTATGGAACTTGGAGGGATCGTCACCCCGTTACCAGAAAACCGGCCGTCCATCTCCGAGCGAGGAATGATAAAAGAGTTATGGCTTTCAATCGTCAATCCATCGCCGGCGCCCGTAATCGTCGCCGGGTTCCAGAACACGGAGGAAATCGACGGTCCCGTGGTCGCATTACCTGCAAAAGACATCCCTTGATAGTAAGCGCTTTGCTCCCTCAAAGCAAAAGCGCCCGCATATGCGACGTTTGACGCCACGACGCCACTCGCAGCGATCAAACTGTACATAATAAATCGATGACGGCTAAACATCGGTCTATTTTCCTCCCGACTGACAAGATACTTTAATTTCGCCCAATGTTACGAGAGTGTCGGAAAATAATAACGTATGCAATTATTAGTTTTACAAACGATGTTCATCCTTTCGATTATAATGCGGCGCAATATAACTGATTACGTAAGGTAACCCTCATAAAATTAGTTTATTTTTTCATGATAAATGCTTGATCGAACGCTGTGATAGGCAAAACGCGCCAATTGTTAACGCGCTCTAAAAAAAACACCTCAAGCAGGAATGAGAAGGACAATATTTTTTTGGAAATATGTGGTATTTTAACAACAACCAATGACGGCGCGCCGCATTCAATCATGCGCTGCGGAATACACCAGACGAGAGCCTGCCCTCGTCTCTTTTCTTGCGTGTGGTTGGCTCTTACGCCCAAGCCCCCTCACAAGGCGTATGGGCGCAGGACAATAATCCCGCGCCCATATAATATTTCCACTTTCCCGGTCGTCTTTCAGCTCTACTCCGCCGCGAGTTTTGCCGGAACCGATAACTTCGCCTGAGCATCCGGTTTCTCGCACTCTTGATCCGCGGACGGCGGCGACGCGCAGAGCTTCTCACGCGCCGCTTTCCCGGCGGGTGACCTCTCGTCAAGGCTCTTGCGAAACCACAGCGCGTAAAGAGCGGGAACAAAAATCAGCGTCAAAGCGGTCGCAACCGTCAAGCCGCCAATCATCGAAATCGCCATTGGCCCCCAAAAGATATTGCTCGCCAGAGGAATAAAAGCGAGGACGGCCGCCAGCCCGGTCAAAATCACCGGCCGCGAACGGCGAACGGTGGATTCTATAATCGCCTCGCGCATCGTCGAACCAGCCGCCAGGTCCTGCTCGATTTGATCTGCAAGGATCAATGTATTGCGCATGATCATTCCACCAAGGGCGATAACGCCCAGGATCGCAACAAAACCAAAAGGCGCGTCGGCGATCAACAATGCGGCCACAGCGCCGATCAATCCCAACGGAAACGTCAGGAAAACCAGAATAAGCCGTGAGAAAGACTGCATTTGCAACATGATCAGGAAAAGCATGGCCAATAACATCAATGGGAAAACTTCCCCCAGAGCGACATTCGCCTTTTCAGACTCTTCCGCCGCGCCCCCAGCCTCGATGCGATAGCCAGGCGGCAACTCCGCCTCCAGCTCTCGCATGGGACCGAGCAACGCCGCCGTAACGTCAGGCGCCTGAACGCCCTCCCGAACGTCGGAGCGAACAGTCAAAAGAAGCTCGCCGTTACGGCTCCATAAAATGGGTTCTTCGGAGCCATAATGGATACGCGCGATCTGCGACACAGTTATCGCCCGCCCATTCTTGACGCTGACGACAATGTTTTTAAGCGCGTCCAAATCATCTCGCTGCTCTTCTTGCGCGCGGATTACAACGCCGACCGAATGTCGGCCGTCCCGCACCGCCGTCACCTCGGCGCCGGACAAAAGCGCTTGCAGAGACTGGCCAATTTCAGCGCTGGAGATCCCCAGCGCCCGAGCCCGTTCCTGATCAACGTCCAGTCGAACGGATTTGACCCTCTCTCCCCATTGCAATTCCACATCCTGCGTATCGGGATTGGCGCGCATGACGTCACGCGCGCGCGCCGCGAATTCGCGCACTTTTTGCGCATCCGAGCCGATGATGCGGAACTGAACAGGCATCCCCACCGGCGGCCCCAGCTCAAGACGGGTCGCGCGCCCACGCACCGCCCCTTCTTCCGCCGAGAAACGTTCGCGCAGCTGCGTAAGCAGCCTTTCCCGATGCTCTCCACCCTTGGTTTGAACCAAAATCAGCGCATAATTCGGATTGGGAAGGGCTGGATTAAACGCCAACATGAATCGCGGCGCTCCCGCCCCCACATAAGTGGTGTAATAGTCAAGATCCTCGCTTTGATTCAGCCAGTCTTCAAGTTCAATCGCGGCTTTATTCGTAGCCTCAAAAGAAGAACCTTCAGGCCCGCGGAGCTCAACCACCAGTTCAGGACGAGATGAATTTGGAAAGAACTGTTTTTGAACCTTGGTCATTCCATAACCGGCGGCCACCAACATGCCCACGGTAATCAGCACGACAAGAACACGCGCCCGAACGCACCAGATCACCACCCGTCGCAGCAAAGAATAGCCACGTGTCTGGTAGATGGCGTTTTCATCAAGCGCGCCATGTTCGGCGGCATGTCGCTCCAATGATTTGGGAAGAAGCTTCAGCCCGAGATAGGGCGTGAAAACCACCGCCACCAACCATGAAATCAAGAGCGCCGACGTCACGACCCAAAAAATGCCGCCCGCATATTCCCCCGCCGAGGATTTCGCAAAGCCCACCGGCAGAAATCCCGCAGCCGTCACCAACGTGCCGGTCAACATGGGAAAAGCCGTAGACTCCCAAGCGAATGTGGCGGCGCGCGCACGCTCCCAACCCTGCTCGATTTTCACCACCATCATTTCAATGGCGATAATGGCGTCATCCACCAAAAGACCCAGCGACAGAATAAGCGCGCCCAGAGAAATACGCTCCAGATCAATGCCCATCTGCTTCATGACCAGAAAAGTTCCCGCCAGCGTCAGCGGAACCGACAGAGCAACGATAATTCCGGTGCGAAAGCCGAGAGAGAGGAAGGAGACGATCAGCACGATCGAGATAGCCACGACAAATTTCAGCAAGAACTCGCTGATTGCCTCCTCCACCACCTCCGGCTGGTAACTCACCACATGTAAATCGGCGCCTACCGGCAATAATCGTTGCACATCTTCCGTCTTCGCCCGCAACAATTCTCCCAGATCAAGGACGTTGGCTCCTTTCGCCATCGTCACGCCCAGCATAATCGCTCGCTCGCCGTCGTAACGCGTCTCAAAAGTGGGCGGATCTTCCGTTCCACGGCTCACTTTCGCAATGTCTCCCAACCGGAAAACCTTACCATCAACCTCGATCGGCGCATTGGCCACTTCCTCGACCCCGTCAAGACGACCGCTGACGCGCACCTGAACACGCTCAGTTTTCGTGTCAATTTCTCCTGAGGGAATAACCGTGTTTTGATTCTCCAACGCCGCGAAAATCGCTTCGACAGAAACACCCAACGTGGCGAGTTTGGAGTAGGAAATATCGACAAAAATTTTCTGGTCCTGCTCGCCAAACAGCTGGACTTTTTCAACATTATCAACGCGCAAGAAAGATTGCCGGACCATATCGGCCATATCGGAAAGCTCGCGAGCGCGCGCCTCCGGCGCAGTCAGCGCAAAGACCGATACGAAAACGTCTGAATATTCATCGTTGAAAAACGGCCCCAGAACGCCAGCGGGCATCTCGCCGCGAATATCATCGCCTTTCTTGCGGACCTGATACCACAGATCCTGCACTTGCGAAGGCGGCGTATTGTCAGCGAGAATAATCTGGCTGGCGACAAACCCTGGCCGCGCATAAGTCTCAATACGGCTGAGATAGGGTAAAGTTTGCAGTTTCGTCTCAAGACGTTCGGCGACCTGCTCGCGCATCTCCTCAGCAGTCGCGCCCGGCCACACCGCCGTCGCCACCATCACCTTGACCGTGAACGAAGGATCTTCATTGCGACCAAGATTAATATAGGACCACGCGCCAGCCGCCGCCAAAATAAGAATGAAAAACAAAACCAGAGACTGATGCCTGATCGCCCATGCAGAGAGATTAAACGACTTCATTTGAGCCCCCCCACGCGCAAGGGTTTCTCAGCTTCGCGGCGACGAACCAGCACGGGAAGTTTATCGTCAATCCGATGCGCTCCCATGCTGATCACCAAGTCTCCGGGAGCCAGAGCGCTGGCGACGAGGGCCTGATCTTCGCCAAGCTCCAAAACCTGCACGGGCGCCGCTTCAACGCGATCGCCCCCTTCCACGCCCGTCCACACGAACGCCTCATCCCCATCGTACCAAAGAGCGGACAAGGGCACGACAAGCGCATCCTGACGCGCCGGATAAGAAAGAGTGACTGTGGCGCTCATGCCCAAACGCGCGATATGCTCCGGGTCGTCAATCGCAAAACGCGCCTGAAACATACGCGCCGCGTCATCCGCTTCCGGAGCCACCTCACGCAATCTGGCTTTCAGCGCCTTTCCAGGCGCGGACCAAAGCTCAACCGTAGCGGAAACCTCCTCAATCACCGAGATCATCGCTTCGGGAATGGAGACCTGAGCTTCTGGCGCGTCAGCGCGCGCAATAGAGACAACCGGAGCTCCTGCGCTCACCACCTGCCCCGCCTCAGCAAAAACCGACGTGACGACGCCAGGCGCTTCTGCGCGCAAAATCGTATAATTCAACTCATTTTCAGATAAAGAGCGCCGCTGAACCGCCGCTTCGAGGTTTTGCCGGCTCGCCTCCGCCGCCGTAGTCGCCGCGTCCAGCGCCGATTCGCTGGTGTGTCCTTTCTTGCGAAGCTGCGTCACCCGTTTTAATTCGGCGTTCGCATTGTCCGCCTGAACGCGCGCCGCATGCTCAAGCGCTTCATTAGCGCGTAAGGCGTAGCGATAATCCGCATCCTCCAGAACAGCCAGAACATCGCCTTTTTTGACCACGTCGCCCACGTCAACGCGGCGCGCAACGATCTTCCCGCCAACGCGAAACGCAATGCGCGCATCAGATTTCGGCTCGATCGTGCCTGTGAGCTTAAAGCTTTCAACGCCCCCGCTTACGCGCACAGGCTCAGCCCATACGATGCGCGGCGCGGTCTCTGCAGTCTCTTTCGCTTCCGGTTGACACCCGACGAGAAACCCGGCCGTCAGCGTCAGCCCAAGGAGGCGCAGGAGCATTCGCCCACGCTTGTGATTATTCCATTGCATGGCGAACTCCAAAATTCAACGCCCAGTAGATACGTGCGCCTTATCGCGTGAAGGCAATATTGATATTCAACTGATGTTTGTCAATAATCATCACTCATTATGTGTCAGGAAATTTGACGACGCGCTCAAATTCGGGCATCAGTTAGTATGACTCGTTGTGGGAGGTCGGCATCGAGGGCGTTACAAACTCAAATGCTGTTACGGCGCAGTCTTCGACGCGCCTATTCAGACAAAGCGTTCACGTGCGTCAAACCACGCCTTTGCGCGATGAAACGCCGCGTACAACCTAATTCACCTTAACTTCAAGGGGCGAGGCTAAATGCCTATGAAGGCCCAACCAACAGGAGTCAGAGTTGGACAAGCTAAATCAACGGGAGGAGCGTATGTCATCACAAGATCGTTCGGCTCAAAACAACGCCCGTTCGCAAGACGGCGCGACCACGACTCAGGCTAAGGAAACACGTGAAAAAATTATCGCGACGGCAAATCGTCTCTTTCACGTCTATGGCTATCAAAAAACGACGATTGCCGATATCGCCCGTGAGCTGGAGATGTCGCCGGCAAATGTCTACCGTTTTTTCGCCTCAAAAGCGGCTTTGACCAAAGCGGTGACGATTGTCGTCACTGACGAATGCATCAATGATTTGCGCAAAATAGCTGACCGTAAAAACCTCAGCGCCAGCGAGAAGCTCAGAGAAATGGCGCGGTTTCACTTTAACGACATGCGCGAACGTTTCATGCAAGACCGCAAAATGCACGAATTGTTAGAAGCGGCGATGGAGGAAGCCTGGGAGGAGATCGAGCGTCATAAGAACCACATCCGCGAACTAATAGCACAGACCATCAGCGAGGGCATGGACGCAGGTGAATTCGCCCGCCATGATCCTAAAACCGCAGCGTTGCTGTTCAAGCAAAGTCTAATCATGTTCTTTCATCCGAGTCTGATCTCTCAGGCCATCAGATGCCTGCCAGACGACTGCCAAGATTTAATGTTCGAGCCGATGGTCGATTTCGCTTTGGCGGCGTTGCGCGATGGAACCTATCGCGCCCCCGCCCGAAACCCTTACGACATACTGCTTCAGCCTGCATGCTCTTAGGATTTTGCGCCATCCTCCAGCGCTCTCCCTCGCATAAGACTTGCGTTCAGCCGCCTCGCGCGTCGAGGAACAAGCGCGTGGAGACGTCGCTCCAAGGAGACAGGCGCGCAATCGCTTCACGATAGCTCTTGTGAATCTTGCGGTTGATCGCGCTTTCATCGGCGAAGCTGGCGACAACTTCCTCGGAAGTTTTCTTCAACGCCAACATCACGTCGTGCGGGAAAGGTTGAATATCAACGCCATCGTCGTCGCGCAGCAACGCCAGATTTTCAGCGTTCATCCATTCGCTTTCGCTCAAAGAGCGAATATTTTCCGAGCGACACGCCGTGCGCACGATGCCTTGCAGATCCTCAGGCAATCCGTTGAACGCCACTTCATTAATCAACGCTTCTCCCGTGCCGTTCGGCTCGTGAAACCCCGGAGCGTAATAAAGTTTCGTCAATTTCTGAAACCCCATGGACCGATCGCTCCATGGCCCCAGAAATTCAGTCGCGTCAATCAAGCCCGACTGCAAGGCGCCGAACAATTCGCCCGGAGGCAACGACACCGGCGTCGCCCCAAGTCGGCGCATAACCTCTCCACCAAGGCCCGGCATGCGGATCTTCAACCCCTTCAAATCTTCGACGCTTTTGATCTGGCGGGTGAACCAGCCGCCCATCTGCATGCCCGTATTGCCGGCCATAAAGGGCTTTACGCCAAAGGGCGCGTAAAGTTCGTCCCACAACGCCTGTCCGCCGCCTTGCTCGATCCAGGTCATATGCTCCAGCGGCATCAAGCCGAAAGGAACGGCCGTGAAGAAAACTGACGCCGGCGCTTTTCCTTGCCAGAAAAACGCCGCGCTATGCCCCATTTGCGACGTGCCGGACGATACGGCGTCGAAAACTTCAAGAGCTGGAACCAATTCGCCGGCGGCGTAAAGGCGAACGCGCATGCGCCCCCCGCTCAGCAGCTCGATTTGATCGCAGATCCTTTGCGCGCTCACTCCAGGACCGGGCAAGTCCTTCGGCCAAGACGTCACCATTTTCCATTCGATGGTCGCGACGCCCTGTCCCTCCGACTGCGCCCGGGCGGCGTCAGACACGCCAACGCCAGAGACTCCGGCCCCCGCCACGCCCGCCGCCGCAAGGCCAAGCGCTTTACGGCGAGAAATTTTGCTCCACAGGCCATCAGCGCTGGTTTTTTCATTCGTCATTATGCGTTTCCAACCATTGGGCATAAAAGTGATGAACGGGGCCATGTCCCCCGCCGATCTTTAAATCATCGGCAAATTTAATAGCTTCGCTCACGTAATTCTTCGCGGCAAAAACAGCATCCGCCATATTCACGTTCTTGGCGAGCTCCGCCGCGATGGCGGAGGACAGGGTGCATCCCGTGCCATGCGTGTTACGCGTGTCATGACGGGGGGCGCGATACCAGCGGATTTCCTGATCAAACAACAGCAAATCCGCGCTTTCAACACCTTCCCCATGCCCGCCCTTGAGCAAGACCGCCCGCGCGCCGAGCTCAACGAGCCTGCGCGCCTGAGACGCCATTTCCGCTTCGCTTTGCGCGACCGGGCAATTCAAAATCCACCCAGCTTCATGCAAATTAGGCGTAATAAGATCCGCTCGCGGAAAAAGTTTTTCCACCAATCCCGCCACTGCGTCTTGCGACAGCAGAGGATCGCCAGAGGCCGCCACCATGACCGGATCAAGAACAATATTCTCCGGTTGATAACGCTCGAGCGCCTCTGCTATGGCCACGATCACATTCGGCTGCGACAACATACCGATCTTCACCGCATTGACGGAAAGATCGCTAAAGACCGCGTCAAGCTGAGCCGTCACGAACTCCGCCGGAACATCGTGAATGGCGTTGACGCCATGCGTGTTCTGCGCGGTCAAGGCCGTCAGGACGCTGGCGCCGTAAACGCCGCGCGCGGAAAACGTCTTCAGGTCCGCCTGAATTCCCGCGCCGCCGCCAGAATCCGACCCGGCGATGGTCAACGCAATTGCCGTCATAACGCTTCCTTCGTCGGTTTCAAATCCGCAAGAGTTTCAATCGCCGCAGCCTCGCCAAGGGCTTGGCGATTCATATTATAAAGGAAATCGAAGAAATTCATCGTGAATGCGCCGGGCCCGGCGCATTCACGGCCAGCAAGCGTTCCCGCCGCTCCCATGACCGTCAAGGCCGCCGTCGCCGCATAAAAGGGATCTTCCTCCACAGCTAAAAACGCAGCCGCCACGGCGGAGCCGGCACAACCCATGGCGGTGACGCGGTCCATCAACGGATGGCCCAAGGCCACAGAGGCGAACCGACGCCCGCAAGTCACCAAATCAACAGCCCCAGTGAGCGCCAGACATGTCTTGTTGTCGAGCGCGAAATCCTGCGGCTCCACATCGCCGGCCAAGGCCGCCAGCTCGCCGGCGTTCGCACGAACAATCGCCGGGCCATGCGCCAGAACCTCCCGCGCCAACGCAAGACGAACCGGCGAACGCTCCACGAAAACAGGGTCCAGCACGAACGCCTTACGGCCAATATCCCGATCTCCCAACACCAGCTCAATCGCCTTGCGCCGTTCGTCGTCAAAAGTTCCAAGGTTAATCAACATCGCCTCCGCGCTGGCGGCGAATGCGCCTATCTCCTGATAGGCGATCGTCATGGACGGCGTCGCGCCAAGAGCCAAAAGCACGTTGGCGGTGAAATTCTGGGCGACGTTATTAGTGATGCAGTGAACCCGCGGACGACGCGCGCGCAAGCGCTCCAGCATGCCTGCGACATGCTCCAAATCCAGCGCGGTTTCCTCTCCATGCCGCCTCGGCGCGCTCACTTGATCGACCACATGATCCTCTTTGGGCTATAGGCTATTGGGACTACGGCGTTTTTCAATATTCAGCCGACTGAAATTTCAACCTATTGAGTTCAGCATGCTGTTTTCATATAAGTATATGTCGTAAGGCTTTCCCATATCAAAAAGCCTATGATTTGCAATCATTATCGGCTTAACAATGAAGAGGGAAGATAGCAAGCAAGGCTTGTTGCAAGCGCTCCCCCTTGACGCGACGCCTTACAAAAACCCCGCTTTCACGTCACCGCCGTGAACCTGCCCAAAGCGGGCGCATCAGACCGGTTATGTGGGGCTGGTTATGTGGGACCGGTCATATAGGACCGCTTATATGGAGAATGACGTGAAACCTTTTTTCGTGATGATCAAATGCCATCTTGGCAAAGCCTATCAGGTCGCCAATGCAATCGCAGACGCTGAAATCGCCTCAGAAATCTATTCCACCGCAGGCGACTACGACCTCATGATCAAGGTCTATGTCGACGACACCGCCGATATCGGCCACTTCGTGAATGAAAAGGTTCATCCGTTTGAAGGCATTCTCGATACGAAAACTATCATCACCTTCAAAGCTTTCGGATAATTCGGGACGGCGTGGGCGTATCGGAGTTATCCGCCCCTACGCCGCCCAAGCTTCTCGATCTCTTCTAAACTCTGGAGGGCGTCGAGGCCCGGCGCGTCTTGCTACGGTCAAGGCCCAGTTTGTGCTCCCGATAGATCACAAACAAACCAGCCGCCACCACCACCGCCGAGCCGATCAAGACTTCCACCGCCGGCACGTCCTCAAACAGAAACCAGCCAACAATAATCGCCCAAATCATTGTCGTATATTCAAATGGCGCGATGGTCGAGGCGTCCGCAAAGCGGTAGCTCTGCGTTTGCAGGATCTGTCCCACGCCTCCCAACAGGCCGATCATCACTAGGATCAAAAACCCTTCCAGATCCGGAATCACCCACCCAAAAGGCAGACTAAGCAGCGAGAAAAAGCACGTAGTGAGGGAAAACCACACGACGATTGTCGACGTGCGTTCGGTTTTGGTCAACGTGCGCACGGTGATCACCGCAAACGCCATGAAACAGGCGGAGCCGAAAGCCAGCATCGCCCCCACCGTCGTGTCGCCAGTAAAGTCATTTTGTCCAATGTGAGGAGAAAGAATGACGAGAATGCCGATAAAACCGGCGGCGACCGCCGACCATCTGTAAATTCGAACCGTCTCGCCCAGAGCTACTGCGGCGAGCACCACCGTCATCAACGGAGCGGCGAAGCTAATTGCGGTTGCGTCAGGAATGGGCAGGCGCGCCAAGGCGAGAAACCACAACCCCATGGCCGTCACGCCGATCATGCCGCGCAGAATATGCGCGCCCAAACGCTGCGTGTGGCAGACCGTACGCAATTCACCGCGAAAAGCCACCATCATCAACACTGGAATAATGCCGAAAAAGGAACGCGCAAAGACAATCTCCCCTGTGGGGACGGTTTCACTGCTTATTTTCACCAGAGCGACCATACCCGTGAACACAAGCGCCGCGAGCACCTTGAGAGCGATCCCGATAACCGGACGATTGCGGTTCAGGTCAACGGCGTCGGAGGTGGAGGCGGAGGCGTCTGGTTCGGAAGCCCTGGGCATTTGGCAAGCCTTTTCAAAGTTCGAAATTTCGGAAGCGGAACGCAATCCAGCTCCCCGCCGCGCCAGCAGCGGTCATCGCCCCATGTTTGAAAGAAATACAACTATCTGGAAATTTCAGGGTCGGAAATTTCAAGCCTAACAGCTTTCTCCCAAAACAAAAGCCACCAAAGCAAATTACCTTGGCCTTAGCGTAAAGAAACACCAAACCTTGCGCAAAAGAAAAGGCCCCCGCCGATTTCAAGCGAGAGCCCAACGTCAAACGCAGCCATAAATACGGCTCAACCGTAACGGCTCGTCAACACGACCGTATGCGCGCCTGCAAAGCCTCACCCAAGATTGCGGACCTCCTGAATAGCGCTCCACACCCGAAAAGGCGTCGCCGGCATGTCGATGTGCTCGACCCCGGCGCCTCGATGCAAGGCGTCGCACATGGCGTTCATGACCGCGGCGCAACCACCAATCGTACCAGCCTCGCCAGCGCCTTTAATTCCCATGGCGTTGGTTGTGGAGGGCACGTTTCGCGTCTCAAAGCGAAAGGCGGGAATATCGGCAGCGCGCGGCATCTGATAATCAAGGAAAGAGGCCGTGAGCAACTGCCCGCTCTCGTCATACACCGTGCGCTCCATCAAGGCCTGGCCAATGGCCTGCGCCGTGCCTCCGTGCACCTGCCCCTCCAAAAGAAGCGGGTTCACGCTCACGCCATAGTCGTCCACAATGACATAATTCAAAATCGTGGTTTCGCCGGTCTCTGGATCAACCTCCAGCTCGCAAATATGCGTGCCGTTAGGATATGTAGCTTCATCCTGAACGACTTCGTCTTTCGCGCTCAAGGGCTCCGGCGAATTCGTCGCAATCTCGGACAGTGAAATTTTGCTGTCCGTTCCCACAACGCGCACGTCGCCGTCCACCAGCTCTAGGTCTTCCGCGCCGACCTCCAGCTGATCCGCCGCTTTCTGCTTGATCATATGAATCAGTTTGCGCGTAGCCCCCATCATGGAGGGCATCCCCAAAGGAATGGAGCGGGAACCACCGGTTCCCCCACCCTTTTCCACCCGGTCCGTGTCGCCCTGAACAACTTCGATCCGATTGATATCAAGCCCCATCTGCTGCGCAAGAACCTGACTATAGGCGGTGGCGTGACCTTGTCCATTTGTCTGCGTGCCAATGAAAAGAGTGACGCCGCCCTCCTTAGTCAGCTCGACCTGCGCTTGCTCGGAGCCAGGAAAAGCGCAGGCCTCGATGTAGCTGCACATGCCGACGCCCCGGAATTTCCCGGCGTCAGCGCTTATTTTCGCACGCGCTTCAAAACCATCCCAATCCGCAGCCACCATGGCCCGCTCCATATGCCCGGTGAACTCACCCGTGTCATACATACGGCCGGTGGCCGTCGTATAAGGCAGATTTTCAGGAGAGATGAAGTTACGGCGGCGAATTTCATCTGGCGTCAGCCCCATGTCACGCGCCGCCTTATCAACCAAACGCTCAATCAGATAAGCCGCTTCCGGGCGCCCCGCACCACGGTAAGCGTCCAGCGGAACCGTATGAGTGAAAACGCCCATCACTTCCACGTCGATCGCCGGAATGTCATACAGCCCCGTGGACATGGAGGCGCCGACAAAGGGAATGAAAGGACCGAACTGGTGCAGATAGGCGCCCATATTGGCGAGAAGGTCAATCTTGAGAGCTAGAAATTTTCCATTCTCATCCATAGCCAACTCAGCGGTGGAGACATTATCGCGCCCATGAGAATCAGTGACGAAGTGATCTGAACGATCTCCCACCCAGCGCACGGGACGACCAAGGCGCTCAGCCGCCAACAGACACAAGGGATATTCCCGATAGACGAAAATTTTCGTGCCAAAGCCGCCGCCCACGTCCGGCGTCACCACGCGCAATCTAGACGGGTCGATCTTCAAAATATCTTCGGCGATGACGTCGCGAACGCCGTGCCCTCCCTGAGTTCCCGTCGTCAGGGTGTAACGCTGCGTCTCCGCGTCATATTCGCCAATGCAGCTACGCGTCTCCATGTAGTTGGCGACGAGACGATTGTTGACGACTTTAATGCGCGACACGTGTTTAGCCTTGGCGAAAGCCGCTTCGCAGCCTCCCTTGTCGCCATGCCCCAGAACAAAAGCCTTGTTGCTCCCCTTCTCCGGCCAGACCAGCGCCGCGTCAGGCGCAAGCGCCTCCTCAATGTCCACAACCACGTCACGGGCGTCAAAATCAATTTCAATTAACTCCGCCGCCGATTTGGCGTTTTCAAGCGTGTCAGCCACAATGAAAACAAGGGCGTCCCCCACATGACGCACTTCATCCACGCACAGGATCGGACGCGGCGGCACGTCATGCAGCGTCCCGTCGCGCTGTTTCATGACGGCTTTCGTCGGCATGGCGTTCACGCCCTCAAGATCCGCCGCGCTCATCACAAGCGCCACGCCCGGCGCCGCGCGCGCAGGCGAGAGATCGCCAAGCTCAAAGCGCGCGCTTGCAACAGGCGAGCGCAACACAAAAGCGTTCAACGCGCCGGGCGTTTGAATATCTTCGGCGTAGCGGCCATGGCCGGTGACGAAAGCCACATCCTCCTTACGACGGGTCGGAGCGCCTACGCCAAACTTCGGGGTCGCAATCTGGTTCATCAACATCGCCTTATTTATATGTGAGCATTCGATTAGGCGTGACCACGCCGCACAACAGGACAGGCGAACAGCTTACGCAAACGCGGGGGAGGTGGAAACTCGCCGTAGAGGCGAATTTACGATCCGCCAACTTACAATCCGCCAAAGACTGAAAACGTCGCGACGCGTTTTCATCAAGCTCGCTCCCCTTTTTCTCCGTCAGCACGCTTTCGCTATTTCTTCCTCCACCAGCTCTTTCTTGGATAATTTCCCGATCATTGTCTTTGGCAGTTCCTGGCGAAACTCAATGTCGCGAGGACGTTCGATAACAGATAAATATCCTTTCAGAAAGCGCTTCAGCTCCTCCTCTCTCAGCTCCGCCCCGGGCTTGAGCTTGACGAAAGCCTTCGGCGCTTGCCCCCGGTATGGATCAGAGACGCCGATGACGATGACCTCCTCCACCGATTCATGCTGATATATGGCCTCTTCGATCATTCGGGGGTAAACATTATATCCTGAGCATAAAATAAGATCTTTAATGCGATCAACCAGATAAATATAACCATCTTCATCGCGATAACCAACGTCGCCCGTTCGCACAGCCCCATTGATCAAAGCACGCGCCGTATCATCCGGTCGGTTCCAATAGCCTTTCATCACTTGCGGCCCAGCGATCACCAATTCGCCCTTCTCTCCTTCAGGAACGTTTTCCTCAGGCGCCTCCAGGCTGCGAAATTCAATCCGCGTTCCCGGCGCGGCTTTGCCGATAGAGCCGGCGCGCCTCTGGTCATCCAACGGATTAACCGCCGCAACCGGCGACGTTTCCGTCAAGCCATAGCCTTCCACCAGAACACAATGCGTCAAAGTTTCAAAACGGGTTTTAACCTCGGCGGGAAGCGGCGCGCCTCCAGAAAGGCAGATTTTTATGCTGGTCAAATCAAAATTGCGCGTCTCCGGAGCGTTATTGATCGCCGTGTAAATTGTCGGAACGCCGGGAAATAGCGTCGGCTTTGTGCGAGCAATCGTCTTCAACAAGGATTTCAATTCAAAACGCGGGAGTAAAATCATCTGCGCGCCAAGAACAACAGATAAATTCTGTACCACCGTCATGGCGAACACGTGGAAAAACGGCAATACGCACAGCATTTTCTCTCGGCCGGGGTCCGCGTCTTTGAAAATGGCTTTCATTTGCTCGATATTGGCCGACAGATTGCGATGAGTGAGCATCGCGCCTTTCGGAACGCCCGTGGTTCCCCCCGTATATTGCAAGACGGCGACGTCTTCCTCTGGATTAATTTCGACAGATTCGAATTGACTCGCCGGCTTGCGCAAAGACGCGTCCAGAAAATGAGCGTCGTCCTTCGCGATAGTCGCCCGCTCTCCCCCCTTAAATAATTGAAACAGGATTTTTTTTGTGAAGGGAAGAATATCGGCCATTTTGCAAACAATAATCGCGTCAATCGCGCCCTGGCGGCGGATCTCTTCTACCTTGTCGTAAACAACCTTCAGATCAAGCGTCACCATAATTTCCACGCCGGCGTCGCGCGCCTGAAAAGAGAGTTCACGCTCCACATAAAGAGGGTTGAAATTAACGACCGTTCCCCCCGCCTTCAAAATCGCGAAATAGTAAATCGTATAAAAGGGCGTATTGGGCAAACATAACCCAACCTTAACGCCTCGCTTTACGCCGATCGCCTGCAAACCGGCGGCGGTTTCATCAATCAACCGCCCATATTCGGCGTAACTCCAGGAGCGCCCCATGAAATCAGCGGCGAGCCTTCCGCCGAACAACCGTACGGCGTCATCAAAATATTGATGCAACGGCATCGGCTTAAAAGCCGCGTTCCATAGCTCTACGTCGTCCATTCGAGCCCTCCCACTTCATTGAAATCATCGGGCGTAAACCCCGAGTATCAAATAATCGCCTTCTCCGAGCGACCACGCCGTATTCTTTTCAGCTCCCCCCGATCCGAACGGCGTAGTTCTCACACTCTGGCATGACCTGCACGCAGGTCAACACGCGACGTAACGGCGCCTGTTCGATTTTTTTAACAATTACGCGAAAACAGGATTAGTCCCCCGTCTCCCCCAGTAATTCAAATCGATCTACGTCAAACAAACCAAAATCAGTCATTTTCAAATGCGGAATAACGGGCAAAGGCAAAAAGGCGACCTGCAAGAACGGCTCCGGCAGGCTGCACCCCAAATCCTTGGCCGCGCGGCGTAAATCCTCCAAACGCTCCCGCACCGTTTCAAAACTTTCAAGGCTCATCAGCCCCGCCAGCGGCAACGCCAACTCCGCCGTAATTCGTCCCTCAGCGGCCACCGCAAATCCGCCCTTCAGCTCAATCAGCCGGTTCACGGCCGCCGCCATCGAACGTTCGTCAACGCCAATGACGCAAATGTTATGACTGTCATGACCAACAGAGGAGGCGATAGCTCCCCGCTTCAAACCAAAGCCGGACACCAGCCCAAGCCCAATATTACCATTAACGCCATGACGCTCGACCACAGCGACTTTCGCAAGGTCATTGTCCGCATCGGCGCTAATTTCGCCGTCGACCGATGCGACCGTCTTGCGAAGATGCTCCGTGATGATCCGCCCCGGAACCACGCCAATCACCGAGCGTTCGCCAGCCCCGCCGCGAATGATGAAATCATCTGCCTTCACCGCCTTGGCTTTGACGCTGTCCAGCCCGACAGGCGCAACGTCTCCACGCGCCGCGAAGGCTTCAGGCGTCGCTATCTTTCCTCCTGCCAGCGCGCGCCAGACCCGGCACTCCTTCAAATCATCCAGAAGAACAATGTCCGCACGCAAGCCCGGCGCCAACTTCCCCCTATCCTTCAAGCCAAAAGCGGCTGCCGCCGACCAACTGGCCGCCCGATACGCGTCAACCGGGCGAGCGCCCTTGGAGATCAGACGCCGGATCATACTGTCCAAATGCCCCTCTTCAGCGATGTCCAGCGGGTTTCGGTCGTCGGTGCACAGCGCCACGAAAGCGGAGGCGTCCGGCGTCAATATTGGCGCCAAAGCCTCCAGATCCTTCGACACGGAGCCTTCGCGTATCAGGATCGTCATCCCTTTCGCCAGCTTCTCCAGCGCCTCTTCCGCTGTGGTCGCCTCATGCTCCGTGCGAATTCCCGCCGCGATGTAACCGTTCAAATCCATGCCGGAGAGCATGGGGGCGTGGCCATCGATATGTCCGCCCTGAAAGGCTGCAAGTTTGTCCAGAACCTTGTCGTCGCCGGCCAGAACACCGGGAAAATTCATAAACTCCGCCAAGCCGATCACGCTTTGATGAGCGCGCAAGGGGGCAAGGTCGCCGATCTCAAGGCGCGCCCCTGAAGTCTCAAAGGACGTCGCAGGAACGCAAGACGAGAGATTCACCCGCAAATCCATCAAAGTATGCTCAGACGCGTCCAGGAAATACTGAATCCCTTCAACGCCAAGAACATTAGCGATTTCATGCGGATCGCAAATAGCGGTTGTGACCCCATGCGGCAACACGCAACGATCAAACTCAAGCGGCGTCACCAGCGAGGATTCCACGTGCAAATGCGTGTCGATGAACCCCGGAACGGCGACGCGCCCGCCAGCGTCCAACTCCTGCGCCCCCTCATAACGCGCATGGGTTCCAACAATTCGATCCCCGACAATTGCAATATCGCAGTCCGTCAACGACCCGTCGACAACACTGAACAGGCGCACATTCTTAACGACGAGATCGGCTGGAGCCAAGCCGCGGCCCGCAGCGATCACCCTTTGCAAAAAGGCTTTTTCACCCTGATCACGCATTGCTCATTTCTCCCGTTATCATTCCCGCTAACTAAGATATAGCGCTCACATTGGGAAGGCGACGCCTCCAAACAGGCTGCGGCCCTCCACTTTCGCTTTTAGCCCTTTGACGCGGCCTTTTCATGTCAGGTTATTCCACCTCCAACGTTCTTGACAAGCATGAGTTGAGTATATTAATTATTTCAACAAAATTTAATAAGAACGTCATCGTAATTTAACAGGCGGAGCTTTTGTTTAGATCAAGTCCGTCAGGAGCGAGACGATGCTGAATTATTCAAAAGGCCGCGGCAGCAATTCCGTGCAGGTGCGCCGCTACAACGAACGCATCATCCTGCAAACCCTGCGCCGAACGGGACAGGCTTCAAAAGCGGAACTCGCACGCAACATCAATCTCACCAACGCCGCCATTGGCGCGATCATTCAAGACTTGATTTTTTCCGGCCTTATCGAAGAGATGGAGAAACGGCACGATGGAGCGCGCGGCCAGCCGGCGACGCCTCTCCAATTGAGCCCGAACGGCGCTTTTTCCTTTGGCGTGCGCCTTGACCGCGCCTCCACCGAGATCATTCTGGTAAATTTCGCCGGAGAAGTCATGGGACGCCGTTTCCATGACATCGCTCCGCCGGAACCTTCGGCGGCCGCAGATATGATCCACGAAGACGTCAAAGAGCTAACCCAATTGATCGAGCCAGACCACAGAGAGCGCATCGCAGGCCTTGGGCTAGCCATGCCGTTCAATATGGAGGCGTGGCTCAGGGAGCTCAGTCTGCCGGCGGAGATCTTCAGCCGCTGGAGCGAAGTTGATTTCGCCCGTCAGCTAGAAAATGACCTTCCATTCCCCGTATTTTTCGAGAACGATTGCAACGCCGCGGCCACAGCGGAGCTGTTCTATGGCGCAGGACGTAAGATCGACGACTTTCTTTACATTTATCTTGGCGCAGCCATTGGCGGCGGCGTCGTCGCCAATGGCGACTGTTTACGAGGCCTTGCGGGAAATGCGGGGGATTTCGCGGTCATCCCCGTTCCTGCAAGCAAACTGGCCTCCGCCCCTAAACCGAAAGATGATTGGGATATTCTCATCACCAGAGCGTCTCTAAGCTCTCTGCGCCGTCATCTACGACGCCACGACGTCAACATTCAAACCAAAGCGGATCTGGACCGCGCCATCATTGAACATCGCCCCGCAGTGGAAGAGTGGCTGGAAGACTGCGCGGAAGCCCTCGCCGTCGCCGTGTGGGCGGCCCATGCACTGCTTGACATTCCCACATTGGTGATTGACGCGGACGCTGATCAAGACTTGCTCAGCGCGCTGATCCAGAAGCTGGCGCAGGCGCTGGACGCGCGCGCGCCAGAAGCCAGAAACGCGCCGCAAATTTCGCGCGGATCATTCGGACGTGACGCCAGCGCGATTGGAGCCGCGACGCTGCCCCTGTTCTTCAACTTCTCGCCCCGCCCCTCAATTCTGACCAACGCGCGAACAGGCCAGCCAGCTTGAACGGCCCTTCAGCAAGCCATAGCTCTCAAGCATATTCTTGAGTGGTTTGAAAAAATCAGAAATTACAACCATTAAGGGGTTCGAAAAATCTGGCGAACAAGCTATTCAAAGTGAGGGGAACCACGTTGAAAGCGGCGCGCACGTCCGGCGCGCAGCCCCCGCCAAGACGCGATGTCACGGTTTGATCAAATGCAAATTGGCTAAACACGCAATCATTTAAATTTCAGCTTGAGGACACATCATATGGCCGTTCGAGTTATAGAAGTCAGCCCTTTTGATCTGATCGTTTTCGGCGCGACGGGCGATCTTGCGCATCGGAAACTTTTGCCCGCGCTCTACCACCGCGATCTGGACGGACAAATTCCCGCCGACGGACGCATTCTCGCTTGCTCCCGGCGCGAACTCAGCAATGACGATTATCTCGCCTGGGCGCAAAAGGCGATCCGCGAACATGTCAGTAACATTGACGAAGACGCGCTGAAGCGCTTTCTAAGCCGCGTCACCTATCTTCCCGTCGAGGCGACCTCAAACAAGGGGTGGAGCGAGCTGGCCCAGCGGCTCGCCCAGCGCCCCGACGTGGTGCGCGCTTTCTATCTGGCGGTGTCGCCAGACTTCTTTGGCCCGATTTGCGAACAAATCAACGACCATGGATTGGTCACCGACTCCGCTCGCGTCGTCATAGAAAAGCCCATCGGCAAGGACGGCGCCTCCGCCCGCCAGCTTAACGACTCCATTGGGCAGGCTTTTAGAGAAGATCAAATTTTCCGCATTGATCATTATCTTGGCAAGGAGACCGTGCAAAACCTCATGGCTCTGCGTTTCGCCAACGCCCTGTTCGAACCTTTGTGGAACGCCGCCCACATTGATCACGTCCAGTTAACGGTGGCAGAATCTCTCGGCGTCGAGGGGCGTGCGGGCTATTACGACACAGCCGGCGCCATGCGGGACATGGTGCAAAACCATATTTTACAGCTTCTGTGTCTAGTGGCCATGGAGCCGCCGGAATCTATGGACGCGGATTCCGTGCGCGATGAAAAGCTGAAAGTGCTGCGCGCTCTCACCCCGATGAAACCTGAGGACGTTGAACGGCAAAGCGTTCGCGGACAATACCGCGCGGGCGCCTCGGCCGGCGGAGCCGTGCCGGGTTATCTTGAAGAGCTGGAGAAAGACGAGTCCGGCACCGAGACATTTGTCGCCATCAAGGCGGAAATCGCCAATTGGCGCTGGTCGGGCGTGCCTTTTTACCTACGCACCGGCAAGCGGCTGGCGGCGCGCGTTTCCGAAATCGTCGTCCAATTCCGTCCAATTCCCCATTCGATCTTCGGCAATGAAGCCGGCCAGATCACCGCCAACCGGCTAGTCATTCGTTTGCAGCCAGATGAGGGCGTGAAAATGTGGATCATGATTAAAGATCCAGGTCCGGGGGGAATGCGCCTACGCAAGGTGCCGCTGGACATGTCTTTCGCCGAAGCCTTCAAGGTGCGCAATCCAGACGCCTATGAGCGTTTGATCATGGATGTGATTCGAGGCAACCAGACCCTGTTCATGCGCCGCGACGAGGTGGACGCCGCTTGGGCGTGGGTCGATCCGATTTTAGAGACTTGGGAAAACTCAAAAGACGCCCCCAAGCCTTATACGTCGGGAACATGGGGCCCCTCCGCCGCGATCGCCCTGATCGAGCGCGACGGTAGAACATGGGCCGAGGATGTCGGATAATCCTGTCATTAGATAGAAGACGACTCGCATTCTCGTCATATGCTTGTGTAAAACGTCTAAATCGATTTAAACCGCGAGCAAGCGCATTCCAAATGCATCGCCCGCGCATCGCAAGCCAGCGCAAACCAGCCAGCAGGAGAGGTTGAAATGACCATCCATGCCCGCATCGGTGAAATCACCGACCGGATCGCCAAACGCAGCCGCGACAGCCGTGCGCGTTATCTTGAACAAATTCGCGCGGCGGGAGAAAAGGGCCCTAACCGCGGCACGCTCTCGTGCGGAAACCTCGCCCATGGTTTCGCCGCCTGCGCGGGAGCCGACAAGGACCGGCTTGCGGGCGACGTCGTCCCCAACCTTGGGATCGTCACCTCCTTCAACGACATGCTTTCCGCCCATCAGCCCTATGAGGGCTATCCGCAAATTATCCGCGACGCGGCGCGCGAAATCGGCGCGGTGGCGCAGGTGGCCAGCGGCGCGCCCGCCATGTGCGACGGCGTCACCCAAGGACAGGCGGGAATGGAGCTGTCATTGTTCTCGCGCGACGTTATCGCCATGTCCGCCTCCATCGGTCTGTCGCACCAAATGTTCGACGCCGCCGTCTATCTTGGCATTTGCGACAAGATCGTTCCGGGGCTGCTAATCGCCGCCTTGTCCTTTGGCCACCTGCCCGCGATTTTCATTCCGGCGGGGCCCATGCCCTCCGGTCTTCCCAATGATGAAAAAGCGCGCATTCGCCAGCTTTACGCAGAGGGAAAAGTTGATCGCGCCGCTCTTTTGGAAGCGGAATCAAAATCTTACCATTCGCCGGGAACCTGCACGTTCTACGGCACAGCAAACTCCAATCAGATGCTGATGGAGATCATGGGGCTGCATATGCCGGGGGCGTCTTTCGTCAATCCGGGCACGCCTTTGCGCGAAGCCCTAACGCGCGAAGCGGCTCAGCGGGCGCTGGCGATCACCGCTCTTGGCGACAACTACACGCCGGTTGGAGAAATCATCGACGAACGGGCGATTGTGAACGGCGTCGTCGGGCTGAACGCCACCGGCGGCTCCACCAATCACACCATGCACCTAGTGGCCATGGCCGCCGCCGCTGGCGTCAAGCTGACATGGGACGATATTTCCGACATTTCCGACGTAACGCCCCTTCTCGCGCGCATTTACCCCAATGGCATGGCCGACGTGAACCATTTTCAGGCCGCCGGCGGCATGGGTTATCTCATTCAGGAGCTGCTGAAAGCCGGCTTGCTGCATGAAGACGTTAAAACGGTCAATGGAACCGGGTTGAACGGTTATCGCGTAGAAGCAAAACTTGGCCGCGACGGTTCCGTGACGCGCGAACCCGCTCCCGAGCGCTCCGGCAACGATAGAGTTTTAACCGTCGCCACCAAGCCGTTTCAGGATAACGGCGGGCTGAAGGTGCTGACCGGCAATATGGGCCGAGCGGTGATCAAAGTCTCCGCCGTCAAACCGGATCGTCACGTGGTGGAGGCGCCAGCCCGGGTGTTTCATTCGCAAGATGACCTGCAAGCGGCCTTCAAATCGGGCGAGCTGACCAGCGACGTGGTGGCGGTCGTGCGCTTTCAAGGCCCCAAGGCCTGCGGCATGCCAGAGCTGCATAAATTAACGCCCGGACTCGGTATTTTGCAAGATCGCGGCCTGAAAGTCGCACTGGTGACGGATGGACGCATGTCGGGCGCCTCCGGCAAAATTCCCGCCGCAATTCATGTCACTCCCGAGGCTGTGGACGGCGGACCGATCGCGCGCGTCCAAGACGGCGACATCATTCGCGTCGATGCGCTCAAAGGCACGCTTGAAGTTCTCGTAGATGCGCAGGAGTTCGCCTCAAGGCCCATCGCCGTCGCCGATTTGAGCGCCCATCAACACGGCGTTGGACGCAATCTGTTTGGCGCTTTTCGCGCTGCAGTCGGCCCCGCCGATGACGGCGCGCATGTTTTCGGCGATTTTATTTAAGGAACCGCCGCATGGCGGCTCGTCTTACGAAGGAGTGATGAATTCATGTCTCAAAACATCAAACGTATTGACGCGGTGATGCTCGCCGCCCCGGTTATCCCGGTTCTGGTGGTGGACGACCCCAAGGCCGCCGTGATGATGGCTCGCGCCCTAGTCAAAGGCGGTCTGCCCGCCATTGAAATCACCTTGCGCACGCCAAATGCTTTGGCCGCGATCAAAGCCGTGGCGGACGAAGTCGAAGGGGCTATGGTCGGCGCCGGCACCGTTCTGGACGCCGCGCAATATGAAGCCGCCGTCACGGCCGGCTCCACTTTCATTGTCTCGCCAGGCGCAACCGAAGATCTGATCAAGGCGGCGGCCCATCATGAGGCTCCACTGCTTCCCGGAGCGTCAACCGCCTCGGAAGTGATGCGCCTGCTTGAGCATGGCTATACGAGAATGAAATTCTTCCCAGCCGAACCCGCCGGCGGCGCGCCGTTCCTAAAAGCGCTTTCCTCGCCCTTGGCGGCCGCGCGTTTTTGCCCAACCGGCGGCGTGACGGAGAAAAGCGCCCCGGATTATCTGAAACTTCCCAATGTCGCCTGCGTTGGGGGATCATGGATCGCCACCGCCGACGCGATTGCGGCCGGAGACTGGGACGGCATTGAAGCGCGCGCGCGCGCCGCCGCCCAAATCATGGCGTAATTTCAGTCAATTCATCCAGAGGCGAAGACGAACACGGAGATGACAATGACCTCAGAGACCTGTTGGAACGCGCTTCATAAACACGCCGCCAGCTTGAAAGAGCATTCCTTGCGCCAATTGTTTGACGAGGACAAAACGCGCTTTGAAACGCTGTCGCTGTCGCTGGATGATCTGATGGTTGATTTCTCCAAGAACATATGCACCGGCGAGACTCTCGATCTTTTGCTCGATCTGGCCAGATCCCGCGACCTTAAAGGACGCATTGAGGCCATGTTCGCCGGCGCTCCTATCAATGTGACCGAAGACCGCGCGGCGCTGCATACGGCGCTGCGCAACCGCTCGCAAAAGCCCGTGTTCGTCGACGGCCATGACATCATGAAAGACGTGCGCGCGGTGCTGGAAGACATGGGCGCATTTTGCGCCGCCGTTCGTCGTGGAGAATTACGCGGAGCCACCGGAAAAGCCTTCACCGACGTCATCAACATCGGCATTGGCGGATCAGACCTTGGCCCGGCCATGGTCACCCAAGCCCTCGCGCCTTTTCATGACGGACCACGGACGCATTTCGTCTCCAATGTGGATGGCGCCCATATATACGACACTTTGAAAACCCTTGACCCGGCGACGACGCTGGTGATCGTCGCCTCAAAAACTTTCACCACAATCGAAACAATGACCAACGCCGCGACAGCGCGGCGCTGGATCGCCGAAAGTCTTGGCGAGACGGCTGTGGGCGATCATTTCGCCGCCGTTTCCACCGCGCTTGATAAAGTCGGCGATTTTGGTATCTCCTCCGAGCGCGTCTTCGGGTTCTGGGATTGGGTTGGCGGACGCTACTCTGTCTGGTCGGCGATCGGCCTTCCCGTAATGCTCGCCATTGGAGCGGATCACTTCGCCTCTTTTCTTGAAGGCGCCTATGACCTTGACGAACATTTCCGGACAGCGCCGCTTGAGAAGAACATTCCCGTTCTCATGGGATTGCTAGGCGTATGGTACCGCAGCATATTGGGATATGAGACCCGCGCCGTCCTGCCCTATGATCAGCGCCTAGCCCGCCTGCCCGCCTATTTGCAACAACTTGACATGGAGTCCAACGGCAAGAGCGTGACGCTGAACGGCGACCCGGTCAAGCATATGAGCGGGCCAGTGGTCTGGGGCGAACCGGGAACCAACGGGCAGCACGCCTTCTATCAGTTGCTGCATCAGGGAAGCAGCGTCATCCCTTGCGAATTTATTGTCGCGGCCAAAGGGTTCGAGCCAGATCTTTCTGAACAGCACATGCTATTGATAGCCAATTGTCTGGCGCAGTCCCGCGCGTTGATGGTGGGGCGCACTCGCGAGGAAGCTTACGCGCAGTTACGCGCCTCAGGAGCGTCAGAAGACGAGGCGGCGCGTCTTTCAGCGCACAAAACTTTCCCCGGAAACCGCCCCTCCACCACAATCATCCACTATCAACTTACCCCCTACGCTCTTGGGCGTTTAATCTCGCTTTATGAACATAGAGTTTTTGTTGAAGGAGTAATTTGGGAGATTAATTCATTTGACCAGTGGGGCGTTGAGCTGGGCAAGGAAATGGCGAGCGCCTTATTGCCCTTTTTTCAAGGTCCAACCGTAGATGAAACGTTGGACGATTCGACACGTAATCTACTGAAATTGCTTAAAACTCTAACCTGAGAGATAAATCCTCTTAGCAACCTTGAGGGATCTACTGGCGTTAACATTCATATGTGCTAAACTTTCTCCACATTGTTGGTCCAAACTCAGACCTAGACTCGCTGGGGAAAGTTCAGACAACCGATTGGAAGTAATGTGCGTCACAACACATGCATGGATAGTCGGTTATGATCAGCAAGGTTGGAGTTGGAAGATGCACAAGATTATTTTGGCAAGCGCGTTCGCAATTTTCCTTACAGGTTGCCAGTCGGACAGCCAGACAGATCGTGCGTTGGTTGGCGGCGGCTTAGGCGCAGCTACTGGCGCGTTGGTTGGCGGCGTGGCGACAGGAGATGTAGGCGGGGCGGTTGTCGGCGGCGTCGTCGGCGGGGCCGGCGGGGCTATAATCGGGTCAGCGACAACACCTAAAAACTGTATTTCAACAGATCGTTACGGTCGACGTTACCGCGTTGCGTGTCCGTAACTTATTCTCATCGGCGCCCTCCGAATGATCGAGATGGCGTCCTGATGATTGGAGAAAATTGATGAAGAAAATTCTGTTTGTTTCCGCTGCGGCTCTCCTTTTGGCGGGCTGTCAATCCAGCAGCCAATCTGACCGTGCGCTCGTGGGCGGCGGTCTGGGCGCGGCGACAGGCGCCGCCATCGGCGCCGCAACAGGCGGCGGCGTTGGCGCGGCGCTTGCCGGCGCAGCCATCGGCGGTATCGGCGGCGGTGTCGTCGGCGCGGCCACCGCTCCGAAGAACTGTATCGCCACAGATCCTTATGGCCGCCAGTACCGGGTTGTTTGCCCTTAATCCGGCCGGTTCTTTCAACTGAACGGAATTGTTCATCAAACTCAAAAGCCGGCGGAAATCCGCCGGCTTTCTTCTATAAAAGATATTCTTTTGCAATCAGGTCGATGACAGACAACTTACTGTCATCCGCGCTTTATCGCGCTCTACGCAGATAAGGCCGCCTCTGGAGCGATATACTCATGCCCAAGCGCCGCAGCCACCGCTTCACAAGTCACTTTTCCTTTGTGAACGTTTAGGCCTTTGAGGAAGTTCGAGTTTTGCAGCAACGCCCGCTCATAGCCCAAGTCGGCTAACGCAAGGGTGTAAGGCAAGGTCGCATTATTCAAAGCGAAGGTCGACGTGCGCGGAACCGCCCCCGGCATATTGGCGACGCAATAATGCACGACGCCGTCCACCACATAAGTTGGATCATCGTGAGTCGTCGCCTTTGAGGTTTCAAAGCAACCGCCCTGATCAATGGCCACGTCAACCAGAACCGACCCTTTTTTCATCCGTCGCACATGATCTGCAGTAACCAGCTTTGGCGCTTCAGCTCCCGCCACCAACACCGCGCCGATCACCAGATCCGCGTCCAGAACGTATTGTTCGATAGCCGCGCGCGTTGAATAAACTGTGCGAAGCGCCGGGGCGAAACGATTGGAAAGCGCCGCCAACGCATCCACATTGCGATCGAGAACCGTCACGTCGGCGCCAAGACCAAGCGCCATGGTGATCGCATGACCGCCGACCACGCCGCCGCCAATGACCACCACTTTCGCCGGAGCCACGCCAGGAACGCCGCCAAGCAGCACCCCGAGCCCTCCATGAGCTTTTTCCAAAGCCGCCGCGCCAGCCTGAATCGACAACCGCCCCGCCACTTGCGACATGGGCGCCAGCAGCGGCAACCCGCCATGGCCGTCGACCACCGTCTCATAAGCGATGCAAGTCGCGCCGGAGGCGACCAGATCCGCCGTTTGCGCCGCATCAGGAGCAAGGTGGAGATAGGTGAACAGAATATGTTCAGGGCGCAACATGGCCCGCTCCACCGCCTGAGGCTCCTTCACCTTCACGATCATGTCCGATTGGTCGAAAACTTCCTGCGCCGTCGCGGCGATAACCGCGCCAGCGGCGATATATTCCGTATCGTCAGCGCCAATGCCTGCGCCTGCGCCGGTCTCAATCAAAACTGTATGGCCGTGCGCGACAACTTCCGTCACGCTGTCTGGGGTCAGCCCCACCCGATATTCATGGTTTTTTATTTCTTTGGGAACGCCAATGCGCATTTTCCTGCTCCTTGCTCTGGACACTTCGCCTTATGTGGCGAATGAGGAGGTAGCCTATCGCAATCTTGACCGCAGAAAATTGCGCTATTGACCGAGGCAGCGGAGAAGGCGCAATATTATTCGAATAAAGTTATTTAAACCGCATAATGTTCGAATAAAGAGATGAAACTAGACCGTTTAGACCGACGCATTTTGAAGACCTTGCAAGACGACGGCCGTATCGCCAATGCGGAGCTCGCCGAAAAAATTGGCCTGTCCGCCTCCGCATGCCTGCGACGGGTGAAAGCGTTAGAGGAAAGCGGAGTGATTGAGCGCTACGTAGCGCTTCTGAACCAAAAGAAAATATCCCGCCGAATGGATATTTTCGTCGAAATCTCGCTAATCTCGCAAGCCAATGAGGTGCTCAGCGCTTTTGAAAAAGCCGTGGAACGCTCGTCTGAAATCATGGAGTGTTATCTTATGGCTGGCGACGCCGACTATATGCTGCGCATCGCAGCCGCCGATCCCAGCGACTTTGAACGCATCCATCGGGATCATCTGGCGCGGCTTCCCGGCGTTTCGCGTATGAAGTCCAGTTTCGCTATTCGCACCATCGCGCGGCGCACCGCCTTTTCGCTTGAGGACAAATGAAATCTGTGCGCGCCTTTGCGTCAGACTTTCACAGAACCAGCTTATAGATTAAATTGCCGCTCGGACAATGGGAGAACATCACTGTGACACCGCGCATCACTTGCCTTCTCGACGCTCGTCATCAACTTGGCGAATGCCCAACATGGGACGAGCGCAACAATCGTCTCCTTTGGTGCGACATCCTTGGCAAGAGCATTCACGCCATGGACTGGGCGACAAACGCGCGCATGCAATGGCGTTTTCCAAGCGTGGTCGGCTCTTTTGGTCTCACCGACGATGACAGATTCGTCGTGGCGCTACGCGACAAGGTCGTGCTTTTTGACCCACAGAGCGGTCAAACAGAACTTCTGGCGGAAGTCGAGACAAATGTCGCGCGCACGCGCCTGAACGACGGCCGCGTTGGCCCCGACGGAGCCTTCTGGGTCGGCTCTATGGATGAGCGCAAACCTCGCACCCCCATTGGCGCGCTTTACCGCGTCAATGCTTCGGGGGATGTAGCGACAATCACCGAAGGTCTTTATGTCTCCAACGGTTTGGCGTGGAGCGCGGATGGGCGAACAATGTATCACGCCGACACGGGCAGGGATTCAGGCTGGGTCGACAAATGGCGCTTTGATCCGGAGACAGGCTCCGTCGACGACCGCCTCCGTTTCGCCGACTTGAGCGCCAAAGACGGGCGACCAGACGGCGCCGCCGTCGACGCAAAAGGCAACTACTGGTCAGCGGGCGTTTCCGCCGGCGTTATTAATGTCTTCTCCCCCAAGGGGCAATTGATTTCAAAATTGACGACGCCAGTTCCGCAACCGACGATGCCCTGTTTTTGCGGCCCCGATCTGACAAGCGTAGTGGTCACCTCTTTGCAGCCAAAGGGCGACATGGGCCTCATGGCCAAATATCCAAAATCTGGCGGTCTCTTTATTTTCCAAGCGGGCGTTTCCGGCGTCCCCACATATCGCTTCAAGACGAGAGCTTAAAGAGAAACTCCGCCCACATAATAAAATCCGCGGCACAAAATCGACACCAGAAGATAGTTCAGAAGATATTTCAGGCGGCGGCGCTGCGCGTTTAATCAGCGGCATCCGTTTCTTTGAGAAATGGGACGCCATACAGCTTGCGCCGGACGAACCATAACCTGCCGGTCAACATAACCGTATTTAGCCGGAATCTGAACGATTTTCTGTCCCCCCGGGCGCACCATCACGGTGCGTTCGCGCACGCCATAAACCGCCGGGACGACAACCTCGATAGTCCGCCCCTCACGCACCAGCTCCCGCATGGCGACGGTTTCATACACCGCTGGACGCGTCACCTTGCACAGGATCATCCGCCCATTAACCGGACGACGCTCCCAAACAGTCTGCGCTGGGCTGCGCAAAACCTGTCGATGGACAACGTTATATATGGGCGCTTCCCGGCGTATTTCCCGCCGGGCCGGCGTCACCACCACACGTTCCTTGACGAGCTCATAAAGCGGCTCGATCCGCAACACCTTTTCTCGGGAGGGGGCGAGAAGCGCGCGTTCACGCACCGTCTTATAGACCGCAGGCGCATGCACCTGCTCATAACACGAGCGCACCTCATATCCTCCCGCCAAAGCGGGCAAGCTTGAAGCAAGCGCCAATGAAACCGTAAGGCTTTTTAATAAAACACGCATAAGCAGCCACTCCGCAACGCAAACGTCTATGGCCCGGCCTCAGCTCTCTAGCTGTTTATCCCAAAGCCCCTGCCGGCCCTGTGAACCCAAGGTCCAGCTTCGCCGCAAGGGAAGTGTAAAGCCCAACGCCCGGCTTGGAAAGCCTGACCTTTACAGCAAAACTTAAGCTCCCGGCTCCGCATCCTTTTTCTGGCGCAAATCTTCATGATAAGGCGAGATCATGCTTTTCTGATCCAAAACCTCCCGCGCAGCTTCGGGCGCGTCCTTGCCCCAGGTCGGCGCCAGCGCATGATCCACCGCGACCCTGTCGTCAAAGACAAAGCACTCGCCGCGCCATTTGCTTTCTTCAACCGGCACTTTTTCCAGATAGTTCAATATCCCGCCCTCAAGGTGGTAAACTTCTGAAAATCCTTGTTCGAGCAAAAGAGACGTAGCTTTTTCGCAGCGAATTCCCCCGGTGCAAAACATGGCGACCTTCGGCTTATTGGCCAGAGCCGTGCTTTCATTCACCCATTTGGGAAATTGGCGGAAAGTTCTGGTCTCCGGCTGAATGGCCCCTTCGAAAGTCCCAAAAGCGAATTCATAGTCATTGCGCGTATCGACCACCACGACGTCAGGATCCGAAATCAAATCGTTCCACTCTTCCGGCGGAACATAGGTTCCCACGGTCTTCAACGGATCAATGCCGGGAACCCCAAGGCGGACAATCTCCGTCTTGAGACGCACCTTCATGCGGTAGAACGGCTGGCGCTGCGCTCTTGAGGTTTTATAAACCAGATCCGCAAGCCGCTCGTCCTTGCGCAGCCAGTCCAAAACCGCCATGATCCCTTCATCGTCACCGGAAATCGTGCCGTTAACGCCCTCATCAGCGAGCAAGAGGCTGCCCTTGACCCCATTGGCTCGGGCGAAAGCAAGCAAAGGCTCACGCAGCTCCTGATAATCCGGCAGGGGGCAGAACTTATACAGCGCGGCGATCAAAATCGGTTCAGGTGTTTGAGACGTCATCGTTAGAGGTTTTCCAGCCATTAAAAGTCAGAGCAACAGGCAAGCACTTTCCTACGGGCGCATGAACGACGCCCGAATGGTGACGATTTAGCAAAGTCTTCGCCATTCGTCCAATCCGCAGCATGCTCTCTTCGCCGTAAATCGCACATGAAAGTGAACCGGCGGGCAAGCATGCTCGTAACAAATTGGATTTGAACAAAAAAGGCTCAGCATGGCCCCTCTGTCAATCGCCGTTATCGGCTCTGGAATTTCCGGTCTCTCCGCCGCATGGCTTCTGTCTCACGCACATGACGTGACGATCTATGAAGCAGATAAACGTTCAGGAGGACATAGCAACACGGTGATGGCACCCACATCCGAAGGAGAAGTGGCCGTCGACACCGGGTTCATCGTATATAATGAGACGAGCTACCCCAATCTCACCGCTTTATTAAACCATCTGGGCGTGGCGAGCCATCCAACGGCCATGTCCTTCGCCGTCACCGGCGGCAATGGCGCCTATGAATATTCAGGCTCAGGATTAAAAGGTTTTTTCGGACAGCCGGGCAATCTCATTCGCCCAAGTCATTGGCGCATGCTGAAAGACGTGTTGCGTTTTTTCAAGACGGCCCCGTTCCATCTGGAGACCCTCGACGTAAATATTTCCCTCGGCGCCTTCTTGAAAGGCCAAGGATATAGTCAGTCGTTCATTTCAGACCATATTCTGCCAATGGGCGCCGCGATCTGGTCAACGCCCGCGGATGTGACGCTTGAATTCCCCGCCCGAAGCTTCATATCCTTTTATGAAAATCACGGGCTTTTAAAATTATTCAACCGCCCGCATTGGAGCACCGTCAAAGGCGGCAGCCGGCAGTATATCGACGCTATGGAGCGTCGCGGAAATTTCCGCATCCTGACCAACGCCGGCGCAGCCAAAGTGACCCGCGGCGCGGATGGGGTGTCGGTGGTGCTTGAAGACGGGGAACGCTTTCACCACGATCACGTGGTGATGGCCTCTCACGCAGATCAGAGCCTGACGTTGATTGACGACCCCGACGCCCAAGAACAACAAACTCTCAGCGCCTTCCGCTATGAGAAAAATGCGGCTTTCCTGCACAAGGATAGCGCATGGATGCCCAAGCGCAAGAACCTCTGGTCAGCTTGGAACTACATCTCCGACACCTCCGGCCCCCGGCAAAAAGTCAGCGTCAGCTACTGGATGAACACGCTGCAAAACCTGGAGACTCGCGACAATCTTTTTCTCACGCTCAACCCGCACCGAGCAATAGCGGAAAGCCAAGTGATTTACCGGACTGAATACGCCCACCCCATATTCGACGCGCGCGCCGTCACCGCCCAGCGCAGCCTGTGGTCTCTTCAGGGGCGGCGCCGCACCTGGTATTGCGGCTCTTATTTCGGCTATGGGTTTCATGAAGACGGACTGCAAAGCGGGCTCGCCGTCGCCGAAAAGCTTGGCGGCGTCAAACGCCCATGGAAGGTGGCCAATGAATCCGGCCGGATACATCTGGCGCCAACGGAAAAAAGCCACAACTGGATGGAAGCCGCCGAATGATTCAAAGCGCCGCCAATCTCACAGGTCCGCCGAGCCTATGTTCCGGCCACGTGCGTCACCAACGGCTGCGCCCTATCGTCCACAAGCTGCATTATCGCGTTTTTTCCCTATTGATCCCCCTCGACGCCTTGAACGATTTAAACGGAAGACTAAAACTGTTTTCCTATAACCGTTTCAATCTCTTCAGTTTTCATGATCGTGACTTTGGAGTTAAAGACGGGATTTCAATCGAAGAGCATTGCTTAGAAATTGTCCGCGCCGCCGGGTATGGTTCAATCGTCAAACGAATTGTCATGCTCGCTTATCCAAGAGTTCTTGGCTACGCTTTCAACCCGCTGACAGTCTATTTCTGCATCGGCGCAGATGACGCGCCAGCGCTCATTCTCTACGAAGTCAGCAATACATTCGGCCAGCGGCGAACCTATATCTTGCCGGTGGCTGACGCGCCAGGCGAAGTCATACGCCAGTCCTGCGCCAAAGAAATGTATGTATCGCCTTTCAATGACGTTTCGGGACAGTACCAATTCACCATTTCCACGTCAGCGGAAAAACTATTTATAGGCGTCCAACTCAAACGCGACGATCAGGCCATAATGAACGCCACCACCACTCTCAAGCCCACTCCCTTGAGCGACGGCGCCATCATCAAAGCATGGATCCGCCATCCTCTACTGACACTCAAGATAATCGGCGCCATTCACTGGGAGGCGTTGAAGCTGTTCTTCAAGCGATTGAAATTACGCCCACGTCCAGCTCATCCAGCCTTTGCGGCGGAAATCCACATCGCCAACGCACCGAAACGCAATTTCCCCCATGATCTGGCGGACGCCGGAGGCAACCATCCACATGACGCAATCAAATGAAGCCGGCGTCCCAAAGGACGGCCTTCTCCTCACCGATTTTTTCAAGGGAGACGTCACGGGCACAGGCCTGTTTGAGGATCGTTTTGGCAAATTACGCGCTCAATTCACCATATCATTCAAAAGCCGCTGGACTAAAACAGGCCAGTTCCAACTTGATGAAACCACAGTTTTCAGCGACGGCGAACGCGAGGAGAGAAATTGGCTGTTCAGCATTAACGAGGCCAGAGAAATTCGCGGCGCAAGCGCGGGCGTCATTGGAGAAATCACAGGAACGTGCTCCCCTTGCGAATTACGACTGCATTACAGGTTTATTCTCAAAATGAAATCACGCCAATTGAAGGTCAAGCTCCACGACAGGATGTATCTGCAAAGCGACGGCTCGCTCATCAATCGCGCGACAATGAGTAAATGGGGCGTGCGGCTTGGCGAATTGACGGTTACTCTCACGCGCTCACGCGGCTGATTTAAGATTTTCGCATCCCACGCGTAATGGCGAAGAAAAGACCATTCGGAAGCAGCCGCAAGAGCTTCATCACCCAAAGCAACCGACGCGGAAAGCCGATTTCATAACGGCGTTTCTCCAATCCCGTCATGATCCGCGCGGCCGCATGTTCAGCGCTCACCATGAAAGGCATGGGAAAGGCGTTCGCGCGGGTCATTGGCGTATCCACAAAGCCGGGATTAATCAAAGAAAGATCTACGCCGGCACTTTCAAGCTCAGGACGTATGCTTTCAGCCAAATTGATCATCGCCGCCTTGGTGGGACCATAGGCGCAGGCGTTTGGCAGGCCACGAAATCCCGCCACGCTGGCGATCAGGGCGATATGGCCCGCCCGCCTTTGGCCCATGGCGGGAGCGACGGCGGCCACAACATTCACCGCGCCAATATAATTCGTCGCCATCGCCTTGGCCAGAAAGTCCGCGCCAAGCTCCTCCAGCGTTCCCGCTCTCCACACAGCGGAGGCGACGATCACCAAGTCAACTTTATGAAACCGGTTCAGGATTTCCTCATGGACTGCGGCAACACGGTCCGCGTTCGTCACATCCAACGCGAAAGGAAATATCGCGTCCGCGGACTGGCTAAGCTCCTCCAGCTTTTCAAGCCGACGCGCAGACACCGCCACCCGATGACCTTGCGCCCCGTAGCGGCGGGCCAATTCAGCGCCAATTCCTGAGCTCGCGCCTATGATCCATATGGTTTTCATATTTCCTCACTGGCGCATCGAACAAATTTTCAGATTTAAATTCCGATCAAGGGTTGCAGCAACCTAGGGACGACGCCGCGAAACCGGGTCGGCGCAAGCGTCGCCACCACGCACACGCAAGGCTCCTTCGACGTGACCACCGGCTGATGTTCAACGTCTTCATCTAGATCCGCGACGCAACCGGGACCAAACACACCGAAGCAATCGGTGTAAGCGCCGCTCAGCACCAAGGTTAGCTCCTGATCGCCGTGACCATGTTCCGGCATTTTTCGCCCCGGCGCGATACGCAAGAAACGCAATGTCCCCTTGGCGCCAGGCGACAATGGAACCAAAGCGGTCTCCATTCCCGGGCCGACCCACTTCCAGCGAATATCTTTCAGGGAGCCGCCAATCAAATCCGCCAAAGGAGCGGGCAAGTCGCTCTCAGCCGGCTCAACGGCGAGCGGGGGCGGGTCCGCAAGATCTAGATCGCCGATTTCAACCATCAAACGATCAAACATCATCGGCTCGACCGGCGTTTCCTCAAGCTGATCCAATAAGGCCCCACCGACGCCAGACATGGGTCCTTGCTCAGCCGCCCAGGCGCCGCACATGGCGAAGTGAGACGCCACAACGATTGCGAACGCCTCGTCAAGGCAGCCCGCGTTATAGCTCAAAAGCGTCGCCTCGTCGGGATGATGACAAAACGTCACGTCAAATCTCCCAATTGATCTCGCATTTTTCGATAGGCGAGACGCATTCTCGACTTAACCGTTCCCAATGGGATCGAAAGGCGTTGAGCAATCTCCCCTTGAGCAAGATTTTCAAGATAGGAAAGCAAAAGAACTTCTTTCTGATCCGGCGGCAAAATATTCAGGGCGTCCATCACTTTTTTCGAAATTTGTTGCTGAGAGATAACCGCTTCCGGACACGCCGCCCCATCTTCAAGATCCAATTCATTCACATCAATAAAATATCGGGATGACTGCTGGCGCAGTTTATCTATCCGAACATTGCGCGCAATCGTGAAAATCCACGTGCTCGCCTGCGCTTTTTCAGGATTAAACAGATGCGCTTTGCGCCAAACCCTGACCATGGTTTCCTGCACAAGATCATCGGCTATAGCTGGCGATGTCATGGATTTCATCATGAAGCTTTTCAAGCGCGGAGCGTAATATTCAAACAAGAGTTTGAACGCCCTATGATCGCGCGCGCCCGCCACCTGCTCAAGAGCTTGCCTGTGCAGGTAAGGTGTGTCGAGCATCTCGACCTCGCGCATGGATGCTACCTTCGCTAATCCTCCCATTCGATTCCATCGTCATGAAAAGAATACGGGCGGCGTCCTCAGAAAGATCACTTTAGCATGAGATTTCTCCATGCCAAGCATCAACTTTAGCGCGAATAAAATTATAAAATCACCCTCACGCCACTATAATAAAGATCAAAAAACAGCAGGCGGCGCGGTATCTGGAAAGAAAACCGATTTCGCGCCCTCCTCCCATTTTTCATACTTCAGCATGATTTTGGCGAAACGCTCCGACGCTTTGAAGGTCAACAGCCACCGGCGCGCATGTGGAATTGGCGCATCGTCAAACCAAGTTCTATCAACATGCGCGAATTGACGAACAAATGGCAAAATCGCCAGATCCGCGAGGCTGTAACCTTCGCCAAACAGACACGCGCGCGAGGCCAGCCGTTCATCCAGTCCCCTTAACCAGTCAAGACCGCGGTCTCTGCGCTCTATTGGATTCTCCTCGGGAAACCGATTGGGATATTTGTAACGATCCAGACAACTTTTAAATTCATTGTCATTTTCGTTAATCAACGTCAGCATTTCCGACAAATCCGCCAGCGCGGGAGATAAAAGCTGCTCAGGATCATTCCATCGAAGCGCCCACAACATAATGTCGAGGCTTTCGTCGATCACCGTCCCATCAAACGTCGCCAACGCGGGAACCGTCGCCGATGGAGAGGCGGCGAGAAATTCGGGCGCCTTGTCTCGCAGAAGAATTTCGCGCAACTCGCAGCGCACGCCGCTTGAAAGAACCGCCAAACGCGCCCGCATTGCATAAGGGCACCGACGAAAGGAATATAATATCGGCAAAGAAGATTCAGCGCCCGACGTCATTTCATATTCATCCATTTGCTCACAACAAAAAGCTGGCTGCAAAGCACAGCCAGCTCCAGGATGCCAAAACTTGGAATAAATTAATCGAAACTCACTTAAAATCAATCTACTCAGGTAAACCAAATGCCATCATCAACCGCATCGGCGACCAAAGCTCTGACTTCCGTACTTTCGGAAAAACCCAGCAAAACATCACTGCGGTCATATCCTTCATTCTCAAGTCGAGAGACCCAACCATCAATTTCGGCCGGATTCGCCACACGCTGCAAACCATTCTCGTAAAGATCGGCGACGAATTCCGCGTTTGTTAAACCTACCCCATAAAAGCTCTCAAACTTCGCAGACGCCATTAACGTCGAGGCCAAGTCATGAAGCGAAAGTCCTTCGTCAAGCGCAACGATACTTTGCCCTAAAGCCGCGCCGTCGTCCGCATCGCCAAGCGCCACTTGATATAAACGATAGGCTTGTCCCGCCGCTCCATCCAGATCAAGCGCAAGAGTCGCATCCTTCAAAACGACGCGTTCAACGCCCTCCAATGTGGAGATCCCCAATTCAGATCTGACCGACACCTCAAGCTCCCCGCCAACAGTGGTCTCCACGCCAGCGCGCATCAATTCGAACATGACCGTATCCAAACCGTCGCCGCACTGAATCATATCAATGCCCGCGCTCCCGTGAATAACGTCATTACCTCCAAACGTGGCGATAAAATCATTACCCTCGCCGCCAGAAATAATGTCGGCGCCTTCAGTTCCGAAAATCGTATTTAAAGGGACGCTTTGCTTTTGGGCAAAAGATAAACCAGATTCGAAAGCATCACCGTAAGCCACTTCCGAAGACGGCGGAAAAACGTCATCAAGTGAAGCCTGATGAGATTCCGAAGATAACGCAAAAACACCTTCAAGTGAAGCCGAATGAGATTCCGAAGACGAAAAAGCAAAATCAGAATTTTTATCTAATGATAAAGACGAAACTACTTCATTATACGAATTTTCATTTGAATTATTAATGTCATTATCAGCCTTATAATCATAATAAGACTTAACAGAATTATCTCCAACCACAAAAGAATTATTGCCTTTAGAGGTTAAATTAGAAAAATTCAGAAAATACATTAATTTCTCCTATAAGCCACTGAAAAGAACATGGGCACTCAGTCAATATAGAAGTAAAAATTAATTAAAAATGAATCGAAGACAATAAATCCAAAATAAACTATAAAATATATCAATTAAAATTACTTAAAAACAAATCATAATTATTGTAAAATATATTAATAAAGCTACTTGATAGTAAAATATATAATTACAATAACCAAAGTTACAATTAACCAATCGCAACTTAACTTATGAAATTTGATGGAAAGAAATTTGGTGGGTGCACAGGGATTCGAACCCGGGACCGTCTGATTAAGAGTCAGATGCTCTACCAACTGAGCTATACACCCGTCGCTATTTCAGCGAACCATTCATGAAGAGCGTCAACGATGCTGGTCGAACGTTTTTTTCGCAATTGCGAATAGCTAAAAACGCCGCTCTCATGAGGTCGCGCTTATACGAACCGTTTCCATCCAATGCAAGCGTAAAATAACGATTCCACGAAGATTTGACGACATTTCCCTGACGAAAAACTTTACCCCCCCCCAAAAAGGATCAGCGCCCATTCGAACTTCAAAGGCATCAAGCCACTCGCACGCAATATTTGACAAAGCGCCGCCGCTTTATTGAAATTTAAAAACTATCGACTTGACCCTCCTTTGCCATCTGGCTAAAGTGCGCGAGCTTAGGCGCTTCTATAGCAGTCGCCTTTGTGATTTTGCGTAGAAGACAGGCTGAAACAGACGTGAAGCCTTAAATTCTAACGCAAAATTCAAAATGACACGCTCAATTATGGATACGAAAGCAGACCGCCGTGATTAAACTGTCGAACATTATTGTGCTTGTGGGAAGGCGCGCCGTCCGAGGGTAACCCCCTTATCGGAACGACGGTGCGCGCCAAGGTCTCTTCGGAGACCTTTTTTGTTGCGTAAATCAGCCGGGTGAGAAAAATACGCCCGAGCCGCCATGAACCATTGGAGCCGGGAGTTCGGGTCCAGCCGAGGAAAGATCACGATGAAACGCGAGATAATGGAGAAACGCGAGATGACCGGCGCCGAAATGGTGCTGCAAGCGCTGAAGGATCACGGAGTAGAGCATGTGTTCGGATATCCGGGCGGGGCGGTGCTTCCCATCTATGACGAGATTATTCAGCAAGACGACATTGAGCACATTCTTGTTCGCCACGAGCAAGGCGCCGGCCACGCCGCGGAAGGCTACGCCCGCTCCACCGGCAAGCCCGGCGTCGTTTTAGTCACCTCCGGCCCTGGCGCGACCAATATGGTCACCGCTCTCACGGACGCAATGCTGGACTCAATCCCGCTCGTGTGCATCACCGGCCAAGTTCCCACCCACCTGATAGGCTCCGACGCGTTCCAGGAATGCGACACCGTCGGCATCACGCGCCCCTGCACAAAACATAATTGGCTGGTGCGCCGGATCGAAGATCTGCCGCGGATCATGTATGAAGCCTTTTATGTGGCCATGTCCGGACGCCCCGGCCCCGTGGTCGTCGACATTCCCAAAGACGTGCAATTCGCAAGCAGCTCTTATGATCCACCCGCCAATATCACGCACAAGAGTTATCGCCCACAACTGAAAGGCGACTCCCAGGCCATTCGCGCCGCGCTGGAGCTGATCGCCACAGCGAAGCGCCCTGTGCTCTACACCGGCGGCGGGGTTGTCAACTCCGGCAAGGCCGCAAGCCAGTTACTGCGCGAATTCGTCAGTCTCACAGGCATCCCGATCACCTCTACCTTGATGGGCCTCGGCGCCTACCCCGCCTCAGGAGAGAAGTGGCTTGGCATGCTGGGAATGCATGGCACCTATGAAGCCAATATGGCCATGCATGACTGCGATGTGATGATCTGCGTCGGCGCGCGTTTTGACGACCGCATCACCGGGCGCCTTGACGCTTTCTCGCCGAACTCCAAGAAAATTCACATCGACATCGATCCCTCATCGATAAATAAATCCGTGATGGTGGATATACCGATCATTGGCGACATCGGCCACGTGCTGGAAGATTTCGTTCGCCTCTGGCGCAGCTCCTCATTGAAACTCGACCCAGCTTCAATGACGGAATGGGATGAAAAAATCGCCGGCTGGAAAGCGCGCAACTGCCTCGCCTATCGCCCTTCCTCCGAAGTCATCATGCCGCAATTCGCCTTGCAACGACTGTTTGAAGCCACAAAGTCCCGCGAAACCTTCATTTCAACGGAAGTTGGCCAACACCAGATGTGGGCGGCCCAGTTCATGGGCTTTGAAGAGCCGAACCACTGGCTCACATCCGGCGGTCTGGGAACAATGGGATATGGACTGCCCGCAATCATCGGCGCGCAAGTGGCCAATCCCGACGCCCTTTGCATCGACATCGCCGGCGACGCCTCCATCTTGATGAATATTCAGGAAATGTCGACGGCGGTGCAATTCGAGCTGCCCGTCAAAATCTTTATCCTGAACAACCAGTATATGGGCATGGTGCGCCAGTGGCAGCAACTGCTGCATGGCAACCGCCTGTCCCACTCCTATACGGAAAGCCTGCCCGATTTCGTCAAATTGGCGGAAGCCTATGGCGGCGTCGGCATGAAGGTCGAGAAGCCGGACGAGCTGGACGACGCTATTGCGGAAATGATCGCCTGCCCCAAGCCGGTGATTTTCGACTGCCGGGTCGCAAGCCTCACCAATTGCTTCCCGATGATCCCCTCCGGCAAAGCGCATAATGAAATGCTGTTGCCGGACGAAGCCAATGACGAAGCCCTCGCCAAAGCCATCGGCTCGGCCGGTCAATCCCTCGTATAAGGCCAAGGAGCGAACTCATGAACGCACAGAACCTCAACGCCCCTTCCGCCTACTTCATGACGGAAACGCCGGATGAACGCGAAACCCATACGCTCTCCGTTCTCGTGGACAACGAGCCGGGCGTCCTTGCTCGGGTGATCGGTCTTTTCTCCGGCAGAGGGTACAATATCGACAGTCTCACGGTTTCGGAGACGGAACATGAGAAACATCTCTCCCGGATCACCATCGTCACCACGGGAACGCCCATGGTGATTGACCAGATCCGCCATCAACTCGAACGTCTCGTGCCGGTGCACAGAGTTATCGACCTTACCGTTCAGGCCCGCATTCACAATCAGGACAAACCTCTCGAACGCGAGCTTGCCTTGGTCAAAGTAAGCGGCGTCGGCGAAAAACGCCTCGAAGCCTTGCGTCTCGCCGAAGCTTTTCGAGCGACAGTGATCGACGCAACCACCGAGCATTTCGTTTTCGAAATCACCGGGCGCACCAACAAGGTGGAGCAATTCATCCTGATCATGGCCCCGCTGGGGCTGGTGGAAGTCTCGCGTTCGGGCGTCGCCGCCCTTCAGCGGGGCGCCGAAGCCCTGTAACTTTTCCGCGCCGCCGCGCCGCGAGCAGCGGATCCCGGTCTTCCGGGGTCCGCACATAAAACGCCCCAAACCATCATGACCTCGCGCCCTCGACATTGACAGCGGCGCCGCGAGGCTTCACATATTCAAGAACGTTTCACACGATCAAAATCCGTCCGTATCCCGTTCCTTATCAAGGTCGCCGCCATGGATCGCCCTTCCCGTCTGTCCGTCAACGTCAACGCCGTGGCTATGCTGCGTAACCGGCGGGATCTGCCATGGCCAAGCGTCACAGACCTTGCGAAACGCGCCATGGAGGCCGGAGCCAAAGGGATCACCGTCCACCCACGCCCGGATGAACGCCATATACGCAAATCCGACGTATTTGACTTGAGCGAGCTGATTGAAGAGCAGTTCCCCCACAAGGAGCTTTGTCTGGAGGGCTATCCGTCATCGGACTTTCTGGAGTTGGTTGAAAAAAATCGTCCTGATCAAGTCTTGTTCGTTCCTGACGAACCAGGCCAGCAGACATCGGATCACGGCTGGAATTTTTCCAAAGACACCGGCCCACTGAAAGAGGCCATTGCGGCGGCGCGCGAATGGGCAGTCACGGCGTCGGTTTTTTTGGATCCGGATCCAATATCCTGTGAAAAAGCCGCTGACTATGGCGCGGAGCGCGTCGAGATTTACACCGGCCCCTATGGCGCATGTTACGACGATCCGCAAGCGGGAAAACGTGAGCTGGAGCGCGTCGTCGTCGCCGCCAACGCGGCGAAAGCCTGCGGGCTGGGCGTCAACGCCGGCCATGACCTGACAGTGGATAATATTCCCGCGCTAATCAAACGGGCGCCGTTCATACGTGAAATGTCCATCGGCCACGGCTTCACCGCGGATGCGCTCATTTATGGATTTGGAGAAAGCGTTCGCCGATTCCGCAAGGCCATGGGAGAAATCTGACGCCGCCGCCGCCCTCATCCTGAAATGCTTTCTCTCGGTAACCACCGAAGAAATGAGGCGGCGACCCCCATGGTCGTCAATGCAGTTTTTCGCCTTCCTTGGAAATAACTCTGGACGCGTTCAGACCGCTGATCGGCAAGGTTAGATCCTTGGGAACGTCGCCGGATAATTGCAACGCGAGATATCGTCCGCAGCAAACGCGCAAGAACGACGTGAAATTCCCCAGATCATGCCCCTCATCTATGGATTCATGATGCAGGCGCGCCAACAATTGGGTCACATTCATGTGGTCCCGTTTAGCGATTTCCTCAAGCACGCTCCAGAAGAAGTTTTCCAGCCTCACGCTGGTCACCATGCCGTCAATACGCAGGGAGCGCGTGGCGCTTTCCCATAAATGCGGATCAGCCTTGATGAACAATTCACACATCGCTCTCCCCCAAGCGTTTATCGCGCCGCGACCATAGCACACAGACGACTGCGCTAAAATACTTCCCACGCCGACCGCGTCCAAAGACCGGTCGGCGCAAGCAGGGGAACTATCCCAACACCGCCATGAATTGCTTCAACCAAGCGGGATGGGCCGGCCAAGCCGGGGCGGTTACAAGATTGCCGTCCGTCACGGCCCCGTCAATCGCGATATCCGCATATTCGCCGCCGGCCAGCTCCACTTCCGGACGGCACGCGGGATAGGCCGAGCACGTGCGCCCCTTGAGCACGCCCGCCGCCGCCAAAAGCTGCGCGCCATGACAAATCGCCGCCACGGGCTTGCCCGCGTCAAAGAAATGTTTCACCGCCGCAATCACCTCTTTATCGAGGCGTAGATATTCCGGCGCCCGGCCGCCCGGCACCACAAGCGCGTCATAATCATTGACGTTCACATCGGCGAATGTCGCGTTGAGCGCAAAGTTATGGCCCCGCTTTTCCGTATACGTCTGATCGCCTTCAAAATCATGAATGGACGTCGCCACCGTGTCGCCAGCCTTCTTGCCCGGGCACACCGCATCAACTTCATGCCCCACCGCCAACAGGGTCTGGAATGGCACCATGGTTTCATAGTCCTCGGTGAAATCACCGGTGATCATCAAGATTTTCTTCGCGCTCATCATATCCTCCCAATCGAATTAAACTCAAACGACATGACTGTGGATGTTAGAGGGCTCCGAGCGCAATGTGGTATTATCGCGTTACTACATCGCCGATTTTCACGGCGCTCCGATCAATTTTCTCTTCTCCCGCCTCAGGTCAGCGCGCCCTCGCGCCGCGGCGAGAAATACGCGCCGATTTCGCTTGACGTCGCCGCCAATCCCCCATAAATAGAACCGTACGGTACGGTACTTATTCCGTCCGTTCCCAAGAAATCATCAAGCGCCCAACGGCGCTTTTTCAAACCGAGCATGACCTCCTTGGCGCAATCTTCTCTCCAGTCCAAAGCAAGAGCGACGACAAACGAGCTGACCCAGCGCCAAAGCGCCGTTCTAGAAGTCGCTCTGGCGTTGCTTGTGGAGGGGGGAGAGAAGGCTCTGACTACGGCCGGTTTGGCGCGCGCCGCCAATTGCTCCAAGGAAAGCCTTTACAGGTGGTTTGGCGATCGCGACGGACTGCTCGCCGCCATCATCGCCTATCAAGCCAGCAAGGTGCGATTGGACGGCGCGGATTTAGAGCCCCAAAATGCGCAATCCTATCGCGGATCTCTGGTGGCTTTCGTGCGTGAGTTGCTTTCGGTCCTGTTTGGCGAGGCGTCGCTGGCGTTGAACCGTTTGGCCATCGGCCAGTCCAACCGCGACAACGCCCGCTTGGGAAAACTATTGCTGGAGCGTGGCAAACACACAATCAGCGCCCGCACCCGCGCCCTTTTGGATGAAGGGTTGAAACATGGCTATCTTGCGTTCAATGACGCAGAGGAAGCCTACCAACTGCTTTACGGACTGGCCGTGCGCGACGTTCACATCCGCCTTTTGCTTGGCGAGGAGCTCAGCAAGGCCCATGCCGACTTCACCGCCCAGGCGCAGACTGCGGTGAATCATTTCTACAAGCTCTTCGGAGCGGAGCCATCCGTCCCCAACGGGGGGGAGACTTAACGTTCAGCCACGTCAGAAAGCGGTTGAAGGAAAACAGAAAAGGGAAGAAACATGCGTGTTTATTATGATCGCGATGCAGACCTCAATCTCATCAAATCAAAAAAAGTCGCCATCATCGGCTATGGCTCACAAGGCCGCGCCCATGCCATGAACCTCAAGGATTCAGGCGTTGAGAACGTCGCCGTCGCCCTACGCGCCGGTTCAACAACCGCCCTCAAGGCCGAAGCTGACGGCTTCAAGGTCATGACCGTCGCGGAAGCCGCCGCATGGGCCGACTTGATGATGATGGCCGCGCCTGACGAATTGCAGGCGGATATCTACAACGATCACATCGCCGCCAACATCCGCGACGGCGCGGCGATCGCCTTCGCCCATGGCCTCAATGTTCACTTCGGCTTGATCGAGCCTAAATCCACCGTCGACGTTCTGATGATCGCGCCCAAAGGCCCCGGCCACACCGTTCGCGGCGAATATCAGAAAGGCGGCGGCGTGCCTTGCCTGGTCGCCATCCATCATGACGCTTCCGGCAACGCGCTCGACCTTGGTCTGGCCTATGCGTCCGGCGTTGGCGGCGGCCGTTCGGGCATCATTGAGACCACCTTCAAGGAAGAGTGCGAAACCGATCTGTTCGGCGAACAGGCCGTTCTTTGCGGCGGCCTTGTGGAGCTGATCCGCGCAGGCTTTGAAACCCTCGTTGAGGCTGGTTACGCACCGGAAATGGCCTATTTCGAGTGCTTGCACGAAGTGAAGCTGATCGTCGACCTCATCTATGAAGGCGGCATCGCCAACATGAACTACTCCATCTCCAACACCGCGGAATGGGGCGAATATGTAACCGGGCCACGCATCGTCACCGATGAGACGAAAGCGGAGATGAAGCGGGTTCTGGCCGAAATCCAGAACGGCAAGTTCACCTCCGACTGGATGCAGGAATACCGCGCCGGCGCAGCCAAGTTCAAAGCCACGCGCCGCCTGAACGACTCCCACCAGATCGAAGAAGTTGGCGAAAAGCTTCGCGCCATGATGCCTTGGATCAAATCCGGCGCTCTCGTCGACAAATCAAAGAACTAAGATCATGGAGCCGCGCCCTGCGCTCACGCTGGAAATGCGTGGTCGGGGCGCCGCCTTCGCCAAATAAAAAAGGCCGGGCAATTCTGCGTCCGGCCTTTCGCATTTTCGCACTTCGGATTTAACCACGACCGCTTTACGCCTGCGACGCATCTTCTGCAAAGATCGCCGCGATCTGTTCATCTCGCATTAGCCAGAACTCCCCTTCCGCCAGATCATCAGGCAGCGCCAAACCGCCGATTCTATCCCGGCGCAGCGCGCTCACGTGATTTTCAATCGCCGCGAACATCCGGCGCACCTGATGATAGCGCCCTTCGTGAATGGTCAAATGGCACGTATTTTCCGTGAGAGGCACGAAAAAAGCGGGGAGAAGCGGCTTGTCTTCGCCTTCCAGCATCAATGTCCCGGCGGAGAAAATCTCGGCCTCATCACCGCGGAAAGGACGCGCCAGCGTCACATGATACCGCTTCGACACATGCTTGCGCGGCGATATCACCCGGTGCAACAGGTCGCCGTCGTCGGTGAACAGCAACAGGCCCGAAGTTTCCTTATCAAGTCGTCCAATGGTGGACAGGACAGGATCACGCCGGCGCCACCGTTCTGGCAGCAAACCATAAACCAAAGCTCCCGCTTCCTTATGGGAGCATGTAACCCCCAGCGGCTTGTTCATCATAAGAGCCATTCCGGGCGGCGGATCAACGGGTTCGCCAGAAACGCTCAACCGTCCGGGAAGGTCCGACGTGAGCGTCACGCGCTGATCCGCTTTTTTCAGCGTCGCACCGTCCAGAACCACATGTCCCGCTTTCGTCAATTGCTGAATTTCCCGGCGCGAACCATATCCCAAATTGGCCAGCAAACGATCAAGTCGCAGCGCTTTCGGCATTTTGCTCACTTGATCGCCTCATAGACTTTAAAGCCCTCGGCTTCCGCCTTCAGCGTCACTTTACGAAAATTCTCATTCAGCGGCGCCTCATAGGGCAAATGCCGATTGGCGGTCAGCCAGCAAGAACCACCTTTACGCAGGGCCGCCGCAGCCTTAACGATAAACGTCTGCCCCAACGCCCGATCCTCACGCCCACCATCATGAAACGGCGGGTTCATCACGATAAAATCAAGCTCTGAAATCTCAGGCGGCAAGCGGCGCACGTCCGCCCAATGAAACCGCGCATGCGGATGCAACACATTACGCCGCGCCGCTTCAATCGCGCGCCCGTCGACGTCAATCAAATCAAGTCGCGCAACGCCCTCGCCTTCAAGAATTTTCAGCGCTAAAAAACCAACCCCACATCCAAAGTCAGCGCCTTTTCCAGACAAAGGCCCAAGCGTGTTCAAAAGCAGCATGCTGCCCGGATCGCTCCGGTTCCAGCTGAATACGCCCGGCCGGGACCAAAGCCCCAAATTCGGAGCCATCTGCAACGCCCCCTCCTCAAGCGCCGCGTCAAGGCCAATGATTTCATCAGGTTTGACGCAAGCGCAAATCCGGTGGTGCGCGCGGGAGATCTCGGAAACCTCACAACCAAAGGCCTTGAGCTCTTTACCGATGCGCGAGCCGCCCTTTTGTTTTGGCGCGAGAACCGTCAACGCCCCTTGCGGGGCAAGGGCGCGAAGGGTTGACGCCAGCACAAACCGCCGCTCAACCGTGCCGGGAGGCGCGAGGATGACAATTGAACCAAAAGACGCTGGCGGATAATCCTCCAACGACTGCGCTCCCACGATCAACGGCGAAAGCTGCACCCGGTCACGCATGGACCCGACAAGATCTTCAGGGGGGGAGCCATATACGCCTTGGCTTAAATCGTCCGTCATTCGTCCCCGCATATTATTGAGCTGCAAAAGCCAAGATATAAGCCTGAAAGGCTTTTTAACCACAGCAAGGGCCGACTTCGCCGACCCTTGCTTTCTTTCCATATAGTCAGGTTCGCTAAGCGTCAGCCGGCTTGAAGGGCGCCTGGGTTTGACGTCGCCTGACGCGCCACCAATTTATTCATCGCAGACACATAAGCGCGCGCGGAGGCCACAAGCGTGTCCGTATCGGCGCCCTTGCCAGTGGCTATCCGGTCATTGGCTTCAAGTCGAACGGAGACTTCCGCCTGCGCGTCCGTGCCTTCAGTCACCGCATGCACCTGATAAAGCGACAGGCGCGCCTCATGCGGACAAATCACCTTGATCGCATTGAAGGTGGCGTCCACAGGCCCATCGCCCGTGGCCTCGCGCGTCTCATGCTTGCCGTTGACGTCCATGGTCAGGATGGCTTTCTGCGGGCCACCGGTGCCGGCGATCACGGTCAGGGCGATGACGCGGATCTGCTCGCTCTGGGTCGCGATTTCATCTTCGACCAAGGCTTCGATATCTTCATCATAAATATGCTTCTTACGATCGGCCAGATCCTTGAATCGGCGGAAGGCGTCGGCAAAAGCGTTGTCGCCCAGCTCATACCCCAGCTCGGATAACTTATCCTTGAAGGCGTGACGACCGGAGTGTTTGCCCATAACCAAAGAGGTGGCGCGCACGCCCACATCTTCCGGCCGCATAATTTCGTAGGTTTCTGCGTTTTTCAACATGCCGTCCTGGTGAATGCCGCTTTCATGAGCGAAAGCGTTTTTCCCAACAATGGCCTTGTTATATTGAACCGGGAAGCCGGACACGGCGGAAACCAACTTGGAGGCGCGGGTCAGCAAGGCAGGCTTGACATTGCAGTCATAGGCCAAAGCGTCCGAACGCGTGCGGATGGCCATAACGATTTCTTCAAGCGCCGCATTGCCCGCGCGCTCACCCAATCCATTGATCGTGCATTCGATCTGTCTTGCGCCGCCGGCGACGCCCGCCAACGAGTTGGCCACGGCCAGCCCGAGGTCATCGTGACAATGCACTGAGAAAATAACCTCGTCAGCGCCAGGAACGCGCGCACGCAAATTTTCAAACATGGCGCGATATTCATCGGGCACCGAATAACCGACCGTGTCAGGCAGGTTGATCGTGGTGGCGCCCGCCTTGATGGCCGCCTCGACGCAGCGCGCAAGATAATCAATCGGCGTGCGCGTGGCGTCCATGGCGGACCATTCCACATCGTCAATCAGATTACGCGCCTGCGCCACCGTCTTGGAGATAATCTCCAAAACTTCTTCTTCATTCTTTTTCATCTGGAATTCCAGATGAAGCGGAGACGTGGAGACAAAAGTGTGAATGCGGCCGCGGCTGGCGTGTTTGATCGCCTCGCCCGCCCGTTCAATATCACCCGGTATCGCGCGCGCCAAACCAGCGATTACAGAATTCTTCGCGCGTTTTGAAATTTCACTAACGGCTTCAAAGTCGCCGTTGGACGCAATCGGAAACCCGGCTTCGATAATGTCAACGCCCATATCGTCAAGCAATTCGGCCACCTGAAGTTTTTCTTCCAGCGTCATTGACGCGCCGGGCGATTGCTCGCCGTCGCGCAAGGTGGTGTCGAATATACGTATTTCGTCGCGGCTGACAGAAGGCGTCGCGTTATGGTCGGTCATGGCAGATTTCCTTAATTTCATCCCGCCTGCTCCACCTTATTCGTCAAAGGAGCGCTAGACGGGACCATATAGATATTTATAGACTTTGATTATCGCCTCCCCTGAATGCCCGCCCGTTACGGAGCCGCCGACGCTCAGGGGCATCTAAGGAGAAGGAGATCGCCAATAAGAAGGAGGGCGCCGCCCGCGTTGCGTGCGTCGATCGCAAATGCGGCAATGTGGCCAGCAGCGATCATCTTGGCGTAAACCCTTTAAATTACGCGCCCAGACATTTTGACAAAAGCCTGAGCGACTACTTCATAAACGGCGCGTCACGCGTCCATGCGATCACGCCATGAATCTATTCGACGAATTTTTTAACCCATACGTCAAACAAGCGCAAGTCTTCACGAGCAAGTCTTCACGGGCAAACGTTTCAACGGCATTCGCCAACGAACGCCATCCGCCGCGGCCGCCGCCGCTTGCGCGCAACGCCGGAAAATCATAAGAACAGCTCGCCTCTGGCGACGATCGCCGCCTGCCCACCTATGCGAATCCCGTGCAATTCCCGGGCTTTAACGTCAATCTCAAGATCTATTATCGACGGGCGTCCCATATCAAAGCCTTGTTCGATCCGGATAAAATGGACGCCGTCGGTCGGCGCGTCAAAATGTTTGATCACGCCTGCGAAAGCGGCGGCGGCGGAACCAGTGGCGGGATCCTCGGCAATCCCCATTCCGGGCGCGAACATTCGCGCCGCAAACGCAGCGTCATGTGATTTTGTCTGACGGCAATAAACAAAAGCGTCGTTATGATCGTGAGAACCGAAGGCGTCGCTCCAAAACCGCATGTCCGGCTTAGCTTTCGCCAGAACCGAAAGATCGGCTACAGGAACGAAGCCAAAGGGAACGCCAGCCTCAAAACTTGAGGGCCAGTGATTTTCAAAACCGATTTCATGCGGCTGAAGGCTCAAAGCGGCGGCAAGCGCATCCTTTTCGCCAATCGGAGCGGCGGGAACGGCGAGCTTTGGCGTGTCAAACTCGGCGAAACCGGCCGCGCCCTGCTTCAACTTCACGCCGCAGCGTATATCGCCAACGCTCTCTTCCAAAACCACCATGGCGTCATGATCGCCCTCAACACCTCTAAAACGCTCAGAGGCGAGCAGGATCGCCGTTCCCACCGTTGGGTGACCTGCGAATGGCAGCTCGCGTGTGGGCGTAAAAATTCGCAGCCGAGCCGAATGAGCCGGATTATTGGCCGACAAGACAAAAACCGTCTCGGAAAGATTAAACTCACGAGCAATTCCCTGCATCTGCTGGTCGCTCAACCCTTCCGCGTCCAGAACAACCGCCAACGGATTTCCCGCCAAAGCACGGTTCGTGAAAACATCAAGAATTGCGTAGCGTCTGGCCATTCAGGCATTTCCTCGTTGGTTACACGAATTTACGCAGAGATTACACACTCGTTCACTCATGACTAAATCACATATGCGGAGCTTTGACCATGACGCGCTCCCCACGGCTTGTCGGCCTAGATCCCCGCTCACTCTCCAAGCCAAGGCATTCTCCCTCAGGCAAAAGATATCTGGCGAGAGCAGCGGCGAAGGGCGGAAGTCGACGCCCCTTGGCGTCGGCCATGGAACGCAACAACACCATTTTCTCTAGCTCGGGGCTTTCCTCTTCATCCAAATGGACTTGAATTCGTCCCAAAAGCTCTTCCGCCGTTTGAGGAAAATCAAAAACTTCGGCGACGGAGATACGCGGCCCATCCATCACGATCAATTTCTCTTTGGCGGCGGCGAGATCCGCGTCCAGCCCTGTCTCCTCCAACAATTCGCGCCTTATGGAGCCAAAGAGATCAACTCTGCCCCCCTCCCGCAAATCATTAAGGTCCAAACTCCCACCGGGCGGATATATAAAACCCGCCATCGACGTCGTGCGCGCCGCTTCGCCGTAGAACAAAGCTCCGTCAGAACTACGAACCACTGCGGATCCAAACAGATTTTTCGCGTTTTGGTCCGGATACCCCCAATCGCGCCACGCCAGAAACGAGGAGTAGGACGTCTCGACCAGAGCGCCTTTAAGATTTCCCGCCGCAAACGACCAATCAATGAGCTTCAGCGTACGCCCATCCCACAAACGCTCGTTAACCGCCACTTCCTTGCGCCAGTGTTGAGCTATGATATCGCGGTTTTCAGCTTCAAACGACCAATCTCCAGAGATTAGACGTAAATCCACCGATGACAACGGCGCAACCTGATCGGTCAGAGCCAAACGCATCAGCGGAAGAACCCGCCCGTCCACCAAAGCGCTCTTCTCTTCGCCGCATGACTGATAACCAAGCCGGCGATAGAAACCGACAGCGTTAGGGTCTGAAGCAAGCTGAATCTGAGAGCGCTGATGAAGACGGGCGAACTCAACCACTTGGTCGTGTAACCAACGACCAAGTCCCCCACCCTGAACCGCAGGGTCAACGAACAACATATCAAGCTGAACCCAATCATCTTTCAAAGCGGAAACAGCCACCGCCAAATGTCGACCGACGTCATTTTCAGCCACTAAAACATGCGCATCGTCAATCCGCTGAGGGGTAAGCGTCAATTCAGAAGCGAATAAAGCCAAAAGCTCCGGCGAGTAATTCCAACTAGCCTTGCTCCTCATGATCAATTTGGTCAATTCACCGGCGTCGTCTCTTTGAGCGTTTCTGATTCTCAAACTCATCCAAGTCCATCCATACAGACGCGCAAATCCATCCATACAGACGCGCTCTCATGTGAGCGCGCCCAGCCGGCCTCTATACGTATGCTAGCTTAAACGTGCGACAGAGGGAAAACGCCTCGCCAACGCAGGGCAAAGAATTTGCAAACAAGCATAAGCTTTTCCCTCCAACCACAAACGCTCCCGCTCGTAATAGCCATGACGCTCCATCACGCCGCGCGAACGATGATTATCGGCGCCGACCAAAGTAATTAAATGCGTATAATAGGTTTTATCGAAAAACCATTTCGTCATGAAATTAACGATCTCAGAGGTGTAATTTTGCTTCAAATAAGTTTTCCGAAAACAGGAACTTAAAGCAAATTCCGCCGTAGGAGGAAAAATTGAAAATCCAGCGCGCCCAATAAAGGTTCCATCCGCCAATAAGATTTTCCACTGGCTAAGGCCATGTTTTTTATGCTGATCAATATATGATCTCAACTGGCGCTTCACCTGCTCTGGCGTTTCAAGCATTTCATGCGGCGTCAAATGATGATTGACTTGCGGTTCATTATGAAGATCGCTCAAAACTGTATGATCCGCCTCCACAAAAGGAACAACCTTCAATCTTTCAGTTTCAAAAAGTACTTTTAATTTATTCATTGAATATCCTCACAATTTGCAAATAATAAATCAATTTTAAATCGATATTTTTCAAATAGCGCAAATATTACCATATAATGAATTGAATATTTAAATATAAAAAATTGATAAATTATAATTCAGTACCTTCCATAAAAATTGCGCCCCCTTATATACGCCATCCAAATGACATATTTGCAACACTCTCTCAAGTGACACTATTTCCTAATAAGCGCATAACTAAAATTTATTTATCTCAGCTCTCTTCAGCTGCGCGAAAGGCGATTTTTCATTCGGCCCCACCAAGACGCGCGGCCAGCCTTTCAACTGACCTCGGAAGAATGTTTCCTGCCGCTTGGCGTATTGTCGGGTTTCAATAACTGCACGCTCAATGGCGTCCGCCAGAGACATTCTGTTTTCCGCCGCAGCCACAAGCTGGATAACGCCAATGGCCCGCATGGAGGTTTTATCCTTATTCAAACCAAGTTTGGCCAACGCCAAAGCCTCCTCCATCGCGCCCTGCGCCATCATCATGGCGAAACGCCGTTCGATGCGCTGATGCAGCCATGCTCTATCCGGCGCCAGAACAACGCGCTTACACGCTTTAGGTTCCAAAAGAGCGACGCCCGGTTGACTTTGCCAATATCTCAGCGAGCGCCCCGTGCTCATAAGCACCTCCAGGGCCCTCACTATGCGCTGAGTGTCGCCGGGCTTTAACTGCGCCGCCATTTGCGCGTCTCGCGCCGCCAGCTCCTGATGCAGCGCCGCCGCGCCCTCCTCCTCGGAACGGCTGCGCAATTGCGCGCGAACAAGCGGGTCGATCTCAGGCACGGGAGATAACCCTTGCGTTAGCGCCTTGAAATAGAGCCCTGTGCCGCCAACAATGACGACAGGAACGCCCAACTCCCGCGCTTCCCGCAGCTCGCGTTTAACATCGCTGATCCAATGAGCGACGGAATAGTCCTGTGCGGGATTCACATGTCCATAAAGACAATGGGGCGCCAAGGCCTCCTCTTCCAGCGAGGGGCGCGCCGTGAGAACTCTCAAGATATCGTAGACTTGCATGGAATCGGCGTTGATGATCCGCCCACCGAGGCGGCGCGCGCATTCTATGGCCAACGCCGACTTGCCGCTGGCGGTCGGGCCAGCTATCAAAAGCGCGTCAACAGAATTTCCAATCTCATCGCCTTTCAAACTAGGTTCTCCGTCATGCCCTTGGTCGCCACGCTGATCTCCAATCCATCTGCTCCGGCTTTAGATTCCGATTTTCTCGCCGCCATCGAGAATAAGCTCCCCGGAAGAGGCGGCATTCGCATTCTCAACCCCGGCGTAGCCATTGAGCTGTCGCTTGAATCCCAAAACCCGACAGAAAGCGGCGCGGCGCTGCGCGAACTCATCGGCCGCCGCCCTATCGATCTATATGTGCAATCTGCGCAGCCCAGACGCAAGCGCCTCCTGATCGCAGATATGGATTCAACCATGATAGGACAGGAGTGCATTGACGAGCTCGCCGACGAGTTGGGGCTGAAACCCAAAATTGCCGCGATCACGGAAAGCGCCATGCGCGGAGAAATCGACTTTGAACCGGCTTTACGCGAACGCGTCTCTTTGCTGGCCGGACTTGACGCTGAAGTTGTGGAGAAAGTGATCCATGAACGGATCACCCTTACCCCGGGCGCCAGAACCTTGGTGCAAACAATGCGCGCCAATGGCGCCTATTGCGCGCTCGTCTCAGGCGGATTTACGGCTTTTACAAACAAGATCGCCGCCATGATCGGCTTCCACGAAAACCGGGCCAACGAACTTCTGACCTTCGAGGGGAAGCTAACCGGCAAGGTGGCGGAGCCTATTTTGGGACAAATGGCCAAGCGTGAACGGCTCGAAGCCCTGATGACAGAGCGCTCCATCGCCCGGGAAGACACCCTCGCCGTTGGAGACGGGGCGAATGATCTGGCCATGATCGAGACCGCAGGGCTGGGCGTCGCCTATCACGCCAAGCCAAAAGTCGCCGCTCAGGCGGACGCCAGCGTCAACCACTCCGACCTCACCGCCTTGCTTTACCTGCAAGGTTATAACCTCGATGAGTTCTTCCCCGACTAAAACGGCGTCTGGGCCAAACGGCGTTGGACTTGTAAAAAAGAAGGCGCGAAAACATCGCGCCTTCCTTAATTTACGTCAGATTTGACGAATTCGACGTCATTCCTCTATTCGCACAGGAACGAAACGCAACTCGCCCGAGGCGTTGGAGAGCAGCAACAAGGCGGAGCGGCGCCCGTCTTCCTTCAAGGCTTCGACTTGTTCCCCCACTTCTTCAGGCGTCGAAACCGTCGTTTGCGAAACCTCGACGATAACGTCGCCCGGCTGGATTCTTTTTTCCTGAGCCGCGGAGCCCGCTTCGACCTTCGTCACCACGACGCCTTTAACATCATCGTTAAGTTTGTAGGTCTTGCGCAATTCATCGGACATCGCCGACATTTCCATGCCCAACTGGGTCACCACCTTCGGCGCCTTTTTAGACGTGACTTCGCTGTCTGTTGTTTTACCAGCTTCAGCCAAATCCGCTTCCTCCAAGCGCCCAAGGATCACGGATAGATTGACTTCCTCGCCCTTGCGCAACACCGTGACGTCAACAGCCTTGCCCACTTTGGTGTCCGCCACCATCCGCGGCAGATCGCGCATCGTCGGCACGTCTTTACCATCGAAAGAAATCACCACGTCGCCTGGCTCAAGCCCAGCCTCCGCCGCAGGACCATTCGCCGTGACGCCGGCCACAAGCGCGCCTTCGGCTTCGCTCATCCCAAGACTTTCGGCGATCTCGTCGGTCACTTCCTGAATACGCACGCCCAACCAGCCACGACGGGTTTCCCCAAATTCGCGCAATTGCTTGATAACATTGACGGCCGTATTAGATGGAACCGCGAAGCCAATGCCGATTGACCCGCCCGAAGGGGAAATAATCGCAGTGTTGATGCCAATAACCGCCCCTTCGGCGTTGAACAACGGTCCGCCGGAATTTCCGCGGTTAATAGCGGCGTCCGTTTGAATATAGTTATCATAAGGACCGGAGTTAATATCGCGGTTACGGGCGGAGACGATCCCGGTGGTCACCGTTCCGCCAAGGCCGAACGGGTTTCCGATAGCCATCACCCATTCACCGACGCGCATTTTGTCGGAATCGCCAAAGGACACCGACGGCAGCAACTCAGTTGGGGAGACCTGCAGAACAGCGATATCAGTCTTTGGATCCGTGCCAATCAACACCGCGTCTAGCTTGGTGCCGTCATTGAAATTGGCGATGATTTCATCCGCCCCATCAATCACGTGATTGTTGGTGATGATGATGCCCTCAACCCCGTCAACCACGAATCCGGATCCCAAAGACTGAACCTTGCGCGGCCCGTCGCCGTCCTGATTCTGGCGATTGAAGAATTCGTCGAAAAACTCCTGAAAAGGAGACCCTTCCGGAACATTCGGCAAGGGGGTCGAACGCTGCCCTTTCACCGTTTGCGCCGTGGAGATATTCACCACGGCGTCCAGAAGCTTCTCGGCCAGATCAGGAACGGACTCCGGCCCTTGCGCGGCCGAAGCAGGCGCGCTTAAAATAACGCCTGCTCCGAAAACCACAGCCGCCGAAACAGCCGCGAGCCTGCAGGTCGCCCGCTCGACCATATTTCCCAAATGAGCCGCCCCAAAATGAGCGACGGTGATCAAGCTGCTCATGAATTCAATCTCCTTAGGGCGTTATGATCCAGATTATTCAGCCGGATCATCATCCCTTGCAAACAATACGCTTCAATAAAATTTACCCACGCGCCAGCCAGACGATCGCCACGCCAAGCGCGGCGGCGCCTAATCCGCCCATGCGCAAAACAAATTCAGGAGCCTCTTGCGCCCGCTGCATGAAATTTTTCATAGCTGCGGGCGCAAGGGCGTAAATCACGCCCTCAAGCGCGAATGCGAGCCCGAGAGCGGCAAGGAAATCCGTCACTCAGACAGGCCGTCCGCCACCGGCGCGCGGTTTTTAGCGTCAGTCCCGCTCGCCGAGTTGAAAAACTTGAAGAACTGAGCGTTGGGCGAAAGCACCAAAGATGTATCGCCGTCTTTCAATCCAACCTCATAAGCTCTCATCGAACGGAAGAAAGAGAAGAAGTCCCGATCCTTGTTATAGGCCTCAGCGAAGATGCCGCTACGTTCGGCGTCGCCGTCGCCGCGCAGGATTTCAGCGTCACGCTGCGCATTGGCCTTGATGATCGTCGCTTCGCGTTCAGCGCGAGAGCGAATGCGCCGTCCCTCTTCTTCACCCTTCGCCCTGATTTCAGTCGCTTCGCGCTGACGCTCGGACTGCATACGGCTGTAGACCACCTGCGAGTTTTCCTCAGGCAAATCGGCGCGCCGGATTTTCACATCCACAACCTCAATACCCAACTGCGCGGCGCTGGCGCTCACGTCTTTTCTGATCTTCTCCATCAGGTCGGAACGATCATCGCGGACGATTTGACTGAACGTCGCCTTGGCCAACTCGGTGCGCAAACTTGACTGAAGGAATGTCGACAGCCTCTGGTTAGCCTCGTTCACATTATTCAGGTTTTGGTAGAAAGCTACGGGATTGGCGATCCGGTAGCGCGCGAAAGCGTCCACCACCAGGCGTTTTTTACCCGAAGCCAGCGCCTCCACCGGCGGCATGTTCAAATCCAGAATACGTTTGTCGAGGAAAATGACATTCTGAACAAACGGATATTTGAACTGAAGACCGGGCGTGCGAACTGTGCCCTTCACCTCGCCAAACTGCAGCACCAGCGCCTGATGAGTAGGGGTGACGATATACATGGACTGATAGCCCACGAAGGCCAGCGCCAGCACGAAAATTCCAAGCAGTCCCAAAAAGCCGGTTTTCATTATTTCGCACCTCCACTAGGGGCGGAGCCCTGCGCTTTACCTAAGTCTCCCAAAGGCAGATACGGCACGACGCCCGAACCGCCGACTGACTCGTCAATGATAATTTTTGAATTTGCGGACAAGACTTTTTCCATCGTCTCAAGATAAAGACGCTCCCGCGTGACGTCAGGCGCCAATTTATATTCTTCATAAATCTTCAAGAAACGCTGCGCCTCACCATTCGCTTCAGCAACGGTCTGGTCACGATAGGCCTTTGCAGCCTCCTCGATCTTCGCCGCTTCCCCGCGAGCTTCCGGAACAATGCGGTTCGCATAAGCCTGCGCCTCGTTCTGAATACGTTTTTGATCCTGCTCGGCGGCGTTCACGTCGCGGAAGGCCGCAATCACCTGCTGCGGAGGCTCGACTTTTTGCATCTGAACGAGAGAGACTTCAATGCCTGCACCATATTCGTCCAGCGTCTTTTGCATGATCTCGCGAACAGATTCCTCGATAGGCCGCTTGAACTCGGTCAAAACGCTGTCAATATTCGAGGATCCCACGACTTCACGCATGGCGCTTTCCGCCACCGCTTTTACCGTTCCAGTGGGGTTCTGAATATTGAAAAGGAAATCCGTCACGCCTTCCCGCGTATTCTTGATGCGCCACTGCACCTTGAAATCAACGTCGACGATATTTTCGTCGCCTGTCAACATCAAACTTTCTTCGGGCACGTCGCGCGTGCGCACGCTGGTGCCTGAAACGATCTCGTCCATTCCCACCGTCAATTCGCGCAAGCGCAAGACTTCAGGCGTATAGACCTCGCCAATCGGATAAGGCCAATTGTAATTCAACCCGGGTGACGTCTGCGCCGTAACCTTCCCCAGAACCAGCTCCACACCAACCGCGTCCGGCTGAACCCGGTAAAAGCCAGTCGCCAAATAAGCGCCAGCGGCAATCACCACCGCAATGAGAACGCCAATCACGCCAACGCCGCCGCCACGACCGCCGGGCAGGTAGTTTTTCAAACGATCCTGACTGCGCTTAAGCAACTCTTCCAGATCCGGCGGGTTACCACCGCCGCCGCCGCCGCGTTGGGGGCCATTGCCCCACGGTCCGCCGCCGCCGCCGTTGTTGCCGCCGCCCCAAGGGCCACCATTGCCCCCCTTCCAGCCGCCGCCGCCATTCTGGTCGCTCCAAGGCATTCAGACATCCTTTATCGTGTCTCTGATCCGACAGGATCAAATCTTGTTATCGTCGAGGCTATCGCCAGTCCACTCAGCATATGTCAGCGTTATAGAAAAGTTGCGCTCCGCTTTCAATGCGGCTCATGCCCACATGCACGCCGCATCGTCCAATACGCTTAACTTACCTAACGCATTCTGAAACTTATGCAGAAGTGGTGACGCTCAAAGGCAAAGTCAACCGTTCGTCAAACAAGACAAACCGCTTCTCATTCGCTTAAACGCGCAATATGACGGAGACGAGCGCAAGCGCGCACGCCAACTCGGCGGCAGGCCCTAAATCAAGCGCTCAGCGTGCCACGCCACATGCTCGCCCATGAAGGTCGAAACAAAATAATATGAATGATCATAGCCGCCATTCATCCTTAGAGTCAGGTCCACCTTGGCTTCCCGGCACGCCGTTTCGAAAGACCAGGGCCTGAGCTGCTCTTCAAGAAACCCGTCTTGCGCGCCCTGATCTATCAAGATGTCTCGTGTCCAGCCACGCTCGCGAACCAGAGCGCAAGCGTCATGTTCGGCCCAAACGGCTTGGTCGCTCCCCAAATAGGCGGAAAACGCCTTCTCACCCCAAGGGCAATTGACCGGGTTGGCGATAGGCGCAAATGCGGAAAGCGACTGAAACAACTCCGGATGACGCAGCGCAAGCGTCAGCGCGCCATGCCCGCCCATGGAATGTCCGGTAACGCCCAGAGAAGACAATTCAACCGGGAAGTGATCCACCAGAATCTTGGGAAGCTCGCGGCAGATATAATCTTCCATCTGGAAATGTTCGGCCCATGGCCGCTTCGAGGCGTTCAGATAAAATCCGGCGCCCTGTCCCAGATCATAGGCCTCGTCGTCAGCGACGCCTTCGCCGCGCGGGCTTGTGTCAGGCGCGATGAAGATCATGCCGTAATCGGCGCAAGCCCCTTGGGCTCCCCCCTTGGTGGTTACATTTTCCCAGGTGCAGGTCAGACCGGAGAGATAAACCAACGCCGGACAAAACTCACCGCGCAGCGCTTTCGCCGGCAAGAATATGGAGAATTGCATTTGCGTCTTCGTGACTTCGCTGTGATGTCGATAAACACGCTGATCGCCGCCAAAAACGCGCGTGTTGGAAACAAGCTCAAGCGTCATGTTCATGCAGCCTTTCAAAACCGTTGCTCATTAAGCCCACTCTCCCGCCGCCAGCTTGCGACGCATCTCCACATGAGGAATGCCGTCTTCAAGATATTCCGCCGAACAGGTTTGAAATCCGTGTTTTTCATAAAAGCGGCGCAAATGACTTTGCGCCGACAGCTCGACCATTTCCGCGCCGAACTCTTGAGCCAACTTTTTCAAAGCCTTCCGCATCAGCATATCGCCAAGATGCCTGCCCCGAAAATTCGGCGCGACGACGACACGGCCAATTCGCCCCGCGCCCCCTTCAACAGGAGGAAAAACACGCAGTGCGGCGGCGAGGCCGCCCCCGCCGTCCACAAGCCGCAAATGCAACGCGTCATGATCACGGCCGTCGATTTCGCTGTAAGCGCACTCTTGCTCCACGACGAAAACGTCAACCCGAAGACGGAGCAACTCATAGACCTCAAGAGAGGTCATCTGCGACAATTCGCGCCAATCAGCTTCAAAAGCCCCGCCGCCTCCTTCAAGCATGGCCAGCCTCAGAACGTGACCACCGAGCGGATCGACTTACCCTCATGCATCAGGTCAAAGGCCGTGTTGATCTCCTCAAGGGGCATCGTGTGCGTGATCATGCTGTCAATGTCGATTTTACCGTCCATATACCAATCAACAATTTTGGGAACGTCGGTGCGACCGCGCGCCCCGCCAAAGGCGGAGCCGCGCCAGGAACGCCCCGTCACAAGCTGAAACGGCCTTGTGGAAATTTCCTGCCCCGCGCCAGCTACGCCGATGATGATCGATTCTCCCCATCCCTTGTGGGCGCATTCCAGCGCCTGACGCATGACATCCGGGCGGCCAATGCACTCAAAGGAGTAATCCGCGCCCCCCTTCGTCAAATCCACCAGATAAGGCACGAGATCTCCCTCCACCTCCTTGGGATTAACGAAATGGGTCATGCCATAACGTTCCGCCAGCTCTTTTTTGCCCGGATTAATGTCAACGCCGACAATCATATTTGCTCCGGCGAGGCGCGCTCCCTGAACTACGTTCAAACCAATGCCGCCCAAACCGAAGACCACCACGTTCGATCCCGGCTCCACCTTCGCCGTATTGATGACCGCGCCAATGCCTGTGGTCACGCCGCAACCGATGTAGCACACCTTATCAAAAGGCGCGTCTTGGCGAATCTTCGCCAGAGCGATTTCCGGAACCACGGTGTAATTGGCGAATGTAGAGGTTCCCATGTAGTGGAAAATATCCTTACCGCCGAGAGAGAAACGGCTGGTGCCATCCGGCATCACCCCCTGCCCCTGAGTCGAGCGGATCGATTGGCACAGGTTGGTTTTAGGGTTGAGGCAATATTCGCATTGGCGACATTCGGGCGTGTAAAGCGGGATCACGTGATCGCCCGGCTTCAGCGACGTGACGCCTTTCCCCACTTCTCGGACAATCCCTGCGCCTTCATGACCGAGAATGGCTGGAAAAATCCCTTCCGGATCATCACCCGACAAGGTGAAGGCGTCTGTGTGGCAAACCCCGGTGGCTTTGATCTCCACCAGAACCTCAAAGGCCCGCGGGCCGTCCAAACGCACTGTTTCTACGCTCAATGGGGCGCCGGCCTTGTGGGCGACTGCTGCACGTACGTCCATGATTTGCTCCAACCTTATTGTACGGTGTTTTTAATTTCATCGGCGAGTCCACCGAACCAAGTTCGGCTTCATCGGAACTTAACCTGTTTTATCACAACAGCTATTTCAATTCGCCGTCAGGCGCCGTCCGAACACGCTCATAAGAAAGATGAATAATCGAGGCGCTATCTCGCGGCCCTTGCGCCGGCTCCGATTTGGAAACACAGCGCCAGAGCCGGTCGTCAATTTCAGGAAACAAGGTGTCGCCCTCAGGGCTCGCCTGAATTTCCGTAATCTCCAGACGATCCGCCTGCGCTATCGCTTGGGCGTAAATTTGACCGCCGCCGCCAATCATAATCTCACCCGCGCCAAGATCAGCGGCAAGATCGCGCGCGCGCGCGCGCGCCGCATCCAGATCGGGAAAAGTCTCAATCCCGTCAGCGGCGAATGTCCTATCACTGCTCACCACTAAATTTGGTCGCCCCGGCAAGGAGCGTCCAATCGCCTGAAAGGTTCTGCGCCCCATGATCAAAGGTTTGCCCACAGTCAGGCGTTTAAAATACTTCAGGTCGCTCGGCACGCTCCAGGGCATGTCGTTATTTTTTCCAATCACGCCGTTCAACGCCACGGCGGCGATCAGAACAAGCTTCGGCTCATTAGCTGCAACCGGACTCCCCGCCGGCGCGCTCATACCGCCACCACCGCTTTTATGTGCTGATGCGGATCATAACCCTCAAGGGTGAAATCCTCGAAACGAAAGGCGAATAAATCCTTGACCTGAGGGTTCAACAGCATATGCGGCAAGGGACGCGGCGCTCGTGACAACTGAATTTGAGCCTGCTCCAGATGATTGAGATATAAATGCGCGTCGCCGAGCGTATGGATGAATTCCCCTGGCTCATAGCCGGTCACTTGCGCGATCATCATAGTCAAAAGAGCGTAGGAGGCGATGTTGAAAGGCACGCCGAGAAAGACATCGGCCGAGCGTTGATAAAGCTGGCATGAAAGACGGCCATTGGCCACATAGAACTGAAACAGGGCGTGACAAGGCGGCAACGCCATGTGGTCAACCTGAGCCGGATTCCAAGCGGACACGATCATGCGGCGTGAATCCGGCGTCTCCCTGATTTGACGCAGCACATTGGCGATCTGGTCGACGCCATGTTCACGCGCCTCAGCCTCCCCGGAAGCCGCCGCTCCCACGGCCGGCCATGAGCGCCACTGATAGCCATAAACGGGACCGAGTTCGCCGTTTTCATCAGCCCATGCGTCCCAGATTTTCACCCCATGGCGTTGCAGGTAACCGACGTTGGTGTCGCCCGCAAGAAACCACAAAAGCTCATGGATAATTGATTTGAGATGCAGCTTTTTCGTCGTCGCCAGCGGAAAACCGTCTTTCAAGTCGAACCGCATCTGATGGCCGAACACGGAACGCGTTCCCGTTCCGGTGCGATCCGTTTTTTCAACGCCATCATTCAGGACACGCTGCATAAGTTCAAGATATTGGCGCATCCGTGCCTCCACATTTTGGCTATTCGCATCGCTCTTACCAGATCATACAAAGGCCATGCAACGGCAAATGCAGCGAACGCGCCCTCGGCTCGCGAACGGCGTTAATCCTCATTTTTGAAGCCAATTCACAAGTTTCGCTCAGACGGGCTTTTCACAAAGCCTCAGACACCCTATATTGATCCTGTCGGCTTCGGCTGACTATGGCAATAAATCGACAGTGCAATAAGCTTTTCGGACCCGGGGGCGGTACCCGGCGCCTCCACCCAAGATCTTGAGATCTCGAATTTATCAAACGTTCTCGCCAAACGTTCGTTATTCTGAAATCGCGAGATCTTCGGCGGGGGCGAAATAGGATCGACGAGGGTGTAAAGACTGATCTTTTGCTCGGCATGATACCGCCGTTATCGGGTCAAACTTGTAGTTGCAAATGACAACTATGCTATGGACAACGCTGTCGCCGCGTAATGCAGCGCCGGTAGTCCACTAAGTCCTGCTGGGTAGCACCGGTAGGCGGGGCCCGGAGGCGCCTGGCAACAGAAGCCTCCACTTCAATTGCACAGAAATAACGCTTCTCATGTTCAAAGAACGATTGAACGTTTCTTGCAATCTGAAACCTGCTGTGACTCAAATAGTTTGAGGCGCAAAATTTCGTTGAAAATTTCAATACGTTCAATTTGATTTTCAGCGAAGGGCTTTTCTTTTTCTCAGGTGCATTGCATGGTGCGCAAATTATCAGTTCCGGCAGAAGTGAACCATGGCCGAAGATCTTATTCGTTATGACATCGTCATTCAGGACGCCTTACGCGGCGCCGTAAAAAAGATATTGTCCGAAGCAGCCCGCGTTGGCGTTCCGGGCGAGCATCATTTTTACATCGCATTTGAGACCACAGCTCCCGGCGTGCGAATTTCCCAACGTCTTAAAGAGCGTTATCCAAATGAAATGACGGTGGTGCTACAACACCAATTCTGGGATCTTACGGTGACCGACCACACTTTTGAGGTGGGACTGTCCTTCGGCGGCGTGCCGGAGCGGTTGCTTATTCCGTTTTCTGCGATCAAAGGTTTTTTTGACCCCTCAGTTCAATTCGCGCTAGAGTTTGATCCAAGCAAAACGGCGGAAGAGCTTCCTGACGATCTGCGCGACGCAGGCGCGGCGACTCAGGACACCGTCAAGGTTGTCGAAGAGATCAATCAAAACCTTAGCGACGCAGCGGAGAGAACCTCCCAAGCGTCTGGAAAAGACAAATCCGCCGACGATACAAAGCCCGAATCCAGCGCCGATGAAACACCCGCCGACGGCGACTCAAGCGGCGCTGACGTCGTGTCGCTGGACGCGTTCAGAAAGAAACCCTGACGCTACGTAGTTTTGGAGTTCCGACCATGGGCGCCGAAATTATCAATCTACGCAAGACGCGCAAACGCAAGGCGCGTGTGGAAAAGGCTGAGCTCGCCGCCGAAAACCGTCGACGTTTTGGCAGAAGCAAGACTGAAAAGGCGGAGGAAGCCGCCTTTGACGCTCAACACAGAAAATTCGTAGACGGCCATTTCCTCCAAACGCGCGCGCATGACAGGGACCCCGCCGACGATAACCACGAATGACCCTCGTCAAACGCTCCATCACCCTACATGGGCATCGCACCAGTCTGGCCCTTGAAAACGAGTTTTGGCGCGGCCTTGAAGAGCTTGCCGTGTTTAAGAAGACCAGCTTAGCCGCCCTCATCGCTTCCATTGACGATCAACGAATGGGAGACGGAGCGCTTTCATCCGCCGTGCGCCTCAGCGTTCTGAGGTTTTACCGCGACAGCCGCGACCAACGCCAGAGCGACGAAGAAGCAGCTCCCGCCTGAAAGGCTCAACTCTATTGTTCGACGATAATTCCGTTGGGCAAGGTGCGAAAACGCGGCTGACCACCACCGAACGTCCCGTCCCTGCGGTTCTCCCGCAACCTGCGCCGCTCACGTAAAACCTCCATGGCCGACATCGGCGCAAGTAAATCGCCGCCCTCCCCCGCAGGCGCATTCGCATCTTCCACACCCATCACCGGCAAGTCGTCAATGATCACAGGCTCATCCAAAGGCGCAAGAGCGCTCTCATCGTCATAGGACGGCGCTGACGCTGCGTCTATCACCGCCTGAATGCGGTCGGTGAAATTTTGCGCGGCCGGCGCCGCTGGAGCTGGTGCTGGTGCGGGCGCTGGAGCCGAAGGAGCTGGGATCGGAGCCGAAGGAGCTGGAGTGACGACCGGGGCTGCGGCCGGAGACGTTTTCCCCTGCCCATTCTCACCCCCATCCTGGTTTTTTTCAATTTTCTCCCGTCGGGCCGCATCCTCAGCGCGTGCTTTTCTCTCCCGCTCCTGCCGTTGCCGTTTCAGCTCCCGCATAAACCGGTCCCGCTCGATAATCTCCGATTGCATCTTCTCAACCCGGCTCACCTCTTTCTCAAAGGCGCGTAAGGTCAAAAAAGCCGTGAAAGGGGAAATGTCGATTGTTCTCTCAGGAGACGAAACCGCTCCTTGAAACAGCAAAGTAATTTGTGGCTCCGCCCCCGTCACCGCCTCTTCATTCGGTTGAACCTTCACATCCATTTCCGCGTCAAGGGTCAAATCACTCAGCTTAATTCGCGCGCTCGCCAGAAGGGCCGCGCTCCTCGCCTCAACATTAACGCCGCTCATCCGTACAACACCGCCAGCGATGGAGAAAGTTCCGTCAGCGCGCTGAAAATCAATAACTCCAGCATCCAGATGGCTGGCGAAAGCCTTACGAATAGCCTCGTCACTTAATTCCAATCCGCTATCGGCGGCGCGCATCACCAGCTCAAAAGCATCCGGATTAACGCCGCGAATCTGACCCGCGCGGACGTCAATGGCGCCGCCGCCCGACAAGCTGGAGACGACGCCGGAAACTGAACGCCCGGCCCCTGCGAACTCCGCCGCCAGATCAAACGTTCCCGTTGCTATGACGCGTCCAGATTTACGGGGAGCGAAACTAGCCACATCAGCGCCGTCCAGGTTTAAATTCCCAGAAAGCTCAGCCTGACCGCCCGCCCGCCTGATCTCCATAAAGCCTTGAAGCGCACCACCGCCCAGTTCGGCGGATTCAACGGTCAACCCAAGCTCATTGTCACGCAAACGTACCCGTGACTTGGCCGAAGAAGCGACAATCCCTTCCCCAAACGAAAAATGATCGCTGACAATATCAATATCCGCGTCAAGACCAGTCGCGATCGGGGCGCCAAAAGCACGAGAAGACCAAAGCCCCTCCTCCGGCTCGCCAACCATAGGCCGCCAGCTATCGGCGCCAAGCATCAACATCGCAACGGATTGAAGATCAAGACGGGACAGCGAAAGCTCTCCCGAAACACGCGCAGGAACGGTCTTTAATCTTTTACGAAGCTCGACGCTCAAATTTCCAGCAATTTGCGACGACGCCAAGCGCCCTGCGATATCGCTAATCCTGAAGGCGTCCCCTACGCCCTCGATATGCGCCGCCAAGTCCACATCCTGCGCCCCCGCCATAAGCGGCGGCATTCTCCCCGCCAACAACATAAGCGTGGTGATATCTTTCGCTTGCGCCACCAAATCGCCAGTATAGCTTATCGGCATATCCTGCGGCGCCTGCGCCTGGCCGACGAAAAGCGCCGTGCCGCCCGCCACATTCGCCCGCGCCCGAAAATCCAGCTCATCATTCGCCGTTCCTTGCGCCTTCAACTTGAAAGATCCCGCGCCCACTCCTGCAAGGGGAACGGAATCAACCCCAAACTGGCGCAACAATTCGCCGCCGTTATCGCGCTCCAGCTCCAGCTCCAGCAAAAGTCGGGCGTCTCGCCATTGATCAAGCCTGCCGTCAAGCTCTGAAAAACCTACAAGCCTTGTTCCCGCGATATCACCTTCAATATCGACTTTGGCGGCGCTTGAGCCACCTTCCGGCGCCGACCTTCCATTGAAACGCAGAGAGAGAGAGGCAGGCTCAAGCAAGTCGGCTCGCGCGTTCAATTGTTTTAAAACCGGCGTGTCAGGAAACAAGGACGAAGCGACCGCGAGAAGACCTGACGCACGCGGCGCGTCAATATCCGCCTCCAGATCGCCATCCGGGGCAGAAGACGCATTCTCAACGACACCGCGAACGGAAACATTCGCGCCAGCGATATCCCTGGCGGTAAATTCCGTAATAGAAAGCTTATCGCCCAGATAATTTGCGTCCACCGCCACGTCACGCGCCTTGACGGCGCCGGCTATGAGCGTTCGAGCAAATAGCTTCAACGACATTTCAGTTCGCGGAACCTCAAGTCTCTCTCCGCCCGTCTTCGACGTCAATCCGATAAGATTGGCGAATATCCTGATCTGATCAAGATCCAGGCGCTCTGCGTCGACATCGACGGAAAATGCGGCGCTCTGATTTTCCGGCGTTCGATAGTCGATGGTTCCCCTTCCCGGCGCATCCGCCAAGCGAAAGCTCAGTTCATTCAACGCAAACCCATCGCCGTCAGCAGCCAAACGTCCCTCAAAAGCGACCGGCTCCATAGGCGGAATTCCCTCAACGCCCCCCGAGAGCCAATCCAGAAGGCCCGCAGGTTGCTCTGAATCAAGAGCAACCCGTCCGCGATAAGCTGGACGCGGAAACACCTCCAGATCGCCCGTCAAAGAAATATTCGTTCGTCCCGGGAGCTTTCCCGCAGCTCTATGCACCCCCCAACCATTGGCATGAGATTGAGCGTCCAGCTTCACATTCTGAATTACTCCGCCGGCGACCACGACGCTTGGGGCTTGAAAGTCGATCCGCCCCGGCAAAGGCGGCGGCGGCAAACTCGCGGCGAGCGCCAACAACTTCGAGGCCGCCGCTTTGGCAGAGGCCGGATTTTTAGGCCCTGCGCCGAGAAGGCGGTCCAGATCTATTTGCTTGGCGCTCACGCGCAGCTCAAATTGCGCAGGAGAGGCAAAATCCACCTCCCCTTCCCCCTCAAACGTCAAAGGCCTTTCCTGCGGACCATAGAGAAAATTCGCCTCTTCCAGCTTCAAAGCCGCTGGATCAAGATGAAAGCGCCCCTCACTCCGCCAGCTTTGATGCAGCAGGTCCTCCGGCGTCACCGAAGACACCGTAAACTCCCCTTCATAGCTTGGCTGGCCATTAGACTGGATAAGATCGCCGTCAAAGAAAAACTCAGCCGGATATGTGGCCGGCACCACTTGAGCTTTCACTCGCAGCGCGCCGTTTTCAAGACGCCCGCTGGCGAAACGCAAATTCACAGGCGCATCTTCAACGCGCAGACTGCCATCCAGTTTGAACGGCCCAGCAAGAGAGCGCGCGGACATGATGAAATTCGCGCCGCTCGCCGTATGCGTTCCGCCGGAGCGCGCGTCAACGACGCGTATGGACCCGTCTACGATTTCAACCTGATCAATAACAACGTCGTCCGGATCGAGGGAGGAGATCGCCGCTCCTGAACGCGCCCGCGTAAACCAGTCAAGCCGCCCGCGTTCGTCAAGCGATAGTTGCAAGCGCGGTTTTTCTAGGCGCATGTCCATCACCCGGATCTCTCCGCGCAAAAGCGGCGGCAGTTCGACGCGAACGGCAAAACGCGAAACGGCGAGCAGAGGATCTTCCGCTTCGCCAACCCTCACATCCGTGAACACAAGAGTTGGCGTCGGCAGCAGGCGCATGTCCGCCTCTCCCATCACGGAGACGCGATGTCCCAAAATCTCCTCGCCATATTCCTCAAAGGTGCTGCGGTATGTGGACCAATCGACAAAAAAAGGACCAACAAGCGCCGCAAGCAGAACCAGAATGAGTGTCGCGCCAACTGAAATATAAACCGAATTCACCCATACTCTCCCTTGCGACCTTATTTAAAAATCGCTTGCGGCGGTCGCGCCAACACCCCAATTTATGCAGCTCAGGCGCTCAAAATCATCTCAGTTCAACTATTTTTCCCGGATTCATAATCCCGAGAGGGTCCAACGCCTGTTTAATCGCACGCATCACATCAAGCGCTTCGCCATGCTCGCGCGCCATATATTTCATTTTACCCTGGCCCACGCCATGTTCGCCGGTGCATGTGCCGCCCATATCAAGCGCCCTCTCCGTCAACCGAACGACAAATTCTTCCGCCCGCTTCGTCTCTTCTTCGTTTTCCACATCCACAAGCGCGAGCACGTGGAAATTCCCATCCCCCACATGTCCCACAATTGGCGCGATCAAACCAGAGCTCGCCAGATCGTCAATCGTCGCCCCGACGCAATCCGCCAACCGGGAGATAGGAACGCAAACGTCAGTCGTCATTCCTTTGCAACCGGGACGCAAACCGATCGCCGCCCAATAAGCGTCATGACGCGCGGTCCATAGGCGGCTCCGCTCTTCCGGGTTGGTCGTCCACTCAAACGCGCCGCCGCCATTGTCAGAGGCGATCTCCGTGAATAATTCCGCCTGTTCGCGCACGCCCGTCTCCGTGCCGTGAAACTCCAGAAAAAGCGCCGGGGTTTCAGGCAGGTCAAGCTTGGAGTAGGCGTTGCACGCTCGCACCTGCAAAGCGTCCAGCAGTTCAATTCTCGCCACTGGAATTCCACATTGAACCGTGCTGATAACCGCATCGCAAGCAGAGCGAATATCAGCGAACGAGCACACCCCGCCAGAAATTGCCTCCGGCACGCCGTGCAGACGCAAGGTCACTTCCGTAATCAGTCCAAGCGTTCCCTCGGACCCTACGAACAGACGCGTCAGATCATAGCCGGCGGAGGATTTACGCGCCCGCCCGCCAGTTTTTATGATGACGCCGTCAGCGCGCACGACAGTCAAACCAATCACCGCGTCTTTCATGGTGCCATAGCGCACGGCGTTGGTGCCAGAAGCCCGGGTCGCGGCCATGCCGCCAATGCTGGCGTCGGCGCCGGGATCAATGGGAAAGAAAAGTCCGGTGTCGCGAAGATAGAGATTCAGCTGTTTTCGAGTAACCCCCGCCTGAACCACGCAGTCCAGATCATCCGCATTGACCTCAATCACATTGTTCATTTGCGATAAGTCGATGGAAACGCCGCCATAAGGCGCGTTCACATGACCTTCCAAAGACGTGCCGGTCCCGAAGGGGATCACGGGAAGGCGGTGCGCGTGGCATATTTTCATCGCCGCCGACACATCTTCCGTGGAACGGGCGAAAATCACCGCTTCAGGAGGTTGATTCGCTATCCAAGTAGTGGTGTGACCATGTTGCTCGCAAATTGGCTTTGAGCTGGAGAATTGATCTCCAAAGCGCGCTTCAAGCTCTGCAAGGGCGTGTACGCGAGCGTCGTTCTCCCCGGCGTTCGCCCCGCGCTCACTCACTCCCATATCCTGTCCACCTTGTGCATTCGTCACGAAACCACGACCTTCTCTCTGTTCATTAGATGCAAACACGCCCGATCCGCACGCAAAGAAACGTCCTTCTCCCCGCAGAAGCGCTCACACTCTATTGCAATTTCATCACAGCTTCACCAAGCTGACGACCTAAAAGCGCATTCATTGAGAACACATCTGGATTTTTTTTCAATCTATTGCATGGTGGTCACTTCATCAAAGAAATCAAATGGATTCGACCGATCAATCCCGAACCAGATGTTGCAAATCAATTTTGCGCGCACCTAAAACACGCCATTCAATTACGAGCCCGCGAATTTCGCAGCCAAATTTAATCTCCACCCAGCGGGTAAGACGCAATATGCCTCCGATTTTCGATGTTTTGCGCCGATTTCCAACGCTTTTCGTCACATGGGTCAAGCCGAACGTACAGCTGTTTCTGTCAGCCCGGCTGCCGCTCATTTGGGCGGTCTCCATTTTTCTCGGCGTGCTGGTCGCGCTGGCCGCAATTCTCTTTCGTCAACTGATCGGCGCAGTGCAATGGAGCTTTTTCGGCACGGCGAGCGAGCAGCTCTTCACCGCCGCCGCCGCTCTGCCCTGGTGGGTCGTCTTGCTGTCGCCCGCCGCCGGCGGCCTGATCGTCGGCCTCATTCTGGCGAAAATACAACCCAAACAAAGAGCCGGCGGCGTCGCGGACGTGATTGAGGCGCGCGTTCAAGGCGGCCGGGGATTGCCTTTCTGGGGCGGCATATCTTCAGCGATCCTCACCGCCATCTCTCTGGGAAGCGGAGCCAGCGCCGGACGCGAAGGGCCAATGGTGCATCTGGGAGCCACCATTAGCACGGCCTTGAGCAACGCCTTTCGCCTGCCGGACGTCTCGCGCCGCATTTTGCTCGCCTGCGGCGTCGCCAGCGCCGTTTCCGCCTCCTTCAACGCCCCCATCGCCGGCGTTCTTTTCGCTCACGAGGTGGTGCTTGGCCATTACGCCCTCACCGCCTTCGTGCCCATCGTTATCAGCGCCACCCTTGGAACCTTGTTGTCCCGGCTCTGGTTCGGCAATGTGGCGGCCTTCATCATTCCCGAATATCAGATCACTTCTTACTGGGAAATTCCCTCCTTCGCTCTTCTTGGGCTGACATGCGCAGCGGTCGCCATCCTGTTTCAACTGGCCCTCATTGGAACCGATTGGATCGCCCGCAACGTCACTCTGCCGCTTTGGAGCCGCCCTGTGATCGGCGGCTTCGCCGTTGGGGCTATGGGGGTCTTTTTTCCTGAAGTTCTCGGGGTTGGCTATGAGGCCACCGACGCCGCGCTCAAACATCAATTGCCGCTTACCTTGATGCTGACCTTGATTGTGATGAAAACCGCGGCGACGGCGATCACTCTGGCCTCGCGTTTCGGCGGCGGCATATTCTCGCCAGCACTTTACTTAGGCGCCATGACCGGCGGCGCCTTTGGCCTCATCGCCGCGGCGGCTTTTCCCGAACACGCGTCCTCGCATGGGCTTTATGCAATTCTAGGCATGGGCGCCGTGGCCGCCGCCGTTCTCGGAGCCCCCTTCTCCACCACAATGATCGTGTTTGAACTGACGGGGGGCTACGCGCTTTCCATCGCGCTGCTGATCAGCGTCTCCATCGCCACCGGCCTCACGCAAGCCATTCACGGGCGCTCCTATTTCCACTGGCAGCTGGAGACCCGCGGCGTCATGCTGCAGGAAGGCGCACACCGCTGGCTGGTGCGCATCGTGCATGTGAGCGACTTTCTTGAACCACTACAAGATGTGCAAACCGAAAACGAGCTGGACCTAGAGACAACCACCGTCGTTTTAAGGACCACCGACACGTTGGAGACCGCGCTCAAGATTTTTGATGAAAGCGGCGCCGCCCGCCTACCCGTCGTCGATCCCCGGGTTCCAACCCGGCTCATCGGTCACGCCAGTCACGTCCGGGCGCTACGCTTCTTCAATTCAGCGTTAATTCAGGCCAATGTGGAGGAACACCGCTAAGCGCCGCCACATCAGCAGAACAGGAGGCTCAATCAGGCGCAGCGTCCTTGGCGAGGCTCCGAGCAAGCGCTGATCTGGCGCCGACCGTAGCTAGATAACGCTTGACGTTCTCTCCTTGCGGTAAAAAATCACCAACGAATTGGAACGCGGAAAACATCAAGATATCAACCGCCGTAAACCGTTCTCCCATCATATAAGGGCCGGCTTCCATCGCTTTTTGAATACGCGCGCAAACCTGCTCATAACGCTTGGCCTGATAGGGGTCCGTCTCAGCTTGACCGGAGATTTTTGCGTAAATCGCAGGTTCAGCCTCGGCGCCGCTCCATGCAAGCCAGGACAGATAGCGCCCTCTTTCCTTATCGCCAATTGGCGCGCCCAAACCAGCGTCTGGAAACAAATCAGTGAGATAAAGCGCGATAGCGCTTGATTCATCCATTAGCACGCCGTCATGCACTAGAGCCGGAACCTTACCCTCCGGCTGTGGATTGCGCGGATCAACGCCGCCGCTTCCGTCCATCCGCCGGATCGTCACATATTCAATCTCATATGGCGCGCCGAGCTCCTCCAACAGCCAGATGAAGCGACTGGAGCGTGACTGTGGGCTATGAATTAAAGTTAACACATCAGAAACTCCTCACATTCAAAACAGAGAATTCCAAAACGTTTCTTAACAAGAACATGCTTCGTATTTACGACTATATCGAGCGAGTCGCCTGCTCCAGCCACGCCCGCGTCGCCTCGTCCACCAGCGGCCCGATTTCTTGTAAAACCCGCTCGTGATAAGAATTGAGCCAGCTCAACTCCTCCTCGCTCAGCATGTCCTTGCACACAAGCCGCCGGTCAATCGGCGCAAGGGTGAGCGCTTCAAAGCGATGCATTTTTCGCTCGCCCCCCGCAATATCTTCGGCCGGCATGACCAACTCCAGATTTTCAATGCGAATTCCATAAGAATTGTCGCGATAATAACCCGGCTCATTCGACACGATCATCCCCGCGCGCAAAGGCGTGGTTCCTGTCTTGGCGATGCGCTGCGGCCCTTCATGAACGGACAGGTAAGACCCCACGCCATGCCCCGTTCCATGATCAAAGTCCAATCCACGCCTCCACAGCGCCATGCGAGCGAAGGCGTCAATTTGCGCCCCGCTCACGCCTTCAGGGAAACGCGCCGTGGCGATGGCGATATGCCCTTGAAGCACCAACGTGAAATGCTCACGCATGGTCCGCTCGACTGAGCCAACGGCCAATGTGCGGGTGATGTCCGTGGTGCCATCTTGATATTGCGCGCCGGAATCGATCAAGAACAGACTGTCACGCGGGATCTTACGGTTGCTTTGACGATCTACGCGGTAATGACAGATCGCCGCATTCGGCCCTGCCCCTGAAATCGTGTCAAAGGAAATGTCCAGAAGCGCGCCAGTTTCCACCCGGAACCGCTCCAGAGCCTGCGCCGCGCCAATCTCGTCCAGCTCCGCGCCGGCCTCTACCTGCGCGTCGAACCAACACAAAAAACGCGCATAAGCCGCCCCGTCGCGCAGATGCGCCGCGCGGGCGCCGGCAATCTCCGCCGCGTTTTTGATCGCCTTTGGCAAGAGCACCGGGTCCGCCTTCTCCACCACGTGACCGCCCGCCTCCACGACCGCTTTTCGCAGCGCCTCGCCAGCAAGAGCGGGATCAAGCATAACGCGCCCGCCCGCGCGGGCCGCCGCCCCCACTCCCTCAAGCAATTCCTCCACCGGGCGAATTTGCGTCAAGGGCTCAAGGTAATCGCGGACCGAATTGGAAAGTTTTCGCCCATCAATGAAAAGCTCCGCTTCGCCCGTCGCCCGCAGCACGCCAAAAGACAAGGGCAAAGGCGTGTGTTCGACATCGGAGCCGCGAATGTTAAACAGCCATGCGATAGAATCCGGTTGCGTCAGAACCACCGCGTCCGCGCCGTTGTCCGCAATGAGGGCCCTGACGCGCTCCAGTTTGCTCTCAGCGCTTTCCCCCGCCTGCTCAATCGGCTGCAAACTCACTTGCCCCAAAGGAGCGCTTGGACGCCCTTCCCATATGGCGTCGATCAGATTCTTCTCAACCGCAACAAGCTCCGCGCCGGCTTTCTCGCACGCCTCCTTTAAGCGACGCACGTCGCTGATCGTATGAAGCATCGGGTCATAGGCCAGCCGCTGACCGGGCTTCAACGCGCGCGACAGCCAATCGGCCGGCGGCGTCTCATGCAGATGCTCCGGCGTGAATGTGGCCACGTCAACCTGCTCGCGCACCTGCAACGTATAACGGCCATCAACGAATATCGCCGCCTTATCAAGGAGAACCACCGCCACGCCTGCGGAACCGGCGAAACCGGTCAACCATTGCAAGCGGCAATCGGACGGGGGAACATACTCCCCTTGGTGCGCATCGGCGCGTGGCGCGAGAAATCCGTCAAAACCGGACTTGCGAAGCTCCTCGCGCAGGGCCGCGCATCTCGCCGGGCCTGTGGAGGGATCATGATCTACGTCAAAAACCTGAAACATAGGCGTGACGCTAAACGGAGTGATGACCAGACGCAATCTCCCGATCAAGTTCTTTGACCAGTTTGGAGCTAAAATTATTGTGCACTGCGAATAATTTATATCGCACATGCAAAAATCGCAGCGCTGTCATGCAGATATAGACCTTTTTAAATTTATTTATTCCGTCATATTAAAGCTCAAGGAGTTTGAGGGAGGAAACTCGGTAGAGACCTCGAACGGAGATTTAATCATGGCTCATGCAATCACACCATCCACACACCTTGGCGCAACGACTCGCACAAGCGGCGACGGCTTGGTTCGCCGCGCTTTCGCCCGCCTGATTTCCGCACGTGAGCGTCAGGTTCGCCGCTATGTAAACGGTTATTTGCTGTCGCTCGACGACGCCACATTGGCCGCTCACGGCTACGACCGGAACGAATTATCTCGCGAAGGTTCCGCCGTCGCTCCTTTTTGAGCTTGACGCGACCTTAGAGCTAAAACTTTCGAGCACATGATAAAGGCCGCGCAATTTGCGCGGCCTTTATTGCATTTCCCCCAAGCGCGCTAGCCCCAGCGGCTATCAGGGACAAGCCTTCCCCCGGGCGAAAGTCAACGTCAACCAGCCGTCCCGACAACGACTGCGAGCCAGGTGAAAACCCTGGGTCTGATAAGCGAAGACGATCCGCGCGCGGTCCATTTCTCGCAAACCTGACAAAATAAGCACCGCGTCGCGCGTCATGCGCCGGGAAATCGGCGCGGCGAGGCGCATGAGCGGGCGCGCCAGAATATTCGCAACAATGAGATCATATGGACCATGTTCGGCGAAACGCCTGTCATCGACGCCGGCCGCGGTGAATGTCTTCACCAAAGCGCCAACGCCGTTGCGGCGCGCGTTTTCCCCAGCCGCCTGCGCGGCGACCGGATCAATATCCGTGGCGATGACTTTCCGGCGCGTCATAAGCGCCGCCGCGATCGCCAACACCCCCGTTCCAGTTCCAAGATCGAGAATGCTAAAATAATTTCCCCGCTCAAGCACCCGCTCAAGCTCCACCAGACACCCCACCGTGGTTCCGTGATGGCCAGTGCCGAAAGCCAGCGCGGCCTCAACCTCGATCGAATGCCCATGAAATGGACGCTTATCGCGGTCATGGGCGCCGTGAACAAAAAAGCGTCCCGCTTCGACAGGGGTCAATCCTTCAAGGCTCTTGGCGACCCAATTGGTGTCCTCCGCCAAAATTTCCGCCTCGATTGGCGCGGCGAAAGCGTCGGCGCCAAGACGATCTCGCACCTGCGAAATCGCCTCATCCGGCTCGACGTCGAACATCAGCACTTCAACAACCCATTCCGGCTCCCAAGGAACCAGCTCATAGATCGTCACCGGGAGCCCCTCATCCTCGAAAGCCGCTCCCAGAATTTCAAAAATACGTTTCGCTTCAAGTTCCAAAGCGTTGATACGGACACGAACGGTCTGCATGAGGGCTCCTGCGCAAGGCGCGATTAAAGACACGGATCTATGTGAGAAGGAATTGGGCGAAGGATATAGCCTTAACCATCGCCTTTGACCAGAGGCGCGGCGGTCAGCCTTCCGTCATTTTACCATTGGCGTCTGGCGAGGGGCCGAAACTCAACACCCGATCCCCCGTCTTCAACGTTTCCAGCTCCGCCGCATGGGGCAAGAGAAGTCGCCCCCCTTCCGTCAAAACAAACACGGTGACCGCCTTCTCATGGCGTTCAGCCAACATCGTCTTGCCGTCGTAATCATCTGTAAGCTTCGTCTCCCGGAACTTCCAGCCATCCGCCAGATGAGCGTCAAGGGCGTAGTAACCACCAATCTCGGTTAAAAACGCGCGCCCCCCAAGGGTCACCGCCAATTGATTACGCTCGCTCTCCCCATCGCCGCGCCCAATTTGCAATACGTTTCCACGACCGATTTCAGGACCGAAGTTTGTGCACACAAGCGCGTTATAGGCGTCGTTATCCGTCGCCGCCAACAAATAGGCGTAAGGTTCAAGCGGCAGAGAATGCTCCGCCAGTTCGGAAAGAACTTCGCCATAATGCGCCTCTAGGCCGATTGACCGCGCCGCACGCAGGCCCCCCCAGTTACGATCGGCGATCAGCACCGGAACCTCCATCTTGCGCAGGCGTTCGGCAAGCGCCACGGAGAAACGGGAAGCGCCCACAATCAACACACCAGACTTCCCCCCTGACGCGAGGCCCAGTTTCCGCGCCAACGGACCGATGGAGAAGCCATGGGCCAACACCGTGACCACCACGACAGCGAAAGCCAGCGCCGTCAAGCGCTCCCCATCCATAACCCCTTCCGCCACCAGAAGTTCGGCGAATAATCCAGAAACCGCTACGGCCACAACTCCGCGCGGGGCGATCCAGCCAATCAAAAGCCGCTCTTTCACGCTCAACCCCGTTCCAAGCGTTCCGGCGAAAACCGATAAGGGCCGCACCACCAGCAGCAAAAGCGCCACAAACACAAAGGAACGCCAGTCCAGAGCCTCCACCAGCTCCCCCACTTGCAGCGACGCCGTCAGAACCACAAAGACCCCGGACACCAGCAAGATCGTCATGATTTCCTTGAAGCGCTTGATCTCTCCCAACGAGGCGAGACGGCTATTGGCCAGGGAAACGCCGAGAACCGTCACCGTCAACAGTCCACTTTCCTCCAGCACCATGTTCGACAAGGCGTAACTGCCCAGAACAACGGTCAAAATCGCCGGAACCTTCAGATACTCAGGAATGTAGCCCGCCACAAAAGCGCGCGCCATCGCCCGCCCCATGACCCATCCTCCGCCGATCCCGATCACGCAGGCCGCGATCACACGCAGAACGACCTCCTCCACATGATGCGCGCCGGACAGGATAAGGAAAGCTTCGTAAACGAAAACAGCCGTCAGCGCTCCAAGCGGATCGGCTAAAATCGCCTCCCAGCGCAACACGGAAGCGGCGCGCGGCGCAAGCTTGGCCTGACGCAGCATGGGAATGATCACCGTGGGGCCGGTCACGATCAAAATCCCGCCAAAAACCAACGCCGACCAGAAACTCAAGCCCGCGACGTAATAAGCGTTCAAAGATCCAAGCCCAAAAGCCACCGGCGCGCCGATCAATATCATCCGCCGCACGGCGCGGGTCGTGGTGGAGATTTGATGAAAATTAAGGGTCAAACCGCCTTCAAACAGAATAACCGCCACGGCGACCGCCACAAGCGGCTGCAACAAGCCGGCGAATTGCACGTCAGGATCAATGGCGCCGGTCAAAGGGCCAACAACAAGCCCCGCCAGCAACAGAAGAACAATGGCGGGAAGTTGAAAGCGCCACGCCAACCACTGCGCGAAAACGCCGGCGAAGCCAATAAGCGCGATTGCAAAGACCAAGGATTCCATATTATCGCCTTTTCATCTTTGCCGCCGCCGGTTTCAACACCCCAAATTCTCAAACGCGCCCAAACTTCACGGTCGTTCGACGAACCCCTCCAAAACGCGCTTCCGCCCCGCCTTTTCAAAATCAACAGTCAACTTATTGCCGTCGATTTCCGCAATAGAGCCGTATCCGAACTTCATATGGAACACACGTTCGCCGAGCGAAAAGCGCGAAGTCTCTCCGCCAACGGATTTCGCCACCAGCTCGCCTTCAATAATCGGACCGACGCCGCGCTTCTTGCCGCCGCCAGAAGCGCCCCCGCCCATTCCAGCGGCTTTAGCCCGCTTCCAACCGGGGGTCGCATAGGTGTTGGCGAAGGCGTCGCTCTTGTCAAAACGGCTCTCGCCATAGGCGCCGGCGCCGGCGCCGGCGCGCCCTGACCCATAACCGCCATAAGACGTGCTCTGTTCAGCAATTTCAATGTGATCTGAAGGAAGCTCGTCCAGAAAACGTGACGGCAAAGTCGACTGCCAGAGTCCGTGAATGCGCCGATTCGAAGCAAAATAGATCAACGCCCGCTTGCGCGCCCGCGTCACCCCGACATAAGCTAGACGACGCTCTTCCTCCAACCCCACGCGCCCTGTCTCATCCAGCGCCCGCTGATGAGGGAACAACCCCTCCTCCCAACCGGGCAGGAAAACCGTGTCAAACTCCAACCCCTTGGCGGAATGCAGCGTCATAATCGACACCGCGTCCGTCACATCGCCGGAATCACGATCCATCACCAGAGCGATATGCTCCAAAAAGCCTTGCAGGGACTCAAACTCTTCAAGAGAGCGGATCAGCTCTTTCAGGTTATCAAGGCGCCCCGGCGCCTCGGCGGAGCGGTCCATACGCCACATTTCCGTATAGCCGCTCTCATCGAGAATAACCTCCGCCACTTCATTGTGAGACATATTGTCAAGCTGCCCACGCCAGCGTTCAAGGTCGTTCAGCAACCCTTGCAAGGATTTACGCGCGCGCGGTTTCAGCTCTTCCGTGCCGCAAAGTTCGCTCGCCGCCTCAATCAGCGGAATACGCTTGGCGCGAGCGTAAGCGTGCACCAGTTTCACCGAAGCCTCGCCCAGCCCCCGCTTGGGCGTATTGACGATCCGTTCAAACGCCAAATCATCAGCCGGTTGCACGACGCAGCGGAAATAAGCCATAGCGTCGCGTATCTCCATGCGCTCATAAAAGCGCGGCCCGCCAATCACCCGATAGTTCAGCCCCAACGTCACGAAACGATCTTCAAATTCGCGCATCTGGAAGGAGGCGCGCACAAGAATAGCCATTTCATTCAACGCATGGCCCTTGGACTGCAAGGCCTCGATTTCATCGCCGATTGAACGGGCTTCCTCCTCAGAATCCCAAGAGGAGGCGACCGTGACTTTCGCATCGTCCGGGTCGGAAATTTCCGTGAACAACGTCTTACCGAGGCGCCCCTCGTTGTGGGAGATCAAATGGGAGGCGGCGGCGAGAATATGGCTTGTGGAGCGATAATTCTGCTCAAGTCGGATCACCGCGGCGCCGGGAAAGTCATGCTCGAAACGCAGAATGTTATCGACTTCAGCTCCGCGCCAGCCGTAGATCGACTGATCGTCGTCGCCAACGCAGCACACATTCGGGTTTCCCTGAGCCAGCAGCCGCAGCCACAGGTATTGCGCCACATTAGTGTCCTGATACTCATCCACCAGCATAAAGGCGAAGCGGCGCTGATAGTCCTTCAGGATATCCGGATTGGTCTTGAACAGCGTGATGACGTGAAGCAGAAGATCGCCAAAGTCGGCGGCGTTCAAGATCGAAAGCCGCTCCTGATAATCTTCATAAAGCTTGCGCCCCTTGCCGTGTCCAAAGGAACGCGCGTCCCCTTCCGGAACTTCCGAGGGGGTCAAGGCCCGGTTTTTCCAGCCATCCATGATGGAGGCGAAAGCCTTAGGCGTCCAGCGTTTGTCATCCAGCCCTTCGGCTTGAATCACCTGTTTGATCAAACGCAGCTGGTCATCCGTATCAAGAATGGAAAAGCCGGATTTCAGCCCGACAAGCTCCGCGTGACGGCGCAGGATTTTGACGCAAATGGAATGGAAAGTGCCCAACCACTGCATTCCCTCCACGCCGCCGCCAATCAAATTGCCAATGCGGTGCTTCATTTCACGCGCGGCTTTATTGGTGAAGGTCACCGCCAGAATTTGCGAGGGCGAAGCCCGTCCGCTGGCCAGAATATGACCAATTCGGGTCGTCAGAACCCGAGTCTTGCCCGTGCCGGCGCCCGCCAGCACCAGGACCGGACCGTCAATGGTCTCCACCGCTCTTCGCTGTTCAGGGTTGAGCCCGTCGAGGTAACTGGAATTGTTGCCGCCTCTGGCCGCCAGAGCGCGCGCCGCAATGCCGCTCGCAGCAGGCGCGGCGGGCGCCGGCACGCTGGACATATCGCGCGCAGCTTCCAATTCCGCACCTGCCTCATATTCAGCCTCAGCTTCAGGCGGCGCCGGATTTTCACTCTCGTCGAATGGAGACGACCCCCATTCATATGGATCGCCGGATTGATGGGGCATATATATCGCCACTTCTGGTCACGTGTCAGAACCGATTCTGTTCCCTGTTTAGACCAATTCGCCTTCGAGTACAAAAAAGGAGGAAATTGACTCGCTCGCCGTCAGCCTTGTCCGCCGGCGCAGCTCACCCCGCGTTGGAAGCGATTTCCAGCCAAGCCGCTTCATCGATCACTTCAATTCCCAGATCTTGAGCTTTCTTGAGCTTGGAGCCGGCGCTCGAACCTGCGATTACAAGATCGGTTTTCTTTGAAACCGAGCCTGAGACTTTCGCTCCCAAAGTTTCCGCCTGCGCCTTCGCCTCGTCTCGAGAGACGTGCTCAAGCGTGCCGGTGAACACCAAGGTCTTGCCGGTGACAGGGCTGGCACTGGCCGCCGCCTGCTCGCTGTCTTGCGGGCTCACTTGCCGTAGCAACGCTTCCAACGCGGTGATATTATGCTCTTCAGCAAAAAACTCGACCACGGCCTGAGCCACGGCCTCGCCGACCCCGTCAATAGACAACAACATACGCCAGTCATCGCCTGAACGATCCACGGCCGCGCGCATTGCAGCGTAAAACGCGGCCCAGCTCCCATAAAAGCGCGCCAGAAGCTTGGCGTTGCCCTCCCCCACATGGCGCATTCCCAGCGCATATATGAAGCGGTTCAGCGCGATTTCACGGCGTGCGTCAATGGCGTCAAACAATTTTTGCGCGCTGGCTTCGCCCCAGCCGTCACGGTTTTTCAGCTTCACAAGCGCAGACGCCGCGTCACGCGCTTTAAGCGTGAAAATATCCGCCGGCTGGTGAACGCCGCCCTCTTCAACGCTCAGACCATAAAAAAATTCGACCTGTTTGTCGCCCAAGCCTTCAATGTCGAAAGCGTTGCGGGATACGAAATGACGCAATTTTTCCTTAGCTTGCGCCGGACAAGCCAGCCCCCCCGCGCACCGGCGCACCGCGTCAAGACGTCCTGTTTTAGCGTTGACTTCACGCACCGCGTGACTGCCGCACGCCCGACATGTCGTGGGGAATTCATATGGCCTGGCGTCGGGCGGGCGCTTATCCAAATCAACGTCGACAACCTGAGGGATAACATCGCCCGCGCGCTGAATTTGCACGGTGTCGCCAATGCGGATGTCTTTTCCCCCACGGATAGGCTCTCCGTCCGGACCAATCGCCTTGATGTAATCCTCATTGTGTAATGTCGCATTGGACACGACCACCCCGCCCACCGTCACAGGCTCCAACTTGGCCACAGGGGTTAACGCGCCCGTGCGTCCAACCTGAATATCAATGTCGCGAATAATCGTGAATGCTTTTTCGGCAGGGAATTTATGAGCGATCGCCCACCGGGGAGCCCGCGCGACAAATCCCAATCGTTTCTGCAAATCCAGTCGATCAACCTTATAGACAATACCATCAATATCATAACCAAGGGACGCGCGGGTTTCCTCGATTTCATGATAGACGTCCAGAAGAGCGTCCACAGCGTCGCAGCGCTTCATCAAGGAATTGACGGAAAACCCCCAGTCTCTAAAGAGCTGCACCATGTCATATTGGGTATCGGCGGGAAGGTCGCCCATTTCGCCCCATGCGTAAGCGAAAAACCGCAAGGGACGCGCGGCGGTGATTTCAGGATTGAGTTGGCGCAGCGAACCTGCGGCGGCGTTACGCGGATTGGCGAAGACCTTGCCGCCATTTGCGCTCATGCGCGCGTTTAGCGCCTCAAAGTCCGCATGCGCCATATAAACTTCGCCGCGCACTTCAACCACGCTCGGGGCGCTTTGCGGCAAAGTTTGAGGAATATCGGCGATCGTCCGGGCATTCTCCGTAACATTCTCGCCAACAGCGCCATTGCCGCGCGTGGCCGCATTAACGAGCTCGCCGTTCACATAGCGCAGAGACAATGACAACCCGTCAATTTTCGGCTCCGCCGTAACGGCGACAGCTCCCATCAACGGATCAAGCTTCAAAAAGCGGCGCACTCGAGCAACGAACTCGCGCACGTCATCATCCGAAAACGCATTATCGAGAGAGAGCATAGGAACGGCGTGAACGACTTTTCCAAAGCCTTCAGAAGGCGCGGCTCCAACCTTCTGCGCCGGGCTATCGGCGCGAACAATATCTGGAAATCGTGCTTCAATCGCTGAGTTACGACGCTTTAGGGCGTCGTAATCCGCATCTGAAATCTCAGGCGCGTTTTCTCCATGATAACGCTGATCATGCTTGGAGATTTCGCGGGCCAGACGCTCCAACTCAAGCGCCGCCTCCTCTACGTTCAACTCTTCGACGGCGCGCTTAAACAGTTCGGACGTGGCAGACATTATGTGAAGATCCTGATGTAAAAGCCATGTCAGACGTCGACAAGCAGGCGGTCCGCCGCCGCCCGCGCTTCGTCGGTAATCGTCGCGCCCGCCAACATTCGAGCGATTTCCTCGCGCCGACGCGCCATGTCAATCGGCGTGATACGGGTGGCCACTCGCTCCGGATCAGTAGCCTCCTTGGAGATCAGGAAATGCCCATTCGCCCGCGCCGCGACCTGCGGCGCATGGGTCACGGTCAGCACCTGCACCGTTTGCGCCAACCGCGACAAACGCATGCCGATGGCCTCCGCCACCGCTCCGCCAACGCCGGTGTCGATCTCGTCAAACACCAAAGTCGGCGCGGACCCCTTATCGGCGAGCGACACTTTCAACGCCAACAGGAAACGGGACAATTCGCCGCCCGACGCCACTTTCATCATTGGCCCCGGGCGCGTTCCCGGATTGGTCTGAACCCAAAACTCGATTTGATCAACGCCATCAACGCCGCGATTATCCGCATTGGCGGTCTGCTCGACAATAAAGCGGGCGCGCTCAAGCTTGAGCGCCGGCAACTCCTGCGCGACCGCCTCTTCCAGCGCGTCGGCGACCGATCGGCGCTGCGCAGACAATTCCTGCGCCTTCTCGTCATAGGCCCGTCGCGCCGCGTCCAGCGCCAACTTCAAAGCGTCAAGGCGCTCCTCGCCCGCATCAAGATCCGCCAAATCCGTCGCCATTTTTTCGCAAAGCTGCGCCAGTTCATCGACTGGAACGTTAAATTTACGCTCTGCGGCGCGTAAAGCGAACAAGCGCTCTTCCGTCTGCTCCAGCTCGCGCGGATCGAAATCCGTCTCTCTCAAAGACATTTCGAGGCCGGAACGAGCGTCCTCCAAATGATCGAGCGCATTTCCGAGGGCCATCAAAGGCGCATCCAGCAATTTGGGCGCGGAATCCCGTTTACGCTCCAAACGGCGCATAAGGCCAGCTAACTCGGAAATAGGCGAACCATTGCCATTCAAAATCTCAAAGGCGTCGTTCAAATCGCCGGCGATCTTCTCCACCTGCATCATTTCTTGACGCCGGGAGGCCAGCTCTTCCTCTTCGCCAACAACCGGGGCGAGAACAGACAGCTCATCCACCGCCATGCGCAGAAAATCCGCCTCCCGGCGCGCCGCCTCAATGCGCGCTTCATGACTGGCAAGGTCTTTTTCCGTCTTGCGCATGTGACGATAAAGTTCGCTTACAGTGGAACGAAGCGCGCCCAACTCGCCAAAACCGTCGAGAACCGCTTTATGCGAATCAGGATCTGAAAAAGCTCGGGCGTCATGCTGACCGTGAATTTCAACCAGCAAGGCCCCCACTTGCCGCTGAAGGGCCGCGCTCACCGGCTGGTCATTTATGAAGGCGCGGGTTCGCCCGTCTTCGCTTTGAACCCGGCGTAGGATGATGTCGCCGTCATCGTCAATATCATTGTCACGCAACAATACGCGCGCGGGATGATTAACTGCCAGGTCAAACACGGCGCTGATCTGGCCTTGCTTTTCACCATGACGCACCAAGCCGGCATCGCCGCGCCCACCCAGCGCGAGACTTAACGCGTCGAGAAGAATCGATTTACCTGCGCCGGTCTCACCCGTGAGCACAGTCATGCCGGCGCTGAAATCGATGTCCAGACGATCAATAAGGACAATGTCGCGTATCGCAAGCGATGCAAGCATCGGTGAAGCCAACCGGAGTTGAGATTAAAGAACGTTGATACCGTCAAATGCGCGACTAATCCAGCTTCCTGAATCTGCCGACGGCGCATATCCCCCCGTTTTCAGGAGCGAGAAGGCGTCTTTATACCACTTGCTATCCGGGTAGTTATGCCCAAGAACCGCCGCCGCCGTCTGCGCTTCCTTGACGACGCCAAGAGCAAAATAGGCCTCCGTCAAACGGAACAGGGCTTCCTCCACATGACGCGTGGTCTGATAATTGATCACCACGGTCTTGAAACGGTTAATTGCGGCGACATAATTCCGACGTTTAAGATAATAACGCCCGATCTCCATATCCTTGCCGGCAAGCTGATCTTCCGCAACACGAATCTTTTTACGCGCGTCGTCAGAATATTCCGAATCCGGATAGCGCTGAACCAACTCGCTAAAGGCCGCCAAAGAACGCTCGGTCATATCCTGATCACGCGAAACGTCCGGAATTTGGCGATAGTAGGATTGTCCTATCAGATAAAGCGCGTAAGCCGCGTCTTCACTGCCCGGATAGAGCGTCAAAAAGCGCTTTCCAGCTGTAACCGCCTCAGGATACTTGCCTAAAGTGAAATTCAAATAGGCAAGATTTATGAGCGCTTTGCGAGCATATTCCGAATAGGGGTACAAACGGTCCAGTTCAGAGAACCGCTTGCCTGCTTCGGTCAACTGCCCTTCATTACGCAGCGCAAGGCCTTCGTTAAACAAAACCTCCGCCGGCGTATCGTTCAACGCCAGATCGTCTACGTCGTCACCGGAAGCGCAAGCGCCAAGAAACAATATGCCAGCGACAAGGGCGGCGCCGCGCAGAGAGCGTTTGAAAGACAACACGGTCTTCTGTTGGGAATTTTTTACCAACGACACCACCTTTTTCAACTCCTGACCTGCGCTCACGGGCTTGCTACGCCATATGCAGGTTCAATTTGCAATTAAAGTCACGAACGCTTGTAACGGATTCACATCCCGTCCGCCACGTCATCTGCAGGAGCTTTAGCGCATTTTTATGGCGATGAGCGTTCTTATGTCCAATTCGACATGATTTTATTCATAACAATCAAAAAATACTTCGCCTAAAATTCTGGAATTAGCCCATGCGACGTCGCGCCCGGCGCCGAAAATCGGCGCTGATGGGACGGCGTCAGGAAACGTTAGGTCCAAAAGCCGCCGCAGACAAACCGGCAACGATCTCCGCCGCGCCCTGCTCGCGACGAACCGGCTTCTCAACAATCTCATAGGCGCCGGCAGGCGCATTTTTGAACAATTCAACCAAAATCGAATGGTTCATACGATGACCGCCCTTATACGAACGATATAGCCCCAAAATCGGTAAACCAGCCAACGACAGATCACCCACGGCGTCCAACGTCTTGTGACGAACAAACTCATCCGACCAACGCAAACCTTCCGGGTTCAAAACCTTATCGTCGGAAATGGCGACGGAGTTTTCTAACGACGACCCCATTGCGAAACCCAGGGACCACAGTTTTTCCACATCTTTGACCGAACCGAAAGTGCGCGCGCGGGCAAGCTCACGACGAAACACTTCTGGCGTCAAGTCGGCCTCGAAGGACTGACGTCCAATCAACGGGCTTTCAAAATCAATCGTCACTTCAAAGCGGGTTCCATCATAAGGGCGCAGCTCACACCAACCGCCGCCCTGATCCACACGCACGACTTGATTGATTTTAATATAGCGACGGTAGGCGGCGAGGGATTTAAGGCCCACGTGCTCGATCGCGTCGACAAAGGCGGCCGCGCTGCCATCCATGATCGGCATTTCAGGCCCATCCATTTCGGCCACGACATTATCCACGCCAAGCCCGGACAAAGCCGCCATAAGATGCTCAACCGTCGCGACGCCGCCAGATTTGGGGTCGCCTAAAACAGTGCAAAGCGCCGTGGCGGACACCGCGTCCCAAGAGGCTTTGGTTTCAACTTCCCGAGATTTCGTATGATCAAAACCAGAAAAGACAATTCCAGTGTTCGCATCAGCCGGATGCAACGTCAAACTTGCTTTGTCCCCGGAATGAACGCCAATACCTTGAAGGGTCACGCTATCCGCTAGGGTCGTTTGACGATCTGCCCATTCCGTCATGAATTGTCACTCCGTTACAACCTGTACAAATCAACTCGCAGCCGAAACTAATCGAATTCAAAAAATCCGAATCCGTGAAGGCGCCGTTGATTTTTTTTGAGACAATACAGGCAGAGGAGCTCAGAGCAAAAATAAAGCTTTGTTACCGAGTGTTACGTTCATCCAAAAATATATGCCTTTGAATACAAAGGATAAGCCGCGAAACTCCATTCGCCGGTCTGGTAAGGTCACCAGACCGGCGAGAGGGAAGCATGAGGGACGCGCTTCTTTAGTTAGCCTGACGACGCAGGAACGCCGGAATCTCCAATTGCTCATCATCGGAAATTGAACGCGGCGCTTGAGGCTGACGCCCGGTCAAATCAAGCTGACCGGCCGCGCCTTGCTGCGGACGCGCCTGAGCTGGCCTTGGTTGTGCGGGCCTTGACGGCGCTTGAGCAGGCCGCGCGCGCTCCGACTGCTGAGGAGCGGGCGCCATTTGCGGCGCACGCTGCTGGGCTGGAGCCATTTGCGGAGGCCGTTGCGGAGCGCGACGTTCTTGAGCAGGCGGCACTTGTTCAGCATAGCCGTCATGATCATGCTCATGGTGCTCTTCACGACGCCCAAGCCCGCTCGCTAAACGACGCAACAACCCCATTGGTCGCCGCTCTTCCTGAACTTCTTCGTGATGACGCTGAGGCGCAGGCGCCTGTTGTTGCGTTTGCGGTTGCTGTTTCGGCTGCGCCTGAGGCGCGGCTTCGCGTTTCGCCATCATTTCCCGCTGTGCGATCGGCGGAAAGTCTTCCATCTGCGGCATACGGTGCTGCGTGGGAGCGGCGCGCTCGGCCACAGGTGGGATATAAGGCTCTACGACGGGATGGCGGTCTTCCGGCGCCACCGGCAAATCATCGTCCAGAGCGTCAACGGCGTCACTACCTGCGTAAAGGTCCGCATTTGGCACGAAGCGTTTGATTTCGACCGCAGGGTCCGTGCTTGCGGCCTGCGCAGCAGCCTCCGGGATCTCAAGCGAACGCTCGATAGCCGCAGCGGCCCTCTTTTGTGCGGCGACCGCAGGTTTTGCAAGAGCCGCCGGAGCTGGCGCCGGAGCTTCATTGATCTTTGGACGACCATTCAGCTCGCTCGGACGGCTTTCAGTAGGGGACGCCTCGGCGAACAGCTCCTTATCGATTCCTGTCGCCACAACCGACACGCGGATAATGCCGTCAAGGCTTTCGTCAAAGGTCGCGCCAAGGATAATGTTCGCGTCCGGATCCACTTCTTCACGAATTCGCGTTGCGGCCTCGTCAACTTCAAACAACGTCAGGTCATTGCCGCCAGTGATGGAAATCAACAAGCCGCGAGCGCCCTTCATCGACGTTTCGTCAAGCAAAGGATTGGCGATAGCGGCTTCAGCGGCCTGCATCGCCCGTTTTTCGCCCGAGGCTTCGCCGGTGCCCATCATCGCTTTGCCCATGCCGCGCATGATCGAGCGAACATCCGCGAAATCAAGGTTGATCAAACCTTCCTTGACCATCAGATCCGTAATGCAGGCGACGCCTGAATACAGCACCTGATCCGCCATGGCGAAAGCGTCGGCGAATGTGGTTTGCGCATTGGCGATGCGGAAGAGATTCTGGTTCGGAATGACGATCAACGTATCGACGTTCTTTTGCAGCTCTTCAATTCCGGCGTCGGCCAGCTTCAAACGGCGCGCGCCTTCAAAATGGAACGGCTTGGTGACCACCCCGACGGTCAGTATGCCTTGCTCACGCGCCGCGCGCGCAATAACGGGCGCAGCGCCGGTTCCCGTGCCGCCGCCCATGCCGGCGGTGATGAAAACCATGTGCGATCCGGCGAGATGATCGTTCAGCTCGTCCAGAACTTCTTCCGCAGCCGCAGCGCCAACTTCCGGCTGCGAGCCTGCGCCCAGACCTTCAGTGACGGCGACGCCCATCTGGACAATGCGCTCAGCGTGGTTGGTGGCCAAAGCTTGAGCGTCAGTATTGGCGACGACGAAGTCGCAGCCCTGAAGCCCTGCCTGAATCATGTTGTTTACGGCATTACCGCCCGCTCCGCCAACGCCAAAGACCGTAATCCTCGGCTTCAGCTCTTGGATATCGGGCATCTTAAGATTGATGCTCATAATTTCCTCGCGACCCTCAAAAAGTTGCCTTACGGCAACCCGACTTCCCTCATGTGCAGTTTCGACCGGATGCCCGGTCGGCTATTCGCCTCCGGCGGAGGCCCCGATCAGTAAGCGCGTGATCGGTATTCAGTGCGTCGGATCAATTTCGTTAAAAGAAACCGTTCCTTTAAAAACTTTCCCGTATCCATTGACTGACACGTGAAAAGTATCCTGAACCGCTTGCCCAGCGGTTATGCATGTGCTTGGGCTCAAACTGCTCGATTTGAGCCACCTGCGGGTAAATCAACAATCCAACGGCCGATGCAAACGCCGGCCCCTTCGCCGCTTCGGGCAGTCCTGCGACGCCCAGTGGGCGTCCAAGGCGGACATTGCGGCCCAAAATCCTGCGCGCAACTTCGCTCAAACCCGTGAGCTGACTTGCGCCGCCTGTCAGCACCACCCTTTTACCAACTCTACCGGCGAAACCGGAAGCGGCGAGGCGGTCGCGAACCAACTCAAGAATTTCCTCCACGCGAGGACGCACCACGCGGGTAAGAACCGCCTTTGAAACCTGGTTCGGCAGATCATTCTCCGCGTCCACGGGCGGCACAGAAATGAAGTCCCTCTCATCAGACGCGCTCGGAAGCGCCGAACTTTGCAGCGTCTTGATCCGCTCCGCATCCTGAAGCCGAGTGGACAAAGCGCGGGCGATATCCATGGTCACGTGGTGCCCGCCAACGGCGATGGCGTCCAAATGAACAATTTGTCCGCCAACAAACACCGAAAGAGTTGTCGTTCCCCCGCCCATGTCGACGCAGGCCACCCCCAATTCAAGCTCATCCTCCACCAGCGTCGACAAACCGCTGGCGTAAGGCGTCGCCACCATCGTCTCCACGGCCAGATGGCCGCGATTGATGCAAAGTTCAAGATTGCGGATCGGCGGCACTTCCGCCGTCACGACCTGCATGTCGACCCCCAGCTTATGCCCCATCATGCCGCGCGGGTCCCGAATACCCCCGTTGCCGTCCAGCGCATAAGAAATTGGAAGCGCGTGCATCACCGCGCGGCCTTGGGGAACGTTATGAGCGCTTCCCGCCGCAAGAACCCGCTGAATATCGGCTTCAGACACAGAATCAGACGCCAGCTGAACGTTGGCGGAATAGATCTCGCTGTGCAAACGACCGCAGGTGACGTTGGCGATCAACGACTCAACGGTCACCCCCGCCATACGCTCGGCTGAATCGACCGCTTGTCGTATCGCCTGTTCCGCCGCGTCCATATCAATGACCACGCCGGACTTGATACCGCGCGAACGTTGATATCCATAACCAAGAACCTCAATGGCGTGCGAACGTCCAGGTAAAAGCGTTTCATTATCGCCGGGGGTCAACTTGGCGATCAGACAACAGATCTTGGTGGATCCCACGTCCAGAACCGACACTACGACTGGGCGCCGGCTCGGCAGGGGGCGCATACGCGGCAAATAGATCATCGAGCTTTTGCCTGTCATGTGTTGGCTCCATTGCGTTTAAAGCCCGGACGCCCCGTCGCTTTGCGCCGTACAGCGGCGTCTGCAGTCAACTGCACGACGATGCGATCCAGCAAGCGCATGTCCACCGCCGCAATGTCACGTGATAACAAACCGCTCTCTTCATCCATGCGAACGATTTCCAACAAAGCCTTATCCGCGTTTTTCTCCGGCAATTTGACCGTAACGCCGTTCTCCAGAACAAGATCCCACCGGCGAAGCGAGACAAACCGCGCGGCGCGCACACGCGAACGCAATCCAGGAACGGCTTCCAAGTTGTCGATGATCTCGCCGGCATGCGCCTGCGCGCCATGACCTATCACAAGTAAAAGATTGGCGTATCGCCCATCGACCTCATCCGTGATCACCTCTCCCTGACGGTTGATGATCGAAACAATGTCGCCGCGCTGCCACAAGGCGTAGGGCTCACGCTCTTCGATGTTAACCTGCAGCGTGCCGGGAAACAGCCGCATGACAGAAGCTTTTTGCACCCACGGGATTTGCGCCAAACGGTCACGAGCAGCTTCCGCGTCAAACAACGCCAGAGACGTGCCTTCCTGAATTTCCAAAGATTCGAGAATCTGGAATTCCGTCGTCTGCCGCTGGCCGGAAAGTTTTACGGCGGAAATCTCAAACCCGGCGGCTGACGTCAAAGATTCAGCGACAATCCGCCCATAACCGCCAAGGACGATGCCATAACCGATAGACAGCCCCAAAAACGACAACGCCAAGGCGGAGCCGGTCCAGCGTGGAAGCATGGCGAGACGCCCAACAGAGCGCCAGACAGGACGACGATGCAGACGCGACACACCACGACTGCGTGGAGCAAGCTCCTGCGCAATGCCCTGATGATCAGCGTTTGATCGTTTTCCTATTATCGTCCGCAACTTGCGTCCTCCACCATCCAACTGACGAGTTCTTCAAACGAGTGCCCTGCATGCGCCGCGATCTCAGGGACAAGCGATGTTTCCGTCATGCCTGGCTGTGTGTTCACTTCCAGACAAATCAGCTCGCCGATCCCGCCGACCTGCTCGTCAAAGCGAAAATCCGCCCGACTCACTCCGCGACACCCCAGGGCCAAATGCGCCTTGAGAGTAAGTTTTTGTACTTCTTGGTAAATAAAGGGTGAAATTTTTGCAGGAAGAACGTGAGAAGAGCCGCCGGGAGCGTATTTTGCGTCAAAATCATAGAAGGCGTTGCCTTCCGGGATCACTTCAATGACCCCAAGAGCGACGTTTCCCATCACCGCGCAGGTTAACTCTCTCCCCGGCACATAGCGTTCAACCATAACCATATCGCCATAAGGCCAATCCGCGGAATAGAGCTCTTGCGGCGGATGCGGCGCGTCTTCAGGAACGATCAAGACTCCGAAGGAAGACCCCTCCCGCACCGGCTTGGCCACATAGGGCGGTTTGAGCGCATGCGCTTTCGCCGCATCAAATCTGTGGAGAACCTTATGCTCAACGACGGGAACGCCCGCCGATTTCATCACCGCCTTCGCTTTCGCCTTATCCATGGCCAAGGCTGAGGCGGCCACGCCGGAATGCGTATAGGGAATTTGCAAAATTTCCAAAAGGCCTTGAATGCTACCGTCTTCGCCAATCGGGCCATGCAATGCGTTAAAGACCACGTCTGGGCAAACGCTGGCCAGAACGGCGGCGACGTCGCGCTCAACATCAATTCTGGAAACACGATATCCAGCACGCTCCAACGCGTCGGCGCAGGCCTCTCCGCTTTTAAGACTGACTGGCCGCTCCGCCGCCCATCCGCCATAAAGAACTGCAACATGCTTCACATCAGACATGATCGGTCTCCTGAGCGCCTGTGGTTTTAATTTCTTCCGGCGCAGCCCCCAAAAAGGGAGGAATTTCTCCCCCCTCGCCAAACGCCCCGAGGCGCTTGATTTCCCATTCAAGGGCAATGGAGCAATGCTCCAGCACGCGGGCGCGCACGGTCTCTCCCAAGCGCTCCAGATCATCTGCGCTGGCTTCGCCGGTGTTGATCATGAAATTGCAATGAAGGTCGGACATACACGCCCCGCCGATCTGAAGCCCCCGACAACCTGCCGCGTCAATCACCTTCCACGCAGATGTTCCTTCAGGATTTTTAAACGTCGATCCGCCTGTTTTCTCACGAATGGGCTGAGCGCGCTCCCGGTGTTCAATCACCTCCTGAATTTGCGCGCGAATGACCTGTTCATTTCCCGGCGCGCCCTGATAAAGCGCCTCGGTGAAAATCAAATCGCTCGGCGCGCGGGAATGGCGATAGGAATAGCCCAGCTGCTCTTTGGTCAACGTGATAATTTCGCCTTCGCGGGTCACCGCCGTCACGCTCACGAGACGGTCGCATGTTTCATCCCCATGCGCGCCGGCGTTCATGCGAAGCGCGCCGCCGACGCCGCCTGGAATACCCGCGTAAAATGAAAACCCTGAGATGTTAGAGCGCGCCGCGATTTCCGCCAGCTTCTTGTCCGGCACCGCCGCGCCCACCCGCAAGCGCTGCGCGCCCTCGCTGTTCACATGGCCAAAGCCACGGGCGGGAAGGCGAATGACCACGCCCGAGACGCCGCCATCGCGCACAAGAAGATTAGAACCAAGACCAATGGGGAGCACGGGCACGTCGTTGGGAAGCGCCTTCATAAACGCCGCAAGATCTTCCGTGTCAGCAGGCTGGAACATCAGCTGCGCCGGGCCGCCCACGCGGAACCAGGTCACCGCAGATAAATCCTGCCCCGCAATCAAGCGTCCGCGAACGCCAGAAACGTCCATCGCGCGTTCAGCGATCAAGTCGGGAAAACTCATCGACGCCGCTCCCGCCCCAAAGCCTCCAGCTCCCCGGGCAAGTCGTAAGCCCATTGGCTGATCGAGCCCGCGCCAAGGCAGACGACATAATCACCGTCACGAGTGAGTTCCGAAACTTTCGCCGCCAATTCCTCCGGTCCGTCAATAGCATGAACGCCTCGATGCCCGCGGCCGCGCAATCCTTCAATCAAACCGTCGCGATCCGCGCCCGCGATGGGCTGTTCGCCAGCGGCGTAAACCGGCGCCACCACAACATGATCCGCGTCATTGAAACAGGCGCAAAAATCATCAAACAAGCTGTCCAGACGGGAATAACGGTGAGGCTGCACCACGGCCACCACCTGACCATGCGCCGCCGCGCGCGCCGCCGCCAGAACCGCCCGGATCTCCACAGGGTGATGGCCATAGTCGTCAAAAACATCAACGCCGCCCACCTGCCCGGTATGGGTGAAGCGGCGCTTGACGCCGCCAAACGCGGCAATACCAGCGCGAATCGCTTCCCCATCGATCCCCAACCGCCACGCCACGGCGATGGCCGCCGTGGCGTTGGCCACATTATGCAACCCCGGCATGGGCAAGCACAAACCCTCCAAAGACTCCACCTCCCCCGCGACGCGATCCCGCATCTCAACGGAGAAAATCGAATTACCGCCGCGGGTCTCCAGATCGAAAAAGCGAACGTCCGCTTGCCGGTTTTGTCCATAAGTTACAATTTGCCGATCCTCGATGCGCCCAACAAGGTTCTGCACCTCCGGATGATCAAGACACATGACCGCGAAACCGTAGAAGGGAACGTTTTCGACAAATTGCGCAAAGGCTTTGCGCACGCCGTCAAAATCGCCGTAGTGATCAAGATGTTCAGGATCAATATTGGTGACCACCGCAACGTCGGCCGGAAGCTTGACGAAAGTTCCATCGGATTCATCCGCCTCAACCACCATCCAATCGCCCTCGCCCATTCGCGCGTTGGTGCCATAGGCGTTGATAATTCCGCCGTTAATCACCGTTGGGTCGAACTTACCACTGTCAAGCAAAGCGGCGATCATGGAGGTGGTCGTGGTTTTTCCATGGGTGCCGCCAACGGCAATCGCCTGTTTAAAGCGCATCAGCTCCGCCAGCATTTCCGCCCGCCGCACCACGGGTAGTAATTTGTCGCGCGCGGCGACCAGCTCAGGATTATCCCGGCGAATGGCGGAGGAAACCACCACAACCCGCGCTTCACCAAGATTCGCCGCGGAATGGCCGATATGAACCTCGATCCCTTTTTCGCGCAAACGCTTGACGTTGGCGCTCTCGCTCATATCGGAGCCCTGCACCTTATAACCCAGCGTCAAAAGAACTTCGGCTATACCGCTCATGCCAATGCCGCCGATGCCGACAAAATGGACCGGACCGATATCTTGCGGCATTTTCATGGAGCTTCTCCCGTTACAAATTGTGAAAGCGGCGCGCCCGCCGCAATATGTTCGACTAGGTCGGCAAGGCGCTCAACTGCGTCGGGTTTCCCCACGCGTCGCGCCGCCTCGGCCGCCTGCGCAAGGGTTTGCGGCGTCCCCATGACGTTCGCCAGAAAACCTGCCAAATAGTCAGCCGTGAAGTCTTTTTGCTCCACCGGCCAGGCGCCGCCCAATTCCTCCAGAACTTTGGCGTTCATACCCTGATCATTATCCAAAGCGCCAGGAAGCGGCACCAATAGAGAGGGGCGCCCGATCGCCGACAACTCACTAACGGTCGACGCTCCCGAACGACAAACAACCAAATGGGACTTGGCTATCCGCGCCGGCATATCTTTGAAAAAAGGCGCCAATTCCGCCTGAACGCCCATTTTTTCATAAGCGGCGCGAACATCGTCCAAATCTGTTGGACGGCACTGCTGCGTTACACGCAAGCGTGCGCGCGCCTCCGCCGGAACCAAGGCCAACGCCGCTGGCAAAACCTCCGAAAATACCGTCGCCCCTTGAGAGCCGCCAAACACCAGCAGGTCAAAAGGCTCGTCCGCGGCTGGTGGGACATAAGGCGTATTCGCCGCTTCCAAAACCGCGCCGCGCACGGGGTTCCCGGTCGCAACCAATTTGGACCGGATAGCTTCAGTTGCATTCGTCAACGGAAAATTGGTGGCGATAGCGCTCGCCCGCCCCGCCAGCATTCGATTCGCCCGCCCCATCACAGCGTTAGACTCATGCAAAATCGTGGGAACGCTGCGTAGAAGCGCGCCAAACATCGGAGGAATCGTTGGATAACCGCCAAAACCGACCACCGCCGACGGTTTCATCCGGCCAATGATCCGCCAAGATTGTCCGACGCCATAACCCAGTTTCAGCATGGCTTTCGCCAAAGCTAGTGGAGAGCGTCCCTTCATCGTGCCTGAGGCGATCAGATGCACATTGCGCGCGGGAAACTCCGCGCCATATTTATCCGCCCGCTCATCGGTGGCTAGATCAACCACATACCCGCGGCGCAACAACTCACCCGCCAGCGCTTGAGCTGGGAACAAATGCCCTCCAGTGCCGCCCGCGCACAATAAAACAGTTTTATTATCCCTATCCATCATACAAGACTCGCAGGAGCTACGCGGGAGACGACCACGGTCTGTGACCGGGCGGCGGGACGCAGGCGCCGACGCGTCAGCGCCAAAACAAAGCCCATGGCCAAAGCCACCGACAATAGCGACGACCCCCCATAAGAAATGAAAGGAAGCGTCATGCCTTTGGCCGGCATCAAATTCACGTTCACCGCCATATTGATGCACGACTGAATGCCGAAGAGAACAATGAGCCCCGAAGCCGCCAAACGACCAAACGGATCCGGATCCCGAGCCGCCAGCACAAGGCCGCGGATCACCACAAAGGCGAAAACCGACACAAGAACAAGGCAAACGACAATACCGAATTCTTCGGCGGCCACCGCGAAAATAAAATCCGTATGACTTTCCGGCAGAACCCTCTTGATCGTTCCCTCGCCCGGCCCCCTGCCAAACCAGCTCCCTGTCAGGAAAGACTCAATCGCCATATCGACATTGAACGTATCGCCAGATCCTGGATCCAAAAATCTGTTCACACGGCTTTGCACATGGGGCAACAACGCATAAGCCACGCCCAGACCCGCAGCGCCAATCGCGCCAAGGGGGATGATCGCCAGCCAGGACAAGCCGTTAAGAAAAAACAGCGACGCGAAGACCAAAGTCAGCAACATGGTTTGACCAAAGTCCGGCTGCGCAATCAAAAGCGCCGCCGAGATCGCAAAAATAAACAGCGACAGCAACGCCCCGGGAACTTCCCGTCGGCGCGCGCCTTCCGACAATAAAAAGGCGATCAGAACCACAAAAGCCGGTTTCAAAAATTCTGAGGACTGCACGGACACGCCCATGACGTTGATCCAGCGCCGCGCGCCTTTAACTTCCGCGCCGAAGAACAAGGTCATCAACATAGCCGCCAACGACAGCATGAAAACCACGAGCGCGGCGCGGCGCACCATACGCGGAGACAAAACCGAGCAGGCCAACAGCAACCCAAGCGCAGGGATAAGAAACAGCGCTTGGCGCTTGACGAAGTGATAAGTGTCAATGCCCAACCGTTCAGCCACTGGCGGGCTTGCGGCGAAGGAAAGCACCACCCCCCCGATCATCAGCACGAAAACGCCTGCGAGAAGATAGCGATCAACAGTCCAAAGCCATTCGGACAGAGCTCCGCGATCGGCGCGACTCACCATGCTATCCCCTCCGTGGCAAACGTGGATTCTCCGAGTTGTTTGACGGCGTCCACGAAGGCCGCGCCGCGTTGTTCAAAATTAGCAAACTGATCAAATGAAGCGCACGCCGGCGAGAGCAGAACCACAGGCTCCGAAAACCCATCTTCAGCCGCATCACGTGCGGCGGCTTTAACAGCTTCAGCCAATGTCTCCGCCATCACAAATGGCGTATGCTCCAGCAATGATCGGCTGAAATCATCCGCCGCTTCACCGATTAAATAGGCTTTTGCAATTTTCGGGAAAAACCCTTCCAGCGACGCAATTCCTCCTTCTTTGGCGCGCCCGCCGGCGATCCAGTATATCCGTTCAAAACTTGCCAAAGCGCGCGCGGCGGCGTCAGTATTCGTGGCTTTGGAGTCATTCACGAACAACACCTTGCCTCGACGCGCGACAATTTCCATGCGATGGGCCAAGCCCGGAAAACTTTGCAACCCCGAGACGATTTGCGCCGGCTCCACCCCCAAACGCAGACAAACCGCCGCCGCCGCCGCCGCATTCTCCGCATTATGAGCGCCGCGCAAAGCGTCGACGCCCACAAGGTCAACAATCTTTCTTTGAGCTCCGTTATCCGCCTGCGTCAATGTGGAGCCAGAAACATATACGCCTGACGACACCGCGCGGCGGGTTGAAATCCGGGCAACCTGAACCCCAGCTTGTTCGCAGCGGTCAGCGATAGCTGCGGAGTGATCGTCGTCAACGCCAATCACCGCGAAACGGCTGCGCGCAGGCAAGCTCTCCTTGACGGCGGCGTAATGGTCCATGTCCCCATGACGATCAAGATGATCTGGAGACAAATTCAAATGAACGCCAACGTCTGGATCAAGGGTTGGCGAAAGGTCGATCTGATAGGACGAGCATTCAATCACATAACGCCGCGACGATTGCAACGGAGCCAACGCCAACGCCGGCGTGCCGATATTGCCGCCCATCTGCACGTCATGCCCAGCTCCGCGCAGAATATGCGATACAAGCGCGGTGGTGGTGGATTTCCCGTTGGTGCCTGTGATCGCCACTAGCTTCGCCTCGGGAGCGACCCGTCGACGTTCCCGGCAAAACAACTCGATGTCGCCAATAATTTCAACACCCTCGGCACGCGCATAATTCACGGTCCAATGGGGCTCGGGGTGGGTCAACGGCACGCCTGGCGCCAAAACTAAGGCGTCAAACCCAGACCAATCCGCCGAGCGCAAATCAGAAACCGGCAAGCCCTTCGCAGCGGCGCTCTCAACGCGATCCGGATTGTCATCCCAGCCTACAACGCTGGCGCCGCCGGCGCGCAGAGCGGCCAACGTCTCCAGCCCTGAGCCGCCAAGACCAAAGAGCGCCACATGTTTTCCCTTGAACGAGCCGACCGGAATCATATTCTCACCTCAACTTCAATGTAGCGAGCCCCACCAGCGCAAGAACCACGGCGATGATCCAGAAGCGGATCACCACTTGAGACTCCGTCCAGCCGAGATGTTCGAAGTGATGGTGAATCGGCGCCATTTTAAAAATGCGCTTTCCCGTCAATTTGTAAGAGGCCACCTGAACAATTACGGAAACCGCCTCCAGAACGAATAGGCCACCGATAATCGCCAGCACGATTTCATGCTTGGTCGCCACCGCCACGGCGCCAATCATGCCGCCCATGGCCAGCGAGCCAGTATCTCCCATGAAAATCGCCGCCGGCGGCGCATTGAACCACAGGAAGCCCAAACCCGCTCCAATGACCGCGCCGCATAGAACCGCCAGTTCTCCCGTCCCCGGGACGTGATGAATTTGCAAATATTCGGAAAAGACCGCATTGCCCGAAAGATAGGCCACCAAGCCAAACGACGCAGAGGCGATCATCACCGGAACAATGGCGAGACCGTCAAGACCGTCGGTCAAATTCACCGCATTTCCCGCGCCAACAATGACGAAGGCGGCGAAAGGAATGAAGAAAATCCCGAGATTGAACAGAATGTCCTTGATGAAGGGGAAAGCGATGGAAGTGGAAAACGGAGCGGTGTCGAGCCACGTCACCGCATAGGCGGCTCCACCCGCAATCAAAAACTCAAAGCCAAGACGCGCCCGACCGCCAAATCCATTATGAGTGGACTTTGTCACTTTCAGATAATCGTCGTAAAAACCAATCGCGCCGAAACCAACCGTAACCGCCAGAACAATCCACGTGTATGGATTGCTTAAATTAGCCCAAAGCAAGGTGGCGACAATCATGCCTGACAAGATCATCAGGCCTCCCATCGTCGGAGTTCCCTTCTTGGTCAGAAGATGGCTTTGAGGCCCGTCTTCGCGAATGGGCTGCCCACCGCCCTGACGCAACCGAAGCGCGGTGATGATTTTCGGCCCGAAAAGAAAGACGAACAGCAACGCGGTCATGATTGCGCCGCCGGTTCGAAAAGTAATGTAGCGAAACACATTCAGCGCCGAGAATTGATCCGCGAATTCAACAAGATAGTAAAGCATTAAGCCTGTCCTTAATCCGCGCTGTCATCAAGCGCAGAGAATTCATCGCAAAGGGCGTCGACCAATTGTCCCATCTTCGCCCCCAAAGAACCTTTGATCATCACCACGTCGCCAGGACGAATATCATCCAAAAGCAATGTTTTAAGCCCCGCCGCATCATCGCTATACGCCCCGCGCAACGGCGCAGGAACAAGCTCCCAAAGCGCGTACATCTGTGAGCCCGAGCAATAAACAAGATCAACATCCGCCGCTTGCAACGACGAAAGCAGCTCCATATGCAGCTTTTCAGACGTCTCGCCAAGCTCCAGCATATCGCCAAGAACCGCTATGCGCCGCCCTGGACGATTAACAGGCATCTCACCCAGAACCTGCAGCGCCGCCCGCACGGAGGCGGGGTTGGCGTTATAAGCTTCATCAATAACGAGGGCGTCGCCGCCGCGAAGTTTCAGACGCGTTTGCGCCCCTCGCCCCTTTGGCGCCTTATGGCCGGCCAAGGCGATCGCTCCAAGCGCCAAATCCGCCCCCAAAGCTTCAACCGCCAATAAAACCGCCAGAGAGTTGCGCACAAGGTGGCGACCAGGAGCGCCGATTTTGTAAGTCACGTCCTTGCCCAGAACCGCGCCTGAAATGCATGTGCAACCTGCCTGAGCTGAAACTTTCACCCCTTGGGCGTCCGCCGGACCGTCTACGCCAAACGAATAAATTTCACCTATCTCCACGGCTTTGGCGTGAAAACGAAGGAGGTCGAACTGATCGTTGTCGCGGTTTAAAATCACCGCCCCGCCCGGCTCAAGACCGAGGAAAATCTCAGCTTTTGCTTCGGCGATTTTTTCTACGGAGCCAAAAAATTCCAGATGAACCGGCTGCACGGTGGTTATGATCGCCACATGCGGGCGGACCATTTTCACCAATGGCGTGATCTCACCCGCGTGATTCATACCAATCTCGAAAACGCCGTATTGCGTATCCTGCGCCATGCGCGCCAACGTCAGAGGCACACCCCAATGATTATTGAAGGAGGCGACGGAGGCATGAACTTTCCCCGAACGAGCCAGCGCTTTGCGCAACATTTCCTTCGTGCCGGTTTTCCCAACGGAACCGGTGATCGCCACAATGCGCGCCGAGGTTCTCGCCCGCGCCGCTTCGCCCAGACGGCGCAAGGCGTCAAGAACGTCGTCAACGACCACATAAGGGCCACCTCCGGCTAGCTCATCACATTTGTCTTCCGACACCACAGCCAACGCGGCGCCCGCCGTTATGGCGTCATCGGCAAAATCATGTCCGTCAAAACGCTCTCCCGCTATCGCGAAAAACGCCTCCCCCGGGGTAAGCGAGCGAGTATCGATTGAAATGCCGACAATTTCCGCGGCTGGAACGCCAATGACCCGCCCTCCCGTGGCCGTTACGAAATCCTCAAGAGTCCAAAGCGGCTTAGAATCACTATCACTCACGTCCACGGACCTCCGCACAGTTGAATCCTCCGCCACTGAAAGGCGAGCCGCCCGAACCTCATCGAGCGCGCTGCGAATTACCTCATGATCGGAGAAGGGCAAGACGCTGTCGCCGATAATTTGGCCCGTTTCATGACCCTTTCCCGCCACGCACAACAAATCCCCTTCTCGCAACATGCCAATTGCCGTGCGAATGGCGTCGGCGCGGTCTGCGATTTCAATCGCCCCCCGAGCGCCAGCGAGAACGGCGCGACGAATTTCACCCGGATCTTCGCTACGCGGGTTGTCGTCAGTAACAATGACAAGATCGGCGTTACGGCGCGCGGCCTGTCCCATCAACAGCCGCTTACCCGGGTCGCGATCCCCCCCCGCGCCAAAAAGAACCAATAACCGGTTCTCAGCAAACGGGCGCAGCGCCGCCAAAGCGTTATCGAGCGCGTCCGGCTTATGTGCGTAATCAACGAAAACCAACCCGCCGCCCAACTTCTCGCCAATCAACTCCAAACGCCCGGGCGCGCCTTTCAAGGACGTCAAGGCGTCGAGCGCCACGTCAAGCGGAAGCCCAACAGCATAGGCCAGTCCCACTGCGAGCAATGCGTTGGAGACCTGAAACCGCCCCGCCAAGGGCAAAGCCACTTCGCGCTCGCCCAAGGGCGTTTTCAAAGTGAGGATTTGCGTATAGCCGTCGTGGCGCAAAGCCGTCAGGGCGATGTCCTCCCCGCCCCCGCCAACGGTGACCAACCGCAAGCCTCGCGCCTTCACCGCCTCAATAGCCCGATCGGCAAATGGCGCGTCCGGCTCCACAACGGCCACGCCGTCGCCTGGCAGTAATTCGGTGAACAGGCGAAGCTTCGCGTTCAGATAGTCTTCGATGTCAGGATGATAGTCGAGATGATCACGACCCAGATTGGTGAAAGCAGCGGCGGCGAGGCGCACGCCATCCAATCTCCGCTGATCCAACCCATGGCTGGACGCCTCAAGCGCGCCATGGGTGACGCCGCTGGAGGCGAGGCGCGCCAGATCTTCATGGAGAGAGACAGGGTCTGGCGTCGTCAGTCCAGCATAACTTTCGCCACTGGAAGTCACCGTGCCGATTGTCCCCAGACTCGCCGCATCAAAGCCAGCGTATTCAAAAATTTGACGAACAAATACGGCGACCGACGTTTTTCCGCTGGTTCCCGTAACGGCGACCATGGTTTCCGGCTGCTGGTAGTAGAAACGCGCCGCCATCCTGGAAAATTCCCGGCGCGGATCCGCCGCGATAAGAACAGGGCATTCACCGGCCTCTCGCTCCACCAAAGCCAGATCGCTTTGCGCTCCGGTTAAAATGGCCGACGCGCCCGCCGCAACCGCTTGAGCGACAAATCGTGCGCCATCCACATGCTCGCCCTTGAAGGCCGCGAACAAATACCCGGGTTTGATACGCCGGCTATCAGCGGTAAGGCCGGAGATTTCAACACCTCCGTGCCCTTCGGGAAGCCAGAGGTCTCCAGCTAGGATTTCCAATTGCATGTTATGCGCCATTGTCTTGAGTGCGTCGTCGTTAACAGGCGCTTCTTCATGTTGAGCAACCACGGAATTTCAGGTGCGACCCCTTTCCCTGCTCAACATTCATCACACCGTTCAGTAAGATACTTGTATAGTCTCCCCCCCTTCGCCAAATCTGGGCATGACGCCCAGCATTGGCGCTATACGCCGTATAATCGCAGCAACTGTTGGAGCGGCGTTCATTCCGGCGGTCGCTCCCACACCTGGCTTTTCCGGCTTTGGCTCATCCAGAACCACAAGCACCACATAACGAGGGTCGTCCATTGGAAAAGCGGATAAGAACGAATTGCGGCGCTTGTTGTTCACATAGCGACCATTTTCGATTTTCTCCGCAGTCCCTGTTTTACCGCCCACCACGTAACCCGGCACTTTGGCGCGGCGTCCCGAACCACTCAAGACATTCAATCGGAACAAATAACGAATCATCCCGCTAACGCGCTCAGATATGACCTTTTTGCCCAATTTCGCAGCTTGCTCCTGACTACGTGGGTAGAATGTCGGCGGAATAAGAGTGCCGCCGTTCACCAAAGCCGCCGCAGCAACCGCCGTCTGCATCGGCGTCACGGAGATGCCGTGCCCGAAGGAAATAGTCATGGCGGCCAGCTCATTCCATTTTGGCGGCAGCAACGGCGCGGCGTTCTCAGGCAATTCCGTATCGACACGCTTGGTCAAGCCAAGGCGGCCGAAAAACTCCTGCTGCGCCTCAATCCCCACCGATTGCATCATTTTGATTGTGCCAATATTGGACGAATAAATAAACACTTCCGGAACCGACAGAATGCGGCGCTTGCCATGGAAGTCATTTATGGTCCGTCCGCCAGCGCGAATGGGCCGGGTCGCGTCGAAACTATCATTAATGCCGACCTTGCCACTGTCCAGCGCCATAGCGACGGTAAATCCCTTGAAAACGGACCCCATCTCATAAACGCCCGCCGTCGATCTGTTCAGTCTGTTCGGGTCCAGCGCTTCCGCACGGTCATTGGGATCATAATCAGGCAAGGAGGACATGGCCACCACTTCGCCCGTCTTGACGTCGAGAACAATCCCCACGGCGGCGATGGCCTTGAAACGCTCCATCGACTTTGAAAGTTCATCGCGAACCACATGTTGCGCCCGTAAATCGACAGAAAGGGCGACCGGCTCAAGTGGACGCCCCTTGGTGAACCCGAGCGACTGAATATCTCCCAGCCACTCCCGATCCATCGCCAACTCCATGCCGCTGATGCCCTGATTGTCCACATTCACCGCGCCAACAATATGGCTGGCCGTCGCGCCGCCAGGATAGAAGCGTTTGTTTTCCTCCAGAAAGCCGATGCCGGGAATCCCCAGATTATGGATTTCCTGCTTCTGGCGAGCCGTCAACTCTCGCTTTAGCCAAATAAAACCAGCACGGCTCGACAAACGCTTTCGCACGGTCTCAGAACGCAACTCAGGAAGAACGCCGCCCAGCCCTTCGATCGCTTCGTCCACGTCGATAATCTTGCGCGGTTCTGCGTATAGCGACGCCGTGCGAATATCCGTGGCGAGAATTTCTCCATTACGATCAATCAGGTTCGGCCTTGAGGCGGCCACGGAATCCTGCGCGGAGATATAGCTCGACTCCGGGCCGATGTCCGTCAGCCCAAGCATAATCAAACGCCCGGCAATCAGCGAATAAACCATCACAAACCCGAAAAGCGCCAGATAAACACGCGATTTGACGGAGCGACTTGGAGCTGGGTGGGGGACATTGCGCGGCGTCACCACGCGAGACTGCAAAAATGATCGAGGTTCGGATATCGGAGCCATGCGTCTACCTCACCACCTTGGTCGTCGCGCCAGCATATCCCCCAAGAGAGGGGTCGCTGCTGATAGGCTCCAGCGGCATAGGCTTTACCGGCAAGTCTTCAAGCTGGGTGATCTGCTCAACCGACAAAGGCTCCAGATTAAGATACGCGTTATAACGCTCAACAAGACGCTGCAAACGGTCCGGCTGGTTAAGATAACTCCATTCAGCCGTGAGCATTTGGATGCGCTCGCGCTCCTCGTCAATTTGTCGGCGAAGATCCGAAACATGATCTGCAGATTGCTCCGCAGCGTATTTCATATCGAAAACAACGGCCGCGCCGATCAAAACGGCGAAAACCAACATCAAATTCAAAATCCGGTTCACGCCGCGCCCCCTTCAGATCGTTCAAGCGACGCCAAGCGAGGCACGCCAAGCGCGCGCAAATCCAGCTCCCGCGCAGAACTGGAAGTTCTCACGCCGGCGCGCAACCGAGCCGAGCGGGAGCGCGGGTTAGAGCTAACTTCCTCGTCGCCCGCCTCACGCGCCCCTTTGAAAAGAAGCTCAAAGGTTGGCGGCGGAACGTCCGCCTCTGGAAGATGGCGAGAGCCGCCGGCGCGGGTGCGGCTTCTCTCGGCGAAAAAGCGCTTAACAATCCTGTCTTCAAGACTATGGAAAGTCACAACCACCAGCCGCCCGCCCGGCTTCAAAATACGCTCGGCGGCGGCCAGAGCCTCTGCCGCCTGATCCAGCTCGGCGTTGACGAAAATACGAAGGGCCTGAAAGGTTTTGGTCGCCGGATGTATCTGGGCCTTTTTAGGCGAGCGGCCCAAAACCCGCTCAACCACAGCCGCGAGATCCGAGGTCGTCGAAAAAGGCGCCTCAGCGCGCCGGTCAGCGATGGCCCGCGACACTGCGCTAGCGCGCTTTTCCTCGCCCAACAGCCCGATAAGACGCGTCAAATCTTTTTGCGGCATGTGATTGACAACATCCGCCGCCGAGAGCCCCGACTGCTCCATACGCATATCCAGCGGTCCTTCAAAGCGAAAAGAAAACCCACGCGCGGCCTGATCAAGCTGCATAGATGACACGCCCAGATCAAGCACCACGGCGTCAACCGCCTCATAACCAGACGCGCGCGCATGCTGATCAAGCTCCGCGAAACGACCCTCAACCAGATGCAATCGGTTTGAATATTCCTGTTTGAGAGCCGCACCGCCGGCGATCGCGTCCGGATCCCTATCAACGCCAATCACATCCGCGCCAGCTTCAAGCAAAGCGCTGGAATAACCACCTGCTCCGAACGTACCGTCAATGATCACCTGACCATACCGAGGCTCAAGCGCCTCCAGAACGCCGTTCAGCATAACGGGAACATGCCGCCGAAGATCGTCACTTGCCGCGCCGGCGCGCTCTACGTCAATCGTCACTGCGACCCGCCTCCTGTTTGCGCCGTCTTCCCGGCGTCGCCCGACAACACCGAAAGCGCGCGCTTCATCACCTCCGCCCTGTGAGCGCTGAAACGCTCCGGGTTCCAGATCTGAAATTTGTACCCCAAGCCGGCAAAGGTCACGTGATCGGTTATCCCCGCATGTTCGCGGATCATGTCCGAAAGAGTGACGCGGCCGTCGGAATCGATTTTCAAAGTCTCGCTGACGCCAAACAACGCCATAGCCAAAGAGTCGTGATCGGCCGTTAATGTGTCGAATGTCGCCAGCCGCTTTTGAATCTCGCCCACAAGCTGGTTGCCGCCAGCGTCTACCGCAGGTTGATGAGGAGAGGGAAAGCAATAAAGCCCCTCGTAATCGTCGCGCGCCAAAGCGGCGCGAAAAGGCGCCGGCACAGAGACCCGCCCCTTGGCGTCGAGCCGATTGGTGAAATGCGATACGAAGCCCGCCATGGCCCCTCTCGACCCTTAATCGCCCCAAAACAGGAGGCTGAAATGAAAACAAATTCACAACACGCAAAGCCATCGTATCGATCCCATCAAAACCGGAACGACGCCCCAAGTTCAAATTTCATGGCTTCGACAAGGTTTGATCCTAGACGCATAGTCACACTCAGGGATAAACTGGGATAACATGGGACAGCATGGGCGTCAATGGAATCCGCTGGAATCTAAGCTTTTCGGCGGCATATGTCAGCGACAAAATCAATATGTCGTTAAGCTTAAGAATGCGTTTCCTTAGCCCGTCCGCAACGCAAGCGTTGCAAAACAAGGACCTGACGCGACCATCCGCGCCCTGGTTCTCAGAAGCACGGACCCGTTTGATTTTTGGGGACAAAATGGGGACAACACATCGGCGCGATAACGCGAACGAAAGGCTGCGAAAAGAAAACGCCAGTCGGCCTGTAAGCCGGGTTCTGTACGGCGCCTCAAGCAAGCCTGAAGCGCGCGACGACCATTCATCTGGGACGTTCGTTACCGAACGCCTCACGCAACCAACCCGAGCGACTGGCCTGGAAACAGGCTGAAGCAAGCTCCTTGCCGCCCCTATTCGGTTTTGCTCCCGGTGGGGTTTACCGTGCCGCGACCGTTACCGGCCACGCGGTGGGCTCTTACCCCACCCTTTCACCCTTACCGCACGCCCTGAAGCATACGGCGGTTTACTTTCTGTGGCACTTTCCCTAGGGTCGCCCCCGCCGGGCGTTACCCGGCACCGTGTTTCCGTGGAGCCCGGACTTTCCTCCCCCGCGGCGTTTCCGCGCTTGCGGCGGCGGCCGTCCAGCCGACTGACGTCGCAACACCTATGCGCAGGACTGCTCGCGGTCAAGCGGCCATTTTTCATTCAACGTTCTAAATTCAAGCATATTCATCAATCGCAAGCGCCAGGCGAACTCATAGCGCGCGCCACAACCTCGACCCCTTCCCGGATATCACGCGCTGACGCGTTAGCGAAGCCAATCACCAAGCCGCGCAAATCCGCCCGCAAGCAATAACTGGACAACGCCGCAAAGGAAAAACCGGACTTCGCCGCACACGCAATCACAGGACGCTCGTCAAGAGGCCGCCTGAACAACGCCGTCAGCTGCACCCCTCCCCTTGGAGAGGCGACGCGCAAATGATCGCCCAAACATTCATGCAACCGCCCCGAAAGTTCTCGCCCACGCTGTTCGTAGACAGCGCGAATACGTTTCAAATGCGCGCGATATCGCCCGTTCTCGATGAAGTCGGCCAAAGCCGCTTGCGTGTGCGCATTGGCCAAAGCGCCCATATTTCTCTGGGCTTGCGCAAGCGGACTGACAAGAGAATCTGGAACGACCATATAGGCGGTACGCAGTGCAGGCAGCATGCTCTTTGCGAAAGTTCCAAGATAGACCACCTCGCCTCCCACGCCCAGCCCTTGAAGCGAAGCGATGGAGCGACCGGAAAAAAGAAACTCGCTGTCATAATCATCTTCGAGAACCAAAGCGCCAACGCGGCGCGCGTAATCCAGCAGCGCGATTCTACGCTCCAGCGGCATTCGTCCCCCAAGGGGGTACTGATGCGAGGGCGTGACATAAATAAGTTTCGGAGCTTTCGCGCCCCCCGTTCGCGACGTGAACATAGAAGAGAAATCACAACCATCCAAATCAACCGGCACAGGCGTCACCGAAAGCCCCGCCGCCAGGAAAGCGGACCTTGCGCCAATATAGCCCGGATCCTCAATCCAGACCTCATCCCCCGGATCGGCCAGACATTGGCTCAACAGGTGAAGGCTGCTTTGGGTAGAAGCCGTGACAATAATCTGCTCCGGCGCGCAAATCACGCCGCGGTCCCGCGACAAGTAGCGGGCGAGCGTTTCGCGTAAGGACTGAAGGCCATTCGTTTGATCATAAAGCAATCCCGCCCCTTTCAGCCCGCGAGCGGCGCGGCGCAGCGCAAGAGCCCATTCGTCGCGGGGGAAAAGGTCCTCAGCGGGCGCGCCGGGCTGCAATCGCCCCGCGCGCCGCACATAGGCCGCTGATCGTAAATCCGTGCTAAACGCAAGTCCGCGCCGAGATAACGACGACACGGCGCCTTTTCCTCGCGCCCCCACGCCTTCAGACTCCCCCGACCGCCTACGCGCCACCCGCGGCGCGGCCCCGGGGCGCACCTTCACCACGCCTTCCGCCTTCAAAAGCTCATATGCGGCGTTCGCCGAATTACGCGACACGCCGAGCGCCTGCGACAGCTCTCGCGACGAGGGCAGCCGCGCTCCTTCCAAAAGCCGACCATCGTTCACCGCCTTACGGATTCCCAGGTAAATCTGCTCCGGCAACGGGCGCCCCTCGCCCCGGCGTAACGTCAAAATTCCTTCCAGCATAAAATTTCGCCTTAACGCCGTCAGCCTGCGGCCATATCACGCGCAAGATCATCACACCTCACAACTGGAACTATTAAAACAGAAAAACATGACCTTTAAAAGATCCAGTTGCACTGGCATTTCTTTCCGGCATCCCTCTAGACGAAAGAAAATGAAATGACGCATGAAACCAGCTCTTCCAGCATCTTAAAGAACACGCCCGCCTATGCAAAAATTCGCCAGCGCAAGCGGGCGGCTCACGACTGGACCACCATTTGCGACATTCTTGACGCTGGATTGGTGGCGCATGTCGGCTTTATAGCCGACGGCAGACCCATGGTCATTCCCATGGCCTATGGGCGAATAGGCGAGTGCTTGTATATACACGGCGCATCCACGACCCGGATCATAAACGAGCAGAACGCAGCGGCCATGTGCTTCACGGTGACATTGCTCGATGGATTGGTTCTGGCGAAAGCCGCTTTCAACCACAGCGTCAACTACCGCTCCGTCGTCGCCCATGGCGTGGCCAGAGCCGTCACCAGCGAAGTGGAATATGACGCCGCTCTAACGGCCATGCTTAATCACGCCCTGCCGGGCCGGTCAAAAGAAGTAAGACCAATGCTTGAGAAAGAACGCAAAGCCACCGGCATCATCGCAATGGACATCGACATCGCCAGCGCAAAAGTCAGAGAGGGAATGCCGGGACTGGAAGAGGACGACCAGCATCTGCCCATATGGACGGGGATCATTCCAATCGCGACAACGCTCGCGCGCCCCGTGCGCGACGAAAGATCCCTCAAGAAGGTCGACAGCCCGCCATCCGTCAACGCGGCCCGCGTAAAAACCGGATGAACCGTCGCTTTTTCCAACATCTGCCATCATCGCATGCGGTTGAACGGAAAAACGTTAAGCGACCAGTATGCAATTTTGCGCCATGGAAAGAAGTCATCGCCGCCACTCAACCTGCAGCGGCGATAATTTTCTGCACTTTCTTACAATAACGACGGCTGACAGGGTTCATTCGACGTGCGTAGTGCCCCGCATTATAGCGCAGAATTGTTCCGCAAAGATCCCCCCCAGCACGCTCATGCGCCCCGGCAAGGTATTTCATTCCCCATTTGATATTGGTTTTCGGTTGATAAAGCGCCTTGGAAGATCCACGAAACCCTACTCCTCGGGCAGTGGACGGCTTGATCTGCATCAATCCAATCTCACCATGACGCCCACGCGCTTTCGGATTGAAATTGCTTTCAACTTGCACGACGGCCAAGGCGAGATCGACCGGAACGCCATGTTTTTTCGCTTCAGTTTCAATAAGCGAGGCGTAGGCGCTTCCCGGCGCCCCCTCAAGCAAAGCCGGATTGACAGTCGTCGTCGACACGACTCCAGACTGACATCCAGCCAACCCAAACCCTATGAGTAACAACAAAGAAAATCTCTTCAATAGAAAAGTTATCATATAACCCCAACCGATATGTACCTTGTGGACTTCACAAAAAACTCAAGGCCGGGGGTATGATGGTCTGTTGGGACGAAAATCAGACCAGATAGATCACGAAATATTACAAATACAAACAGGATAAGTGACAATATTATAGATAAAAATCGCTAAAAATAAAAATAAAGTCACAAATATGACAGAATAAAGACTTTCATCAGACGAATGTTTGAATAAATTCATAAATTCACAAAAAAGAAATCATATTTTTTGAAGCATCAGACGAAAACCATTCGCGCGTAAACATGATCGAAAAATCAGAAAAATTATAATAAAATCGCACCTTATTGCATTGAGATCAGAAAGTTGTCGCGCGCAAAATTTAAGCGCTCAAAACGCATCAAACGCCCTCAACCGAAGCTTGGCAGAGCTGAAATCAACCGGTGCAAAGTTGAAATAGTGGACATATCAGCAATTCCATCCACCTTCTCACGGCGAAAATGCCTTTGAAAAGCCGCCACCGCCGCTCGGGTTCGTTCGTCAAAAACACCCGTGATCGCAACGTCATATCCATAGATCGCCAGCATAGACTGAAGCGCCTCTATTGGCTGACCTTCTTCTCCGTATTGAAAATAGCGCCCACCTGAAATGGCAATGGGCTCAACGAAATGACCAACGCCTTCGGCGGCGAGCCAATCCCAGGGAAACAACTCGCCGGGATCTTGCTTGCGCTCGGGCGCGATGTCCGAATGCGCCAAAACCCTCTCCGCCGGGATCTCATGACGTCGGCATATGTCCTGAGAAAGCGCGACCACCGCTTCAATCTGACGTTCGGGGAACGGCCGATATCCATGCTCATGGCCGGGATTGACGATCTCCACGCCAATGGAGCAGGAATTCAAGTCACCCCGCCCCTTCCAGGACGAAACCCCGGCATGCCACCCTCGCCGACTCTCCGGAACGCATTGAAAAAGCGTTCCGTCTTCTTCTACCAAATAATGGGCGGAAACCTGCGCGCGCGCGTCACACAAACGGCGCAAGGCCGCCTCACCGCTCTCCATACCAGTATAATGCAACACCAGCATATCAATCCGCGCTTCAGCATCCCGCTCATTATGGTTAGGACTGGGATGCAAACGCGCAGGCAAGGACGTATCGGTCTCTCTAGGCATTGTCTTCTCTTCAAATCGAGGAAAATTATCACGGCGAACAGTCAACTCAACAGCCCTCCATGAATGACGCCCCACTACAAATTTCGCTCGGCCGCGACTTGCGCCCATGCGCCGTTCAGCGCGGCCAAGCGGTCATTGGCGATCCGAACAAAATCTTCCGGCACACCTCGCGCAATCAAACGATCCGGATGAGTTTCACGAACCAAATGCCGAAACTGAGACTTCAATTCCGCGTCGCTCGCTTCCGGCGCCACACCCAGTATGGCGTATGGATCCGCCCCGCCGCGCGCATGGCGCGCAAGCATCTGATTGAACATCCGTTCATCCAAATTGAAAATTTGAGAAATTCTTCTCAAATATCCTATTTCATTTTCATGCAAAACGCCGTCCGCCTTGGCGATATGAAACAAACCATCCAATATATCAATGCAAGTTTCAGGATCATTTGGAAACAGAACCGCCAAACGCTCAGCATAGGTCTCAAAACCCGCAACATCCTGTTTGGCCAAATTGAACAAACGCGCCACATTCCGCTCCTCTCCCGAGGGAATGTCGAATAATTCAAGAAAAGCTATTTCCTCATCGCCCGTCACCACGCCGTCCGCCTTGGCCATTTTCGCCGAAAGCGCGATCATCGCCACCGTAAACGCCACCGAGCGCGCGCCCTTTCCCTGATCGCCGTCTCCAATCGCGGTGACATAGTGAACCAACCGGTCGATCAGCAGAACGCCGCTATTGCCGACCGCCGCCAGAAGGCCAGAGAGTGTTGTCCATAAGCTCATGGCGAACGCGCTTCCATCTTTCGAACGTCTTCCACACAACGCGATACAATTAAATCAAAGCCTACTCCAGAGCAGTTATGCCCATTGTAACAAATCATCGCAAATGTTCTCTATTTGTTTCAAATTTACCAGATTAATTCAACCAATAAGTGCCCTGACTGAAAATTAAGCGCAAAGTGTCCACAATTTGCGCTTCACGATTCAACTCCAGCGTCTAAACTGTCTTCAGTAAGTAACAATGGAATAGCCGTAGAGCCGAACTCAGCGCGCATATCAAAGAGTTCATGACGCGACGATCTGATCACCGGAATCGAGGGACACGCTCCGGCGAGACTGTATGAGGGGAGCGGCGTCTGGATGAAACACAAATGAGAAGAGCGCAAAGCTCTCCGTTTCATCCAGACGCCGTTTATTCACCTCTCCAAAAATCCCTGACTTCTTTTCACAACCCATCCCCCCTGCTTCAAAACCTGACCTAAGGCATATGCGCCTCGCTGCGCCTTAACTCTCGGAAGAAATACGAACTACGGCACGCCCTCAAAAAAACGCGGCGGGTAAAAACCCCCGCCGCGCACATTAGCTCAACTCATGATCACGCCTATTATTTAGGCTTCCCCCAGCCGCCGCTGGTGGGCGTAACGACAATCACGGCTTCGCCGGCTTTAAGAACCGTTTGATCGCAACCGTTCAATTTTTCGACCGAACCATCCAACCGGCGCACCATGGTTTCTCCAAGCTCGCCGTCCTCGCCGCCTTCCATGCCTTTCGGACGAATGGTTCTGTGAGAAGCGAGAATGGCGCAATCCATCTCCTCTAGGAAACGTATGGCGCGCTTGGTGCCGTCCCCCGCCGACCATTCGCCTTTGCCGCCAGAGCCTTTACGGATATGAAAATCCTCCAAAAGCACCGGGTAACGGAACTCAAGCACTTCCGGATCGGTCAAACGGGAGTTGGTCATGTGAACATGCACGCCGTCGGTGCCGTTAAAGCCGGGACCAGCGGGAGAGCCGGAGCACAACGTCTCATAATATTGATACGTGTCATTGCCGAAGGTCAGGTTGTTCATCGTCCCCTGACTGTTGGCCATGGCCCCCAACGCGCCCAAAAGCGCATTGGTCACATGCTGACTGGTCTCCACGTTGCCAGCGACCACCGCCGCAGGATATTCCGGCTTCAGCATACAACCATCGGGCAGGATAATGTTAATCGGCCGCAAGCAACCAGCGTTCATGGGAATATCGCCCTCAACCATCACGCGGAAGCAATAAAGCACCGCCGCCCGAGTTACTGGTTCTGGAGCGTTGAAGTTATTAGGCTTCACCCCTGAAGTTCCGGTGAAGTCGACGGTGGCCTCCCGCTTCGCCTTATCCACCGAGATCTTGACCTTGATAAGCGAGCCCTGATCGGTTGGATATTCGTAGGAGCTATCGGCCAAAGCCTCGATGACCCGGCGCACGCTTTCTTCCGCGTTATCCTGAACATGGCCCATATAGGCCTGAACAACGTCGAGGCCAAAATGCGCCACCATTTTAGCTAGTTCTTGCACGCCCTTCTCATTCGCCGCGATTTGCGCTTTCAGATCCGCCACATTCTGAGTGACGTTGCGCACCGGCCATGGATGATCCGTCAAGATCTTGACCAGCGCCTCTTCCTGGAACCGACCACGATCGACCATCTTGAAGTTGTCTATCAAGACCCCTTCTTCGTCCACCGTGGTGGCGCGAGGGGTCATGGAGCCGGGCGCGGAGCCGCCCACATCTGCGTGATGACCGCGAGAGGCCGTCCAGAACAACAGCTCTTTTTCCTCACCGTCAAACACCGGCGTAACCACCGTAATGTCCGGCAAATGCGTGCCGCCGTTATAAGGCGCGTTCAACGCGAAAACGTCGCCGGGATGAATATTGCCCTGATTGAGCTTGATGACCGTTTCAACGGAACGATCCATCGACCCCAGATGCACCGGCATATGCGGCGCATTGGCCACCAGCGCCCCAGAGGCGTCAAATACGGCGCAAGAGAAATCCAGCCGTTCCTTGACATTGACCGAATAGGCCGTGTTCTGCAAGGTCACGCCCATCTGCTCGGCGATGGACATGAACAGGTTGTTGAACACTTCCAGCATCACCGGATCGGCCTTGGTGCCAACCGCCGCCGCCCGCGACATGGCCACGACCCGCTGCAAGATGATATGATCTTTTGCGGTGATCCGCGCCCGCCAACCCGGCTCGACCACGATGGTTTGATGCGGTTCCATGATCAGCGCCGGGCCGCTCAGGCTCTGGCCCTGCGCCAAATCGGCGCGGCGGAAAACGCCGGCCTCACGCCATTCGCCATCTGAGAACACGGGCGTGGTCAAGGCTGGCGCCGCCTCCTCTTCGCTCAAGAGCTGATCCGGCTCGTCAATGCCGGCGCCGCCGCCCACAGTTTCAACTTCCAACGCCTCCACCGCAATCGGCTTATCCTCATAGGCGAAACCAAATTGCTGACGATGAACGTCCTCAAACGCCTCCACCATCTGCGCGAGCGAACCATGAGGCACGGGAAGCGGCGTGTCCGTTCCCTCATAGCGCAAATGCGCCCGGGTTAACGTTTGACGCTCATTCGCCTTGACGCCCTGCCCCTCCAGCTCCGCTTCGGTTTCACGGGCCAGAGAATCGCGCAATTTCTCCAGCTCCGGCAGCAACGCCTCATCCAGACGACGCACCACCGCCTGTTGCCGATTGGCGCGAATATCGGCCAAGCCCATGCCATAAGCGGACAATATGCCCGATAACGGGTGAACAATCACCGTCTTCATGCCCAGCGCGTCAGCAACCATACAAGCGTGCTGACCGCCCGCTCCGCCAAAGCAGGTCAACGCATATCCGGTGACGTCATAACCACGCTGAACCGATATTTTCTTGATCGCATTAGCCATATTCTCAACGGCGATCTTCAGGAAGCCATCCGCCACTTCCGCCGCAGTGCGCGTCCCGCCGGCCGCCGCCGCCATTTCCTCAAACGCCGCCTTCACCGCGTCGGCGTCAAGCGGATCCGCTCTCTCCGGCCCAAAAATTTTCGGGAAAAAGTCCGGCAACAACTTGCCGACCATCACATTAGCGTCCGTGACGGCGAGCGGCCCCCCGCGCCGATAACATTTTGGCCCCGGGTTCGCGCCGGCGGAATCCGGACCGACCTGAAAGCGGCCGTCGCGGTAATGCAGGATAGACCCACCGCCAGCGGCCACGGTGTGAATGCGCATCATCGGCGCGCGCATGCGCACGCCCGCGACCTCGGTTTCAAAGGCGCGCTCATAATCGCCGTTGAAATGCGACACATCCGTGGAGGTGCCCCCCATATCAAAACCGATGACCTGATCAAAACCCGCCATCTTCGAGGTCTCGACAGCGCCCACGACCCCGCCGGCGGGACCGGAGAGAATCGCGTCCTTGCCCTGAAACAGCTCCGCCGCCGTCAGGCCTCCGGAAGACTGCATGAACATCAAACGGCAATCCGTCCCCTCGATTTGCAACTCGCTCGCCACCTGCTCCACGTAGCGACGCAGAATTGGCGAGAGATAAGCGTCGACCACGGCGGTGTCGCCGCGTCCAACAAGCTTCATCAAAGGGGAGACCTCATGGGAGACGGAGACTTGCGGAAAGCCAATTTCGCGCGCGACGTTCGCCACCAGTTTTTCATGATCAGGATGCGCGTAAGAATGCATGAAGACAATCGCCAGCGAGCGAAGTCCGGCGTCATAGGCCTTTTGCAAATCCGCGCGCACCACCGCCATATCGGGCGTTTTCTCAACCGTCCCGTCAGCGCGTATCCGCTCATCAATCTCAATGACGCTTTCGTAAAGAAGCTCCGGCTTGATGATTTCCTTGGCGAAGATATCCGGCCGCGCCTGATAACCAATTTCCAACGCGTCACGAAACCCCTTGGTGGTGACCAGAAGCGTGCGGTCGCCCTTACGCTCAAGCAAGGCGTTGGTGGCGACCGTCGTGCCCATTTTAACAGCGGAAATATTTTCCGACGGGATACGCGCCCCCTGCTCCACGCCCATCAATTCACGAATGCCCTGAATGGCCGCGTCGCGATACGCTTCCGGATTTTCGGAAAGCACCTTATGCGCCAGAATTTCGCCTTGCGGCGTGCGCGCGACGATATCGGTGAAGGTGCCGCCGCGATCGATCCAGAAATCCCATTTTGCAGTCATGAATATCCCCATTTTTAAACTTATGATAGTTAGCGAAGCAGCAAGGGCATTTCCTGAACGCCCGTCCAGGAAATTTGGCCTTGCGCATCTTTGACAAGCGTTGGGAAATGCCCCGGAACGATGACGTCACCTCGGCGCACCACCTCTTGCAGAGAAGCTTCGCCGCGCTTTTGCGGATCGAACTCCACGTCTGGAAGGCCGGTTGAAGCCTCACGCGCGGTCTTCAGGGCGTCCGCCGCCAACACGACACGCTTGTCCGCCTGCGCCAATTGCAATGAAAAATGGCCGGGCGAATGACCCGGCGTTGGAAAGGCGGTGACGCCGGGAAAAATCTCGCTCTCGCCGTCAAGAAGGTCCACGTGGTGCCCCTGCAATAGAGCGGGAAGATAGCGCGGCGTGACCCAGTCATGCTCAAAAGGCGATTCGACGTAATCACGCTCATCCCGGCTCATGACGACTCGAGCTCCAGGAAAGAGATCCAGATTGAGAACATGATCGAAATGCCCGTGAGACAAGACAACCGCATCAATATCGGCGGGCGCCAGATCACGCGCGGCGAGAGCGTCGAGAAGAAGCTTCCGGCTTACGCCATGACCGCAGTCGAATAAAACCCGCTCCGCGCCAACCGTTAGCAAAACAATGGAGGAAATACCAAAGAAACCTCCAGAGAATGCAAGACTGGAGCCTTCCACAAGCACGTCAAAATCCGGACTTTTCATCATTGCTCTCCCGCTTGGCGCGCTCGGTTTATTGGCTCGCAAGCCAGCTCTCCCCAAGGCCAGTTTCTGCGCTTTCTCCCTAGACGATATGATAATAATAACATTTTGTCGATAAATTCTTGACGAATGAAAAACACATTCGCTATTCTCAAAATGCCACAAAAAGGTAAAGTTGGGAGACTTGACCGATAATCAGGAGACACAAGTCTCCACCAAACCAGGGGATAGATTAATGCCAGTTTCCAGACGCATTCTGCTTGCAGGCGCCGCAGCCGCCGTACTCGCCGGCGCCGCGACAAGCGCCTTCGCCGAAACAAAATGGGACATGCCGACGCCCTATGGCGACAGCAACTTCCACACCAAAAACATCATCGAATTCGCCAATGACGTTGACGCTGGAACCAACGGCTCCTTGAAAATTCAAGTGCACTCCGCCGGCTCCCTGTTCAAGCACCCGGAAATCAAAAACGCCGTTCGTCGCGGCCTGGCTCCAGTCGGTGAGGTTCTGATTTCGCGTCTGTCTAACGAAGACCCCATTTTCGGCGTCGATTCTATCCCCTTTATCGCCACCTCGTACGACGCGTCGAAAAAACTGTATGACCTCTCCCGTCCCGAACTGGAGAAAAAGCTCGACGAACAGGGCCTGACCCTTCTTTTCGCCGTGCCGTGGCCGCCACAAGGCATTTTCGCCAAGAAAGAAATCAAATCGGTCGACGATATGAAGGGGCTGAAATTCCGCGCCTATAACGCCGCGACGGAAAAGATAGCCCAGCTGTCCGACGCCGTGCCAACGCAAGTGGAAGTGCCCGACATTCCGACGGCGTTCTCCACTGGACGCGTGGAAGCGATGATCACATCGCCCTCAACCGGCGCCAACACCAAGGCGTGGGACTATGTCAGCCACTACCACGACACCCAAGCCTGGCTCCCCAAGAATATGGTGATCGTCAATAAAGCGGCGTTTGACGCTTTGAGCGACGAAGAAAAGGCCGCCGTGAAGAAAGCCGCCAGCGAAGCGGAAACCCGCGGCTGGGAAGCCTCCAAGAAAGAAACCGCCGACCAAACCAAGCTTCTCAAAGACAATGGCATGGTCATTATCGAGCCGACGCAAGAGCTGGTTAACGGCTTCAGCGCCATCGGCGGACAAATGGCGGCGGAATGGGTCGCCGAAGCAGGTCCAAGCGGCGCCACGATCATCGAAGAAATCATCAAGTAAGAGATGTTGGGCCGGCGTTACTCACGTCGGCCCTTATCCTTCATAGACCTATCAACAAGCGCGCGAGTCACTATTCGCCCGCAAGGAGATTACTATGCGTTCTCAGCTGTCCAAACTCTATCGCGGCGCGGAGGTTCTGGCGGCGTTTAGCCTGGTGACGATCGCCATTCTGGTCATCGCGCAGGTTTCAGGGCGCATATTGGATGGCGTCTTGAAGCTTTTTGGTCACGATCCCATCGGTTTATTGGTGCCTTCTCTGGCGGAAATCGCAGGTTTCCTGCTCATCGCCGCGTCTTTTCTCGCCCTAGCCGGAACATTGCGCCATGCGGCCCATATTCGGGTGTCGCTGCTTTTGAGTTTCGCGCCGCAAGGGCTACGCCGATGGATGGAAACCCTGGTTCTGACATTCGCTTTGGCGCTTATTCTTTTTTTCACATGGAACTCGATCCTGCTGGTCATAGACAGCTGGAAGTTCAATGAAGTTTCTTTCGGCATCATCGCCATACCATTATGGATTCCGCAAACGACGATGGCCGCCGGCTTTGCCGTTTTCGCCATCGCCCTGCTTGACGACCTGCTGCTCACCCTTGGAGGGGGAACGGCGAGTTATGTGAAGGAGGAAGCGGACAAGGGAATCGAGGGCGTGGAATAATGGATTTTTCTCTGATTGCGCCTCTTCTTGGCCTGCTGCTGTTGCTGTTTCTAGCCCTTGGCGCCTGGGTCGCCGTGGCGCTGGCCGCGACGGCGCTGATCGCCATGAAACTCGCCGTTTCAGCTCCCGCAGGCTCCGTGTTGATCTCCACCGTTTGGGGGGCGTCAAATTCATGGGACTTGACCGCCCTGCCCATGTTTATCTGGATGGGGGAAATTCTGTTTCGCTCGCGCTTGTCGGAAGACATGTTCGCAGGTCTCGCTCCCTGGATGCGCTCACTGCCCGGACGTCTGCTGCATGTGAACATTCTCGGCTGCGGCCTGTTCGCGGCCGTCTCCGGTTCTTCCGCCGCCACAACCGCGACCATTGGAAAAATGTCGCTACCGGAACTGCTTAATCGAGGGTATGATGAGCGGCTCGCTATCGGCACTCTCGCCGGCTCCGGCACGCTCGGTCTTTTGATCCCCCCATCCATCATCCTGATTGTCTACGGCGCGGCGACGGAGCAATCCATCGCCCGCCTGTTCATCGCAGGGGTTTTACCGGGCGCCATGCTGTGCTTGTTGTTCATGGGGTATGTCGCCCTGTGGTCGATGATCAATCACAAAAAGATGCCGCCACCGGAACCTGCAATTCCCTTCTTTGAAAAAATTGTGGCGACGCGTCGCCTCATCCCGGTGTTTTTACTCATTATCGGCGTCATTGGCTCCATCTACGCCGGATTAGCCTCGCCAACGGAGGCCGCCGCCGTAGGCGTTATGCTCTCGCTCGTTCTATCGGCCTTTTCAAAAACCTTAACCCGCGCCACCTTCATGGACGCCCTCATAGGCGCCACACGAACATCCTGCATGATCGCCTTCATACTCGCAGGCGCCGCAATGCTCACCGTAGCGATGGGTTTCAGCGGCATTCCCCGCGAGTTGGCTTCATGGATCGCCGCCATGCAATTGTCGCCCATGGCCCTTCTGGTGGCCTTGACGATTTTTTTCGTCATTCTCGGCTGCTTCCTAGACGGAATCTCCGTCGTCGTTCTGACGACTTCCGTCGTGTTGCCCATGGTGGAACAAGCGGGAATCGACCTGATCTGGTTTGGAATTTATCTCGTTCTTGTTGTCGAGATGAGCCAGATAACCCCGCCTGTCGGTTTTAATCTTTTCGTGCTGCAGGGAATGACAGGGAAAAATATTTTTCAGGTCGCGATGATGGCGTTACCGTTCTTCTTATTGCTCATTTTCGCAGTCGCCCTGATCGTCGCCTTTCCCGGCCTCGCTCTTTGGCTACCTGAAACCATGATGCGCCATTGACACGGCGCAAGCACAATTCACAGAAGGAAATTCAAAGTGGCCGATGAAGCCCCTCTCTCCATTGGTCCCGTCGTTTCCGCGTCTCACCTAGCGTCAGGCGCCATGCCCGCTCTTTCCGAGGTGGAGTTCGCCGTCAATATGATGGTCAACGCCTATCACCGTTGGATGGCGCGCTGCATGGCGGCGGCGGGCGCGCCAGGCATGAGCCCTCTCGACACATTAGTGCTGCATACAGTTAATCACCGCGGTCGTCCGAAATCTCTGGCCGACATCTGCCTCGTTCTCAATATCGAAGACACTTACACCGTCACTTACGCTTTAAAAAAACTGGAAAAATTATCATTCGTCGCCACTGGAAAGCGCGGCAAGGAAAAGGTCGTAGAAATCACCCCTGCGGGCGAAACCGTCTGCATGGAGTACAGACGTATTCGCGAGGCTCTTCTGGTAGAGCCGGTAAAGGGAATTGGCATGGATGAGCGCGAGCTTTCCCGCCTCGCTGCAACCATGCGATCCGTTTCCGGTCATTATGACCAAGCGGCCCGGGCGGCAGCCGCCATGTAGGCGCCCCTAACTGATAAATAGATTTCACTTCCCCATTACTGTGGAATGAAGAAAAATCATTGGAGCTCCGTAGAATAAGGGTAGTCCAATGGTCAATTCGATTTCTGGTAAAAATTTTGGACAGAACGTTTCGCAAATTAGCGCAGGTTTATTGAACGACACGATCGCCAATATGGAAAATGGACTACAGTCACAAACAGTCCCCTCTCATGCAAAGGAAGCGGACGCCTTATCCCTCAACCGCACGAATAGCTCTGATGACAGCGTCTCGACAAATCCGAATGTGGAGACAGCCAGGAACAGGCCACTCTTTTCGCCCACACCCTCGCAAAACAACCACCCGCTCCACGAGAATATATTGCCGCGCCCTGGTAGTTTACATACGATTGACACCATTCCCTCCCCCTCAATATACTCAAGATCACCACGATCCGATGAGGCAAAAGCTCAAAAATCTAACGTGGGACATCTATTCCGACCAATGCATAAACCATTGCGTCCAGAAACGTTCCCCTCACTATCAGGCGCGCGTATTCCCACAAAAAAATCCCTCAGCGACATGTCACTCAAAAAAGCCTTGATTTGGGGCGGAGCCGCGTTGTTTTTAACTGGACAGATGTCAGCGGCGCGGGGAGCTTTAGACGACGGCGGCAGTTACACGGTTCTTGGTTTGGCGGCTTTATGCGGCGCGGCATATCTTCACACAACGTCACGCCACTACACGCTTGGCTCGTTTTTTGACTACTTGACTAACAGTTCAACGAAAGATTTAGACACAGATCATGAGCAAAACGCTCAAATTAATCCTATGAAAAATCTGCATCAATTGATCACGCCAATTAATGTTGCGCAAAGTAATTTATAAGAAATAAATCAATATTCGCTCGCTCTCTCCTATCTACAACAGGAGAGAGCCTTTTAATTTCACCAAACGAACTCACACCAAATAAAACACGAAGAAACCCTCTAATCACCCACAAACTAGTCTGAGGTCTACAACGTGCAAATTAATCACTTTTTTCGCATCGCCTTCAAATCGAGATTATAAGCGGTAACATCCGCCGATCCCCCTCCTTGACGAAGTCTGCGTTTAGGGCGGTTTTTTTCATTGCATGGCGGTTATAAGCGGCAAAGTCCGCTGACCCATCCTCCTTGACGAAGTCTACAGTTTGGGCGTTTTTTTCATTACATGGCGGTGATAAGCGGCAACGTCTCCCGACCCATCCTCCTTGACGAAGCCTGCATTTCGGGCGGTTTTTTTCATTACATAGTGGTTATAAGCGGCAACGTCCGCCGACCCACCCTCCTTGACGAAACCTGCTTTTAAGGCGCTCTGCTCCTTGCAGCGGCGGTAATAAGCGGCAAAGTCCGCCGACCCGTCCTCCTTGACGAAGCCTGCATTTAGGACGCTCTGTTCCCTGCTGTAGCGCCTATAAGCGGTTACATCTACCGACCCATCCGTCTTGACGAAGCCTGCATTTCGGGCATCCCGTTCCGTGCAGCGGCGGTAAAAACCGGTCAAATCCATCGACCCGTCTTCTTTGACGAAGCCTGCGTTTAGGGCGTTCCGTTCCGTGCGGCGGCGGCGATAACCGACCCAATCCATCGACCCGTCTTCTTTGACGAAATCCGCCTTCCTGACCGTAATCCTGTATGGCTCGCTACGCAAAGACCTTTCAGCCCCAGCCATGCGCGTCTTGCTGACTTGCGCCGAAGGTTCTTGGCTGGGCTTTCGGCTCCGAGCCTCCGCATCATTGCGCGCCGCCCCTGCGGATGTCGAAGGCTGATCCTGCAGCTCCCGCCGTTGAAGATCCTCTGACGCGTCATCCCCAACGACATCGACAATCGCA